>NZ_JBVAXX010000002.1:0-844960 GCF_055419565.1 Mycobacterium sp. IDUB_5
TTTCCGTTCGACTTGCATGTGTTAAGCACGCCGCCAGCGTTCGTCCTGAGCCAGGATCAAACTCTCCAAACAAAAACCCCCCACCACACAGGCAGGAAAGAATCCGAATCAGAAAAATCCGATCACAAACAAAAGACACCAAAACTGGCATCCAAAAAACGTCATGCCCCCAAACGGGAAAATGCGGACACAACAAAAAACAACAAACAAAAACCACCAAACACACTATTGAGTTCTCAAACAACACCGCCGTTTTCAGGCAACCCTGCCACTGTACTGCATGTGACCAGGGCGGTCAAGCTCGTCCTCAGGTCTTTCGACCGAGGCCGTTGCTTATGAATGAAATACTACGTGCTGTCGGCCAGACGCCCAAATGCCCAGCGCAAGAGGCCAAAACGAGCGCCGGACCCTAGCTGACTCGCTCGACCTCCGCGCCCAGACTGACGAGATTTTCCACGAAGTTCGGATACCCGCGGTCGATGTGAAAGACGTCGTGCACTTCGGTGTCACCATCGGCCACGAGTCCGGCCAACACCAAGCCGGCGCCCGCACGGATGTCCGACGACCACACCGGTGCACTCGACAGCTGCGGTATCCCCCGCAAGACGGCGTGATGGCCGTCGGTGCGGGCGTCCGCACCCAACCGGATCATCTCCTCGACGAAACGGAACCGCGCTTCGAACACGTTCTCCGTGATCATCGACGTGCCGTCGGCTATCGAGGCCAGGCCGATGGCCATCGGCTGCAAGTCGGTCGGAAAACCGGGGAACGGCAGCGTCGCCACGTTCACTGCCTTCGGTCGCTCGTACTGCACAACCCGGAAGCCGTCGTCGGACTGCGTCACGGTCGCGCCGGCGTCGTGCAGTTTGTGGAGCACCAACTGCAGATGCGCGGGATCGACCCCGGTCACCGAGATGTCCCCGCGCGTCATCGCCGCGGCGATCCCCCACGTCGCGGCGACGATCCTGTCCCCGATGACCCGATGCTCGGTGGGATAGAGCCGGTCGACACCGGTGATGGTCAGCGTCGAGGATCCCGCGCCGCTGATCTGCGCGCCCATCTGGTTGAGCATCGTGCACAGGTCCACGACATCGGGTTCGCGCGCCGCGTTGTGAATCGTGGTGACGCCCTCGGCGAGTACCGCCGCCATCAGAATGTTCTCGGTGGCACCGACCGACGGGAACTCGAGCTGGATCTCGGCGCCGTGCAGGTGGTCGGCCTCGGCCACCACACACCCGTGCTCGATCGTGCATCGCGCACCGAGTTGGCGCAGACCTGCCTGGTGCATGTCCAGCGGGCGCGACCCGATCGCGTCTCCCCCCGGCAGCGCCACTTTGGCTCGTTTGCACCTGCCGACCAGCGGACCGAGCACGCACACCGACGCACGGAACTGCCGGACCGCGGCGAAGTCGGCGTCGTACTTGGGTTCGTCCGGGGAGGTGATGCGGACGACGTCGCCGTCGAGATCGACGGTCGCGCCCAGGCCGCGAAGCACCTCGGCCATCAGCGGGACGTCGAGGATGTCGGGACAATTGGTGATGGTGCTGGTGCCTTCGGCCAGCAAGGACGCGGCCATCAGTTTCAAGACGCTGTTCTTGGCGCCTCCGACAGCCACTTCGCCTGCCAACCGACTGCCGCCGGTCACCACGAAACGCTCACCCACGCGGTCAGTGTAAACAGCGGGCTGACCCATGTCAGTCTCCGCGAATCACCCCGGACACGTCCCGTACGGTTTGGGCATGGCAGTGCATCTGACGCGGATCTACACCCGGACCGGCGACGACGGGACCACAGGCCTCAGTGATTTCAGCCGGGTGTCCAAGAACGACCCGCGGCTGGTGGCATACGCCGACTGTGACGAGGCGAACGCCGCGATCGGTGTCGCGGTCGCACTGGGGCAACCCGACGAACGCGTGCTCGACGTACTCCGCCGTATCCAGAACGACCTGTTCGATGCGGGCGCCGACCTGTCCACACCCGTGGTCGACAACCCGGAATACCCGCCGCTGCGCATCCAACAGAGCTACATCGACCGCCTCGAGAAGTGGTGCGACGAGTTCAACGAGCCCCTGCCGGAGCTCAACTCGTTCATCTTGCCCGGCGGCACAGCACTGTCGGCACTCCTGCACGTCGCGCGCACGGTGGCGCGGCGGGCTGAACGATCAGCCTGGCTGGCGGTCGACGCCCACGGCGACTCCATCAGCGTGCTGCCCGCGAAGTATCTGAACCGGCTGTCCGACCTGCTGTTCATCCTGTCGCGGGTGGCCAACCCGGACGGCGATGTGTTGTGGCGCCCGGGCGGCACCGCTCAGTAGCTGCGTCGACGGGCCCGGGGCGAGGGTCGCGATTCGACCCATGAGGTGAACGCGGTCAGCGCACCGCGATCCAGGGCGATCTCGTATCCCCGGCCGCGGTCAGGCACGACGTCGCGCAGTTCGAGGACGACGATCTCGTCGGTCATGATGTCGAACTCGTCACCGCGCGGTGGGCGTCGCGACACGACCTCCAAACCCCGCCGGCTGAGCGTCCGATCGGGCCACCACCGAAGGCTGGAGAGTTGGTAGAACTGCGCCTCGCCACCGCGATAACGCACTACACCGTGGCGCCAACCGTGGCCGCCGACGGCGGGCACGTCACGCAGGATCGCTGCCGTGCCGCCCACCTGGCGTAGTTTCCACAATCGGTAGCTCAGTGCGATGACGGCCAGCAGAAGCACACTGACCAGCGCGACCATGAACACCATGGACGCGCTCATCGCCGGTCAGTCCAGCTGGCCGAGGGCGCGGAGCCGCGCCCTGCCCCATGCCGCTGTCCGCTCGTCGTCGGACTCGGAATCCTGCTTCGCGTCGTCGGCGTTGATCTCGTCTTCGAACTGTGCGTTCTCGACCAGGATGCGGACGGTCTCTTCTGTCACCGACAGGAAGCCCCCGTCGACGGCGATCCGCAGATCGTCCTCACCGTCCCGCTCGACCCGCACCATCGCGTCGTCGACGAGCTGAGCGACGAGCGGAATGTGCCGGGGCAGGATGCCGATCTCACCCGCGGTGGTGCGAGTGAAGACGAAAGTCGCTTCACCCGCCCACAATTCACGCTCGACGGCGACGATCTCGACGTTCATCTCCGCCATGTCACACCGCCCTTCCCGATAGCGTCACTGGCGATCACAGCTTGGCGCCGAGGCTTTCGGCCTTCTTCGCCAGGTCGTCGAGACCACCGATCAGGAAGAACGCCTGCTCGGGCAGGTGATCGAAGTCGCCCTTGGTGAGCTTGTCGAACGCCTCGATGGTCTCCTTGAGCGGCACCGTGGAGCCGGGCTGACCGGTGAACTGCTCGGCCGCCATCATGTTCTGGCTCAGGAAGCGCTCGATACGACGCGCACGGTTGACCAGCTGCTTGTCCTCTTCGGCGAGCTCGTCGATACCGAGGATGGCGATGATGTCCTGAAGATCCTTGTAG
Organism: Mycobacterium sp. IDUB_5; assembly: GCF_055419565.1. Lineage (NCBI taxonomy): Bacteria > Bacillati > Actinomycetota > Actinomycetes > Mycobacteriales > Mycobacteriaceae > Mycobacterium > Mycobacterium sp. IDUB_5. The sequence goes on from NZ_JBVAXX010000002.1 coordinate 3,457, forward strand.
CGCTGCAGGATTCGGATGACTTCCTGCGCGACGCGGTAGTGCTCGTCACCGACGACGGCCGGGTCGAGGATCGTCGAGCTCGATGCCAGCGGGTCCACGGCCGGGAAGATGCCCTTCGAGAACACCGTACGAGAAAGCTCGGTGGTCGCATCGAGGTGTGCGAACGTGGTGGCGGGCGCCGGGTCGGTGTAGTCGTCGGCGGGCACGTACACGGCCTGCATCGAGGTGATGGACTTGCCGCGGGTCGAGGTGATGCGCTCCTGGAGCTCACCCATCTCGTCAGCGAGCGTGGGCTGGTAACCCACCGCGGACGGCATACGTCCGAGCAGCGTCGACACCTCGGAACCGGCCTGGGTGAACCGGAAAATGTTGTCGATGAACAGCAGCACGTCCTGGCCCTGCTCGTCGCGGAAGTACTCCGCCATGGTCAGCGCCGAGAGCGCGACACGCATACGCGTGCCCGGCGGCTCGTCCATCTGACCGAACACCAGCGCGGTGTCCTTGAGCACGTTGGCGTCCTCGAGCTCGACCCACAGGTCGTTGCCCTCACGGGTGCGCTCACCCACGCCGGCGAACACCGAGGTACCACCGAAGTTGCGGGCGATGCGGTTGATCATCTCCTGGATGAGCACGGTCTTGCCCACGCCCGCGCCGCCGAACAGCGCGATCTTGCCACCGCGCACGTAGGGGGTCAGCAGGTCGACGACCTTGAGGCCCGTCTCGAGCATCTCGGTACGAGGCTCGAGCTCGGAGAAGGCCGGCGGCTTGCGGTGGATCGACCAGTGCTCGAAGTCCTTGCCGTAGCCCGGCTCGTCGAGGCAGTCACCCAGGGCGTTGAACACGTGGCCCTTGACGCCGTCGCCGACGGGCACCGAGATCGAGTTACCGGTGTCGGTGACCTCGACGCCGCGGACGAGACCGTCGGTGGGCTGCATCGAGATGGTCCGCACCAGGTTGTCGCCGAGGTGCTGCGCGACCTCCAGGGTCAGCGTCTTCGACAGCTCCTTGTAGGAGATCTCCGCGTGCAGCGCGTTGAACAGCTCGGGCACGGAACCGCGGGGAAACTCCACGTCCACAACCGGGCCGGTGATACGAACCACGCGACCGGTGGTCTCCTTGGTGCTTTCCTTGGACTTCTCTTCTGCGGGTGCGCTCATTTTCTTCGCTTCCTAACCGATGCTGCTGGAGGTCATTTGGCGTCGGCCAGCGCGTTGGCGCCGCCGACGATCTCGCTGATTTCTTGGGTGATCTGTGCCTGCCGCTCGCGGTTGGCCGCCAGGGTGAGGGACTTGATCAGATCGTCGGCGTTGTCGGTGGCCGACTTCATGGCCCGTCGGCGTGAGGCCGACTCCGAGGCCGCCGCCTCGAGCAACGCGGCGTAGACGCGGGTGGCCACGTAGCGCGGCAGCAGTGCGTCGAACAGCGTTTCCGCGTTGGGCTCGAACGTGAACAGGGTGCGGGGGCCGTCGTCGGGACGGTCGTCTTCGACGTACTCGACGACCATCGGAGCGATGCGGCGCGCCGCCGCGCTCTGCGACAGCATCGACTTGAATTCGGTGAAGACGATATGGAGTTCGTCGACTCCGAGCACGCCGTCGGCGCCGGCGTCGTCACCGTCGTCGTCGGCACCGGCCATGAACGCCGCCACCAGGGTCTCGGCGATCTCCTTGGCGTTCTCGTAATCCGGGCGCTCGGAGAATCCCGTCCAGGATTCGACGACCTCGCGCTGACGGAAGTTGTAGTAGCCCAGCGCTTTACGGCCCACCACGTAGACAACGGGCTCTTTGCCCTCGTCACGCAACAGCGCGAAGAGTTCCTCGGACTGGCGCAGCACGTTGGCGTTGTACGCCCCACACAGGCCTCGGTCCGAGGACACCACCAGCACACCGGCACGCTTGCGGTTCTCCCGCTCGACCAGCAGCGGATGATCCAGCGCGCTGGCGCTGGCCAGCTCGGTCAGCATGTTGGTGATCTCGGTACTGTAGGGCCGAGCCGCCTCGACTCGGGCCTGCGCCTTCGAGATTCGCGAGGTCGCGATCAGCTCCTGGGCCTTGGTGATCTTCTTGATCGACCCGGCGGAACGGATGCGCCCCCGAAGCTCGCGCAGTGTTGCAGCCATCTAGCTCTCCAGACCCTTTCGGTCCAACGTCGTTGTCGGTCTTACTTCTTGGCCGGTTTGCGGACCTTGACGGACTCTTTCTCGACGTCCTCTTCGTCCATCGCCTCGGTCTTGTCGTCGACCGCGACCGAGCTTCCGTCCGTGGCGGAGAAGCCCTTCTTGAACTCGTTGATGATGTCGCTGACCTTGTCCTGCTCTTCTTCCGGGAACTTCTTGCTCTCGCGGATGCTGTCGAGGACTTCGCTGTGGGAACTCTTGATGTGCTCCAGCAGCTCGGATTCAAAGCGCGCGACGTCTTCGACGGGAACCGAATCCAGGTGGCCACCGGTGCCGAGGAAGATCGCGATGACCTGGTCCTCGACCGCGTACGGGGTGTACTGGGGCTGCTTGAGCAGCTCGACCAGACGGGCACCGCGGTCCAGCTGGGCCTTCGACGCTGCGTCCAGATCCGAGGCGAACGCCGCGAACGACTCGAGCTCGCGGTACTGCGAGAGCTCCAGACGCAGCGAGCCCGCCACCTCTTTCATTGCCTTGATCTGGGCGGCACCACCGACGCGCGACACCGACACACCGACGTTGATGGCCGGGCGCACACCCTGGTTGAACAGGTCGGACTCCAGGAAGCACTGGCCGTCGGTGATCGAGATGACGTTCGTGGGGATGAACGCCGAGATGTCGTTGGCCTTGGTCTCGATGATCGGCAGACCGGTCATCGAGCCGCCGCCGAGCTCGTCGGACAGCTTCGCGCAACGTTCGAGTAGCCGCGAGTGCAGGTAGAACACGTCACCGGGGAACGCCTCGCGACCCGGCGGACGGCGCAGCAGCAGCGAGATCGCGCGGTAGGCGTCGGCCTGCTTCGAGAGATCGTCGAACACGATCAGCACGTGCTTGCCGTCGTACATCCAGTGCTGGCCGATGGCCGAACCGGTGTACGGCGCAAGCCATTTGAAGCCGGCGGCGTCGGAGGCAGGCGCGGCGACGATGGTGGTGTACTCCATCGCACCACCCTCTTCGAGGGCCCGCTTCACGGAGGCGATCGTGGTGCCCTTCTGGCCGATCGCGACATACACGCAGCGCACCTGCTTGCTCGGGTCGCCGGTCTCCCATGCCTCGCGCTGGTTGAGGATCGTGTCGACCGCGACCGCCGTCTTACCGGTCTTGCGGTCGCCGATGATCAGCTGGCGCTGGCCACGGCCGATCGGGGTCTGGCTGTCGATGGCCTTGATGCCGGTCTGCAGGGGCTCCGACACACCCTGACGCTGCACCACCGACGGAGCCTGCAGCTCGAGTGCGCGACGGGCGTCGGGCTCGATGTCGCCCTGACCGTCGATGGGCTGGCCGAGCGGGTTGATGACGCGGCCGAGGAAGGCGTCGCCGACCGGCACGGAGAGCACCTCGCCGGTGCGCTTCACCTGCTGACCCTGTTCGATCTTCTCGAACTCGCCGAGGATGACGGCGCCGACCGTGTGCTCGTCGAGGTTCAGCGCGACACCGAGCACGCCACCGGGGAACTCGAGCAGTTCCTGGGTCATGACCGAGGGCAGGCCTTCGACGTGAGCGATGCCGTCGCCCGCATCGATGACCGTGCCGATCTCTTCACGGTCGGAGTCGGCGGCGAAGGAGGAGACGTAGTCCTCGATCGCGCCCTCGATGTCAGAAGCCGAGATTGTCAACTCTGCCATGGGTTCGTCTTCCTGCCTTCGTGTTTCGTTGCTGGGAGTTCTGGGCCGGTCAGTCCGGCAGGCCCGTGCGGGCCGCTGCCAACCGGGAGGAGATGGAGCCGTCGATGACCTCTTCACCGACCGTGATGAGGAGTCCGCCGAGGATGGCCGGATCGACGTCGAGCTGCACCGACACGTCGGTGCCGTAGATGCGGCTGAGGATTTCGGTCAGACGCGTGCGCTGAGCGTCACTGATCTCGGTCGCGGCAGTGACCTCCGCGACCGCTTCACCGCGGCGGGACACCGCCAACTCGGCGAGATCGGCGACGGCTGCGTCGGCGAGCCCGCCGCGCAGCAACCGGACGGTCTGAGCCAGCAGCGCCGCGGTGGTGTCGTTGACTCCCCCGCCGCCCTCGACGACCTTGTTCAGCAGTTCGATCCGCTTGTCGGCGGGCACCGTGGGATCGGACAGCAATCGGTTGAGCCGTGATTCCGCGTCGAGCACCCGGCCCACGCGGAACAGCTGCTCTTCGACCTCTTCACTCTGCTCGTTGCGCTCCGCGCGGACCAGCAGTGCCAGCCGGGCGACGTGCTCGAGAGCATCGACGAGGTTGCCGTCATCCGACCAGCGCTGTGCCACAGCGGTTTTGAGCAGATCGACAGATGTCTCGGCGAGCTTGTCGGCGAACAGCCGCTCGACCAGACGCTCCTTGGCGGCCGGTTCGTCGGTGGGCTCGGCGAGGTGGGTGTTGAGCGCGTGCTCCTCGGTCAGCAGCGTAGCGACCGAGGTGAGCTCGTCGGCAAGCGTCGTGAGGCTGTCCGCGTCGGCACCGTCGGTGACGGACTCGAACTGCTTGACGAGTTCGGCGAGTGCCTCCCGGCTGGCGGCACGCAGGTTGAGCGGGGCGCCGGCCTCGAGAACTGCCGGGGACGGTGCCATGTCGTCGAGCTGATCGAGGAACCGGTCCACCGATGCGGTCTGCGCATCGTTGTCGGCGAGGTGATCACGGATGATCTGCTCGGCCTTGTCCACCGACTCCAACCCCAGCTGCTGACGCAGGCCACGGATGGTCTGCTGACGGAGCAGCGAAACCTGTTGGTCGCCTTGCGCTTTGATGCGCTCGGCTTCGGTTCCGGCCTGCTCACGCAGGTGCTCGGCGATCCGCGACGAGTCGGCGCGAGCCTCCTCGGTCAACTTCTCACCACGGTTCTTGGCTTCTTCGACGGCCTTGGCGTGCTCCGCGTCAGCGTTGGCCAGCTTGTCGGCGGCGGCCTTGCTCTCCATGAGCGCGGCGCGCACCGCTTCCTGCTGGGTGTTCATCAGCTTGCGGACCGGCGGGACCACCCATTTGACGATGATCGCCACGATGAGCACGAATCCGACCAGCTGTCCGATGAAGGTGGACATCAGCGCCTCTCACTCGCGGTGCCGTTGACGTCGACGCCGAGGACGCGGCTGGCCAGGGTGGCCGACAGGCCGTCGACCGACGACTGCAACTCCTCGTTGGTCGACGCCGCGTTGCGCTCCAGCTCGGCGTTGGCCGACTGCAGCTTCTCCGACACCTCGTTACCGGCCTCGGCACGCGCCTCGTCGACCGCTTGGCGGCCCTCTGCGCGGGCCTCGTCGCGGATCGACGCAGCCTCGCTGCGCGCCTTGGCCATGGTCTCTTCGTAGTCCGCCTGGGCAGCCGCCGTCAGCTCGGCGGCTTTCCGGTTGTCGGCAGCGGTCTTGGCGAGCATCGCCTCGCGCTCGGCCAACACCTTGCTCACCGGCGGCACCACCCATTTCCAGATCACGCCGAGCACGATCAGGAAGATGAGCAGGACGAAAAAGAAGGTGCCGTTGGGGACCAGGAAGTTACTGGTCCCCCCGCCTCCTTCTTCGGCTGCCAAGACCCGTGCGGTGGTTTCACCCATGACGACGAGTTAGCCGCCGACCGGGGTGGCGAACACGAACAGCGCCATGAAGGCCAGGTTGATGAAGTAGGCCGCCTCGACCAGACCAACGGTGATGAAGAACGGGGTGAACAGCCGGCCCTGGGCTTCCGGCTGCCGGGCGATGCCCGAGATCAGGGCGTTACCGGCGATGCCGTCACCGATGCCTGCACCGATCGCGCCGCCGGCCATGATCAGACCACCGCCGATGAGCGCACCTGCAGCGATAGTGGGATCCATTGCTTATCCTCCTTGATAACTGGCTGTCGGTTGTCGCCAGGTTCTGTTGGGTCTAACGGGTACTGCGGTCTCAGTGAGCGGTGGCCGCGCCCTGCTTGGCGTGGTCGGATTCGTCATCGTGCTTGGCGTCATCGTGCTTGGCGTCGTGGTCGCCGTGATCGAGCTCCATCGACTGCCCGAAGTACAGGATCGTCAGCAGAGCGAAGATGAACGCCTGGATGAGACCGATGAAGAGGTCGAACGACTTCCAGATGGCGTTCGGCAGCCACAGAATCCAGGCCGGGAACAGCGCGATCAGGCCGACCATGATGCCGCCGGCGAAGATGTTGCCGAAGAGTCGCAGTGACAGCGAGATCGGCTTGGCGATCTCTTCGACGATGTTGATCGGCGCGAGGAACGCGACGTGACCCTTGGCGACCTTGATCGGGTGGCCGATGACGCCCCGGCGCCACACGCCCGCGGCGTGGTAGCAGAGGAAGACGAACAGAGCCAGCGCGAGCACGAAGTTGATGTCCGAGGCCGGCGGTTTGATCAGCTCGGTGGTGACGCCCTCGGAGTCGGTGTACTGCACTGGCAGCACCGACAACCAGTTGGCGAACAGGATGAAGCAGAACAGCGCCACCGCCAGCGGGAGCACGAACGGTGCGATCCGCATCCCGATCGCGCTCTCCACCTGGTTGCGCATCTGGATGGTGATCGCCTCGAAGAACAGCTGGACGCCACCGGGCACGCCGGTCGAGGTCACCTTGGCGCGCAGGAAGAAGGCCAGGGCGATGACGATGATGCCGGCGATCGCGGTCGACAAGACGGTGTCGACGTTGACCGTCAGGCCGAACCACTTCTGTTCGATGTGGTGGCCGACCTCGAGGGCGAGCACACTTTGAGTCATCTACGAATCAGTCCTTGAGCTATCCGTCGGTGGGCGTCGAGGTGTCAGCAGCGGGCGCCGCGGCGTCGGCAGGGGTGTCGGGGCTACCGGCGCGCAGCTTCTTGAGAACGGGCAGGGAGGTGCTCATCACGAGAACCACCTGGAACAGTGCCAGACCGAACAGCACCCCGAGGCCCATCGGCCGGAATACGAACGCGATGGTGAGCGCGACGACGGTGATCGCCAGCAGCCGGGAAGCCGAATTCAGGGCCATCTTCTTCTTCAGCGGGTGGTCGCCGGCGGTGATCGACTCGACTGCGCGGCGAACCAGCAGCGCGTTCGTCAGACCCAGCGCCATGCCGATCGCGAAGAAGGCACCGAAGAGGGGGTATCCCACCAGCGCCGCGGCGACCGTGAGGAGGCCGGAGACGACCGCGCAGATCACGAGCAGGCGGATCGGCCGGAAAGCCACGGACGGGAACACCAACGGCGCGTCCTGCGCTGGCGTCGTCACTGTGTCACCTCAATTCCACGGTCATATCGTGTGAGCGTCGTCTCGTTGATCCTGTGAGCGTCCGTAGCGTATCGGAGGGCGACGGGCGCGCGGGAATCACCCAAGAGGTAGCTCCTGAATCGGTCGATCTGTCGGTCGTGTGTCCGCCCCGATCGACACTCAGGAATCTGAGAACCGATGGTTCGGAGGCCGGCAACCCGCGAGGTTTTTTCGGGTTCTAATTGAACCCTAACACATGGTGAGAGCCACAAAAGGGGGCCTACTACTTTTTGTCGTATACCTCGTGCGCTGGGCCGTCTATGACCTCCTGACCGTCGGTGTCGCGCCGTCTCAGCAACGGAATCAGCGTCACCACCCCGGCCACCACGATGGCACCGGCCATGACCGCGGCGGTGTGCCGCGGATCGAAGAAGATCGTGCTCGCCGCCCCGAGAGCGACGATGCCCACCCACACGTAGATGAGCAGGACGACCCGTCGGTGCGAGTGCCCGATCTCGAGAAGACGGTGGTGCAGGTGCATCTTGTCCGGGCTGAACGGACTCAGGCCCGCGCGGGTTCTGCGAATGATGGCGAGCAGCATGTCCAGCGCCGGCACGAACATCACCGCGACCACGAGCAGGAACGGCGACAGCAGGGCGAACACGTCGCGGGCACCGTAGGCCGTCTGCGAGATGGGTCCGGCCGCGGTGGTCGAGGCGGCCGCGAGCATCAACCCGATGAGCATCGACCCGGAATCCCCCATGAAGATCCGGGCCTTGTGGAAGTTGTGCGGCAAGAAGCCCAGGCATGCCCCGGCCAGCACCACCGAGATCACCGCGGGCGGATAGAACAGCACGTCGCCGCCGTGGTCGTGCAGCAGTCCCACGGAGAAGATGCAGATGGCCGACGCGGTGATCAGGCCGAGGCCGGCCGCCAATCCGTCAAGGCCGTCGACGAAGTTCATCGCGTTGACGATCGCGACGGTCAGCGCGAGGGTGAGCAGGATCGAGGCGACCTGGTCGAGCACGATGGTGCCGACCCCGCCGATCGGGATGTAGAGCACGCTCCAGGCCACGCCCATCGTGACCATCACGCTCGCCGCCGTGATCTGGCCCGCGAACTTGGTCAGCGCGTCGAGGCCCCATCGGTCGTCGATCAGCCCGACGACCATGATCAGACCGCCCGCCACGACGACGGCCGGCAGGCCGGAGGAGTACACGAATCCCCGGGTCAGTGCCGGGAGCTGAGACGCCAGCAGGACAGCGAAGACCACCCCGACGTACATGGCCAGGCCGCCCATCCGCGGCGTGGGCTGCATGTGCACATCGCGTTCGCGGGGATAGGCGACCGCACCCCAGCGAGTGGCCAGCACCCGCACCCACCCGGTGGCGAGGTAGGTGATGATCGCCGCGGTCAGGCCGACGAGTGCCAACTCGCGCAGCGGCACCCCCGCCCCCCGGTCGGTCAGTGCCAGCAACGTGGTCGACATCGTCTGTCCGCCGCGTCAGTCCGTGATCGCCGTCAGTGACGCGGCGTCGACACCGAGCACACCGGCCACCGCGTCGACGGAGACCGGGCCCTGCCGCAGGACGCGGGGATGTGCGCCGGTGAGGTCGACGATGGTCGACGCGGCCTGTTGTTCGGCCGGGCCGCCGTCGAGGTAGACCTCGACGAGATCGCCGAGTTGCTCGCGGGCCTGCTGCGCGCTGACGGAGGCGGGACGGCCCGAGATGTTCGCGCTCGACACCGCCAGGGGGCCGACCTCGCGGAGCAGTTCGATCGCCACGGGGTGCAGGGGCATGCGCAGCATCACGGTGCCGTTGGCGTCGCCGAGATCCCACTGCAGTGACGGCGCCTGCCGGACCACCAGGCTCAACGCGCCGGGCCAGAACGCCCGGATGAGTTCCTTCGCACTCTGGGGCACCGAGTACACGAGGCCGTCGATGGTGTGCCAGGAGCCGACGAGCACCGGCACCGGCATGTCGCGCCCCCGGCCCTTGGCGGCGAGCAACGACGCGACCGCCGCGCTGTCGAACGCATCAGCGCCGATTCCGTAGACAGTGTCGGTGGGCATCACCACCAGGCGGCCGCCCTTGAGCGCGCTGATGGCGGATGCGATCCCGATGTCGCGCTGTTCGGGGTCGTCGCAGTCGAACATCTCGCTCACGTGAGCCAGCCTCTCACTCGTCGCGCACGGCCGTCACGAAGCGTGGCCGCCCGGTGAGGTCGTGTCGAGCCGTCACGTCGGCGAATCGGCCGGTGCGGAGGAACGCGGCGACCGTACGCGGGGAGGTGGTGTCGTCGTGTTCCACGGCGCAGGAACCACCCGGGCGCAACAGGCGCGCGGCGACGTCGGCGATGCGGTCGATCACAGCCATCCCGTCCAGGCCACCGAACAGTGCATGAGCCGGATCATACTGCGCCACTTCAGGTTCCAGCTGTGCGCCGGCCGGGATGTACGGCGGGTTGGCCACCAGCAGATCCACGGTTCCGTCCAGGTCGGCGAGCACACCGGGCGCGGTGACGTCGGCGGACACCACCTCCACCGAGGTGCCTGCCGTGTTGCGGCGGGCGTAGCGCAGGGCGTCGGGCGAGTCATCGACGGCGACGACTCGGGCCCGGGGGCGGCCACTCGCCAGCGCCAGCGCCAGCGCCAGCGCCAGCGCACCCGAACCGGTGCACAGGTCGACGATCACCGGCTCGGGCGGCAGCGGCTGGGCCAGCGCCCACTCCAACAGCGCCTCGGTTTCCGGACGCGGGACGAACACCCCTGGCCCGACATGCACCGACACCGGGCCGAAAGCGGCCGTGCCCGTGAGGTGCTGCAGCGGGACGCGCTGAGCCCGGCGGGCGACCAACGCGGCGAATCGTTGCGCGAAGTCGGCGTCGGGAACAGTGAAGCCGACGAGCATCCGCTCGGTACCCGCGACGTGTGCGGCGAGTAGTTCAGCGTCGACCCTCGGCGATCCGACCCCGGCGGCAGCCAACTGGTCCGCGGCGTCGTCGATCAGACGCCGCATCGTCACGGGGCCGCCGGCCACGCTCACGACGCGCTCTGTAGCTTCGCCTGCCGGTCGGCCGCGGCCAGCGCGTCGAACAGCGGGTCGAGATCGCCGTCGAGGACCTGATCGAGGTTGTGGGCCTTGAAGTTGATCCGGTGATCGGCGATCCGGTTCTCGGGGAAGTTGTAGGTGCGGATGCGCTCACTGCGGTCCACGGTGCGGATCTGGCTGGCCCGGTCGGCAGAGGCATCGGCTTGGGCCTGCTCCTCGGCCAGCGACTGCAGCCGGGCGGCGAGAACTTGCATTGCCCGCGCCTTGTTCTGCAGCTGCGAACGTTCGTTCTGGCAGGTGACGACGATGCCGGTGGGCAAGTGGGTGATGCGCACGGCGGAGTCGGTGGTGTTGACGCCCTGGCCGCCCTTGCCCGAGGACCGGTAGACGTCGATGCGCAGATCGGATTCGTCGATCTGGACCTGCTCGATCTCCTCGGGTTCCGGGTACACGAGCACACCGGCTGCGGAGGTGTGGATGCGGCCCTGGGACTCGGTGACCGGCACCCGCTGCACGCGGTGCACTCCGCCTTCGAACTTCAGACGCGCCCACACACCGTCGGCGGAATCGCCCTTGCTGCGGATCGACAGGGTCGCGTCCTTGTAGCCGCCGAGGTCGGACGCGGTCTCGTCGAGCATCGTGACGGTCCAGCCGTGCCGCTCGGCGTAGCGGATGTACATCCGGGCGAGATCGGCGGCGAACAGCGCGGACTCCTCGCCGCCCTCGCCAGACTTGACCTCGAGCACGATGTCGTCGGCGTCGTGGGGATCGCGCGGGGCCAGCAAATCGGACAATGTGGTCTCGAGCCGCGCGACCGTCTCCGTGAGCTCGTCGACCTCCCCGGCGAACGAGGAGTCGTCGGCGGCGAGCTCCCGGGCCGTCTCAAGATCACCGCGCGCAGCCTCCAGCTTGCGGTAGGTGGCCACGATCGGCGAGATCTGGGAAAACCGGCGCCCCACCTTGCGAGCCATGGCCGGATCGGCGTGCAACTCGGGTTCGGAGAGGCGCTGCTCGAGTTCGGCGTGCTCCGCCATGATGGCGTCGACTGCCGAAGCGGTGTCGCTCACCTCGCCTCCGTTCCGAATCGGTCTACCCCGGTCATGAAACGGCGCCCGGCCTGCGCGGTGTGCAGCAGAGCGGGCGCCGTTCAGTCAGCTACTTGTCGCCGGAAGCCTCGGAAGCCTCGGAAGCCTTGGTGCGCTTGCCGTACCGCTTCTCGAAGCGGGCGACGCGGCCGCCGCTGTCGAGGATCTTCTGCTTGCCGGTGTAGAACGGGTGGCACTGCGAGCAGACCTCGACGGTGATGTTGCCGCTCTTCTTCGTGCTGCGGGTGGTGAAGCTCGCACCGCAACCACACAGCACGGTGGTCTCGACGTAGTCCGGATGGACGCCTGTTTTCATGGTTTCCTCTTCGATCGTGGGCCCCGGGTCGCCCCTCCCGCGTCGGGAGGTATCGGCGTGAACCGGAACCGAGGTGTCGGCACCCGGCCGGAGGGGCCGGAAGGCTGGCCCAATTATGCCAGGTCAACCGCCAACAGCCTAAACGCGCGCCATCGGACCGCTATTCCGTGAGCCCGGCGACCCCGGAGTAGGTCCGCCCGTCCCGTCGCCAGAGCCGCCGCCCCGCCGGATCGGTGCCCATCGCGACCAGCTCGCGCTTGAGTACCTTGTTGGTCGCGGTCGCGGGCAGCGCGTCGGCCACCCAGACGTGGCGCGGCCACGCTTTCGGGGACAGGTCGGGCTGCCCGGCGAGGAAGATCCCGAACTCCTCGGGGGTCAGCGTTGCGCCGTCGGCGAGCACGACCGCGGCCATCACCTGGTCGCCGACCAGTTCGTCGGGGACCGGATAGACCGCGACCTGGCTGATCGCGGGCAGGCGGCCGAGGATTCGTTCGATCGGTGCCGCGGTCATGTTCTCGCCGTCGACCCGCATCCAGTCGGCGGTGCGTCCGGCCAGGTAGATCCAGCCGTCGGCGTCGCGGTAGGCGAGGTCCCCGGACCAGAACATGCCGTGGCGCATCCGCTCCTCGGTGGCGTCCTCGTCGTTGTAGTAGCCGGCGAACATCCCCGGCCCCTCGGTGTTGACCAATTCGCCGATCGCGGCGTCGCCGTTGCGCAGTGCGCCGTGCTCGTCGAACTCCGCGACAGCGCACTCGGTCAGCGCCTCGGGGTCGTAGATGGCCACCCCCGGGAAACCCTTGCCGATCGATCCCGGCGGGCAGCCCTCCTCCCGGGTGACCGTGACCGCGTTCTCGGTCGATCCGAAGCCGTCCCAGACCTGACATCCGAACCGACGGGCGAATTCGGCGATGTCGCGGTCGCTGGCTTCGTTGCCGAAGGCGATGCGCAGCGGATTGTCGCTGTCGTCGGGCCGCTCCGGGCGGGCCAGCAGATAAGCCAGTGGCTTGCCGACATAGTTCATGTAGGTGACGCCGTGGCTGCGGACATCGTCGAGGAAGCGCGACGCGCTGAACTGCGCCGGCGCCATGGCCGCGCCGGAGTTCAGCGCCACAGACCAGCCCGCGAGCACCCCGTTGCTGTGGAACAGCGGCATCGACAGGTAGCACACGTCTGCGGGAGTGATGGCGAAGCGGCCGGCCAGCGCGGCGCCCGCGAGCACGACCATCGCGTGCATCATCTTGACGGCCTTCGGGTCGCCGCTGGTGCCCGAGGTGAAGATCAGCATGAAGGTGTCGGTGGGGCCGACCTCCCGGTGCGGCACCAACGGTGGCGCCTGCGTGGTCGCCTCTTTCCACTGCGCGCTCCCGGTCCGCAGCACCTCCACACCAGCGAGGTCCACCCCGTCGAGCAATTCCGCGTGGGCGTCGTCGGTGAGCAGGATCTGCACATCGGCGCGCCGGATGTCCCGAGCGAGCGCCTCACCGCGGCGGGTGTCGTTGATACCGCACAACACGTAGCCGCCCAGTCCGGCGGCAGCCAGTGCCGTCAGCATCTCGGGGCTGTTGCCGAGCAGCACGCCCACGTGCAGGGGCCTGGTGGGATCGGCCAGACCGATGAGGGCGGCTGCCTGCGTCTCCGCCTCGGCGAGGTGTTGGCGCCACGTCCAATGCTGCCCGTCATGGGTCACTGCGAGTCCGTCGTCATCGCGACGTTCCCGGAGGAGCTGCTGCACGGTATCGGCCATGAGCCCCGCCCTTCGCGATTGTGAACAGTTTCCGGCACTTGTCTACTCGACCGGCCGGCGAAGCGTACCAACGGCCCGGCGACCATTTGCGAAGATAGGGCGGTGAGCGTGGACACCGGGGCAGATCGTGTGACCGACCCGCAGGCGACCCCCGTGGTGCGCGGACGATCGGTTCGGGACCGCCTCATCGACGCGGCTGAGCAGTGCCTGACGGCCAAAGGCATTCGTGCGACCACGGTCTCGGAGGTCGCCGAAGTGGCCGGGGTCAGCCGGGGCTGGCTCTACCGGCACTTCCCGGACAAGGCCGAGCTTCTCGGGGCGGCGATCGTCCGGCTCAACGAGGCATTTTGGACCGAGTCGCAAGCCCGACTCGACGCGGTAGAGGGGCTCGACGAACGTATTGCCGTCGGGGTCGCACTGGCCCGCCGGGAGTCAGAGGCCCCTGGCGCGCTGGTCCTCAAACTGCGCCAGCAGGAGCCGGAGGCCTTCACCGCCTGCGCCGGCCTCGGTGTGCGCGGCCTGGTTCCGGAGATCGCAGCGTTCTGGAAGCCCTACCTGCAGGCCGCGGTCGACAGCGGCGAGATCCATCCCGCGACCGATTGCGACGAAGCCGCCGAGTGGATCGCGCGGATCATCGTGAGCCTGGCGACAGTCCCGGGCGAGCAGTGTGACCTCGACGATCACGCGTCGGTCCTGCGCCATGCCCGGCGCTACATTGTGGCAGGGTTGCGGGCCGAACCGGCGCCCTGACCTACGCGGCCGTGGCCGCCCGGCCGGTCATCTGCATCAGCAGGTCGCGGATCGGGGCGTGGTGTGGGCGCCCCTCCCCCACCTCGAAATCGACATCGGTGGCCACCAGCCGCCGCCCGGCGAGGTGCCGCCGCGCCTGGAACGGAAAGCCCATCTCCCAGACCCGATGCGCTGCTGCGACGGCGGCATCCTCGGGCATCGCGCGATCGATACCCAGGGGCACGCACAGGTCCTGACCGTGCACGAGCAGGTCGATCAGCGGCTCCATCACCGACGTGCCCGGCGGATGGCGCCGCGACTCGGCGTCGGTCCGCAGCGCCTCGGCGATACGCACGGGGGTGCGCTGGTCAGCGCGGGCCATGCGGTCGACCACGGCGTTGAACCGAAAGCCGCCGCGCGCGGCTTCGAAGAGGATGCGCGGCGCGGGCAAGGTCGCGTGGGTGAGATGCACGGCAACGTCACGGACCGACCAGCCGGCACACAACGACGGCGTCGACCAGCACTCGGGCGAGTCGGCGTCGAGCGCCTCGATCAGATCGGCGAGCTCGCGACGCTGGGTGGCGATGTGTCGCCGTGCGGTGTCGTCGTCCACGGAACCTCCCGGTTTAGTCAGGTATCCTGATGAAAATAGTCAGGTCTTCGTACTAAAGTCAACGGCTGTGACCGACAATCCGGGTACGGCGGTGCTGATGTTCATTGCGCATCGCGATGTCGAAACGCGCGTGATGGCAGCCCTGGCCGCGACGGGGGTGACCGATGTGACCGTGGCCCAGTCACGACTCCTGCAGCGCCTGAGCCCGGCCGGGACGCGATTGACCGACCTCGCCGATCAGGCACGCGTCACCAAGCAGACCGCTGGTGCACTCGTCGATCAACTCGAGCGCGCGGGCTACGTCGTCCGCCGACCAGACCCGACCGATGCACGGGCGCGCCTGGTGACCCTCAGCGAGAAGGGCGTTGCGCTGTGCCGCGTGGCCGCCGACGAAGTCGCGCGGACAGAGCGCCAATGGCGCGAGCACCTCGGGGCGCGATCTTTCGACGCACTGCGCGCGGCATTGCTGTCGCTGCGTGAGATCACCGACCCATACCGCTGACGGGCCGCCACACCGTCGGGCCCGAGGTCAGCAGGTCGCCGAGCACCGTGGCAAGCGTCTGCAGCTCTGCGCTCGAGTAGCGGTCGAGGAACTCCCGCAGCGCCTCGGATTTCTCGACGTGCATTCGTCGGTGGACACGGTCGAGCAGCACGCCGTCCTCGGTCAGCGTCAGGCGCACTTCCTTGCGATTTCCGGGCACGGGGCTGCGGTCCACCAGGCCCGCCTCGACCAATCGCTGCACGTACTTGGAGACCGTGCCCTTGAGCTGGCCGGTGCGAGCGGAGAGCCCGACGATGTTGGTCGCGCCCTCTCCTATCGCCGCCAGTACGTGGATTGCGACGGTCGGCATCTGCCGGATGGCGCGTTCGAGCCGGTCCGGGCACGCCGCGACGAGGTAGTCGCGCTCGGCGTCGCGTCCGTCTTCCAGTTCCGCGAGCGCAACCAGCAGGCCTTCGATCCGGGCCACGACGTCCGCCTTGGTTGCCACGGAAACCATAGTGACACCGAACCGCCGTCGAGATATGGTTTCTATGGAAACATTCTTTCTGGAAACCAAGGAGTCGCCATGAAAGCAGCCGTCGTCACCGCGTTCGGAGAGGCGCCGCAGTACGCAGACATCGCTGATCCGCCCGAGGACGCCATGACGGGGACGGTGCTCGCCGCCTCCGTGAAGAACCTGGACAGGAGCCTGGTCAGCGGGCGCCACTACGGGAGCAGCGGCCTGACGCCGCCGTTCGTGCCGGGCGTCGACGGAGTGGTCGCTCTGCCCGACGGCCGCCGGGTCTACAGCTCCTCGGTCGGGACACACGGCATGATGGCCGAGCGCACCGTCGTAGACCCGTCTCGGATGGTCGTGCTGCCCAGCGGAGTCGACGATGCGCTCGCCGCCGCCGTCCCGAACCCCGGTCTGTCAGCCTGGTTCGCCCTCGAATACGCCGCGCAGGTGCAACCCGGCCACTCCGTACTCATTCTGGGCGCGACGGGCGTGACCGGGCGCGTCGCCGCACAATTGGCCAAGCACCGATTCGGAGCGGGGCGAGTCGTGGTCGCCGGCCGCAACGGGGAACGGCTGGCCGAGCTGAGACGCTCGAGCGCCGACGACGCCCTGACCATCGGTGACGACCTCACCGAGCAGGTGGCGTCGCGCCACGCCGAGCAGCCGTTCGACGCGGTCCTCGACTACCTGTGGGGTCCGGTGGCCGAACGCACGCTCGCTGCGCTGGGCAATGCAGGGCTGACAGCGAACTACCACAGCACCCGCTACGTGCAGATCGGTGCCATGGCCGGGGATCCGATCAGCCTGCCCTCGGCAGTCCTGCGCAGCGCTGGCGTGACGCTGGCCGGGGTCGGCTTCGGCAGCGTGCCCGCTGACGCGCAGACCCGCGCGAGCAGCGAATTCCTTCCGGAGCTGTTCGCCATGGCTGCCGCAGGCGACCTCGAGATCGACGTCGTGCGTCGACCTCTGGCCGACGTCGAGACGGTCTGGACGACGCCGGCACCGTCGGGAGCACGCGTTGTGCTGATCCCCTGACGGTCAGTCGTCGCCGTTGCCGCCGGGCGTGTTCTTGGAGACCTGGAGCAGGAACTCGTAGTTGTTCTTGGTCTTTCGCAGCTGGCTCATCAGCAAGTCGATCGCCTGATGCGGGTCCAGCCCCGAGAGCACGCGGCGCAACTTGTGCACGATCGCGAACTCGTCGGGAGAGAGCAGCAGCTCGTCCTTGCGGGTACCCGACGGATTCACGTCCACCGCAGGGAACACTCGGCGCTCAGCGATCTTGCGGTCGAGCTTGAGCTCGGCGTTACCGGTGCCCTTGAACTCCTCGAAGATCACCGTGTCGCCGGTCGACCCGGTCTCGACCATCGCGGTGGCGATGATCGTCAGCGAGCCGCCCTCTTCGATGTTGCGCGCCGCGCCGAGGAACCGCTTCGGCGGATACAGCGCGGTCGAGTCCACACCACCGGAGAGGATGCGTCCCGAAGCGGGTGAGGCGTTGTTGTAGGCGCGACCCAGGCGGGTGATCGAGTCCAGCAGGACGATGACGTCCTTGCCCTGCTCCACGAGGCGCTTGGCGCGCTCGATGGCGAGCTCGGCGGCCTGGGTGTGGTCTGACGGCGGCCGGTCGAAGGTGGAGGCGATGACCTCACCCTTGACCGAGCGCTGCATGTCGGTGACCTCTTCGGGCCGTTCGTCGACGAGCACGACCATGAGGTGGCACTCGGGGTTGTTGCGGGTGATCGCGTTGGCGATGTCCTGCATGATCGTGGTCTTACCGGCCTTGGGCGGGGACACGATCAGCGCGCGCTGGCCCTTGCCGATCGGCATGATCAGGTCGATGACGCGGGTGGTCAGTTTGTCGCCGCTGGTCTCCAGGCGCAGACGCTGGTTCGGGTAGAGCGGCGTGAGCTTGGTGAACTCGGGCCGCTTCCTGGCCTCTTCGACAGGCTTGCCGTTGACGGAGTCCAGCCGCACCAGGGGATTGAACTTCTGCCGGGCGTTCTGTCCCCCGCCATCGCCCTCCTTGGGCACGCGCACGGCGCCGGTGACCGCATCGCCGCGGCGCAGGCCGTTCTTGCGGACCATGTTCATCGACACGTAGACGTCGTTGGGACCCGCGAGGTACCCCGAGGTGCGGACGAACGCATAGTTGTCGAGGACGTCGAGGATGCCGGCGACCGGCTGGACGACATCGTCCTCGCGAAGTTCGGTGTCGCGGTCGAGATTGCCGCCACCACCTTCACCGCCGCGTTCGCGGCGTCGGCGGTCGCGGAACCGGCGGCCGCGCCGGCCCTGCCGGCCGTCACCGTCGTCGTCGTTGTCGCTGTCCTGGTTGCGATTGTCCTGGTTGCGATTGCCCTGGTTGCGATCGTCTTGGTTGCGATTGCCCTGGTTGCGATCGTTCTGTTGGTTCTGGTTGCGGTTGTCGTTCTGACGATTGCCGCCGTCGTTCTGGCGTGCGCCGTCGTTCTGGCGTGCGCCGTCGTTCTGGCGTGCGCCGTCGTTCTGGCTGCGGCCGTCGCGGTCGGACTTCTCCGCCGTCTTTTCCGACGCGTCGCGCGCGCCGTCCTGAGAGTCCTGACGCTCCTGCTCGGGCTTGCGCTCCGGCGCCTCGGTGGCGGTCGGCGCAGCGTCGGCACGCGGAGCGTCCTCGCTCGCGGGCTGCTCAGCGGTCTTGGGTTCGCCGGTCTTGGGCTCGCCCTGCCCGCGGGAGGCAGATCGGCGCTCACGGCGCTGCGGCGGCGCCGCATCGGCCGGCGCGGAGCCCTCGGCAGCGGGTGCAGCTGCGGCGGATTTGCCGTTGCCGTCCCCGCGGCGCTCGCGGATGGCGGCGATCAATTCGCCCTTGCGCATCCCGGAGGCGCCTTCGACGCCGATCTCCTTGGCCAGCGTGCGCAGCTCAGGCAGCACCATGCTGGTGAGAGCGCCACGGCGCGCCGGCGCGGCGGGAGCGTCAGTGGTCACGGCAAGCGGCAGCGCACCATTGTCGGCGCTGGAGTCAGCCGTGATGAGGTCCGTATCGGTCACGGATTTCCTTTCTTCCCCCGCTGATCTTGGTCAACGCGAGGGTTCTGTGCGCTCAGTCCAATTTGCTGAACGCTGAGGTCACACCGCTGCCACAGCAACAGTGATCCACGGGTCCGCCGGGATGGGACACAACCGTCGGTCCACGAGTTGAGCACCTGAAAAGTGTGGGTTGTCCTGAGGTCTCTGCAGTCGACGCAGGAAGAGACGCCTGCGATTGCTGGACGATTGCGAGAATAACCCGCTTCCGGGCGGGAAGCAAGAAACACGGTGATTCATCTGGTGCGTGTGTGATTGACGCGTTTGCGGCGGTCAGGGGCGGGCGGCCACATCTGCGGACCACGTGACACCCTGTCCGACCGGCGTCTTCACCACGGTGAACCCGAGTTCTCGACCCCGCTCGACCGCCTCATGGGGCAGTCCCGCGTGGTGCTCGGCGTGAAGACCGAATGCGAGCACTGCGGGCCCGGCGCCCGACAGCACTGCTGGTATGCCACAACGACGCAGAACATCGAGGTATTCCGCAGACGCCGGCAGCGCCGGCGCGCGCTGCGGCTGGTGCAGCACGTCCTCGGTCGCCGCCATCAGCAGGTCCGGCCGCTCGGTCAGCGCCACCACCAGCAGCGCCGCCCGGCTCACGTTGAAACGGGCGTCGGTGTGGCTGACGCGCTCGGGAAGCAGGATCCGGGTCTCGGCGGTCGAGGAACGCACCGCGGGGATCGCGCTGAACAACACGATGTCTGGATGAAGCCGGATCGGCGCCGCGGCGTAGCGCGGCGATGCCCCCGCCCCTTCGGTCCATGACACGACCGCACCGCCCAGTACCGCGGCCGACGCGTTGTCGGGGTGCCCTTCGAACTCCGAGGACACCTGCACCAGCGTCTCGGTGCACATGGGTCTCGAACCCGCTTGTGCGGCAATGCCGTTCGCAGCCGCAAGGCCGCCGACCACCGCGGCTGCCGACGAACCGAGGCCACGAGAGTGGGGAATGCTGTTGCAGCAGCGCACGATCATCCCCGGCGCCGACACGTTCGTCTCCTGTAATCCTCGCTGGATCGCCCGCACCACGAGGTGGGTCGCGTCGAGAGGAACCTGCCCCTCCCCTTCGCCCTGCACCTCGACGACTAGACCAGAATCCGTTGTCTCGACTGTGATTTCGTCATAGATCCCGAGAGCGATGCCCATGCTGTCGAAGCCGGGGCCGAGGTTGGCGCTCGACGCGGCCACTTTCGCGGTTGCGGTCAAACCCGGGGGCAGGGCGCGGATCGCGGACACGTCGGCTCAGACCAGGCCGAGCTTGGCCACGACGGCGACCGGATCGACGGGAACCGGGATCACGGCCGGCATGCCCTTCAGCGCTGTGTCGGGATCCTTGAGTCCGTTGCCGGTGACGGTGCACACCACGGTGGAACCCTTGGTGACCCAGCCGTCTTCGATGGACTTGAGCAGGCCGGCGATGCTGGCCGCCGACGCGGGCTCGACGAACACACCCTCGGTGCGGGCCACCAGGTGGTAGGCCGCGAGAATCTCTTCGTCGGTGGCTGCGAGGAACTTGCCGTCGGACTGCTGCTGGGCCTCCACCGCCTGCGTCCAGGACGCCGGCGAGCCGATCCGGATCGCGGTCGCGATGGTCTCGGGGTCGCTGACGGGCTCACCGGACACCAGCGGTGCGGCGCCGGCGGCCTGCGTGCCGAGCATGCGGGGCAGGCGCGCAGCGAGGCCGTCGCGGTGGTATTCGGTGTAGCCCTTCCAGTACGCGGTGATGTTTCCGGCGTTGCCGACCGGAAGCGCGTGCACGTCAGGCGCGTCGCCGAGCGCGTCGACGATCTCGAACGCAGCGGTCTTCTGCCCTTCGATACGGAACGGGTTGACCGAGTTGACCAGTGACACGGTCGGGAAGTCAGCGGTCAGCTTGCGGGCGAGCTCGAGGCAGTCGTCGAAGTTGCCGTCGATCTGAATGATCTTGGCGCCGTGCATGACCGCCTGCGCGAGCTTGCCCAGCGCGATCTTGCCCTGCGGCACGAGCACCGCGCAGGTGATGCCGGCCCGCGCGGCGTAGGCGGCTGCCGAGGCCGACGTGTTGCCCGTGGAGGCGCACAGCACCGCCTGCTGACCGCGGGCGACCGCCTCGGTCACGGCCATCGTCATCCCGCGGTCCTTGAACGAACCGGTGGGGTTGAGGCCCTCCACCTTCAGATGCACGGTGCAGCCGGTGTAGTCGGACAGCCGCGGGGCGGGAAGCAGCGGAGTTCCGCCCTCCCGCAACGTGATCGGCGTCCACGAGTCGTCGATGGGCAGCCGCTCGCGATAGGCCTCGATCAGTCCAGGCCAGGGCTGGTGCACGGCGCGGGTGGTGTTCACTCTGCAGTCCCTTCCATCCGCAGCACGCTGTTGATGCTGGATACCACTTCCAGATCAGCAAGCGCGGCAACGGTTTCCGATAGTGCGGCGTCGGTCGCCCGGTGGGTGACCACGACGATGCGGGCGCCGCAACGCGTTCCGCCCTCGTCGACCATGCCTTCCTGACGCACCTCGGCGATGCTGACCTCGCGCTTGGAGAACTCAGCGGCGACGGCCGACAGCACGCCGGGACGGTCGGTGACGTTCATGTTGACGTAGTAGCGGGTCGGGATCAGGCCGATCGGCGCCACGGGCAGCTTCGCGTACTTGGACTCTCTCGGGCCGCGACCGCCTTGCACACGGTTTCGGGCAGCCATCACCACGTCACCCAGCACCGCCGATGCGGTCGGGGCGCCGCCTGCACCCTGCCCGTAGAACATCAGTCGGCCGGCCGCCTCGGCTTCCACGACCACGGCGTTGAATGCCCCGCTGACGGACGCCAGCGGATGGGTCAGCGGCACCAAGGCCGGATAGACCCGGGCCGAAACCCGCTGTTGCCCATCGTCATCGGTGAGCCGCTCGCAGATCGCCAGCAGCTTGATCGTGCATCCGAGCGCGCGCGCGGAGGCGAAGTCGGCGGCGCTGACCTTCGTGATGCCCTCGCGGTACACATCGTCCGCGGTGACCCGGGTGTGGAAGGCGATCGAGGCGAGAATGGCCGCCTTGGCGGCGGCGTCGAATCCCTCGACATCGGCGGTGGGGTCGGCTTCGGCGTAGCCCAGCGCGCTGGCGTCGGCCAGGGCGCTGTCGTAATCGGCGCCCGTGCTGTCCATCGCGGACAGGATGTAGTTGGTGGTGCCATTGACGATGCCGGCCACCCGCAGCACCGTGTCGCCGGCCAGCGACTGGGTCAACGGACGGATCACCGGGATCGCGCCGGCCACGGCGGCCTCGAAATACAGGTCCACGTGGGCGTTCTCGGCCGCCTGGGCGAGCTCGCCTGCCGCGACGGCCATCAGGGCCTTGTTGGCGGTGACGACGGATTTGCCCTGTTCGAGCGCCGACAGGATGGCCTTGCGTGCCGGTTCCACCGGACCCATGAGTTCGACGACGATGTCGATGTCGTCACGGGAGACAAGGCCGTCGATGTCGTCGGTGAGCAGGTCCACCGGCACCCCGCGATCATCGGCGACGCGGCGCACGCCGATGCCTCGGACCTCCAACGGCGCGCCGATGCGCGCGGTCAGGTCGGCCGCGCTGCGCTCGATGATGCGCACCACCTCGCTACCGACGTTGCCGTGGCCCAGAACGGCCACCCCGATCGCGTCACTCACCGCGTTACCTCACTTCCAGACTCAACAAGTCATCGACCGTTTCCCGGCGCAGGACCAGGCGGGTCTGCCCGTCGCGCACGGCCACCACGGCCGGCCGGCCGATCAGGTTGTATCGGCTCGACATCGAATAGCAGTATGCGCCGGTGGCGGCCACACCGAGCAGGTCACCCGGCGTCACGTCGCCGGGCAGCCAGGCGTCGCGCACCACGATGTCGCCACTTTCGCAGTGTTTCCCGACCACACGGGACAGCACGGGAGCCACGTCGGTGGTGCGCGAGAGCAGCCGCACGTCGTATTCGGCCCCGTAGAGCGAGGTGCGGATGTTGTCACTCATCCCGCCGTCGACGCTGACGTAGCGGCGCTGCCGGTCCGCCGCGATCGCCACGTCCTTGACGGTGCCGACTTCGTAGACCGTGATGGTGCCCGGGCCGGCGATCGCGCGTCCCGGTTCGACGACGAGCCGCGGCGCGGGCAGCCCGACGGCCGCTGACTCGTTCTCGACGATCGCCCCGATCTTGGCTGCGAGGTCCTCCATCGGCGGCGGATCGTCGGACGGGAGATAGGAGATGCCGAGCCCCCCGCCGAGGTCGACGATCGACATCTGCGCGGTCTTGGCGACACCGAACTCGGCGACCACATCGCGCAGCAACCCGATCACCCGGTGTGCGGCGAGCTCGAAACCCGCGACGTCGAAGATCTGGGAGCCGATGTGGCTGTGCAGGCCGACCAGCCGCAGGTGATCGGCGTCGAACACCCGGCGCACCGCGGCCATCGCGGCGCCGCTGGCGAGCGACAGCCCGAACTTCTGGTCCTCGTGCGCGGTCGAGATGAACTCGTGGGTGTGGGCTTCCACACCGACGGTGACGCGGATCAGCACGTCCTGCACGACGCCTGCGGCACCGGCGATCGCGTCCAGCCGCTCGATCTCGGTCATCGAGTCGACCACCACATGCTCTATGCCGGCCTGCACGGCTGCCGTCAGCTCGGCAATCGACTTGTTGTTTCCATGCAGCGCAATACGATTCGCAGGAAAACCGGCGTGCAGCGCGACCGCGAGCTCACCACCACTTGCGACGTCGAGGGACAGACCTTCCTCGTCGACCCAGCGGGCGATCTCAGTGCACAGGAACGCCTTCGCGGCATAGCGCACGTGGTCGCCGCCGCCGAAGGCTGCCGCGATCTCCTTACAGCGAGAACGGAAGTCATCCTCGTCGACGACGAACACCGGGGTGCCGTACTCGGCGGCGATGTCGGCCACCGATACCCCACCGATGGTCAGGACACCCGAGTCGTCGCGAATGGCGTTGCGCGGCCACACTTTCGGCGCTAATGCGGCGACGTCCGCCGCGGTCTGGGGCCGGGCCGGTGCGCCCGCGTGGTGAATCTCTTCAGCGTGACGGGGCCCGGCCGGGTGGGCGATCACATCCGCTCCGGCGCGCTGACGCCGAGGATGGTCAGGCCGTTGGCGATCACCTGGCGAGTAGCGGCGCAGAGGGCCAGGCGCGCGGCGTGCAGATCGCCGGGTTCCTCGTCGCCTTGGGGCAGCACCCGGCAGGAGTCGTAGAAGCGGTGGTAGTCGCCGGCGAGGTCCTCGAGGTAGCGCGAGACGCGGTGCGGTTCGCGGAGCGCCGCCGCGGTGGCGAGCACCCGTGGGAACTCGCCGATGTTGCGAATCAGCGTGCCCTCTTTGTCGTGAGTCAGCAGATCCAGGTGGCCGGTGTCGGGCGTGATGCCGAGGTCGGCGGCGTTGCGGGCCAGCGCGGACAGCCGCGCGTGCGCGTATTGCACGTAGTAGACCGGGTTTTCGGCCGACGCGGACGACCAGAGCGCGAGGTCGATATCGATCGGGGTGTCGACCGAGCTGCGGATCAGCGCATAGCGCGCGGCGTCGACGCCGATCGCCTCGACCAGATCGTCGAGGGTGATCACAGTGCCGGCGCGCTTGCTCATCCGGACCGGCTGGCCGTCGCGCACCAGGTTGACCATCTGGCCGATGAGGACCTCGACGCTGTCAGGATCGTCGCCGAGGGCGGCCGCGGCGGCTTTGAGCCGCGCGATGTAGCCGTGATGGTCGGCGCCGAGCATGTAGATGCACAGGTCGAAGCCGCGCTGCCGCTTGTCCAGGAAGTAGGCCAGGTCACCGGCGATGTACGCCGGGTTGCCGTCGCTCTTGATGACGACGCGGTCCTTGTCGTCGCCGTAGTCGGTGGTGCGCAGCCAGGTGGCGCCGTCCTTCTCGTAGATGGCGCCGGTCTCGCGCAGCTTGGCGATCGCCTGGTCGACGCGACCGGAGGTGTGCATCGAGTCTTCGTGGGTGTAGATGTCGAAGTCGGTGCCGAACTCGTGCAGCGAGGCCTTGATGTGGTCGAACATCAGGTTGACGCCGATGGCGCGGAACGTCTCGCGCATCTGCTCGTCGGGCAGGCTCAGCGCGTCGGGCTCCTTGGCGAGAACCTGTGCGGCGATGTCGCCGATGTAGGAGCCTGCGTAGCCGTCCTCGGGGGTCGGCTCCCCCTTGGCGGCGGCGATCAGCGAGTTGGTGAACCGGTCTATCTGCGCACCGTGGTCATTGAAGTAGTACTCGCGTACCACCTCTGCGCCCTGGGTGGTCAGCAGCCGGCCCAGCGCGTCGCCGACGGCGGCCCAGCGCGTGCCCCCGATGTGGATGGGGCCGGTGGGGTTGGCCGAGACGAACTCGAGGTTGACCTTGCGGCCGGCAAGTTGGGCGGACGTTCCGTAGCCGGCGCCGGCGGCCATGACGTCTCCGACCAGCACGTTCTGCGCGGCGGCCTCGATGCGCAAGTTGACGAAGCCGGGCCCGGCGACGTCGGCGGCGGCGATGCCGGGCTGCTCGACGAGTGCGGTGGCCAGCCAGCCGGCCAGCTCGCGGGGGTTGGCGCCGACCTTCTTGCCGAGCTGCAGGGCCAGGTTGGTGGCGTAGTCGCCGTGCTCGGGGTTACGGGGGCGTTCCACGGTGACGGTAGCCGGCAGTGCAGAGGTGTCCAGGCTGTGCGCATCGAGCACCGCGGCAGCGGTGCTGCGGAGCAGTTCGGCCAGATCGGCGGGGGTCACGAGGGACCATCCTATGGTCTGGGGCCCGTCTGCCCCGAATCCGTTTCCCCGCGCGGATGCGCTACGCTAGCCACGCCCGATTCGGCGCAGTGTCATCATGCGCCCCCGTAGCTCAGGGGATAGAGCGTCTGCCTCCGGAGCAGAAGGCCGCAGGTTCGAATCCTGCCGGGGGCACCACGTCATAACCTCCACCCGATGCGCCCGGGATCTGCCCCGGCGCACCGCGACTCAGCCGATGGGCTCGGGCATCGGTTCGGTGCGGTACTGGCACGTCGAGGTGAATCCGGTTGCCGGATCTGACAATTCGACTTTCCACGCGTCGGCGAACTGGTTGACCTCGGGCAGCATGGTGATGGTGCCCGACAGCAGCACGGTGCCGGGACGGAACAGGCCGCGCTCGCGCAGGACGCCCACCCAGTAGTCGGGACCCAGCAGGTCGGCCATCGTGCCGGACTGGATCAGCGTCTCGTCGGCACCCACCCAGGCCTTGAGGGTGATCGCGTCGAGCCGGTCGGCGATGTCACGCAGGCGCCACGCCTTGGTGCCCAGCACGTCGGGGGCGGCGTTCTTGCTCCACGCCACACTGTGGGTTTCCAGGGTGCGGTCGGTGTGGTCACACGCCACCGTCAGGAGGACGTCTTCGTCGTCGGTGATCACCAGCGCCCACTCGGCCTCCCCCGAGGTGTGGTCGTGCTGGGTGTGCACGGTATCGGTCTGCTGTGCCAGGTAGGGCGAGACGGGGTATAGCGCGGGTGTGACAGACGGGGCAGGTACGCCGAGCTCGGCCAGTTCCGCGATGTGCGCGGCCACCTCATCCTGGTTGCGACCTGCATATCCGGCGTTGAGGACCGTGGTGGGCTCCACCGTCACCGTGGATCCTTCGGGCAGTTCGAACGTCAGCATCAGGCCTGCTCCTTCTCGTAAATTTTGCGTTTCACCGCTTGACCGTCATTCGGCATACATGTTGTATACGAAGAGTATGGTACGTCACATGGTCGCCTGACGCGCGGCCCACACACGAAGAGGATTGGTTCGATGACGGCCCAAGCAGCCGATAAAAGGAGCCTGACCAAGGCTTTCGCCGCCAGCCTCACCGGCACAGCGCTCGAGTGGTACGACTTCGCGGTCTACTCCGCCGCCGCCGCGCTGGTGTTCCCGGTGGTGTTCTTCCCCGAGAGTGACCCTCTGACGGGTACGCTCTTGGCGTTCTCCACCTACGCCGTCGGCTACGTCGCACGGCCCATCGGCGGATTCGTGTTCGGCCGTCTCGGCGACATCATCGGCCGCAAACAGCTTCTGGTGATCACCCTGCTGCTGATCGGCGTCACCACCTTCGCCATCGGCCTCATCCCCAGCTACGCCTCGATCGGCATCGCAGCGCCCATCCTGCTGGTGGCCATGCGATTCGCCCAGGGTGTCGCCGTCGGCGGTGAATGGGGCGGTGCGGTGCTGCTCTCCAGTGAGTACGGCGATCCGAGACGACGCGGCTTCTGGGCCTCAGCGGCTCAGGTGGGCCCGCCCGCCGGCAACCTGCTGGCCAACGGCGCCCTGGCCGCGTTGACCCTGGCCTTCTCGGAGGAGCAGTTCGAGGACTGGGGGTGGCGCCTCGCCTTCCTGCTGTCCGCAGTTCTGATCGGCTTCGGGCTGTGGATCCGGCTCAAGTTGGAGGACACTCCGGTGTTCAAGGCGCTCCAGGAGAGCGGAGACCGCCCCGAGGCACCCATCAAGGACGTCTTCACCACCCAGACCCGGCCGCTGATCGCGGCCATTCTGTCGCGCATCGCCCCGGACGTGATGTACGCCTTGTTCACTGTCTTCTCCATCACGTACGGCACGCTGGAGCTCGGCATGGAACGCAGTCAGGTGCTGATCGCCATCCTGATCGGCTCGGCGTTCCAGCTCGGACTCATCCCACTGGCCGGCGCGGTGTCCGACCGGTTCAACCGGCGCATGGTCTACGGCGTGGCCGCCGTCGGCGGGGTGATCTGGACGCTGATCTTCTTCCTGTTGATCGACACCGCCTCGTTCCCGCTGCTGGTGCTCGGCGTGGTGATCGGCTTGGCGTTCCACTCGTTCATGTACGGCCCGCAGGCCGCCTTCGTCACCGAGCAGTTCACGGTGCGGCTGCGCTCGACAGGCGCCTCGCTGGCGTACACGATCGCCGGGGTCTTCGGCGGTGCCATCGCTCCGCTGCTGTTCACCTACCTGTTGGACGCCACGGGCGGCTGGCCCGCGATCTTCGGCTACATCGCGGTGGTGGGCGTGCTCACCGTGATCGGCTTGGCGCTGGGGCGTGACCCCGACAGCTCCGAAGAGGAGCACTACCGGGAGATCGCCGAAACCACTACGCCTGCAACAGAATCTGCAAAGTGACCCGCAGATGCTCGTCGATGGCGCGATGAGCCTGGTGCTCGTCGCCGCCGGCCAGCGCATCGACGATGGTGCGGTGCTCGGAGCAGACGTCGCGCCGGCGCTCGTGCCCGTGCAGCAGCGCGGTCAGTCCGACCCGCAGCTGCCGGGCACGCAGCCCGGCGTAGGTACGCGAGAGCAGGTCGCTGCCTGCGGCGTCGATGAGGATCTGGTGGAACCGGGTGTCCAGTTCGATGAAACGCTGCGCGGCACTGTCGTCGTCGGAGGCGCACAGGTGGGACTGATCGATCAGCGTTGACTCCATCTGTGCCACCGGCGCCCTGTCTGCGCGTAAGCAGGTCGACGCCGCATGGCGCTCCAATGCCCCACGCAGATCCATCAATTCGGTGATCTGGCGGCCGGACATCGCGGGCACGAACACCCCGCGCTTGGGCACCATCTCGACCAGACCCTCGGCCTGCAAGGTCAGCAGAGCTTCCCGGACCGGGGTGCGGGACACACCGATCTGCGTGGCCAGCTGTTGTTCGTTGAGGAACGTTCCCGTTGCGGCCGGCGAACTGAGCACCTGGTCACGCAGATAGGCATACGCGCGATCCCGACCCGACAGGGGTTGCATACTGAATGTATACCTTATCCGTCGGGCGAATCGGCGGCCTCGTCGGCGGCGTGACGTCTTCGGAGGAAGACCACCATGAGCAGTGCCGATCGATTCGACGTGGTGGTGATCGGCGGACATGAGCGGGCGGCAACCGCACCTCGGTCATCGCCGAGCAAGCAGCTCCTCGTACGCCAACCGCCCGCGCGTGAACGTCAACGCATCGCCACCCCGGTCGGGATGGTGACGGGCGGCATAGCGCCGCCAAGCACGGTTCAGGTCAGCCGCGGTGTGGACCTCATCGAGCCCTAGCACCGACAGCGGATCACTCGGTGGCGCAGGCAGTTCCGGCACCTTCATCCGCGGCGGCGCATCGGCTCCCTCGGAGTGCGATGCCGCAAAACCACTGGACGCCTTCTTGCCCGGCACTTTCTTGCCGGGCACCTTTTTCGCAGCCTTCTTACCTGGCGCTTTCTTGCCGGGCGCCTTCTTGGCCGCTTTCTTGCCGGGCGCTTTCTTGCCCGGCGCCTTCTTCGCCCCGGCCTTCTTGCCGGGCGCCTTCTTGGCGGCTTTTTTGCCTGGCGCTTTCTTGCCCGGCGCCTTCTTGGCGGGCATGTTCCCGCCACTCCCAACCAACTCGCTCATCGGCTGCTCCTTCACACGCTGGCTCGGGCAACCGACGCTATCGGTGAGGGCTGAAGTAAACCTGAAGACCGCGCCGTGAGAACCCGACACGAGTACTGAACCGCTTCGACCACGTGTCGCGGAGTCCGGCGAAACCGTCGAGCGGATCGCCATTCTCGAGGTTCTCATCCCCGGGTCGTCGACGAACCCAGCCGTCAGGCCCCCGGGTTCAGCGCTATCGCGCGTATCCCCATGTCGGCGACCACGCGCGCTTCGGCGTCGTCGAGTGGCCCCAAGCCGTTGAACATGCGAAACACCACGGGCCCGAACAAGAAGTCGACAGTAAGGTCCGGATCGAGGTCGGGTCGAAGCTGGCGGTTCCCCTGCCCTTTTCGGATGAGCGCGACGGTAGCGGTCCGCCGTTCCGAGAAATAGGCGTCGCGCAGCGTAGCCGTGCCCTTGTCATGACTCGGGGCGGCGCCGAGCACCTGCGCAACCACCCGGCCCCGCGCGCTGCCGTAGAAGCGGGCCAGCCTGACGACCTGGTCGAAGAGATCGTCTACAGCGTTGCCGGTATCGAGAACGGGCACAGCCCCGGTGACGATGTCACCGTAGGCCGCCGCCGCGAGATCGAAACCGTTCGTCCAGTGCTTGTAGATGGTGGCCTTGCTGACACCGCTACGACGAGCGACTTCATCGATGGTGAAGCCTGCCACTCCACGTTCATCCAACAGGCCGACGGCGGCGTCGAGGACGGCCTGCCGCGATTGGGCGCTCACCGGCCGGCCGCGCTTGCGAGGAGGAAGGGCCGGATCGGCACTGGCTGGCGCCTTCGAAGCTGACATGCGCCCATCGTAAAACTGAACGATGCGTTTGCTTGAGATGCGCCGTGTCTCTCGTGGGTCACCCCGACGTCGGCCTGCTTTCCAGCGCCGAGATGGTCGACCAAGCGCACGATGTGCGCGAGCGGTTGTCAGCGGCGAGCGTGCGCCGGTGCGCGGTGGCCACATTCAACGTGCGCGGATTGCGTCGGCAACCGCGCGCGGCGCCTCGTGCTGGGGGAAGTGGCCGACACCGGGGAGTTCGACCACCTCGGCGCGCGGCAACACGATTCTGGCGTGTTCGAGTACGTGACGACCCGACACCGGATCGTTCAGTCCCCACACGAGTTTCAGCGGGCCGGGCCACTCGGCGAGCGCGGCCTCCCACTGCTGGTGGTGCTTCGCGCGTTCGGCGTTGTATTTGATGTGCGCGTGGGCGAGCTTGTGACCGTCCAGGTAGGACATTCCGACCCAGAGGTCGTCGAATTCGGCATCGATGAGGCCGGTCCCCCGCACGGCGTCCAGTCCCGCGCGTGTCCGGTCCGCCGTGATACGACCGGCGACGAACTTGCCGATGACCGGCATGATGAGCAGCTGCTGCAACCGAGTGGGTCGGTAGGCGCTGTAGACGATGCCGCAGTTCAACACCACGACCGACTCGATCGTGAACCTGAGGCGATGCGCGGAGATGCGTTGCAGGAGTTCTTGACCGACGATTCCCCCGTAGTCGTGAACGACCAGACGCACCGCGCGGACGTCGAGGTGGGCCAGCAGGTCTTCGACAATGTCGGCGGACTCCGTCACCGTGTAGCGGTAGCCCCGGGGTTTGTCCGATACGCCGTATCCGAGAAAGTCCATGGTGATCACGTCGTGGTCGCGCTCCAGGTCCACAGCCACGGCCGCGTAGTCGTAGGACCAGGTCGGAAAGCCGTGCAGCAGAAGCAAAGTCGGCCCTTCACCATGACGGCGGTAGGCGATGCGGTGTCCGCGGCGGCTCGTGAACGTCTCGTTGTCGCCGATCCATTCTCGCGCCGTCGGCACGCTGGGTACGGAGCGTTCGTCGTCGGTCATGCGCCGGCGGTCCTTGTCGAGATGATCGTCATGGCTTCACACTTCCTCGGACCGGCGTGCGTTGATATGCAGCATCTACTTTAGATACATAAACGTATCAGAATGCAGACCTGTCGAATAGATTTCGATCCTGGGATACGCTGATCGGCAGGCCGGACGGAGGGAGCAGGGATCCATGCCCCGCTTGACGCGCGCCGAGCAACGGGCGGTGACGCGCCAGCGCCTCGTCGAGGCCGCGGGCCGTGTGTTTTGCCGGGTGGGTTTCGAAGCCGCGCCAATCGACGTCATCGCAGAAGAGGCGGGCTACTCGCGGGGCGCCTTCTATTCCAACTTCGAGTCGAAAGACGATCTGTTCGTCGAGCTCCTGGGCCACCATCTCGACGTCGAGGTCGCCACCCTGAGCCGCGCCCTCGACCGCATCGAGACTGCCGCCGATCTCGCTCCCGCGATCGAACGGCGCTATCAGGTGCTCGGCAACGACAGCAGCTGGTGTCTGTTGACCACCGAGTTCCAGCTGTACGCGATGCGCGGCGGCCCCAAAGCCGTTCAGTTCTCCGAGATCTACGAAAGCTACCGACAGCGCCTCGCCGAGCTGATCGCCAGCCATTTTGATCGCCTGGGCATCACCTCCGACCTGAGTCCGTACGAGTTCGGCGTCTCGCAGATCGCCCTGTCCCATGGACTGGCGCTCCAACGAGCAGCGAACAGTTCCCTGGATTCGAGCCTTCCCGCCCGCGCACTCGCGATGTTCATCCGGGGGGCTATCGCCCAACCCGCCGACACTCCACACACTCGCTAGGCGCAGCACGCAAGTTCGCTCAGGCCGACGCGAAGTCGGTCGCCGCTGCGCGGGTCCGCTGAGCCTCGACGGTCTCCGCCAGCGACGCCGCTTTCTGCTCGAACAGGGCGACGCTGTCACTGCCGAGCGGCAGCCGAAGCGGCGGATCGTCGGCTACAGCCAGCGCACGGATGGCTGACACCGCTTTGACCGGGTCTCCCGGCTGCTTGCCGTCGAGGCCATTGATGGCGTTCTGCAGTGCGCCCACGGTGTCGGCGTAGGCGTCGGTGGACTTTCCTGGCCGACGCTGGTCGTGGTGCGCCAGGAAATCGGTGCGGAACGATCCGGGTTCGACGACGGAGACCTTCACGCCCAAAGGCGCGAGTTCTGCGCGCAGCGCCTCGCTGATGGCCTCGACAGCGAATTTTGTGGCTCCATAGATTCCGCGCCCCGCTCCGACCGCGATGCCGGCGCTCGAGCCGATGTTGATGATTCTGCCCGACCCCTGCACGCGGAGAGTGGGCAGTACAGCGCGAGTGACGTTCAGCAAGCCAAAAACGTTGGCATCGAATACCGCTCGCACCTCCTGGTCCGAGACCTCCTCCACCGCGCCGAAGATTCCGTAGCCGGCGTTGTTGACCAGAACGTCGATGCGGCCGAATCGCTTCAGCGCGGCGTCGACCGCCGCCACTGCCTGCGACTCGTCACTGACGTCGAGGGCGTGAATCAAGAGTTGATCGCCGGCGTCTGGGAACGCCGCAGCGATGCCCTCCGGCCGGCGCGCAGTCGCGACGACCTGGTCGCCCGCCTCCAGTGCCGCCGCCACCATCAGATGGCCGAAGCCACGAGATGTCCCCGTGATGAACCAGATTGACACAGTCCTTCTCTCCTTCAATTCTTCGATCGACACCGGTTGCATTCGTCGGCGTCAGGACGGCCGTCCTGCGACCGCGTCCGCGACAGCCGCGGCGAACTCGTCCGGCGCCTCCACCGGGGTGAAGTGGCCGCAGTCGACGAGGCGGAAGTCCACCTCGACGAAGTAATCCTCCAGGTGGTCAGCCCATTCGGGCCGTATCAGGGCGTCCGCACCCGGCCACAGCACGATTGTCGGTGCAGTAATGCGGGCGTCGCGTCCGGGTGGCGTCTCGTGCAGCGCCTGACTCACCGCGCCGGCTCCGGCACGGTAGTACTTGACCGAGGCCACCATCGCCCCCGGCTCGGCGTAAAGCATTGTCAGACGCGAGATCTCGGCATCGTCAGGACGATAGTCCGGCCTCGTCCAGTGATTCCAGAAGTAGCTTAGGTACGAGTGCACGGCGTCGGGCCGTGCGTCGCGTGTCTCCTCGATCAACGGGAGTTGATGAAAGTTCTGATACCAGTACTCGCGTTGCACGTCAGGGTCGAGGATGCGGGTGCCGACCCCCGGCAGCGGGGGTGACACTACGAGACGGTCGACTCTGGCGATCTCGGCAGTCTCCTCCACCGTCGAGGCCACCGGCCATTCGGTGATGACGTGTTTGCCGGCGCGAAGGGCGGCGACGATCAGCTCGTGATGGGACGACACGGTGGTGGCCACCGCCACGATGTCCACGGCCCCGTTGCGGATCAGGTCGAGCGGGTCCCCATATGCGGCGGGTGCGTCGAAGGCGGCGGCGGCTGCGTCGGCGGATTCTTGGCGCCTGGTGGCCACTGCGGCCAGTTCCAGGCCTGTCAGCGCCGCGATGGCGGGTACGTGGGCAGCACGTGCCCATCCGCGCTCCGCATTCGCCGCGATCAACCCAACTTTCAGATCTCCGGTCACGAGTGCCTCCCTTGGTTCCATAATTCTAAACGATTCGTTCAGTTTATATCTCTTTGGTCCTTAACAAAACGATCCGTTTAGAAATTTCTCGATGTTGGCCTGCGGACGCAGGTCGGAGCGGCGGGAATAAGCTCCCGACCACCAGGTTTGAAGCAAGAATGCGTGCTGTCGTCTACGACCCGGACCAGCCCTCCAAGCTCCGCGTCGCCGATGTCGACGAGCCCGTCACCGGTCCATCGGAGTCGCTTGTCGACGTCCGATCCTTCGCCCTGAACTTCGGGGAGCTGCACTGGATCGACGGGATGCGTCAGCCAGGGGAGGTACCCGGGTGGGATTCCGCCGGAGTGGTGTCCGTTGCCGCGGCCGACGGTTCCGGGCCTCCCGTCGGCGCTCGGGTGGTCGGTTTCGGCGGCCAGGGCGGGTGGGCGCAACGCCGCGCGATCACCACTGACAACCTCGCACTGATTCCCGATCCGGTCGACTTCGGCACCGCGGCAGCCGTTCCCGTCGCGGGTGTGACGGCCCTGCAGGCCCTGCGCGCGCTGGGATCGGTGGTCGGCAGACGTGTCCTGATCACCGGCGCGTCCGGTGGCGTCGGCAGGTTCGCAGTCCAGTTGGCCGCACGCGCGGGCGCTCACGTCGTCGCGGCGGTCGGCTCGCGGCCGCGTGGTGCGGGGCTCACAGAGCTCGGCGCGGCCGAAGTGGTGGTCGGACTCGACGGTGTGGCTCCGGTGTTCGGGGTCCTCGAGAACGTGGGCGGCTCTCTGCTCACGGAGGCCTTCGGTCTGCTGTCCGACGGTGGATCACTGCAATCGATAGGTATGGCCTCCGGCGCCCCGTCGACGATCGACTTCGAGGCCGCCCGCAGAACGGGTGCGCGAAAGCGTCTGGAAACTTTCATGATGCGTGCACCTCTCGCACCGGATCTGGAGTACCTGCTGGGGTTGATCGCATCGGGCGACATCGATCCTCAGGTGGGGCTGCGCAGGTCGTGGGACGAGGTGTCCGACGCCGCGACAGCACTGCTCGGCCGGCAGGTGGCCGGCAAGGCAGTCCTGGACATCCCCGTCGAGTAGGTTCGCCGCCGAGCACGGGCACACCGCGTGAACCGTGCCCGGCCGGCGCTCCGCGTCTTCGTGTCCGCCGATCGGTGGACACCCTGCTCCCCCGCTACTCCGGCTGATCGGCGGATACGCCCGCGGTCAACATCAGGGCATCGTCATCTGCAGTGCCACAGCAGGTTACGACACGACAGGGAGCCCATGATGACATCGGCGAACAACGGCAGCGGGAGAACGTGGACCGCGATACTCAATTGCTACGCACAGGCTTTCGGCGTCATCCCCGCACCCGCGGACGGCGCCGACGTCCTTCATCCCTCGCCCAGCCCGAGCCGCGTTGCGGCGTCATGTAGATCGACGCGGAACTGATCGAGGCTCGCGAGTGTGTACATACCGTCGATGTGATCGTTGGCCCACAAACTGTGGATCTTCTTCAGGTCGGATTTGCGCCGATGCCAGCCGATGCCATCGATGACCGCGAAGACGTACTGGCGCGGCAACCGCACCTCGGCCATCTCCTCGATCTCACGCACCGCATCGGTGAGCTTGCTGCCCGTCGAGTCGAAGCCTTTCGCCGCCACGACGATCGACGCGTTGTCAGCGTCAGGCACGATCAAATCGGCCGGCGCCGTACGCCCCTGGCGCCCCGTGAACCGCGAGCGCTGCGCGTGCGGCAGACCCAGATCGGCTGCAATCGCTGAGATCTCGTCCTCGATCCGGCGACCCGACGCCTGCCCCCCTGACGCGGTCGCCCGCGGCCCGGCCCGCGCGATCAACACATCAGCCAAGCCATAGGTGCGGTTGCGCTGCATGCGCAGCAGCCGCAGCAGGTCGAATTGCTCGTCGAGCATCGCGACGAGCTCGGCCGGCCGTTTCCGCGCCAGCGTGACGAACCCGGCCGTGCCGAACTCCGTGGTCAGCGCCGCCTTGAGCTTCTCCTGGCCGAGCCCCACGGTCAGACCCAGCACGTGCACCGACTGAGGATTCCGCTGTGTCCACTCGGTCAGCGAGGCCGCGTCGATCTCGGCGAGCTGCTCCAGACTGGCCACCGCCTCGCTGATCGCCTCGGCTTCGGGCGTCGACGCCGTCGGATCCACGATCGCGGTCAGCCGCCCCAGCGACGCCACGTAGTCGTCGAAGGCGACGGCACTGCTCATCAGTCCCGCCCGATGAACAGGTACTCACTCACGTCGCGCCGGGCGGCCGCCACATGCGTGCCGAAGCTGTACTTGTGATCGATCGCGATCACCTCGACCGACGGCTTGACCTTGCCCAGCAGGTCACGGATGCGCGCCGCCCCCGGGATCGCGTTCGACGAGTACGACAGCACGATCGCGCCCGCGTCGGCGAAATGCTCGAACGACCGCAGCAGCGCGTCTTCGATCGTGCGTTTGTAGGCGAACGGCGTGAAGCGCTTCTCCAGCTTCTTGGTCTTGGTGTGCTCCATGATCGTCACATCACGCCAGTACACGGACAGGCCTTCGAGGAAGTGGTAGCGCTTGATGTAGTCGTTGTCGTCGCTGGGCGGGGCGTACGGCGGGTCGAGATACACCAGATCCGGTGTGTTGTCGGGGATTTCGAACACATCACCGCGGCGGGCCCGGCTGCGTGTGCCGTTACTGAACACCGTCGCGTTGTAGTCGAGCGCGCGTTCGCGGAAGTGGTCGCGCAGCGACAGCTTCAGATCGCGGCGCCCGTCGGCGTACTTGGTGCCGTCGGTGAAGGTGAAGACTCCGCGCGGTTGCTTGCGCGCCGCCGACAGCACCAGTGCGGAGATCGCGAGATTGCGCCGATGGCCCGTCAACGTGTCGATGTGCGACCACGCGGAATCCAGGAACTGCCGATCCTCGGGCGTGAAGTACAGACCGTCGAAGGTGCTCTGGATGAAGTCACGGTCATCAGCCGGCGGCCCGCAGATCGCCTCGATCAGATCCTGGTCGAGTTTGACCGAGGAGTTCTGCACCGTGGCCGCTGCGATGACGGCCGGGAAATTCAGGAAGTCGTTCGAAGTGACCGCGAAGCCCTGCACCTTGAGCAGATAGGACACCACTCCGGACCCCGAGAACGCGTCGACGGCGGTGTCCCCGCCGATCTCGGCGAAGACGCGTTCCAGGTGCGGCAGGAGCCGATACTTGGATCCCATGTAGCGCAGCCGGGGGAAGCGCTGCGCCTTGGCGACGACGTCCGAGGACGTCAGATCAGATGCGCGCGCCACGGACACAGATTCCCACACATCGGCCCGCTTTCCCGGCACGCTCACCGCCGCATGTTCGCGAACGCGCTGAGGTCTATCGGTTCATTCATCACAGTGCCGGTCACCCTAGCGGTGACCACCGTCAACCTGTGCTGTCGCTGGAGTCCGTCCCCGCCGAACTCGCATCCGCCGTCGAGTCCGCCGACGCGGTCGCAGCCGTCGTGGGATCCGCGGTCGCGACCGTCGACGTCGACCCCGCCGTGGTCGTCGGTGCGCTCGACGTCGACGGAGCCGCCGTCTCGGTCGCCGACGCCTCGGCCGCCGCGCTCGGTTCCGGCTCGGCACCGGTCGGAGTGGCCGTCTCCGACACCGTGGGAACGGCGCTGGTCGACGTGGCGGTCGTCGGCGGCGAGGACGACGTAGCGGCCGCCGTCGTCGGGGTCGCGAACGTGCCTGGCTGGTCTTCCTCGACGATCGCCTTGATCTCGTCGGTGTAGGCCTCCAGCTGCGGTTGGATGTCGGCGATCTTCACCTGCCCGGCCTCGATCTGCGCCTGGAACGCCGCCACCCTCGACCACACCTCGTCGATCTTCGTCATCGCCGCCGGCGAGAGCGGCTCGTCGATGGTGATGAACAGCTGCTGCGCGAGCCCATAGGTGAGGCAGTTGATGCAGTCGTAGTTCAGTGCGCCCGCCAGGTTCTGCGGGGTGGCGACGTTGTTGTTGGACTCGTCACCGTCGATGACGAACACCACCTGGTACGCCACGGCCACGGCACCGCAATTCCGGCACGACGCATAGGCTTCAGCGTCGTTGATGTTCTCCGCGTACTCCTCGTCGGTCTGCCACACCAACGCGAAGGCCGTGTCATAGACGACGGTGTTGTTCGTCGTGTTGACCGCGAGTGCCTGGTTGTCGTCGGGCCCGGGGGTCAGTGGCTTGTCGACGGGGAAGACCCACCCTTTGTCGGCGACCGTCGTGATCGGAGCCGAGGACCCCGCCGCGCCCCCGGAACGCAGAATCCGCGGGATCAGCACGACCATCAACCGTGGTTGCCCCGCTGTCGGCAGCGGGCTGCGGGTGTCCCACATCGCCCGCATCACGCCGCGCTGACCGGGGCTGATCGTGCGGGTCGCGGCGACCGGCCGGGTGGGCGCAGACCGCTGCGGCGGCGGTGAACCGAGCCGCTCGAGCCCGACCGCGTAGGCGATGTCACCGATGGTGCCGCGTTCGTAGGGCTGGATCGGCCGGTACGTCGATTCCCCCGGCCACCACGCGTACGCCACCCCCGTGGCCATCGCGGTACCGGCAAGCAGCGCGAGCATCCGCATCGCGGGCTTCCCCGTGGTGGCCTTCCACGTGCCGAGCGTGGTCTGCCTCAGGAACCGCACCAGCATGTAGAGCACACCCGCAACCGGGATGACGATCGCAATGATGGCCAGCACGCGGGCGGCCATCTGGATCACGTCGCCGCCATCCCACGCCGCCAACAGCACGTCCTTCTGGGTACCCAGCGCCGACCACGCCGAGCCGAGCAGCCGGGGCAGCGCGAGGACAGCGCCCACCAGCGCGATCAACAGCATCGGTACGACGACCATCACCCAGACCGTCACCAGCATTCGCGCCCAGGGCTTGAGCATGCCGGCGTGCGGGTCGCCCCACCGCCAGGGCAGCAGGCCGAGCAGAGTGGGCTTGATCCGCGAGTACAGATCGGGCACCCCGGTGAGGTCAGCCAGTACGTGGTAGCCGTCGAAGCGGACCATCGGCGCGAGTTGCCGCAGCATCTGCAGGATCTGGGTGGCGACCACGAGCAACAGCGCGTCGTAGCGCAGCCACAGCCACAGACCCGTGATCGCCACGGCGACAATCGCATTGAAATAGAGCCCACCGAGATCGGTACGCACCCGAGCTCGGCGGCCCAGCCGGTAGGTGTCGGTGACGTCGGTGTAGAACGCTGGCCACACAAGGTAAACGCCGAAACCCATGGCCCCCGGTGTCGCACCGCCGTATCGGGCCGCGGCGGCGTGGCCGAACTCGTGAAAGCCCGCCGAGAGTACGGTGACGACGAAAACCAGGATCAGCAGGCCGGGCCGTTGGAATGCGTCATAGGCCGCGTGCGCCAACCCCTTTCGGAGAAAGACCCACCAGCAGACGACGGCGAAGACGACGAGCAGCGGCACGACCATCCACGGCCGGAACAGGAAGCGGAAGGGGTCCGTCAGCCGACGGGTGCGCTCCGGCTCGGTGACGGCGTAGCGAAAGCGCAACCCGAGGAGAGGGTTTCGCTTCTTCGTCGCGGGCTGCGTCCCGTCGGGTAGCACCAGCAGGCCCAGGGGCCGCAGCTGCTTGTCGACCAGATGGCCGATGTTGTCGGCCGAGACATCCCGGCCCGTCTCCTCTGACACCGCGTTCGCCACCTCGTCGGGTGTGCGGGACCCGTCGATCGCCCGCAGTGTCGCGTACAGCAGTGGTGTGAGTTGGATCGTCTGCCCGTCGGCGCGGAGGACCAGGGAGGGCGGGACCTTGTAGCCCGACCCCGCCATCTCCCCGATCAGCTCGACCCCATCGGCGCGCTGCAGTACCTCCTGTGTGGGCACCGACCCCTCGCTCGTCACGGTCACTGTTCGAACCTTTCGCCGTGAGGAGTGTGTGCGCGCCTGATCAGGCGGCCGAACTACTATCGCTCCCTGCAGAACTCGTGCCGGCGCTGGCGCCACTGGAGGTGGCGCTCGAGGCGCTGTCGGCCGTTCCGGGGGTGCTGCCCTGGGCGATGCTCGACGTCTGATC
Organism: Mycobacterium sp. IDUB_5; assembly: GCF_055419565.1. NCBI lineage: Bacteria > Bacillati > Actinomycetota > Actinomycetes > Mycobacteriales > Mycobacteriaceae > Mycobacterium > Mycobacterium sp. IDUB_5. The sequence continues at coordinate 43,182 of NZ_JBVAXX010000002.1, forward strand.
GGAGTCGGCGGTCGCGTGCACGTCGTTCATGGTCTGCGTGATCGTGGCGTCCTGGATGGACACCGCATCGGCCGTGGAGTCCCACGACCCGATGTTCGCGGCGACACCGGCGTTGATGGGCGCGGCCACGTTGGCGTTGGCCGCGACGCCGCCAGCGATCGGTGCGGCGAGATCGGCGTTGAGGTCGACGTTCACATCGACGTTGAGCAGCGCACCGTCGGCGAAGGTGCCGGTTCCGGTGTCGACCGTCGCACCGGTGTCGGCGTCGGTGTCTGTCCCCGTGTCCGCGCCGGTGTCGGTGACCGTGCCGGTCGACGTGTCGCCGGCCTGGTCGATGGCGCTGTCCTGAATCGACGACGCATCGGCTGTGACATCGTCCATCGATTGCATGATCACCACGCCGCCGTCGGCGGAGTGCGTCACCATGGCGTCGGCGCCCGACCCGTAGGTCAGTACATTCGCCCCTGCGCCCGCTTGGATGGGGGCGGCGACATTGAGGTTGGCGGCGGCCGACAGGTCGATCGGCGACGCGGCGTCGATGCCCACGTTGATGTCGGCGTTGACGTCGATGATCGAGACGACTTCCTTGTCGGGAAGCGCGATGCCGACCTCGGCCTGCAGCTCCTCGGGGGTCAATCCGTGATTAGCCATGGTTCCTTCTCCTGCGTTCAGCGCCGTCCCCGCCGCGACGATGCGGGGTCATTCATTCGTGCGCTGAGTGCTCTATTGACAGCGATGTCAAACCGGTTTCGGAGAAAATTCTCAGAAATTAGCAATTCTACAGAATTGCTGTCTACAGGAGTCGATGGATAGAAATACCTGTCAGACAGGTGATTCCGTGTTCAACGAATTAGCAGTTCGTCGAAAAAATTTCTGGGTGCCCCCGCGGTCACGTTCTCACGTCGGGTTAGCTGATCTCGGTCGCGCTCCCGTCCGCGCGACCTCAGCGTGAGCCAGGAGTGGACTTTGCCGCCGAGTGTTCGCTTTACGACGTGACTCGCGAGTGGACAGATCAGAGTGCGTGCACTCGGCGCCCTATCGGGACCCCTATCGCCTCGTCAGTGAGCGCCTACGCCCCAACCAAGTACCCGAGACGTCACCAGCACCAGAGCCAGCGACACCGCCGCCACGACGACGAGTCCGATGACCGCCACGACCAGCGGGCGCCATCCGGCCCGTGCCAGTTCGCGGAAGTTCGTGTTGAGTCCGACGCCGGCGAATGTCAGCAGGAACGCCCACTTCGACACGTTCCCCAGGTTGGTGATCTGCCCCTTGTTGATCAGGTGCGCGGTGGCCAGTGCGGACACCACGAGGAACCCGAGGACGAACTTGGGGAACTTCTCCCACACGAACGCGGCCTTGGCGCGCACCCCCGGAGCGATGTGGTCGGCTTCCCCGCGCGCGGCCCAGTAGAGCGCGAAGCCCAATACGACGAAGCCGATGAGCGCATTGCGCACCGACTTCACCAGCACCGCGATCTTGCCGGCCTCGTCGGAGTAGAGGAACCCCGTCGCCGTGGTCTCAGCCGTGTTGTCGACGGCGAGCCCGGCCCACAGTCCGAACTCGTGATCGGTGAGCCCGATCGCATGGCCGAGAGGCGGCAGCGTGAACAACGCCACCGCGCCGAGTGCGAGGATCGCGGCGATCGCGTAGCTCACCTCGGAGTTGCGCGCGCGGATGGCGCCCTTGGAAGCGATGATCGCCGAGACACCGCAGATCGACGTACCAATGGCCAGCAGTGACCCCAACTTGCCCGACAATCCGAACAGTCGGGCAGCGAGAATGATGATCGAGCCGGCGATCGCCATGTCCAGCACGATCTGCACCAGGGAGACGCCGCCCAACTTGATCACATCACCCAGCACGAAGCGGGCCCCCAGGGCGACGATGCCGAGCTTGAGCCAGAACTCGTAGGTCTGCACCCCGGGTCGGAAAACGCGATGCACGCCAACGGTATTGGCGATCACCAAACCGATGACGATGGCCCACAGGACGTACTCGATGTCGGGCACAGTCCAGTGCTCGTGCTTTGCCAACGCGTTCCACCCCACCTGCGCATACTTGCCCGCCACGCCGACGGCGACGAGCAGCAGCAACCCCGGTAGGTAGGTGAGAGGGTTACGACCGGCTGAGGCGTTCCGCTGGTGACCGGCCTCCTGAACGACATTGCTCATCGGTTCACCACGGAACTTTCGGGAGCACGTCGGCCACCGCCAGGGCGACGATGACGCCTGCCACGATGGTCGCCCACCAGTCGAGGCTCAGACCTGCGAACCTCTGTTCATCTGTTGACTGGGGTGCGTCGGGCGCCCCCTGATCCGTACCGGTCACCAGCAAGGTGTAGCCCCGGCAGTCTCACATCGACCAGGAAAAGACTCGGCGTGATCCGAGAGGACTGGCGCGTCGGAGCTAGGAACCCAGCTGTTGATCCAGCGCGGCCACCTGGTCCTTGCCGTACTGCGTCGCGAGGTCGGCAGGCACCGGATCATTGACCGGACCGTCGAACTCCACGTCGACCGCGGCGTTACCTCGCGTGAACATCAGCACGCCGACGGACTGCGATCCGTTCGGCGACAACCCGGTCGTCCACATCGCGCCAGGAGCGACGTCGACGGGCCCGGGCTGCGGATTGGCGACCACGCCGCCGAGGCCGTCGCGCCAGGCGTTCATCGCATCGGTGGCCGCCTGCGGCGACGCCAGCACCAGGATCTTGGTCGTGATGCCACGAGTGCCGTCCCGGTGGTTGAACACCTGCTCGACGCCCGGTTGACCGCCGGGGTCGAGCACCGGTGGCACGGCCACGTAGGCCGTCGAGTCGGTGGAGGTGTTCGGATTGACGGGCAGCGTGTCGTAATTCGGTGCGGCCGAGGCTGTTCCGAGTCCGATGGTGAGCACGGCCGACGCGGCGGCCAGTCCCCCGAGGGAGATAGCTGGAAGTTTCATCTGTTTCTCCGCAGTGTTCGAGGGTCGTCGGGTCAGCAGGGGTAGCACGCGAAGCCGCGCCAGCCGTCGCGCCACGTCCAGCCGGGGCCGCAGCCCATCCAGCCGGTGGACCCGTAGCAATCGAGCAGCTGCACCGTTGGACGCTCGGGGACGGGCGCGGGAGCCGGCGCGGGAGCGGGGTTGGTGAGCTGTGCCGCGGCGGCGGTAGGCGCCCCCAGTAGTGAGCCGACGATGAAGGCCGAGGCCCCGACTGTTCTCGCGAGTCTGCGCATGTCTAATCCCCTCTTCAGACGAGTTGCGAACACCTGCAGAGGTTACGCGTCCATTTGACGTCGCAAGCAATAAAACGCGCGCAGAAATGACATCGCCAGCACTGCGCGAAGGGGGTGCCAACCAAGTGGTTAGTCTGCAGGGAGTCCACCGATGGAGCAGGAGGCCGCCATGCAGCTGGCACTGACACCCGAGGAAGCCTCGTTCCGCGACGAGCTTCGCACCTTCTACCGGACGGAGATCCCCGCCGAGATCCGGGAACGCAGCCGCGCCGGTACGGAGATCACCAAAGACGACATCGTCACCACTCACAAGATCCTCAATGACCACGGCCTCGCGGTGCCCAGCTGGCCGGTCGAATGGGGCGGCAAGGTCTGGACGCCCACCCAGCACCAGATCTGGTTGGACGAGATGCAGCTGGCGTGCGTGCCGGAGCCGCTGAACTTCAACGCCAAGATGGTCGGTCCGGTGATCGCCGAGTTCGGCTCCCAGGCAGTCAAGGAGCGGTTCCTGCCGCCGACGGCTTCCCTCGACATCTGGTGGTGCCAGGGCTTTTCCGAGCCCGAGGCGGGGTCGGACCTGGCCTCACTGAGGACGACCGCGCTGCGAGACGGCGACAGCTACGTGGTCAACGGACAGAAGACGTGGACGACACTGGGCCAGTACGCCGACTGGATCTTCTGCCTGGTGCGCACCGATCCGAACGCGCCGAAGAAGCAGGCCGGCATCTCGTTCCTGCTGATCGACCTCGACACCCCCGGCATCACGATGCGGCCGATCAAGCTCATCGACGGCAGCGTCGAGGTGAACGAGGTGTTCTTCGAAGACGTCCGGGTGCCCGTCGAGAATCTCGTCGGCGAGGAGAACCAGGGCTGGTCGTATGCGAAGTTCCTGCTCGGCAACGAGCGCACGGGCATCGCCCAGGTCGCCCGGACCAAGGTGCGCCTCGCCGAGGTCAAGGAGCGCGCGAAAGCCAGCGGCCTGCTCGAGGACCCGCTGTTCGCCGCCCGGTTGGCCGAGGCCGAGAACGACGTGCTCGCGCTGGAATTGACGCAGATGCGGGTCGCCTCGGGCTCCAAGGGCGGCAAGCCCAACCCGGCGTCGTCGGTGCTGAAGCTGCGGGGCAGCCAGCTGCAGCAGGTCGCCACCGAACTGCTGATGGAGGTGGCCGGGCCCGACATCCTGCCGTTCCCGACCGACGCCGACATCGCGTCCCCCGAGTGGGCGCAGCACAGTGCACCGCGCTACCTCAACTACCGCAAGACCTCGATCTACGGCGGCAGCAACGAAGTGCAGCGCACCATCATCTCGTCGACCATCCTCGGACTGTAGAGACAAGGCGAACTCATGGACTTCCAGTTCAGCGAAGAACAGACCCTGCTGCGTGACACCACCCGCGAGATGCTCACGCGCGCTTACGATGTCGAGAGCCGCCTCAAGGTCCTCGACACCGACCAGGGCTGGAGCCGCGATGTGTGGGGCCAGCTCGCCGAAACTGGCGTGCTCGGGCTCGGTTTCGACGAAGACGCCGGTGGTCAGCTCGAGATCCACGCCGTGCTCGTCGAAGTCGGCCGCCGGCTGGCTCCCGAGCCTCTCCTGCACGCGGCCCTGGGCCCGGGTGCGGTGATCGCGGAGGTCGGCACTGCCGAGCAGCGCGCGCTGCTCGACGAGGTCGCCGCCGGCGAGCGGCTGCTGGCGTTCGCCCACAGCGAGCCGGGGATGCGCCGGCCCACCGCGACGGTTTCCACCACCGCCGCACGCGCGGGGGACGGCTGGACGGTCAGCGGCACCAAGAATCCTGTGCTGGCCGGTGATTGCGCCGACACCCTGGTGGTGTCGGCCGCACTTCCTGACGGCGGCACCGGGCTGTTCCTGGTCGACGCGGGCGCCGCGTCACGCAAGCCCTACAAGACCTTCGACGGCCAGCGCGGCGCCGAGATCGACCTCGACGGTGCCGCGGCGGAGCCGCTCGGCGATGCGGTCGACGCATCGGCGGCCGTCGAGCGCGCCCTGGTGCGGTTCTCGTCGGGTCTGTGCTCCGAGGCGCTCGGAGCAATGGAAGAGGCGCTGCGGTTGACCACCGAATACCTCACCCAGCGCAAGCAATTCGGCGTCACGCTGAGCAAGTTCCAGACGCTGACCCAGCGCGCGGCGGACATGTACGTCTCGCTCGAACTGGCCCGCAGCATGGCGCTGTACGCGGCCATGTCGATCGCCGACGGTGACACCAGTGCGACGATCGGTGCGCGAGCGAAGGTGCAGATCGGCCGGTCGGGCCGTCACATCGCCCAGGAAGCGATCCAGCTGCACGGCGGCATCGGCGTCACCGCCGAGTATCCGGTGGGCCACTACGCCGCCCGGCTCACCGCCATCGAGCAGACGCTGGGTTCGGCGCAGGATCACCTGCACACGCTGGTCGGCCAGCTCGGCGAGTACGAGGTCGTCACCGTCTAAATCCTGCCGGGCAGCGCCACATTGCGTAGCCTGCTGCAATGGTCGGCCACACCATCGTCAGCGGCGGCGACGCGCTGGCGATGCGCATCGCCGAGGAGTTGCGTGGCGCCGGCGCGACGGTGACGGTGATCGATCGACCCGATCAGCTCACCGCTGCCGGCGTCGCGACCGCCACCGCCGTCGTGTGCGCAGGGCCGGATGACGCGGACAATCTCGAGATCGCGCTGCTGGCACGCCGTTTGAGCCCCACGGTGCGGGTCGTGGCCCGCCTCGCCAACACCGTGCTGCGGGAGGCGATGGCCGCCGGCAACGGTCCAGGTGCAGTGCTCGACGTGGCCGATCTCGCCGCCCCGTCGGTGGTGGAGCGATGCCTCGCCCGCACCACACACTCGATCGCGGCAGGCGATCTGCGCTTCGTGGTCTCCGGCGCGGCGATGCCCCGCGCCGGCACGCTGCGCGAGATCCACGGGGACCTCGCCCCGGTGGCCGTCGTGCACGGCGACCGGAGTCCGACACCGGGAGCGGTGACGACGTGCCCGGGACGCGATGTGCACGTCGACGAGGGCGACTGGGTCGCGATGATCGGCACCGCGGGAGAACTCGACGAACCGGACACCGCTGCCCGGCCCCGCCCCCGGCGTTCCCCGATGACCCGAATGGCAAATGCGGTGAGAGCTTTTCGCGAGGACGTCAACCCCAACTTCTATCGCGCGCTGTCGGTGTCGATGAGTCTGCTTCTCGGGTCGACGATCCTGCTGTGGTTCTCCTACAACAAGCCGGGATGAGCTTCGTCGATGCGCTGTACTTCTCCACCGAGACCATCGCCACCGTCGGGTACGGCGACTTCAGCTTCAGCGATCAACCGACCTGGCTGCGTCTGTTCAGCATCGTGTTGATGTTCGCCGGCATCACCACCACCGCGGTATTGATGGCGTTCGTCGCCGACCTGTTGCTCTCGCGGAGACTGGCGTATTCCGCGGGCCGGCGCAAGGTTCGCGAGCTGCAGAGCCACATGATCGTGGTGGGCCTGGGGTCGTTCGGTATTCGGGTGGCGACCGACCTCAAGGCCGCCGGCCACGACGTCGCGGTGATCGAGCTCAACGACGAGAACCGCTACCTCTCGGCTGCTGCCGACCGCGGCATCCCAGTGATCTTCGGCGACGCCACGCTGCCCTCGACACTGGAAGCGGCGCGCATCGACGAGGCCAGGGCGGTGGCGGTTCTCACCGACGCCGACGTCGTCAACATCGAGACGGCCATCGTCACCCGCGAGCACCTCAAGGACCGCGCCGGGGTACCGGTGGTCCTGCGAGTCTTCGACCGCGCGCTCGGCGCGGCGGTGGCGCACCGATTCGGCTTCGACACCGTGCTGTCGACCGTCGAGTTGGCGGCGCCCTGGTTCATCGGAGCGGCGCTGGGCCTCACCGTCTTCGGGACGTTCTCGGTCGGCCAGGCGTCGTTCATGGTCGGCGGAGTCCGCGTGGACCCCGGAAGTGAGCTCGATGGCATCCGGATGGCGGAGCTCTCGACACAGACCCGGGTGATCGCCATCGTCGGCGGCGACGGCGCCCGTGAGCTACACCCACGACGGGACTCGCAGCTGCAAGCCGGCGACACTGCTTATCTGGTCGGCCCCTACCGCGAACTGCTCGCCACCCTGAGCAAGGGGCGCGGCCGGTCGCCCGCCGGCACGCCGGCGCTCAGCTGAGGTCCGACACCACCTCGGCGACCTGCCGCAGCTGCTCGAGGTCGTCACTGGTGGGGATCAGATGGATCTCGTCGGTTCCGATGTCGGCGAATCGGCGCAGAACAGTGCGCAATTCGTCCTGCGTGCCGGCCCAGCCCGTGGTCGGGGCCATCGCGTCGACGATCTCGGCCGGTATCCAGTTGATGTAGCGCCGCAGGTGCCGGTGCACCTGCTCGCGCGGGGCGGTCCCGTCACCGATCGCGAACCAGAACGAGGTGGCCAGGTGCGGTGCCGGCTTGCCCGCGTCCCGCCACGCGGCGCGTGCGACGTCGAACAACTCGTTCTGGGCGGCCGTGTTCAGATCCAGGCTGGTGCCCGCCAGGCCGGCAGCCCAGCTCGCAGCACTGCGCAGCGTCTTCGGACCCGTTGTGCCGACCAGCAATTCGGGCCCACCCGACTGCACGGGTGGTGGCCCCACCGGCAGCGTCGCACCGGTGACGTTCTCCCCCGCCCAGACCCGCTGCATGACAGCGACCCGGTCGGCGAGCTGTCGCATCGTCTGGGTCGCCGGGTCGGCGCCGACAGAGCGGTAGTCCTCGTGTCGCCCGCCGACACCGATCCCGACCGTCAATCGGCCATCGCACAGCAGATCGCCGGTCGACAGCGCCTTGGCCAGCATGACGGGATCGTGCAACTGCGGGATCACCACCGTCGTCACCAGGCGCACCCGATCCGTCCACGCGGCCAGGGCTCCGAGCAGTGTCAGGGTCTCCGGATTGTCGAACGCGATCCGCTCACCCCAGCACAGCGAGGAGAACGGCCCGTCGTCGACCACCCGCGCCCACGCCCGCAGTGTCGCTCTGTCCAGGTCGGGTTCCATCACCGGCATCGTCATCCCGATACGCACGCCGGAATTCTGACATGCGGGTTGTCACGATCTACGCCGGTTGGCCGTGCAGGTTCTTGGCGGTCGGCGACGTCTCGACGGCCGCGGGGTCCGGACAGGTGCCCAGCACCCGGTCGGCGGTGCCGGCGCTGGTGACGGTGAACCAGTAGTGCTCGTTCTTGAAGTGGTGCTGGCGATGATTGCGCCACACCGCGCGAAACACAGCGGTTTTGGGCTTGTAGTCGGAGTGCACCAGGTAGTGGCACCACTCGTAGCACAGCCCCAGCACGGCCAGGAACGTGAGGAATGTCAGGCCCAGGGTTGTCCGGGGAAATGCCGACAGCGCGACAGCGACTGACACCGGCAACACCCACAGCAGCGCAGGCCACGGGATGAAGATCAGTGCGACGTGCCGCGGATCGACGTGGTGTTCCCGGTGTTTGCGAGCGAGCAGGGAGTCGACGCGTAGACCACCGATGCGGCGGGGCTTCCAGTGCAGGATGCACACGTGGACAACCCATTCGAAGAAGGGGAACACGGCGAGCATCACGGCGGGCACGACGGCGTCGGCCCAACTCCACTCGCCGAGCCACAGGCGCGCGGTGGCCGCGACGACGAGGGTCGTGCCGATCATCCACGGGGACGGGTGCCGTACGAATTCGCGTACGGCGTCCCCGAGGGTGAACTGCCGGCGGGTGGGTCGGACGCGTGCGCTGGTCAAAGCTTCTCCTCCAGATGGGCCAGGGCGGTGAGCAGGGCGGTGGTCGCCGGTTCGAGTAGGCGACGGGCGTGGGTGGTGGCCGCGTTCGCGTCTCCGGCGATCACGGCGTCGGCGAGATCGCGGTAGTCGTCGACGCGCTCGACTTCGGCTGCCATGACGGCAGCCAGGGCGGGCAGAACGGGTTCGTAGGTGGCGCGCAGTGTGTTGAACATCAGCCGGAACGCGATCGAGTCAGCACAGTCGACGATGTGATCCCAGAAGTCGAGCGCATACCGTTGCGCGGCAATGGGATCGGCTTCACCGGATAGCGCGGCCAGAGCCTGATCGAGGGTTTCGCGCGCGTGTGGGCCGCCGCGCTGGGCAGCGAGTTCGGCGACCTTGGGCCCATTGTGCAGCCGTGTCTCCAGGATGCTGCGCACGACATCGAGGTCCAGCTCTCCTCCGCGCATCAGCAGTGTGGGGAGCAGGTCGAGGCCCGCGGTGCGCCGGAAGTTGCGCACGGTGGTGGCGTCGCCCTGGCGCACCTCGACGAGACCTGCGGCGGCCAGACGCTTGAGCGCCTCGCGGATCGCGGGACGCGAGACGCCCAGCACTTCGGCGAGCCGCCGCTCGCTGGGCAGGGCCTCTCCGGGTTGCATCTCGCCGCTGAGCACGTCGGCGACGATCTGGTCGAAGACGTCTTCGGGTACCGAACGACGGTTCACGGGGCGCAGCGCCATGCCCCCACCTTGCCCTGCTGACGGCCAGGCGGTCAAGTGGTCAGACCAGCAGTCTTCGGCTGGCCGGGGGTTATCCCCCGCTGGACTGGCGGGAAAACGCCGTCCCGCCCTCGCGTTGTGATCCCTAGGTTGGTGGACATGACCGCACCAGCTGCCACGATGATCGAGCCGGCACCCGACATCGCGACGCCACCGCCGGCTCCGCGCACTGCCACCGTCGGCGTGGTACCCACCGCCTCGATGATCACCGGCGCCGCGATCGCCACCGTCTGGTTCTGGATTCCGTTGACACTGTTGATCATCGGCGTCTCGTCGATCCCGAGCGTCATCGGCTTCGTCCTCGCCGCCGTGGTGTTCACCTACCTGATGCGCGGTGTCGAGCGAGTCGAACGGGTGCGCAGCGAGGCAGTGTTCGGCATGGGCATCGGCATCCCGCCGCGCCGACTCTCCCCGCACGCCGGCTTCCAGCGCTGGGCGCACCAGATTCTGCTCGACCTGGGCAGCGCCCGCTTCTGGAAGGCCGTGGCCCACCACTACCTGCGCATGACCTACGACATCCTGGCCACCGGCCTCGCGGCCGCGCTGTTGGTGTTCGCGTTCCTCGCACCCGCCGCCGCGATCGCGATCGGCAACAGCGACGCCGACGCCGGTCTGTCGTTCCTGCCCACACCGGTGGCCCTGCTGTTGGCGGTGGTGGCGCTCGCCGCGGCGGGCGTGCTCCTGGTCTACGCCCCTGCCCTCGACGCCACGATCGACCGCTGGCTGCTGACCCCGTCGCCGACCGCGCACCTGCAGTACCAGGTCAGCGCCTTGGCCGATGCGCGGCAGGGCGCGGTCACCTCCGCCCAGACTGAACGCCACCGCATCGAACGCGACCTCCACGACGAGGTGCAACCGCGCCTCGTCTCCCTGGCCATGACGATCGGACTGGCCCAGACGAAACTCGACACCGACCTGCCCGCCGCCAAGGCCCTGATCGCCGAAGCCCATGACGAGGCGAAGAACGCCCTCGTCGAACTGCGCAACGTGGTGCGCGGCATCGCGCCGACGATCCTGGCCGACCGCGGTCTCGACGCGGCACTGTCTGCGGTGGTGCAACGCGCGACGACCTCCGGTGTGCCGACCACGTTGAGTGTGCACCTGCCCCGCCGCCTGCCCGACGAGGTCGAGGCGTGCGCGTACTTCGTCGTCGCCGAGGCCTTGACCAACGTCACCCGGCACGCGGGCGCCAACCAAGCCGCCGTCACGGTCCGCCTGGACGGGGCCGCACAGCAGCTCCACGTCACGGTTTTCGACGACGGGCGCGGCGGTGCGCAGATCACCGGCGACGAGAACGCCACCGGACTACGCGGCCTCGACGAGCGGGTGCGCGCGGCGCGCGGCATGTTCACGGTGTCCAGCCCGGTCACCGGTCCGACGATCATCACCGCGGTGCTGCCATGCGCATCGTGATCGCCGAGGACTCCGCGCTGCTGCGGGCAGGTATCGAGCGCATCCTCACCGACGCCGGTCACGACGTGGTGGCCGGGGTTCCCGACGCGACCAACCTGCTGCGCCTGGTCAACGACACCCGGCCGGATCTCGCGATCCTCGACGTGCGGATGCCGCCCACCTTCACCGACGAAGGCATCCGCGCCGCAGCGCTTCTGCGCAGCCAGAACCCGGAATCCCCGGTGCTGGTGCTCTCGCACTATGTCGAGGAGCGCTATGCCGCCGAGCTGATCGCCTCGGACACCCGCGGCTTCGGCTATCTGCTCAAGGACCGGGTGGCCGACGTCCCGGCCTTCCTCGACGCGGTGGCCGTCGTCGGAGCCGGAGGAACCGTGCTCGATCCGGAAGTGGTGTCGCAGATACTCGTTCGCTCACACCGCCGTAACACCCTGGACGCGCTGACGCCGCGCGAACACGAGGTCCTGCAGCTGATGGCCGAGGGCAAGACGAATTCGGCGATCGCCACGGTGCTGCACATGTCGGTCGGTTCGGCCGAGAAGCACATCGCCTCGATCTTCGCCAAACTCGGCCTGGCCCCCGACGACAGTGGCAACCGGCGCGTTCTCGCCGTCCTGCGATACCTCGAATCCTGAACGCGTGAAAGGACTTTCCATCATGACCACAGTCGCCACCCCGCCCACTCCGCCACCCGTCGTGTCTGCCGGCGGCCGCACGGCCATCCGCTCCCTGCTGATCGTCGCCGCGACGGTCCTGGTCGTCGGAACGGTGGCGTCGCTCGGCGTCACCGCCTGGGGCGTCAGCTCGTTCCGGGTCGTCGCCGACAGCGCTGCCCTGCCCGCCGCTCTGCGCTCGGTGACCGTCGACACCGGTTCCGTTCCCGTCGTCGTGCGCATCAGCACCGATCGGGAGGCTACGACACCGCGCGTCGACATGAGGATGGTCAATTCAGTTCGTGCAGGCTCGGATCCGCTCTCCGTCGCAGCCGACGGCACGTCGGCCCGGGTGACGATCGACGCCGAGCCGTCCGCGCTGCTGAACTGGGGCCGCGCATCGCAGATCACGGTGGTGCTCCCCCCGGAGCAGGCCCGCCGCACCACGGTGACCACCCAGCAGGACACCGGCGTGGTGATGCTCGAGGCCGACATCGACCGACTGGTGGCCCGCACCCGCGACGGCGCGGTGGTTCTCGGGGGCGCCGCGCGCGACGTCGACATCACCGCGCAGAACGGCGACATCGATACGCGCGCCGCGGTGTCGGTGTCGGAGACCTTCAAGGCCACCACCCAGAGCGGCGACATCGACGTCGAATTCTCCGGGGCACCCAAGACGCTGGACGCAAGTACCGAGAACGGCGACGTGACGATTGCTCTGCCGCCGCCCGGACCGTACGTCGTCGACGCGACGACGGGCCAATCCTGGGGTTCCACCGTCGTTCGCGTACCGCAGACCCGGGATCCGAACGGCGCCGCCTCTGTGGTGAGCGTGCGGTCCGAGACCGGTGACGTCACCGTCGATCAGCTGAACTAGCCGCCCGCGAGCTTCTCGATGATCGCGGCGACCGGGGCGGGTTCGGCGAGGCGGAATCCGGTGCCGGCCCAGATGTTGGTGCCGTGCGGATCACCGGCCCGCACCGCGGCTGCCCGCAGCGGACTCGTCAGATAGTGCACCTGCGGGTAGGCCAGCGGTGCCTGCTCATCGTGGTCGTCGACGAAGCGATTGCGCAGGCCGCGCGCGAAGCGTCCCGAGAATGCCTTCGTGACAACCGTTTCGGTGAAATCAGGGCTCGTCAGCGCGGCCCGGTGCACCGGCGTGCTCCCGGCTTCGTCGGCCAGCAGGAACGCCGTGCCCAACTGCGCCGCGACCGCCCCGAGGCGCCGCACCCGCGCGATGTCCGGGGCCGTCATCAGGCCGCCCGCCGCAACCACGGGAAGCTCGAGAGCGGAGCCGATCTCGACCAGCAGATCGTCGAGTGGCTGCTCGGCCGGGCACGCCTGCGAATCGAAGGTCCCGCGATGCCCACCGGCGGCGGGTCCCTGCGCGACGAGAACGTCGACGCCGCGGTCGGCAGCCGCCCGCGCCTCGGCCACTGTGGTGACCGTGCCCGCGACGGTGATGCCGGCGCCCCGCAGGCGCGCGATCTCGCCGGCGCTCGGCAGCCCGAAGGTGAAGGACGCCAACGCCGGCCGCAGATCGAGGAGCACGTCGAGCTTGCCCTGCCACGCGTCGTCATCGATGCGTGGCGCACCCGCCGCGACGCCATAGCGCTCGGCATCGGGTCCCAGCTGCGCGGAGTATCGCTCGAGGGCATCCGCACTGCCGGTATCCGGACCGGGCACGAACAGGTTCGCGCCGACGGGCCCTGACGCCAAGCGCATCGCCGCCCGGAGCCTTTCAGCGAACCCATCGGGGGTGAGGTAGCCGGCCGCGACGAACCCGAGTCCGCCCGCGTTGGTGCCTGCCGCGGCGAGCTCAGGTGTCGATGGCCCACCCGCCATCGGGGCGATCGACACCGGTGCGGTCAGATCACGAAAATCGAAGACCATCAGTGCTCCTCCGGTCAGGTCACGGCGCGCCCGCGCTGCTCTTCCTGCGCGCGGTAGTCGTCGGCCAGGCCACGCACGTGCGCCGGTAGTGCACCGGCGGCCACGTCGGCCAGGCTGGTGGTTTCGAGGACCGAACGCATGCTCGCGCGCAATGCCCGCCACACATCGGTCAGCGCGGCGGTGGGTCCGCTGTAGGGCAGGTCACCGAGCCCGATGTCCCGGACGCTGGCAAGCGGCCCGTCGATGCTGCGCAGTACGTCGGCGATGCTGATTTCGGCGGCGCACCGGGCGAGTTCGTACCCGCCGTCGCGGCCACGGTGACTGCGCACCAACCGGTCGGTGCGCAGATCGGACAGGATGTCGACCAAAAACTGCGAGGGAATGCCTTGCGCCTTGGCCAGATCCTCGGTCTTGACCAGAGTGCCCTCGTCGGCAGTGGCGAGCTCGACCATCGCGCGGATGGCATACTCCGCCTTCGCCGACATCCGCATGCGTGCAGGCCTACCCGGGGATGTCGGCGGCGTCGGGCACGACGACGGCGAACAAGTCGGCGATCCCGGCCAGGCTCGCGGCCTGGATCGCGGCTGCGGACACGGACTCTGATCCGATCCCGGGCAGGGCACGCGTCGCAGTCGCAGTGGCCACGACTGTCGGCGCGTAGCCGAGGTTGAACGCACCGCGCGCCGTCGAATTCACGCACATGTGCGTCATGAACCCGGCCAGCACGAGATTCTGCCTACCCAGTGAGATGAGCCTGTCCTGCAACTCGGTCTGCACGAACGAGTTCGGGTAGTTCTTCACCACAACCGGTTCGGTCTCCAGCGGAGCCACGCGATCGACGAACGCGCCGGTGTGCCCACCGATGTCGTACAGCGAGCCGGGCCCGTCATCGTGCTGGACGTGGATGATCGGGGCACCGGCCGAGCGCGCACGCTCCAGGAGCAACGCTGCCTCGTCGAGAGCGGCCTGCACCCCATCGAGCTCCAAAACCCCTTCGGTGTAGGTGTTCTGGCAGTCGATCAGTACGAGCACCGATTCGCCGAGAGGGGCAGGCTCGAGCGGCAGCCCCGACAGGGCCCGCAGCGTGTTGGGTTCAGCCACGTCAGCAGCCTACCGCCGGGCCGTGACCGCCAGCACCGCATCGGCCAGCTCGGGCCGGCACACGATGAGGTCGGGCAGCTTGGAGTCCCGCTGGTTGTAGATCAGCGGCGAACCGTCGATACGCGAGGTGAACAACCCCGCCGCGCGGGCCACCGCGACCGGCGCGGCCGAGTCCCACTCGTACTGCCCGCCGGCGTGCACGTAGACATCGGAGATGCCCTGCACCACCGACGCGACTTTGGCTCCCGCCGAACCCATTTCGACGAGCGTCCCCTCGAGTGCGTCCTTGACCTCCAGCGCGACGGCCGGCGGTCGGGTGCGCGAGACGACGATCCTCGGCGCCCCGGGCTGCGCCGGTGGCGCGGGCACCGTGGGCGTCGCCAGCGTGACGCCCTGCGCGGGCAACGCGACGGCACCGGCAACGAGTTCACCTGCCTGCCAGAGCGCGACGTGTACCGCCCAGTCGGATCGCCCGGCCTCGGAGAACTCACGCGTGCCGTCGAGCGGATCGACGATCCACACCCGTTCGGCCGAGAGCCGAACCGGGTCGTCGATGCCCTCCTCGGAGAGCACCGCGTCGTCGGGCCGCACAGCAGCCAGCGCCTCCATCAGGAAGTCATGAGAGCGCTTGTCCCCCGCTGCTTTTCGCTCCGCAGCGTCTGCTTCGGCGAACTCGGAGCGCACGTCCAGGAGCAGCGCGCCCGCTTCGGTGGCCAGTCGGGCCGCGACCTGGTGGTCGGATTCGGTCATGGTGTGCACTCCAGCAATTCGATCACCCGGTCGGCCAGTGCGTCGAGGGGTTCGTCCGGTGTCAGCTGCAAGTCGGGGTCCTTCGGTCGCTGGTAGGGGCTGTCGATTCCGGTGAAGTGGGTGATCTCACCGGCGCGGGCCTTCGCGTACAGGCCTTTCGGATCGCGACGTTCGCAGTCCTCGATCGGGGTGTCCATGAACACCTCGAAGAAATCCAGGCCGGCCGCTGTCGTCACCTGCCGTGCCAACGCCCGGTGCTCTTCGAGCGGGCTGATCGCAGGCACGAGCACCACCTGGCCGGAGTCGGCGAGGATGGCTGCGATGTGGGCCAGTCTTCGCTGGTTCTCCGCGCGGTCGGCCATCGAGAATCCGAGATCGGCGTTCAGTCCGTGCCGCAGGTTGTCGCCGTCGAGAACATAAGCGGGTACGCCCTTTTCGAGGAGTTTCTGCTCCACCAGCATCGCCACGGAGGATTTGCCGGAACCCGACAGGCCGGTGAACCAGACCGTGCGACCCTTCGACAGCCGGTCCTCGGATGTGCACAGCGACTGGTGGCGCACGGTGTTGGGGCTCGATGTCCGCGCCGTCACGTACGGCAGGATCATCCCCGCGGCGACCGTGCCGTTGGTGTTGGGGTCGATCAGGATGAACGAGCCCGTCGCCGCGTTGCGGCTGTACTCGTCGAGCAGCAGCGGCACCTGGCTGCGCAACGACACCCGGCCCAGCTCGTTCAACTTCAGCGCGGTCGCCGTCTTGTCGCGGTGCAGCGTGTTGACGTCGAGCCGGTAGTCCAGGGCCGTCACTCGCACGCGCGTGGTGCGTGTCGTGTGCTTGATCAGGTAGTCGCGACCGGGCTCCAGGGAGGCCTCGTCGGCCATCCAGCACACCGTGGCGTCGAACTCCTGGGTCACGCGCGGCTGGTTGTTGGGCCGGGCGATCAGGTCACCGCGGCTGATGTCGATGTCATCGGCCAAACTGACCGACACCGCCATCGGCGGAAACGCTTCCTGCACAGGGCCGCCCGGCCCTTCGATGGCGGTGATGCGGGAGGTCTTGCCGGTCGGCAGCACGACGACCTCGTCACCCGGACGCATGACACCGCTGGCGACCGTGCCCGCATAGCTGCGGTGATCGGCGTGTTCGCGGGTCTGGGGTCGGATGACGTACTGCACGGGGAACCGGACGTCGACCAGGTTGCGGTCACCGGCGATGTAGACGTCCTCGAGGTGGCTCAGCAGCGACGGTCCGTCGTACCACGGCGTGACATCGGACTTGGTGACCACGTTGTCGCCGTTGAGGGCCGACAACGGGATCGTCGTCACGTCCTGGACGTCGAGGCGTGCGGCGAATTCGTAGAACTCGTCGCGGATCTCGTCGAACCGCTCCTGACTCCAGTCGACCAGATCCATCTTGTTGACCGCGAGCACGATGTGCCGAATCCCGAGCAGTGAGGCCAGGAACGCGTGGCGCCGGGACTGCTCGAGCAGCCCGTGCCGGGCGTCGACGAGGACGATCGCCAGCTGCGCGGTCGACGTGCCGGTGACCATGTTGCGCGTGTACTGGATGTGACCCGGAGTGTCGGCGATGATGAATTTCCGCTTGGCCGTGGCGAAGTAGCGGTATGCCACATCGATCGTGATGCCCTGCTCACGCTCGGCGCGCAGGCCGTCGGTCACCAGAGCCAGATCGGTGTAGTCGTTGCCGCGTTCCTTGGAGGTGCGCTCCACCGCGGCGAGCTGATCCTCCATCACAGCCTTGCTGTCGTAGAGCAGCCGGCCGATCAGCGTGGACTTCCCGTCATCGACCGAGCCCGCGGTCGCGATACGAAGCAGTGTGGTCGCCATCAGAATCCTTTGTTCTTCGCGCAAGCTTCAAGATTTCCCGTCGCTTCGCTCGCCGAGGCCATCAGAAATACCCCTCGCGCTTCCGGTCTTCCATCCCCGCCTCTGAAATCCGGTCGTCGGCGCGCGTCGCCCCACGCTCGGTGAGCCGGGATATCGCGGTCTCCGCGATGACCTCGGACACCGTTGCCGCCGTGGACTCCACGCAGCCGGTGCACGTGACGTCGCCGACGGTGCGGAACCGCACCGTCTTCTCGATGATCGGCTCGTCCTTACGCGGCTGCAGGAACTTGTGCACGGCCAGCAGCATGCCGTCGCGCTCGAAGACCTTGCGCTCGTGCGCGTAGTAGATGGACGGCAGCGCGATCTTCTCGGCGCCGATGTAGGACCAGATGTCGAATTCGGTCCAGTTCGACAGCGGGAACGCGCGGATGTGCTCACCCTTGCGGTGCCGACCGTTGTAGATGCTCCACAACTCGGGCCGCTGGTTCTTCGGATCCCACTGGCCGAACTCGTCGCGGAAGCTGAACACCCGCTCCTTGGCGCGTGCCTTCTCCTCGTCGCGGCGCGCACCACCGAACGCGGCGTCGAACTTGTTCTCCCGGATGGCCCGCAGCAGCGTGAACGTCTGCATCGGATTGCGGGACGGGATCGTCTCGACCACGCGGCCGGCGTCGATGTCGTCCTGCACCTTGGCCACCACCAGGCGCACACCCGACTGGGCGACCAGCTCGTCGCGCGCCTGGAGCACCTCGTCGAAGTTGTGGCCGGTGTCGACGTGCATCACCGGGAACGGCAGCCGCCCCGGCGCGAACGCCTTGAGCGCCAGGTGCAACATCACGATCGAGTCCTTGCCGCCGGAGAACAGCAGCACGGGCCGCTCGAATTCGGCGGCCACCTCCCTGATGATGTGGATGGCTTCGGCCTCCAGCGCACGCAGGTGGCTCAGCTCGTAGCGCCCCGCGTTGACCGCGGTGTCTTCGATCGTCGTCATGGCTTCCCTGGAAAGTTGGTAGATTTGACCGGATTTACGATCATCATCGCGCAATTTAGTCGCCGACCGGCGGACGTGTCAACGGTTCAGGCGGGTACCAAGACGCGACCGTGGGCCCTGTGCACGCGAAACGGGCGATACGCGTGCACAAGGCCCACAGTCGAACGGCTACAGCGTGACTTCTGAGAGCCTTCCCGTCGCGACGTCGAAGACGAAGCCGCGCAGCGATTCGTGCTTGGTCACGAACGGACTGGCGTCGATGCGGCGCAACGACTGCCGGACGTCTTCGTCGAGATCGCCGAAGGATTCCGCGGCCCATTCCGGCTTGATGCCGGTCTCCTCCTGGATGTCGCGCTTGAACTCGTCGTCGGTGAACGTCAGCATGCCGCAGTCGGTGTGGTGGATCAGGATGATCTCGCGGGTGCCGAGCAGGCGCTGGCTGATCGCCAAGGATCGGATCTCGTCGTCGGTGACGACGCCGCCGGCGTTGCGGATGACGTGCGCCTCGCCATCGGCAAGACCGAGGATGCGGTACACGTCCAGACGCGCGTCCATGCAGGCGACCACGGCGACGTGCTTGCTGGGTGGCAGGGACAGCGGCCCGGAGAACGACTTCGCGTACTCCTCGTTGTTCTCCAGGTACTCGTCTGTCACGGACATGGCGCGACCGTAGAGATACCGCGCCGCGCCGTCACTGATAAGAATCAGTCAGCGCGCAAAGTGCCGAGTGTGAAGGTGCCGTCACACTGGCGGCCCAGCATGACGGCACCTTCACACTCGATCAGCGGGCCAGGTCGTAGACCGTCGCGCCGCCCACATCACGCGGGGTGAAGTTCTTCGTCACCCACGCGGTGATCTCCGCAGCGGACCCGCTGTCTCGACCGGGGCCGCGGTGCTCGCCGGCGATGAAGTAGCGGACCTGACCGTCGTCGACGTATTGCTCGAACTGCGCCAGCGTCGGCGACGGATCACTGCCCATGAAGCCACCGATCGCCATCACCGAGGTGCCGGTGCTCAACTCCAGACTGCTCGCGGTCATGGAGCCGACAGTGGCTGCGGCCCAACGGTTGTCGGTGGCCTTGACCAGGTTCTGCAGGGCGGTGTTCTCCGATGCCCGCACCGGACCACCCGGCCCGCCGAACCCACCGGGGCCACCCGGACCGCCGAACCCACCGGGCCCGCTGAACCCGGCGTGTGCCGCCGCCGGGCCTGCCATCGCGCCCGGGCCGCTGGCGGGATGGGCGGCCGTCTCGATCGCGTACGCCGCGGGTGCGGCGGCGCCGAGGATCAGTGCGGCGCCGGCCACCGCCGCGGTGAACCGGCCCCACCGCTGCACGCCCGCCACCAGCAGAGCAGCCACCACCAGCAACCCGATGAGCACCACCCAGCGCAGCCACGGCTGCCATCCGTGTGCCCGGCCGAGCAACGCGAACGCCCACACTCCTGTGCCCGCCGACATCACGGCCAGCACCACCCGCGCCACCAGGGACTGCCTGTCCCGCCACAGTTCAGCTGCACTGATTCCCACCAGGGCGGCGACCGCGGGCGCCAACGCCAGCGTGTAGTACGGGTGGATGGTGCCGTCCATGAAGCTGAACACGGCGGCGGTCACCAGCAGCCACCCGCCCCACAGCAGCAGGCTGGCCCGCAGCGGCGCCGTGCGCTCGGCGCGCCGGGTGAACCACACGAGCGCCACCAGGCCGATCAGCGCCGCAGGCAGTAGCCAGGACACCTCGGCCCCGAACGACGGCCCGAACATTCGGCCGATGCCCGGTTTACCGCCGAAGAAGACGTGCGCCTCCCCACCCAAGTCGCCCATGCCACCGTGGTCGAGGCCCCCGCCGGGACCCTCCCCCCGACCGGCGATGCGCTGAATACCGTTGTAGCCCAGCGCAAGCTGAAGCAACGAGTTGTCGGTGGACCCACCGATGTAGGGCCGTGAGTCGGCGGGCCAGAGGCTGACCAGCGCCAGGAACGGACCCGCCGTCGCCACCATCGCGATCCCACCGGCGAGCAACGCGCGGACTCGCGGCCAGAACGCGATCGGCGCAGCGACCAGGAACGCGAGCGCCAGCCCGGGCACCACGAGGAAGGCCTGCAGCATCTTGGTCAGGAACGCCACGCCCAGCACCGCGCCTGCGCCCACGACCCAGCGGGTGCCGCCGGTCTCGATGGCGCGCACCATCAGGTAGGCCGCCACCACGAGCAGCAGCACCAACAGCGCGTCGGGATTGTTGTACCGAAACATCGACGCCGCCACCGGCATGACCGCCAGCGCGGCACCGGCGATCAGACCCGCACCCGGCCCGCTGACCCGGCGCACCGCGGCGTAGAGCACGCCCACCGATGCGACTCCCATCAGTGCCTGCGGCAGCAGCATCGTGAACGGGGTGAAGCCGAACAGCCTGCCGGACAGGGCCATGAACCAGATGGAGACGGGCGGCTTGTCGACGGTGATCGCGTTGCCCGAATCCAGCGAGGCGAACAGCCACGCCTTCCAGCTCTGGGTGCCGGCCTGCGCGGCAGCCGCGTAGAAGTCGTTGGCCCAGCCCGACGAGCCCAGGCCCCAGAGGTAGAGCACCGCGGTGGCGGCGAGCAGAGCCGCCAGCGCGAATCGGGGCCACCTTTTCGCGGGATCGCGCGGCGGTACGGACGTGGTGTCGACGGAGGTGTCAGCGGTCAGCGTCATCGAACGGTTCCTTCGGTGGCGGTGCGACGCGGATGAAACACCCAGCCGCGCAACAGGACGAAGCGGACCACGGTGGCCAGCAGGTTGGCCGCGATCAGCACCGCGAGTTCGACGATGCGGTGCGGGGCCGCGGAGGTGGCATGGAGCAGGCCCAGCGATCCGCTGGTGATGCCCAGCGCGATACCGAACACGATGAGCCCTTCGAGGTGGTGGCGGGCCAGCTTCGACTGACCGCGCACCCCGAAGGTGAAGCGGCGGTTGGCCGCGGTATTGCCGATCGCGGTGAGCAGCAGGGCGGTCAGGTTGGCCAGCTGGGCACCGATCTCGCCCTGCAGCAGCACGAACAGCGCGATGTAGGCCAGTGTGGACGTGACCCCGATCGCCCCGAAGCGCACCACCTGCCGCAGCAGCGACCGCGGCGGCGCCGTCTGCTGGGACGAACTCAGTTGCGCAGCGATCATGTTCACCGGGATCGCGCCGCTGGCGAAGCCGCGCAGCAGCCGGCCGATGCCGCGCAGGTCGGCCGCCGCCGTGGCGATGATGTCGACGCGGCTGTCGGGATCGTCCACCCAGTCGACCGGAACCTCGTGAATGCGCAGTCCGCTGCGTTCGGCGAGGACCAGCAGCTCGGTGTCGAAGAACCAGCCGGTGTCCTCGACGTAGGGCAGCAGTTGGGCCGCGACATCGGCGCGGATCGCCTTGAAACCGCACTGGGCGTCGGAGAATCCGGCCGACAGCGTCGACTTGAGGATGAAGTTGTAGCAGCGGGAGATGATCTCGCGTTTCGGGCCGCGGGTGACGCGCGCGCCACGCGCCAGCCGGGTGCCGATCGCGAGGTCGGAGTGACCGGAGATCAGCGGCGCCACCAGAGGTCCGAGCGCGGCCAGATCGGTCGACAGGTCGACGTCGGTGTAGACGAGAACAGCCGCGTCGGAGGTCGACCACACGTGGTGCAATGCCCGACCGCGCCCCTTCTCCTCCAGACGCACCCAGCGGACGTCGCTCAGCTCGGCCGCCAATTGTGCCGCGATGTGCGGTGTGTCGTCGGTGCTGGCGTTGTCGGCGATCGTGATGCGCGCCGCGAACGGCACCGCATCGTGCAGGTACCGGTGCAGCCGGTGCACCGATTCGGCCAGCACGGACTGTTCGTTGTAGACGGGGACGACGACGTCGAGCACGGGTGCCCCGGTCATGCGAGCGGTGCGCGCCGCATGGGGTCGGCGCTCGACGGGAATTCGGCCACAACGTGTCTCGGCCACGATGTCGGTGTGTGTCATGGGGTCCATGTTCTGTTGTGTATGTGTGCTCATCGTTGGCCCGAGCTATGTGCCGGCTGTGACTCGGTCAGGTCGTAGATGACGGTGCCGTCGACGGTTTGCGCGACGAAGTTCGCGCCCACCCAGTCGCGGATCGCCACCGACTCCTTCGATCCGCTGGCGGGGGCCCGACCCATGGTCATCATCCGGCCCGAGACGAAGTAGTGGATGCGCCCGGCAGCGACGTCGTCGACGAACTGCGCCAGCGTCGGCGACGGGTCGGTGCCGTTGAACCCGCCGATCGCCATCACCGGAGCGCCGATCGCGAGCTGATAGCCCGCGGCGTTGTTGGAGCCGACAACGGCTGCGGCCCAGGTGAAGTGGTCGGCGTCGGCGGCGAGCACCCTGACGAGTTCCGCACGTGGTGTCGGTGAACTCAGCAGACCGCCGCCGGGAAAGCCGGGGAAGCCGCCGCCCGGGAAGCCTCCTGTGCGCGCGGGTCCGACCGACGGGATGGCACCGGTGTGCGGCGTCGCCGCGGTGGCCAGCGTGTAGGCGGCGGGCGCGGCCAGGCAGCACACCACGGCGACCGCCGCGACCGCCCGGCTGACGCGGGCCCCCAACCGCCAGCCGATCAGGATCAGCGCTGCGGCTCCGACGCCCCCGATCACGACCGCGAACCGCAGCCACGGCAGCCACTGCGCTGTACGCGAGAGCAGTTGTGCGGCGAGGGCCACCGTGACCACCGTGGTCGAGGCCAGCGCGCTGGCCGCCCGCGGATCGCGACGGTGTCGCCACAGCAGGGGCGCGCCGATGCCGATGGTCGCGGCGATCGCCGGCGCCAACGCCACGGTGTAGTACGGATGCACGATGCCGTTCATGTAGCTGAACACCACAGCGGTGACCGCGAGCCAGCCGCCCCACAGCACCAGCGCGGCCCGGGTCGCATCGGTGCGGGGCGCCCGGCGGGTCAGCACCAACCCGGCGACGGCGCAGACGAGCGCGGCGGGCAGGAGCCAGCCGATGCCGGCGCCCATCGAATACCCGAACAGCCGACCCCAGCCGACATCGTGGTTGAGGTTGCCCAGCCCGCCGGGCTCGTCGCCGGTGAGCCGTCCGAAACCGTTGTAGCCCAGCGTCAATTCGAGGATGCTGTTGTGTTGCGAGCCCCCGATGTAGGGCCGCGCATCAGCGGGCCACAGCTCGGCGAGCGCAAGGTACCAGCCGGCCGACACCACGAGAGCACCCGCGGCGAGCCCGAGGTCCAGCGTCCGCCGTCGCAGCGTCGACGGCCCGGCCATCAGGTAGGCCGCGGCGAACGCGGGCAGCACCAGCAGCGCCTGCAGCATCTTGGCGAGGAACCCGAATCCCACAGCAACGCCCGCCGCGATCAGCCACCATCGGCTGGCGTCCTTCTCGCAGGCGCGCTGGGTGCAATAGGCGGCGAGCACCAGCATCAGCACCAGCAGTGCGTCCGGGTTGTTGAACCGGAACATCAGCGCAGCCACGGGTGTGAGCGCAAGGATCCAGCCGGCCAGCAGGGCGGCACTGGGACCGGCGGCACGGCGCACCGACGCGTAGAGCACGCCGACGGCGGCCACTCCCATGAGCGCCTGGGGCACCAGCATGCTCCACGGCGAGAATCCGAACGCCCGCGCCGAGAGGTCCATGATCCACAGCGCGGCCGGTGTCTTGTCGACGGTGATCGCGTTGGCGGCGTCGCTGGAGCCGAACAGCATCGCGGTCGCGTTGCTCGAGCCGGCCTGGACCGCCGCGGCGTAGAAGGAGTTGGCCCACCCCGAGGCACCGAGGTTCCACAGATACAGCACGGCCGTGCTGAGAAGGAGCGTCACCAGCCCCGGCGAGCAGACGCGAAGTCGCGCCAACACGCCGCGAAAAGGCCCAGTTCGCGTCTGCTCGCCGGGGTTGGGCGCAGCCTCGGGCCCCGACGTCAGCACGGTCACCGTTCGATCATCGGCGGCCCTGCTAGGTGCCCGATTGGCCTCCGCTGTGCTTTGGCTGTGAATTCACAGGAAGGCTCACCTCGAATTCGGTGCGCCCGGGCACGCTGCGCACCACGATAGTCCCGTCGTGAGCCCGCACCACCGCGGCCACGATCGCGAGCCCGAGACCGGTGCTGCCCCCGCGGCGGGAGCGCGACGAATCGCCGCGCGCGAAGCGTTCGAACACCTCCGGCTGCAGCGACGCCGGGATGCCGGGACCGTCGTCGACAACGGTCAGCACCACATTCTTCCCGGGGTCGTCGCCGGCCGCCGCCAACGACGTCGTCACCGTGGTGCCCGGCGGTGTGTGGATGCGCGCGTTGGCCAGCAGGTTGGCCATCACCTGGTGCAGCCGCGCCTCGTCGCCCGGCACGGCGACCGGTTCGTCGGGCAGGTCGAGCTCCCACTCGTGGTCGGGCCCGGCGACGTGGGCGTCGCTGACCGCGTCGACGACGAGCCGGGTCAGGTCGACGGGTTCGCGCTCCAGCGGGCGGCCCGCGTCCAGCCGGGCCAGCAGCAGCATGTCCTCCACCAGCCGCGTCATGCGTTCGGTCTCGGATTCCACGCGGTTCATCGCGTGGGCGACGTCGTCGGGTAGCTCGGCATGCCGGCGCTGCGCGAGCTCGGTGTAGCCGCGGATCGCGGCGAGTGGGGTGCGCAGTTCGTGGCTCGCGTCGGCGACGAACTGGCGGATCCGGGTCTCGCTGTCATGCCGCGCCGAGAGTGCTCCCGCGATGCGGTCCAACATGCGGTTCAGCGCCGACCCGAGCTGCCCGACCTCGGTGTGGGCGGCGGCCGGGTCGACCACCACGATCGGTGTCGGCAGGTTCACCTCGCCGCGGTCGAGCTCGAGGTCGGCCACGTCGCGCGCCGCCGACGCCACCCGGGACAGTGGCGCGAGTTGCCGTCGGACTATCGCGATGCCGGCGAAGGCGGCAGCGATCAGGGCGAGCACGGCGGCGACGCAGAACATGCCGAGCACCCACAGCAGGGTGTCGTCGACGACCGACAGCGGCAGCCCGGTGACGATCGTCTGGGACCCGCCGCGGCGGTCGTGCAGCCCGATGACGCGGTAGCGACCCAGCCCGTCGAGGGTGACCGTCCGTGGGACGCGGTCGGGCGGCACCGCGGCCAGCTGCTCGGTGGCGGCCTCGCTGATCGTCGTGCGGCCGCCGTCGGCGGTGATCACGCCGGCGTCGGTGCCCCGTCCCGGCGTGACCACGGCGCCGACCGTGCGGGTGGCCTGGCCGGGGGCGTTGAGGAACCCCGGACCGGGACCGACCTCCGGGTCGAACCGCTTTCGGTCCTCCCAGCCAGGGGTGCCCGGCGCGAACACCGGCGGCGGCAGGTCGAAGATCGCCGCCGACCGCCGGCCGGCCTCGACCAGTTGCTCGTCGAGCTGGTGGGACAGGAAGCGCTGCAGCGCGAACTCGGTGGCGACGCCGATGCCGGCGATGACGACGGCCAGCAGGACCATCTGGGTGACGATCAACCGCACCCGCAGCGACCACGTCCGGGGCGAGAAGACGCGGCCCCGCGTGGCCTGCTTCCCGTCAGCGTGCGGGCTTGAGGACATACCCGGCGCCGCGCAGCGTGTGGATCATCGGCTCCCGGCCACTGTCGATCTTCTTGCGCAGATACGAGACGTACAGCTCGACGATGTTGGACCGTCCACCGAAGTCGTAGCTCCACACCCGGTCCAGGATCTGCGCCTTGCTCAGCACCCGCTTGGCGTTGCGCATCATGAACCGCAGCAACTCGAACTCGGTCGCGGTCAGCGTGATCGGTTCCCCTGCGCGCGTGACCTCGTGGCTGTCCTCGTCGAGCACCAGGTCCCCGACCACGATCGTCGCGCCGGCGGCCTCAGTGCTCACCCCGGTGCGGCGCAGCAGCGCGCGCAACCTCAGCACGACCTCTTCGATGCTGAACGGTTTGGTGACGTAGTCGTCGCCGCCTGCGGTCAGCCCGGCGATGCGGTCCTCCACCGAATCCTTGGCGGTGAGCAGCAGCAGCGGCAGGCCGGGGATCTGCTCGCGCAGGCGGTGCAGGACGTCCAGACCACTCATGTCGGGCAGCATCACGTCGAGCACGACCACGTCGGGCGGGTTGTCGCGCGCCGTCGCGATCGCGGTGGCACCGTCGCCGGCGGTCGAGATCTCCCACCCCTCGTACCGCAGCGCCATCGACACCAGCTCGGCCAGCACCGGTTCGTCGTCGACGACGAGCACGTGCACCGGGCTTCCGTCGGCGCGGCGCATCACCACCCGTGCGTCGGTATCGCTGGTCGAAGGGGCCACGAGCCCCATTATGGGCGCCGGTCGTGGGCCCCGGCTGTGCCGAAGCTATGCGCCCGCTGTGAAGCGGGCGCACAGCCGGCGCTCATGTGCGTGAGTCATCCTGGCGTCATGACTGACTCTTCGGCTGGTCTCGAGAAAGCCGCTTTCGATGACGGGGTCTGGACCCAGCCTCCGGAGCCACGCCGCTGGGGAGCCCGCCACATCGCGGCCGCGGTGGCGATCGCGGTGGTGATCGGCGGGTTGGGCGGCGCGGCAATCCATGCCGCGAGGGGCAACGCACCCCATTTCGGTCCGTTCATGAGTGACATGTCGCATGACGCCGCGCCGGAGGGCCGCCACGTGGGAGGACCCGCGATCTCATAACCTGTGCGCATGCAGCGCCGAGGCGGTCCCGCCGGATGACCCGCTTCCTGGCGCGGCGGCTGCTCAACTACCTGGTCCTGCTCGCCCTGGCCTCGTTCCTGGCGTTCACGCTGACCTCCCTGACGTTCCATCCGCTGGACAGTTTGCTGGAGCGCAGTCCACGCCCGCCGCAGGCGGTGATCGACGCCAAGGCGGCCGAGCTGGGCCTCGATCAACCGATCCCGCTCCGGTATGCGCACTGGGTGTCGGCGGCGGTGCGCGGCGATTTCGGCACGACGGTGACGGGCCAGCCGGTGACCGACGAGCTGTGGCGCCGCGTCGGGGTGAGCCTGCGGCTGGTAATCATCGGTTCGGTGCTCGGCACGATCATCGGCGTCGTGGTGGGCGCCTGGGGCGCGGTCCGGCAGTACCGGCTGTCCGACCGCGTGATCACCGTGGTGTCCCTGCTGATCATCAGCGCCCCCACGTTCGTGATCGCCAACCTGCTGATCCTCGCTGCGCTGAAGGTCAACTCGGTGCTCGGCGTGCAACTGTTCGAATACACCGGGGAGACGTCGACCGACGCGGTCGGCGGCGGCTGGAACCAGTTCGTGGACCGGCTGCAGCATCTGGTGTTGCCGACCGCGACGCTGGCGCTCGGCTCGATCGCGGGTTTCAGCCGCTACCAACGCAATGCGATGCTCGACGTGCTGGGTCAGGACTTCATCCGGACCGCAAGGGCCAAGGGGCTGACGCGGCGCCAGGCGTTGTTCCGGCACGGCTTGCGCACCGCGCTGATCCCGATGGCGACGCTGTTCGCCTACGGCATCAGCGGTCTGGTGACGGGCGCGGTGTTCGTCGAGAAGATCTTCGGCTGGCACGGCATGGGTGAATGGTTCGTGCAGGGCATCGCCGCCCAGGACACCAACATCGTGGTCGCGTTCACCGTGTTCTCCGGGACGACGATCCTGCTGGGTGGCCTACTGTCCGACGTCCTCTACGCCGCCCTCGACCCGCGGGTGCGTGCCTCGTGACCGTTCAGGATTCGAGCCAGCACTTCGTGTCGCGACGAGCGCTGGTGTGGCGCCGGTTCCGCCGCAACCGGCCCGCGATGGTGTCGGTCGTGGTGCTGGTGCTGCTGTTCGTGAGCTGCTGGGCGCTGCCGCCGCTACTGCCGTACTCGTACACCGACCTGGACTACTACGCGTTGCAGCAGCCGCCATCGCCACAGCACTGGTTCGGCACCAACGCGCTCGGCCAGGACCTCCTGGCACAGACGCTGCGCGGCATGCAGAAGTCGATGGTGATCGGCGTCTGCGTGGCGGTCATCTCGACGCTCGTGGCCGCCACGGTCGGCGCGGTCGCCGGATATTTCGGTGGCTGGCGCGACACCGCGCTGATGTGGTTCGTCGACCTACTGCTCGTGGTTCCGGGGTTCATCCTGATCGCGATCGTCACCCCCAGTACTCGGGGCGCGGGCACGGTGGTGTGGCTGATCGTGCTGCTCGCCGCGTTCAGCTGGATGATCAGCTCCCGCATGGTGCGTGGGCTGACGATGAGCCTGCGCGATCGCGAATTCGTCGCCGCCGCACGCTATATGGGAGTCAGCAACACCCGGATCATCGCCCGGCACATCGTGCCCAACGTGGCGTCGATCCTGATCATCGACACCACGCTCAACGTCGGCGTCGCAATCCTCGCCGAGACCGGCTTGAGCTTCCTCGGCTTCGGAGTGCAGCCCCCCGACGTGTCCCTGGGGACGCTGATCGCCGCAGGCACCGGGTCGGTGACGACGTTCCCGTGGGTGTTCCTGTTCCCCGCCGGGGTGTTGGTGACGATCGTGTTGTGCGCCAACCTGATCGGCGACGGTTTACGCGACGCGCTCGACCCCGGGGTGCGTCCGGCCCGTTCGAGGGCGCGCCGATGACGCTACTGCAGGTGCGTGGTCTGACCGTCACGTTCCCCACCGACACCGAACGGGTGGCCGCGGTCCGCGGGCTGGACTACGACGTCGCCTCCGGTGAGGTCGTCGCGCTGGTCGGCGAGTCGGGGGCGGGCAAGTCGGCGGGCGCGATGGCGGTGGTCGGTCTTCTCCCCGAGTACGCCGAGGTGTCCGGCTCGGTGCGGCTGCACGGCACCGAGTTGTTGACGGCCTCCGACGCCGAGATGTCGCGGGTGCGCGGCGCTAAGATCGGCACCGTTTTCCAGGACCCGATGTCATCGCTGACGCCCGTCTACACCGTCGGCGACCAGATCGCCGAGGCGATCCGCATCCATCGCCGCGATGTCAGCCGCCAGGCCGCCCGCGCCCGCGCCGTCGAACTCCTGGAACTGGTCGGGATCGCCCGACCCGCCGAGCGCGCGGCGGCGTTCCCCCACGAACTCTCGGGCGGGGAACGCCAGCGCGTGGTGATCGCCATCGCGATCGCCAACGACCCCGACCTCCTCATCTGCGACGAGCCGACGACCGCGCTCGACGTGACGGTCCAGGCGCAGATCCTCGACGTGCTGCGCACCGCGCGCGACGTCACCGGCGCGGGCGTGCTGATCATCACCCACGACCTCGGGGTCGTCGCCGAGTTCGCCGACCGAGCACTGGTCATGTACGCAGGCCGCGCCGTCGAGACCGCGCCGGTCACCGACCTGTACACCCGGCGCCGAATGCCCTACACCGCAGGTCTTTTGGGGTCCGTACCACGACTGGACGCCACCCAGGGCGCGCGATTGGTGCCGATCCCGGGCGCTCCCCCGTCGCTGTCCGCGCTCCCCGACGGATGCCCGTTCTCGCCGCGCTGCCCCCTCGCCGTGGCGGAGTGCAGCAACGCCGAGCCGGAGTTGACGGCGGTCGGGCCGGATCACCGGGTCGCGTGCATTCGCAATGAGGAGGTCGCCGGCCGCAGCGCAGCCGACATCTACGGCGTCAGCACCGAGCCCGCGCGACCCGCGACCGACGTCGAGACGCCCGTGGTCGTCTCCGTGCGTGATCTGGTCAAGACGTTCCCGCTGACCAAAGGTGTGGTGCTGCGGCGCCGGGTCGGCGAGGTCCGCGCCGTCGACGGCGTCGATCTCACGGTACGGCAGGGCCGCACGCTGGGCATCGTCGGTGAGTCCGGCTCCGGCAAATCGACCACGCTGCACCAGATCCTGGGACTGACCGCGCCGCAGCAGGGCAGCATCGAGGTGCTCGGCACCGACGTCGCCACCCTCGACCGCCGAGCACGCCGAGCGTTGCGGGGCGACCTGCAGGTGGTGTTCCAGGACCCCGTCGCCTCGCTGGATCCGCGGCTGCCGGTGTCCGATGTCCTCGCAGAACCGTTGCAGGCCAACGGTTCCGACAAGAAGCACATCACCGACCGGGTGGCCGAGCTGCTGACGCTGGTGGGCTTGCGACGCGAGGACGCCGCCCGCTATCCGGCCGAGTTCTCCGGCGGACAGAAGCAGCGCATCGGTATCGCCCGCGCGCTGGCGCTCCAACCGAAGATCCTGGCGCTCGACGAGCCCGTCTCAGCGCTCGACGTGTCGATCCAGGCCGGCATCATCAACCTGCTGCTCGACCTGCAGGACCGCTTCGGGCTGGCGTACCTGTTCGTCTCGCACGATCTGTCGGTGGTCAAACACCTGGCCCACGATGTCGCGGTGATGCACCGGGGCCGGATCGTCGAGCAGGGCACCAGCGCCGAGGTGTTCGGAAACCCCCGCGACGAGTACACGCGGCGGTTGCTGGCCGCGGTTCCGCGGCCGCCCGGTTAGCCGAGAACGCCGACGGCTCGGCAATGCTCACAGATTCGTCAAGCCCACCAGCACGTTCGGCTGGCCGGGGTACACCAAGGTGAGGACGAGCGTGGAGTTGTTCAACGTTGCCGACGTTCCGTCCGGGCGCTGGCTCACCCATACGTCACCTTGGCGCTGCAGATCCCAACCGGGACCCGAAGTCGCCAGGTGGAGACAATCAGTGCCGCAGGGAGCCAGGTTCCACGTCGTGGTGCTGCCTGGGCGCTTCCCCGAGGCTCCGGGATCGAGCATCGTCGCGGTGTAGTTTCCGGGCACGGGATCGGCAGCGGCCGGCGCCGCCAGTGCGATTACCGCGCTCACGCCAACACAGGCAGATCCGATTGCAACGATCAGTTTCATGAAATTCTCCTCTTCGGTGTGCGCCTCTGATGCGAAAACATCTCGGGCAGAATTGCGATGGCGTCGGCCTGGTCGGAGTGACGGCAGTTCGCGGGAATGCGTGCGTCATTCACTCAGTCGAGAAGACCGTCGAAGAATGAGGTCACCTTGTCGCCGACCTGGGCTCCGATGGCGCCACCGATACCGGGTATAGGAATCAGGAGACTCGTGAAATTGCCTGCCAGGTCGCCTAATTCGTCGCTCACATCCGCCGGATCATGTCTGATGATCGCGCCGAAGAGTTGGAACGTGTCGACGCCGATCGCGAGGACGTTCGTCAACTCGCCGACAACAGGGATTTCGCCGATGAGTGCCGTCGCGATCTCGAAGTTCTCCTCCCAGGGCGGATTGCGATCGCCGCCGCCGCCGTTCCCACCGCCGTCACCGTCACCGTCACCGCCGTCACCGTCACCGCCGTCACCGTCACCGTCACCATCACCATCGCCGTCACCGTCACCGTCACCATCACCGTCGTCCTTCACCGTCGGGGTCGGTTTGGGAAGAATGCCGGGTAGGTCCGTGACCACATTGGGGACCTCGGTCTTCTTGTAGAGGAAGACAAGGCTCAAGTAGTTGAGATGCGTTGTCTGGTCGTCCTCGACGAGATAGCTTTCGTCGCCGAGTACGAGCTTCTTGGCAGCGACCGCGTGGTAGGCGTCGAATATCGGCACGCCCGCCTCTAGATCGGCGGGGTCAGCGGCAAAGGCGACGATGTAGTACGAGTACTTCGCCAGTTCGACGGCCCCGACGTCTCCGAGCGCCGAACGCGGATCCGGAGCTTGTGTCAATCTCCACGCGTACGGAAGACCCAGGGAATCAACGCGAATGGGTGTCCATTCGCCTTCGCCGGCCTCGACATCGACAGCTGGCTGGAAGAAGTCGTAAGAGGCCGCGCCGAACAGCACCTGGTTGATCGAGGGCCCGGACGGAGCTACCGCAAGAGCCGAACTCGCCGATGCCGCTTGCCGATTCTTCGCCTCGCGGGCCGCCTTGATATTTTCGAACATCCCGCCGAACGGTCGGATCGACGCGAATGGCTCTGTCGGCGAGGCGTCTTCGGGTGCCGCCGGGGAGACGTTATCCGGACGCGATCGGTCTGCGCCCACGACGACGCGATGACGCAGCGGCGCGAATGGTCCGCTGCGCGCCGGCATGGGCGATTCGGAGGCGCCGCCGTCCTTGGCGCCGTCGAAGCTCACCCCTGGAGATGCCTCGTCGGGCACGGTCGTACGGACGAAACGGGTCTGCCGGTGCCGGGGTGTTTCTCGTTGAGCGGAACCAACCGACAGTTTCTCCTGTGAGCCCGGGCGATCAGCGTGAACGCGGACGATCTTCCCTTCTGACCGTTGTCGATCCGCGACGCGCGCTGTGAGCTCTTGGCGTCGATTCGACTGTCGCGGAGTGGTTGCGGCGGTCGACCCGGCACCGGAGCTCGCCGTGGGGCGGTTGTCGCTCGGCCCCTCGTCGGCGTTGGCCGACCCGGCACCCACCAGGACTGCCGCGCCGAGACCCACGCTGAATGCGCCCGCTCCGAGCCAAGACACCACCGCCGGCGTCGGCTTCCGACGGCGGTGGTTACCGGCACGTCGGTGTGAGGTGTGCTGTGAAGAGTATTCGCTCATTTCTAGTTCCCCCGAAGATATGTCCAGCAATTTGGTGATGCGACGTGTTGTCGACATTCGATGTCAGGCGTGTGCTGAGGTCGCCTCCCGCGCACTCGACAAGGCGATCGCGCGCACCTGGGCTCCGCGCGGAAGTGCACTAGCGCTGTTCACAATGTCCCCCGCTGCCTGGACGCCCCCGGCACCCGTCAGCAGGAGTATGGCACTGAGCACTTCGAAGCGTTGCGGAATAACTGTGACATTTTTGGCGAATCTCCGATGCCTGCCCGAGCTGCCCAGGGCCATGCTTTTTCTGAGCTCTAAGGTGCGCCCAATTCGGCGATGTGATCTTTTGGCAAGAGTTTGGGTGTTTGCTTGTCTCTGCGTTTGCAAGTAATTCTGCCGTGACGACGACGGCGTGATGTGGTCGAGACCGGAGAGCCTGACGCGTTGCGATGCTCACGACCGAGAGCCTCACCCGCGGGTCTTGGAGAGTTCTTGGAAGCTGGCCGGCCGGATACTGCGGTGCGTCGATAGCAGACCCGTTCGTGGCGTCGCGACGCCGCCGGCCGGCAGCGAGCGGGCTGCTTGTCAGCCACTCTTGTGGTGTCACACCCAGCGACACCCCAGCCGCTGATTACAGTTTCGGCATGACATTCACAAGGCTCCCGGCTCTGCTCCTGACGGCGGCCCTGGTGCTCACCGGATGCTCGGGTTCGCAAGACCCGGCCCCGCCGGCCGGCGGCAGCGCCGAGCTGGGTGGCACTGCCGACATCAACCCGCAGGACCCCACCTCGCTCCAGCAGGGCGGCACGCTGCGGTTGGCGCTGACCGGTTTCCCGGCCACCTTCAACAACCTGCACATCGACGGCAATCTCGGTGAGATCGGCGCGATGTACAAGACGATGCTGCCGCGCGCGTTCTTCATCAAGCCCAACGGTGAGATGACGGTCAACAGCGACTACTTCACCAACGTGGAGCTGACCAGCACCGATCCGCAGGTGGTCACCTACACGATCAACCCGAAGGCGGTGTGGAGCAACGGCCGACCGATCACGTGGGAGGATCTCGCGGCCGAGGTGAACGCGACGAGCGGCAAGGACAAGCGCTACCTGTTCGCCTCCCCCAATGGCGCCGACCGTGTCGGCTCCGTCACCAAGGGCGTCGACGACCGGCAGGCCGTCATCACCTTCGCCAAGCACTACGCCGACTGGAAGGGCCTGTTCGCGGGCAACGGCATGCTGTTCCCGAAGGAGATGACCGGTACGCCGGAGGCGTTCAACACCGGCTTCCGGGACGGGCCGCCACCCACCGCGGGCCCGTTCATCGTCACCAACATCGACCGCGGTGCGCAGCGGATCACGTTGGGCCGCAACCCGAAATGGTGGGGCACTCCCCCGCTACTGGATTCCATCAGCTACACCGTGCTCGACGACGCCGCCCGCATTCCGGCACTGCTGAACAACTCGATCGACGTCAGCGGTGTCGCCACGCAAGACGAGCTGAAGACCACCCGATCCGCCCCGGGCATCGCGATGCGGCGCGCACCATCGGCGCAGTGGTATCACATGACGTTGAACGGGGCG
Source organism: Mycobacterium sp. IDUB_5 (assembly GCF_055419565.1). NCBI lineage: Bacteria > Bacillati > Actinomycetota > Actinomycetes > Mycobacteriales > Mycobacteriaceae > Mycobacterium > Mycobacterium sp. IDUB_5. The sequence continues at coordinate 77,487 of NZ_JBVAXX010000002.1, forward strand.
CCGGGATCGGTCCTCGCCGACCCGGCGCTACGCATGGCCATCGCCAAAGGCATCGACCGGCAGGCGATCGTCACCGTCGCCCAGAACGGCCTCGTCGACAAACCTGTCCCGTTGAACAACCACATCTACGTGGCCGGCCAGGAGGGCTACCAGGACAACAGCATTCCCTTCGATCCCGAAGCGGCCAAACGCGAACTCGACGCGCTGGGCTGGCGGCAGAACGGCCAGTTCCGGGAGAAGGACGGGCGGCGGCTGACGATCCGCGACGTGTTCTACGACGCGCAGAGCACGAGTCAGATCGGGCAGATCGCACAGAACAACCTCGCGCAGATCGGCGTCGACCTGCAACTGGTGCCGGCCGCCGGCGGCAAGCTGTTCACCGATTTCGTCACCCCCGGCAACTTCGACATCGTGCAATTCGCCTGGGGTGGTGACGCTTTCGCATTGTCCAGCCTCACCCAATCGTATGCGTCGGCCGGCGAGAGCAATTACGGAAAGATCGGCAGCCCGGAGGTCGACGCGAAGATCGAGCAGACGCTCTCCGAACTGGACCCGGCAAAGGCCCGCACACTGGCCAACGAGCTGGACACGATGATCTGGCAGGAGGTGCACAGCCTGCCGCTGTTCCAGGCCCCCGGCAACGTCGCCGTTCGCGCCACGCTGGCCAACTACGGCCCCGCCGGGATCGGCGATCTGAACTACAGCGCGATCGGCTTCATGAAGCAGTGATCTTATGAAGCGGTGACCTGCCGGACCGCCCGCGGCACCACGTCGGGCACCGTGCTCTCGGCCCTGGCCGCCACCCGGATCGCCGCGACCATCAGACGCACCGTGAGGTTCGCCGGCAGCTTGTCCAGTTCGTTTCCGCGCGAACCCAGTTCGGCGATCTGACCGGCCGCGGCCGCGCGGCACACCTGCAGCGCGGCGTGCTCGCGCGTGTCGAGCATGCTGTGCCCCGCGGTGGGTAGATCGACGAGCACCGCGTCGGGTACGAGATCCGCGACCCGCTGGGCGATCCCGGGGGGCGTGGTGAGGTCGCGGCCGCCGGAGAGCACCGCGGTGGGCCAGTGAAATCCCGGCATGGCGGAGACGAGATCGTAGGGCTCGGCCTCGAATTCGACGTCCCCCAGCGCCATCTCGCGCAGCGCGACGGCCGGATCGAGCGGCAGGCCGTCGGGCTCGGCGCCGTAGTTCAGCTCGCGGTAGGCGATGCGCTCGACGAGGTCGGGCTCGTGCTGATACGGCGTCTTGCGCTCGAGCAGGTTCCTCTCGCCGAAGCCCACGGCCGCCCACAGCCAGTCGTGGCCGGCGAGCAGCAGGTCGAGCTGCCGGCACAGCACTTCCGGGCCGGCGACGCCGTACATGTCGCCGATCAGCTGCACGTCCTTGCTCGTCACCACCCCGGCCTGCACCAGCCGGCGCACTTTGGCCGCGAGCTCCGCGGTCCCCGGCTCGGTCCCGTCCCACAGCACGCGGCGGGTCTGGGCCCGAACCTCGGCGATGTCGCCGGCCGACAGCAGCGGCGAGTCGAGCACCATCGCCTGGACGCGCTCCGGATAAGACACCCCCAGTCCGGCGGCCAGGTAGGTGCCGTAGGAGGCGCCGTAGACAATCGCCTTGTCGACGTGGGCGTCGTCGAGGACCGCTGCGAGGTCGTCGACGACGGCGCGGACCGTCATCGCCTCCGGCGGAAGATCGTTGCCGTCGCCGTCGTGCCGGGAGAGCCCGACACCGCGATGCTCGACCATGATCACGTCCAGCCCGGCCAGCGCGGCACGCCGGCGAAACGCCCGGTACAGGGACACCGACGCGGCCCCCGGACCGCCCGGGATGATCAGCAGCGGATGCGCGGACTTACGCCCGGTGCGCACGTAGTAGACGTCGAACTCGCCCGTGCCGAGCGGCCGCCGCACCGGCCGCACGCCCGGAAGGGCGGCCAGCTTCGCGTGCACCCGCCGACGCTTGGCGTTCATCGTCATCGCGCCCCATTGTGCCCCCGGGCCGCGGTGCCGGCCATTCCGCCCACGGTTCGGTTCGAGCTGAGCGAAAGCAGTGGCGCCTGTGTCGCCGGCCGGTAGACATCACCGTCATGACCTCTGTGGACCATCTCACCGCCCTGCTGCCCGACTCCGACGACTTCGCCGCGTTGCTGCGCGACATCGCCGCGGGCGCCGCCGACCGCGACCGCAACGACGAGAACCCCACGGAGCAGGTGGCCGCGCTCAAGCGGGCCGGCTTCGGCACGCTGCGGCTGCCCGCATCGTTCGGCGGCCCCGGACTCACGGTGCCGCAACTGTTCTCGGCGGTCATCGACGTCTCGCGCGCCGATCCCATCGTGGCGCACATCTTCCGGACGCACTTCTGGTTCGTGGAGGAGAGACTGCGCACCGTCCACGATCCGCTCTCGGCGGAGTGGCTCTCGAAAGTCGCTCAGGGAAAGACGTTCGGTAACGCATTCAGCGAAAAGGGCGCCCACGCGGTCGGCAGCCTGGTGTTCAACACCCGCCTGCTGCCCGCCGAGCAGGGCTACCGGCTCGACGGCGAGAAGTTCTACAGCACCGGCACGCTGTTCTCCGACTACCTGACCGTCACGGCCACCACCGATCACGACTCGGTGGCCACCGTGGTGGTGCCCGCCGACCGGCCCGGTGTGCAGATCATCGACGACTGGGACGGCTTCGGTCAGCGCCGCACCGGCACCGGCACCACGGTGTTCACCGGGGTCGAGGTGTCCGAAGACGAGGTGCTCAGCGACACCCCCTATGACGCCGAGCCGCAGCCGACGGTGCAGTACGCCTCGCTGCAGCTGTTCATCCACGCGGTGGTGGCAGGGATCCTGGAGTCGGTGGTCGACGACGGAGTCACGCTGCTGCGCTCGCGCGAGCGCAGCTTCAGCCACGCGGTGACGGAGCGGCCCACCGACGACCCGCTGCTGCAGCGTCAGCTCGGCGAGATCGCCAGCACCGCGGCCATCGCCCGCGCGGCCGTCCTCGATGCGGCCGCCGCGATCGGTGCGGCCACGGACTCCTACGGCGAGGACCGCGTGCCCGACGCCGCGTTGGCGACCGAGGCGCAGCTCAAGGTCGCCAAGGTCAAGGTCCACCTCGACGCGGTGGCACCCGAGGCCGCGACGCGCCTGCTCGAGCTCGGCGGGGCCAGCGCGGCCAGCCGCAGCCGCAACCTCGACCGGCACTGGCGCAACATCCGCACGATCACGCTGCACAACCCGGTCGGGCTGAAGGCACGCGCGATCGGCCAGAACCTGTTGCACGGCACGGCACTTCCGGCCAACGCCTACTTCTGATCGCCTACTTCATCGGAGCACCCATGACTCGTCAGCTGCACCTGGGCGGTTTTCAGATCGCGTCCCAGGTCACCCATTCGCACGCGGCGTGGCGTCACCCCGCCAGTGACACCCGGTTCACCACGCCGGACTACTACCACCGCATCGGACGCATCCTGGAACGCGGGAAGTTCGACTTCGTGTTCTTCGCCGACCTGCTGGCCGCGCCGGTGCGTTACGGCGACGACATCAGCGAACCGCTGCGCCGCGGCACGCAGGCCACCGCGACGCTGGACCCGTCGATCGTGGCGGCGAGCATCGGGGCCGTCACCTCCAAGCTCGGGGTCGCGATCACCAAGTCCGCCACCTACTTTCACCCCTACGAGTTGGCGCGCATCTTCGCCAGCCTCGACCACATCACGGCGGGTCGGGTGGCGTGGAACATCGTCACTTCGCTCACCCAGAGCGAGGCCCAGAACTTCGGGCACGAAAATCATCTGGGTCACGACGACCGCTACCTACGGGCCGACGAGTTCGTCCGCACCGCGTTGGAGTTGTGGTCGAGTTGGGATCCCGACGCGCTGGTCCTCGACAAGGAGTCCGGGGTGTTCGCCGACCCGGACCGGGTGCGCCGCATCGACCATGTCGGCGAGTACTTCCGCACCCGTGGGCCCCTCAACGTGCCGTACTCCCCGCAGGGCCGTCCGGTCCTGATCCAGGCAGGATCGTCGGCGACCGGTCGGGATTTCGCCGCCCGCTGGGCCGAGGCCATCTTCGAGATCGATCCGACGCCGGAAGGGCGGCGCGCCTACTACGACGACATCAAGTCCCGGGCCTCCGACGTCGGCCGCGACCCCGACTCGGTACTGATCTTCCCCGCGTTCCTGCCGTTCATCGGGGAGACCGAGTCGATCGCCAGGGAGAAGCAGGCGTTCCACAACGAATTGGCCGACCCGATATCGGGGTTGATCACGTTGTCGGTCCACACCGATCACGACTTCTCCCGCTATGACCTCGACGCTCCGGTCGAGGACATTGCCGTCACCGGCACGCAGGGCCTGTTCGACACGGCTCGCCGGGTGGCCGACCGGGACAACCTCACGCTGCGTGACATCGGCAAGTGGTACGCCCAGGGGGTGCTGCTCCCGCAGTTCGTCGGCACCGCCGCCCAGGTGGCCGATCAGATCGAAGAGTCGTTCCGGGCCGGCGAAGCCGACGGTTTCATGGTGTCGGCGGCCCAGACTCCGGGCACCTTCAACGATTTCGTCGATGCGGTCGTGCCCGAGTTGCAGCGGCGCGGATTGTTCCGCACCGAGTACACCGGGACCACGCTGCGGGATCATCTCGGTCTGGGGCCGGCGAGCTTCGACGCCCCGCACCGGCTGCAGTCGGCGAGCTGACCTCTCTTTCTCAGGACGCCAGTTCGATGTGGCGCGCCGTCTGCACTCCGGCGTAGCGCTGCGGACTGCACGTCAGGATGATCACCTGCCCGTCACCGGCCACGGCGTCGAACACCTCGGCCATCCGGGTCAGCCGGTCGGGATCGGTGAAGCCCAGCGCATCATCGATCACGACCGGCACGGTGTCGTCCTGCGCGACCAGGGCCGCGCCGGCCAGCCGGGCGACGATGCCCAGCTGCTCTTTGGCACCGCCGGACAACGAGTCGTAGGGCACCGTGCGCCCCGACAGGGTGCGGTGCCCGATGCGCAGGTCGCTGTCGACGTCGACCTCGAAGGTGTCGCCGAAGACGATGCGGCCCAACCGTTCCACCTCGCCGCGGAACGGGTCGACGTAGCGCGACCGCATCGCGGCGCGGTGCCTGCCCATCACGGTGCGCAGCAGCTCCGCCGCGCGCGCCCGGCGCTGCACCCGCTCGTGCTCGGTCGCCGCGTGTTCGCGCTCGGTCTCCGCGGCGTCGAGCCGGCCCTTTCGACCCTCGGTACCGAAGACCTTCAGCTGGGCGGCGACGTCGCGCAGCGCCTCGACGACCTCGCCGCACCGCGCGACCGCACCGTCGGCGGCGCTGCGCGCCCAGGCGAGGCGTGCGCTCACCTCGTCGGGATGCTGGGCCGCCAGTTGCTCGCCGAGCCGGTCGACCCCAGCCTGCGCCGCGGCCGCCGCCTCGGCATGCGACTGCACGGTAAGGGCCAGCTCGTCGTCAGTCACCGTGGCGCGTGCCTGCGCGAGACGCAGCTGGGCGGCGGCAAGCTCCTCGGTCACGACCGCGAGCTTCTCCGACAACCGCGCGGCACGCATCTCCCGCTCGGCGAGGAGCGTCGCGGCGGCCTCGGCGACCTTGGCGTGAGTATCGCAGTCGCGAAGCGCCTGCTGATGCGCCGCCGTCGCCTCGACCAACTCGAGCCGCTGAGCCTTCGGGTCGAGAGGGGTCTCGGCCACGCCGGCGTCGAAGAGGCCCCCGTCGGCGGGCACCCGCGCCTGCACCGCGACGAGTCGGGAACGCAGGATCTCCACCGAGTCGTCGGCGGCGAGCGCCTCCAGCACCGCGGTGATCTGCTTACCGCTCGCCAGCAGCTCCTGCCGACGGGTGCCGAGCGCCCGCGCCGTCTCGAGATCGGGTGCCCCCACCTCACGCAGTGCCGCGGCCAGCGTCTCGTGCGCACGGTCGAGCGTGGCCTGGGTACCGGCGGCCGTCGCGCCCGCGACCACGCGCAGCGAGAGCACTCCGGGCACGTCGATGCCCGTCGCACCCGACACCGACATCGTCCACGTCTGGCCTGCGGTCAGCGGCACCGAGGTCCCGTCGATCGCGACATCGACGTCGACCGCCGCAGCGACCTCGATACGGGCCGAGGTCTGCTCGACGGCCGCCGCAGCCCGCTCGACCGCGACCGCGGCCTTCTCCAGGACCGTCATCGATTCCGCGGTCACGCGGATGCCGGCGAGGTCGCGGCGAACGGCATCGAGTTCGCGCTGGTGCCGCTCATAATTGGCGATCCGGGCGGCGAGCTTGTCGGCCTCTTCTCGATCGGCCAGTAGCGCGACCGCGGCATGAGCCACGTCGACGCGTTCCTTGCACCGGTGAAGGTCTGCTTTGGCGGCCGCAGCGGTGACATCAGCGGCTGCCCGCATCTCCCGCGCGGTGTCCGCCTCCTCGGCGGCCGACTGGGCGTCGGTGCGCAGACGCGCCACGGCGGCGACGCGGTCGTCGACCTCGGCGCGGATGCGCCGCCGCTCGGTGAGCGTCGCCAGCGACGCCGCGTGGGTCGATGCTGCGGCCTCCGAGCGGGCCCGCGCCTGCTCGAGCTGGGCCGTCAGCACATTGATCGCCTCGGCGTCTTGCTGTGCTGCTGCCAATTCCCGTGCGGTGACGTCCTTTTCGCGCGTCACCGTCTCCAGGTCGGCGGTGAGCGTGGCGTGCCGACGGACCGCCTCGTCGACTTCGGCGATGGCCGCCGCACAGCGGGCCACCTCCCCGTCGGCGGCCTTGAGCCGCGTGATGGCGGCCAACCACTCCCCGCTGGGCCGCCCGGTGGCGGTGAAGTAGCGGCGGTACTCCTCGTGGATGCGGTCGACGAGCAGGGCGTCGGCGGGCCCGGCTGCGGCGGCTGTGTCGTCGACCTCGCCGGCGACGACATCGAGGGCGCGCGACAGCGCGTCGCATCCCGAGAGCTCCGTGGCCGATGTGGACGCCGCCTGGATGACCCGCTGCGCCTGCCACAGATCGAGGTCGACCGTCTCGGCGAGAATGGCACGCACCCGCTCGTGCGCCTCGTCGCCGGTGAGCTGCTCACGCCGCGGTGCGAGGATGGTCAGTTCGGTCTCGGGCTTCTTGTGGAACCGCTTGCGATAGACGAATCGGTAAGCGCCGGTCGACATCTCGGCCGTCACCTCGGCGCCGACGTCGGCGTGGGTGGGCTTGACCTGCTTGACGTCCCTCTTCGTGGAGCGGTCCTTGGCTTCGAGCAGCAGGTCGAGCGCCTCGAGCATCGACGACTTGCCGATCTCGTTGGCGCCGCTGATCACGATGACACCACTGTCGGGAAACGTGATGTCGCGGTGGGTGATCCCGCGGTAGTTGGTCAGCGTCAGCCGGTGCAGCTTCACGCCGCCCCTCCCTCGGTCAGGCGAAGCAGCAGAGCCAGCGCTGCACGGGCGTCCTCGGCGTCGTCCCCGGACGAGCGCGCGGTGGACACCAGCTCAGCCACCGCGGAGGCGGCGAACCCGCCGATGCCCAGATCGTCGAACTCACCGTCGGCGGGCATCACCGCGATGTCGGTGTGCCGATCCCAGGGGATCAGTGCGGCGAACAGGCGGGCGTAGCGGTCCAGGCACAGGTCGAGCGCGGCCTTGTCGGTCACGGTCAGCGAACCGGTCAGACCGTGCCGGATCACCGTGCGGTCCTTGTCGACCATCAGATCGAGGTTGATGTCGAGATCGGCGATGTCGCGGCTGTCGTCGACGCCGCGCCGCAGCGACAGGAAACGCCACGTACCGACGGGCCGCGGCTCGACCCGCACCGGCCGGTGCGCCGTCACCTCGTCGATGTCGACGACCAGCACATGACCCGGTTTCGGTTCGACATCGTCGAAGTTGGTGACCTCCGGGGATCCCGAATACCAGATGCGGCCCGAGGACCCGACGTCGAGCACAGAGTGCTTGTCCCCCAACGCCACATAGTGCACCGCGCCGCGCGCGATCGCGCTCTCCAGGGCGGCCAGTGCGATCAGTGACGGCCGGTCTTTGTCCGGCACCAGGATGTCGACCGCACCGTGGCCGACGACGATGCGTGTCACCCCGTCGGCGGGTAGTCCGTCGAGCACCTGGGCGACGAGATCGGTGGTGGGGAACTTCGACGACCACGGCGCGGCGACCAGCTCCAGACCCGGCCGCACCTGGTGCACGCCGGGGCGGTCGAGCACGATCACGTTGTCGGGGCATTCGGCGGTGAACAGCGCGCTGGTGTAGACCGATGCCGCGTCGAGCGGATCGTGGTTGCCGGGCAGCAGATAGACCGGCACGCCGATGCCGCGCATGGCTTCCAGCGACTGGCTGACCTCCCGCGGCGCCAACTGGTTGTGTTCGAACACGTCGCCCGCGACCACGACGAACTCGGCACCGGCCTCGGCCGCCAACGGCCCGAGCGCGGTGACGGCCGCCCGGCGGGCCGCCGAGTAGCGGGGCTGCGCCTCACCGCTGAGGAAGTGCCGGGTCATGCCGAGCTGCCAGTCGGCGGTGTGCAGGAATCGCATGCGGATGACCGTCCTTTCCTCGTGTTCGGCGGGCTCGTGGCGAGTGCATCGGAAGTCTAGGTCGGGCCGCCGACAAGTCCGGGGATGCGCACCGACATGGCCTACGGTTATCTCCCATGAGCGACGGAACGCGCACGCTGGTGCTGATGCGGCATGCCAAATCGGACTATCCCGACGGGGTGTCGGATCACCGGCGGCCGTTGGCGCCGCGCGGAGAGCGCGAGGCAGTGCTGGCCGGAGAGTGGATCCGCAGTAACGTCGGAGCGGTCGACGCGGTGTTGTGCTCATCGGCGACGCGAACCCGCCAGACCCTGGAGCGCACAGGCATCACCGCGCCGGCGACGTACTCCGACCGGCTCTACGAGGCCAGCCCGGGCATCGTCATCGAAGAGATCAACGGCGTCGAGGACGACTTCGCCACGCTGCTGGTGGTCGGCCACGAGCCGGTGATGTCGTCGCTGGCTCTCGGCTTGGCGACCGAGTCCACCGCCAACGGCGATGCGGCGCAGAGGATCTCGGCGAAGTATCCGACGTCGGCGATCGCGGTGTTACGCACCGGCGGGTCGTGGGCTCAGCTGCAGCTGGGCGGCGCGGAGCTGGTCGACTTCCACATCCCACGCTAGGCCTGAGGCTCGCCGAGCCCGCTTCGGGCCGCGCCGAGATCGACGAAAAGGCGCGATCTACTCGCACTTTCGCGCCCAAACGTCGGTTTGGGCGTATCAGGCGCGGGTGGCGAGGGTGAGCTCCATCAGCTTGATCGCCATGCCGCACGCGTCGATACCCGGGGACTGCGGATTGATCCACCAGCCCACGACACCGGCGGCATCGCTGGCCACACCGCACGCACCGTTGGGGTCGTTGGGCCGCATCACGAACGACTGAATGCCGGCGATCGACCGGCTCTCGATCTGATAGTTCAGCTGCTGAGCGGTCTTGCGCTCGTTCTCCAGATCGCCCTGCTCGTACCAGAAGCGCGTGATGTCCACCAGCCCTGCGGGATTGGCCGCCTGCCAGCGGCACACCGCACCGACGAACGTGCTCTGGATGTCGAGCGGATCAGCGCCGACCGTCTGAGCCAGGATGTCTTGGGTCAACACGTCGCACTCTTTGAGCAGGTTGGGGTACTGACGCTCGGAGTTGTTGTTGCGAGGCACATCGCCGGAGCCCGACTTGGCCGCCGTGCCCTCGACCGTCTGCGTGCATCCGGTCAGCAGCATCAGCGCTGCCACACCGGCCGCGGCCATCGCTCTCCGTCGCACGCTCATTTGGAGTTCACAATCGATTGGCGGGTGAGTTCCTTGGCGACATCGCACGGATCCGGGAACGGCTTGGCCGCGTAGCTGATCGACCACTCGATGAAGTCATCGTCGAAGCCGATGCCGATCTCGCACAGGTTGACGCCCAGAATCGGATCCTCGTTGGAGGCGATGAAGCCGTCGTGGCCCTCGATGTTGATGTCCTCGACGCTGGTGCGCGAGAGCTCCTCCGTCTTGCGCTCCCGCCCGATCGGGCTGCCCCGGAACCAGGTGAACGAGAAGTGCGGACCGACGATGCTGCCGTTCGTCAGCCACTGACACCCGGCGGAGTTCGCCGCGGTGTTGACCAGGCCCGGGACCTGCGTCTGCTTCTCGATCTCCTGATCACTGATGCCGGCGCACTGCGGGAAGAACGGGCCGTGTTTGGCGGCCGCGGCCGGCGCGTCGGTCGACGGCACCGTCGGCGAGGTCGGCTGGTCGTTGGAACACCCGGCCAGCACCGGAAGCACGGCCGCGGCAGCAACGGCGAGCGCTTTCGCGGGCCGTCGAATTCTGCGGGGGCTGCGGGTCACGCCATGCACTGTAGCGGCAGCCCATCGGGTCAACCACCGACAGGCCGACTGACCTGCGAATTCACAGTATTCTCAGGTACCCGGCCGCAGCCGGGCATTCGTCGGAGGGTGTGCGACAGTAGCGGGATGCTCTGGGGCCTGCTCCGCCGGCACACCCGGCCCTACCGCCCGCTCCTCGCGGTGGTCGCCGCCCTTCAGCTCGTCAGCACCCTGGCCACGCTGTATCTGCCGACGGTCAACGCCGCGATCATCGACGACGGCGTCGCCCAGGGGAATCTGCGCCGCATCGTCGAGCTCGGCGTGGTGATGCTCGCGGTGACCGCGCTGCAGGTGGCGTGTGCCGTCGGCGCCGTGTACTTCGGCTCCCGCGCGAGCATGGGCGTGGGCCGCGATCTGCGGTCGGTGATCTTCGGCCACGTCACCGGGTTCTCGGCCGAGCAAACCGCCCGATTCGGGGCGCCGTCGCTGCTGACCCGCACCACCAACGACGTCCAGCAAATCCAGCTGCTGGTGCAGTTGACGGCGACCATGCTCATCACCGCGCCGATCATGTGCATCGGCGGCATCGCGATGGCCGTCCACCAGGACGCGGGCTTGTCGTGGCTGCTGCTGATCAGCGTGCCGGTACTGGCACTGGCGAACTACTGGATCGTCTCGCACCTGCTGCCGGTCTTCCGCCGCCTGCAACGCCTGATCGACGGCGTCAACCGGGTCATGCGGGAGCAGCTGACGGGGCTGCGGGTCGTGCGCGCGTTCGCGCGGGAACCCTACGAGCGCACCAGGTTCGCCGCGGCCAACACGGCGCTGGCTGACGCCGCGCTGGAGGCCGGCCGGTGGCAGGCGGTGATGCTGCCGGTCACCACGCTGGTCATCAACGTCTCGAGCGTGGCGTTGATCTGGTTCGGTGGCCACCGGATCGACGCGGGTCAGATGCAGGTCGGGTCGCTGATCGCGTTCCTGTCGTACTTCATGCAGATCCTCGTCGCCGTGTTGATGGCGACGTTCATCCTCGTGATCATCCCCCGTGCGTCCGCGTGCGCCGAACGCATCACCGAGGTGCTCTCGACCGAACCGACGATCGTCAGCCCCGCCGAGCCGGTCGTGCCGGAGCACATCGTCGGGGAGGTTCGGTTCGCCGGCGCGACGTTCTCCTACGACGGCGCCGACCGCCCGGTGCTGCAGGACATCTCGCTGATCGCGCGTCCGCGGGCGACGACCGCGATCGTCGGCTCGACGGGATCGGGGAAGTCGACGCTGGTCTCCTTGGTCTGTCGGCTCTACGACCTGACGGACGGTGCGGTCCTGGTCGACGGTGTCAACGTCCGCGACATGGACATCGAAACGCTCTGGGCGGCGGTCGGATTGGTACCCCAGCGCGGCTACCTGTTCGCCGGCACGATCGCCGACAATCTACGCTTCGGGAAATCCGACGCGACCGACGACGAGATGTGGGCCGCGCTGCGGGTCGCGGCCGCCGACGAATTCGTCGCCGCGCACCCCGACGGGCTGGAGCAGCGCGTCGCCCAGGGCGGCATGAACTTCTCCGGTGGTCAGCGTCAGCGGCTGGCGATCGCGCGCGCCGTCATCCGCAATCCGGCGATCTACCTGTTCGACGACGCGTTCTCCGCGCTCGACGTGCACACCGACGCCACGGTGCGCGCGCGGCTGCGCGAGGTGGCCGCCGACGCCACGGTGATCGTGGTCGCCCAACGCATCTCCACGATCGCCGAGGCCGACCACATCGTCGTCGTCGACGACGGCCGGGTGGTCGGCGCCGGCACCCACGACGACTTGATCGCCGGGTGTACGGCCTACCGCGAGTTCGCGGACTCGCAGTCGGTGGGGACGCCGTGAGCGGGCCGCTGGGCCGCTCGATGCGGATGAACGAACCCCCGCAGGCCCGCTCGCGAGACTTTCGGGCCTCGGCCCTGCGGCTGTTCAGAAGGCTGACGCCGCAACGGGGTATGACGGTGGCGGTGATGCTTCTCGGCATCGGGGGCATCGCGATCGGCGTCGTCGGTCCGCGCATCCTCGGCCACGCCACCGATCTGCTGTTCAACGGTGTCGTGGGGCGGGAACTCCCGGCCGGGTTGACCAAGGAACAGGCGGTCGACGCGGCACGGGCGCGGGGTGACACCACGTTCGCCGACCTGCTGTCCGGGATGAACGTGGTCGCGGGTCAAGGCGTCGACTTCGCCGCGGTGGCGCGCACGCTGGCCCTGGCGCTGGGCCTGTATCTGGTTGCGGCACTGATGGTCTGGCTGCAGGCACGGCTTCTCAACGTGGTCGTGCAGAGGACCATGGTGGCGCTGCGCGCCGACGTGGAGGACAAGATCCACCGGCTCCCGTTGCGCTACTTCGACACCCGGCAGCGCGGCGAGGTGCTCAGCCGAGTGACCAACGACGTCGACAATCTCGCCCAGTCGCTGTCGATGTCGATCACCCAGCTGCTCACCTCGGTGCTGACCGTGATCGCAGTGCTGGTGATGATGCTGACGATCTCGCCGCTGCTGACGCTGTTCACGGTGGTGACGGTGCCGCTCTCGCTGTGGGTCACCCGCTCGATCGCGCGCCGCTCCCGCCGTCTGTTCGTCGCGCAGTGGACCAACACCGGAAAGCTCAACGCGCACATCGAGGAGACCTACAGCGGCTTCACGGTCGTCAGTACCTACGGACACCGGGCTGCGGCGCAGCGGCAGTTCGCCGAGCTCAACGACGACGTCTACCACGCGAGCTTCGGGGCGCAGTTCCTCTCCGGCCTGGTCTCCCCCGCCACGATCTTCGTCGGTAACCTCAGCTACGTGGCCGTCGCGGTGGTGGGCGGAATCCAGGTCGCCACCGGGCAGATCACCCTCGGTGGCATCCAGGCGTTCATCCAGTACGTACGGCAGTTCAACCAGCCGCTGACCCAGATCGCCGGCATGTACAACACCCTGCAGTCGGGAATCGCAAGCGCCGAAAGGGTTTTCGAGCTGCTGGATGCCGAGGAGGAACCACAGGCGCCGGATCGGAATTTCCCGCCCGTGGGATCACCCAACGGCCGTGTCGAGTTCCGCGACGTCCGTTTCGGTTACCGCCCCGAAGCACCGGTGATCGAGGAGCTCAGCCTGGTCGTCGAGCCGGGCACCACGGTGGCGATCGTCGGCCCGACCGGCGCCGGCAAGACGACGCTGGTGAACCTGCTGATGCGGTTCTACGACGTCGATGCCGGTCAGATCCTGCTCGACGGCGTCGACATCACCACGGTGAGCCGGTCGGCGTTGCGCTCCCGGATCGGCATGGTGCTGCAGGACACCTGGCTGTTCGCCGGCACCGTCTACGAGAACATCGCCTACGGGCGACCCGATGCCGACCGCGACGAGGTGATCGAGGCCGCCACCGCGGCCTATGTGGACCGCTTCGTGCACACGCTGCCCGACGGCTACGAGACCCGCATCGCCGATGGCGGCACGAACATCAGTGCCGGTGAGCGCCAACTGATCACGATCGCTCGAGCAGTCCTCGCGCGCCCCCAGCTGCTCGTCCTGGACGAGGCGACCAGCTCGGTGGACACCCGCACCGAGGTGCTGATCCAGCATGCCATGACCTCACTGCGTCGTGGACGCACCAGTTTCCTGATCGCACATCGCCTGTCGACGATCCGCGACGCCGACCTGATCCTGGTGATGGACGCGGGCCGCATCGTCGAGCAGGGCACCCACGACGAGCTGATGGCTCGCCGTGGGGCCTACTGGACGATGATCCAGGCGTGAGGTCAGACCTGCGGGCCTTGCGCGCGCAGGTCGTCGACCTCACGCATCGCGTCGCGCAGCTTGCCTAGCCACTCGTCGGCGTGCTCGCCGACCAGACGCACCGACCACGCCAACGCGTCGGAGCGCGACCGCGCCACCCCGGCGTCGACGAGGGTGTCGAGCACCTGACGTTCCGCCTGCCGTAACCGGGTCATCACCGGAACCGCCATGTGGGTGAACAGGATTCGTTCGCCACCGACCGTCACACCCCACGAGACCTTGCGTGCGTAGCGCGCTTCGGCTTCGTCGGCGATGTGCATGCGTTCGGCGCGGGTCTGCTCGCGGAATCGGGCGGCCCGCCCGGACGCGCGGGCTTCGCTCTCGGGTTCGTCGCCGTCGGCGTCGGGAAGTGCTCCGATGACGGTGATCTCTTCGCGGTCGACGATGACCTCCGGGTCACCGGCGAACCACTCCTCGGGCAGCCGACCGGCGAACCAGTCGGCGGCGTCGCGGGCATCGGGTTGATCGGCCTGCTGCCAACCGCCGGAGCGGCCGGCTCTCTTATGTGGATGGTGTCTCATGATTACATGATTACACCGTTGCACCGTCGAGGGAACGGGGTTCACCATCGGCGAACGGCACTAGGGTGAGGCCCATGAGCGCACCCGGACACGGCACGTGGCAGCCCGACCCGGAGGGTCGCTACGACTACCGATGGCACGACGGGCAGCAGTGGACAGACCAGGTGTCGGCCGGCGGTCAGGTGATGCGTGCGCCGCTGGGCCAGCAGCCGGTCGGCCCACCGCCGGTGGCGCAGCAACCGCCGCAGGCGCAGGCCCAGGCGCAGGCGCAGGCGCAGCCCCTCGGAGACGGCGGATTCGCCGGCATCAGCGGCGATCTCGTCGACGGACGGTTCAGCGAGAAGGAAGCCAAGGCGATCGGCAACCAGAACGCCAAGCTGCTGCGGGTCCGTCTGGGCGAACCGTTCATGGCACGCCAGGGCGCGATGGTCGCCTACCAGGGCAACGTCGACTTCTCCTTCGAGGGCGGCGGCGCCTCCAGGTTCATCAAGAAGGCGCTGACCGGTGAAGGTCTGCCCCTGATGCGCTGCGCCGGGCAGGGCGACGTGTTCCTCGCCGAGCGCGCCTACGACGTCCACCTGCTGAACCTGACGAACTCGGGCCTGTCGATCAGCGGCAAGAACGTGCTGGCGTTCTCCTCGAGCCTCGACTGGAACATCGAACGCGTCAAGGGCGGCAGCATCGCCACCGGCGGCCTGTTCAACACGACGCTGCGCGGCACCGGGTGGGTCGCCCTGACCACCGACGGACCGCCGGTGGTACTCAACGCGGCAGAAGCGCCCACGTTCGCCGACACCAACGCCGTCGTCGCCTGGTCGGCCAACCTGCAGACGCAGCTCAAGACGAGCTTCAAAGCCGGCTCACTGATCGGCCGAGGCTCGGGCGAAGCGGTGCAGGTGTCGTTCCACGGCAACGGATTCGTGATCGTGCAGCCGTCCGAAGGCGTGCAGATCACCACTGCGCAGTAGAGCGTCAGAGCTCCAGCATCACTGTCACCGGGCCGTCGTTGACGAGTTCGACGGCCATGTCGGCGCCGAACGCACCGGTCTGTACCGACGCGCCCAGCGTCCGCAACGTAGCGCAGAACTCGTCGACCAGCGGCTCGGCGACTGCACCGGGTGCCGCCGCATTCCACGTCGGCCGGCGCCCCTTGGTGGTGTTGCCGTACAGCGTGAACTGACTGACCACCAGGATCGGCGCACCGATGTCGGCTGCGGCTTTCTCGTCGTCGAGAATCCTCAGCCGCCAGAGCTTTTCGGCCATCCGGGTGGCCGTGGCCGCGTCGTCGTCGTGGGTGACGCCGACCAGTGCGAGCAATCCCTGCGTGGCGGGCCGGATCTCGCCGACGGTGTCCCCGTCGACGGTGACCCGCGCCGAGGTGACCCGCTGCACCAGCACCCGCATCTAGAGAGATCCGAGAATCTGCTTCATCGTGGCGATCTCGCGCTGCTGTGTGTCGATGATGGTCTGCGCCAGCTGCTTGGCGTCTGCCGCCTCACCGGCATCCAGCTCGGTCTGCGCCATTCTCACCGCCCCTTCGTGGTGAGCGATCATGCCGGTGAGGAACTGGCGCGCCGCATCCACGCCCTGCGCCTGCCGCAGCTGGTCGAGCTGCTGGTCGCTCATCATGCCCATGCTGGACATGTCGTGGCCCTCGTGATTGACCGGCGCGGCATTCCAGGAGGTGAGCCACTGCTTCATCGTCGCGATCTCGGGACCCTGGGCAGCCTTGATCTGGTTCGCGAGCTCGACGACGCGAGGATCGATGCCCTGCTTGCCCAAAATGATGTCGCTCATCACGATCGCCTGCTCGTGGTGGGGCACCATACCTGCGGCGAACGACACGTCGGCGTCGTTGTGGCCGGCGGCCGGATCGGCGCTCTGCGACATCGATCCGTGGTCATGACCGTCACCATGCCCCGCCGCGCTGCTGGTGGTGCCTGCACTGTCCTGGGCCGAATTGCTACAGCCGCTCAGTACCACCACCAGGGCGGTTCCCGTAGCCGCGATTGCTGTCGTGAAAGTGGACACCGTTGTCGCTCCCGTCTGTAGCTTTTAATACCCTAGGGGGGTATGGTACACATGGCGGGTGGGTGTGTCACACCGCCCCGGAGAGGAATCCCATGACTACCACCACGATCTCGGTCGAGGGTATGACGTGCGCCGGCTGCGCCTCCTCTGTGCGTGCTGAACTGTCACAGCTGCCCGGCGTGGACGCGGTCAGCATCGACCTCGCCGGCGCCACGGTCACCATCGCCAGCACCGGGCCCGTCGACCCCGACGCCGTGCGCGCCGCCGTCGAAGAGGCCGGCTACCAGCTGGCGAGCTGATCCCGTGCCGACCATGACGTCGCTGGAGCTGTCGATCGACGGCATGACCTGTGCGTCGTGCGCTGCGCGCGTGGAGAAGAAGCTGAACAAGCTCGACGGCGTCGCCGCGACGGTGAACTTCGCGACCGAGAAGGCGCGCGTCGAGTACGGCGGACACGTCACCACCGACCAGCTCCTCGCAGCGGTGGAAGCCGCGGGTTACCACGCATCGCTCCCCCAGCAGACGCCCACCGGACCGGAGACGGAGGATAGCGCGGCCGCGCTGCGCCGCCGCCTGCTGATCTGCGTGGTGCTGTCGGTGCCGGTGATCGCACTGGCGATGGTGCCGGCCTGGCAGTTCACCTACTGGCAGTGGCTGTCGCTGACGCTGGCGGCGCCCGTGGTGGTCTGGGGCGGCTGGCCGTTCCACGTCGCAGCGTGGACGAACCTCCGGCACCGCGCCGCGACGATGGACACGCTGATCTCGATCGGCACACTGTCGGCATTCGGGTGGTCGATCTACGCGCTGTTCTGGGGTCACGCAGGCATGCCGGGAATGACTCATCCGTTCGAGCTGACGGTCGGGCGCACCGACGGCACCGGCAACATCTACCTCGAAGCCGCGGCAGGTGTGACCACCTTCCTGGTCGCGGGGCGCTACCTCGAAGCGAGGGCCAAACGCCAGGCGGGTGCGGCACTGCGCGCTCTGCTGGACATGGGCGCCAAAGACGTGTCGGTGCGCAGGAATGGTGCCGAACAGCGCATCCCGATCGAGCACCTGAGGGCAGGCGACGAGTTCGTGGTGCGGCCCGGGGAGAAGATCGCCGCGGACGGTGTTGTGCTGGAGGGCGATTCCGCGGTCGACGCGTCGATGCTGACCGGCGAATCGGTCCCGGTCGACGTTCACCCCGGTGACGACGTGGTCGGAGCGACGGTCAACGTCGACGGGCTGCTGGTGGTGCGGGCGCGGCGGGTGGGCGCCGACACGCAGCTGGCGCAGATGGCCCGCCTGGTGGAGAACGCGCAGAACGGCAAGGCGTCCGCGCAACGGTTGGCCGACCGCATCTCGGCGATCTTCGTACCCGTCGTGATCGGATTGGCCGTTGCGACACTGGCCTTCTGGCTGATCGTCGGAGCGTCGGCAACCGCCGCGTTCACTGCCGCGGTGTCGGTCCTGATCATCGCGTGCCCGTGCGCGCTGGGCCTGGCGACGCCGACGGCGCTGATGGTGGGGACCGGACGCGGTGCGCAGCTGGGCATCCTGATCAAGGGCCCGGAGGTGCTGGAGTCGACGCGGCGGGTGGACACCGTGATCGTCGACAAGACCGGGACCGTGACGACGGGGACCATGACGATGACGGGCGTCGTCGCAGCGGACGACGAGCAGCCGGACGAGGTGCTGCGGATCGCCGGGGCCGTCGAGGCAGCGTCGGAGCATCCGATTGCACGCGCGATCACCGCGGGCGCCCGTGACAAGCTTCCAGACCTGCCCTCGGTGGCGGCCTTCGAGAATCTGCGCGGCCTCGGCGTGCGGGGCGCCGTCGACGGTCGGAGCGTGCTGCTCGGCCGGCCCCGACTGTTCGACGAGCATGGCTTCGAGGTTGCCGCCGATGTTCGCGCTGGGGTCCGCCAGGCGGAGACCGAGGGCCACACCGCGGTCATGGTGGGCTGGGACGGCCGGGCGCGTGGCGTGGTGACTGTCGCCGACACCGTGAAAGACACTTCTGCTGAGGCAGTTTCGCTGCTGAAGGAGCTCGGCCTGACGCCGATCATGGTGACCGGCGACAACGAAGCTGTTGCCCGCGCCGTGGCAGGTTCGATCGGCATCGAGCAGGTGATCGCCGGTGTCCTGCCACAGGAGAAGGTCGACACCGTGGTCCGGCTGCAGCGCGAGGGCAAGGTCGTTGCGATGGTGGGCGACGGCGTCAACGACGCGGCTGCGCTGGCGCAGGCTGATCTCGGCCTCGCGATGGGCAGCGGCACAGACGTCGCGATCGAGGCGAGCGATCTGACCCTCGTGCGCGACGACCTGCGGGCTGTGCCGGACGCGATTCGCCTGTCCCGCCGCACTCTGAGCATCATCAAGGGCAACCTGTTCTGGGCGTTCGCCTACAACGTCGCGGCCCTGCCGCTCGCGGCGGCCGGCCTGCTGAATCCGATGATCGCCGGGGCGGCAATGGCTTTCAGCTCGGTGTTCGTGGTGACCAACAGCCTGCGGCTGCGAGGGTTCACTCCAGCGCGCTGATCACGGCCCCTGGTCGTCTTCGGGCAGGAGGTGGCGCTCTCGGGTGGCGGCTGTCCGTGTGGTCCCGCGCTGCCAGGTGTCGAGGCCGGGCGGGAAAGCAGGGCCACCGTGGCGGAACCCCCGAGCCGTTCAGGCTGCTTGACAGGTTGAGGCAATGCATCGGAAAGGGCAGACTTCCAGCCATGCCAATCTCGCAGGGGGCGATTCCGGCACCCCCGCAGCCTGGGCTCGATCCCGTGGCGGTGGTATCGCTGGTGACAGCTGTCCTCGGCTGCGCCGTGTGGTGGTCGATCGGCGGGTGGGCCCTGTTCGCGCTTGCTACGGTCTCGCTGGTGTCGGGGTTCGTCGCGCTCTTCCGAATCAAGAACAACGGGCGTACAGGCCGCCTGTCCGCGGTCCTTGGAATCGGCTTCGGCATCACGTACTACGTGGCCGCCACGGTGGCCGTCGTCCGGGCCCTTCAGCCCCTCTTCGAACCTGGGGGACCGCTCTCTTAAGCCACCACCCGCCTTTGAGCGGGTGTGCACTGATGGGCCCCGCTCCTATCCCCAATGGCGTCCCGGCAGCGAGTCGAATTGTCTATTTCGACACTCGCGAAGGACGCTCTGTCCGGGGCCGCCCTGGTCGATCATCGCCGCGTTCACTCCCCGTCCGGGTCGGCCCGGCGCGCGCGGAAGAGCTTGACGTCTGACTTGATGCCTTTGAGGCGCCTCGCCCCCGCAAAGGACCACGTGAACTTCTCGTCGTCGCCGATCGCCTCGCGAGCGCTCTCGGCAACCAACACCGAACCCGGCCGGGCTGCGCCGGTCACGCGGGCAGCGAGATTCACCGAGCTCCCGAACCAGTCCCCTTCACGACTCACGGCCATCCCGGTGGCCAGCCCGACGCGCAGCCGCGGGAAATCCTCGTCGTCATCGGTCGCGTCGACGAGGCGAAGCACCGCCTCCAGCAGCGGCACCGGTTCAGGACTGACGAGCATCACCTCGTCACCGATGGTCTTGATGAAGCGGACCGGCGCGACCGCGACCTCACGTGTCATGTCTGCCAGTCGCTGCGCCAATCGCTCGAGATCCTCCGGCGGCAGAGCCTCACCGAGTCTGGTGAACCCGACCAGATCCGCGAACGCGATCGTCACCTCTCGCGCACCCGGGAGATGTTGCCCCTCTGCACGTTCGGTCGCATTCACCGCCTGCGTTTCGATCGCATGCCGCAACTGCAGCAGTAGTACGTCCTGGACCATCGGCCCCAGCAGTGGCGCCAATCCGGCGACGAGCTTCTCCGACGCCTTTGCGATCTCCACTTCCGTTGCGGCCGGCCGCAACACGGCCGCCAGCGCGGCATAGCGCATCGCCTCGGCCGCCCGGGCGATCCCGTCCCCGAGCAGCCGTGTGATCTGCACCAGCTCATCGGGATCGATGCCCGCGGCCAGGAAGTCGCGGGTGAACTTGGCCGCCTCCGCGTCGGCGCGCAGCAGCACCGCCGCATCCGGATCCTCGATGCGCGGCAAGCCCATCGCCCGCTGGATCCGCTCGAACAGCGCCAGATCGACGTCGTACTTCTCGGCCGCTTCCCGCGCCGATACGTAGACACCGTCGTCGCCGATGACCCGCCGCGAGGCGAGCAGCAACGGCGACGAGCTCGCGCGGATCTGCTCGAGACTCACCCCACGCTCCAACAGCCACGGGATCAGCTCGGCGCGCTCGGCACGCGCATCGCCCTCGAGCCCGTCGAGCAGCCCGGATGCCTCCACATCGACGTCATCGGCCACGGGCTCAACCTACCGTGCGCTACACAGGGAGCATGGCGTCTCCGCTCGTGCACAGCTTCGCACCGCTCATCGGCGATCGCGCCGACATCGTGATCCTCGGCAACATGCCCGGGGTCGTGTCGCTGAACCAGCACCGGTACTACGCCCATCCGCGCAACGCCTTCTGGCCAATCATGGCCACACTGTTCGGATTCGATGCCGCGGCACCTTATAACGAGCGTGTCCGCCGGCTCACCGACGCCGGGGTGGCCGTCTGGGATGTGCTGGCCGCGTGCCGCCGCCCCGGCAGCCTCGATGCGGCAGTCGAGCCGGCCAGCATGGTTGCGAACGACTTCGACGCGTTCTTCACCGCACATCCGGGCATCGAGCGCGTGTACTTCAACGGCGCAGCCGCGGCGAAGAACTACCAGCGTCTCGTCCGCACGCCGCATCCGGTGCGCACCGTATTGCTTCCGTCGACCAGTCCTGCCCACACCGCACCGTTCGCGGTGAAACTGGCGGCGTGGCGCCAGATCACCGAGTGAGCGAACCGTACTGCGCCGCATACTCGCCGGGGGTGGTGCCGAGCATCGCGCGGAAGTCGTTGCCGAAGTGCGCCTGGTCGTACCACCCCAATCGGACCGCCAGGTCGGCGAAGTCGACGTCACCGTTGGTCTCGATCTCCCACGCGGCGTTCTGCAACCGGAACCGGCACAGCACCCACTTCACCGGCACACCGACGTAACGGCGGAACACCCGCTGCGTGGTCCGCACGCTCCACGGCGAGTACGCCATCACCTGTTCGACGCGCTGCAGTTCCGGATCGTCACGCATGCGGTCCAGCAACTGCGTCAGGGGCGACAGAACCGGATCAACTGTCGGGCAGTAGCTGATCAACCGGTCGAGCTGCGCGGTCGCCGTATCTACGTCGTCGTCGAAATCCACTGTGTCGCCGATGATGTCGGAGGTGGCGACGACGACCCGGCCTGTCAGCGAGGCTGCGTCACCGCCGAAGCGTGCGACGAATCCGCCGGGTACGAACCGGGCGCCGACGACCGCGCCGCGTCCACGCAGCGTCGTGCGGAACACCTGCTCGACGACCCCGTGCACGAGCGTGTTCGGTAGCACCATCCCGTGGCGCTGCCGGTCGGTGCCCCACTCGCGGGTGAGGTGCATCGACGGGAACGTCAGGACGGTGCTGTCGAACGACGGCTGGTCGCGGAGGTCCCACGTGACCGACCAGAAGTGTTCGACGAACCGAGCCGTCGCCGGGCTCGGCGCCCGTCGCTGCAGGTCGAACGCCGACGAGCTCGCGGGCCGGCCCACGATGCCGCGCATCGGCTCATCCACTGTCGCCTTTTTCCAAGCCCCCACCCTGTCGAGGCTACGAAACTGAGGCGCATGTCCACATCCCCCATCCCACCCGGATACACCTCCCTGACTCCGTTCCTGTGCGTCGACGGAGCAGCAGCAGCGATCGAGTTCTACGGCACCGTCTTCGGCGCAGCCCTGGTCGAGAAGATGGACGGACCCGACGGGACGATCGCGCATGCCGAGCTCGACTTCGGTAGCGGCCGGCTGCAACTCGGCGACCCCGCCGACGCGTACGGCATCACAGCACCGTCCACCGACGACGACGTCGCAACCCACTCGGTGGCGCTCTACTGCGCCGATGTCGACGACGTGGTCGAGCGGGCCCGGCAGGCCGGCGCGACGATACGCGAGGAACCCCAGGATTTCGCCACCGGCGACCGGTTCGCCTCCCTACGGGATCCGTTCGGAGTGCGGTGGACCGTGATGACGCGCGTCGAGGACGTCTCCGCCGAGGAGCGCGAGCGCCGGCTGGGTGAATGGGCGGCGAATAACGCCACCTGAGATGCGGCTACCGTGACGTAGATGTCCTGCGTTTTCTGCGCCATCGTCGCGGGCGAGGCCCCGGCCATCACGATCCACGACGACGACGACCACCTCGCGATTCTCGACATCCGCCCGTTCACCCGCGGTCACACGCTGGTGATCCCCAAGCGCCACACCGTCGACCTGACCGACACCCCGCCCGCCACCGTGGCCTCGATGATGCGGCTGGGCCAGCGCATCGCCAAGGCGGCGCGGGCCTCGGGCCTGCACGCCGACGGCAACAACATCGCGATCAACGACGGCAAGGCCGCCTTCCAGACGGTGTTCCACATCCACCTGCATGTGGTGCCGCGCCGCGACGGCGACAAACTGTCGTTCGCCAAGGGCATGCTGGTGCGCCGGGACGCCGACCGGGAGCAGACGGGACGGCTGCTGCGCGAGGCACTGGCGCAGATCGACACGGCCGAGTTGGATTGAGCAGATGAACATCGCCCAGTGGGTCGAGCAGAACGTCGGTGTCCGGTTACTGATGCTGCACGATTCCCTCTACAAGCGCACGAATGGTCGCGTTGGCCATCGCATTCCGTTGCCCGGTGTGCCGCCGAGCCTGCTTCTGCACACCGTGGGCGCCAAAACCGGCGCACAGCGCACCAACACGCTGTCGTACTTCCCCGACGGCGGGCACTACTACGTCGTCGCCTCCAAAGGCGGTGATCCACGCGCACCCGGCTGGTATCACAACCTCAAGGCGAATCCGGACATCGAGATCAACATCGGGCCGCGCAGAGTGGCGGTCACGGCGACGCCGGTGCTCGCCGACGATCCCGACTACCCGCGGCTGTGGGAACTCGTCAACCGCGACAACAGCAACCGATACAACGGCTATCAGCGCCGCACGAGCCGTAAGATCCCGCTCGTCCGGCTCACCCCGAAGGCTTAGAACAGCTCTTTGGCCAGCAGTTCCAGCGTGGCTTCGCGCGCCGGGGAGGTCGCCGGGACCACACCGCGGTGGGCGGAGGCGACCGGGTGGATCATCACCTCGTCGACGTCGAATTCGGCCGCCAGCTCGCGGACCTGCTCGGCCGCTTCCGACGGGCTGCCCACCACAGCCTGGCGCAGGCCGTGGTCGATGACCGATTGGGCCCTCGGACCCATGTCCAACGCTTCGGCATCCTCGACCAGGTCGACGGCCGCCATCGGCGCTCCCGTGCGCAGCCGCGCCATCATCTGCAGATTCGGCAGCACCAAACGCAGTGCCTCGTCGCGGGTTTCGGCGACCACTGCGTTGACGGTGAGGAACGTGACGGGCTCGGGGGTCAGCTCGCTGGGCCGGAACTCGTCGCGGTAGGTCTGCAGAGCCTCCGCCGTGCCCTGTCCGGAGAAGTGGTGTGCGAACACATACGGCAGGCCCTTGGCTGCCGCCAGATGCGCCGAGTACATCGACGAGCCGAGCAGCCACAACCTCGGTTCGGACGCGGCGGCCGGCGTCGCCTTGAGGATGTAGTTGTCCCGCATCAGGTCGCGGGGCAGCGCGACGCGCACGCCCTTGCGTCCCATCAGTGCGACGACGTCGTCGAGGTATTCGGGGAACGCCTCGATGTCGCGGTCGTCGCGGCCGGCCGCGCCCCGCAGCGCCATCGAGGTGACCGGGTCGGACCCGGGCGCGCGGCCGATACCCAGATCGATGCGGCCGGGATGAGCGGCTTCGAGCAGCGCGAACTGCTCGGCCACCGCCAGCGGGGCGTGGTTGGGCAGCATCACCCCGCCCGAGCCCAGTCGCAGCGCCGAGGTGTGGGCCGCCAGGTGGGCGAGCAGGACCGGCGGGCTGGTGGCCGCGACCGACGGCATGTTGTGGTGCTCGGCCACCCAGTACCGGGTGTAACCGAGCCGGTCGGCGGTCTGGGCCAGGCGCGTCGTCGCGGCCAGCGCATCCGAGGTCGTCTGGTCGGAGCGCACGGGAACGAGGTCGAGGACAGAGAGACGCATTGAACGTGCAACGCATCAGCGCCGCGGGACGTTCCCTTTGTGCGATTTCGGTGTGATGATCGTCGGTCAGCGACGGCAATCACGCCGAAATCGCGCGGGCGCGGGTGAAAATGTCGTCCATCATGGCCGGGATCAGCCGGCCGGTGAAGGTGTTCTGCTGGCTGGGGTGATAGCAGCCCATCAGCACGACCTCACCCTGCGGGGTGTCCAGCTGCGCCGTCACACCGTGGCCGAAGGTGGGGGCAGGCGTGCCGACGACGCCACCCGCGCGACGGATCATGGCCAGCGCAGCCTGCCATGCGAAGCCACCGAGCGCGACGATCACCCGGACGTGCGGGCCGACCAGGCGCCACTCGGCGTCCAGCCACGGCGCGCACACGCTGCGCTCGACCGGCGTGGGCTTGTTGCCCGGCGGGGCGCACCGCACCGCAGCCGCTACGCGAACATCGTTGAGCGACAGTCCGTCTCCGCTGTCGACGGCGTCCGGCTGATTGGCCAGACCGGCGCGGTGCAGCGACCCGAACAGGAAGTCACCCGACCGGTCACCGGTGAAGACCCGGCCTGTGCGGTTGGCGCCGTTGGCAGCAGGGGCGAGGCCGACGATCAAGATGGCCGGCCGCGGTGAGCCGAAACCGGGTGCGGGCCTCCCCCAGTACGGTTCGTCGGCGTACGACTTCCGCTTGACCACCGCCACCTCTTCGCGCCACGCGACCAGACGCTGGCACGCCCGGCACACCGACACCTCGGCGTCCAGCTGCTCCACCGTCGCGGCGGCAGACGCGAGCGCAGCCACTTCCGCCGGTGAGCCGGCCACCGGCGTGCGCGTCGTCGCCGGGTCTCCCGGCCATCCCGACCCCGGGCGTACCGGCGAGGAGAACCAGCCGCCGATGCGAGGGTGAGGCAAACTCACCGGTCGACCAGTTCGTTACCAGAAAGCACGGTTCATCGTTACCACGAAACACCGTGTACCTCACCCGCGTGACCGGCGGAACGGCTCACCATGGATCGCCTGGGAACCCGAGCGAGGTGGGGAGAATCATGCGACGAGCGAAAGCTGCCGTCATCGGTCTGTGCGTTGTGGTGACGGGGTGCGGTGCGACCGTCAGCAACGCTGAATCCCCCGTACCCACCAGAACGATGATCCCGCGTCCGCTGACCGAGCGGGAACTCCCCAAGCTGCTGCTGACCCCTGAACAGGTGGCGCAGGCCATGGGGTCACCGCCGATGACCGTGACCGAATCGCAGTCGGCGATGTCCGACAACAGCGCGATCATGGCACCCCCGGAATGCCTCGCCCTCGACGGTGCCGCCGAGGCGGCCGTCTATTCGGCCAGCGGTTTCACCGCCGAACGGGACCAGAGCCTCAACGACGGCGATGCGTTCAAGCACTACTCCAAACAGGCCGTGGTGCTGTTCCCGTACCTCGAGAAGGCCACCGCGTTCTTCGACGCCTCAGTTCAGCAGTGGCCGGCCTGCCACCAGTACACGCACACACAGAGCGGAACGCAGTGGACGGTCGGCGAGATCACAGCCGCCGACCACGTCCTGAGCACGGTGTCGACCCTCAACGAGGCCGCGGCCCCGGGTTGGGGCTGCGGACGGGCGCTGGCCCAGGCCAACAACGTGATCGTCGACGTCAACACCTGCAGTGCGAATCCGGCCGACACCGCAGCCACGATCGCCCGGCAGATCGCCGCCAACGTCGCGGCGACGTGGTAGCCGACCACAGGCTTGCTAACCTGCGGCGATGAGCCGGCGCAGGCCCCTGCTGCTGATCCTGTTCGCCGCGTTGATGGCGGGCGCCGGGAACGGCATCTCGATGGTCGCCTTCCCCTGGCTGGTGCTGCAGCGCACCGGGTCGGCGCTGGACGCCTCGGTGGTCGCCATGGCCGGGACACTGCCGCTGCTGGCCGCGACGCTGATCGCCGGCGCCGCCGTCGACTTCCTCGGCCGCCGACGCGTGTCGATGATCTCCGACGCGCTGTCCGCACTGTCGGTGGCGGCGGTCCCGGTGATCGCCCTGCTCTTCGGCGCGCACGCGATCAACGTCGCGGTGTTGGCCGGATTGTCAGCTCTCGGAGCGCTTTTCGACCCGGCCGGCATGACGGCGCGCGAGACCATGCTGCCCGAGGCAGCACAGCGCGCCGGCTGGACTCTCGATCACGCCAACTCGTTCTACGAGGCGGTGTTCAACCTGGCCTACATCGTCGGGCCAGGAATCGGCGGTCTGCTGATCGCCACCCTGGGCGGGATCAACACGATGTGGGTGACCGCGGGCGCCTTCGTGTTGTCGATCGTCGCGATCGCGGTGCTGCGCCTCGAAGGCGCGGGGACACCGGAGCCGTCGGCGCGCGCCGGCGGCGTGTGGGCCGGCATCGTCGAGGGCTTGCGATTCGTGTGGCACCACCGGGTGCTGCGCACGTTGGCGTTCGTCGACCTCACCGCGACGGGGCTCTACATGCCGATGGAAAGCGTGCTGTTCCCGAAGTACTTCACCGACCGCAACGAGCCCGCGCAGCTGGGTTGGGTTTTGATGGCGCTCAGCATCGGCGGGCTCATCGGAGCCCTGGGCTATGCGGTGCTGTCCCGCGTCACCCGGCGCCGCACCGTGATGATGACCGCGGTGCTGACGCTCGGGGTGGCGATGACGATCATCGCGTTCCTGCCGCCGCTGCCGCTGATCCTCGTGCTGTGCGCGGTCGTGGGTTTCGTCTACGGCCCGATCGCACCGATTTACAACTACGTCATGCAGACCCAGGCTCCGCCACATCTTCGCGGCCGTGTGGTGGGCGTGATGGGATCGCTGGCCTACGCGGCAGGCCCGCTCGGTCTGATCGTGGCCGGGCCGCTGGCCGATTCGGCTGGACTGCACGCGACGTTCCTGGCGTTGTCGCTGCCGATGTTGGCGCTCGGGGTGGCCACGGTGTTCCTTCGGCCGTTGCGCGAGCTCGATCGCGGGCCGCAGGCCGCACAAAGCTCGTAGCATCGATCGTGTGGCTTCCGATGTGCTCGACGAACTGACCGCCGCGCTGCCCGAGGGCACCGTTGTCACCGATCCCGACGTCGTGGCGTCGTATCGGCAGGACCGCGCCGCCGATCCGAGCGCAGGAACACCGATGGCCGTGGTGCGGCCGCGACGTACCGACGAGGTGCAGACGGTGATGCGCTGGGCGAGTTCCCACCGGATCGCCGTCGTCCCGCGCGGTATGGGTACCGGATTGTCCGGCGGCGCAACAGCTCTCGACGGCGGCATCGTGCTGTCGACCGAGAAGATGCGCGACATCTCGGTCGACCCGGTCACGCGCACGGCCGTCGTCCAACCCGGCCTGCTCAACGCCGAGGTGAAGAAGGCCGTCGCCGAGCACGGACTGTGGTATCCCCCCGACCCGTCGTCCTTCGAGATCTGCAGCATCGGCGGCAACATCGCCACCAACGCGGGCGGCCTGTGCTGCATCAAGTACGGGGTCACCACCGACTACGTCCTCGGCATGCAGGTGGTGCTCGCCGACGGCACCGCCGTGCGTCTCGGCGGGCCCCGCTTGAAAGACGTTGCGGGACTGTCGTTGACGAAGCTCTTCGTGGGCAGCGAGGGCACCCTAGGAGTGGTCACCGAGGTGACGCTGAAGCTGCTGCCGGCACAGCACGGTGCCTGCACGGTGGTGGCGTCCTTCGATTCGGTCGAGGCGGCCGCGCGCGCCGTCGTCACGATCACCGGCAAGATCCGGCCGTCCATGCTCGAGTTCATGGACGCCGTGGCGATCAACGCCGTCGAGGACAAACTCCGGATGGGTCTGGACCGCAACGCTGCCGCCATGATGGTCGCCGCCAGCGACGACCGCGGACCCGCGGGTGCGCGCGATGCCGAGTACATGGCCGAGGTGTTCACCGAACACGGTGCCACAGAAGTGTTCTCGACCTCCGACCCCGAGGAGGGCGAAGCCTTCGTCGCCGCCCGGCGGTACGCGATCCCCGCGGTCGAGGCCCGGGGGTCGCTGCTGCTCGAAGATGTCGGCGTGCCGCTGCCCGCCCTGGCCGATCTGGTCGGCGGCGTGGAGAAGATCGCCGCCAATCACGACCTGATGATCTCGGTGATCGCCCACGCCGGCGACGGCAACACCCACCCGCTGATCGTCTTCGATCCCGCCGACGCGGCGATGGAGCAGCGTGCGCAGCAGGCGTTCGGCGAGATCATGGACCTCGCCGTCTCGCTGGGCGGCACGATCACCGGTGAGCACGGGGTGGGGCGACTCAAGCGACCGTGGCTGGCGGGTCAGCTCGGGCCTGAGGTGATGGAACTCAATCGGCGGATCAAGTCCGCGCTCGATCCCGACGGCATCCTCAACCCCGGAGCCGCCTTCTGACGCAGGTTGCATAACTGCAGTTACATCACACCCGCTATGTAGATATCACCGTCAACGAAAATTAGATCCCGCTGGGCAGCCCACGGCTCGCGACTACATAACGGCAGTGATATATATAGCCGGTGCCTGACCGCGCCGCTCCCGCCGCAGTCGACAGCATCGGTTCTCTCGTCGACCATGCCGCCGACCTTCTCGTCCGCCACCTCACTGACCGTGCCGATATGACCGCGTCCGCCGGCTTCGTGATGAACCGGCTGCACCGTGAAGGTCCCACTCGGCTGACCACGCTCGCCGCCAAGGAAGGCGTCAGCCAACCGTCGATGACACAGCTGATCCAGCGCCTCGAACGCCGCGGGCTGGTGGCCAAGGTCGCCGATCCCGGCGACGGCCGCGCCGCGCTGATCGGTGTCACCGACGACGGGCTCGCGCTGATGGAACAGCGGGCGGCCGCACGCCGCGAACGGCTCGGCACGCTGCTCGACACACTCGGCGACGACGAGCGCGATGCGCTGGCCTTGGCCGCCCGCGTCGCGTTGCCCGTGCTGCAGTCGCTGGCGACCACTGCCGACGACACTCTGGGCGCCGCAACCGATGAACGGGGACTGGCATGAGGGTCGTCCGGAGAGGACTGAAGAAGGTGTGGATTCCGCTCGTGCTGATCGTGGTGCTGTCCGTGTCGGCCTTGGTCGTCTCGCGGCTGCACCGCCAGTTCGCGTCCACCGATCTCAACGCGAATGCGGGGGCGGGCATCGAGATCGTGCAGTTCAACCCGAAGGTCATGGTCTACGAGGTGTGGGGTGCACCCGGCTCGACCGCCGAGATCAGCTACTTCGATCCCGACGCCAACGTGCACACGCTGACCGCGCCGTTGCCCTGGACCGTCTCGCTGTCGACGACGCTGCCGACGGTCAGCGCGAACCTGATGGCCCGTGCTGACGCCGACTCGATCGGCTGCCGCGTCACGGTCAACGGCACCGTTCGCGACGAACGTCAGGCCGACGGCGTCGACGCCCAGACCTACTGCCTGGTGAAGTCCGCATGAGCACCCACACAAAGCGCTTCGCGCACCGCCCGGAAAAGCACGCCAAGGGCCACCCCGTGGCCCACCTTCTGCGGATCCTGTCCGTCCCGGTCATCCTGGCGTGGATCGCCATTGCCGTGGTGGTGAACGTCGTCGCCCCGCAACTCGAGGTCGTCGGCGAAGAACACTCCGCTCCGATGACGCCCAACGACGCGCCGTCGGTGCAGGCCATGAAGGAGATGGGAGCGAACTTCACGGAGTTCGACTCCAACAGCACCGTCATGGTGATCGTCGAGGGCCAAGAGCCGCTCGGACCGGACGCGCACAAGTACTACGACGAGATCATCACGAAGCTGCGCGACGATCCGGAACACATTCAGCACATCCAGGACTTCTGGGGCGACACGCTGACCGCGGCCGGCGCGCAGAGCTCGGACGGCAAAGCCGCCTACGTGATGCTCAACCTGGCCGGCGAGCAGGGCCAGACGTTGTCCAACACCGGTGTCGAGCACGTGAGGGAGGCGATCGCGAACACCCCCGCACCCCCGGGGGTAAAGGCCTATGTCGCCGGCCCTGCGGCACTGACCGACGACATGCACGTCATCGGCAACGCCAGCCTCGGTCAGATCACCGCCTACACCCTGCTCGCGATCTTCTTCATGCTGCTTGTGGTGTACCGGTCGTTCGTGACGACGCTGGTGCAGCTCTTCCTCACCGCGATCGGGCTGCTGACCGCCCGCGGCGTGGTCTCGGTGCTTGCCGACAACGGCGCCTTCGGGTTGACGACCTTCGCGGGCAACATCCTCACGATGCTCGCGATCGCCGCGGCCACCGACTACGGCATCTTCATCTTCGGCCGCTATCGCGAAGCGCGCAGCGCGGGTGAAGACCGAGAAACCGCGTACCACACCACGTTCCGCTCGGTGACCCCGGTGATCATCGGTTCCGGGTTGACGATCGCCGGTGCCACCTACTGCCTGTCCTTCGCGCGGCTGCCCTACTTCTCGACCATGGGAGAGCCGGTGGCGATCGGCATGGTCGTCGTCGTCGCCTCCGCGGTCACACTCGGGCCTGCCGTTCTGTTCCTCGGCAGCAAGATCGGCCTGTTCGAGTCGAAACGTGATGCGCGCAGCAGGTTCTGGCGCCGCGTGGGCACTGCGGTCGTGCGCTGGCCGGGGCCGATCCTGGTGGCGAGCGCATTCATCGTGCTCATCGGGCTGGTCGCGATCCCCGGCTACAAGCCTGCCTACAACGACCGCTACTACCTGCCCGACAGCGCACCTGTCAACATCGGATACGCCGCCGCCGACCGGCATTTCACCCCGGCGCGGATGAACCCGGACATCATCATGGTCGAAGCCGACCACGACATGCGCAATCCCGGGGACATGTTGGTGCTGAACGCGATCGGCCGCAACGTGATGCAGGCGCGCGGCATCGCGATGGTGCAGAGCATCACCCGTCCGCTGGGAATCCCCATCCAGCACAGCTCGATTCCGTTCCAGACCAGCGTGTCCGGCCAGGTACAGAATCAGAACCTGCCGTTCCAGCGCGCTCAGCTCGACGACATGAAGAAGATGGCCGAGGCCACCCAGGCGAACATCGACATCATGGAGAAGCAGTATCAGCTCTCGCTCAAACAGACTCAGCTGACGCAGGATTCGGCGCAGAAGTCCAAGGAGCTGTTGCAGATCACCGAGCAGGTCCGCGACAACATCGCCAACTTCGACGACCAGTTCCGGCCGCTGCGCAACTACTTCTACTGGGAACCGCACTGCTACGACATCCCGATGTGCGCGGCGATCAGGTCGCTGTTCGATTCGCTCGACGGTATCAACGAGCTGACCGACGCCCAAGGTGCGGTGCAGGGCAACACCGATCAGCTCGCCGACCTGGCTCCGCAACTGACCGCCCTGCTCCCCCAGACCATCGCGACGATGAAGCAGACGCTGGCTCTGACGTGGGCGTCGTACAACTCCCAGAAGACGCTGCTCGATCAGATGGGTGCGATGAATGACACTGCACTGGCCATGGGCGCGGCGTTCGACACCGCCAAGAACGACGATCTGTTCTTCCTGCCGCCAGAAGCGTTCAGCAATCCCGACTTCGAGCGCGGACTGAAGATGTTCATGTCCCCCGACGGGAAATCGGCGCGCATGTTCGTCACCCACCAGAGCGATCCCGCGACGGTGGAGGGCATTTCGCGCGTCGACGCCGAGCGGGAGGCCGCGCAGAACGCGATCAAGATGACCTCACTGTCGAACGCCAAGATCCTCATCGGCGGAACCGCGGCCACCTACAAGGACATGGCCGACGGCGCGAAGTACGACCTGCTGATCGCCGTGGTCTCAGCGCTCACGCTGATCTTCATGATCATGCTGATCCTGACCCGCAGCGTGGTGGCGGCGGCGACGATCGTCGGCACCGCGGCCAGTTCGATTGCCGCGTCGTTCGGCATCTCCGTGCTGATCTGGCAGGACCTGTTAGGCATCCAGATCCATTGGCTGGTCATGCTGATGTCGGTCATCATCCTGCTGGCCGTCGGCGCGGACTACAACCTGCTGCTGGTACACCGTTTCCGCGAGGAGATCCACGCCGGGCTCAAGACCGGCATCATCCGGTCGATGGCCGGCACGGGCGGTGTCGTCACGTCGGCAGGCCTGGTGTTCGCCGCGACGATGGCGGCGATGCTGGGCAGCAGTCTCACGGTGCTGGCCCAGATGGGGTCGACGATCGCGATCGGCCTTCTGGTCGACACCCTGGTGGTGCGGTCGTTCCTGATGCCGTCCATCGCGACCCTGCTCGGTCGGTGGTTCTGGTGGCCGCAGGTGGTCTACCCGCGCGGGGACAACCACTTCCTGCCGCCGGCGCCGCCGGCCCGGGATGCTGACACCGCCCCGGTCCCGGTCGGAGGCTGAATAGGGGCTGAGTCCCTCCCGTCCCGCGTGGCACCACCGTGATCAGGAGTCACACGGTTAACATCACGCCGTGTCCGATCTGCCCGACGCCCGGCGCACCCGGGCGGTATCCCGCCGTGACGCGTTGCGCTTCGCCGCTGCCGCAGGCGCGGGCGTCGCTGGTCTCGGCGCTGCCGCTCTCGGCGCCGGAGCGCCCACAGCATCGGCGGCCGCTCCCACGCTGATCGATTTCGCGGCCGCGCAGATTCCGGCGGAGGCCATCCGCGCCGCCGGCCATTCCGGCGTCGTCAACTACGTGTCGCTGTCGCGGCCCGGGTCGAACTTCGGCGCCAAGCCGATCACGCTGCCGTACGCGCGCTCGCTGAACGCCCAGGGCCTCGTCATCGTCAGCAACTATCAATACGGAAAGCCCGGCGGCACAGCGCCGTCCGACTTCACCCGCGGGTTCGCCGGCGGTGTCGCCGACGCGCGCACCGGCTGGGGTCTGCACACCGCCGCCGGCGGTGGGCGCAGCGCACCGATCTTCTTCACCATCGACGAGGACATCAGCCGCGACACCTGGAACACCTTGGCGCTGCCGTGGTTTCGGGGGATCAACTCGGTGATCGGCGTGCAGCGCACGGGCATCTACGGCGGCATTGACGCGTGCCAGTGGGCAATCGCCGACGGTGTGGTCGGCGCGTCCAGCGTGCCCGGTTACCGGTGGGCGTGGCAGACCAAAGCGTGGTCGGGAAACAAGATTCATCCGCAGGCCGTGCTGTACCAGCGCATCGTCGACACCGCGTCGAACCCGGGCCCGCTGGTCGGCGGGATGCGGGTGGACGTCAACGACGTGATGGCGCGCGACGTCGGGCAGTGGAACCTGCATCAGTGAGCGACTCGGCGCTCTGACCCGCACCTGTACCGGATGCTGTAGCCGAGATTGCCTCCAGGGTTGCCGCAACGACCCTGCACGCAATGTCGCGTGCAGCATCGAGCAAGCGGTCGTTTGACGCGTTGTGCGTTGACACCGGCCTGCTTATGTCGTATGCATGAGACATGTCGGCTGTTTTGTCTCACGGTTCCCCAGTGGCGTTTCGCCTACCGACCGCATCTACCTGGCCGGACCCGTGGCCGATGTACCGCGCGCTACGCGACCGCGACCACGTCCACCACGTCGTGCCTGCCGACCGGCCCGACCACGACTACTACGTGCTGTCCCGGCACGCCGACATCTGGTCTGCGGCGCGCGACCACCAGACGTTCTCCTCCGCCCAGGGCCTGACCGTCAACTACGGCGAGCTCGAGATGATCGGCCTGGCCGACAATCCGCCGATGGTCATGCAGGATCCGCCGACGCACACCGAGTTCCGCAAGCTCGTGTCCCGGGGTTTCACACCACGCCAGGTCGAGGCGATCGAGCCGACGGTGCGCCAGTTCGTCGTCGAACGCATCGAGGGGTTGCGTTCGCGCGGCGGCGGCGACATCGTCGGCGAACTGTTCAAACCCCTACCGTCGATGGTGGTCGCGCACTACCTCGGCGTGCCCGAGGCCGACCGCGGCAAGTTCGACGGATGGACCGAAGCGATCGTCGCCGCCAACACCACCGACGGTGGGATCGGCGGCGCGCTAGACACCCTCGGAGACGCACTCGGCGAGATGATGACCTACTTCACCGCACTGATCGAGCGCCGCCGCGTCGACCCCGGTGACGACACCGTCTCCCATCTCGTGGCCGCCGGTGTCGGCGCCGACGGGGACATCGCCGGTGTGCTCTCGGTTCTCGCGTTCACCTTCACGATGGTCACCGGCGGCAACGACACCACCACCGGCATGCTCGGCGGCTCGGTGCAGCTGCTGCACCAACGCCCCGATCAGCGCCGGCTCCTCGTCGACGACCCCGGCCTCATCCCCGGCGCCGTCGACGAATTCCTGCGGCTCACCTCCCCGGTGCAGGGACTGGCCCGCACCACGACCCGCGACGTCACGATCGGCGACCGCACGATCCCCGCCGGCCGCAAGGTGCTGTTCCTCTACGGTTCGGCCAACCGCGACGAGCGCGAATACGGCGATGACGCAGGCGAACTCGACGTCACCCGCAACCCCCGCAACATCCTCACGTTCAGCCACGGCGCCCACTTCTGCCTGGGCTCGGCCGCGGCACGGATGCAGTCCCGAGTCGCACTGTCCGAACTCCTGGCCCGCATTCCCGACTTCGACGTCGACGAAGCCGGAATCGTCTGGGCCGGCGGCAGTTACGTGCGCAGACCGCTGACGGTGCCGATCACGGTGACCCGGTGAGCGGCAGGGACTGGCTCGCCGCGCACCGCACCGAAGTCGCCGCCGAACGCATTCTGGACGCAGCCGGTGGCTTGTTCGCCGAGAAGCCCGCCGCGACCGTCGGCATGAACGACATAGCCGCGGCGGCGGGCTGTTCGAGAGCCACGCTGTACCGCTACTTCGAGAACCGCGACGCGCTGCACACCGCCTACGTCCACCGGGAGACCCACCGGCTCTACCGGGAGCTGACCGACCGGCTCGTCCCGATCGAGGATCCGCGAGAGCGGCTCGTGCAGGGCATGCTCGGATGTCTGCGCATGGTGCGCGAGAACCCCGCGCTGGCCTCCTGGTTCACCGCGTCAACGCGACCCATCGGCGGTGAGATGGCCGAGCAGTCACCGGTGATCGCCGCCCTGACCGAGATGTTCGTCGTGAGCCTGCAGGCCGGCGCCGCCGACCACGTCGAACAGCGGGCCCGCTGGTTGGTGCGGATCCTGACCTCGCTGCTGATGTTCCCCGGTCGCGACGACGCCGACGAGGCCGCCATGCTCGCCGAATTCGTCGTCCCGCAGATCGTTGCGGTCACACCCGGGTGAACCGGTGCAGTAGCCACGCCAGCGGCACGGTCACCAGCATCGTGCCGAAGAACAGCAGCCACACCGAACCGTTGTAGATCGGGTACCGCAGCACCTCGACCATCACCAGTTCCATCGTCACGAGGTGGATCAGGAAGATCTCGTAGGAGATCTCACCCAGGAACACCATCGGTCTACTCGCCATGAGCTTCGCGTACAGACCGGTGTTACCCAGCGCCAGCGGAGCCACGACCAACGTCGCGATCACAGCGTAGAAGGCGCTCTTGGCCAACGCTTCCCACAGCAGAGCCGGAGACGTCGTCGGCTCTCCCCCGATCGGCGTGGACACGATGAAGTAGCAGATCACCACAACGGGCAGGCAGGCCAGCGCGTACGCGCGAACACGCATTGCCGCCAGTACCGCGAGCACCATGCCGCCGACGAACCATGACAGATAACCCGGCAACCACAGCCGGGCGCCGTCGGGCAGAAAAGACGTCTTGTGCACCAACGTGAGCCAGGCCGGGGACAGCGCCGCCAGCGCAACCAGACCGGCGAGCAGCAGCCACGGCCGCCAGCGCCGGCGACACAGCACGACCAGCAGGAGGTAGGCCATCAGCGGTAACGCCACATAGAAGGCCGCTTCGACGGCGAGGCTCCACATCTGCGTAAGACCCTGGTGCAGAAAGGAATACAGATAGTTGTCGGTGTAGATCTGGGTCAGCGTCAGGTTGCGCACCAGCCCTTCCCAGGTGTGACCGGGATTCGGACCCGCCGTACGGAAGTGGTAGACGAGATATGCCGCCAGGACGGTGACCACATAGGCCGGCATGATGCGCCGGACCCGGTGCCACGCATAGCGTTTCACCGAGGGCGCGGGAGAACCGCTGGCGCACGCGGTCACCCAGGGGCTGAACAGCAGGAAGCCGGACAGCACGAAGAAGATCGGCACCCCGATCTCCATGCGGGAGAACATGAGCCCGACGTAGCCCTGCCCGTAGCGACCGGTGGTGTAGGCGGCGTGCGTCAGCACCACGAGAAGTGCTGCCACGGCCCGGATACCGGTCAGTGAGTCGACCCGGCCGGTCGCCGTGACGGATTCCAGCCCGCCCTGCGCCTCGGTGCCCGAAGCCATCCCCGAGGACAGGGTCATGACGCGATCATCGATCTTTGTAGCGCGCCTTCGGCCCGCGATCGGGTTCCAGATGGATCAGCTGGCCCTGGATCTTGGTGTTCTCCAGCTTCTTCAGCGTCTCCCGCGACAGGTTGGCCGGCAGCTCCACCAGCGAGTAGTCCAACTTGATCGCGATGTGGCCGAAGTCGCTGCGATGCAGGCCGCCCTCGTTGGCGATCGCGCCGACGATCGCACCCGGCATGGCCTTGTGCTTCTTGCCGACCGCGATGCGGTAGGTAGCCAGGTCGCTGCGGCGCTCCCGCTGCTTACGCGGGCCTCGACCGTCACCGCCGTCACGGTCGGGACGATCCGCGCGGTCCTTCTTCTCGCGGCGCTTCTCCGGCGGCGGCTCGGTCATCAAGAACGCTTCGCCGTCGCGACTCTGCAGCGCCAGCGCGGCGGCGATGTCGGCCATCGGCACGTCGTGGTCACGCTCGTAGTTCTCGATCAGCGTGCGGAACAACTCGATGCCCGGCGCGGCGAGCGCCTCGGTGATCGAATCGCGGAACTTCTGCACGCGGCGCTCGTTGACGTCCTCGACCGACGGCAGCTCGATCTCGACCAGTTTCTGCCGCGTCACCCGCTCGATGGCACCGAGCAGATGCCGTTCGCGCGGTGTGACGAACAGCAGCGCCGTCCCGGAGCGTCCGGCCCGGCCCGTGCGACCGATCCGGTGCACGTAGGACTCCGGGTCGTGTGGGATGTCGAAGTTAACCACGTGGGAGATGCGCTCGACGTCCAAGCCGCGTGCAGCGACGTCGGTCGCGACCAGGATGTCGATCGAACCGTCCTTGAGCGCGTTGATCGTGCGTTCACGCACCGCCTGCGGGATGTCGCCGTTGATCGCCGCCGCCGCGAACCCGCGGGCCTTGAGCTTCTCGGCCACCTCCTCGGTGGCCTGCTTGGTGCGGACGAACACGATCATCGCGTCGCCCTGCTCCACCTCGAGCAGCCGGGTCAGCGCGTCCATCTTCCGCGGATAGGAGACCTGGATGTAGCGCTGGGTGATGTTCTCGGCAGTCTGGGTCTTCGACTTGACCGTGACCTCGACCGGATCGTGCAGGTACTTGGCGGTGATCTTCTTGATCGCCGGCGGCATGGTCGCCGAGAACAGCGCGACCTGCTTGTACTCGGGCGTGTCGGCGAGGATGCGCTCGACGTCCTCGGCGAACCCCATCTGCAGCATCTCGTCGGCCTCGTCGAGCACCATGTAGTCGAGGTGGCTGACGTCGAGCGTGCCCTTCTCCAGATGGTCGATCACACGGCCGGGCGTGCCGACGACGATCTGGGCGCCCCGCTTCAGGCCCGCCAGCTGGGGCCCGTAGGAGCTGCCGCCGTACACCGGCAGCACGTTGACGTTCAGATGGGCGCCGTACCGGCTGAACGCCTCGGCGACCTGCAGCGCCAGCTCACGGGTCGGGGCCAACACCAGCGCCTGGGTGGTGCGGCTCGAGGTGTCGATCTTGCTCAGGATGGGGATGGCGAACGCGGCGGTCTTGCCCGTACCGGTCTGGGCCAGCCCGACGACGTCGGAACCGGCCAGCATCGCGGGGATCGTCGCCGCCTGAATCGGCGACGGCGACTCGTAGCCGACGTCGCTGACCGCCTGCAGCACGGAGGGGTGGATCTGCAGGTCGGCGAAGGTTGGGGCGACGGGCAGATCCGTGCTGGCGGGGGTCACATCCGAGGAGGTCATCGTGGTGGCAGTCTAGTGCCCTTTCCGGCTCCGTCCTGCCGCGCGCCTGATGGCCGGTGTCGGCGCAGTGCCGGTACGGTCGCCTGTTGTGAAGTGGGCAGCAGTGATGGGTGCCGCAGCCCTCGTCCTCGCGGGCTGCGGCTCAGGTGATTCGACCGCATCGAAAACGCCGGGTCCGACGGCCTCGGCGGCTCCCTCGGCAGCACCTGCGCCGACCGTGGCGCCGGTCGGGCCGCCGCCGGGACCTGCGCCCGCCGCCGATCCCTGCGCCACCGACCTCGCCGCCCCCGAGATCGCGAACGCGGTGTCCCAACTCCCCCGCGACCCGCGCAGCAAGCAGGCGTGGAGCCCCGAACCGGTGGCCGGCAACTACAACGAGTGCGCGCAGCTGTCCGCGGTGATCGTCAAGGCCAACACCAACTCGCAGAACGCCAACACCCGGGCCGTGCTGTTCCACCGCGGCAAGTTCATCCCCACCGGGGTGCCGGACACCTACGGCTTCAACGGTCTCGACAGCACCGGCACCACCGGCGACACCGTCGCGCTGAAGTACTCCGGCGGCACGCCCGGGCTGGACAGCATCGTCAAGTTCCGCTGGAACGGCAGCGGAGTCGAGCTGATCGGCAACACGCCGCGCTGAGGCGTACGGGCGCGGTCTGCGGCGGGGTGCGGCGTCGGTGGGCTGCCCTACAGTGGCGGCGTGTTCGTCATCGACGGCCGGGTCGTCTACAGCGCCTCCGATCTCGCCGCGGC
Organism: Mycobacterium sp. IDUB_5; assembly: GCF_055419565.1. NCBI lineage: Bacteria > Bacillati > Actinomycetota > Actinomycetes > Mycobacteriales > Mycobacteriaceae > Mycobacterium > Mycobacterium sp. IDUB_5. The sequence continues at coordinate 117,021 of NZ_JBVAXX010000002.1, forward strand.
CGCCCGCTGCGAGTACGCGCTGCTGCGCTCGTTCGACGTCAAGCTCGGCCGTAGCGCGGCGATCGCCAGCGATGACGAGATGCTCGCGCGCACATCGCACTTGGGCGACGAGCACGAGCGCAGGCACCTCGACGCGCTGCGTGCCGACGCCGAGATCACCGTCATCGGTCGGCCCGACTACACCCTCGCAGGGCTGACCGCGGCGGCGGAGCAGACGCTGCGGGCGATCGAGCGGCGCGCACCGGTGATCTACCAAGCCGCGATGTTCGACGGCCGGTTCGTCGGGTTCGCCGACTTCCTGCTGCTCGAGCAGTCCGAGAAGGGCCCCCGCTACCGCCTGCGCGACACCAAGCTGGCCCGCTCGGTGAAGGTCGAGGCCCTGCTGCAGCTGGCCGCCTACGTCGACACGCTGGCCGCGGCCGGGGTGCCCGTCGCACCCGAGGTCGATCTCGTTCTCGGCGACGGGGCCACCGTCAGCTACCCCGTCGACGAGCTGCTACCGGTGTACCGACCTCGCCGCGCCGCGCTGCAGCATCTGCTCGACCGGCACGAAGCCGGAGGGACTCCGGCGACGTGGGAGGACGAGTCCGTGCGCGCTTGTTTCCGGTGCGCCGACTGCGAGGAGCAGGTCCGCGCCCACGACGATCTGCTACTGGTCGCGGGCATGCGGGTCAGCCAGCGCGCCCGGCTGCTCGACGCCGGCATCACGACCGTGCGCGAGCTCGCCGCCCACGAGAACGCTGTGCCCGACCTGTCCCCCCGCGCCGTCGGCGCACTGACCTCACAGGCACGCCTGCAGATCGCCGACCGGGTCGACGGCAAGCCGCCCTACCGCGTCGTGGACCCGCAACCGCTGATGGTGCTGCCCGACGCCGACAAGGGCGACCTCTTCTTCGACTTCGAGGGTGATCCGCTGTGGACCGCCGACGGCCGCGAGTGGGGCCTCGAATACCTGTGGGGTGTGCTGACCGTCGCCGACGAGTTCTCCCCGCTGTGGGCGCACACCCGCGCCGACGAACGCGCGGCGCTGGTCGCGTTTCTCGACCTGGTCCGCAAGCGGCGGCGCCGCTACCCCCGCATGCACATCTACCACTACGCGGCCTACGAGAAGAGCACGCTGCTGCGGCTGGCCGGCCGCTACGGCGTCGGCGAACGCGACGTGGACGAGCTGCTCCGCGAGGGCGTGCTGGTCGACCTGTATCCGTTGGTGCGCAAGAGCATTCGGGTCGGCACCGAGAACTACAGCATCAAGAGCCTGGAACCGTTGTACATGGGCAACGAGTTGCGCGACGGTGAGGTCACCACGGCCACCGCGTCGATCACCGAGTACGCCCACTACTGCGAACTGCGGGATGCCGGCCGCGTCGACGACGCCGCGACGGTGCTCAAAGAGATCGAGGAGTACAACCGCTACGACTGCCGCTCGACGCGCCGCCTACGTGACTGGCTGGTGGCGCGCGCGATCGAAGCCGGGGTGCCGCCCCGCGGGCCCGTGCCGGTCGACGGCGCGACGGTACCGGCGGTCGAGCCGGATGCGGTCGAACGGCGGTTACTCAAGTTCGCCGGTGACGGCGTGGAGCCGCGCACGCCCGAGCAGACGGCTGTCGCGATGATCGCTGCCGCCAAGGGCTTTCACCAGCGCGAGGACAAGCCGTTCTGGTGGGGACACTTCGACCGGGTGAACAACCCCGTGGAGGAGTGGGCGGATAGCAGCGGGGTGTTCCTGGTCGACGACCACGACATCGCCGAGGATTGGCACCAGCCGCCGCGGGCTCGGAAACCACAGCGCCGCTTGGTTCTTCGCGGCGAGATTGCCAACGGTGATCTGGACCGCGACATGTACGCGCTCTACGACCCGCCCGCACCGGCGGGCCTGGCCGACGACCCCGACCGGCGCGGCTTCGCCACCGTCTCGGTGGTCGAGTGCGACAACATCGACGCCCCCACCGAGGTGACCGTCATCGAGCGGCAACCCAAGGACGGCGACGTGTTCAGCCAGGTGCCGTTCGCGTTGACACCCGGCCCGCCGATCAGCACCCGGCCGCTCGCCGACTCGATCGCGGCGATCGCCGCCGACGTCGCCGATGCGCTGCCGCGGCTGCGCCCGGGCGCGATGACCGACCTGCTGCTGCGGCGGGCGCCACGCACCCGCAGCGGCGCCACGCTGCCCGACTCCGGCGTCGTCGTCGACGACATCACGGCCGCGCTGCTCGATCTCGACGCGTCCTACCTCGCGGTGCACGGCCCGCCCGGCACCGGCAAGACGTTCACCGCCGCCCAGGTCATCGCCCGGCTGGTCAACGACCACGGCTGGCGGGTCGGGGTCGTCGCCCAGGCGCACGCGGTCGTGGAGAACCTCTTCGCCGGAATCCTCGCGGCCGGGGTCGACGGCGCACGGGTGGGCAAGAAGAAGTCCGTCGGCGCCCCGTGGCAGGAGGTCGACGAGAAGGACTACCCGGCGTTCGTCGCCGAGCACGACGGTTGCGTGATCGGCGGCACCGCGTGGGACTTCGCCAACGAGCGTCGTGTCCCTGCCGCATCGCTGGACCTGCTCGTCGTGGAAGAAGCCGGCCAGTTCAGCCTCGCCAACACGATCGCGGTGGCCCGCGCATCGCAGAACCTGCTGCTGCTCGGCGACCCGCAGCAGCTGCCGCAGGTCAGCCAGGGCACCCATCCGGAACCGGTGGACGGCTCGGCGCTGGCGTGGCTGGTCGACGGTCACCACACCCTGCCGCCCGAGCGCGGCTACTTCCTGCACTGCTCCTACCGGATGCATCCGCAGGTGTGCCGCGGCGTGTCGCGCCTGTCATACGACAACCGGCTGCAGTCCCACGAACCGGTGACCGCCGCGCGCCGGCTCGCCGGAGTCGCACCCGGTATCCACACCCTGGCCGTCGAGCACCACGGCAACGTCACCGACAGCCCGGAGGAGGCGGCGGCGATCGTCGCCGCGATCCGCGACCTGCTCGGTGCGGACTGGACCGACGAGGACAGCACCCGCCCGCTCACTCAGGACGACGTGCTCGTGGTCACCCCGTACAACGCGCAGGTCGTGCAGGTGCGCGGCCACCTCGACGCCGCCGGGTTCGCCGACGTCCGGGTGGGCACGGTCGACAAGTTCCAGGGCCAGCAGGCCCCGGTGGTGTTCGTGTCGATGACGGCGTCCTCGATCGACGAGGTTCCCCGCGGAATCGCGTTCCTGCTCAACAGGAATCGCCTCAACGTCGCGATCAGCCGCGCGAAGTACCTGGCGGTGGTCGTGCGCTCACCGCAGCTCACCGAGTACCTGCCCAGCACGCCTGACCGCCTGGTCGAATTGGGCGCGTTCCTGTCGCTCTCGTCGTGTGATACACCGGGCCCATGACCGAAGCGCTGACCGAACACCTCGCGGCGATCGTCGGCGCCTCGCAGGTGAGCACCGATCCCGACGTGCTCGAGGGCCGCAGCGTCGACCACACCGGGCGCTATCGCGGCCGGGCCGCGGTCCTGGTGCGCCCCGGTTCCGCCGACGAGGTCGCCGCAGTGCTCACCGCCTGCCGCGACGCGGGAGTCAGCGTGACCGTGCAGGGCGGCCGGACGTCGTTGGTGGCGGGCACGGTGCCCGAGCACGACGACGTGCTGCTGTCCACCGAGCGGCTGCGCGAGATCGGCGAGGTCGACACCGTGGAGCGGCGGGTGCACGTCGGGGCCGGGGTGACGCTGGCCGAGGTGCAGCGGGCCGCGACAGCCGCCGGCCTGGTCTTCGGCGTCGATCTGGCCGCCCGCGATTCGGCGACCGTCGGCGGGATGGCGTCGACCAACGCCGGCGGGCTGCGCACCGTCAGCTACGGCAACATGGGCGAACAGGTTCTGGGCCTCGACGTGGTACTGCCCGATGGGTCGATCGTGCACCGGCACAGCCAGGTGCGCAGCGACAACACCGGCTACGACCTGGCGTCGCTGTTCGTCGGCGCCGAGGGCACGCTGGGCGTGATCACCGGGCTGGATCTGCGACTGCACCCCACGCCCCGCCACCGCGTGACCGCGATCTGCGGGTTCACCGACCTCGACGCGCTGCTGGCGACCGCCCGGGTGTTCCGGGACACCGACGGCATCGCGGCACTCGAGCTCATCGACGCCCGGGCCAGCGCGCTGACCGCCGAGCACGTCGGCGTCGCCGCCCCGGTCGGTGGTGACTGGTTGCTGCTCATCGAGTTGGCCGGCGACACAGACCTGACCGAGCGGCTGGCCGACGCGCTGGCCGACGCCGACCTGTGCGGCGAGCCCGCCGTCGGTGTCGACGCAAGCGCCCAGCAGCGGCTCTGGCAGGTCCGCGAGGCAGTCGCCGAGGTACTCGGCGTCTACGGCCCACCGCTGAAATTCGATGTCTCACTGCCACTCTCGTCGATCACACCGTTCGCCGCCGAGGCGGTGACACTGATCGCCGACCATGCGCCCGACGCGATCCCGGTGTTGTTCGGACATGTCGGCGAAGGCAACCTGCACCTCAACATCGTGCGGTGCGCGCTCACCGGCGAGCCCGAGCACGCCCTCTACACCGCGATGATGGCGCTGATCGCGCGCCACGACGGCAACGTCAGCTCCGAACATGGCGTCGGGACCCGCAAACGCGACTACGTCGCGATGTCGCGCACCGACGCCGACATCGCGGCGATGCGGGCGGTGAAGGCCGCGTTCGACCCCACCGGGTATCTGAACCCCGCGGTGCTGTTCAGCTGAGTGCCAGGCGTCACGTAGCGTGGCGGCGATGACGAGCATCGAGGCCGACTACCTGGTGATCGGCGCAGGCGCGATGGGGATGGCGTTCGTCGACACGATGCTCACCGAAACCGATGCCACGATCGTGCTCGTCGACGAGAACCACCAGCCCGGCGGGCATTGGAACTGGGTGTATCCGTTCGTCCGGCTGCACCAGCCCTCGGCCTACTACGGCGTGAATTCCCGCGCGCTGGGCAACGAGGACTGGATCGACGAGTCGGGCCCCAACGAGGGTTTCTTCGAGCTGGCGACCGGTCACGAGGTGTGCGCCTACTACGACCAGGTGATGCGCCACCAGATGCTGCCCACGGGCCGGCTGTCCTACTATCCGTCCTCGCACTACCTGGGCGACAACAGGTTTCGCACCCTCGACGGGACCGAGCACGACGTCACCGTGCGGCGGAGGGTGGTCGATGCGACCTACCTGCTGACCGTGGTGCAGTCGATGCGCTCGGCGCCGTTCTCGGTGGCCGACGGCATCGACGTCGTCACCCCGAACGACCTGCCCCGCCGCGCAGCGGGCCGCCAGCACTACACGATCGTCGGCGGCGGCAAGACCGGCATGGACTGCTGTCTGTGGCTGATGCGCTCCGGCGTCCCGCCCGAGAACCTCCGGTGGATCATGCCGCGCGACTCGTGGCTGCTGAACCGGGCGAACATCCAGCCGGGCGAGCAGTTCGTCAAAACGATGCGGGAGTCGATCGCCTCCCGGATGGCTGCGGTCGCCGAGGCCACCTCCGTCGACGATCTGCTGACCCGGCTCGAGGCCGACGCGACCCTGTTCCGGCTCGATCCCGACGTCACCCCGACGATGTACCACTGCGCGATCGTGTCCTCCGGCGAGCTCGAGCAGCTGCGCCTGATCGACGACGTGGTGCGGCTCGGCCATCTCCAACGCGCCGAGCACGACCGAATCGTGTTGCGCGACGGCGAGATCGCGACCGCCACCCCGTCGCTGTACGTGGACTGCACGACGCAGGGACTGCCGCGTCCGCCGTCGGTGCCGGTGTTCGACGGTGACCGGATGACACTGCAGAGCGTGCGGGGATGCCAGCAGGTGTTCAGCTCGGCGTTCATCGCCCACGTGGAGGCCGCCTACGGCGACGACGACGTCCGCAACGATCTGTGCGCACCCATCACCCACCCCGATGCCCCGGTGGACTGGCTTCGAATCCTGCTGTCCGACAACACCGCTCAAGTGAGATGGCTACAGGACCCCGAATTGATGGACTGGCTCAAGGCCTCGCGACTCAACGTGCTGCGCGACCTGTTCCCCGACTTCGGCGACAAGGTCCGCGTGCGCGACCGCGCGTTCGGCGCCCTGACCACGGCGCTGACCAAGACCAATGCGCAACTGAGTGCGCTGATGGAACGCGGCTAGCCCCGCGCGTGCCGGCCGCCGCCGCTGTCGGTCACCCGCTCCAACACGTCGGTGTCGGGCTCGTGGGGCTCCCAGTCGACGACGTACTCCACGTAGTCATCGTCATCAACCCAGTCACCGTCGTCGTCGGCATCGGCGTCTGCGTCGGCCCCGGTGTCGGCCGGCGGCGCCCAGCGCCGGTGCACCCCGCCCGTCAGGAAGAGCGCGGCGACCACCCCGAAGAGCGCGATGAACGCCGGCAGCAGCATCGCCTGCGACATGGCTGCCGAGAACGGGGCGTGGAGGAAGCCGGGTAGCTGCCCGACGCCGCTCTCCGACGCTCCCGCACCGCCGGGCGCGCCCGGCATCTCCGCTGACAACCGCGACGCCAGGAACGCGGCCATACCCGCGCTGCCCAGCACCGAGCCGACCTGGCGGGTGGTGTTGTACACCCCGGAGCCGGCACCGGCCACATGCGGCGGAAGGTTCCGGGTGGCCGTCGCGGCCAGCGGCGACCAGATGAACGCCATACCCACACCCATCAGGGTCAGCGGCACCACCAACCGCCAGATCGGAGTCGTCGGCGTCATGTCGAACGACAACCAGGTCAGCGCGATGGCCAGCATCGAGAACCCGAACCCGATCACCGGGCGGGGATGAGCGCGATCCACGATCTTGCCGACGATCGGCGCCAGCACGCCCGTCGCCACTGCCATCGGCGCGGTCAGCAGCGCCGCGCGCGTCGGCGTCAGACCGCACACCGCCTGCGCATAGAACATCAGGGGCAGGATCATCGACGTCGCGACGAACCCCATCGTCGCGATGCCGAGGTTCGACATCGAGAAGTCACGGTCACCGAATATCGACAGCGGGATGAGCGGCTCACCGCGGGTGACCGACTGCCACATCACGAACACGGCCATGACCGCGACCCCCACCCCGATCGCCGCCCAGATCCACGGCGCCCAGTCGTGGGCCTGCCCCTCTTGCAGACCGAACACGATCAGGAACAAGCCCACCGCCGACAACGCCACGCCCAAGACGTCGACGCGTGTGCTCTGGGTGGGCAGCGCGGGCACCAGCCGCAGCGCCAGCACCAGACCCAGCACGCCGACGGGAACGTTGACGAAGAAGATCCACTGCCAGCCCAGGTGGTCGACCAGCACGCCACCGGCCAGCGGGCCCACGAGCGTGGCCACCCCCGCCGTCGCGCCCCAGACGCTCATCGCGACACCTCGCCGCTCGGCGGGGAACGTCCGGGTGATCACCGACAGGGTCTGCGGCGTGAGCAGCGCAGCACCGACACCTTGCAGGACCCGAGCCGCGACGAGCATGCCGATGCTCTCGGCCAGCCCGCACCACAGCGAGGCCAACGTGAACACCGACAGGCCGACCAGGTAGACGTTGCGCGGCCCGTAGCGATCACCGAGGCGACCGGACACGAGCAGCGGTACGGCGTAGGCCAGCAGGTAGGCGCTGGTGACCCAGATCACGGCGTCGTACCCGACGCCGAGTGCGGACATGATCGCGGGATTCGCGACGGCGACGATCGTCGCGTCGACCAGGATCATGAAGAAGCCCACGAGAAGCGCCCACAGCGCGTGCCATGGATTGGCCGGTCGGGAGCGTGGCGTCACGAAATCGAGCATGGTGGAAGACATTCAGCCATCGACGTCAGGTGTGGAAACGGTTCGCGCCGACGCTACGGATCGGCACGAGTCACGACAAGTCGGGTGCGGGCGCCCGGTGCGCGCCGGTCAGCAACAGCGCGACCAGAGCGACCACCACACCGGTGGCCATCACCCCGGCCATCGCCAACTCGTCGTTGCCCAGCACGCCGACCAGGGGCGCAACGGCTGCGCCCAGGCCGAATTGGAAGGCACCGAGCAGCGCCGCCGCTGTGCCCGAGGCATCCGGATGCCGGGTGAGTGCGACCGCCGGTGCGTTCGGGATCACCAAGCCCATCGCCGCCAGGATCGCCCACACCGGGACGACGAATCCGAACAGCCCGCCCACGTGAGCGGCCGCCAGCGCGACGAACACAGCACCGAACACCGACGCCACGGCCAACGCCCACACCATGATCTGCTGCGGCGAGAACCGGCGCAGCAGCACGACGTTGAACTGCGTCGAGCCGATCAGCGCGATCGCGCCGGCGCCGAACACCAGCGCGAACGCCGTCTGGTCGATGCCGTAGCGGCCCTGCAGGACGAACGAGGCACCCGCGATGTAGGCGAACAGTCCGGACATGCCGAGCGCCGCGACGAGGACGAGGATCACGAAGCGGGTGTCGCGCAGCAGTTCGACGTAGGTGCGTGCGATACCGACCACCTTCAAGGGCCGGCGATGCACGACCGGCAGCGTCTCCGGAAGAGCCAGCACAGCCATCACCAGCAGCGCAGCGGCGAGGACGACCAGCGCAGCGAAGATCCAGTGCCAGGACGCGTGGAGCAGGACCGCCGCACCCAGCGACGGGGCGAGCACCGGCGCCACACCGAGGACCAGCATCAGCCGCGACATCACCGTCGCGGCGACGTTGTCCTTGTACAGATCACCGACCACCGCGAGCGCGACCACCATGCCTGCGGCCGCCCCGACACCCTGCAGACCGCGCGCAACACCCAGCACCGCAATGTTGGGTGCGAACAGACACAGCACCGACGCCAGCATGTGCAGCACGATGCCGCCGATCAACGGCTTGCGACGGCCGAGCGAGTCCGACAGCGGCCCGATGATCAGCTGCCCCAGCGCGAGGCCGGCCAGCGTGCCCGTCAGCGTCAACTGCGCCACAGACGACGACACCGACAGCTCGTCGGCGATCCCCGGTAGCGCCGGCAGGTACATGTCGATCGTCAGCGGACCGAGGGCGACCAGCAAGCCCAGCACCACGATCATGCGCAGGCGGCTGGGAGCGGTCGGGGGTTCGGGAGCCACTCCACGGGTGGTGTCGAGCGGCGTCAGGTCCACATCAGGGGATACTGCCATGCACATGGTTAGCGTCGCTTCCCAATAAATCCTTCCCCTCTCGGCGAACAGTGACCGCCGTCACCTCGGGCACCCTCACCGGGTCGTCATTCGTTTTCCGGGTGTCAACAGGGATTAGCCTGGGAATAGATCCACTCGATGAGAGGCCGATCGATGAGTGCATGGTCACGGGCGAAGAGCAAGGAGCCCGCAGTACGCGAGGACGATCCCAGCGCTGCCGCCAAGGCGCTCAGCCAGATCATCGAGCGCGGCGCCCGGGTCCAGGCACCCGCCGTGCGCGCCTACGTCGGCCGACTCCGGGAGAGCACTCCGGGCGCGACGCCGGCCGAGATCATCACCAAGCTCGAGAAGCACTACATGGCGGCGGTGATGGCCAGTGGTGCGGCGGTCGGCTCCGCAGCGGCCTTCCCCGGCATCGGCACCCTGGTCGCACTGTCCGCGGTTGCCGGAGAGACCGTGGTGTTCCTGGAGGCCACCTCGGTGTTCGTGCTGGCCGTCGCCGAGGTGCACGGCGTGCCCGCCGAAGAACGCGAACGGCGCCGCGCCCTCGTGCTGGCCGTGCTCGTCGGCGACGACAGCAAGGGCGCGATCGCCGACCTGCTCGGCCGTGGCCGCACCAGCGGCGGTTGGCTGTCCGACGGTGCCGCCTCGCTGCCGCTGCCCGCTGTGTCTCAACTGAACAACCGTCTGCTGAGGTACTTCGTCAAGCGCTACACCCTCAAGCGGGGCGCGATGATGTTCGGCAAGATGCTGCCCGTCGGCATCGGCGCCGTCGTCGGTGGGGTCGGTAACCGGATGATGGCCAAGAAGATCGTGCAGAACGCCCGCGACGCCTTCGGCGCTCCGCCGCCGCGCTGGCCGTCGCAGCTGCATCTGCTCCCCGCCCCGCCCTCCTGAGACGGCATTCGCGTGTTCGCGTGAGTGTTCGCAGATGTTCGCGTGAGTGTTCTCTATGACCACAACGACCCATACAGACGTTGCCTGGTCCCCCCGGTCGCGGAAGCGCTAGCCTTGATGCGGCGGAATTGCGGGTGACCGCACACCGGGTTCATTAAGGGGTGGCCGGCTGCCGCGGAGCACTGGCCGAAAACGAAGAATTGAGGCGAACAGCAGCCGTGAATTCACCTTCACCATTCGGTCAGAACGAGTGGTTGGTCGAAGAGATGTACCGCAAGTTCCGCGAGGATCCCTCGTCGGTGGACCCGAGTTGGCACGAGTTCCTCGTCGACTACTCCCCCGAACCCACCACCGACGCCGCCAGCAGTGCCCCGGCGCGCGCGAACGGTTCGTCGGCGCGCTCGTCAGGTCCGATGAGCCCGCCCGAACCCGCCAAGGCGCCGCCGCCGAAGGCCGCGAGCAGCAACGGCGCCGCGGCCACGAAGGCCCCGGCGAAGCCAGCCCCGCCCAAGGCCGAGCCCGCCGAGAAGGCGACCGAAAAGGCACCGGAAAAGAAGAAGGAACCCGCGGCCAAAGCCCCCGAGAAGGCGCCGCAGAAGAAGGAACCGGCGGCCGCCGCTTCAGGGGCCACTTCAGGGGCCACAGACGATGGCGGCGACGAAACGCAGGTGCTGCGCGGCGCCGCCGCGGCCGTCGTCAAGAACATGTCGGCGTCTCTGGTCGTGCCGACCGCCACCAGCGTGCGGGCCATCCCGGCCAAGGCGATGATCGACAACCGCATCGTCATCAACAACCACCTCAAGCGCACTCGCGGCGGCAAGATCTCGTTCACCCATCTGCTGGGGTACGCGATCGTGCAGGCGGTCAAGAAGTTCCCGAACATGAACCGGCACTTCGCCGAGATCGACGGGAAGCCCACCTCGGTCACACCCGCGCACACCAACCTCGGCCTCGCGATCGACCTGGTGGGCAAGAACGGGGGCCGGCAACTGGTCGTCGCGTCGATCAAGAACTGCGAGACCATGAGTTTCAGTCAGTTCATCGCCGCCTACGAGGACATCGTGCGCCGCGCGCGCGACGGCAAGCTGACCGCCGAAGACTTTGCCGGCGTGACGATTTCGCTCACCAACCCGGGCACCATCGGCACCGTCCACTCGGTGCCGCGGCTGATGCAGGGCCAGGGCGCGATCATCGGCGCCGGTGCAATGGAGTACCCCGCGGAGTTCCAGGGCGCCAGCTCGGAACGCATCAACGAGGTCGGCGTCGGCAAGCTGATGACGCTCACGTCGACCTACGACCACCGCATCATCCAGGGTGCGGAGTCGGGTGACTTCCTGCGCACGATCCATCAACTGCTGCTCGACGACGAGTTCTACGACGAGATCTTCCGCGAGCTCGGCATCCCCTACGAGCCGGTGCGCTGGCGCATCGACAACCCCGACTCCATCGAAGACAAGAACGCGCGCGTCATCGAACTGATCGCGGCGTACCGCAACCGCGGCCACCTGATGGCCGACATCGACCCGCTGCGCCTGGACAACACCCGCTTCCGCAGCCACCCCGACCTCGACGTCAACACCCACGGGCTGACGCTGTGGGACCTCGACCGCGAGTTCAAGGTCAACGGATTCGCCGGGCAGACGCACAAGAAGCTGCGCGACATCCTGGGCCTGCTGCGCGACGCCTACTGCCGCCACGTCGGCGTCGAGTACACGCACATCCTCGAGCCCGAGCAGCAGCAGTGGCTCCAGGACCGCATCGAGATCAAGCACGAGAAGCCGACGGTCGCCGAGCAGAAGTACATCCTCTCCAAGCTGAACGCCGCGGAAGCCTTCGAGACGTTCCTGCAGACCAAATACGTTGGACAGAAACGCTTCTCACTGGAGGGCGCGGAGACCGTCATCCCGATGATGGACGCCGCGATCGACCAGGCCGCCGAACACGGGCTGCACGAGGTCGTCATCGGCATGCCCCACCGCGGCCGGCTCAACGTGCTCGCCAACATCGTCGGCAAGCCCTACAGCCAGATCTTCACCGAGTTCGAGGGCAACCTGAATCCGTCGCAGGCGCACGGCTCCGGCGACGTCAAGTACCACCTCGGCGCCACAGGCACCTACATCCAGATGTTCGGCGACAACGACATCGCGGTGTCACTGGTGGCCAACCCCAGCCACCTCGAGGCCGTCGACCCGGTCCTCGAAGGCATCGTGCGCGCCAAGCAGGACTTGCTCGACACCGGCGAGGAGACCAACGGCAGCAACGACTTCACCGTCGTGCCGATGATGCTGCACGGTGATGCTGCATTCGCCGGGCAGGGCGTGGTCGCCGAGACGCTGAATCTGGCGCTGCTGCGCGGGTACCGCACGGGCGGCACGATCCACATCATCGTCAACAACCAGATCGGCTTCACCACATCGCCGTACGACTCGCGCTCGTCGGAGTACTGCACCGACGTGGCCAAGATGATCGGCGCGCCGATCTTCCACGTCAACGGCGACGACCCCGAGGCCGCGGTGTGGGTGGCCAAGCTGGCCGTGGACTTCCGCCAGAAGTTCAAGAAGGACGTCGTCATCGACATGCTGTGCTACCGGCGCCGCGGGCACAACGAGGGTGACGACCCGTCGATGACGCAGCCCAACATGTACGACGTCATCGACACCAAGCGCGGAGTCCGCAAGACCTACACCGAGGCGCTGATCGGCCGCGGCGACATCTCGATGAAGGAGGCCGAGGACGCGCTGCGCGACTACCAGGGCCAACTCGAACGGGTCTTCAACGAGGTCCGCGAACTCGAGAAGCACGCCGTCGAACCCAGCCATTCGGTGGAATCCGACCAGATGGTCCCCGCCGGGATGAACACCGCGGTCGACAAGTCGCTGCTGCAACGCATCGGCGACGCGCACCTGGCGTACGGCGAGGACTTCAACGTGCACCCGCGCGTCAAGCCGGTGCTCGAGAAGCGCCGCGAGATGGCCTACGAGGGCAAGGTCGACTGGGCGTTCGCCGAGCTGCTGGCACTGGGCACCTTCCTGGCCGAAGGCAAGACGATCCGCATGACCGGCCAGGACACCCGCCGCGGCACGTTCACCCAGCGGCACTCAGTGATCATCGACCGCAAGAGCGGCAAGGAGTTCACCCCGCTGGACCTGCTGACCGTCGACTCCGACGGCAACCCGACCGGCGGCCGGTTCATGGTCTACGACTCGGCGCTCTCGGAATACGCCGCCGTCGGCTTCGAATACGGCTACTCGGTGGGCAACCCCGATGCGCTGGTGCTGTGGGAGGCCCAGTTCGGCGACTTCGTCAACGGTGCGCAATCGATCATCGACGAGTTCATCAGCTCCGGTGAGGCCAAGTGGGGTCAGCTCTCCGACGTCGTGCTGCTGCTGCCGCACGGCCACGAGGGCCAGGGTCCTGACCACACGTCGGCCCGCATCGAGCGGTTCCTGCTGCTGTGGGCCGAGGGCTCGATGACGATCGCGATGCCGTCCACACCGGCGAACTACTTCCACCTGCTGCGTCGCCACGGCCTCGACGGCATCCAGCGGCCGCTGATCGTCGCCACTCCGAAGTCCATGCTGCGCAACAAGGCGGCGGTGAGTGATCTCAAGGAGTTCACCGAGCAGAAGTTCCGGTCGGTGCTCGAGGAGCCCACCTACGACGAGGGCGACGGTGACCGGTCGAAGGTCACGCGCATCCTGCTGACCAGCGGCAAGCTCTACTACGAGCTGGCGGCGCGCAAGGCCAAGGACAAGCGGGAGGACGTCGCGATCGTGCGCGTCGAGCAACTGGCGCCGCTGCCCCGGCGGCGGCTGGCTGAGACGCTGGACCGCTACCCGAACGCCACCGAGAAGTTCTGGGTCCAGGAAGAGCCGGCGAACCAGGGTGCCTGGCCGACGATGGGGCTGACGCTGCCCGAGCTGCTGCCCGACCACCTCGCCGGGATCAAGCGGATCTCGCGGCGGGCGATGTCGGCGCCGTCATCGGGTTCGTCGAAGGTGCACGCCGTCGAGCAGCAGGAAATCATCGACACCGCGTTCGGCTAGCTTCGGTTCGGCGAGCGTCGGTTCGGCGAGCGCGCGGGTTTGTACGCCGACGCGCCGCGAACCGCGTGCACTCTGCGCGCGGTCGCGGCCGTCGAGCGCTCACCGCATGAACGAGAACGGCACCCCATCGGTGAGCGCGCTGACGGCGCGCGGGCACATGATCTGAATGGCCAGACCGGTGAACATGGTCGCCGGTCCGAGCGGTCGGCCCAGCTCGTCGGCGACCTTGGCCGCGACGTTCGCCATGTTCTGCCCCGGCTCGGAGAGCATCGGACACACCTGCTCCTCAACGCGGACCGCGGTGGCCGGATCGATATCGCCCAGTCGGTAGTGGTCCAGCGCGGAGAGGAACACGTCGACGCCGGGATCGGCCTGGGCGGGTGCTGCGGCGGTGGTAGCGGCGACCGGTGCTGCGATGGCGAGGGCGGCGCCCAGTGCGGCGAGGACGGAGATGCGAGATGTCACGCTGTGATTGTCGCAATGGACGCCCCAGGTATTACTGCCGGTGCTACGCAGCGGCGCCTCTTCTCGCCGCCTACATCCAGGGCGCGAAGCCGTCGGGTCCCGCCTTTTCCGCGTCCGCGACCGTCCTGACATACAGGGGACCGCGGGTACCGGTTAGGCTCGGGATCACTCAGCACGCGTCCAACAACTCGAGGGAGTGCACATGCAGGGCTTCGCCGGAAAGGTGGCCGTCGTGACCGGCGCCGGCTCAGGCATCGGTCAGGCGCTGGCCATCGAACTCGGCCGCTCCGGCGCCAGCGTGGCGATCAGCGATGTCGACACCGAAGGCCTGGCGGCCACCGAGGAACGCCTCAAGGCCATCGGCGCACCGGTGAAGGCCGACCGCCTCAACGTCACCGAGCGGGAGACCTTCCTGCTCTACGCCGACAGCGTCGCCCAGCACTTCGGCAAGGTCAACCAGATCTACAACAACGCGGGCATCGCATTCACCGGCGACATCGAGATCAGCCAGTTCAAGGACATGGAACGGGTGATGGATGTCGACTACTGGGGAGTGGTCAACGGCACCAAGGCCTTCCTGCCGCACCTGATCGCCTCCGGCGACGGCCACGTCGTCAACGTCTCGAGCGTGTTCGGGCTGTTCTCGGTGCCCGGCCAGGCCGCCTACAACGCGGCGAAGTTCGCCGTACGCGGGTTCACCGAGGCGCTGCGCCAGGAGATGGCTCTGGCCGGCCACCCGGTGAAGGTCAGCTGCGTGCATCCCGGCGGCATCAAGACCGCAATCGCCCGCAACGCCACCGCCGCCGAGGGTCTGGATGCCGAGCAACTGGCCAAGACGTTCGACAAGAAGCTCGCCAACACCAGCCCTGAGCGGGCCGCGCAGATCATCCTCGACGGGGTCCGCAGGAACAAGGCTCGCATCCTGGTGGGTAACGACGCGCGGATGTTCGAGTACGTCATCCGGTTCGTCGGAGCGGGCTACCAGGGCCTGTTCCCGCGTGTGGTGTCGCGGCTGACGAAGTAGTCCGTCGGGAACCGCGGATGGCCCACACGACGACGAGTAGGGCGAGCGCGGTCAACGGGTAGCCCATCGCGATGCGGGCGACAGCCAGCCAGGCCACCGAATGCTCGCCGTACAGCCAGAACTGCACGATGAAGCGGGCAGTGAACACGACGGTCAGAGCGGCCGTGGCGATGTCGTACCGCAGGCGTGTGCTCCGATGGGTGCGCCATGCCTGTCCGCTGCCGGTGAGGGCACTCCAAACCACACCCACTAGAGGTTGCCGAATGATGATCGATGCCGAGAACATCACGGCGAGAAGCAAACTCGCCCAGATACCGACCACGTAGTAATCGCGCGCGTCGCCGGTCCAGAAGGCGATGACCGCACCGACCGCCACCCCGAACAAACCGGAGAAGGCGGGGGCGAGTGGCTCACGCCGGGCCAGCCGCAGTGCAGCGACCCCCGCGGCCGCGCCCACCCCGAGCATGACCGCGAGGTGAAGCGGAGCCGCGGCGTCGACCGCGGCGAACACCACGGTGGGCAGACTCGCATAGAGCATCCCCGACCAACCGCCCATGCGGGCGAGCAGGGTCGGCGTCACATCGGATTCCCCGGCACTCACGCCCGACCTCCCAGGTGCTTGGCCAGAAAGCCCACGATCCTCCCGTACATCTCGATCGTGCTCTCCGGATTGACGGCGCCGTGACCTTCGGTGGACTGGACCAGGTAGTCAACGTCCACACCGCGGGCGCGCAGCGCGTCGACCAGGTTGTCGGACTCGGCCTGCACGACGCGAACGTCGTTGGCGCCCTGGATGACCAGCAGCGGTGTGCGGACCTGATCGACCTTGGTGATCGGTGAGCGCGACATCATGTCGGCGAGCTGTTCGGGATCGTCAGGGTCCCCGACGTAGGCGTGCCAGTTGTTGACCAGGTGCGGACGAGCGATGGGTGGCAGGGTCCGCATGAAGTTCGCGAGATCCGAGATGCCGACGTAGTCGATGGCTGCGGCGAAAACATCTGGGGTGAAGGTGATTCCGACAAGCGCGGCATATCCGCCGTAGGAGCCACCGAAGATTGCGACACGCTGCGGGTCCGCGTAACCCTGCTCGACAGCCCAGGTGACCCCGTCGATCAGATCGTCGTGCATCTTCTGTGCGAACTCACCGACCGCGGCCTTGAGGAACGCCTTGCCGTATCCCGTCGACCCGCGAAAGTTGACCTGCAGCACCGCATATCCGCGATTGGCCAGCAGCTGGACGCCGGCGTCGAAGCCCCAGGAATCCCGATACCAGGGCCCGCCGTGGACGGTCAGCACCAGCGGTAGCTCTCGCGGCTCGACACCGACGGGCACTGTCAGGTATCCGTGGAGTGTCAGACCATCGCGGGCGGTGAGGGTGACCGGCCGCATCGGGGCCAGTACGGCCGGGTCCAAATGCGGTAGGGGCCGGAACAGCAGTCTGCTCTGGCCGGTGCGGTGGTCGTACAGATAGGTGGCGCCCGGGTCGCGGTCGTGATTGAAGCTGACCACCCAACGCTGCCCGTCCTCGTCCGATGACAGGCGTCCGAGGTCGCCGTCGGAGAGCTTCTCCAGATTGGCGAGGACGTCGGCGAAATACGGATCGAGCGCGTGAATCACCTGGCGCTGCGCGTAGTATCGCACGGCGAGCAGCTCGCCGGTGCGGCGATCGCAGATGAGCGGCCCCGGCAGGATCGGACTGACCGCGGCCCGCGGATCGAGGTCGTACTCGGGGTGGCTGTCGACCTCGGTCTCGTCGCCGGTCGCGAGATCGACCCGGACGAGGCGTGTGCAGTCGGTACCGCGATTCGATCCCATCCACACACCCGTGCCGTCGGGCGTGATGGCCATCGGGTGGATGCCGACCGGGTAGTCGCTGCCGTCGAAGGTCGCGATGCGGTCGAGAGTGCATCCGTCCCAACGGGAGAGCTCGAGGTCGCCGTCCGGGGTCAGGGAGGTGGCGAGCAGATCCCCGCGGTCATTGGCGAGCCAGCCGTTCACGTGGCCCGGATTTTCCGCGAGAAGGGTGAGCCGGCCGGTGGCGATGTCGAGTTCGTACGCGTCGAGCAGCGTGACGTCCCGGTTGTTGATCATCACCGTCGCGGTGCCGTTCTTGACCTCGCAGATCGGAAGGGCCATCACGCCGGGAAACGGCGTCAGGTCGACGGCGGGCGAATCAGGGTCGTCGAGATCGACCCGGTGGATGTGCCAGTTCTCGTCACCGTCCTTGTCCTGCAGATAGATCAGCCAGCGGGGGTCGTCGGTCCACTCGAAGTGCAGGACGCTGCGGTTGTCGTCGGCGGTCACGCAGCGCGGGATCGCGGAGTCGGCATCCAGGTCTTCGACCCAGACGTTCAAGCGGTTTCGCCATGGCGCGAGAAACGCGATTCGGGTGCCGTCGGGTGAGATGGTGGCGGCGGCCCGGGTGGGCGGGCTGAACAGGTCGGCGACGGGAATCAGATCGGGTGCGGTCATGGCTTCTCTTCCTGGTTGTGGGCGCACGGGGTCGCACCGTCGAGATGGTGCTCACTCGACGGATCAATGGTGTTGCGGCAGAACGGTTCTAGAGTGGCTCGAGGTCAGTGCGGCACGGGTCCGCCCAACTGGCCGTTGGTCGCGTCTCTGATGGCACGGTCGATCATCGCCAAGGCCTGCTGCTGGGTGATCTTCTCCTTCTCGACGATGGCCCGGTAGCCGACGTCCTCGTCGATGACCCGAAACGCAGCGGTGACTGCTGCCGCGAAAAGCCGGGCGGTCACGTCGTTGTCGGCGAGGCCGAGCCGATCGGCGATGATCGGGACGAAGGCGTGCTCCATCTCGTCGTGCACCATCAGATAGGCCGTCCGCAACGCCGGTTCGGTGAGCGACAGGGTCGTGATGCGGAGAGCACTGATCTCGTCGGCGATGTCCTGCGGGCTCAGCGGGTTCTCCGTGTAGGTGACCGCCATGTGGTCGGCCAGCGACAATTCCGGCGGCCACCGGCGGGCGAGCTCGATAAAGCGTTGCGCCGACAACGCCAGCACGGGCTCCACGCAACTCTCCTTGGACCGGAAGTACCGCCAGATCGTCCGCGTCGACAGTCCTGCGGCGGCGGCGATGTCGTCACCACTGGTGGCCGACACCCCGCGCTCCCAGAACAGACCGCATGCATGCCGGGACACCTCGAGTCGGGCTCGAGCCTGCTTGTCATTGGCCGCCCCCACCGGCAGTGAGGTGCTCACCATAAACGCTCCTGTCACTTAGTGTCATTACCGAGTGTGTCACTAAGTGACAGTGCGGTCAAGGCGCGCGCCCCAGGCGCGCGCTCGGAGGGCGCGAGCGCGCGCAGCCTGCCAGGGATTGCGGCGTGTTGTTGTGCAAACGCGCGCGCTCGCCGAACGACCGCTAGTTGCTGGCACCGAGGGGGTGCGCCTCCAGCCACCCCGCGGCCACCTGACCCGGCTCGGCGCCCTCGGCGATCTCGCGCCGCATGTCGGCCAACGATCCGGTGTCCAGGACGCCCGCGATCTCGTTGAGCGCCAACACTTGCGACTCGCTCAACACATTGCGCCGGTAGAGCGGCACCAGGTTCTCGGCCCGGATCAGTGACGTCTTGTCCGACAGCACGACCACGTCCGACGGCACACCCGCGGCCGCTGTCGACGTCCACGCCAGGCCCACTTCCCCAGCCTGCAGCGCTGCGAACATCGTTGCAGCATCGGCGAATTGACGCGCCCGCGGCAGCGTGCACGTGCCGATCGACGTCGGCCACGACGTGCCGCTGACCGCACCGACCGCGAGATCGGAGGGACACCGCCGCGCCAGCGCCGAGACATCGGCACCGGCGTCCCGCGCACCCGAGGAGGTCATCGCCACCGCCGGCTTGTCCTCGGCCGCCGTCGTGTAGTCACCGGCGGCCACGCCCTCCGGCAGCGCGGCCAGCAGGGAACGGTAGACCTGAACATCCGAGCGCGCCGGCGCGTCCGGGTCGAACCGTGCGAGGAGCCGGCCTGTCCAGCCCGGCACCACGGTGGCGTCACCGGAATCCAGACCTGCCAGCGGATCGTCGACGACTCGGACCTGAGCGGCGCTGCCGTAGAAGCCCAGCGCTGACGCGTACAGGTGCGCGACGACCTCGGCCTCCCCTCCGGCGGTGGTCGCGACCGGGATCGGCGGCGGAGCCGGCCGCCCTGCGCAGGCGGCCACACACCACACCAGTGTCAGTGCGGCGATCAACCGCGTCGTCCGGCGCAGCAGACTCAGTCCTCGGATGCGGCGGCGACGGCCGCCGCGACCGCCGGACCCACCCGCGGATCCAGCGCGCTCGGCACGATGTGGTCGACGGCCAGGTCGTCGCCGACGACGGAGAATATCGCCTCGGCCGCGGCCATCTTCATCCTCTCGGTGATCCGTCGGGCACCCGCGTCCAGCGCGCCGCGGAACACCCCG
The DNA here is from genome assembly GCF_055419565.1 of Mycobacterium sp. IDUB_5. NCBI lineage: Bacteria > Bacillati > Actinomycetota > Actinomycetes > Mycobacteriales > Mycobacteriaceae > Mycobacterium > Mycobacterium sp. IDUB_5. The sequence goes on from NZ_JBVAXX010000002.1 coordinate 136,981, forward strand.
GGGAACGCCAGCACGTTGTTGATCTGGTTCGGGAAGTCACTGCGTCCGGTGGCCACCACCGCGGCGTACTTGCGCGCCACATCGGGATGGATCTCCGGATCCGGGTTGGACATCGCGAAGACGATGCCGCCGGGCGCCATCGTCGCGATCAGCTCCTCGGGCACCAGCCCTGCCGAGACCCCCATGAACACGTCGGCACCGGCCAGCGCCTCGGCCATGCCGCCGCGCAGCCCCCGGGGATTCGTCCGCGTGGCGAGCTCGGCCTTGAACCGGTTGAGGTCGTCGCGGCCGGTGGCCACGATGCCCTTGCTGTCGAGCACCGTGACATCGCGAATACCGCGGGCCAGAAGAATGTTCGCGCAGGCGATGCCGGCCGCGCCGGCACCGGAGATCACCACCTTCAAGGTGTGCATGTCCCGGTCGAGCACCTTCGTCGCGCCGAACAGCGCGGCGAGCACGACGATCGCCGTGCCGTGCTGGTCGTCATGCATCACCGGGCAGTCCAGCGCCTCGATCACCCGCTGCTCGATCTCGAAACAGCGCGGCGCGGAGATGTCCTCGAGGTTCACCGCACCGAAGGTGGGCCGCAACCGGATCAGCGTCTCGACGATCTCGTCGGGGTCCTTGGTGTCGAGCACGATCGGGATCGAATTGAGCCCGCCGAAGGCCTTGAACAGCGCGCTCTTGCCCTCCATCACCGGCAGTGACGCCGCCGGCCCGATGTCACCGAGCCCCAGAACCGCGGTGCCGTCACTGACCACGGCGACCAGACGGTTCGCCCAGGTGTAGCGGGCCGCCAGCGTCGCGTCGGTGGCGATGGCCCTGCTCACCTGCGCCACACCCGGGGTGTAGGCGATCGACAGGGCGCGCTGGGTGTCCAGCGGCGAACTCAGCGCCACCGAGAGCTTGCCGCCCTCGTGCGCCTCGAAGATCTCCGCGTCGTCGACCACCACCTGCGGGGTGCGCGTCACGACGTCGTGTTCTGGGGAAACCGCACTGTCCGCCACGGGCGTCAGGGTAACCGACCGCGGGGTCATCACAAGAGCGAGTTGTGCTGTCGTGAGCAGAAGGTGAGCAGACCGTATCAGCTTCGGCGCGTACCATCCGTCTAGCCGAACCAGGCGGGTGTCCGAAGGGAGGTCGGCCGGTGCCATCATTTCGTGCGCTGCCACCGTCGCTGATGCGCCAGGGCGGCCGACCACGTCCCGATCATCCCGACGCGCGCAGCATCCACGTTCCCGTGGCTCGGGCGATGGTCGACTGCGGGGTCTACTGCGAGGGAAATCGCTTGCCCGGCAAATACACTCACGCCGCGGCGCTGAACAAGGTGCGCGAGATCGAAGCCGAGGGGCGGCCCGCGTTCGTGTGGATCGGACTGCACGAACCCGACGAGCATCAGATGCAGGCCGTGGCCGACGTGTTCTGCCTACATGAGCTCGCGGTCGAGGACGCCGTGCACGCTCACCAACGTCCGAAGCTGGAGCGCTACGACGACACCTTGTTCCTCGTGCTCAAGACGGTGAAGTACGTCGACCACGAGTCGATCGCCAACATGCGAGAGATCGTCGAAACCGGCGAGGTGATGATCTTCGTCGGACCGGACTTCGTGGTGACGGTGCGCCACGGCGAGCACGGCGGCCTCGCCGGGGTGCGCAAGCGCCTGGAGGCCTCACCGGCATCGCTGAAACTCGGCCCCTACTCGGTGATGCACGCGATCGCCGACAGCGTCGTCGACCATTATCTCGACGTCACCGATCTCATCGAAACCGACATCGACGCGATGGAAGAGGACATCTTCTCGCCGCGGCCACTGACCGATATCGAGTCGATCTACCTGCTCAAGCGGGAAGTCGTCGAGTTGCGCCGAGCCGTCAACCCCCTGGCTACCGACCTGGAACGCATCGGTACCCACCATGACGACCTGATCAACGTCGAGATCCGCCGCTACATGCGCGACGTGCTCGACCACACCATCAAGGCGGCCGACCGGATCGCCAGCTTCGACGAGCTGCTCAGCTCGCTGGTGCAGGCCGCGCTGGGCAAGGTGGCGATGCAGCAGAACGTCGACATGCGCAAGATCTCGGCCTGGGTGGCCATCGCCGCCGTCCCCACGGCGCTGGCCGGGATCTACGGCATGAACTTCGACCACATGCCCGAATTACATTGGGCATGGGGCTATCCCGCGGTCCTGCTGTTGATGGCGACGGTGTGCCTGCTGCTGCATCGCACGTTCCGACACAACAACTGGCTCTAGGACCTCAGGCCGGGCTGGCCGCTCTCCGACGTGGATCGGTCACGTCCACCCGGTCCTGCTCCCAGGCCTCCCGCATCGCCTCGGCACCCTTGAGCCGCACCCAGGCGGCCTCGGTCGGGGTGATCGGCACCGCGGCCAGAATCGCCACCGGCGACGCCGGGTCCGGCAGTTCGATGTCGTCGATATCGCTGCGCCCCAACAGGAATGCGGTGAACGGCGCACCGTCCCACAGCGGCGTCTCCAGGTCGATCAGCGCGTCGGGCTCCAACACCAGGCCCTCGACGGCGGGGGCCGCGGCCACCACGGCGACCGAGCGAGCCAGGCCGGTGGGCGCCGGGCCGCGCAGCGCCACTGCCACCTCGGCGCGCGGTCCGCGCACCGGATCCATCATTGCTTCGGCCGGATCCACCATCGGCTGCGACGAGCACCCCAGCGACACGTAGTGGGCAGGCGCGTTCGGGCCGTCCCCGCCTGATTCACAGCCCGAGTCGAAGCGCAGCACACGGATCCGGTCGGCCCCGAGAAAAGTCACCGAGGCCTCGGCGGGTTCGCCCGAACTCCGGAAATGCTCGAGTACCCGCGCCCGGACCGCAGCGGTGACGTCGACCACGGTCAGATCTTCAGCCGGGCCAGCAGATCTCGGCCCTGCTCGGCACTCTGCGGGTCGCACAGCACGTCGTAGCGACCCGCCACCAACTGCATGGTGGAGCTGAAGTCCCGGGTGCCGCGCGCCATCGCGTAGGGCACGGCGGAGGTGATCAGGCCGAAGAACACGCCGGCGACCAGGCCGGTGATCAGCGATCCCCACGGGCTCGGGCTGAAGAACCCGAGGATCAGGCCGATGAACAGGCCCAGCCAGGCGCCACTGATCACGCCGCCGCCGAGCACCTTGGGCCAGGAGAGCCGGCCGGTGACCCGCTCCACCTGCATGAGGTCCACCCCGACGATCGTCACCTGCTCGACCGGAAACTGCTGATCGGACAGATAGTCCACGGCGCGCTGGGCTTCGGCGTAGGTGGGGTAGGAACCGATCGGCCATCCCTTGGGCGGGGTGGGCAGGCCGACCGGGCGGCCGCGGCCCGAGGGCGGTGCGCCCGGCGTCTGGCCTGACTGAAACGGGCTGGTCATGTCCTTGCACTCCTCCGGTGTGACAGGTCGATCTGGCATACCTCGTCGTTGCATCAACGCACCGGAGCGGGCAAAGGTGCCCGGCTCCGACGGTCCCGACCGCCGGTATGTACTTAGGCTAGGTTGATTCCCATGACAAGTCAGGACGACGACGCACGTCGTATCGACCGTTCCGACTCACCCGGGTCCGAGCCCTCGTCGGAGGGTTACGAGGCGCCGCCGATCGAGCAGTCCTCGACTCCGACGGACTACCCGCCGGCCTACAACCCACCGCCGCCGCCCTATTCCGCCCCGTCGGACTATCCGCCGCCCCCGCCCGGTTACGGCGCGCCCTACCCGGATCCGAGCGCCGGAGCCCCGTACCCCAACCAGGGTTACGGCACCCAGGGTTACGGCGACCGGGGTTACGGCGACCAGGGCTACAACGCTGCGTCGTATCCGCCTCCGCCGCAGTACGGCACCACACCCGGTGGCTATCCCCCGCCTCCGATGGGCTACCCCGGCCCGGACTACGGCTACGGCCCGCCCGCCCCGCAGGGCACCAACACGATGGCGATCGCCTCGCTGGTCGCCTCGATCCTCGGCGTCTGCTGCGGTATCGGGTCGATCGTCGGCATCGTGCTCGGCATCCTGGCGATCAACCAGATCAAGGAGACCCGCCAGGGCGGTCATGGGCTGGCTGTCGCCGGTATCGCCGTCGGCGCGGTCACCCTGGTGATCAGCCTCGTCTGGGGTATCGCCGCGATCAGCGTCTAGCTCGCGCCACCGGCAGGCGGGGTGAACCGCTCGCCGGTGCGCTGCATGCCCGCCGCGCGTCCCTTGCCGGCGATCACCAACGCCATCTTGCGGCTCGCCTCGTCGATCATCTCGTCGCCCAGCATCACGGCTCCCCGGGCGCCACCGGCCTGCGAGGTGTGCCACTCGTAGGCTTCGAGGATCAGCTCGGCGTGATCGTAGGCCTCCTGGCGGGGGCTGAAGATCTCGTTACCCGCCGCGATCTGATCGGGATGCAACACCCACTTGCCGTCGAATCCCAGCGCGGCAGCACGCCCTGCGACCCGCCGGAACGCCTCGACGTCGCGCACCTTCAGATAGGGCCCGTCGATCGCGTTGATTCCGTTGGCGCGCGCGGCAATCAGGATGCGCATGAGGATGTGGTGGTAGGCGTCGCCGACGTCGTACCCTTCCGGCTGCTCCCCCACCTCCAACGTGCGCATGTTCAGGCTCGCCATCAGGTCGGCGGGGCCGAGAACCAACGCGTGCATGCGCGGGCCGGCGGCGATGGCGTCGATGTTCGTCAGCCCGCGCGCATCCTCGATCTGCGCCTCGATGCCGATGCGCCCGACAGGCAACCCGTGCGAGGCTTCCACTTGGGACAGCAGCAGATCCAGCGCGTGCACATGGGAGACATCGGTCACTTTCGGCAACACGACGATGTCCACCGACGCGCCCGCGTGGCCGATGACCTCGATCACATCCGTGTGTGTCCACGGCGTGGTCCAGTCGTTGACCCGCACTCCGCGCAGCTGATCGCCCCACCCCGGCTCGGCCAGCGCGGCCGCGACCTGCTCGCGCGCTTGGGCTTTCGCGTCGGCGGCCACCGCGTCCTCGAGGTCGAGGAACACCTCGTCCGCGGGCAGCGTCTTGGCCTTCGCGATCATCTTCGCGCTGCTGCCCGGCACGGATAGGCATGTTCGGCGGGGTCGATAGCGGTTTTGCACAACCACAGTCTCTACTCTGACAGTCATGGCGTCGGTCAACAGGGTCTATGCGGCCCGGCTCGCGGGAATGGTGGTGCTGGGTCCCGACGGCGAATCGATAGGCCGTGTGCGTGATGTGGTGATCAGCATCAGCCTGGTCCGGCAACAGCCCCGAGTGCTCGGGCTTGTCATCGAATTGCTCTCGCGCCGAAGAATTTTCGTTCCGATCCTGCGGGTCACCGCGATCGAACCCGGCGCGGTGACCCTGGCGACGGGCAGCGTGTCGCTTCGCCGCTTCTCGCAGCGGCCCGGCGAGGTGCTGGTGCTCGGCCAGGTCCTGGAGACCCGGGTCCGCGTCGACGATCCCGACCTGACCGAACTCGCCGGGATCGACGTCGTCGTCGTCGATCTCGGCATCGAACAGACCAGGACGCGGGACTGGATGGTCACCCGGGTCGCGGTGCGTCCGCAGCGCAGGCTCGGCCGGCGCAGCAACGTGCACACCGTGGACTGGACCCACGTGCAGGGCCTGACGCCGTCCGGGCTGGCGATGCCGGATCAGGGCGTCGCGCAACTGCTCGAGCAGTTCGTCGGCCAACGACCCATCGAGGTGGCCGACGCGATCCGCGAGCTGCCCGCCAAACGCCGCTTCGAAGTGGTCAACGCACTCGACGACGAGCGACTCGCCGACGTGCTGCAGGAGCTGCCCGAAGACGAGCAGTTCGACGTGCTGCGGCAGCTGAAGACCGACCGCGCCGCCGACGTTCTCGAGGCGATGGACCCCGACGATGCGGCCGACCTGCTCGGCACCATGAGCCCAGCCGACGCCGAGCAGTTCCTGCGCCGGATGGATCCGGAGGAGTCCGAGGACGTGCGCCGCCTGCTCAGCCACTCACCGAACACCGCGGGTGGTCTGATGACCTCGGAACCGGTGGTTCTCGCGCCCGACACCACGGTGGCCGAAGCCCTTGCGCGCGTGCGCGATCCGGATCTGACGCCGGCGTTGGCGTCGCTCGTGTTCGTGGCCCGGCCGCCGACCGCGACGCCGACAGGCCGCTATCTGGGCTGCGTCCATCTGCAGCGGCTGCTGCGCGAACCCCCCGCGGCGTTGGTCAGCGGCATCGTCGACACCGACCTGCCCAGCCTGAATCCGGAGGATTCCCTCGGTGCGCTGACCCGCTACTTCGCCGCCTACAACCTGGTGTGCGGGCCCGTCGTCGACGACGAGAACCACCTGCTCGGCGCGGTGTCCGTCGACGACGTCCTCGATCACCTCCTGCCCGACGACTGGCGCGAACGCGAGGCAGAGCAGCTGATCGTGACCGCGGAGAAGGCCACATGAGCGAGTCCTCGGCCCGTCAGCGGCTCGACACGCCGCGGGTCTCCCGCGCCCTGACCCCACGGTTCGACGTCGAGGCCGTCGGCCGCGTCAGCGAGCGCATCGCCCGGTTCCTCGGCACGGGGCGCTACCTGGCGATCCAGACCATCATCGTCATCGTGTGGATCCTGCTCAACGCAGGAGCGTTCGCCTGGCAGTGGGATCCCTACCCGTTCATCCTGCTGAACCTGGCGTTCTCCACCCAGGCCGCGTACGCGGCGCCGCTGATCCTGCTCGCGCAGAACCGGCAGGAGAACCGGGACCGGGTCTCGCTCGAGGAGGACCGGCGACGCGCCGAACAGACGAAAGCGGACACCGAGTACCTCGCCCGCGAACTGGCCGCGCTGCGCCTGGCCGTCGGCGAAGTGGCCACCCGTGACTACCTGCGCCGCGAACTCGAGGAGATCCGCGACCTGATCGCCGAGTTACGCCCCGCGGACAGCGTTGCCGAGCCCGATGCGAGCAAATCCGACAGCAGTGACAGGCGCTCGCGCAGATCCTGAGGGACAGCTGTGGCCAATGCTGTAACACGGCCGTGTCCCAACCGATATGGTGACTGAGTTCACAGGCCCCCACACAGCGAGGACGGTTGCGTGCACATAGGTGGACGAGCGGCTCTCGGAGCAGTGAGATGTCGGGCGGGACGCCTGATCCGCATGCCGGCCTTCGGCGTTGCGGCTGTGCTGACTCCCCTGGTGCTGGCCGGCGCGGTCGGCGCTTCCGCGCCGTCACCCCACTCACCGTCCCGCGACACCGCGGTGATGCCGATGGCCGCGATCGCCCCCTCGTCACCGAGTTCCGCCGGAGCCTCGGTGGTCGCGGTCGCCAAGACCCCGACCCCGCTGCGGATCGCGGCAGCCACCGTGTCCGCACCCCCACCGGCCATCGTGGTCAATGCGCCCGGCACGCTGCGCATCCCGTCGATGGCTCTGGCGGCCTACCGCAACGCCGAAGCCAAGATGGCCGCGACCACGCCCGGCTGTGGGGTGAGCTGGAATCTGCTCGCCGGAATCGGCCGCATCGAGTCGATGCACGCCAACGGCGGCGCCACCGATGCCCGCGGCACCGCCGTGCGACCGATCTACGGCCCCAGCCTGGACGGCACGCTGCCGGGCAACGAGGTGATCGTCCAGAGCCGGGGCTCCGATCGTGTGGTCTACGCCCGCGCGCTCGGCCCGATGCAGTTCCTGCCCGGTACCTGGTCGCGCTACGCCGCCGACGGCGACGGCGACGGCAAGGCCGATGTGCAGAACGTCTTCGACGCGTCGCTGGCCGCCGCCCGTTACCTGTGCAGCGGCGGGCTCAACCTGCGCAACCAGCCCGACGTGCTGGCTGCGATCCTGCGCTACAACAACTCGATGGCCTACGCGCGCAACGTGCTGGGCTGGGCAGCGGCGTACGCGACGGGCGTGGTGCCGGTGGATCTCCCGCCGATCAGCGGCGAGGTGCCCGCGCTCGGCGACAGCCACCTGGACCGCCCCGAGGGACTCGGGCCCGGCATGCCACTCAACGCCGCAGGGCTGCCTGCCAACGATCCCTTGGCACTGCTGCAGCTGGGGCAGCGCACCGACGTCGCCGCCCTGATGAACACGAACGTCCCCGGGTTCGCGCCGGGACAATCACTCGGACCGTTGCCCGGCCCCGCACCCGAGGCAGCGCCGCAACCGGCGCCCGCACCCCCGCCCGCCTGGGTGCCGCCGTGGGTCACGCCGCCGCCGGCCCAGCAGCAGCCGCAGTGCGCGGTGTTCTGCATCAACTCTGCAGTCCCTCCGGCCGCCCCGCCGGCGATGCCGGCCGCTCAGCCATTGCCGCCCGCAGCGCCGCTGATGCCCGCCCAGCCTGCTCCGCCTCCGGCCGCCCCCGCCCTGCCGCCGGGACTGGGGCCGGCACCGGGACCCGCGCCCGGCCCGGTGGGCTGACGGCTCCGACCAGCGTCAGGCCTACACTCTCGGGTGATGTCTGACCACACCCCTGACCTGACTGGCCCCGACCTGACGAAAGCTGTCCGCGCCGCGCTGGCCAAGGTCATCGACCCCGAACTCCGACGCCCGATCACCGACATCGGCATGGTCAAGGACGTCACCGTCGACGCCGACGCGTCCGTGCACGTCGAGATCTACCTGACCACCTCGGCATGCCCGAAGAAGACGGAGATCTCCGAGCAGGTCACCCGAGCCGTCAGCGACGTGCCCGGCACCGGATCGGTCCGCGTGACGCTCGACGTCATGAACGACGAGCAGCGCGCCGAACTGCGCAAGCAGTTGCGCGGCGACTCCCGCGAACCGGTGATCCCGTTCGCCCAACCCGGCTCACTGACCCGCGTCTACGCGGTGGCATCGGGCAAGGGCGGCGTCGGGAAGTCCAGCGTCACAGTCAATCTGGCGGCCGCGATGGCGTCGAAGGGGCTGTCGGTCGGGGTGCTCGACGCCGACATCTACGGCCACTCCGTGCCTCGCATGATGGGCACCACGGACCGCCCCACCCAGGTCGACTCGATGATCCTGCCGCCGGTGGCCCACGACGTGCGGGTCATCTCGATCGCGATGTTCACCCAGGGCAACACACCCGTCGTCTGGCGTGGGCCGATGCTCCACCGCGCACTGCAGCAGTTCCTCGCCGACGTGTACTGGGGCGATCTGGACGTGCTGCTGCTGGACCTGCCGCCCGGCACCGGTGACATCGCGATCTCGGTGTCCCAGCTGATCCCCGGCGCCGAGATCCTCGTCGTCACCACGCCGCAGCTGGCCGCCGCGGAGGTCGCCGAGCGCGCCGGCGCCATCGCGCTGCAGACCCGTCAGCGCATCGCGGGCGTCGTCGAGAACATGTCCGGACTGGTGCTGCCGGACGGCTCGACGATGCACCTGTTCGGGGAGGGCGGCGGTCGACAGGTCGCCGAGAGCCTGTCGCGCTCCGTCGGCGCTGATGTCCCGCTTCTGGGCCAGGTGCCACTGGATCCGGCTCTGGTCAGCGCCGGGGACTCCGGGGTTCCGCTGGTGCTGAGCGCGCCGGAGTCGGCGGCCGGCACCGCATTGCGCTCGATCGCCGACGCCCTGTCGACCCGCAAGCGCGGGCTGGCGGGGATGTCACTGGGCCTCGACCCGGCCGGTCGCTGAGCCCCGCTACGTCGCGTCGGGGTCGAACTTGGTGGCGCCGGGCTCTTTCTTCACCGGGAACTGCGCTGGTCCCGGGCCGGACTGCGGCTTCTCTGTCGGTGTCTCCGGCGTCTGGGGTGTCTGTGGCGAGTCGAATCGTCCGGTGAAGATCGAGTCGTCGCCGTCGAGCAGGTGTTTGGTGAGCGCAGCGCGCGGCGTCATCCCGCGCAGCTTCTGCAGTTCCGAGAGTGGTTCCCGCAAGTCATCGAACTCGGGCCCGAGGTCCTCCCGGAGTTGGCTGGTGGCCCCGGAGATGTAGTCCCGGGCCTGTCGCACCGCACCCGATGTCCAGCGGATCGCACCAGGCAGCCGCTCCGGCCCCAGGATCACCAGACCGGCGATCACCAGGACCAGCATCTCGCCCCAACCCACGTTGGCGAACATGGGCCTAGGTGCTGTTGTCGGGGCCGGGAATGACGGTCAGGGTGACCCGACGGCCGTCGCGCATGACCTCGATGGGGGCGGGCTCACCGATCTTGAGCTGCCGGACCGCGACGACGAACTCGTCGGCGTCGGCGACGTCGCGGTTACCGACCTTGACGACGACGTCGTTCTCGAGGATGCCCGCGCGTTCCGCAGGGCCGCCCGCGGTCACGTTGGCGATCTGGGCACCCTTGGAGACGTCGTTGCTGACCGAGCGGGCGGTCAGGCCCAGCGTCGGGTGCGCGATCTTTCCGTCCTGGATCAGGGCCTCGACGACCTGCTTGACCTCGTTGACCGGGATCGCGAAGCCGAGCCCGCTGGCACTGTCGGACAGCGACTTGCCGGCGGTGTTGATGCCGATGACCTCGGAGTTCATGTTGATCAGCGGACCACCGGAGTTGCCGTGGTTGATCGATGCGTCGGTCTGCACGCCGTCGATCACGGTGTCGGTGTCCGACCCCTCGCCCGAGAGCGGGACGGGCCGGTGCAGCGCGCTGATGATGCCGTGGGTGACCGTGCTGCGCAGGCCAAGAGGAGCACCCGCGGCGATCACTTCTTCGCCCACGCGCAGCTTCTCCGAGTCGCCGAGGCGAGCCACCGCGAGGTTGTCGACGTTGTCGACCTTGAGGACCGCCAGGTCGGTCTTGGGGTCGCGACCGACGAGATTGGCAGGCACTTCCTTGCCGTCGTTGAAGACGACCGACATCTTGAACTTGCTCGGATTGGTCGCCGCCTCGGAGATCACGTGATTGTTGGTCACGATGTAGCCGCGGCCGTCGACGATGACACCGGAGCCCTGTGCGCCCTCCGTGTCGCTCTTCGCCTCGATCGTCACGACAGAGTCGGCGACCGCGGCGGCCACCTTCGCGAACTGGCCCTGCGGCGGCTCGCCGTTGTCGCTGGTCTCCAACGTCACCCTGGACGTGGTGAACGCCTCGACGACTTCGGCGGTCTTGCGACCGACCACGCCGCCGGCGACGCCGATGACCAAGGCGACGATCCCGAGCACCACGAGGGCGAACCAGGACACCCTGCCGCCGAAAAGCACATCACGCACGCCCAGCTTTCCGGCCGGGGCGGTCGGCGCCGCAGGCGCGACGTGTGTGACGGCCGGGGTGCCCAGCGCCACCGGGGCTCCGGGGTTGCGCCACGGATCGTCGACGTCGTCCCCGTCACCGTCGCGCTCCGCGTTCAGGGCGCCGGCGTCGGTCGGGTGGCGCTGCAGCGAATCGCCGCCGGGGTACGGGCGTCCGAAGGCCTCGGCGAGGACGGGGTCCGGCGGCTGATCCTTCGGCGCGTACTCGCCCTGGTCGCGGCTCTGCCCGCGACCGATGAACGATCCGCTCACCCCGTCGGGCCTGCCGAAGGCGCGCTTGGCGGCCGGATCGACCGGAGGCCGCGACACCGGGCGCGGTTCGAGACGCTCCCGACCGGTCTGGTCCAGATTGGTCACGCGTAGATCGCCCTTCTCGTCACCGTGTTCAGCACCTGCAAGTGTGAGACGCCAGCAATCAACGGCATCCGGGCCGGGCCGACGTCACCCTCACCCTACCGACGCTTCCGACGGGTGCGAGATGCACCGTCGGCCAGCTGCGGGGTGTCGGCCGGCCCCGATTCGTGTTCAGAATGTTGCAGAGGCGCATGCTGCGGGATCTGGGAGAGCAAGCCCAGCAAAGAGCTCGGCATCGCAACGGGGCACGCGTCGCGCAGCACTTCCCTGGCTTGGCGTTGGCTGTCGACCTCCATCGCGCACTCCGGGCACATCGACATGTGGTGAGCGGCACGCAGGTGCGCGCTCATTCGCAGTTCACCGTCGACGTACGCGGCGACGGCCTCGGTGGACAAGTGCTCGGTACTTCCGAACTGTCGAGGTCCGACGGGTGCGTCACTCTGCGCCGCGAACTGCGTGGGAAGCCAGGAGAAGGCGCGACGGAACGCATGTCCGGGATCGAACACCACCCGACTCCTCTCCGGTCATGAATGCAGGCCTGTCTCGAATGTAGCGCGGCTTTCTGTGCATTCGCCGTTCAACATCGCGACCGATATCAGGCCGATGCAGCCGAACCATGGATGGTCGTGATGTCACTGTGCCGAGCGAGGTACTCGCGCAGCGCCTGCCGACCACGATGGATGCGGCTGCGCACGGTGCCGAGCTTGACGCCCAGCGTCGCGCCGATCTCCTCATAGGACAAACCTTCGATATCGCACAGCACCACCGCGGCGCGGAACTCCGGGGCGAGCGAGTCGAGCGCGGCTTGCAGATCCGGACCCAGCCGCGAGTCGTGGTAGATCTGCTCGGGGTTCGGCTCGTCCGCCGGCACCCGCTCGTAATCCTCGGGCAGCGCCTCCATGCGGATACGTCCGCGGCGGCGCACCATGTCGAGGAACAGGTTCGTGGTGATGCGGTGCAGCCAGCCCTCGAAGGTGCCCGGCTGATAGTTCTGGACCGACCGGAACACCCTGATGAAGGTCTCCTGGGTCAGGTCCTCGGCGTCGTGCTGGTTGCCCGACAGACGGTAGGCCAGCCGGTAGACGCGGTCGGCGTGCTGGCGGACGAGTTCGTCCCAGCTCGGCATGGCGGCGTGATCGCCGGTGGCGTCGAAGACGGCCGTGCCGGTCAACTCGTCGGTGGTCTCCACCCATTCGGCCTCGGTGAACTGCTCGAGATGAGCCATCGAGACGGGCGCAGAGACGGGGGCAGCGCTGCTGCCGGGGGCTTGGGTGGTCGTCAGATCCTCCAGGTCGTGCGGACTGTTCTGCGGCACGGAACTCGGCGTGTACCGCTCGGCCGAGACAACGCGGCGCAGTGAGACATTCTTCCCGCGGTCAGCGATCTCGTCGCGGTGCGCGGCGTCTGTCATGCGAACACGTTCTCCCGTCGTGGTGAGCCAGGCATATGAGCAAACTGAACATTTCCTGAGAATGCTCGCTACCCATTTTCGACCAGCGGAAACGCCGCACCCGCCCGGAGCGGCGGCTCTCGCGGCGAGCGGGCGTGTCGACGTACCGGCGCCGCGGCCGACGCTCTACGCTGCGGGCATGTCGAGCACCGACGAGCCCACCGCCGGCGACGGCGAGTCCCCGGTCGCCCCGAGTGCCGCCGAGGCGATCGTCAGCCACGCGGAACACTCCATCTCCGAGGATGCCATCGTCGCTGCCGCGCGGGAGCGGGCCGTCGACATCGGCGCAGGAGCGGTGACGCCCGCGGTCGGTGCTCTGCTGTGCGTCCTGGCCAAGCTGACCAGCGCCAAGGCGGTGGTCGAGGTCGGCACCGGTGCCGGCGTCAGCGGGTTGTGGCTGCTGTCCGGCATGCGCGAGGACGGCGTGCTGACCACGATCGACGTCGAACCCGAACACCAGCGGATCGCCAAGCAGGCGTTCACCGAGGCCGGCGTCGGCCCGGGCCGCACCCGGTTGATCAGCGGGCGCGCCCAGGAAGTGCTGACGCGACTGGCCGACGAGACCTACGACCTGGTGTTCATCGACGCCGCGCCCAGCGACCAGCCTCAGTTCGTGGTCGAAGGGGTGCGGTTGCTGCGGCCGGGCGGTGCGATCGTCGTGCACCGCGCGGCGCTGGGCGGACGGGCCGGCGACGCCACCGCCAAAGACGCCGAAGTCAGTGCGGTGCGTGAGGCAGCCCGCCTGATCGCCGAGGACGAGCGGCTGACTCCGGTGCTGATCCCCCTCGGCGACGGCCTGCTGGCCGCTGCCCGGGACTGAATTTTCTCTGCCGAGCAGACACAAACTCCGGCGCGTCGACGGTGACGCGCCGGAGTTTGTGTCTGCTCGCGATGATCTCTTGACCCGCGACTAAACACGCGTTTAGCCTACTAAACATGCGTTCAGCCGATGATCTGACCGCGGTGGCCCGGATTCGAGACGCCGCCATCGACCTGTTCGGCCGAGACGGCTTCAGGGTCAGCGTGCGAGCGATCGCGGCGGCCGCCGGTGTGAGCCCCGGCCTGGTGATCCACCACTTCGGCAGCAAGGACAACCTGCACCGCACCTGCGACGACTACGTCGCCGAGACGATCCGCGCCGCGAAGTCCGAGTCGATCCAAGCATCTGACCCTGCGACGTGGCTCGCTCAGATGGCCGAGATCGAGCAGTACGCGCCGATGATGGCTTACCTGGTGCGCAGCCTTCAGTCGGGTGGGGAGCTGGCAAAGGCCCTGTGGCACACGATGATCGACAACACCGGGCAATACATCGACGAAGGAGTCCGTGCGGGCACCATCAAGCCCAGCGTGGACCCGACGGCGCGTGCCCGGTTTCTGGGCATGACCGGCGGTGGCGCCTTCCTTCTCTACCTGCAGCTCCACCCCGACCCCTCCGATCTGCGCGCGGTCCTGCGCGACTACAGCGAGGAGATGGTGTTACCGGCGCTGGAGCTCTACACCCACGGCCTGATGACCGATTCGACGATGTACGACGCCTTCCTCGACAGGCGCCGACAAGGCATTCCGTTCACACAAGGAGAACCAGATGAGTGAGCATGCTGCGATAGACGTACGGTCGCTGACCAAGACGTTCGGTGTGGTCCGAGCACTCGACGGCCTCGACCTCCAGGTCGCCGACGGTGAGGTGCACGGCTTCCTCGGACCCAATGGCGCGGGCAAGTCCACCACCATCCGCGTCCTGCTCGGCCTCGCCCGCGCCGACTCCGGAACGGTGCGCGTACTCGGCGCCGACCCGTGGACCGATGCCGTCACTCTGCATCGCCAGTTGGCTTATGTGCCCGGCGATGTCACGCTCTGGCCGACACTCACCGGCGGCGAGACCATCGACCTGCTGGCCCGCATGCGGGGCGGCATCGACACGAAGCGTCGCGACGAGCTCGTCGAGCGGTTCAGCCTCGACCCCACGAAGAAAGCGCGCACCTACTCCAAGGGCAACCGGCAAAAGGTGTCGCTGGTATCGGCGTTCTCCTCCCGCGCACGCCTTCTCCTGCTCGATGAACCCAGCACCGGCCTCGATCCGTTGATGGAGAACATCTTTCAGCAGTGCGTCGGCGAGGCTCGCGATCGCGGGGTCACCGTCCTGCTCTCCAGCCACATCCTCGCCGAGACTGAGGCGCTGTGCGACCGGGTGACCATCATCCGAGACGGCCGAACCGTCGAGAGCGGCTCACTGGACTCGATGCGCCATCTGTCGCGCACCTCCATCACGGCCGAATTGCTCCGCACACCTGGTGATCTCACCACCATTCCCGGTGTCGACGACGTCACCGTCGACGGCACGACCGTGCGCGCGCACGTCGACGCGGAGAGCTTGACACAGGTGATGAAGGTGCTCGGCGACGCCGGGGTGCGCAGCCTGGTCAGCCAACCGCCCACCCTCGAAGAGCTGTTCCTGCGCCACTACGACACCACAGACACCGCTGACACCACAGACACCGAGCAGGTGCACGCATGACCGCGCTGCTCGAGCGCCCCCACCCGGCGCACGAGGCACCCAGCCGCGGGACGGGCCTGTCCGGCACCCTGGACCTGTTGCGGCTCTACACCCGTCGAGACCGAATCGTGTTGCCGCTGTGGGTGTTTCTGCTGTCGGTTCCGCTCTCGACGGTCTACGTCGGCGCCACCGCGGCCGTGTACCCCACCGAGGCGGACCGCGCGTCGCTGGCCGCGTCGATCATGGCCAGTCCGGCGCAGCGCGCTCTCTACGGGCAGATCTACACAGACAGTTTGGGTTCGGTCGGCATCTGGAAGGCCGGCATGTTCCACACGCTGATCGCGGTCGCGGTGATCCTCACGGTTATTCGCCACACCCGCGGAGACGAGGAAGCGGGCCGCACCGAGCTGCTCGATTCCACGGCCATCGGTCGCTACGCCGGACTGACCGCGGCGGTGCTGCTCGCCGCCGGTGCGTCCGTCGCGACGGGAGCCATCGGTACCGTCGGCCTGCTCACCCAGAACGTGCCCGCCACCGGCTCGGTGGCGTTCGGAGCCGCCCTCACCTGCTCGGGCCTGGTGTTCACCGCGGTGGCCGCCGTCACGGCCCAGGTGTCGCCGAGCGCCCGTGTCACGCGGGGCGCCGCGTTCGCGGTGCTCGGTACCGCGTTCACACTGCGGGCGGTCGGCGACGCCGGCACTCGCGCCGCGTTCCTGAGCTGGCTCTCGCCGCTCGGGTGGTCGCTGCAGGTCCGGCCCTACGCCGGTGACAGGTTTGCCGTTCTGGCACTGCATGTCGCGCTGACCGTCGCCCTGCTGGCAATCGCCTATCTGCTTCTGTCCCGGCGCGACGTCGGCGCGGGACTGCTCGCCGAGCGCCCCGGCCCGTCCCACGCCCCAACAGCGTTGAGTGGAGCGGTCGGACTGGCGTGGCGTCTGGACCGCGGGGCGCTGCTCGTGTGGACGGTGGGTGTGAGTCTCTACGGCCTGCTGATCGGCAGCATCGTGCACGGTATCGGCGAAGAGATGGGCGGCAGCCAGGTCGCCCGCGACATCGTGGCACGCCTAGGCGGTTCCAGTGCGATCGAGCAGGCGTTCATCTCGGTGGCGTTCAGCATGCTCGGCATGATCGCGGCGGCCTTCGCCGTCTCGCTGGCGCTGCGGTTGCACCAGGAGGAGAGCGGTCAACTCGCGGAAGCCGTGCTGGCCGGAGCCGTCAGTCGAACCCGTTGGCTGACAAGCCATCTGGTGTTCGCGATCGGCGGCCCGGCCGCGGCGCTGGTGGTCGCCGGCCTGGTCACCGGGCTGACCTACGGCGCCGCAGTCGGCGACGTCGGCGGCACGCTCCCGACCGTGCTCGGCACCGCAGCCGCCCAACTGCCCGCGGTGTGGCTGCCCGCCGCGGTGGCCGTGGCACTGTTCGGCGTCGTGCCGCGCTGGGCGCCGGCCGCGTGGGCCGTTCTCGTCGCGTTCATCGCGGTGTTCATGATGGGGTCACTGGCGAACGCGCCGCAGTGGCTGCTCGACCTGGAGCCGTTCAGCCACGTCCCCCACGTCGGTACCGGTGACTTCACCGTCGTGCCGCTGGTATGGCTGCTCTGTCTCGACGCCGCGGCGATCGCCCTGGGCGCCATCGGTTTTCGACGGCGTGATCTGCGCTGACCGTGAAGATCATCCTGCAGGCCCTCGCGTCGGCGGTTCTCGGGATCCTGTGCCTCGGTCTGGCGTTGTTCATACCGGCCGGCACCGTGAGCTACTGGCCGGGATGGGGTTTCATCGCGGTCTTCACCGCGTGTTCGGTGGCCTCCGGCGCGTACCTCGCGATGCGCCGGCCCGATGCGCTGGCACGCCGGATGAAGGTGGGGCCGACGGCGGAGAAACGTCCGGTGCAGCGGGTCATCATCACCGCGACCGTGGTGGCGGTGTTCGCGACGCTCGTCGTCGGTGCGCTGGACTGGCGGTTCGGCTGGTCCGCAGTTCCGGTCTGGCTCGTCGTCCTCGGCGAAGTCATGGTCGCCATGGGGCTACTCGGCGCCCAATGGGTTGTGGTGCAGAACGAGTGGGCCGGCGCGAGTATCACCGTCGAGGACAACCAGCCGGTGGTGTCGACCGGACTCTACGGTCTCGTCCGACACCCGATGTACAGCGCGACGCTGGTGATGATGGCCGGGATGCCGCTGGCGCTGGGCTCGCTGTGGGCGTTTGTCGTCGTGCTGGCAGCAGTCCCGCTGCTTGTCGCGCGAATCCATGATGAAGAGCGCGCGCTCACCGCCGACCTGACCGGTTATCCGGAATACATGCAGCAGGTGAGATTTCGGCTGATCCCTCACCTGTGGTGAGCCCATACTGAGCCCATGGAAGTGCTGACCGGGTTCGGGCTGGCGAGCGCGGCGGGGCTCAACGCTTACATCCCTCTACTGGCGCTGGGACTGCTGGCCCGGTGCACCGACCTGGTCACTCTGCCGTCGGGCTGGGCGTGGCTCGAGAACGGGTGGGTGATGGCCATCGTGGCGGTGTTGCTGGCCGTCGAGGTCGTCGCCGACAAGGTGCCCGCCCTCGACAGCGTCAACGACACCGTCCAGACGCTCGTCCGGCCCACCGCAGGTGGAATCGTGTTCGGCTCCGGCACCGCGGCACAGACGTCCGCCGTCACCGATCCGGGCGCCTTCGCACAGTCCGGTCAGTGGATTCCCGTCGCCGCCGGTGTCGTCGTCGCCCTGGTGGTGTCGCTGACGAAGTCGACGGTCAGACCTGCGGCCAACGTCGCGACGGCAGGCATGGCCGCGCCGGTGCTCAGCACGATCGAAGACGTCGTCAGCGTGCTGCTCGTGGTGCTGGCGATCCTGGTCCCGGCCCTGGTTCTGGTCGCGCTCGTCGTTATGGCCTGGGCCGCAATCCGGCTGATCCGGCGCCGTCGACGTTCCTCGAAAGCCGCCATCCGCTGAGGACCCGGGGCTAGACCCAGACGCCCTTGCCGACTGCCACGACGCCGCCGGCGCTGACCGAGAACCGTTCCCGGTCCTTGTCCAGGTCGACGCCGACCATCTCCCCCGGGCCGACCACGACGTTCTTGTCGAGAATGGCGTGCCGCACGACCGCGCCGCGGCCGATCCGCGCGCCCGGCATGATCACGCTGCCCTCGACGATCGCACCGTCGTCGACGGCGACGTTCGACGACAGCACCGAATTGCGCACCGATGCCGCCGAGATGATGCTGCCGGCGCCGACGACGGACTCCTGAGCCGAGCCGCCGTTGACGAACTTGGCCGGCGCCAGGTTCTCGGAGCTGCCACGGATGGGCCACCGCTTGTTGTAGAGGTTGAAGATCGGGTGCACGGAAACCAGATCCATGTGGGCGTCGTAGAACGCGTCCAGGGTCCCGACGTCGCGCCAGTAGCCGTGGTCGCGCTCCGTCGCGCCCGGCACCTCGTTGTTGTTGAAGTCGTACACCGACGCCATGCCGTCGGACACCAGCCGCGGGATGATGTCGCCACCCATGTCGTGGTCGGAGTCGTCGTCTTCGGCGTCGGCACGGATCGCGTCGATCAGCACCTTGGTGGTGAAGATGTAGTTGCCCATCGACACGAACGTCTGCTCGGGATCGTCGGGCGTCCCCGGCGGGTCGGCGGGCTTTTCGATGAACCCGCGAATGCGCCCCGACTCGTCAGCGTCGATGCAGCCGAACGCGCTGGCTTCGGCGCGCGGCACGCGGATTCCGGCGACGGTCGCGCCGGCGCCGCTGTCGATGTGCTGCTGCACCATCTGCTCCGGATCCATCCGGTAGACGTGGTCGGCACCGAAGATCACGATGTAGTCGGGGTCCTCGTCGTAGATGAGGTTCATCGACTGGTAGATCGCATCGGCCGAGCCGGTGTACCACCGCGGGCCGAGACGCTGCTGTGCCGGCACCGGGGTGATGTACTCGCCGGCAAGCCCCGACAGCCGCCAGTTCTGCGAGATGTGCCGATCCAGCGAATGCGACTTGTATTGGGTGAGAACGCAGATCCGCAGGAATCGGGCGTTGACCAGATTCGAGAGCACGAAGTCGATCAGCCGGTAGGCGCCGCCGAACGGAACCGCGGGCTTGGCGCGATCGGCTGTCAACGGGTACAGCCGTTTACCTTCTCCGCCGGCCAGGACGATGCCCAGCACGTGTGGCGCTTCCCTCATGTAAACCAACCTATCGGCAGGTTGTGACGGGGGCCAGCTATTGGCGGGCATTGGCGCGTTCTCGGCTCCACGCCACGGCACGAGCATCAGGACAAGTGCATCAAGACAATTGAGGATGCGGCGCCGACCGCGGGCCCATCTGGGTACGGTCACTCCATGCGGTCGGCAGTGGATAGGTCCATGCGAGTGGCGATGATGACGCGGGAATACCCACCGGAGGTCTACGGCGGCGCCGGAGTTCACGTCACCGAGCTGGTCGCGCAGCTGCGCAACCTGTGCGAGGTCGACGTGCACTGCATGGGTGCGCCACGACCGGGGGTGACGGTCGCGGCGCCGGATCCGGCGCTGGCGGGCGCCAACGCCGCGCTGTCCACGTTGTCCGCGGACCTCACCATGGTCAACGGCAGTTCCGCGGCCACGGTGGTGCACTCCCACACCTGGTACACCGGCATGGCCGGGCATCTGGCGGCGCTGCTCTACGGCGTGCCGCACGTGCTGACGGCGCATTCGCTGGAACCGATGCGGCCATGGAAGGCCGAGCAGCTCGGCGGCGGATACCGCATCTCGTCGTGGGTGGAGAAGACGGCCGTGGAAGCCGCGGACGCGGTGATCGCGGTCAGCTCCGGAATGCGCGGCGACGTGCTCCGCACCTACCCGGCGCTGGACCCCGACCGGGTGCACGTGGTGCGCAACGGCATCGACACCGACGTCTGGTACCCCGCCCAATCCGATACCGAACCCGACCCCGAGCAGTCCGTGCTCGCCGACCTGGGGGTTGACACGAGCCGTCCGATCGTCGCGTTCGTCGGCAGGATCACCCGACAGAAGGGCGTCGCGCACCTGGTCGCCGCGGCTCATCACTTCGCACCGGAGGTGCAGCTCGTCCTGTGCGCCGGTGCGCCCGACACCCCGGAGATCGCCGAGGAGGTGGCTTCGGCAGTCCAGCAGCTGTCCAGCGTCCGCACGGGCGTGTTCTGGGTGCGAGAGATGTTGCCGACCGCCAAGATCCGCGAGATCCTCACCGCTGCAACAGCTTTCGTCTGCCCGTCGGTGTACGAACCACTGGGCATCGTCAACCTCGAAGCGATGGCATGCGGAACGGCCGTGGTCGCGTCCGACGTGGGCGGTATCCCCGAGGTGGTCGACGACGGCCGCACCGGCCTGCTCGTCCACTACGACCCCAGCGATGCGGCCGCGTTCGAGCGGGACCTCGCCGAGGGCGTCAACGCGTTGGTGGCGGACCCGCAGCGCGCCGCGACGTTCGGCGCTGCGGGTCGAGCCCGCTGTATCGAGGAGTTCTCGTGGGCACAGATCGCGGAGCAGACCCTGGAGATCTACCGCAAGGTCTGTTGAACGCCCGAGGCGCTAGCTGGTGACGCCCTTGAGTTCGTCGCCGAGGGCGGCCGCCTCATCCGGAGTCAGCTCGACGACCAATCGTCCGCCGCCTTCCAGTGGTACCCGCATCACGATGCCGCGCCCCTCCTTGGTTGCTTCCAGTGGACCGTCGCCGGTCCGGGGCTTCATCGCCGCCATCGAGTGCCTCCTCCACATGGGCGTGCCCGTCAGGGCCCGATTGGTCATGCACGCACCGATGACGTCGAACGCTGACAGCATCGGCTCTGAACTGCTTCAGACATCCATTGTTCCCTATCGACGCCGTCTCGTGTGCAAAGACCCGCTATAGCTGGGCCTACAGGTCCGTTCGCGGCACCCAACAGTCCGCGACGTGGTCGTCCACCATGCCGGTCGCCTGCATCAGCGCGTACGCCGTCGTGGGACCGACGAACCGGAATCCCCGACGCTTGAGTTCCTTGGCCATCGCGGTGGATTCCGGCGACGTGGCCGGCACCGCCGACAGCTCGGCGGGCCTCGGTCGGGTGGCCGGCGCGAAGGACCACAGCAGGTCCGCCAGATCGCCGCCCGCATCGGTCAGGTCGACGACGGCTTGGGCATTGGCGATCGTGGCCTCGATCTTCGACCGGTTACGCACGATGCCGACGTCAGACATCAAACGCTCGACGTCGTGCGCGGTGTAGCGGGCCACGCGCTCGACGTCGAAGCCGTCGAATGCCACGCGGAAGTTCTCGCGCTTGCGCAGGATGATCAGCCACGACAGCCCGCTCTGGAACGCTTCGAGGGTGATTCGCTCGAACAGCGCACCCGAATCGCGTAGCGGCCGCCCCCACTCTGTGTCGTGATAGTCGCGGTAGAGCACGAAGTCGTCGTCGGACAGGCGGGCCTGGTCTATCCAGCCGCAGCGGACCCGACCATCCGAGGAGACCGTCATGCGCCGTGCTGAGGAAGGTCACGCGACGCCCGCACGGCGGCGAGCTCCTCACGCAGCTCGTCGATCTCGCGGCCCAAGCGCTCGAGCGCCCAGTCGACCTCACTGGCCTTGTAGCCCCGCAGCGTCTGGGTGAACTTCAGCGCCTCGACGTCGGCCCCGGTGATCTCGGTGGCGGGCAGTGCGGTGGCCGTGGTCGCCTGCGGCAGCGGCGGCAGCACCTCACCCCGGCCGAACAGCACACTGCCGATCGCGAAGAGCACGATGCCGACGAGCACCAGCACGACGAGGTAGAGCAGAACGAGTGTCACACGTCGATAGTGCCTCAGCGCACCGACAAGGTCAGCGTCAGCGGGGCCTTCACCGAGGGCTTCACCGAGGGCGGAGCGTGACCATCGGCGGCCGGTCGTCCAACGACACCGACGACGTGCGGGGCGTGTAATCCTCGCCGTCGGCGAAGAACTGTGTCAGCCCGACGCCCGAGTCCGGGATGCCGCAGCGTTGCAGGAGCGTCGCGATGACCTGTCGGCTCATCGAGGCCAGTTCCGTCAGCGGACGGTTGCGGTGGGTGCGGACG
Organism: Mycobacterium sp. IDUB_5; assembly: GCF_055419565.1. Classification (NCBI taxonomy): domain Bacteria; kingdom Bacillati; phylum Actinomycetota; class Actinomycetes; order Mycobacteriales; family Mycobacteriaceae; genus Mycobacterium; species Mycobacterium sp. IDUB_5. The sequence continues at coordinate 159,440 of NZ_JBVAXX010000002.1, forward strand.
CCCAGGTTCACCTGTGCGATCCCGTCGAGTCCCAGCCGGTCATAGGCGTCGACCAGCAGGCCGATCTCCACGCCGTAGCCCGGGGCGAAAGGTACCGCGGTCAGCAGCTCCCTGGTGCCGGCGTACTCGCCGCCGAGCGGTTGGTACAGGCACGTCAGCTCAGGGCGCAGCGCGGCCAGCAGGGGCCGGGCCACCAGCTCGGTGACGCGACCGCCACCGTTGGCGTCCTCGCGGCCGCTGACCTTGAGCGGGCGCCGGTAGAAACCCTTGACCAGGTGCACGCCGTCGGCGGTGAGCAACGGGCCGAGCAGCTTGGGCACGAACATCGGGTCCGGATCGAGCAGATCGGAGTCGACGAACGCGATCAGGTCGCCGGTGGTAGCGGCCAATGACCGCCACAGCACCTCGCCCTTGCCGGGCGCTGGTGCCACCTCGGGCAGCGCAGCTTCGCGGCTGATGACGCGCGCCCCGGCGGCGAGCGCGCGGATCTCGGTGTCGTCAGTGGACCCGGAGTCGAGCACGACGAGCTCGTCGACCAGTCCGCCCAGTAGCGGCGTGATCGTCTCGACGACGCCGGCCACGGTCTCTTCCTCGTTCAGCGCCGGGAGCACCACCGAGACGGTGCGGCCTTTCTTCGCGGCCTCCAACTCGGCGACCGTCCATGCCGGACGGCTCCAGCTGTGGTCGGTCAGCCAGCGGTGTTCGGCCATTCCCTGGGGGCCCATTCCCGTGACGCGCTCGGACAACACCGTCATGCCAGTCCCCTCACCGTGCGTTGTGGCGGACGGACGCCGTGAATCGACGCCACCATCTCCAGTACCCGACGTGTGGGGCCCACCTCGTGCACGCGGAACATGGCTGCTCCCTCGGCGGCCGCGAGTGCGGTCGCCGCCAGGGTGCCCTCCAGGCGTTCGGTGAGTCCCACACCCAGAGTCTCCCCGACGAAATCCTTGTTGCTCAGGGCCATCAGGACGGGCCATCCAGTGTTAACAAGCTCTTTTACGTGCCGCAACAAACTAAGACCGTGGTAAGTGTTCTTGCCGAAATCGTGTGTGGGATCGATGACGATGCCGTCCCGTCGCACGCCGGCGGCCAGGGCCTGATCGGCGGCCGCGGTCACCTCGGCGACGACGTCGTCGACCACACCACGCTCGGAGATCCCGTAGTTCACCCGGAACGGACGGGTGCGCGGGACCGCGCCGCCGGTGTGCGAACACACCAGGCCCGCGCCGAATTCGGCGGCGACGGACGGCAGGTCGGGGTCTGCGCCGCCCCAGGTGTCATTGATCAGGTCGGCGCCTGCTGCGCAGGCCTGTTTGGCCACCTCGGCGCGCCAGGTGTCGACGCTGATGAGCTGGTCCGGGAAGGTGTCGCGCAGCCATTCGATGAACGGCACGACGCGGGCGATCTCCTCGTCGACGTCGACGGTTTGCCCCGGGCCGGCCTTGACCCCGCCCACGTCGACGATGTCGGCGCCGTCGGCGACGACGCGGTGGGCAGCGTCTTTGGCGGCCTCGTCACTGAACGTGGCGCCACGGTCGTAGAAGGAATCCGGTGTCCGGTTCACGATCGCCATGATCAGCGCGCGATCGCCGGCCACCGGCCGCCCGAGAAACGTCGACTGCACGTCCCCAGGCTACGGACCGTGCGATTTCGGCGTGGTTGTCGTCGCTGAGCGGCGGCAACCACGCCGAAATCACCCGACTACTTGGGCTTCTTGCCCGCGGCGACCTCTTCGGGGTACTCGTCGTAGAACGGCACGTAACCCTCGTCCTTGCCGGAGAGCACGTAGATCGGATCCTCGATCTCCACGTCCTCGGAGTCGTCGTCGTCACCGGAGGCCTTGCCGTAGCCCTCTTTGCGGAGGTCACCCTTCTGCGACTTGAACGTCGACGTGTGGGCCAGCTCCTCGACCACGCGCACGAACAGCGGCACGGCGTAGCCGGGCAGCTTGTCGAAGGCAGCCTTGGCCAGCGACTTGCCGTCGAACTCCTTGCCCTCCTTGAGCTGCACGGCAGCCATGCCCGCCCGACCACCGGCGCCGGGCACCTCGACGCCGAACACCGTGGCCTCCTCGACCTGCGGGTCGGTCGAGATCGCGGCCTCGACCTCGGTGGTGGCGACATTCTCGCCCTTCCACCGGAACGTGTCGCCGAGGCGGTCGGTGAACGCGGCATGCCCGAAGCCCTGGGCGCGCATCAGGTCGCCGGTGTTGAACCAGACGTCGCCCTCCTTGAAGGCGTCGCGTACGAGCTTCTTCTCTGTGGCCTCTTTGTCGGTGTAGCCGTCGAAGGGCTGGAAGTTGCTCACCTTGGACAACAGCAGGCCAGGCTGGCCGGTCTTCACCTTCCGCAGTCGACCCTTGTCGTCGCGCTTGGGGTCCCCGGTCTCCTCGTCGTACTCGACGAACGCCACCGGGGTGGGGCAGATGCCAGTCGTCTTGTCGATGTTGAGCACGTTGACGAACGCCGTGTTGCCCTCGCTGGCCGCGTAGAACTCGCAGACCCGCTTGATGCCGAACCGTTCGGTGAACTCGTCCCAGATCGCCGGCCGCAGCCCGTTGCCTGCGATCACCCGGACCTTGTGCTGGCGGTCGGTCGGCTTCTCCTCCTTACCGAGCAGGTAGGTGCAGATCTCGCCGATGTAGACGAACGCGGTGGCCTCGTAGCGGATGACGTCGTCCCAGAACTTCGACGCCGAGAACGACTTGCCCAGCGCCAGCGTCGCACCGGAATTCAGCACCGACGACAGCGCGACCGTCAGAGCGTTGTTGTGGTACAGCGGCAGGCAGCAGTACAGCGTGTCGTTGCTGTTGAGCCGCATGCCCAGGCCGCCGAACCCGGCCAGCGCCCGCAGCCAGCGGTAGTGCGTCATCACGCTGGCCTTGGGCATACCCGTCGTGCCCGAGGTGAAGATGTAGAACGCCTTGTCCTTGGCCAGCACGGCCGACGTAGTGGCGGGATTACTGGTGGGCGCGCCCTGCGCCTTCTCCTTCATCTCGTCGACGGTGACCACCCCGGAGGTGTCCGCGCCGCTCTCGGTGATCGGATCGACCAGGTCGACCTCGGCGATCACGACCTTGGCCTCGAGCAGGCCGAGGCTGTGTTTGAGCACGTCACCGCGCTGGTGGTAGTTCAGCATCCCGGCGATGGCGCCGCATTTGACCGCGGCGAGCATCAGCAGCACCGAATCCGGGGAGTTGCGCAGCATGACACCGACGACGTCACCGTGGCCCACACCGCGCGCCGCCAGCACCGCGGCGTACCGGTTGACGGTCTCGTTGGCCTCGCCGTAGGTCAGTTCGATGTCGTCGAACTTGATGAACACCTTGTCCGCGTAGCGGCCCGCGCGATCCTGGAAGACTTTGCCGATAGAGGTCTTCGCCGTCGGACGGGCCAGAAACCCGGTGACGACGCCCTGCACGATCGTCGGTGTGTCCATCAGCAATCCCGGTACTTGGCTCGCGATGTCGAGAACCCCGACACTGCTCCGCTTACCGGATTTACCGCTCATTCGCGCTCCCCTTGATCGTCTGTGGTCGTTGTCGTGCGTGGCTGTCGCCGGTGGTTGTTGTGCCGGTCACACTAGCCCGGCGCACAGGCAGCCAGAGCGGCCTCGATGTCGTCGACGACCGTCAGACGCGCCAGCGCGCCCTCGCCGACATAGCCGCTCTGGACCAACCCGCGTAGCCAGTCCAGCAGCCCCTCGTAGTGCCCCCACGTGTCGAGCATCACGATTGGCTTGGTGTGCATACCCAAATAGCCCGCTGTCCAGGCCTCGAAGAATTCTTCGAGGGTGCCGATGCCGCCGGGCAGCGCGATGAAGGCGTCGGCGCGGTCCTCCATGATCTGTTTGCGTTCGCGCATCGTGTCGGTGACGACGAGCTCGTCGGCCTCGGTGTCGGCCACCTCGCGATGCACCAGCGCCTTCGGGATCACCCCCACCGTCCGCCCGCCGTGGGAGCGGGCTGCCGCGGCCACCTCCCCCATCGCCGAGACGTTTCCGCCGCCGGAGACCAGCGTCCAGCCGCGGTCGGCGATGGCGGCGCCCAGGCGCCGGGCGAGGTCGAGCAACCGGGATTCGGTGGGGCCAGAGGCGCAGTACACGCAGACGGCCCATCTGCGATCGGGTTCCGGGGACACGACCTAAAACTTAGCCATAGGCTGGGCCGGTGCCCGTGCCCACGCCTGTCACCTGGGTGACCGCACCCGACGAGCCGGCCTTGGCACAGCTGGAAGCGGGGGTGCGCGATCGTGCGGGCGCGGCCCTGATCGGGCCTGCCGGAGTGGGGAAGACGTGGCTGTTGCGCCGGGCGGCCGAGCGGCTCGGAGCCGACGTCCCGCGGGTGGACTGGGTGCGCGCGACGGCGACCCGGACCGCGATCCCATTCGCCGCCGTCGACCATCTCGTCGACGTTCCCGACACCGGGACGACGGCGGCCGTCCTGCGGGCGGCCCGCGACCGGCTCGGCGACGGTCGGCTGCTGGTGATCGACGATGCGCATCTGCTCGATCCGCTGTCGGCCGCGCTGATCTACCAGGTGGCGGTCAGCGGGACAGTGAGCATTCTGTTGTCGGCGAGCGTCTCGGCGAACTCGGTGCCCGCCGAGGTCAGCGCACTGTGGCACGACGGGCTGGTGGCCCGCATCGACCTGCAGCCGCCCGGGCACGACGACGACCGGTTGATGGCCCATGTCGGCGACTTCGTCGACGCGGTGACGCCCCAGGCGCGCCGGGTGCTGGAGTACCTGGCGGTGTGCGATCCGCTGAGTCTCGAGGATCTGGCGGTGTTGACGAGCGCCGGTGCGGTCGACGACGCCACCGTGGCCGGGGTGATCACGGTCGACGAGGACGGGGTGCGTCCGGCACATCCTCTGTTCGGTGACGCCGTGCGTGCGGCGTTGGGCGGGCCGGAGATCCGGCGGCTGCGCACAGCCGTGGTGGGGCGCCTGTCGCAGGCGGGTCCGCGGGGCGTGGTCGCCCGGCTGCATCTGGCGGCGCTGGCCGTGGGCAGCGACACGCCACCGCCGGCGGCGCAGGTGTGCGCCGCGGCCAGCGATGCCTTGCGGCTCGGCGATCTGGAGCTGTCCGAGCGGCTGGGGCAGGCCGCGCTGGCGCAGGCGCCCGATCTGGGTGCCCGCCTGACGGTCGGGTACGCGTTGGCGTGGCAGGGCCGCGGCCGCGACGCGGATGCGGTGCTGGCCGAGGTGGAGCCCGCCGGACTGACCGAGGACGAGCTGCTCGCGTGGGCGTTGCCGACGGCGGCCAACCAGTTCTGGATGCTCTCGGAGCCCGAGCGCGCGACGGCGTTCCTGCAGACCACCCGCGGCAAGGTGAGCTCGCCCGCGGCGCGGACCACGCTGGACGCGCTGTCGGCGACGTTCGCGATGAACGCAGGCAACCTCGGCAGGGCCGTCGAACTCGCCGACGAGGTGCTCGGATCGTCGGTCGCCGACGAGACCGCACTCGGCTGGGCGGGTTCGGCCGCGGCGCTGTGCGCGGCCCGCATGGGACGGTTCGCCGACGTCGACGCGCTCGCCGAGCGGGCGATGTCAGCCGGCCAGCCCGGCCTGCTGCGGTTCACCAGCGGCTTCGGCCAGACGACCGCGCTGCTGATGGCCGGGGAGCCCGAGCGCGCGCTGGCGTTGGCGCAGCGGCTCACCGATTTCGCCCAGCGCCGCCAGCCCGGTCGCGCAATCGGTGAGGTGCTGGTCGCCGACGTGCTGATCGCCACCGGCGAGACGGCGCGGGCGGTGGCGCTGTTGCGTGCCTCGGCCGCGGCCCTGGCACCGACGGGGTATTCGTGGGGGCCGCTGGCCTGGATGCTGCTGGCGCAGGCCCTGGGCCGGCTCGGCGAGACCGTCGAGGCTGGAAAAGCGTTGTCGCGGGCGGAGTCTCGGCACGGCCTCAAGTCGATGCTGTTCGCACCGGAGCTTGCGCTGGCGCGGGCGTGGACGATGTCGGCGCGCCGGGACGCCCACGGCGCGGTGGCGGCGGCCCGGGATGCGGTCAAGGCCGCGGAACGGGGCGGGCAACAGGCCGTGGCATTGCGGGCCGCGGCCGACGCTGTGGCGCTGGGCGATCCGCGGGGCGCCGACACGGTGAGCCGGCTCGCGGGCGAGGTGCCGTGCGCTTTCGGGCGTGCCGCGGTGGCCGCATCCGCCTGAATCGAGCTCAGCTCAGGCGTCCGGCATTCAGGCGCAGCGTCCTATCGACACCGATCGCCGTCAGGAACGTCTCGTCATGGCTCACCACGACGAACGCACCTCGATAGGCCTGGAGGGCCTGTTCGAGTTGGGCCACGCTGACGAGATCGAGGTTGTTGGTGGGTTCGTCGAGCAGCAGCAACTCAGGTGCGGGCTCGGCGAACAGCACGCACGCCAGCGTGGCGCGCAACCGCTCGCCGCCAGAGAGCGTGGACACCGCCCGATCGACCGCGTCGTCTCCGAACAGGAACTGCGCCAGCAGATGTCGGCGGCGCGTCACCGACAGCCCGGGTGCGCGGGTGGCGAGATTGTCGGCGAGCGTGGCGTTGTCGTCGAGCAGATCGAGCCGCTGTGACAGATACGCCACCCGGCCACCTGAGCGTTCCACCGTGCCGCGTCCGGGTACGAGATCTCCGAGCAGCACCCGCAGCAGCGTGGTCTTTCCGCTGCCATTGGCGCCGGTGAGCGCGATCCGCTCGGGGCCGCGGATCGAGAACTCGACCCCGGCGAACACATCGCGGTCATCATGCGTGACCGCGATGTCGTTGCAGCGCAACACCATACGACCTGCGGGAACGGCGGTGTCCGGCAGTTCGAGGGTGAGCGTGTCGTCGTCGCGCAGCAGCGCTTCGGCCTCGTCCAGCCGGGTCCGCGCGTCGTCGATGCGCCGCGTATGCACGTCGTCGGTGCGTCCCGCGCTCACCTGGGCACGGCGCTTCATCGCTCCGGCTATGATTTTCGGTATACCCGCGTCGGGCAGTGCCCGCTTGGCGGCGCCGCTGCGCCGGTCGGCGCGCTCCCGGGCCTGCTGGCGATCACGCTTCTGGCGTTTGAGGTGCTGCTCCGCCTGGCGGACCGCGCTGCGTGCCGTGTGCTCGGCCGCCTCGACGGCCTCCTGGTACGCGGTGAAGTTTCCGCCGTACGAAGTGATCTCGCCGCCGCGCAACTCGTCGATGCGGTCCATGCGGTCCAGCAGCACCCGGTCGTGGCTCACCAGCAGCAGGCACCCCGTGAAGTCGCCGAGCGCCTCGTACAACCGGGCGCGCGCGGCGGCGTCGAGGTTGTTGGTGGGCTCGTCGAGGAGCAGGATCTCTCTGCGCTGCAGCAACTCTCGGGCAAGTCCGAGTGTGATGGCCTCTCCCCCGGACAGGGTGCGCAACGACCTGCGCAAGCCGATCTGTCCCAGCCCGAGACGGTCGAGCTGGGCGCGGGCGCGCTCCTCGACGTCCCAGTCGTCGCCAATGCTGGTGAACACCTCCTCACGAGAATCCCCGCCTGTCAACGCCTCCAGCGCGGCCAGCACGTCGGCGATGCCCAGGAGCTCAGCGACGGTGCGGTCGTCGAGCAGTGGCAGGGTCTGAGACAGGTAGCCGATCGTGCCGTCGGTGCTCACCGATCCGGCGGTAGGGACGAGCTCACCTGCAGCGAGGCGCAGCACCGTGCTCTTGCCGGTGCCGTTGGGTGCGACGAGCCCGGTGCGGCCGGGGCCGGCGGTGAAGGACAGGTCGGTGAACAGCGGGGTCTCGTCGGGCCAGGCGAACGAGACATGGGAGAAGACGATCGAAGACATGACAGAACTCTCGAGACGTACGGGCAGATGGCACTTCAGTCGTCAGCGAGAGAGCATGGGTCCAGGGTAACCAGACCCGTCAACCGATTAAGTACCGCCGCAACGTCTCGGTGACCGCGGTGATCTGTGCGACCTCGACGTGTTCGTCGACGCGGTGCGCGGTATTCGGGTCTCCGGGGCCGTAGTTCACCGCCGGCACTCCCAGCGCCGCGAATCGGGACACGTCGGTCCAGCCGTACTTCGCGCGCACGGCGCCCCCGGCCGCCTGCACGAGCGCGGCCGCGGCGGGGCGTGTCAAGCCGGGCAGCGCACCGGCGGCGGAATCGGTCATCTCGAGGGTCACGTCCAGCCCGTCGAACACCTCCAGCACGTGTGCGTAGGCGGCGTCCACGGTGCGGTCGGGCGCGAAGCGGAAGTTCACCGTGACCGAGGCGACGTCGGGAATCACGTTGCCGGCGACGCCCCCGTCGATGCGCACCGCCGAGAGCCCTTCGCGGTAGACGCATCCGTCGATGTCGACGCTGCGGGCCTGATAGTGCTGCAGCCGGGTCAGGACTGGGGCCAGTTTGTGAATCGCGTTGTCGCCCAGCCACGATCGCGCCGAGTGCGCGCGCGTTCCCGTCGCCGTGAGGACGGCCCGCAGCGTGCCCTGGCAGCCGGCTTCGATGAGTCCTCCCGACGGCTCGCCGAGGATCGCCACGTCGGCGCGCAGCCAGTCGGGCAGTTCGCGTTCGATGCGGCCGAGTCCGTTGGCCGACGCCTCGATCTCCTCGCAGTCGTAGAACACCAGCGTGAGGTCGTGTGCGGGTTCGGAGACCGTGGCGGCCAGATGCAGGAACACCGCATCACCGGACTTCATGTCCGAGGTGCCGCAACCGTAGAGGAGGTCGTCGTCGCGGCGGCTCGGAACGTTGTCGGCGGCGGGCACGGTGTCGGTGTGCCCGGCCAGCAGCACGCGCGACGGCTTGCCGTAGTCCGTACGCGCCAGCACCGCGTCGCCGTGGCGGACGATCTCGAAGCCGGTGGTCTGCGCGCGTAGCGCGGCTTCGATCTCGTCGGCGATGCGCGTCTCGTGCCGGGACTCGCTGGGGATGTCCACCAGCGCCGCGGTCAATGCGATCGGGTCACCGTGAAGGTCGAGCACGAGACACACGGTAGTCGGTTCGCTAGCGTGAGAGCGTCGCCGGACTGAGGAGCTCGATGACACCGCCGTCTGAGCAGGAACCGGATTACCGCTTCACCCTCGCCAACGAACGCACCTTCCTGGCGTGGATTCGTACCGCGTTGGCGCTGATCGCCGGCGGGGTGGCCGTCGTGCAGTTCGCGCCGGCGTTCGGGATCGCCGGGGCGCGGCATCTGCTGAGCGTGGTGCTGACCGCCGGTGGCGGCGCGCTCGCCGTGTCGGCCGTGCACCGGTGGCGGGTGGTGCAGGACGCGATGCGCCGCGGTGTCGATCTACCGCCCACCCGCATCCCCGCGGCGTTGGCCGCCGGCATCGCCGTCGTCGCGGTCGGCGTGCTGGTGGTGTTGGTGGTCTGGCCTCCGACCGGGCACTGATGGGCACGGACGTGCCGGAGAAGCCGGGCTTGCAGACCGAAAGGACCCTGCTCTCATGGGAGCGCAGCGCCCTGGGCCTGCTGGTCGGCGGAGCGCTGATGCTGATCCGCCACCACGGCCCACCCATCGCGGGCGGGCCGTGGTTGGCGGCGTCAGCGGGTGTGCTCGCCGTCGCGGTGCTGGTACTCGGATACCGGCGGTCGCGCCGCATCCGCGGCCCCGACGCCGTCGAGGTGCCGACGTTGGAGGTCCGGGTACTCGGTTACGGGACAGCGGCATTCGCGGCGGCCGCCGCGGTGGCGCTGGGCCTCTCGCTGTGAGCCGTCAGTACTGGATGGCCTCGATGAGCGGCGACGGCTCGTCCATCAGCGCCCAGAACCGGTCCCGGATGGCCACGGTCATCGGACCGGGCTCTCCCGACCCGATCGGCTCACCGTCGAGGGTGTTGATCGGGGTGACACCGCCGGCGGTGGTGACCGCCATGATCTCGTCGGCGTCGTAGAGCTCGTGGCTGGTGACGTCACGCAACGTCGCCTCGATGCCCATCGCGTCCGCGATCTCGAACACGGTCTTGCGGGTGATGCCCGGCAGCGCGTTGCGTGACGGGGACGCCAGTACGCCGTCCTTGACGATGCACACGTTGAACCCGGGCCCCTCGGCCACGCAGCTGTCGGAGTCCAACAGGATCGCAGTGCGGGCACCGCGGTCCTTGGCCTCGAAGCTGGCCGCGGTGAGATCGCCCCACTGGTAGTTCTTGATCGTCGGGTCGACGGTGTTGCGGCCGGCGCGACGCACGTGGCGCGGGACGACGGCAGTGGTGCCGAAGATCTGCTCCTGGGGAGGGAACGCCCACAGGTAGGGAATCGCGTAGATGTACACCTGATGGGTGAGCTTGGTCAGGTCCTTCTCCCCCTTGCGTTTTCCATAACCGCGGGTGACCGTCAGGTTGACGAAGGACTCCCGCAGCTGCGACATGCTCACGCACTTCTTGGTGATCTCGGCGAGTTCGTCCTTGCTCATCCCGGCGTCCAGGCGCAGCTTGCGGGCGCCGTCGAGCAGGCGGTCGAGGTGGTCACCGAGCCGGAAGATGTTGCCGTGCCAGACATGTGCGACGGTGTAGGTCAGGTCGGAGTGCCCGAACCCGGTGTCGAAGATCGAGATGCGCGCGTCCTCGGCGGGGATGAACTCGCCTTCGATCCAGGCGACGCCGCCGGCGTACGGGCTCGAGGTGTCCAGTTCGTAGTCGCTGTACTGGATCACCGAGCCGGGCGGGGTGTCCTCGCGGATGGCACCGGGTTCGACAGCGACGAGATTGGACATTCCTGTGTCGGTAACAGTCATGGGAAGCAATGCCTTTCGGTTATCAGGGGTGGCGCTCAGAGATTGTGGGTCTTGGCGTACGTCGCACCCGCGTCACCGCGCGCCAGGCGCGATTTCAGGCCGGTGGCCCACCACAGCGCCGCGACGGCGACGATCCCGAGGAACACCCACTTGTTGCTGGTGAACTGCGGGAGGAAGAGCAGGGCGACCGCGACGGCGAGGAACACCACGAGCGCCGTCACGTAGAGCGGGAGCCGGAAGCGGCCGAGGTCGAAGGTGCCGGGCTCACCCGCGGGGATCGTGCCGCGCCGGTAGCCGACGATCAGCCCGATGGTCTGCAGGATGTAGACGAAGAAGAACAGCAGCGATGCGATGCCGATGATGTAGTTGAACGCCTTTTCGTTGACCAGCGCCGAGAGCAGGAGGGCCGTTGACAGGCAACCCAACCCGAGCACGGCGTAGGTCGGGGTCTTGCTCTTGGGCGACACGTGGCGCCACACGTGGGAGAACGGGAGCATGTTGTCGCGGGCCATCGAGTACGTGAGCCGAGTGGCCACCAGCATGTTGGCCAGCAGACAGGCCAGGATGTTGGTCAGTGCCACGGCCACCACGATCTTGGTGACGACGGGACCGGCCTGCTGGGTGATGATCTCTTCGATCGGCGCGGCCGAATTCGCCTCGACCGCAGCGGTGTCCTTGATGGCCAGCACGTACACCACGTACATCAGGAATTCGATGACGATCGAGGTGATGAGGGCGTAGAACATGGTCTTGGGCACCACCCGGCGGGCGTTCTTGGTCTCCTCGGCGACATCGGCCCCCGATTCGACTCCGATCAGGCCGAAGAACGGTCCCAGCGCGGCGGCGAGCCAGGCCAGCATGTAGGAGTCCTTGTCGCCGGACTGCCCGCCGGTGAACAGTGTCGAGATCGGCTGGTGGTTCTCCGGCGAGGAGAACGCGATGATCGCGATCAGTGCCGTGGCGCCGACGGTGATGACGAGTTCGAGGCTGACGCCGATGTTGTTGACCATCGTCGCGAACCGAACGCCGTAGATGTTGATGAGCACGCACACGAAGACCACCGCGATGGCCAGCAGGATCTGCGCGCTCTGGCTCATGCTCCAGCCGAACAACCCGCCGAGGTACCCCGACAGGATGAAGCCGACGCCGGTCATGCCGCAGACCCAGCCCAACAGCGCGATGACGCCGGTGAACCACGCGAGATTGGGCCCGTTGATCCGGCTGATCCACTGATAGGAGTAGCCGGCCAGCGGCAGCTTGGCCGTCAGATCGGCGGCGATGAACGTCCACAGCGTGAACACCGCGCCGGCCAGCAGCAGCGTCCACACGAACGGTGCGCCGGCGGTGAAGTAGCCGGCGCCGAAGCCGGTGAACACCGCGGTGGTGGCGCTGATCGTCGCGAACCCGATCGCGAACGATGCCAGCGTGCCGACCGAACGGTCCAGCTTCTGGGTGTAGCCGAGTTCGGCGAGCACCGCGTCTTCGGTGTTCGTCTCGGGTGGGGATGAATGAGTAGGGCGGATGACTGCGTCGGTCATGGTCACTCCAGGTCACGCTGGGGGGATGGACACTCCAGGACAGACTTCCGCCATCTCGGCGTCACCGGAAGTTCGATGTTTTGATCTCGTCATAAACTGCGCTTATCACTCCGGTTCGGGTTCCCCGGTGCTCCACTGTTCGGCCACCAACCGGACGAGGGCGTCGGCCTGGGGCGTCAGGTTGCCGGGGTTCCAGGCGAGTGCGGTGTGGCTGGGCGGCCGGTCACTGATCGGGACGTAGGCGATGCCAGGCCGGTCGTAGAACCTGGCCACCGACGACGTCGTGAAGCTGATCCCGAGCCCGCGCGCGATCGCCGTCGTCTCGGCCTCGTAGGTGGCGGCCACCGCGGCGATGGTCGGCGGGCGGTTGCCCCGCACGTCCATCGCCAGCCAGTAGTCGCGCCACGTGCCCGCTGTCAGCGGCGCGCATACGATCGGATCGTCGAGCAGCTCCATGACCGAGACCTCGGCGCGCCCCGACAGCCGATGGTCGCGAGGCAGGCAGGCCACCCACGACTCGGAATCCAGCATCAGCATGCGGTGCTCAGGCAGGTCGACCGGCGGACGAATGATCGCCACTTCGGTGGTGCCCTCGGCGAGGCCCGCCGTCGGGTCCGCGAAGTCGAACTCGATGGGTTCGACCGTGACGTCGGGGTAGGCGGCCTCGAAGCGGCGCACCAGGCGGAACAGCAGGTCAGCGCCGGTGCCGATAAGGTAGCCGACCCGCAGCACGCCACGGCGGGTGCCCGAGAGCATGACGAGGTTGTCGACGACGGCATCCACACCGGCCAGTGCCTGCTGCACCTGGGGTAGCCAGGCCGTGCCGAGATCGGTGAGCGCGACCTCGCGGGTGTTGCGCCGGAACAGCACGACGCCGAAGTGCTGTTCGAGTTGCTTGATCGCGGTGGACAGCGCGGGCTGGGTGATGAACAGCTTCTCGGCTGCGCGCCGATAGTTGAGCTCCTGGCCGAGGACGGCGAAGTAGCGCAGCTGGCGCAACGTCACGTCGGTGCTCGTGGTGCGCCTCCTCGCCGGGGTTGGGACCTGTGAGGCGATGCTAGGCGCACCGGTAGCCTGAAGCACCGTGACTTCAGGAGCATCAGGTATCGGCGTGGCGACCATCGCGGCCGACGGATCCGTTCTCGACGTGTGGTTCCCCGCCCCCGAGCTTTCGACCGAGGCAGACTCGGGGACCGTGCGGCTGTCGGTGGCCGAGGTGCCCGCCGAACTGGCCGAACTCGCCGGCCGCGATGACGACCGCGACGTCGAGACGGTGCTGGTGCGCACCACGATCGGGTCGCTGGAGGACAAGGCCGTCGACGCCTATGACGCCTACCTGCGTCTGCACCTGCTCTCGCACCGACTGGTGGCGCCGCATGGGCTCAACGCCGACGGATTCTTCGGCGTGCTCACCAACGTCGTGTGGACCAACTACGGGCCATGCGCCATCGAGGGATTCGAGATCGTACGAGCCCGGTTGCGTCGCCGTGGCCCCGTCACCGTCTACGGCGTGGACAAGTTCCCCCGGATGGTGGACTACGTGATGCCGGCCGGGGTGCGGATCGCCGACGCGGATCGGGTGCGCCTCGGTGCGCACCTGGCGCCCGGGACGACGGTCATGCACGAGGGCTTCGTGAACTACAACGCCGGCACGCTGGGCAGCTCGATGGTCGAGGGCCGCATCTCGGCGGGCGTGGTGGTCGGCGACGGCTCCGATGTCGGTGGCGGCGCGTCGATCATGGGCACTCTCTCCGGTGGTGGCACGCAGGTGATCTCGGTCGGGAAGCGTTGCCTGCTGGGCGCCAATGCGGGCCTGGGCATCTCGCTGGGCGACGACTGCGTGATCGAGGCCGGGCTCTACGTCACCGCAGGCACCAAGGTCACCACCGCGGACGGGAAGACGGTCAAGGCTCGTGAACTCTCGGGCGCGAACAACCTTCTCTTCCGGCGTAATTCGGTGACAGGCGCGGTCGAAGTCGTCAAGCGCGATGGCACCGGCATCACGCTGAACGACGCCCTGCACGCCAACTAGTCCCGCCAGTTCGGCGAGCGCTCGTGTTTGTACGTCGACACGCCGCGCGCGCTGGCAGTCTCCGCGCGCTCGGCGCGCGCGAGCGCGCATCGGGCGCCCGTGACCGAACTCTGACGAACACGCCGCAGCCACGGGAATCCGTTTACCACCCCCGGCGCGTGGGGATTGTCTTCGAAACCACGTCGACAGGAGTCACCCATGGCGGCGAGCGGCGAGCACGAGACAGCGCTTCCTCCCGACCCGGACCCCAGCGACACGACCGGCCTCGCTGAGGGCGGCAGTGTCCAGCCGGGCGATACGCCGCCAGATTCGGGTTCTCTGTCGGCGTCGGCGAACCAGGACCCGCCGCCCAAACGCCGGTTCACACCGGTGGCGATCGCGGGCATGGCCGCCGCCGCACTCATCGCCGTTCTCTTTCTCATCGTCGCGGTCGTCTACGGATTGCAGGTGTTCGGACTGATGGACCGGTGGTGAACCGGCGCGCGTAAGGTCAGGCGCCCCGCCGGTCCACCCACGCCGCCAGCGCGTCCGGCGTCGTCACATGGTCGAGTCCCGCGATCACAGCGCCCTGCAGCGGCCCGTCCTCGCCGTGCTGGGCATCGCGGACCGCAGGCGGCGACGCCTTCCGGAACGCCATCAGCCCGTCACGGAAGGCAGCGTCGAACGCATCGCCGGCCTGTGCGCGCACCAAGGCGGCTACCCCGCCGAGCGTCACGACCTGCGGGTCGTGCAGATTGACCAGTGCTCCGATGCCACGGCCCAGAGACGTCGCCACCCGCTCGAACGCTTTGTGAGACAACGCGTCCCGATGTGCGGTGAGGACACGGACATAACCCACCGGATCGGCGGGCTCCGGCTCGCCGAGGTGACGCGCCAGCGCCCGGCCGTCCACGGTCAGATCCCAGCAGCCCCGCGCCCCGCACGGGCACTCGCGGTCGAGGTCTCCGAACGGAATGTGGCCGTACTCCCCCGCCGCTCCGTGCGCGCCTGCGACCGGATCACCGTTGACCACCAGCGCCCCGCCGATGCCCTTCGCGACCATCAGATGCAGTGCCGTCGTCACGCCGCGCGCAGCACCGGTGCGGGCCTCGGCCAACCCCGCCAGGGTTGCGTCGTTGCCGAGCAGCACGGCCACCCGTCGTGGGATCCTCGCGGTCAGGACCGCGAGGTCGACATCTCGCGAACCCCGGGCGGTGAACTGGACGAGCCTGGCCTCGCTGACCGTGCCTGCCACCGACACCGAGAGCGCCGCAACACGATCGGCGTGCCGGCGATACGCCGCGCCGATCGCGCGCGACATCGCTGTCAACGCACCGCCGAGATCGTCACCGGCATAGGCCTCGTGCGCGACGATCTCAGGGCGGCCGTCCACACCGGCGACCGCCAGCCGCCAATCGGCAGCCCCCAGGTCAGCCGCCAGGATCAGCGGGCCCTCGGGGTGGGCGGCCAGCACCGCGGTCGGGCGGCCACGCCCCTGCGCCGCCGCGGGGGCCTCGTCGAGCAGGCGGGCCTTCCGCAACCGCGCGGCCAACTCGCTGGCGCTGCCGCTGCCGATGCCGAGACGCGCCGCTGCGGCGGCGCGCGTGATCCCGCGTTCGTCCCGCATCACCGCGAGGAGCTGCGCGGCGGTGAGCCAACGCAACCGTTCGGCGTGCGCAGAGACCATGCGCGATACTCCTTTTGAATAAACTCGGCTTCCGAGTATATTAAGCACACGTGACTCTGACAGCCGACCAGGACACGACGCGCGGTCTGCGCGACGCCCTGCCCGCCCTGCTCTCGCTGGCACTGGCCTCGGCACTCGCGGTCACCACCGAGATGCTGCCGGTGGGGCTGCTCCCCGACCTGGGCTCGGCGTTCGGCGTCTCCGCGTCGACCACCGGCCTTCTCGTAGGGCTCTACGCGGTGATGGTGGCGGTGTTCGCCGTACCGCTGACGATGGCCACCTCCCAGTTCCCCCGTAAACCGCTCCTGATGACCACGATCGCCGGCTATGTGGTGAGCAACACAGTGGTCGCACTCGCCCCCACCTTCGCCGTCGTCGCCGTCGGCCGCGCCGTCGGCGGCCTCACCCACGCACTGTTCTTCGCGTTGTTGATCGGCTACACCCCGCGGCTGGTGTCACGTGCGCAGGTGGGCCGGGCGCTGGCGATCGCCGGCAGCGGTGTCTCCGCCGGCCTGGTGCTGGGCGTGCCGCTGCTGACCTCGCTCGGGGCGGCGGCCGGTTGGCGCGCCTCGTTCATCGCACTGGCGGTGGCGTCGGTCGCGACGTTCGTGCTCGTCGGTGTCGTGCTCCCGGCGGTGGCCAACACCCTGCCGACCAGCAAGCCCGAGCCCGGGCGCCGCGGCATGCTCGCCGCCGTGTCCGCGTCCAACCTGGTGGTCTTCGTCGGCCACTTCAGTGCCTACACCTTCATCAGCCTGCTGCTGCTGTCCAGCGGCGTCGGGCCGGCGTTCATCGGACCGATACTGCTCGGCTGCGGCGCGTGCGGGCTGATCGGACTCTGGTACGCCGGCAAGGGACTCGATCGCAATCCCCGCCGCACCACCCTGATCCTGCTGCTGGCCACCGTGGCGGCCGTGGTGCTGCTCGGACTCGGCTGGCCGGCGCTGGTGGCTGTCCTCGGCGCGACGGCGCTGTGGTGCGCCGCGTTCGGCGGGGTTCCATCGATCTATCAGGCCTGCGCGGTGCGCACCCACGCGGTGTCGCCGGAACGTGCCGGGGCATGGGTCAACGCGACGGCCAACGTGGGGATCGCCGGTGGATCCGCGCTGGGTGCGATGCTGCTGGACCGGGCCGGGCTGGGGGCGCTGCCGTGGGTCGCGGTGGCCTTGATCATCTGCGGAACGGTCATTGCCGCGGTGTCGCGCAAAGCCTTTCCGGCTCAGCCCTAGTTCAGCCGGCGGCGTTGGGCCGCAGCGGCGGGCAGTTACCCTGCGCGTCGACGGCCAACTCGAAGTGCCAGATCTCGTTGGCATAGATCTGGCAGAGTCCGAACTGCTTGCCGTTGGCGATGAGCCATTCATCGGCCGCGGGCGGCCCGATGTCGACCGCTTCGCCCTGGACGTGACGGGACACCTCCGGCGTGGCCACGAACTGCGCCGCGGCTGCCACACTGCCGTAGCTGCGTACCGCGTCGTCGAACAGCCGCTGTTGGAAGCCTTTCGAGCGCCAGCCCGAGGTGATGCGGATGTCGATACCCGCCGGCTGCGCAGCCCGCGTGGCGTCCTGAACGGCCCGCACGAGAGCCGGATTCATCTGCGAGAGAATCGGGTTGGCGGTGTCGAACGGTGACAGCGTGGTGCCGTCGGGCAACCAGCCGCCCGTGGTGTCGACGGCCGCCGACCCGATGGACAGCGGTTCGACGGGCGGGGGTGGCGCGGCGGGTTCGGGTGGCGGGGGCGCGACGATGCTGGTCTGGACGAGCATGACCTGCGGCTGCGACGGCGGTGACTGCTGGGGCGCGTAAGCACAGGCCGCGACGGTCAGCGCGCACCCGATCGCCGCGAGCGCGCGTGTTCTGCCAGATGAGCGCGGCGTGTTGCGTGCAGACACGCTCCCTCGCCGGACCGACATCAGAACTCCTGCAGCAGTTGCTTTTTCAGCACCTTGCCCATGCCGTTGCGGGGCAATGCGTCGACGATGCGCACCTCCCGCGGCCGCTTGTGCACCGAAAGCTCCTGCGCGACATGCTCGATCAGCTCATCAGGTGAAGCGTCGCCGACCACGAATGCGACGATCCGTTGCCCGAGATCGGCATCCGGCGCCCCGACGACCGCGACTTCACTCACCCCGGCATGCGCGAGCAGCACGGTCTCGATCTCGCCGGCACCGATACGGAAGCCCCCACTCTTGATGAGGTCGACCGATTCGCGGCCCACGATGCGGTGCATACCTGCCGCGTCGATCACCGCGACGTCGCCGGTGTGGTACCAACCGTCGTCGCCGAGCACCTCCGCCGTGGCGTCGGGCCGGTTCAGGTACCCGTCGAACAGTGTGGGGCTCTGCAGATACAGCGCGCCGATCGTCTCACCGTCGTGGGGGGCGATCGTCCCGTCCTCGGCGACGATCTTCGTGTTCACGCCGTCCAGCGGAAGACCCACCCACCCCGGCCTGCGTTCGCCGGATGCCAACGTGCTCAACGTGATCAGCGATTCGGTACTTCCGTACCGTTCCACCGCCTGGTGGCCGCTGAGCTCGGCCAGCCCGTCGAACACCGGCACCGGCAGCGCCGCACTCCCCGACACCAGCAGTCGCGCCGGCGTCATCGCCCGGGCGGCGTCGCCGTCGTCGACGATGCGGGACCACACCGTGGGCACCCCGAACACCAGGGTGCCGCCGGCGGACACCGCCTGCGCGTAGTTCTGCGGCGACGGCTTGCCGGTGTGGACGAAGCGATTGCCGATGCGCAGCGAGCCGAGCAGGCCGAGCACGAGCCCGTGCACGTGGTACAGCGGCAGCCCGTGCACCAGCGTGTCCTCGGCCGTCCACTCCCAGGCCGCGGCGAGCATGTCGATGTCGGCCGCGATCGCCCGGCGACTGACCAGCACGCCTTTGGGCGCTCCGGTGGTGCCCGAGGTGTAGATGATCAGCGCCGTCGCGTCCGCGGGGGGTTCGGCGTAGCGGTGCCAGGACCGGGCGTGCATCCGCACGGGAATGTGCGGCAGGCCCCCGGTGTCCTCGGGCAGCTCCCCCAGCCAGGCCTGGGCACCGGAATCGCTGAGGATGTGGCGGCGCTCGGCAGCGCCCACGTCGGCGGGCACCGGGACCACGGGCACGCCGGCGATCAGCGCGCCGACGACGGCCAGCACGCTGGCGGCGGTCGGCCGGGCGAGCACGGCAACCGTCGTAGCACCTGCGACGCGTTCGGCGACCGAAGTGGCTGCGCCGACGAGGTCGCTTCGGCTCAGCGTCACGCCGTCGATCCGCACCGCGTCGTCGATATCGGCTCCGGCAGCCACCGCGGCAGGGTTCAGAGAGGCCAGCAGCACCCACTGAGGCTACCCGGCCGGGCCTGACCTACTCGGCGATACTGGGGCCATGGAGCCGATCCGGGCGCTCGCGTCACGCGAGATCTATCAGAACAACTGGTTGACGATCCGCGAGGACGACATCGCGCGCCCCGACGGCAGCCGCGGGATCTACGCCGTCGTCGACAAGCCCACCTACGCGCTGGTGATCCCGCGCGATGGTGACCGGTTCCACCTCGTCGAGCAGTTCCGCTACCCACTGGGATTGCGGCGCTGGGAGTTTCCCCAAGGAACCGCCCCGGACCGCGCCCACCTCGAGCCGGCCGAACTGGCGGCGCGCGAGCTCCGGGAGGAGACGGGTTTGACGGCGCAGACGCTGACCGAACTCGGACTGCTCGACGTCGCGCCGGGGATGAGCAGCCAACGCGGCCGGGTGTTCCTGGCCACCGGCATCACCGAGGGCCCGCACGACCGTGAGCACGAAGAACAAGACATGCGCAGCGCGTGGTTCGTGCGCGCCGACGTCGAGCAGATGATGCGTGACGGCGTCATCACCGATGCGCAGTCGATGGCGGCGTGGACGTTGATGCTGCTTGCCGGGCTGTGACGGCTGACTGCGGACGAGATCAACCCGTGACGCAACCGTGCCCGTGTCGGCGGGGATCGGCGCCCGTCAGCGGAGATACCGTTCACAGGTAACAACTGCAACTACGGCGAGGAACCATGTCTGCCCGACGGACCGCCTGCGCGTCTGCGATGCTCGTCGCCGCCGCGTGCGTCCATCCCGCCGCGACGGCAACGGCCGCCCTCCCCGACTGGTCCGGGCCCTACACGGTGATCACGTTCGCATCGAGCAAGCTGGGCACCAGCATCGCCGCCCGCCAGCCGGAGCCTGACTTCCGCGCCCAGTACACGTTCAACACGTCCTGCGCGGGCACATGCGTGGCGACGGCGAATGACGGTCCGGCCCCGAGCAATCCGACGGTGCCGCAGCCGAGCCGCTACACGTGGGACGGCAAGCAGTGGGTGTTCAACTACAACTGGCAGTGGGAGTGCTACCGCGGCGACGATGTGCCCCGCGAGTACGTGCCCGCCCGCTCACTGGTGTTCTACGCACCGACGTTGGACGGTTCGATGTACGGCAGCTGGCGCACCGAGATCCTCGAGGGCGTCTGCAAGGGCACCGTGATCATGCCGGTCGCGGCGTACCCGGCCTGAGTGCCCGGCCTAGGCCAACAGGCCGTCCACGAGCGCCGTGGGCGAACCGAACCGGTGCGCGGTGACCGAGACCGCCTGTTCGCGCAGGAACGTCAGCATCTCGACCCGCCCCGCTTCGACCACCGGTTGTGCGTACAGCGCGATGTCGGCCCTGCCGTCGCTGGCTGCGGCGAACGCTTCACGCGTGCCCCCCAGGAGCCGGACGCGGGCAGGAGCTTGGTCA
The DNA here is from genome assembly GCF_055419565.1 of Mycobacterium sp. IDUB_5. Lineage (NCBI taxonomy): Bacteria > Bacillati > Actinomycetota > Actinomycetes > Mycobacteriales > Mycobacteriaceae > Mycobacterium > Mycobacterium sp. IDUB_5. Next base: position 180,095 of record NZ_JBVAXX010000002.1, read on the forward strand.
ATACTCTTACTGCGCAACCTCGTTCGCCAGGCGTCGGCGTCCTCGGCGCGACAGGTCACGCCGTGGGCGTGCAGCAGCCCGGCCACCGCCGGCTCCAGCGGCGAAGGGGTCGAGACGGTGACATGGCTGCGCGCCAGCACACCTGCAGCGACGACGCGCAGCAGCGCCACGGTCGAGTCGTCTTCCGCGCGCACCGTCACCGGCACGGGCCGATAGCGCAGGACGTTCTTCTCTGCCGCAAGACCTGTCACGTCGCGGGCCACACCGAACTCCTGCTCCCAGGCCAGCGCATCGGAAGCCAGGGACCGTTGCAGGACATCGCGGTTCACACCGAGATCTGCTGCAGCACTCAGGAAGTCGTCCAACACAGGCGTCAGAGCCGTGCCGCGTGTCGCGGGTGCGGTCTGCCAGTCGGTCAGCCCGATCAGGTAGTTCGGCCCGCCGGCCTTGGTGCCGGCGCCGACCGCGGACTTCTTCCACCCGCCGAACGGTTGCCGTCGCACGATCGCACCGACCGTCGACCGGTTGACGTAGGCATTGCCGGCCTCGACCGTGTCGATCCAGCGTACGATCTCGGCACGGTCGAGGGAATGCAGTCCGGCGGTCAGACCGTAGTCCACCTCGTTCTGGATGGCAATCGCCTCGTCCAGGTCGGCGGCTTCCATGAGACCCAGTACGGGACCGAAGTATTCGGTCAGGTGATATTCCGAGCCACGACGCACCCCGGTCTTCACCCCGGGCGACCAGAGCCGGCCGGTGTCGTCGAGCCGGCGCGGCTCGACGAGCCACTGCTCCCCCGGACCCAGAGTGGTCAAGGCGTGCAACAGTTTTCCATCAGCAGGCTCGATCACCGGACCCATCTGCGCGGTGGGGTCAGAGGGGTACCCGACCGTCAGCGAGGTGACCGCGTCGACGAGCTGATTACGCAACCGCGCGGAGTTCGCGGTGGAGCCGACCAGGATCGCCAACGATGCGGCCGAGCACTTCTGGCCGGCATGGCCGAACGCCGAGGCCACCAGATCCTTGACGGCCAAGTCGATGTCGGCATGCGGGGTGATCACCATCGCGTTCTTGCCGCTGGTCTCGGCGAGCAGCGGCAGCTCCGGCCGCAGCCGACGGAACAGGGCCGCCGTGTCGAACGCACCCGTGAGGATCAACCGACCGACCCGCGGATCGGAGACCAACTGCGAACCGAGTTCGCTCTCGTCGACGTGGACGAGCTGCAGCACGTCGCGCGGGACGCCGGCGTCCCACAGCGCCTGCACCATCACCGATCCGCACCGGCGCGCCTGCGTGGCCGGCTTGATGATCACCGCGCTACCGGCCGCCAGCGCCGCCAACGTCGAGCCTGCCGGGATCGCGACCGGGAAGTTCCACGGCGGCGTCACGACGGTCAGTCCGACCGGGACAGCGGTGGCGCCGTCGACGTCGTCGAGGGTTTCGGCAAGGTGGGCATAGTAATTCGCGAAGTCGATGGCCTCTGAGACCTCCGGATCGCCCTGGTCGAGGGTCTTGCCGGTCTCGGCGGCCATCACCTCGAGCAGCCGCGCGCGGGCGGCTTCCAGGGTGCCGGCGGCACGCCGCAGGATCGCCGCCCGGTGTGCACCCGACTGCGCCGACCATGCACTGCCGGCGGCGACACCGTCGGCGATCACCGTCTCGAGGTGATCGGCACCGGTCACCGTGTGCTCGTCGACCAGCGCCAGCCCAGCCGCGGACTGCGCGATCCGCTCGGTGATCGCCCGGCCCCAGGCCCGGTTGCCCGGCAGCGAGGGATCGGTGTCGGCGACGTTGGCGAACACCGGGTGCACCGCCCCCTCCGGGTCGTCGGTGCGGCGGTCCTGACGGCGATTGGGCAGTGGCACCTGAGTGTCGAGGGCGGCCAACGAGGCCACGAACCGGTCCCTCTCCCGCTCGTACAGGGACCGCTCGTCGTGCAGGTCGAACACCGCCGACATGAAATTCTCCTGGCTCGCGCCTTCTTCGAGCCGTCGCACCAGGTAGGCGATCGCGGCGTCGAAGTCCTTCGGGTGCACCACCGGCACGTACAGCAGCAGGCCCCCGACGGTGCGGCGGACCGCTTCGGCCTGAGCTTCGGCCATGCCCAGCAGCATCTCGAAGTCGATGCGGTCCCGGACCCCGCGCCGCCCTGCCAGCACCCACGCGTAGGCGATGTCGAACAGGTTGTGGCCGGCCACCCCGATGCGCACGTTCGCCACATGCTCGGGGTGCAGGGCGTAGTCGAGGACCCGCTTGTAGTTGGTGTCGGTGTCTTGCTTGGTGGGCCACGTCGCCACGGCCCACCCGTGCAGGTCGGCCTCCACGTGTTCCATCGGCAGGTTGGCGCCCTTCACCAGACGAACCTTGATGCCTGCCCCGCCGCGCTGTCGGCGGGCACTGGCCCAGTCCTGCAGCCGCATCATCGCCGAGAGGGCGTCGGGCAGATAGGCCTGCAGCACGATCCCCGCCTCGAGATGCAGGAGTTCGGGACGGTCCAGCAACCGGGTGAACACCGCGATCGTCATCTCGAGGTCGCGGTACTCCTCCATGTCGAGGTTGATGAACTTCGACGTCGGCGAGGTGGCCGCGAGCGTGAACAGCGGAAGCAGGCTGCGTTCGACGTGGTCGACCGCCTCGTCGAACGCCCACGGGGAATGAGGCGGCACGGTTGCCGAGACCTTGATCGAGACGTAGTCGACGTCTGGACGCGCGAGAAGTCGTTCGGTGCCGTCGAGGCGGCGCTGCGCTTCTCCCTGGCCGAGAACCGCTTCACCCAGCAGGTTGATGTTGAGCCTCACCCCGCGGTCGCGGATGCGGGCGATGGACGGGCCGAGGCGCCGGTCGGTGGCGTCGACGAGCAGGTGGCCGACCATCTCCCGCAACGCCCTGCGAGCGATCGGGATGACCAGTCCGGGGACGACGAGCGACAGTGCCGCGCCCAGCGAGATCAGGCGGCGCAGGTGCCACGGCAGGAAGCCCGGGGCGCTGCGCGCGAGATCGCGGAGGTTGGCGGCTGCGACGCGGTGGTCGTCGGGGCGGATCACCCGGTCGACGAAGCCGACGGTGAAGTCGAGCCCGGCGGGGTCGCGGAGCACGTCGGCGAGCCGGCGGGCCGCCGCGGTGTCCCGCCGCCCTGCGGCATCGTCGAGCCAGCCGCGGACCAGGGCCTCGACGTCGGTCAGCACGTCGGCGTCACGGTCGATGAGTGTCATGTCTCCATGATCCCGGCCGACGAAGCCTAAAATAAAGCGATGATTTGTGAAGGTAAAGCGTAAGCAGAAGTGACTATTCGGCGCCCGGATCTGCTCGACACCCGCCGCTTGCGCCTGCTGCGGGAGCTGAGTGTGCGCGGCACCATCGCCGGCGTCGCCGAGGCGCTGCACCAGAGTCCGTCGTCGGTGTCCCAAGCCCTCGCCCGGCTGGAGCACGACGTCGGGGTGCCCCTGCTGGAGAAGGTCGGCCGGCGGGTGCGGCTCACCCCGGCCGCCGAAGTGCTCGTCGAGCACACCGCGGCGATCCTGGACCGGCTCGAGCTGGCTGCGAGCGAGGTCGCGGCGCGCAGTGGCGAGGCCTCCGGGACGGTGCGTCTCGCCGTGTTCCAGTCCGCCGCCTCGGCGTTCATGCCGCAGATGCTCACGGAGCTGGCGTCCCGTCATCCGCGTCTGCGTGTGACGATGTCGCAGCGCGAACCGGAACAGGCGCTCTACGAGACGTGGCTGCGGGAGTTCGATCTGGTGATCGCCGAGGAGTACCCCGGGCACGCGGCGCGGGTCTATCCCGACCTGGATCGCGAGCCGCTGACGTCTGATCTACTTCGGCTCGCCGTGCCCACGACCGGTGAGCGGTGGGAGCGGGTGCGCACCGTGGCCGACGCGGCCGAGCTGCCCTGGACCATGGAACCTGCCGGCACCGCATCCCGGCACTGGGCCGAACAGCTGTGCCGCCGAGCCGGATTCGAGCCCGACGTCCGCTTCGAGACCGACGACCTGGAAGCGCAGATCGCGCTGATCGAGAGCGGGAACGCGGTGGCGATCCTGCCGGATCTGATGCGGGTGCGACGCCGCCCGGACGTCCGCGTCATCGACGTCGACGCCCGCCGGCGCACCGTGTTCACCGCGACCAGGACCACGCTCAGCCGCACCCCGGCGATCCGCGCCTGCCGCGAGGCACTCGCCTCGGTCGCGCCGGCAGAGCTCACGCTTTCTTGACCGCGATTTTCTTCCGCGAGCAGACGCGAACTCGCGCACTTTCGGCGTGGCGCGCGCGAGTTCGCGTCTGTTCGCCACAGGGACCTGAGCCCCGGGCACTCGCGGCGGGACGTCAGGCGAGCCGGGCGGCCGCGGCGGTGATCCGCTCGTCGGTCGCCGTCAACGCCACCCGCACGTGCCGGGTGCCGCGGGGGCCGTAGAACTCGCCGGGTGCGACGAGGATGCCGCGCTCGGCCAGCCACGCGACCGTGTCGCGGCCCGGCTCGTCGCGGGTGGCCCACAGGTAGAGCCCCGCCTCGGAGTGGTCGACCGTGAATCCGGCCGAGCGCAGCGCGGGCAGCAGCAGCCCGCGCCGATGCTCGTAGCGGGCACGCTGCTCAGCCTCGTGCGCGTCGTCGTCCAGCGCGGCCACCATCGCGGCCTGCACCGGCGTCGGCACCATCATCCCGGCATGCTTGCGCACCGCGAGCAGCTCGGCGACCACCGCCGGATCGCCGGCGACGAAACCGGCGCGATAGCCGGCCAGCGACGACGTCTTCGACAGCGAATGGATGGCCAGCAACCCGGTGTGGTCACCGTCGCAGACGTCGGGATGCAGCACCGACAGCGGCGCCGCGTCCCAACTCAACCCGAGGTAGCACTCGTCGGAGGCGATCAGAACGCCGCGTTCGCGCGCCCAGCCGACGACCTTGCGCAGATGCTCGACGCCGAGCACCTTCCCGGTCGGGTTGCTGGGCGAGTTCAGGAACACCAGCGCGGGAACCTGCGGCCCCAGCTGTGTCAGCGAGTCGGCCCGGACCACAGCCGCGCCGGCCAGAAGGGAGCCGACCTCGTAGGTGGGGTAGGCCAATTCGGGCACGACGACGGTGTCGGAGGGACCGATACCGAGCAGGGTCGGCAGCCACGCGATCAGTTCTTTGGTGCCGATCACCGGGAGCACCGCGGCGGGGTCGAGCCCGGTGACGCCGTACCGCCGGGCGAGCGCCGCGACCGCCGATTCGCGCAGCGCGGCCGTGCCCGCGGTGGTCGGGTAGCCGGGCGCCGCGCTGGCGGCCGCGAGTGCCTCGCGGATGATCGGAGCAACCGGGTCGACGGGCGTGCCCACCGAGAGGTCGACGATGCCGTCGGGATGGGCGCGCGCGGCCGCGGTGACGTCGGCGAGGGTGTCCCACGGGAACACCGGTAACGACGCCGAACGGCGACGGGCGGCGAGGTCAGGCACGGGACCGGGTCCCGCCGTTGAGGTCAGTCCTCACCCTGCGGCGGCAGGTCCTTGACCGCCTGCGGATCGTTGTCGGTCTGGCCGACCTTGGATGCGCCGCCGGGCGAGCCCAGCTCGCTGAAGAAGTCGGCGTTGACCTGCGTGTAGCTGCTCCACTGGTCCGGCACATCGTCTTCGTAGTAGATGGCCTCGACCGGGCACACCGGCTCGCAGGCGCCGCAGTCGACGCACTCGTCGGGGTGGATGTACAGCATCCGGGCGCCCTCGTAGATGCAATCGACAGGGCATTCCTCGATGCATGCCTTGTCTTTGACGTCGACGCAGGGCTCGGCAATCGTGTACGTCACGAACTTCTCCTAAGTCCTCTCGAACTACCTGTCCGGTGGGCTGTTCCCGGTAGGCGCGCTGGTCGGCGCGACCGGCTCAGCAAGTATCCCTGCCGATGGTTGGCCGCGCGTGTCAGTGTGCCCTAACTTCGCCGAACACCCGTGGGGGTTCCGCGTGGTTACTGATACTAAACGTCGCAGATACCACGCGCGTGGGACCTCCGCGATTGTCGACGCGACGTGTCGGGAATGTATTCGGACCGCGGTCCGTTTCAGCGGATGTTGCCGTCGGACCGTCCGACGCATGTCCGGAAGGAACTCCCATGACCAGCTCTGTTGCCACCGCCCTGCCGACCGGTACCTGGGCGATCGATCCCGTCCACTCCTCGGTCAACTTCTCGGTACGCCACCTCGTCGTGAGCAAGGTCCGCGGCGGATTCGACACCTTCAGCGGGACGATCACCGTCGCCGAGGACGGCACCCCGTCCGTGCAGGCCGAGATCGCAGTCGACTCCGTGAACACCCGCAACGAGCAGCGTGACGCGCACCTGAAGGCCGCCGACTTCTTCGACGTGGAGAACCACCCCGTCGCCACCTTCGCCTCGACCTCGGTGCGTGAGGCCGGCGACCACTACGTGCTCGAGGGAAACTTCACCCTCAAGGGCATCACCAAGCCGATCTCACTGGACCTCGAGTTCAACGGGGTGAACCCCGGCATGGGACACGGCGAGGTCGCCGGTTTCGAGGCGTCAGTCGTGCTGAACCGCAAGGACTTCGGCATCGACATCGACATGCCGCTGGAGACGGGCGGCGCCGTGGTCGGCGACAAGGTCACGATCACGCTGGAGATCGAGGCGCTCAAGCAGGCCTGACGTTCGCGGGCCGCATCGCCTCAGGCGATGCGGCCCCGCTCGGTCACCAGGTGATGGCTTCTTTCAGCCCGGCCGAGACTGCCTTCTTCGCGACCTTGCGACCCTTGTGGCGCTTGCCCGACGAGGCGCGCCGACGGCGCAGCAGCAACACCGCGACGACGACGGCGCCGACGGCTGCCGCGAGCGCGACCACGGACGTCTCCGGTGCGTTCTCGGTCACGGCGTGCTTCACCTCGCCGGCCTTGTCCTGCACGGAATCGGCGACCTCCGAGGCCTTTTCGCCGGCCGCCTGCGTCACGTCGTCGACCTTCTGCTTCGCTCCAGCCTCGACCCGATCGGCCGCGCCATCGGCGCGCAGATCGTCGTTCCCGGTCGCCTCGCCCACCGCTTCCTGCGCGCGGCCTGCCATCTCCTGAGCCTTGTCGGTCAGCTCTCCCATGATCACTCCTTCGATTTCACGTTGTCACCTGTGAGACGGCGGCGAACAGCGAAACCGAACGGCTGGGGATCCGTGACGTCCGACACAACGGTCAGCGATGGGTCACGCGGGTGACGCGCATCGACGGCACATGGCCCGCGTCTCCCGGTTGGTCCGGGAAGTCGAAGACACCGAGGATGAGCATCATCGGATAGTCCGGCGCCTGGGTGCAGGTTCTCGTCACCTCACCGTCGATGGTGAACTCCACCGATCCGGGGCGCCAGTGGGCGGCGTAGGTGTGGGACCGGGTGATGTCGATGTCGCGGCGCTCTGCCGAGAAGTCTTCCCGCAGTGCGGGATCGCGAAATCGATGAATACCCTGCCCCACCTGCGCGGTACCGCCCTCGATCGTGTCGCCGAAGACCTCCATCAGGCAGATCTCCCCGCACCTGTCCGCGCGGTCCTCCAGCCCCACCATCCAGGCCGAGAACATCGATCGCGCACCAAGATCCGCGGTGCACGTGACCGCGATCGACCCGAAATGCGGGGTGAAGCCGAGCACCGTCGGCTGCTGCTCGCGCACCACCAGGTCGTCCCGGAACGGTTGCGGCGCATCGGTCGACCCCACCGGCCCTGATCGATTCGCACTCTGGATCGCCGACACCCGCAGTGGCGTCTCGTGCAGATCAGGACACCACAGCGGGTGATCGAAGGGAACCGACAGTGTCAGGCCGTCATCGCCCACCGTGTAGGCGGCCGCCGCCGCGGCTCGCGAACTCCACGCGGGAAGGTAGGACGCCGTCCACACATCGGGATCGAGGACAGCGAACCGTTCGTCGAACCCCATGGCGCGGACTCTAGCGACTATTCGTTGACGAGGCCCCACTTCGCCTCGGTGCCGACGTGCCCGATGCGGACCACCTGCACGGTCGTCGCCACCCCGATCACCACCGCGAGCACCGCCACACCGATCGCGATTCCCTTGTGCGGCGTGTCCGAACGCCCGGCACGCACGTGCAGCACCGCGATCGCGATCGCCATCACCAGCAGCGCGATCGAGAAGTAGATCATCGTCTCGCCGCGCTCCTCGTGCAGTTCCAGGATCGGGCTGTGCGAGTCCTCCCGGTTGTACAGCCATTCTCCGGCCGACGTGGTCAGTGGGGTGAGCACCAGGTTCACCGCGGCCAGCACCACTACTAACCACACGAAACGTGTTCGCGCCCAAGGTAATAGCGCGCAGAGTATGCCGAGACCGGCAGTGAGCGGGGCGAGGACGACGATGGCATGGACGAGAAGAGCATGCGCGGGCAGCCCGGCAATGGTGGACACGAGTTCTCCCTAAGGGGTCAGGATCGAATGACTGATGTCACCGATCTGGTCGATCGTCAACGTCAACTGATCACCGGGTCGCAACCAGTGGCCCGTCTCCATGCCGGATCCACCCGGCAAGGTTCCCATGGCGAACAGCTCTCCGGGAAAGAGTCTTTCGTCCCGAGATGCGTGAGCGAGCATGTCGCCCAGCGTCCATTGCATTCCGCTGCTGAACACCGTCGACACGGTCGCGCCGTTCACGGTCACCAATCCGGTCAGTTCGTGGATGTGAGGCAGGATCTCCTCCGCACTCACCGCGAGCACCGACATCGAGGAGGTGAAGTGTTTGGCCTTCTGCGGCCCCAGTCCGGTCGCCATCTCACTACGTTGTACGTCACGGGCGCTGAAATCGTTCACCACGACGAAGGCTCCGATGGCCTCGACGGCTTCCGCGGGCTGGGCGTTGTGGAGCGGTGCGCGCAAGACGAAGCCGACTTCCAGCTCGAAATCCAGTGCGCGCGAATAGGACGGAACGCTGATCGGCGTGCCGCTGGGCACGAAGGTCAGATGGTTGGACATGTAGTAGATCGGCTGACGGTAGAACAGCGGCTTGGGCTTGAACGCGGGGAACGGGCGGCGGGTCAGCTTCTCCACCGTTCCTGCGGCGCGGGATTGGCCAGGATGGAAGCGGCGCACCAGACCGCGCGCCGCATCGATGGCGTGCCGTTCGTAGAGCATGAAGTCGCGAAACGACGCGGGCTGGACAGGCAGGACGTGGCCCGAGAGCTGGTGGTGGTCGCGCGCCATCGAGAGTTCCCACTCGCGGTCGAACACCTGACCGCCCAGGGCATCGGTGTCAGGTGCGGCCTGCCATGTGCCGTCGTCGCCGAGCGCTTGCACCTCGATGCGTCCGTCGACCAGCATGCGCCGCAGCTTCACAGTGAAGGTGATACCAGCTGCAGCTGTGAATTGCGGTGGGACGTGCGCACTCGTCACGATCGAGTGCGCGCGCAGCGCCCACCTTTCGCGGCGTGTCGAGAGACAAACACGCTCGCTCGCCGGACAGGGGCTAGGCCGCCAGCGGGGTGTAGTCGGTCGAGCGTTGGCGGGCCGGGCGGCCGATGCCGTCGGCGATGGCGACCAGTTCGGCAACGGTCTTGGCGCTGCCGTTCTCCGAGCCCGCCATCCGGGAGATCGTCTCCTCCATCAGCGTGCCGCCCAGATCGTTGGCGCCGCCGTTGAGCATGACCTGGGTGCGCTCGACGCCGAGCTTGACCCAGCTGGTCTGGATGCTCGGGATGCGACCGTGGAGCATGATCCGCGCCAACGCGTGGACGGCCCGGTTGTCTCGGTGCGTGGGCCCCGGTCGCGCCCCACCCGCCAAGTACAAGGGCGAGGACTGGTGCACGAACGGCAGCGGGACGAACTCAGTGAAGCCACCGGTGCGGTCCTGGATGTCGCGCAGCACGTTGAGATGGCCGACCCAGTGTCGCGGCGTGTCGACGTGGCCGTACATCATCGTCGACGACGACCGCAGCCCGACCTCGTGGGCGGTCGTGACGACCTCGATCCACATCGAGGTCGGTAGTTTGCCCTTCGTCAGCACCCACCGCACCTCGTCGTCGAGGATCTCGGCCGCGGTGCCGGGGATGGACCCGAGGCCGGCTTCGCGCAGCGCGGTCAGCCACTCCCGGATCGACGTACCGCTGCGGGTGACACCGTTGGCGATCTCCATCGGGCTGAACGCGTGCACATGCATCGAGGGCACCCGCGCCTTGACCGCGCGCACCAGATCGGCGTAGCCGGTGACGGGCAGTTCGGGATCGATGCCGCCCTGCATGCACACCTCGGTCGCCCCCGCCACGTGCGCCTCCCACGCCCGGTCGGCGACCTCGGCCGTCGACAGCGAGAACGCGTCCGCATCGCCTTTGCGTTGCGCGAACGCGCAGAACCGGCAGCCGGTGTAGCAGATGTTCGTGAAGTTGATGTTCCGGTTGACCACATAGGTCACGTCGTCACCGACGACGTCACGGCGCAGCGAATCTGCCAGTGCGGCAACGGCATCCAGGGCCGGCCCGTCTGCGGTGGCCAGGGCCAGGTACTCGTCGTCGGAGCATCCGGCCGGGTCTCGCTCCGCGGAGCGCAACGCGGCCAGCACATCGGTGTCGATCCGCTCGGGGGCCCGGGCGGCGAGCTCGTGCACCTTCTCCCGGATCGACTCCCAGTCGCCGAACGCCGACCCGAGGTCGCTGCGGGTTTCGGTCAGGCGCCCTTCGGAATCGATCGCGCTGTGCAGATCGATTCGGCCGAGGGATTCGGTGGCCTCGTCGGGTTCCTGCCACGGCCGCCCGACCGGGTCGACGTCCAGGGCGTAGCCGGTGTCGGGATCCGCCAGCGCGTTGACATGACTCATCACGCGAGGGTCGATCCAGGCCGCCCCGGCCTGCACGTACTGCGGCTGGGCAGTCAACCGCTGCACCAGGTCATAGCCGGCTTCGGCGGTCACCTCAGCAAGCTCGTCGAGCGCGGGCCACGGCCGCTCGGGGTTCACGTGATCGGGAGTCACCGGCGAGACGCCACCCCAGTCGTCGACGCCGGCGGCGATCAGCGACAGACACTCCGACCGCGAGACGAGGTTGGGCGGGGCCTGGATTCGTACCTTGGGCCCCATCACCAGCCGCGTCACCGCGATCGTTGCCAGGAAGTCCTCCAGGCCGGCGTCGGGAACGGCCGCCATCGCGGTGTGGTCCTTGGCGCGGAAGTTCTGCACGATGACTTCCTGGACGTGCCCGAACTCCTTGTGCGAGCGTCGGATCGCATGGATCGTCTCGGCCCGCTCGGTCAGCGTCTCCCCGATACCGACCAGCAGCCCGGTGGTGAACGGGATCGACAGACGGCCGGCGTCGTCGAGGGTGCGCAGCCGCACCGCGGGGTCTTTGTCGGGACTGCCGTAGTGCGCCAGCCCCTTGGTCTCGAACAGCCGTCGCGACGTCGTCTCCAGCATCATGCCCATCGACGGCGCCACCGGCTTGAGCCGCGAGAGTTCCGACCACGACATCACCCCGGGATTCAGATGCGGCAGCAGCCCCGTCTCCTCCAGCACCCGGATCGCCATCGCCCGCACGTAATCAAGCGTCGAGTCGTAACCGCGTTCGTCAAGCCACTGCCGCGCCTCGTCCCACCGCGCCTCCGGCCGGTCACCGAGGGTGAACAGTGCTTCCTTGCAACCCATTTCGGCACCGGCCCGCGCCACGGCCAGGATCTCGTCGGGCTCCATGTACATGCCCTTGCCCTCGGCGCGAAGCCGTCCGGGCACGGTGACGAACGTGCAGTAGTGGCACGTGTCGCGGCACAGGTGGGTGACCGGGATGAACACCTTGCGCGAATACGACACCGGCAGCCGGCCCGCGGCACCCCGCCGGCCCGCCGCCTCCAGACCCGCGTCCCGCACCCTCGCCGCAGACGCCATCAAGTCGGCCAGATCCGCACCGCGAGCCGTCATGGCGACCGCGGCTTCCTCGACGTTCAGCGTCACACCGTCACGGGCACGCCGCAGTACCCGCCGGACCGCCGCCGCAGAGGGCGGTGTCGCGGGCGAAGGCAGGCTGGGGTCGGGCAGATCGGTGCCGCGCTGGGAGTTCAGAGCCACTTCCCCATAACCCCGGCGTCGACGCGGATCATCCGCGCGTCTCACATTCTGAAACCACAGCGCCTGGCATAGGGGCCACAGTAGTCAACGGCGGTTGGTCCCGGGGCTCGCCCCGGCCCGTTCCGACGCTGCCCGCCGCCTTGTCAGGAGCCAGCCGGCGGGGAGCGCCCCGACGGCGATGAGCAGGATCGACGCGTACTCCATCAACCCCACTCCGCCGAACACGATGTCGTCGCCGGGACCACCGAACGTGCACAGCAGCACGGTCGCGAGCCACGCCCACAGCGGCGCGGCCGCCAGCCGCGTCGACGACGTCCACTGCAAGGCCACCCAGACCAGGGCGACGTTGATCGCTCCGCTGAGCACGGCACTGATCGGGACGGGGACGCCACCCACCCGCAGCGGCAGGAAGAAGACGGCCATCAACGCCGAGAGCACGCCATCGACGGCGAGGACGGCGAGCACGACCCAGCGCAGCCGGTCCGACGCCGGCACCGCGGAGGACGTCAGGTCGGGATGCTGTCGATCACGGACACCAGCGAGCCGATGACCCACTGGAAGTTGTCGAGGCGGTCCTGCCAGTGCTGCAGGTTGGGATCGAGATCCGGATCCATGAGCTTCCCTTCCGCGCGTCGGGCAGACCAGCGCAGCGTACCCCGTCCTGCGACGGCTCACTCCAGACTCAGCCCAGCGAGCAGGTCGGTCTCCCACCCACGCTCGTCGCGCTCCCCCGCCTCGCCGGAGACCAGCACGTAATGCTCGACCGCGGGCACCGGGAGGGCGATGTTGTTCGACAGCGCCATTGCAGTGCCGTCGGGTGCGACCTGGACCTGGGTCGCGTGCGCGCGCAGCGCGGCCACCTTGGCGGGCAGGTGCGCGCTGACGTCGAGCGCGGCATCGATGGTGTCGTCGTCGAACCCGATGAGCGGCAGCGCGCCGGCGTCGAGGGTGACCCAGTGCTCCGGAAGCCCGGACAGCCCGGCGAGCCCGTCACGAATCGCGTTCTGCGACATGACGTTCCAGTAAACCTTGGGCACCCGCCACTGCGCCGCGGCGACCCCGGCGATGGCGATCCGGTGAGCGTGGATGTGGTCGGGGTGGCCGTAACCGCCCTGCGGGTCGTAGGTGACCACGACGTGCGGGCGCAGGTCGTCGATCACCGCTGCGACCGCCGCGGTCTGCTCGTCGATGTCGCCGTCGACGAAGCGTTGCCGATGCCGGGCGGGCGTGCCCGCCATGCCGGAGTCCCGCCACCGGCCGGCGCCGCCGAGGTAGCGGGGACGGTCGACCCCGAGCGCGCTGAGCGCGGCGGTCAGCTCACCGATGCGGTAGCCGCCGAGCTGGTCGGCCGCGTCGACGGCCAGCTGCGCCCACTCCTGCCCGATCACCTCGCCCTCCTCACCCAACGTGCAGGTCAGGACGTGGACCTGCGCGCCGCGGGCGCAGTAGTGGGCGATCGTGCCGCCGGTGGTGAGGGTTTCGTCGTCGGGGTGGGCGTGGACGAACAGCAGCCGCGGCGTCTCCATGCGCTCAGCTTGCCCGCTCGTCTGCCGGTCATCGACTCCAGGTGTGGCTTAGATTCGCCTCGTGTCTCGCCGCATGATCGAGTTCGGCTGCGCGATCGTCGTGATCGGCCTGCTCGCCGGCGTCGCGGGAGCTGCGACGACGTTGATGCTGCACGCTGTCGAGCACCTCACCTACCGCTACAGCTTCGGGACGCTGCTCGCCGGCGTCGAGAACAGCGGCGACTGGCGCCGCGCGCTGGGTCCGATGATCGGCGGCGCGCTGGCGGGCACGGGCTGGTGGCTGTTGCGGCGCCGCGGCTCCGTGCCCGGCCTGTCCGCAGTGCTCGCCGGGGAGCAACCCGTGCGGCGGTTGGCGCTGACGGGCGACGCCGCACTGCAGGTGCTGCTCGTCGGATCGGGGGCATCTCTGGGGCGGGAAGGTGCGCCCCGTCAGCTCGCCGTGGCGTGGGGGGATCTCGGTACCTCGCGGTGGACACTGACCGCCGAGGACCGCCGCATCCTGCTCGCGTGCGCGGCGGGCGCAGGGTTGGGCGCGGTGTACAGCGTGCCGCTGGGCGGCGCGTTGTTCGCGACGCGAATCCTGTTGGGCACCTGGCATCCTCGCGCGGTCGGCACCGCGCTCATCACGTCCAGCCTGGCGGTCGCCGTCGCGGCGCCGGTCACGCACCTGGAGCATCCGCTGACCTGGCCGGCCGCGAGTCTCTCTCCGCTGCTGGCTCTGCTCGCCGTGGCGCTGGCCCCGCTCGCAGTGGCCGTCGGGTGGGCATTCACGCGGGTGACCGCTTCCCGGCCCGCGGCGGTGTCGCCGGCCTTGGTCCCTGCGATCGCCGCGGCCGGACTCCTCACCGGGGTGTGCTCGATCTGGCTCCCGGTGCTACCCGGCAACGGTCGCAGCGTGCTCGAGGTCAGCGTCGACAGCGGCCTCACGATCGGCGCCGCCGCGGCCATCCTGGTGCTCAAACCGCTGCTGTCGGCGGCGTTTCTGCGCGCCGGGGCCGTCGGCGGACTGCTGACCCCGGCGCTGGCGACGGGAGCGGCGGCCGGTTCGGTGGTGGCGCTGGGCCTCAACTCCGTGGCCGGGACCTCGCTGCACGTGCCCGCGGTGTCGCTGATGTGCGCGGCCGGTGTGCTGGCGATCACGCAACGCTCGCCGTTGTTCGCCGCCCTGTTCGTGTGGGAGCTGGCACGCCCGCCGGTGTGGCTGCTGGCGGTGTTCGCGCTAGCGGCGTTCACCGCGTACGGCCTGACTCGGCTGCGTCGGGTCAGTTGCTCATGACTACTGGGGCAGCTTGAGCCACTGCCCGGCGTCGCCGACGATGCCGACCGGCACGGCGCCGGTGAGGCTGACCCCCTGCACGCTGGGCCCAGCGGCAACGATCGTGGTGTCCTGCAGGATCGGCAGCACGGTGGCCATGTCCCACAGCCGCGGTTCGACGTCGTCGATCACCTCGCCGATGTCGGCGGTGCCCTGCAGGGCGGCGTCGATCCGAGGCTGGATCGTCCGATCGCAGACGCCGGTGATGTTGCTCGGAGCCTGAACGAGCTGGCCGGTCTCCGGCGCGGGCACGGGCGTGGTGGCTGTGGTCGGCTGGGCAGTGGTCGTCGGTGACGGCGTCGGAGAGGACGAGCTCGGTGCAGTCGAAGCAGGTGTGGTCGGGGTGCTCGGCGCGGTGGTCGGGACGGCCGTCGCCTCCAGCGCGGGACATCCGAATCGCGATGCCAGCGCGGTTGCGAGATCGCCCCCGGCCTGATGCCAGCCGACGACGGCGTCGACCGTGTTGTCGGTCAGCGCCTCGCCGTAGAGCGTCACCGGGTCGAGTGCCGACACCGACGCCGCGATCCCGACACTGCGCAGCTGGTCGGCCGCGGTGTTGGCGACCGCCACCGATGTCGGGTCGTTGGCGGCCACGCCGAGGACGAACGTCAGCGGCTCGCCGTCCTTGACCAGCTGGCCGCGACCGTTCTCCGGCGGCGCCGGGCTCGACGTCGGTGTCGGAGTCGGAGTCGGGGTCTCGATCTGGTAGCCGGCAGTCCCGAGCAGCGCCATCGCCTCATCGCGCGTCATGGCGGGAGGAGCCGTCGGCACATAACCCGGGTCCGACGGCGAGCGGACCTGCGCCTGCGCCAGCGTCACGGTGTTGTCGTCACCGGCTCCGACCGCTGCCAGCAGATCGACGTCGAGGAGGCCGAGGACGGCCTTGCGCACCTGCGTGTCCGCGAGCGCGGGCCGTTGCGCCCGCAGTGTCAACTGCATGACGCGCGGGGTGACGATCCGGGCGGTCCGCACGTCGGGGATCGCCGAGAGCTGCGCGAACACCGCGGATCCGCCATGCACCTGCGCCACCTGGGTGTCTCCGTTGCGGATCGAGTCGGCCAGCGCGGCAGGCGCGCCACCGCGGCGGAACAGGATGAGGTCGGGGACGGCGGGTTTGCCCCAGTAGCGGTCGTTGCGCGCCAGCAGGATCTCGTCGCGCTGCGGGTCGATGCTCTCGACGCGGAACTGCCCGCCCGTCACCGGAAGCGCCTGCGCGAGCCCCGCGGAGAACCCGCCGGGCACGTCCTTGACGATGTGCGCGGGCAGGATGTTGTGGAACAGCTCGCGCCACGCCGGGTAGGGCTGCGAGAACGTGACCACCGCGGTCTTGCCGCCTTCGACGGACTGCACCCCGGTGATGAGGTCGTAGCCGGCCGGGTCCACCGTTCCCGGCTCGCTGACCATCTGCCGCCAGAGGTACCAGAAGTCGTCGGCGCCGATCGGCGCATTGTCCGTCCACTGCGCCTCGGGACGGACCTTGTAGGTGACGGTGAAGGGGTCCTGATCGGTCACCTCGGCCGACTCCAGCAGCGTCGGGTCCATCTCCCAGCGCGAGCCGGTCGGGGTGCGGGAATCGGGGATCGGCCGGAAGGTGCTCGGCAGCACCAGCGAACTGATCGCCGCGTTGACGGGCGACTGGTCGGACACCATGTGGGCGTTGAAGCCGGGACCGATCGAGTCGATCGCCATGATGATCTGCGTTGCCTTCGTCGGCGGCGGCGCCGTGGACTTCGTGGTGTCGGTGCTCTGCGGCGCGGGCGGCGGGCTCACCGTGCAGCCCGACACCGCCACCATCACGGCCGCCGCGCAGCAGAGAACTCGGCGGGCGATCGGCACGCTGTACAGGGTAGCGACGGGCTTGCCCTACACCCCGGCCTGTTGGTTGGACTGCTTGGCCCGTGCTTTCGCCCGCGCCCGCAGCGAGGCGGTCAGCTCCACTTTGCGCACCCGCACGATCTCCGGCGTCACCTCGACGCACTCGTCCTCGGCGCAGAACTCCATCGCCTTCTCGAGGTCGAGTTCCAGCGGGCGGGCCAGCGTCTCCATCACGTCGGCCGTCGAGGACCGCATGTTGGTGAGCTTCTTCTCCCGGGTGATGTTGATGTCGAGGTCCTCGGCGCGCGGGTTGATGCCGACGACCTGGCCCTCGTAGGTCTCCTGCCCGGGCTCCACGAAGAACTGCCCGCGGTCGGCGAGCTGGATCATCGCGAACGGCGTGATCTGGCCGGACCGGTCGGACACCAGCGAACCGGTGTGGCGCGCGCGGATCTCTCCGGCCCAGGGCCGGTAACCGTCGAACACGGCGTTGGCGATGCCGGTGCCGCGGGTCAGGGTCAGGAAGTCGGTGCGGAACCCGATCAGCCCGCGGCTGGGAACGATGAAGTCCATGCGCACCCAGCCCGCCGCATGGTTGGCCATGTCTTCCATGCGGCCCTTGCGGGCGGCCATGAGCTGGGTGACAGCGCCGACGAACTCCTCGGGGCAGTCGATCGTCATCGCTTCGAACGGCTCGTGCAGCTTGCCGTCGATCGTCTGGGTGACCACCTGCGGCTTGCCGACCGTCAGCTCGAAGCCCTCCCGGCGCATCTGCTCGACGAGCACCGCGAGCGCGAGCTCGCCACGGCCCTGCACCTCCCAGGCATCGGGGCGGCCGATGTCGACGACCTTGATCGACACGTTGCCGACCAGTTCGGAGTCGAGCCGGTTCTTGACCATGCGGGCGGTCAGCTTGTGTCCGGAGACCTTGCCCGCCAGGGGCGAGGTGTTGGTGCCGACGGTCACCGAGATGGCGGGTTCGTCGACGGTGATGCGCGGCAGTGCGTGCGCGTGGTCGGGGTCGGCGAGGGTGTCGCCGATCATGATCTCGGGCATGCCCGCGACCGCGACGATGTCGCCGGCGACGGCTTCGTCGGTGGCGGTACGTTCCACACCTTCGGTGACCAGCAGCTCGGTGATCTTGGCATTCGTGATGACAGGGTGGCCGTCGACCTCACGCATCCAGGCCACCTGCTGGCCCTTGCGGATGCGGCCCTTGTAGATGCGGATCAGTGCGAGACGGCCCAGGAACGCTGATGCGTCGAGGTTCGTGACGAGCGCCTGCAGCGGTGCTTCCGGATCGCCCTGTGGCGGCGGAATGTGCTCCAGCAGCACGTCGAACAGTGGGTCGAGGTTGTCCCCGTCGGGGTTCTGCCCGTTTGCGGGTTCGGTGGTGCTGGCGATACCGGCACGCCCCGAGGCGTAGAGGACAGGCAACCCGAGCGCGAACTCGGCTGCCGTCTGCGCTTCGGCGTCGAGGTCCGAGGCGACGTCGAGCAGCAGGTCGTGGCTTTCCGAGACGACCTCGGCGATCCGGGCGTCGGGCCGGTCGGTCTTGTTGACGACGACGATCACCGGCAGGTGCGCGGCCAACGCCTTGCGCAACACGAAACGGGTCTGCGGCAGCGGGCCCTCGGATGCGTCGACCAGCAGCAGGACACCGTCGACCATGGACAGGCCGCGTTCCACCTCGCCGCCGAAGTCGGCGTGGCCTGGTGTGTCGATCACATTGATGACGGTCATCGACCCGTCGGGGTGGTGGCGGTGCACCGCGGTGTTCTTCGCCAGGATCGTGATGCCCTTTTCCTTCTCCAGGTCACCGGAGTCCATCAGGCGTTCGATCGCGTCGTCACCGCGGTGGGTCAGCGCCCCGGATTGACGGAGCATCGCGTCGACCAGGGTGGTCTTGCCGTGGTCGACGTGGGCCACAATGGCGACGTTGCGGAAGTCGGGGCGTGCAGTCACGCCCGTGATTGTCGCAGTGTCGTGCACCGATCGCGAAAACGAGAGATACCCGTCACGTGGCCAGCAAGCTCACCGACCTCACCCCGAAGAAGAAGTGTTGCCGCAGCAAGCCGCGCTGCAAGCGGTGTCCGGTGGTGCTGCACAAGGTCGACAAAGCCCAGCGCAACGGGCTGCGTGGCAAGGAGTTGCAGAAGGTGTTTAAGCGGGCCCGCAAGGCCTGATCAGGAGCCGCGAATCGGCGTACCGTGGGGTGATCCGTCAGCTTCGTGGAGGTTGGCCATCATGACGTACGAAGTCCTCACCGTTGCCCTGATCATCGCGCTCGCGACATTGGCCGCGCTGGCGATCTATCTGGGCCTGATGAACTGGATCGGCGCGCTCTACATGGTGCGGTGCACGGCCTGTCACCATCTGGCGTTCAGTTCGCGCCGCGATCCGCGACTGTCGTGTCCGCACTGTGAGCACCCGTCGCTGCTGCACCCGATCTACGCGGTACGCCACCGCGATGCCCCGGTGCGCGTTCTCGACGACCGGCTGCGGTTCTAGCGCGGCACGTCGGGCGGGCTGATGCTGCGCGGCGTCAGCCCCCGCGAGCGCACGTGCGTCGCGATTTCGCCCAGGCTGGTCGTCCACACATCCGCGTGCCCGGCGACGTAGCCGATCAGGTCGTCGAGTTCTTCTGCCCGCGAGGGCCTTCCGCTGAGGAAGGGATGGTTGGTCAGCACCCAGCAGCCACCGACACGGCGCAGCGCGTCGAACTCGAGTTGCCACAATTCCCGTGCCTTGCGGGGTGATTCGATGAGTCCGCTGCCGGACACGTCGGGCAGGTAGCAGTACTGTTCCCAGTCGTCGAGCGCCCACTGGATCGGGATCTCCACGAGCTGCCCGTCAGCCCCGACCGCGAGTTCGTAGGGGTGGTCGGCGTCCATGAGGCTGGAGTCGTAGAGGAACCCGCGTTCGAGCAGCAGGGCCGGGGTGCGCCACGACAGGTCCCACATCGGCGCCCGGTATCCCACCGGCCTGATCCCGGCCACGTCGGCCAGCGCGGCCAATCCGCGGTCCAGAGCGTCGATCTCGCCCTCGAGGGACAGCTGCGTGGGTTGCTCGTGCAGGTAGCCATGATGGGCGACCTCGTGACCGGCCGCGACGATCGCGCGGACTGCCTGCGGGTAGCGGTCGGCGGTGTGGCCGGGCACGAAGAACGTCGACGCGATCTGATGACGCTCCAGCAGCGCCAGGATGCGCGGGACACCGACGAGCGGACCGTAGGCCTGGTGACTCATCACGCTCATCCGCGCGCCGACCGACTGCCAGTCGCCCGACGAATTCCACAGCACCGCGGATTCGGCATCCAGGTCGAACGTGAACGCCGCCGCCGCGACTTTGCCGCGCGGCCAGTCGAATTCGGTCATGTCATCGGCCTGCCATCAAGGTGATCAGTTCGTAGGCGAGGTTGGCCGCCGCGACGGCGGTCACCTCGGCGTGATCGTAGGCCGGCGACACCTCGACGACGTCGCCGCCCACGATCGGCAGGTCTCGCATCGCTCGCAAGATCGCGACCAACTCCCTGCTGGTCATCCCGCCGATCTCGGGAGTGCCTGTGCCGGGGGCGAACGCGGGATCGAGGACGTCGATGTCGATGGACACGTACACCGGGTGATCTGCCACCCGCTCGAGGATCCGATCGATCGTGCCGTCGACGCCGATGCGATCGATGTCGCGGCAGTGCACCACGGTGAAGCCGAGTTCGGCGTCGTCGAGCAGATCGGCTCGGTCGTAGAGCGATCCGCGGATCCCGACGTGCGCCGACCGGTCCTTGACCAGCAGACCCTGCTCGGCGGCCCGACGGAATGGCGTGCCGTGGGTGCAGGGTGCCCCGAAATAGGTGTCCCACGTGTCGAGGTGGGCGTCGAAGTGCACGAGCGCAAGCGGTCCGTGCATCGCGTGCAGCGCCTGCAGTGCCGGTAGGGCGATCGTGTGATCGCCGCCGAGCAGCACCACCCGCTGACCGTCCTCGACGAGCAGATCGGTCACCCCGTCGCGGATCTGGTCGACTGCGGTGGCGATGTCGAACGGGTTGGCGGCGATGTCGCCGGCGTCGATCACCTGGGCCGCGGTGAACGGCGCCACGTCGAGTGCCGGGTGGTAGGGCTTGAGCAACCGCGACGCCTGCCGGATCGCGGCAGGACCGAATCGCGCCCCAGGCCGGTAGGTCACCCCGCTGTCGAACGGCACGCCCGCCACCGCGATGTCGTAGCGCGGCACCTCGTGGCGCTGCGGCAGCCGCGCGAACGTGCCCAGGCCCGCGTAACGGGGCACCTGCTGGGCATCGACCTGGCCCACGGTGCCGTTGGCAGTGTGCACATGAGAGCCCTGTGCCATGACGTGTTCTCCCTTTCGCGTCCGTCTCACACCCGTGACCGTGTCGAAGCGCCGTTGCAGGACAGCACCTGTCCGACGACGGCTGATACCTCGAAGTCGGCGAGCATCTCCACGGCCACCGCGATCTCGTCAGGAGTTCCTATGCGCCCCAAGGGGATTGCAGTGGCATATCGGGCGTGCACGGTGGCCAGGTCAACCCCCGCTGCGGCGGCGTCGACCTCCAGTTGCGGAGTGTCGGTGACACCGGGTGCGACGCCGTTGACGATGATGCCCTCCGGGGCCAGTTCACGGCCGAGGGTCTTCACCAGCGAGATCAGCCCCGCCTTGGACGCCGCGTACGCCGTCGCCTCGGGCCAGCCGGTGACACCCCATTCGCTGGTGATCACGACGATGCGGCCCTCGCCTCGGCGGCGCATGTGCGGTAACACCGCCTGGATCAGGAAGAAGGTGCCGCCGAGATTGGTGTCGACGACTTTCCACCAGTCCGCGTCATCGTGGTCGAGCAGCGGCGCCATCGTCATGTAGGCGTGATTGGCGACCAGCACGTCCAGTCGACCGGCGGTGTGGGCGACGGCATCAGCGATACGCACACATTCGGCCGGATCGGAGACGTCGCCGGTTACCGCGAATCCGCTGATGCTGTCGGACAATTCGATGAGCTCGGGAGTCTCGCGCAGATCGTTGACCGCCACGGTGGCGCCGGCGGCTGCCAGTCGGCGGGCATGCGCGACACCCATGCCCTGCCCGGCGCCGGTGACCAGCGCGACGCGGCCCGTCAGAGAGGTCGTCATATCACCGCTCCCGAGTTCACGTTGACCACGTCACCGACGCTGAACCCCGCATCGCACACCAGGTACTCCACGCATCGGGCGACCTCACGCGGCAACGCCAGCCTGCGCAGCGGCAGTGTGCTGAGGTATTCGCTTGCACGCCAGGGGGAATCAGCCGCGAGCAGAGGTGTCTCGGTGGGTCCCGGAGCGACGGCGTTCACACGCACGCCCACCGGGGCCACCTCGGCGGCGAGGCTGCGCACCGCACCCAGCAGAGCTCCCTTGGCGGCGGCGTAGTGCGCATCGTGATCGCCGCCCCCGACCGCGAGTTCGCTCGCTATGGCCACCAACGAGCCCTGAGTCGCCTCCAGGTCCGGCAGACACGCCCGCGCGAGGTTCACGAAGCCGCCCAGGTGCACCCGCAGCATCCGCCGCCATGCCGTCGCATCGATCTGGTCGACCGGTGCCATCGCGTAATGTCCGGCGACGCTGACGGCCGCGGTCACCGGCCCCAGCCGTGTGCGCACCTCGTCGATGGTCGACGCGAGCGCTGCGCTGTCGGACACATCGGCGCGCACCGCGAGGTCGACGCCGTCTGCGTCGACGAGATCGACTCCGGCGACTGCGAACCCGCGGGCCCGCAGCGCAGAGACGACCGCGGCACCGATGCCGCTGGCCGCCCCTGTGACGACCGCAGTGCGACGGTCACTCACTGCCGGAACCGCCGCGCCTCGTCGGCGCGCTCGTCGAGGGATTCGGCCTCCTCAACGACGCTGACGGCGACGATGCGGGACCGGACCGCGGCGAAGATCGCGGCACCGAGCAGCGCGAGTGCCAGCACTCCGATCCACACCGACCAGTCGAGGTATCGCTGTTCGTAGACCGCGCGGGGCCAGGAGATGTTGAGCATCTGCAACACCGCCCACACCACGGCGACCGCCGCCACGGGCAGCGCGAACCGGCCGAGCGAGAAGGACGGTGCGGTCCAGGTGCGGCGGATGAGCACGATCAGGAATCCGATCAGCGGGAACAGGAACGCCAGATAGAAGCCGCCGGTGGTGAAGTTGACCATCAGCGAGTAGATGTCGCCGGCGACGATCGACAGCCCGAACAGGGCACCGCCGACGACGGTGGTCACGGCGATGGCCGCCACGGGCATCCGGTTGGCCCCACCGAGGCGGGCCAGTACTCCGGATGCGGGCAGCGCGCCGTCGCGGGCGTAGGCCCAGATGACGCGCGACGCTGCGGTCTGCAAGGCCAGGAAGCTGGCGAGGAACCCGATGACGAACAGCACCTCCACCGGTTTCGCGATTCCGGCACCCAGCGCCGCGGTCAGGGTGTCGTACACCGGGTCGGCGACCGAACCGGCCGTCACCGCGTCGATGTCAGGGATGGCGAGGATTATCGCCAGGCTCGAGTAAGCGACGACGAGCGCGATGAACGTCAGCGAGAACAGGACCGCCTTGGGCAGATCCCGGCGGGGCTCGTGCACCTCCTCGGCGATGGCGCCCGCACTCTCGAAACCGACGAACGAGAATCCGATGAACGCGACGGCGATCAGAAACGGCCCCGACAGGTAGGACCAGGTGTCGACGCCGCTGCCGCCGCCGTCGAAGAGCACCGAGACTGAGTTGTTGCGATGGAACAGCAGCAGCCAGGTGCCCAGCCCGATCGAGCCGAGCACCTCGGCGACGATGCTCGCGGTCATGAACAGTTTCAGTGCGCCGCGACCGATCAGGTTGATCAGCGTTCCGCACAGCAGGATCACCAGCGCGATGACCGCTCGCAGACCGCCCGAAGGAGCGCTGACCCCGGCGATGTCGGCGATGAACCCCGCCGCCCCCAACGCCACGGTCGCCATCGCGATCACCAGGGTCCACATGTAGAACCACCCGGCGAACCAGCCGTACCCGGTGCCCAACAGCCGGCGCGACCACTGGTAGATCGAGCCCTCCAGCGGCCAGCGGGACACCAGGGTGGCGAACACGAACGCCACCAGCAACTGGCCGCCGAACACCAGCAGGAAGCCCCACCAGAAGCTGGGGCCCGCGGCGGTCAGGGCCAGCCCGAAGATGCCGTAGAGGGCCACGATCGGGGAGATGAAGGCGAACGCGAAGGCGAACGCCGACCAGAGCGAGAACTCGCGCCGCAGGGCGTAGGGCGAGTCGACGCTGTCGAGCGATGACGACATGAGTGCTCCCATTCGGTCCGGGTTGGGAGAACTATCGGTCCGCGTTGTCGTGATCACCACCCGAAGCGCGGAAAACGCTGCGATCGCACCCCACACGGGGTGCGGCATTGGACGATCGCACAACGGCGCGCAGCGACGATGTGACCACGGCGTTACGCTCGGCCCATGACCGACCCGCCGGCCCCGGGCGCGGTGGCACCGACGGTGCGCGACCTGCTGGCCGGATCGCCGTTGGGTCTGATCGAGCCGCCGGGCGAACCACAGGACATGGACCGGCCGATCAGCTGGGTGCACACGACCGAGATCCGGGACCCGGCCCGCTATCTCCAGGGCGGGGAATTGGTGTGCACCGTGGGTCTGTCGCTGCACACGCCGCAGGACTGCCACGTCTTCGCCGACGCGCTGGCCCGCTGCGGCGCTGCAGGGGTGTGCTTCGGCACCGGTGACGGGCACGACGTCGTCCCGGCCGAGCTCCTGGACAGGTGCCGAGCGCACGGCCTGCCGGTGGTGATCGCGCCGCGGGACGTCCCCTTCGAGACCGTCAGCCGCTTCGTGGCCGACTACCGGCTCGGCGCCGAACTCGCCGTCGCCCGCGCGACCACCGCTCTGGTGCCCGAGATGATGGCGGCGCTGCGGCGGCGCGATCCGGTCCGCCTGCTGCTCGACCGGGCTGGGGAACTGCTGGGCTGTTACTTCATTCTCGACGAGCAGCAGAGCCGCCCGCCGTCCGACGACGACCACACCGAGGTCACGGTCACCATCGGTGACCTGGGTGCACTGGTGTGGATAGGTCGCGGCGCGCCGCCCGACCCCTCACTGCTGGAGACCATCGGCCGTTTCGTGCAAGCGGCACAGAGCGAGCACGACATCGAGGCCGCCCTCGCCCGGGAGCGCGTCGGCCAGCTGCTCTCCCTCGTCGAACGGCGGATGCTGCTGCCCGACGCGCTGCATCAACTCCTGCGCTGGCCCACCACACCGTCGGCGACGGTGCGGGTGTCCGCATGGCCCGGTGGAGCCGGCGCCCTGCTGTCCCTGGCCTTCCCCGACGCCCTGGTCGGCGACGCCTCCGATGTGTGTCTGGTGCTCAGTGAGGCCGGGGTGGACGACACTATCGCCGAGACACTGTCGCTGCCCTCGGGCCATTCGGCGGAGGTACCGATCACCGAGCTGGGCCCGGCGATCGCCCAGTCTCGTATTGCGCTGGGCCTGGCCCATCAGCACGGCGGCAGCATCGGGCCCGATCAGCTCAGCACGCTCACGAGCCTGATCGAGCAGCTGCCGAAGGCGCAGCTGACTCCGTTCGTGGCCCAGCTGATCGAGCCGCTGCATCGGCTCGACCGCGAGCGTGCCACCCAGCACGTGCGCACCCTGCGCACGTTCCTGGCAGCCAACGGTTCGCTGTCCGAGACGGCTCGCACACTGTTCCTGCACACCAACACCGTGCGCCACCGGCTGGCGCGGATCCGCGAGATCACCGGCCGCGATCCACTCAGCTTCGACGACCAGACCGCGTTCGCGATCGGACTGCGCGCTTTCGACCGCTCCCCCGGCGGCGCCCGGCGCGATCACGGTCAGTGATGCGTGATGGGGAACAGCGGCGGGTTGAGGCGGGCGAAACCCTCCTGGCGGTAGTAGGGAAAGTGGGGGTAGGGCGGTTCCCGTCCGCTGACGGCATCGAGGCGCGCGATCTGGTCGGGGGTGAGCGCCCAACCGACAGCTCCGAGATTCTCCTCGAGCTGGCGGGCATCGCGGGCGCCGACGATCACCGATGCCACCGTCGGACGGCGCAGCAGCCAGTTCAGCGCAATCTGTGGAATGGTTTTGCCTGTCTCGCAAGCGATCTCGTCGAGGACGTCGACGACGTCGTACAGCAACTCTTCATCGACCGGCGGGCCGGCAGCTGCGGTCTCGTGGAGGCGACTCTGGGTCGGCACCGGCGAGTCTCGGCGAATCCGCCCGGTCAGCCGCCCCCACCCGAGCGGGCTCCAGACCAGGGCGCCAACGCCCTGATCGACGCCCAGCGGCATCAAGTCCCATTCGTAGTCACGCCCGATCAGCGAGTAGTAGACCTGGTGGGCGATGTGGCGTGGCGTGTGCGCCGCGTCCGCCGCCGACAGCGCCTTCATCAGTTGCCAGCCCGCGAAGTTGGAGACTCCGCTGTACCGGATCTTGCCCTGTCGGGTCAGGACATCCAGGGTGTCCACGACTTCCTCGACGGGGGTGTGGGCGTCGAAACCGTGCAACTGGAACAGGTCGATGCGGTCGGTGTCGAGGCGATGCAACGCCTGCTCCACGGCCGTGATCAATCGCGTTCGTGATGTTCCGGCATCTGCCGGGCCGTCTCCCATCGGCAGTGCCGCCTTGGTCGAGATCAGCACATCGTCGCGCCGACCCTTCACTGCCTGCCCGAGGATCTCCTCGGATCTACCGGCCGAGTAGACGTCCGCGGTGTCGAACACCGTGATTCCGGCGTCCAGGCACCGGTCGACCAGCCGTCGCGCCTCGCCCACGTCGGTGCTGCCCCAGGCGCTGAAGAACTCACCGCCTCCGAAAGTGGCTGCGCCGAAAGCGAGTTCGGACACCACCAGGCCGGAGTTGCCCACACGTCGGTACTCCATACCGCCTCCTTAATGGCACGAATTTCCTTTTAAGGAAGCTATCAGATGTTCATTCTTAAAGCGACGCTTGTCCCGTTAACATGATCGAATGGCGACACACCGACCCGGAGGCAGAACCGCGCAGGTGCGCGAGGCCGTTCTCGAGGCGACGGCCGACCTCCTCGTGGACGGCGGCCTGGAGGGTGTCGACCTCAGCGAGATCGCCCGTCGCTCAGGGGTCAGCAAGTCGACGCTCTACCGGCGGTGGGGCACGGTGTCAGCGCTCGTGGCCGACCTGCTCGTCGACATGGCCGACACGTCGTCGCCGCGGCCGACGACCGGGAGCCTGCCCGGAGACCTGCTCGCCATCGCCCTGCTGATCCAGCGCACCCTCGCGGACCCTCGACAGGGGCGCCTCTTCGCCGCGATCATCGCCGCCGCGACGTGCAACCGCGATACCGCAGACGCTCTCGCACGGTTTTACCGGACCCGTACCGACGAGTTCGCCCCTGCGATCTCCGAGGGAATTGCCAAGGGGGAAGGGCCCTCTGGAACGGACCCCGCAGACGTCATCCGCCATCTGTCCGCGCCGCTCTACTACCGGATGCTGACGGGCAGCGGGGCACCCGACGCCGAGGACGCCGAGCGCACGACACGGGCAACACTGGCCGCGCTCACCGCGGGGGTGTTCATCCGCGACACCGAAGGAACCACCGCGTGACGCGTCAGCCGTGCAGTAGAGCCGCCAGATCAGGCAGCCACGCCCGATCGGCCGGCACCCAGCGCAGGCCGTCGATGTCCGCGGCGACGACCCAGCGCAGCGCCCGATGGTCGTGCGGATGCAGCATCCCACCGGTGCGGGTCACCAGATACGCCCGCAGCGTCGCCGTCTCACTCAACGCGACATCCGCCCCGAGGCGTGCACCGACAGTGACCTCGATCCCCAACTCTTCCAACAACTCTCGCTGTAACGCCTCAGCGTCTCTCTCCCCCGTACCCACTTTTCCGCCGGGCAGCTCCCAGCACCCCGCCAGCTCGGGCGGACGGGCCCGCTGCGCCACGAGCAGCCTGCCCTGCTCGATCAGCGCGCCGGCGACGACAACCAGGGTGGACATTGCCGCAGACGGTATACCGTCGAACCCATGGCCGTGTTATCAGACGACGATGTCGATGCTGTCCTGCCCCAACTCGACGGCTGGGAGCGCTCCGACGGCGCCCTGCGCCGCAGCGTGGATTTCCCCGCTTTCCTCGACGGCATCGAGGCGGTACGGCGGGTGGCTGAGCGCGCAGAGGCGGCCGACCATCATCCTGACATCGACATCCGTTGGCGCACAGTAACTTTCGCGCTGGTCACCCATTCCGAGGGCGGTATCACGGACAAGGACGTGGCGATGGCCCGCGAGATCGACGGCCTCCTCGGCTAGCGATCCACCCCAGCGTCGTCAACGTCGCGACGATGTAGATCAGCCCGGCCCACGCCAGGTACCAGGGGCGGGAGATCTGCCAGATGGTCGGCTGAGCGAAGCTGAGCAGCCACGGCACCCCGATCAGCGTCAGCGCCAGCCACCCCCACCCCAGGATCCGCGCGCCGAGTTCTGCGCGCAGCGGGCCGTGCAGCAGCCAGATCATCAGCGGGATCAGCCACACCCAGTGGTGCGTCCACGAGATCGGCGACAGCAACAGTCCGAACAGCGACACGATGACGATCGCGCCGAGCCGGTCGGCCGCGCCGCCGATCGCGCGCCACGCCAGCACGGCCAGGACGGCCGTCACGGCGATCCCGGCCACGACGGCGGGGCCGTAGCCGGCGTCGTGGCCGAGGATGCGCGAGACGCCGCCGCGCCAGGACTGGTTGAACGATGTGCCGACCGGGCCGACACGCCCGGCGTCGCCGAGCAGGTCGGTGAAGTAGAACCGGGCCTGCTGGCCGATCACGAGCATCGACACACCGATCGTCGCGAAGAACACGACGGCGGAGAACGCCACCGCCGCCCAGCGGCGTGCGCCGGCGAAGTACAGACCCGAGACGGCCGGGGTCAGCTTGATGCCCGCGGCGAGTCCCACCAGCAGCCCCGACATCCACCAGCGTCTGCTGCGCACCGCGAGCAGGATGGCCAGCACCAGAACGACGTTGACCTGGCCGTAATCGAAGGTGCTGCGCAGCGGTTCGGTCCAGATGCCGACCGCGGTCCACAGCATGGCGACACGCCGGTCACCGCCCGCTGCGGTGTCGGTCAGCAGGTCCTGGCTGACCCGCACGACGCCGTAGAGCGCGGCCATGATCCCGAGCGACCACAGGAAGGCCACCACCGGAAACGGCAGCAGGTGCAGCGGATAGAACACCACCGCGGCGAACGGCGGGTAGGTGAACGGCAGCGGGAAGTCCGGGGTCTGGTCGGCGTAGACGTAGTCGTAGAGGGTGCCGGGCCGGTCCAGCGCGGCCGCGCCACCGACGTAGACGTGCAGGTCGACGAAGTTCGCGCCGTTGGGTAGCAGATAGGTCCATGCCAGCCGGGCGCCGATGCTCAGGATCAGCAGCACGGGGGCCGCGGCAGACAGCCGGGCTGCCCACCGTGAGCCCGCTGCCGCCTCGATGGTGTCGATGGCTCCGACTCTATCGATCGGTCACCATCTGCCTTCACGTCCGTAACGGTTGAATAAATGCCACTCATGTCACTTGAGTAACTCTAGTAACAGGCTAGCTTCGGGTTCAGGCGTGCCACTACATCGATTGGGAGTTCTCATGCACCGCACCCGGAAACTGTTCGCCACCACAATGATTGCTGCGGCAGGAGCGGTGACGGCTGCTGTTGCCCTCAGCGCAGGAGCAGCCGCTCAACCGGCCCCGGCCCCCGCTCCGGCGCCGGCCCCGGCCGTGCCCGGCCTGCCGTTCCTGCAGCAACTCGCCGCCAACCCGGCGGCTGCGACGCAGCTCATGCAGGGTTTCGCCAACCTGATGGGCGGCGCCCCCGCCGCCGCGTCCGCGACGACGAGCGCCGCCACCGCACCGCTGGCCCCCGCCCCGGGAGCCACCGCGTCACTGACTCTGCCGCCGAGCGTCAACGCCCTGCCCGGCGCCGTCGCCGCGCTGCCGGAGACGCTGCCCGCGGCCATGCCGACGGTGACGGCCACCCCCGGCACCGTGCCGGCCGGCAACACCACCACCGTCCCGCCGGTCAACACGCCGGCCGCCGCTTCCCCGCTGTCGGGTCTGACCGATGTCCTCGGCGCGCCCGGCAGCCTGGCCTCACTGCTGCCCGGCGGGTCCCCGCTGTCGAGCCTGCTGCCGACCGGCGCCACTGCGGCGACGCCCGCCGCTGCGACGACACCGGCCGTGCCCGCGGCGCCGGCAGCTCCCGTCGCGGCTCCGCTTCTCTCGGCCCTGCCCTGATTCAGCTCGCCCGATAACCGCCCATCCGACACGAGGGGAACCATGTCAACGATCAGGACGATGCTCACCACCGCCTTGGCGGTGAGTTCATCGACCGCGTTGCTGGCGGTCGGCGTGACCGGCGTCGCTCACGCCGATCCGGTGGCGCCGCTGCCGATCGACGGACTCACCGCACCGGGCCTGCCCGCGGTGCAGAGCCTCGGGCCGGTCATCCAGCAGGCCGCGGCGGATCCGTCGAATGCGGCGTCGATGCTGATGGCCGCCGCGGCGGTGTTCGCCGGCGACGCCGCGGCCCCGGCGCCGTCGCGGGACGTGGCGTCGGCGGTCAACCAGTTCGTGCAACCCGTCGCGCACGTTCCTGCGGCGGGGGCGGTGCCCGGCGCGGAGGCTCACCTCCCGGCGGGCGTGAACCCGGAGTTCGCGGTGGGTCCGGCTCCGGATGCTGCGCCGGAGGTGGCGCACATGGTGACGCCGCAGGCGGCGCTGCCGGGGCCTGACCCGGCGGCCGCCGTGCCCGCACCGGCTCCCGATCCGGCGGCCCCGCCGGCACCGGCCCCCGATCCGGCGGCCCCGGCCGCCACGCCGGTCGCCGCGACGACGCCCGGCGGGGGCGTGTTGGGGCCGAATACCCCGGTGACGCAGGACTTCCTGTATCCCTCGATCAGCAACGGCTGCCTGGCTGACGGCGGCAACGTGCTCGCGACGGCCATCTCGGTGGCAGGCCCGGCCGCGATCCCGCTACCCGGACCTGGCCCCGGCCAGACGGCGTACGTGTTCACCGCGATCGGCACGCCCGGTCCTGCGGCCGAGCAGAAGCTTCCGCTGAACGCCACGTGGGTCAACCTCACCACGGGCAAGTCGGGCAGCGTGACGCTGAAGCCCCGGCCGGACATGAACCCCCAGGGGCCGACGACGCTGACGGCCATCGCCGACACCGGCTCCGGCAGCATCATGTCGACGATCTTCGGTCAGGTCACCACGACCGAGAAGCAGTGCCAGTTCATGCCGACGATCGGCTCCACGGTCGTCCCCTGATCTGGCTCCCCCTCGCGAAGGTGCATTCACGGTAGCGGCAACGACGCCGCAACTACCGTGGGTGCACCTTCGCGCTGTGGTCAGTAGGCCATGAACAGAATGGCGTCGCGGTCGTAGTCGCGGCCGGGGTGCACCTCGGACAGATGCGCCTTGGCCTTCTCGACCAGATCGTCCTCGTCCTTGCCCTGGATGGCCTCGCCGCACGGGCAGCTCAAGTGAGTCTTCATGACATCACAATGGCACACATGGACACCTACGAGGTGATGCGTTCGACGGGGGCGGTCCGGCAGTTCACCGGTGACCCTCTGCCCGACGAGACGCTGTACCGCATCCTCGACCACGCACGGTTCGCGCCGACGGGCGGCAACCGCCAAGGGGTGAGGGTGATCGTGGTGCGCGAGTTCGATACGCGCGTGGCGTTGGCGACCCTGAGCGAGACCGGCGCGCGCCGCTACAGAGCCCAGTCCGCGAACGGCGAAGGTCCGTGGAATCCGTTGCAGCCCATGCGCGCGACCCTTGAGCAGGTGGCAGCCACCGAGGTGCCTGCCGCAATGACGGCGCCGCTGCACACTGCGGCGGTGGTACTGGTGGTCTGTGTCGATCTCGGCGTGGTGGCCGCGACGGATCAAGACCTCGACCGCATCGGCGTGATCGCCGGCGCGTCGGTGTACCCGTTCGTCTGGAACGTGCTGCTGGCCGCCCGTAACGAGGGCTTCGGCGGTGTACTGACGACGATGGCGGTTGCCGAGGAGCCGCGGGTCAAGCAACTGCTCGGCATTCCCGACGACTATGCGCTGGCCGCTGTCGTTCCGCTCGGTCGACCGCAACGGCAGGTCCGCACGCTCACCCGCAAGCCGGTCGCGCAATTCGTGACGTCGGAGCGCTTCGACGGCGTGCCCTTCTCGAACGACGGCGTACCCGTGAGACCGTGAAGAGATGGCAGTGACGCTGGGGTACGCGACGGCCGGAGGGCCGGCGGCGGACCTCGCTGACCAGCTCGCCGAACTCGCCGCCGCGGGCGTCGACTCACGGCGCATCTTCACGGATCGGGCAGCCGGTTCGGCGGAGAAGATGCGGCCAGGATTGATCGCGCTACTCAGTTATGCCCGCCCGGGAGATGCGGTCGTGGTCGTGAGCCTGGACCGTCTGGGGCGCTCGTCGGCCGAGGTGGCGCACATCGTGGCGGACCTGACAGGCCGCGCAATCACGCTGCGCTGCTTGGCCAGCGGCCTCGACACCGCGAGCGCGGCGGGTCGAGCAGTGGCCGAGGTCCTGATTGAGCTCGCGGCGCTGGACACCGCGTTCGAAAGTGAACTCAGGTCGTAGCTTTGGCCGCCTTGGCCTTCGCTTTCATCTCCTTCTTGTACGAGCGCACCTTCTGCAGCGAGCCCGCGTCTTTCACATCGGCCACCGACATGT
Source organism: Mycobacterium sp. IDUB_5 (assembly GCF_055419565.1). Lineage (NCBI taxonomy): Bacteria > Bacillati > Actinomycetota > Actinomycetes > Mycobacteriales > Mycobacteriaceae > Mycobacterium > Mycobacterium sp. IDUB_5. Next base: position 212,507 of record NZ_JBVAXX010000002.1, read on the forward strand.
GGGCACCGGCCTTGCCGTAGTCACCGGCAGCGGCGCGCCAGCCCGACGGCGTGACCCCGTACTGCTTGCCGAGCAGCGCGAGGAAGATCTTGGCCTTCTGCTCGCCGAAGCCGGGCAGCGCCTTGAGACGACGCAGCACGGTCGCACCGTCGGCGCCGTCGGACCACAGGGCCGTCACGTCACCGCCGTACTCGTCGACGACCGTCTGCGCCAGCGCCTGCACGCGCTTGGCCATCGAACCCGGAAAGCGATGAACCGCAGGGGTTTGCGCGCAGACCGCGGCGAACTCCTCGGGGTCGAAGTCGGCGATGGTCGCGGCGTCGAAGCCGCCGATGCGGTCGGCGATCTTCTTCGGCCCGGCGAACGCCACCTCCATGGCGATCTGCTGATCGAGCAGCATGCCGACCAGCAGAGCGAAGGGGCTCTCGTCGAGCAGAGCGTCGGCGTCTGCGTCCTGCGCGAGGCACAACGTCACGGTCATCTGCAGCAGCTTACGTAAACGCGATGCGCGGCTCCACGCGCTCGGCACGCAACCTCGGACTTCTAGCTAGCCGTCAAACATGTGGCTAATCTCATCTCGCTTCTGCGAGAGCTGATTCTCCATGTAGATCGCGCTGAAGAGAGCAACAGCCAGGGCGAGCGACGCCACGACTCGAACCCACCCGACAGCTCGCATCAAGAACGCGACAGCTACTCCCGCCGCCGCCAGACCGACACCGGTCCAGATTGGGCCGGTGCCGGTGAGGAGGCTTGCCGATTGCATGGACATCATCAGGCCAATGACTGCCAGGACACAGACACCGATGGCGACGGCCGTATCCCGCCCCTTTGAAGCGTCGCGACTAGTCGTCGGGTTCACCCACCCAGTGCCGTCCCAATAAATCTGCCGGTTGGCGTCGAGGGGGTCGGGATACCACCCCGGTGCTTGAGAAGGCTGAGTCATTGCTTCGATCCCCCATTTCTTTCTCAGCAAGTATGCAGGGCGACCACGAATATTTTGGTTACAAAGGACAACATGACCTGAGGTAGCGACCGCACATGTCCGCCAATAAGCAAACGTGGGCGAGACCCAGGACAAGCGCCGTGCCCACGCCTTGAACCCATCCTGATGCGGGGCGCAAACGTCGACGTCTCGTCAGCGATCGCATTCCAGCGGGACGGTCGGCACCGTTTCTGGCAATTCGCTGACAGATAGCCAGGCGTCCACGTACTCTCCATATCTGCGCCTTGGGGGGTTCAAAGAATGAAAACCTATGTTGCGGCGGCCTGGATTGCCGGCGCTTTAACCGGAGCATTCGTCGTTGCGGCATCACCGGCCACGGCCGACAGTCCAGTTCATCAACTGCCGCTTAGCCCTGTCAGTCAACAAAGTGCCGTTCGATCGGCGCAGTCCTATCTGGAGATGTCCGGGTTCTCGCGCAGCGGACTCATCAATCAGCTGGAGTACGAAGGGTTCTCAACCGACGAAGCAGTTGTGGCTGCCGACAGTATCGGTGCCGACTGGAACCTTCAAGCAGCTAGGTCGGCAAAGTCGTATTTAGAGATGTCCGGCTTTTCTCGCAGTGGCCTCATCAACCAACTTATGTACGAGGGTTTCACGGCCGCGCAAGCACAGTACGGCGCGGCATCCGTCGGTCTGTGAAAACAACGGGGAGATAGAACGATGACCGCAAAATTTTGTCCGCTAGCGATGATCACCACCGTGATGATCGGGCTTGGATTGGCATACGCTGCACCCGCTTCGGCGCAAAGTTGGACGATGCCGAACCTCATCGGGAAGGATCTGCAGGGCGCCCAGGACGAGATCCAATCGGTCTCCGACGGGCAGGTCTGGTTCTCCGGTTCCACCGATCTGACCGGTCAAGGTCGCGCACAGATTCTGGATCGCGCGTGGGTGGTCTGCACATCGACGCCACCGCCCGGTTCACCGTTCACGACGACGACCGACATCACCTTCGGTGTCGTCAAGAAAGACATCGAGACCTGCCCCTGACGTGACCGCACCGAGGAGAACTCCATGAGGCGCATCGCCGTCGCGCTGGCCGCAGCAACTGTCATGGCGCTGGCGCTCGCCGGAACCGCCCAAGCCATCCCGGATCAAGGCACGCCGGCTTTCTACGCGTACCTGCAAGGCTTGCAGCGCAACGGCTACAACCTCAACCCGGATACCGCGTGGCGGGTCGCGCATCAGGCGTGCATCGGCGGCATCCCCGGCTACATCGGCCTCGAGCTGGCGGCCCAGGGCGTCATCGGCCCCGGCGCGCAGGAGCGCGTGTTCGACGTCGCCCGCAAGTACGCGTGCCCGGTGCAGTGACGCGCGCTGCGCAGTAGTCGGCCAAGGCACAGCCGAGGCATACCATCGACAACTGAATATGTGGCGAGGAGCGTGAACCATGTCCGGCCAGCTCGCCATCGCCCTGACCGTCGCGCTGATCGTCATCGCGGTGGCGGCGGTCGTCTTGGCGCTACGCACCCGGCGGGTGGTCGCGACACCGACCGAGCGGGCCGTGCACGCCGCGCTGCACACCGCGTCGCTCGCGGCCCGTGCGCTGCGCCAGGGCCTGACCCCGGACTCCGCCCGCGAGGCGGCCCCGTTCCTGCGGGAACTCACCGGCACCGACCGGCTCGCTCTGTTCGACAGCACCGGCAAGCTGCTGGTCTGCGATCCCGACGACCCCAGCGACGAATGGGACGCCGACGTGCGTGACGCCTGTGCGACAGCGGCCGGCGATTCGCTCTCCGGTCAGCGCCGTGTGATGGGGCACGCCCCGACCTCAGCGGTCGTCGCACAACCGCTGCTCGCCGACGGCGGCGACGTACTGGGTGTCCTGGTCGTGGTGACGACGCGCTCCCCGGGTCCGGGTCTGCTGGGCGCCGTCGGCGAGGTGGCCCGCTATGCCGCGAGTCAGATCGAACTCGCCGAACTCGACGCCTCGCGGGCCAGGCTCGACCGCGCCGAGGTCCTCGCGCTGCGCGCCCAGATCAGCCCGCACTTCCTCTACAACTCGCTGAACACGATCGCCTCGTTCGTGCGCACCGACCCCGATCGCGCCCGCGACCTCGTCCTGGAATTCGCCGACTTCACCCGCTACTCCTTCCGCGCCGCCGGCCAATTCACCACGCTGGCCGAGGAACTGAAGAACATCGACCGCTACCTCACCCTCGAGCGCGCCCGTTTCGGCGACGCGCTGCGGGTGCGGCTGCAGGTGGCCCCCGAGGTGCTCACCGTCACGGTCCCGTTCCTCGCTCTGCAACCGTTGGTGGAGAACGCCGTTCGGCACGGCTTCGCGGGACGCGGAAGTGGGTCCATCGAGTTGATCGCGCGCGACGAGGGCTCCGACTGCGTCATCTCGGTCGAGGACGACGGTGTCGGCATGGACCCCGAGGTGTTGCGTTCGGGAACGGGCGACGCACTGCCGACCGGCGACACGAGCGGCACCGAGGGCGCCTCGGCGCACGTCGGACTGACCAATGTCGACCATCGACTGCGCGCGGCATTCGGCAACGATTACGGTCTGGTGGTCGAGACAGCGATCGGCGCCGGCACCAAGGTGACCATGCGGGTGCCCAAGTTCCGATCCGGCGTACGGGCCGATGGAGGGACGTTCGGGGTGGGTCGAAATGGCTAGGCGTGTGTAGGCAGTGAGCAGATCCCTCACCGTTCTCGCGGTCGACGACGAGGTCCCCGCCCTGGACGAGGTGGCGTACCTGCTGAGCCGTCACCCCGACATCGGCGAGGTGATCCGCGCCGGGGACGCGACCTCGGCCCTGCGGGAGCTCAATCACCGTCGCATCGACGCGGTCTTCCTCGACATCAACATGCCCGGCCTGTCGGGCATCGAATTGGCCGGGGTGCTCGCGCACTACGCGCAGCGGCCGGCCATCGTGTTCGTCACCGCTCACGACGACAAGGCCGTCGCCGCCTTCGATCTCGGCGCGGTCGACTACCTGCTCAAGCCGATCCGCGACGACCGTCTCGACGAAGCGGTCCGTCGCGTCGTCACGTCCCGCCCTGCCGACACTCCGACCGAGCGCGACGACGCCGACTCCGACGTCATTCCCGCCGAACTCGCCGGCGTCACCCACCTCATCCCCCGCACGAGCATCAGCTGGGTCGAAGCCGAAGGCGACTATGCCCGCCTCCACTCGGCGTCCGGGGCGCACCTGGTGCGGATTCCGCTCAGCACCCTGGAAAACCGTTGGGGCGAGCACGGTTTCCAGCGGGTGCACCGCTCCTACCTGGTCGCGCTGCCGTTCGTGACGGGGCTGCGCACCGCGGACGGCGCGGTCCTGGTTCGCCTGCGCGACAACGGCGCGTCACCGGCGGTGGAACTGCCCGTCAGCCGGCGCCAAGCCCGCGAGCTGCGGGACCGGGTGGTGCGCAGCCCGATGCGCAGCCTGCGCCCGGGAGGCAGCGATGAGTGACCGCCCGCAGCGGCAACGGGTCGTGCTCGCGCACCGCCGCGGCGCCCGCATGGTGCGCACCCGCGTCGAGGTGCAAGAGCAGACCCAGGTGGGCGACGCGCTGGTGCGCGGGCTCGTGCGTGCGCAGCTCGGCTTGGCGCTGCGGCTCGGCGCGGTGGTGGTCTGCCTGGTAGGCGCGATCCCGGTGATCACCGCGCTGTTCCCCGCCCTGAGCTCGGTGACGGTGCTCGGGTTGCGGCTCAACTGGCTGGTGTTGGCCGGCCTGGTGTACCCGCTGCTGTACGGCATCGGCTGGGCCTACGTGCGACTCGCCGAACAGGGCGAGAGGGACTTCGTCGGCGTGGTGGACGCCGAACCGTGACCGGTTCACCGCTGACCGCCGCCGCGCTGCTGGCCGCGGCCGGTGCCACGATCGCGATCGGCGCCTACGGAGTCCGCTTCTCCCGCACCACCTCCGACTTCCTCGTCGCCTCCCGCACTGTCGGCTCGCAGTGGAACGCCGCCGCGATCTCGGGTGAATACCTCTCGGCAGCATCGTTTCTCGGCGTGGCGGGGCTGATCGCCAAGTACGGTGCCGATGCGCTGTGGTACCCGGTGGGTTTCACCGCGGGCTATCTCGGCCTACTGCTGTTCGTCGCGGCGCCGCTGCGCCGCTCGGGGGCCTACACCGTGCCCGACTTCGCCGAGTTCCGGCTCGGCTCCCAGCGGCTGCGCAAGATCGCGATGCTCGTCGTGGTGGTGATCTGCGTCTTCTATCTGGTACCGCAGTACCAGGGTGCGGGCCTGACGCTGAGCACCCTGCTCGGGACGCCGGTGTGGTTGGGGCCCTTGGCTGTCGGCGCGATAGTGCTGACCAACGTGGTGGCCGGCGGCATGCGCTCGATCACGTTCGTGCAGGCGTTCCAGTACTGGTTGAAACTGACCGCGGTGGCGATTCCCGCGCTCGCGCTGGCGGGTCTGTTCCTCGGCGATCGTGGCGGTGAGCTCGGTGGCCCGCTCCCCCCGACCGTCACGCAGGACATCACGGTGGCCATCGACACCGATGTGGTGGTGCAGGTGGTCGCCCCGGGAGGCATCACGGTCACCGGCACGCTCGACGGACGTCCGGTGGCCGAGGCGCCCGTCGGCGGCGCGGGCGAGCACACCCTGGGCGCCGGCAGCACGCTGCGGCTGGCCGCGGGCGCGGCGACACCGGTGGTCGCGGGCACCCCCGCCGCCGGGGCCGACTGGATCGCCTCGGGCGGCGGGTTGGGCGGTGCCCATCCGATGTATCAGGTCGTGTCGATCATGGTGGCGACCTTCCTGGGCACCATGGGGTTGCCGCACGTGCTCGTGCGCTTCTACACCAACCCCGACGGACGGGCGGCGCGGCGCACAGCCCTGGCGGTCATCGCGCTGCTGGCGCTGTTCTATCTGTTCCCGACGCTGCTGGGCGTGTTCTCCCGGCTCTACGTGCCGCAGCTGCTGATCACCGGAACCGCGGACGCGGCGGTGCTGCTGGCACCCGGGTCCGCGGTGGGCGGCGCGGCCGGGCAGCTGCTGGCGGCGCTGGTGGCTGCGGGTGCGATCGCGGCCTTCCTGGCGACGTCGTCGGGCCTGCTGGTCAGCTTCGCCGGCGCGTTGGCCACCGACGTGCTGGGTGGCCGCGTGCGGGACTTCCGCGTGGCTGCGGTGATCGGCGGTCTGATCCCGATTCCGTTGGCGCTGGCCGCATCCGGCGGGCTCGAGCTGTCCCGCAGCGTCGGACTGGCGTTCGCGGTGGCGGCCTCGACGCTGTGCCCACTGCTGGTGCTGGGCATCTGGTGGCGCGGCCTGACCGCCGCGGGGGCCGGGTGGGGACTGGCCGTCGGTGGGTTGCTCTCCGGCGTCGCGGTGACGGTTGCGGTCGCCGGGGGCGTCGACGACGACGTCGCCGGAGGGTGGCCTGCTGTGCTGATCGGGTATCCCGCCGCGATCAGCGTTCCGCTGGCGTTCGCGACGATGATCGTGGTCAGCCGCGTGACCCGCGAGTCGGTGCCCGCTGACGTGGCGCAGACGTTCGCGCGGATGCACCTGCCGGAAAACTTGGGGATGGTCGTCGAGCGCGTGCCCGACACGTAAGCCGCTTGTCAGCCGTTCGTCGATGCCGACCGACCGCTCACCGCAGCGCTGCCCGACCTCATCGTGTTCACCCGATTGTGCCTGTTTTTGTGACCCACATCTCAACTACGGTCCTGAGCACAGCCGGTTCACAGCAGTCAGGAGCGACATCACCGTGTCCGACACCGACCTACCCATCCGCCCGGACGCGATCAGCGGGGAACGCTATCTCGAAGTCCAGGCCAGCCCGGAGTTCCAGGAGCTACGAAACAGACTGCGCCGCTTCGTGTTCCCGATGACCGGGATCTTCATCGTCTGGTACGCCGTCTACGTACTGCTGGGCGCCTTCGCCCACGACTTCATGGCCACCAGGGTGTGGGGCGACATCAACGTCGGGCTCATCATCGGCCTGGGTCAGTTCCTGTCGACGTTCCTCATCACCGGCCTCTACGTCCGCTTCGCCAACCGTGAGCTCGACCCGCGCGCCGAGGCGATCCGCACCGAACTGGAAGGCGACCTCCGATGACCACCGTCCTGGCGCAGTCTTCGACCGTCGGCAACCCCATCGCCAACATCGGGATCTTCAGCCTGTTCGTCGTCGTCACGATGATCGTGGTGATCCGCGCCAGCAAGCGCAACGCCACCGCTGACGAGTTCTTCACCGGCGGGCGCGGATTCTCCGGCCCGCAGAACGGCATCGCGATCGCCGGCGACTATCTGTCGGCAGCCAGCTTCCTCGGCATCGCGGGCGCGATCGCGGTCTACGGCTACGACGGCTTCCTCTATTCGATCGGCTTCCTCGTGGCCTGGCTCGTGGCGCTGCTGCTCGTCGCCGAATTGCTACGCAACACAGGTAAATTCACGATGGCCGACGTGCTGAGCTTCCGGCTCAAGCAGCGCCCGGTGAGGCTCGCTGCGGCCACCAACACCCTGACGGTGTCGTTGTTCTACCTGCTGGCCCAGATGGCCGGCGCCGGCGGGCTCGTGGCGCTGCTGCTCGACATCAAGAGCCGCACCGGTCAGTCCGTCGTCATCGCCGTCGTCGGCGTGCTGATGATCGTCTACGTGCTGGTCGGCGGCATGAAGGGCACCACATGGGTACAGATCATCAAGGCCGTGCTGCTCATCGTGGGCGCCGGCTTCATGACCGTGATGGTGCTCGCCAAGTTCGGGCTGAACTTCTCCGAGATCCTCGGCTCCGCGCAGTCGGCGATCAGCGGCGCCACCACCGAAGGCGTCGCCAAGCGTGACGTGCTCGCCCCCGGCGCGCAGTACGGCGGCTCGCTGACCTCGCAGATCAACTTCATCTCGCTGGCACTGGCGCTGGTCCTGGGCACCGCGGGCCTGCCGCACGTGCTCATGCGCTTCTACACGGTGCCCACGGCCAAGGAGGCGCGGCGCAGCGTCGTCTGGGCCATCGCGCTGATCGGCGCCTTCTATCTGTTCACGCTGGTGCTCGGATACGGCGCGGCCGCCCTGGTCGGCCCCGACCGCATCCTGTCCGCCGCGGGCGGGGTGAACTCCGCGGCGCCGCTGCTGGCGTTCGAACTGGGTGGCGTGATCCTGCTCGGCGTGATCTCGGCGGTCGCGTTCGCGACCATCCTCGCCGTCGTCGCCGGCCTGACGATCACCGCGTCGGCGTCTTTCGCTCACGACATCTACGCGAGTGTCCTGAAGAACCATCAGGTAACCGAGGCCGAGCAGGTCCGGGTCTCCCGGATCACCGCGGTGGTGCTGGGCGTGTTCGCGATCGGCCTGGGCATCCTCGCCAACGGCCAGAACGTGGCGTTCCTGGTCGCGCTCGCATTCGCGGTCGCGGCAGCGGCCAACCTCCCGACGATCGTGTTCTCGCTGTACTGGAAGCGGTTCAACACCCGCGGCGCACTGTGGAGCATGTACGGCGGGCTCATCTCGACCCTCGTACTGATCGTGTTCTCCCCCGCGGTGTCGGGCGCCAAGACCTCGATGATCCCGGGCGCTGATTTCGCCTGGTTCCCGCTGGCCAACCCCGGCATCGTGTCGATCCCGCTGGCGTTCGTGCTCGGCATCGTCGGCACCTTGACCTCATCGGATCGCGGCAACCCGGAGGTCAACGCCGAGATGGAGGTGCGGTCGCTCACCGGTATCGGCGCGGAGAAGGCGGTCGCGCACTGACCCGGTCTGCGGAATAGCCTCGGCGGGTATGCCGCTGAGAATGTCCGTGCACCGTTACTCGATGGCTCTGCTGGGCTACGCGTTCGCCGCGATCATGGTCGGCACCACGCTGCCCACGCCGATGTACGCACTGTTCGCCGAGGAACTGCACTTCCACGTGCTGACGACGACGATCATCTTCGCCGCATACGCCGGCGGCGTGCTGTCGGCGCTGCTGCTGTTCGGCCGCTGGTCCGATGTGGTGGGCCGGCGGCCGGTGCTGCTGGCCGGGATCGCGATGGCGGCGGCCAGCGCCGTGGTGTTCGTCCTGGCCGACTCGGTGCCCGAACTCCTCGTCGGCCGGGTGCTGTCCGGGTTGTCGGCCGGGTTGTTCACCGGGACGGCGACGGCGGCGGTGATCGAGGCGGCGCCGCCGGCGTGGCGGAGCCGCGCGGCCGCGGTCGCCTCGGTGGTGAACATCGGCGGGTTGGGCCTGGGTCCGGTGCTGGCCGGCGTGCTCGTGCAGTACGCGCCACGGCCGCTGGACCTGAGCTTCGTCGTGCACCTCGCGTTGACGGTCGCCGCCGCGGTCGCGGTGCTGTGCTCACGGGAGACCTCCCCGCGGCAGGGCCGGCTCGGGTTCCAGCGTCTGGCGGTGCCGCCGGAGGCGCGGCCGGTCTTCATCGTGGCCGCGCTCGCGGGTTTCGCGGGGTTCGCCGTCACCGGCCTGTTCGCCGCGGTGGCGCCGTCCTTCCTGGCCGAGGTCATCGGCATCGGCAACCACGCGCTGGCCGGGCTCATCGCCGGCACGATCTTCCTCACCTCGGCGCTGGCCCAGGTCGCGGCGCGGACCATGAATCCCGAACGGGCCGTGGCGATCGGCTGCGCGATCCTGATCGCCGGCATGGCGACGCTGGCGGTGGCCCTGCACGTCGGCTCGCTGCCGGGCCTGATCGCAGCGGCCGTCATCTCCGGCATCGGCCAGGGCATCAGCTTCAGCCGGGGGCTGGCCGCGGTGTCTGAACGCACCCCGCTCGACCGGCGCGCCGAGGTCAGCTCCACCTACTTCGTCGTCGCCTATGTCGCGATCGCGGTTCCCGTGGTCGGTGAGGGCGTGGCCGCCCAGGCGTGGGGATTGCGCACCTCGGGGGTGGCGTTCGCGATCGCGGTCGCCGTTCTCGCTGCCGGCTGCCTGATCGCGATCCTGAGTGCTTCTACTCATTCGGAGGATGCCGAGCCGCAGCTAGTTTCGGGGCATGAGCCAACGGATGCGGTTTCCCCGCCCCGATGAGGTAGAGGCAGCCACCCCGCCCGAGCGCGATCGCGCGATCGACGTCATCCGCATCACCGCGCTCGTCGGAGTCGTCGTGGGTCATACCGTGATGGCGACCAGCACCATCCGTGACGGCGTCTTCGTCTGGACCAACCTGCTGACGGTGTCGCCGGTGTTCCAGGCGCTGACGTGGGTCTTCCAGATCATGCCGCTGTTCTTCTTCGCCGGCGTGGCCGCGTCGGTGCAGACGTGGACGCCGGGCGCGAGCTGGGGCGACTGGCTGATGCGCCGCTGCACCCGCCTGTACCGGCCGGTGTTCTCCTATCTGGCGATCTGGGCTGTGACGCTGGTCGTCGCGCGGGACGTGCTGCCCGTGCACGTCTACGAACCCATCGCCGGGATCTCCATCCAGCTGCTGTGGTTCCTCGGCGCCTACGTCCTGGTGCTCGCCACGGTGCCGCTGCTCGCGCGGATCACCACGACCCGTCGCTTCGTCACGACGGTGGCCGTCCTGTACGGCGTGGTCGCCGGGGTCGACCTGCTACGCATCAGCGTCGACGGTTGGTCGGCGCTCGGCTACCTGAACTTCGCGATGTGGTTGATCCCCGGCGCTTTCGGCGTCGCCTATCGCCGCGGCCTGCTGCGCGGCCGCACGGCGCTGACGACGGCGCTCGTCGCGTTCGGCGTCAACGTGGCGCTGGTGGCCTTCGGCCCGTACGAGCTCAGCCTGGTGGGGTTGGAGAGCCAGCATCTGAAGAACATGACGCCGCCGTCGCTGCTACTGGCTGGGCACGCGATCATGATGTGCGCGTTGGCAATTGCCGCTGCGCCCGCGATCGGCCGGTGGGCGCGGCGGCCACGGGTGTGGTGGGCGACGGCGATCGGCAACTCCGGAGCGATGACGCTGTACCTGTGGCACATCCCACCGCTGCTCGCCATCCATCTCGCGTTCGACTACCTGGGCTTCCCGCGCTTCGACCCCGCCGCGCCGGACTTCGTCGTCGTGTCCGTCCTGCAGGTGGCGATCATGGCGGCAGCGGTCGCTGCCGCGTTCGTCGCGCTGCGCCCGCTGGAGAACGGCCCACTTCCGTTGTGGGACGGCGGCTTCGTGGCCGTGCCGGGGGCACGCAGTGCCGCAGTCGGATCGCTGCTCTGCATCGCCGGAGCGGCGACGCTGGCATCGGTCGGGTGGGGCCTCAAGGATCTGGGCCTACCGCTGGTGGCCGTGACGCTGTGCGCGCTGATCGCGGCGAGGGCACTGGCCCGCGACGAGCGCCCGGTCACCCAGCCGCCGCGTGAGGCGGCCGCTGCGGGAAGGTGAGTTAGCCGCTCTTGCGGCGGAACTCGCGACGGTTCTCGAGCGGGCCGTGCGCACGGGGTTGCTTCGTACCGCCGTCGCGGTGGTTGGAGCCGCCGCCCGCCTGAGCTTTCTTGCGCTCCAGCGCCTCACGGAACTTGCGCTTGTTCTCGTCCTCGGGAGTATCGGACGACTCGGCCGACCCTTGGGATGCCATGGCGCAAGCGTAGCCGCTCAGCGCTTGCCGGGCGGCATGCCGTAGAGGTGTCCGATGGGTAGGCGCATCAACACCCGCCGGTCGTCGACCATGGCGCGGCGGTAGTCGTCCCAGTCGGGGTGTTCCCCGGCGATCTCGCGGTAGAGCTCGACCAACCCCGCGACGGTGTCGTCGTTCGGGTCGGCGGCAGGCGGGGTGAGCACGGCATCGCCCTCGGCCACCGCGTAGGCCCAGCCGTCGTCGGAGCTGACATGGATGGCTGCGCGGGGATCGCGGCGCAGGTTGCGCGTCTTGGCCCGCGGCTCGGTGATCGACACCGAGATCGTCAGCGTCCGCGGATCGAAGTGATAGGACACGTTCGACAGCTGCGGTCTGCCGTCGCGTTTGAGGGTGGCCAACACCCCCAGCGAGTTCCCGGCGATCAGCGCCAACAGCTTGTCGTCGAACACGTCGCGTGTCATCACCTGAGGGTACGTCGGCGCAGGAAGTGGAATGATCGAACAGGTGGACCTCATGCACAACACGGTGACCCCGCGATGACGCACTATGTCGCGCTGTTGCGCGGGGTGAACGTGGGTGGGGTCAAGCTGAAGATGCCCGAAGTTGCGCGCGCCCTGTCCGACGCCGGCTTCACCGATGTGACGACGGTGCTGGCGACGGGCAACGTGCTCGTGAGCAGCCGGGCCGGGGCCGCCGGTGTCCGCAAGAAAGCCGAAAAGGCACTGCGTGACGAATTCGGTTACGACGCTTGGGTTCTGGTGTACGACATGGACACGTTGGCCGACATCTCCGCCGCCTATCCGTTCGAGCGCGAACGCGACGGTCACCAGTCCTACGTCACGTTCGTCAGTGACCCCGAGGTTCTCGGCGAGCTGGCCGCGCTGTCGCCCGGGCCGAAGGAGAAGATCGAGGCGGGTGACGGCGTCGTCTACTGGCAGGTGCCCAAGGGGTCGACACTGGACAGCACCGTCGGCAAGACCATGGGCGACAAGCGGTACAAGCCCTCGACCACGACCCGCAATCTGCGCACCATCGACAAGCTGTTGGCAGCCTGAGAGCGAAGACGGAGATCACCACGGATGACACGATCGCCCAAGCACGCTGCGGATCTGACGGGAGTCTCGGAGACCGCGTTGATGACGCTCGCGGTGCGAGCGGCTGAGGCGCGCCGCCCCGACGGGATCATCGACGACCCGATGGCCATCCATCTGATGGACTCGATCGACTTCGACTTCGCGAAGTTCGGCTTCACGCGCCGCCAGGACATGGCGTTGCGGGCCAACCTGTTCGACAAGTACGCCCGCCGCTATCTGCGCGACCATCCGAAGGCGACGGTGGTGGCGTTGGCCGAGGGTCTGCAGACGAGCTTCTATCGACTCGACACCACCGGCGGGGTCGGCCACGACTTCTCGTGGCTCAGTGTCGACCTGCCGCCGATGATCGACCTGCGACGGGCCATCCTGCCGCCGTCGGATCGCATCACCGAGTGCGCGCAGTCCGCGCTCGACTTCAGCTGGATGGACGGGGTCGACACCGGCAGCAACTCCGAGAACGGGGTGTTCATCACGGCCGAGGGACTGTTGATGTATCTGCAGCCCGAGGAAGCGATGTCGATCATCACCGAGTGCGCCGCCCGTTTCCCCGGCGGCCAGATGATCTTCGATCTCCCGCCGTCGGGATTCGCCGCGCTGGCCCGCCGCGGAATGCGCACCTCGCTGCGCTACCGCGTTCCGCCGATGCCGTTCTCGCTGACGGTCGCCGAGCTCGCCGATCTGGCCAACACGGTGCCCGGGGTGCGGGCCGTACACGATCTGCCGGCCGAACCTGCCCGGGGCCGTCTGCTCAACGCAGTGCTGTGGACCTGGCAGCGGCTGCCGCTGCTCGACCCGCTGCGGCCGCTGACCACGCTGCTCGAATTCGGCTGATCAGCCGAACGCCGCCTCGACATAGCGCAACGCCTGCCCTTTCCCGACCCCCAGCGCTTTGGCCGCCGACACATAGGTGTGTGCGGCGTCAGCCAGCGCAGAGTCGGCCGGGTCCGAGCTCGCGACGAAAGTGCCGAACCGGCCACGGGTTTCCAGAATGCCGGCGGCTTCCAGCTCACGGTAGGCGCGGGCGACGGTGTTGACCGCCAGACCCAGCTGGCCGGCCAGTTCCCGCACGGTCGGCAGGCGCGTGCCCGGCGTGAGCCGGCCGTCCCGAATACCCTCGATGATCTGCGTTCTGAGCTGGTCGAACAGCGGTCGGGCCGCTTGCGTGTCGACGTGCACCCAATCCCCCAACTCGGCCACGTGCTCAGTATCGCCCACAGCGACTAGTTTGGTGGAGTGCAGGTGACGGTCTTCAGCGGCGCCGGGATCTCGGCCGAAAGCGGTGTGCCGACGTTCCGGGACGTCGAGACCGGCCTGTGGGCCCACGTCGATCCCTACGAGATCTCGAGCTCGGACGGCTGGCGGGCGCATCCCGATCGGGTGTGGGCCTGGTATCTGTGGCGCCACCACATGATGGCGACCGTCGCACCCAACGACGCGCACCGCGCCGTCGCCGCCTGGCAGGACTACGCCGACGTGCGTGTCGTCACCCAGAACGTCGACGATCTGCACGAGCGGGCCGGCAGCACGAAGGTGTACCACGTCCACGGCAGCCTCTTCGAATTCCATTGCGACAGTTGCGGAACCGCATACAACGACGCGGTGCCCGACATGCCCGAGCCGGTCGAGTCCGTCGACCCGCCGCGGTGCGCGGTCTGCGGCGGGCTGATCCGGCCGAACGTGGTGTGGTTCGGCGAGGCGCTGCCCGACCGGGCTTGGCAGCAGTCGGTCGACGCGGTGGTCGGCGCCGACGTCGTCGTGGTGGTCGGAACATCGTCGGTGGTCTATCCCGCGGCCGGGCTCCCCGAGATGGCGGTGGCCAGCGGCACCCCGGTGATCGAGGTCAACCCGGAGCCGACGCCGCTGTCGCGCAGCGCGACGGTGTCACTGCGCGAGAAGGCGGGCACCGCACTGCCCGGGCTGCTGCAGCGGCTGCCCGCGCTGATCGGCTAGAGACTCGCTGACGACGCGGGTTTGACGGCCCGGCCGATCGCGAACTCGGCGACCGGGAGCGGCACCCAGCGGGGCATCGTCCACTCCCGGCGTGCCCCTTCCAGACGGAAGCCCGCCCCGGCGATGGTCTCTTCGGTGTGGCGATGGGTGTGGCAGTTGCCCGCCAGCCGCGGCCAGATCGTCGCGTCCGCGACCTTCTGCAAACCGGCCCTGGCTCCGGAACCGGCGACATGCTCCAGGTAGCGCATCTCGCCCCCCGGCTTCAGGAGGGAGAACAGATGGGTGACGACCTCACCGGGATGCTCGACCGAGCACAGCACCAGCGAGCACACCACCGCGTCGAACTGCCCGCCGGCCTGGAATCCCTCGACGGTGTCGGCGGTCAGCGTGACGGGCACCGGCGCCAGTGCCGCCGCGTGCTCTGCGATGACGGCGAGCCTGCGCTCGGGTTCGACAGCGACGACCTCGGTGACCGTGGCCGGATAGAACGCGAAGTTGGTTCCGGTGCCTGCGCCCACCTCGAGCACGCGGCCCGCGAGGCCGGCCAGGTTCTCCCGGCGCAACCGCCGCACCGATTCCGGTTCGCGGGCCGACATCGCGGTCCACATGCGCGCGAAGAACGGGTTGTCGACAGTGGTGGCCATCCGAGAGCTCCTCACAAACGACCGTCAGAGGTCCGGTATACAGCTGAACCTACCCGCGGGTAAGAATTGCCACAGTTTTCCGAGTCTGGACTCAAAGTTTCCTTAGACCCCGAGGTTACTGTTCAGTACATGTGGATCGACGACACCAATGCTGATGTCATCAAGGTTGATTTCGACGCCCTCTACCACGGCGATGTTCTCGTCGAGGGATTGACGTCGGAGCAGCTCGACGACGAGCAGTTCCTCCCCTTCGCAGTGTGACAAGAGAGCGCGCGCCCATGACGGACGCGCGCTCTTCCCGCTGTTCTAGACCGCTGAGGTCTGCGCGACCATCCCGGCCAACCGGCCGCGGATCAAGTCTTCCGCCTCGGCCACGATGCGCGACACCAAGTCGCCCACCGTCGGGATGTCATTGATCAGGCCCATGGCCGTACCGACAGTCCAGATCCCGGCGTCGACATCTCCGTCGTCGAACACCTTCCGGCCCCGCGACCCGGCCACCAGATCCTTCACGTCGTCGAATTGACCGCCGCCCTTGAGGATCTCCACGACCTCCCGCGACACCGCATTCGATGCCACCCGCGCCGTGTTGTGCAGTGTCCGGAAGATCAGCTCTGTGCCCCGCTCGTCCCCGGCAACGATCGCGTCCTTGACGTTGTCGTGGATGCACGACTCCTGGGTGCACATGAACCGCGATCCCATGTTGATGCCGTCTGCGCCCAGTGCCAGCGCGGCCACCAGTCCGCGGGCGTCCGCGAACCCGCCGGAGGCGATCATCGGTATCTCGATCTTGTCCGCGGCCGCCGGGATCAGCACCAAGCCCGGGATGTCGTCCTCCCCGGGATGACCCGCACATTCGAACCCGTCGATGCTGATGCCGTCGACGCCCAGGCTCTGCGCCTTGACGGCATGCCGCACCGAGGTGCACTTGTGCAGCACCTTGATGCCGTTGTCGTGGAACATCGGCAGGTGCGGCGCCGGGTTGGAGCCCGCCGTCTCGACGACCTTGATGCCAGCGTCGACGATGACCTGGCGGTACTCGTCATACGGCGGCGGGTTGATCGTCGGCAGGATCGTCAGGTTCACGCCGAACGGTTTGTCGGTCAGGTCCCGCGTCTTGGCGATCTCGTTGGCCAGGTCAGCAGGCGTCGGCTGCGTCAGCGCCGTCAGGAACCCCAGCCCGCCCGCATTGGCAACGGCCGCAACGAGTTCCGCGCGACCCACCCACTGCATACCGCCCTGGGCGATCGGATGCTCGACACCGAAGGTCTCGGTGAACTTCGTGCGGATGCTCACCTCTGCCCTCGGCTCTTCGCGCAAGCGCTCATCGCGGGGCCATCCGGATCGCGCCGTCGAGACGGATCGTCTCTCCGTTGAGCATCGGGTTCTCGACGATGTGCGTGGCCAGGGCGCCGTACTCGTCGGGGTCACCGAGACGCGCCGGGTGGGGCACCTGCTTGCCCAGCGAGGCCTGCGCCTCCTCGGGCAGCGAGCCCAGCAGCGGAGTCTTGAACAGGCCCGGCGCGATGGTGACGACGCGGATCAGATCGCGGGAGAGGTCACGCGCGATCGGCAGCGTCATGCCGACAACGCCGCCCTTGGACGCGGAGTAGGCGGCCTGCCCGATCTGGCCGTCGAACGCTGCCACCGACGCGGTGTTGATGATGACGCCACGCTCCCCGTCGATCGGCTCGGTCTTCGCAATGCGTTCAGCCGCAAGGCGAATCACGTTGAAGGTGCCGATCAGGTTGACCTCGACCACCTTGCGGAAGCCGTCGAGCGGGAAAGGCCCCTCCTTGCCGAGGGTCTTGATCGCGTTGCCGATGCCCGCGCAGTTGACGTCGATGCGGACCGGGCCCATCTCTTCGGCCGCGTCCAGCGCTGCGCTGACCTGCTCGGGATCGGTGACGTTGGCCTCGACGAACTTGGCGCGCGGCCCCAGCTCGGCGACCGCCTCGGCACCCTTGAGGTCGATCACCACGACGGATGCACCACGGTCCAGCAGGCGCTTCGTGGTCGCCAGACCGAGACCGGATGCACCTCCGGTGACGAGCGCGACAGCGTCCTTGATCTCCATTGATCGATTCCTTTCTGTTGGCTAAACCCAGTCCTGCAGAACAGCTTCGGTGTCGGCACCCGGCACGCCCGGCGCCTCCGGGGAATCCGGCACGCTGCGGGAGAACCGCGGGGCCGGCGCGGGGTAGAGGTTCCCGTTCTCCTGGTAGAAGGTTCCGCGCTCGGTGTTGTGCGGTTCGGATTCGACCTCGGCGAACGACAGCACCGGCGTGACGCAGGCATCGGTGCCGGCGAACGTCTTCGCCCAGTGGTCGCGATCGTGCGCGCCGAACGCCTCGGTCAGCCGCGCCCGCAGTTCGGGCCACCGGCTCACGTCGTTCTGGTCGGGCAGATCGGCCGCGTCGAGCCCCAGGCCCTTGAGCATCTCGGCGTAGAACTGCGGCTCGATCGCTCCGACGGCGACGTAGCGGCCGTCGGCGCAGGTGTAGGTGTCGTAGTAGGGCGCACCGGTGTCGAGCATGTTGGTGCCGCGCTCGTCGCTCCACATGCCGGTGCCGCGGAACGCCCACATCATCGCCATCAGCACGCTGGAGCCGTCGACCATGGCGGCGTCGACGACCTGACCCTTGCCCGAGGTCTGCCGCTCCCACAGCGCTGCGAGGACCCCGACCAGCAGGAACATCGATCCGCCGCCGAAGTCGCCGGCGAGGTTCAGCGGCGGCACCGGGCGCTCACCGGCGCGGCCGATCGCGTGCAGCGTGCCGTTGAGCGAGATGTAGTTGATGTCGTGGCCGGCTTGCTGCGCCCGGGGTCCGTCCTGGCCCCAGCCGGTCATCCGCGCGTAGATGAGGCGTTCGTTGACCTTGGCGCAGTCCTCAGGGCCCAGGCCGAGCCGTTCGGTGACCCCGGGGCGGAACCCCTCGATCAGCACGTCGGCCTTGGCGATCAGGCTCAGTACCTTCTCGACGTCGGCCGGGTCTTTGAGGTTGGCACCGATCGATCGCCGGTTGCGCAGCAGGTAGTCCCCGCTGGGTGCGCCGCCGCCCTTACCGGGACGTTCCACGCGCACGACGTCGGCGCCCAAGTCGCCGAGGATCATCGCCGCATGGGGGCCAGGGCCGATGCCTGCCAACTCCACCACGCGTAGTCCCTGCAGAGGTCCAGCCATCTCCAACCGCCCTTCGTCTCGGTCGCTCGGTCGAGCCCGACATAGCTTACTTGTATAACCTTCTCGGCCGACCTAGGGTGCCTGACTATGGCGACGACGCAGGACTACGTGGATATCGACGACCTCCGGGTGAGCCGTGATGCGGGCGTGCTGACCGTGACACTGCACCGGCCGGACAGCCTGAACTCGCTGACCGCCCCGATGCTGACCACGCTGGCCGACACCCTCGAACGCGCCGCCGGCGACCCCGAGGTGCGGGTGGTGCGCATCGAAGGCGCCGGGCGTGGCTTCTCGTCAGGCGCGGGCATCAGCGAGTCCGACCATGCCAACCCCGGCGCGGCGGGTACACCGGCCGAGGTGCTGGATGCCGCCAACCGGTGCATCCGCGCGATCGTGGCGCTGCCGCAGCCGGCGGTCGCCGCGGTGCAGGGCGCCGCGGCGGGTGTCGGGGCGTCCCTGGCGTTGGCCTGTGACGTCGTATTGGCTTCGGAGAAAGCATTTTTCATGCTCGCCTTCACCAAGATCGGGCTGATGCCCGACGGCGGGGCGTCGGCGTTGATCGCCGCGGCGATCGGGCGAATCCGTGCGATGCGAATGGCGCTGCTCGCCGAGCGCATTCCCGCGGCCGAGGCTTTCGACTGGGGGCTCGTGAGCGCGGTGTACCCGGCCGATGACTTCGCCGCGGAGGTCGACGCGGTGATCGCGCGGCTGGCCCGCGGCCCCGCCGTCGCTCAGCGCAAGACCAAGGACGCGGTCAACGCGGCGACGCTGGCCGAGCTCGAAGGTGCGCTGGAGCGCGAGAAGGAGGGTCAGCTGATCCTGCTCGAGGCCGGCGATTTCCGCGAGGGCGCACGCGCCTTCCAACAGCGCCGAGAGCCCACCTTCACCGACTCCTGACCCCCACACCCTTCCGCCCAAACCGACGTTTGGGCGGAAAAGTGCGAGTACCGGGCGCCATTTCGTCGATCTCGGCACGCCCGGGCAGGAGTGCCGACGCCCGCTCGGCACCCCGGCAGCACTCGAAAATCGTTCGACGCGACCACTACTCGTCAGCCACCATCGATCGGTGAGCACAGACTTCGAGATCGAGACGCCGGCGGCAGATGCCCGCTGGCGCGTGCTCGCGCCTTTCCAGTTTCGCGAGTACCGCCTCCTCATCGCCGCGGTATCGCTGTCGATCTTCGCCGAAGGCATGTGGGCGGTGGTGATGACGTTGCAGGTGATCGCCATCGACAACGACCCCACCTCGCTGTCGCTGGTCGCGACGTGCCTGGGCCTGGGTCTCGTCGCGTTCGTACTCGTCGGCGGCCTGGCCGCAGACCGACTCCCCCAGCGGGCGATCATCATCGTCGTCGAAATCGTCAACACCGCAGTGGTTTCCACCGTCGCGGTGCTCGGCTTCGCCGGCACGCTACGGATCTGGCATCTCGCGGTCGCGGCCGGCGCGCTGGGGGTGGCGGCCGCGTTCTTCTTCCCCGCCTACTCCGCTCTGCTACCGCGCATCCTGCCGGCCGAACAGCTGCTGGCCGCCAACGGCGTCGAGGGGATCGTCCGGCCGGTGTTCCAGCGCGCGGCAGGACCCGCGGTGGCCGGCATGCTCATCGGCGCGACGTTCCCCGCTGCGGGCGCACTCGTGGTGGCAGTCCTGTTCGGCGTCGGCCTCGCGCTGCTCATCGCCACCCGGCCGGCCACCACACCCGCTCTCGCACAACCACAGTCACGGTTGCTGCGCGATCTGCGCGACGGCGTCGGATTCGTCTGGCGCACACCGTGGCTGCTGTGGACACTGCTGTTCGCCAGCATGTTCGTGCTGGTGGTGCTCGGCCCCATCGAGGTCCTGCTGCCGTTCATCGTGGCCGAGCGGTTCGCCGATGGTGAGCAGACCTACGGGCTGGTCCTGGCGTTCTTCGGTCTGGGTAGCGCGCTGGGCGCACTGGCGGTGTCGTCACGACAGCTTCCCCGCCGGTACCTGACCGTGATGATGACGATGTGGGGGTTGGGCTCGATCCCGCTCGTGATCGTCGGCGTCACGTCGTCGTTCCCGGCGATGGCGGCGGCGACGTTCGTCATCGGCGTCACCGACGGCGCAGGCATGGTCATCTGGGGCACGCTCCTGCAGCGGCGGGTGCCGCCAGCGATGCTGGGCCGGGTGTCGAGCCTGGACTTCTTTGTCTCACTCGCCTTCATGCCGGTGTCGTTCGCGATCATCGGCCCGCTGTCGAAAGTGGTCTCGATGCAGACCATCTTCCTCGTCGCGGGTCTGATGCCGGTCCTGCTGGCGGCCACAGCGATGGCCGCGGCCCGAATGCGGCGCGACGAGCTCGCGCACCCGCTGCGTTAGACCCCGAACAGCGGGGGCAGCGCGAGGACCATGACCAGACCCCAGAAGAAGTGCGTCAGCATCGAGGCGAGCACTCCCCCGGTGGCGCGGCGTTCGAGCGCGCACACGGTGCCGAGGACGATCGCCGCGAAGCCCAGCATCGGGTTGCCGGTCGTGGCCGCGGTCGCGATGACGTACAGCACGGTCGATACCAGCACCGGCTTGTACTTCCACAATGCGGTGTAGAGCGCGCCGCGGAAGAACATCTCCTCGGCCAAGCCGTTGATCACCGTGATGAACGCGATCACCCACAGCGGCGCCGTGTTGACGTACTCGAGCACGCTGGTGATGTAGTCGCGCACCGGGGGGATCTGGCGCGCCACCAACGCACCCACGACGAAGATCGCGCCCAAGCCGAGCCCGACAGCGGTACCGGTGATGACCGGGCGTTGGTTGCGCCCGCGGAAGCTGACGTGCCCCCAGTGCAGCGGGCCGGACAGGAACGCCCCGATCGCCCAGACCGCGGCCAGCGCCAGCGTGAGCCAGACGAACGAGCTGTCGCCGGGTGGACGGCTGAGCGAGTAGCCGAGCAGCGCCGCACCGATCAGTAGGAAGACCCCGACGACGAACTTGCGGCGGGTGACCATCGACGGCGGTTCGTTGAATGCCGGCGCCTTGGCGCGAGCGATCTGTTTGATCTCGCCGGACAGCGGCGTGTGGTCGTCAGCGTTCACGCAATACTCCCCTTGGGCACCAGTCCGATCACGTGGTCCAGACCGGTACGAACGGCAGCGGCGACGGGCTTGGGCACCAGACCGAGCAGCCCGAGAACCGGCTGGACGGCGGTGGGCGTGACGGCGCAGGCGAGTTGACGCAGCCGCAGCGCATCGCCACCCGCCCAGTCGGGATCGGTGTCGGCGAGGTGGTGCGGGTCGGCGAGCTTGTCGACCGGCCGGCGTCGCGGGCTGGTGATGGCTGCGCGCATCGCGTCCTCGATGCCGGTGAGGCCGCCCGGCGGATCGGGCACCAACCCGGCGAGTCCGTCCTGGGTGGCCATCATCGGGAAGTCCAGCGATTCGATGAGGTCGCCCGCCAAGCCGCCGGGCACCGGGAGGATGACGCCGCTGACCGCGGACACCAGTCCGGTGTCGATGCCGTAGACCGGAACCGGGGTCCGCCAGATTCCGGCGATGCGCGCATAGGTGCGCAGCAGATCCCCGTAGGTGGTGGTCTCAGGGCCGCGGATGTCGTAGGAGCCTGCCGGCACCTTCTCGTCCGCGGCGGCGACGAGGTAGTGCAGCACGTCGCGAATCGAGATCGGGTCGATCGGGTTGGCCGACCATGCCGGCATGGGCAGGAGCAGGAATCGGTCGGCGACGTAGCGCATCATCTCGAACGACGTCGACCCGGCGCCCAGCACGATCGCCGCGCCGAGCCAGACGACGTCGGGGCCCCCGTCGACGTGGAGGGCGTGGGCGACTTCGGCGCGGCTCGCCAGGTGTTCCGAGAGCGGTCCGCCGTCGGCGGCCTGCGGCACGAACCCGCCGAGGTAGACGATGCGGCGCACCCCTGCCGCCTTGGCCGCCTCGGCGACATTGGCGGCTGCCTGGTTGTCGGCCTCCCGGAATCCGGGCTGGCCGATGCCGTGCACCAGGTAGTAGACGACGTCGATCGGCCCGGCGTCGTCGAAGGCCCGGCGCGCGGAGTCGGCGTCACCTGCGTCCAGCTCGACCGCCGAAACCCGGTCGTGCCAACCGAATTCGCGCAGCCTCTCCGGGTTGCGGCTGACGGCGACGACGTCGTTGCCGTCGGCCAGCAGTGCCGCGACGAGGCGAGAGCCGATGTAGCCGCTCGCGCCGGTGACCAGAGTCCGATTACCCACGACTGGCCTGTACCCCAACCATCGGTATGTCAGACGTTGCCTGTGTCACGGTGCAATTTGACCAGCTCCTGGTACAGCAGCGCGTTGGTCCGGATGCCCTCTTTCTCGGCGTCGCCGAGCTCGCGGCGCACCTTCGCGGGCACCCCGGCGACCATGGTTCCGGGCGGGATGTCGGCACCCTGGGACACCACGGCCCCAGCCGCGATCAGACATCCGGCGCCGATGGTGGCCCCGTTGAGGACCACTGCTCCCATCCCGATCAGCGTGTCGTCGCCGACGGTGCAGCCGTGCAGCACCGCGTTGTGCCCGACGGTCACGCCCGCACCGATGCGCGCGGGGAAGCCCGGGTCGACGTGGACCGTCACGTTGTCCTGGATGTTGCTGCCCGGCCCGATCTCGATGTCCTCCGTCTCGGCGCGCAACGTGGCGCCGTACCAGACGCTGGCTCCCTCGGCCAGGATGATCCGGCCGACGAGGGTGGAGTTCGGGGCGGCCCAACTCTGCGGGTGCAGCTGCGGTGCGTGCCCAAGAACGGGAAGGATCAGTGGCTCCGGCATGGCGCCATCGTAGGGTCGGCTACCACTTCCCCAGCGGGCGCGTGCGATCCTCTCGTCGTGACAGTGACGTCGACCCCCACCGCTCAGCAGATCGTCGAAGGCGTCGATCTGACCGGCAAGACCGTCGTGATCACGGGCGCGACGTCGGGACTGGGCCGGGAGTCGGCCCGATGCGTGGCGATCACTGGCGCCCGGGTGGTCTTGACGGGCCGGGACACGTCAGCGCTCGCCGATACGGACGCATGGATTCACGAGCAGGTGCCGCAGGCGCTGACGGCGACGGTGCATCTGGACCTCGCGTCGCTCACATCGGTGAGTGCGGCCGCGGCGCAGATCAGCGACCTCACCCCCGCCGTGCATGTCCTGATGAACAACGCCGGGGTCATGTTCACCCCGTTCGAGCGGACCGTCGACGGTTTCGAGATGCAGTTCGGCACCAACCACCTCGGTCACTTCGAGCTGACCCGCTCGCTGCTGCCCGCCCTGGTCGCCGCCGACGGCGCTCGCGTGGTGAACCTGTCGTCGGAGGGTCACCGGATCGGCGACGTCGACCTCGACGACTCCAACTGGGAGCGCCGTGATTACGACAAGTTCGCCGCATACGGCGCGTCGAAAACCGCCAACGTGCTGCACGCGGTCGAACTGGATCGGCGGCTGCGCGACAGCGGCGTGCGGGCCTACGCGGTGCATCCCGGCATCGTCGCGACGTCGCTGGCCCGGCACATGCACGAGCAGGATTTCGCCGCGCTGAACCTACGGGGGCGCACCAATCGGCAGTTCACGACGCCCGAGTACGGCGCCGCCACGCAGGTGTGGGCTGCGGTCAGCGACGACGTCACCGAGCTGGGTGGTGTCTACCTGTCCGACTGCGCGGTCGCCGAGGCTGCGCCCTACGCCACCGACGAGGCCCGCGCCCTGACGCTGTGGCATCTCTCCGAAGACCTCTGCACGGCCGCCGTCGGCGCTTGATAACCGCAGGTCAGCAACTCTTCTGTAACGCTTCGTAGCGCAACCGCGACACATTCTCGACTTGGTCGTGACCCGAGCGTGCGCTTAGCATGCCAAGCGACCTGACGAGCATGAGGAGCAGAACGTGAAGACCCGCCCCAGCAAGGCCATCGGCATCGCTGCGAGTGCCGCCGCGATCGCCCTGTCGGTTCCGCTGGCCGTGAACGCATCCGCGCAGCCGACCACGACGACGGTGACGGCCGAGATCCCCGACCCGCAGGGCAAGTGCGATCCGTTCAAGCAAGCGGTGCCGAACTGGAAGAGCCTGGCCAATCTGCCCGTCAGCAAGGTGCTGGCCAGCATCCCGGACATCAGCTCGTTCAACGCGGCGGTGTCCGGCCAGCTCAACCCGGCCGTCAACATCGACCCGGTGCTCGACAACGGCCCGTTCGTGGTGTTCGCGCCCACCAACGAGGCGTTCGCCGAGCTGCCGCCTGAGCAGCAGGAGATGCTGCGTACCGATCCTGCCGCGCTGACCAGCCTGCTGTACTACCACGTGTTCCTCGGACTGCTGGGCCCCGATGACGTGAAGGGTCAGCGGCCCACCCAGGAGGGCACCGAGATCGAGGTCACCGGCTCCGGTGACGACCTCAAGGTCAACGAGACCACCAAGGTGGTGTGCGGTGGCATCCAGGCCCAAAACGCGCGCATCTACCTGGTCGATCACGTGCTGAACCCGGCGGACGCACCGGCCCCGACCACGCCGACGAGCACATCGTCGACGTCGGAGGCGGCGACCCCGTCGGCCACGCCGACGACGACGGCCGCGGCGCCGCTGCCGGCCGAGACCACCACTCCGGCCGCCGAAGCCCCGATCGGTTAGTGATTTCGGCGTGGTTGTCGTCGCCTAGCGACGACAACCACGCCGAAGTTCCGTCTAGAGGCCGAGGTCGCGGCCGATGATCTCCTTCATGATCTCGGTCGTACCACCGAAGATCGTCATGATGCGGCCGTCGACGTAGTCACGGCAGACGCGGTACTCCATCATCCAGCCGTAGCCACCGTGCAGCTGCACGCACTGGTCGACCACCTTCTTGGCGACCTCGGTCGCCCACCACTTGGCCTTGGCCGCTTCGACCGCGGTCAGTTCGCCGTCGACGATGGCCTGCAGACACCGGTCCACGTACTGTTCGGTCACGTCGAGCTCGGTGTCCATCTCCGCGAGCAGGAACCGGTTGTGCTGGAAGCTGCCGATCGGCTGTCCGAAGGCCTTGCGGTCCTTGACGTATTGCAGTGTCTGACGCCAGGTTTCGCGCGCGCCGGCGATCGCGGAGATCGCGATCGACAGCCGCTCTGACGGCAGGTTCTGCATCAGGTGGTAGAAGCCGCGTCCCTCCTTGCCCAGCACGTTGGCGTTCGGCACTCGGACGTTCTCGAAGTGCAGTTCGGCCGTGTCCTGAGCATGCATGCCCATCTTGTCGAGCTTGCGGCCGCGGCTGAAGCCCTCCATGCCACGCTCGACGACCAGCAGCGAGAAACCTTTGTGGCCGGCTTCGGGATCGGTGCGGGCGACGACGACGACGAGGTCGCTGTTGATGCCCGACGAGATGAAGGTCTTGGACCCGTTGAGAATCCAGTCGTCCCCATCACGCACGGCCGATGTGCGGATGCCCGCGAGGTCGCTGCCCGCGCCCGGCTCGGTCATCGCGACCGCGATGATGGTCTCGCCGCTGGCGATCCCCGGCAGCCACCGCTCCTTCTGCTCGTCGGTGGTCAGATCCTTGAAGTAGGGCGCGACGACGTCGTTGTGCAGGCTCAGCCCGGGTCCGGGCACACCGGCCTTGGCGATCTCCTCGTCGATGATCGCGTTGAACCTGAAGTCGTCGGTGCCGCCACCGCCGTACTCCTCGGGCATGTTGAACCCGATCAGGCCGTGCTTGCCCGCCGCGACGTAGGCCGACCGGTCGACGATGCGATCGGCCTCCCACTTCTCGGCGTTGGGTACCAGTTCACTGTCGATGTATCCGCGCACGGTGTCGCGGAACGCCTCGTGCTCGGCTTCGTAGATGGTGCGCTTCATGATCGATTCCCTTACTTGGCTTTCCAGACAGGTTGACGTTTCTGAGCGAACGCGAGTGGGCCTTCCGCGGCATCCTCCGAGCTGAAGACCATGACGGCTTCGCGCATCGTGCGGGTCCATCCGGCTTCCTCGTCGACGACGACCCCGTCGTCGATACCGCGAGCGACCCGCTTGCTGGCCTGAACGGCCAACGGGGCGTTGACGGTGATGCGTTCGGCCAGCGCGAGCGCGGCGTTCAGCACGGTCCCGTCGGGCACGACCTCGTTGACCAGCCCCCAGCGTTGCGCGTCCGCCGCGCTGATGGGCTCGCCGGTGAGCATCATGTGCATCGCGACCTTGCGCGGAATCTGCTCGACGATCCGGAACACGCCGCCCGCGCCGGCGATCAGGCCCCGCTTCACCTCGGGCAGACCGAATGCGGCGCTTTCCTGGGCGACCACCAGATCACTGGCCAACGCCAGTTCGGTGCCGCCGCCCAGGGCGGTGCCGTTGACCGCGGCGATGGTCGGCTTGTCGATGGCATGGCGGACGTAGCCGGCGAAACCCCACTTGGGCTTGTCGGGGTGCCCGATGTTCTCGCCGCGCGAGAGCGCTTTGAGATCGGCTCCGGCACAGAAGGATTTGTCGCCCGACCCGGTGAGCACCACCACCCACACGTCCGGGTCGTTCTGCGCCTCCTCCAGCGCGTCACCGAGGGCGATCGACACGGCCGCATTGATGGCGTTGCGGGCCTCGGGCCGGTTGATCGTGATGACCATGACGTTGCCACGGCGCTCGACGAGCGCGCCGGGCTGGGGCTGATCATCGCTCACAGCAGTTCCAGGATGGTGGCGTTGGCCTGGCCGCCACCCTCGCACATGGTCTGCAGTCCGTACTGAATTCCGTTGTCGCGCATGTGGTACAGCAGCGTGGTCATGATGCGGGCGCCCGAGCCGCCGAGCGGGTGACCGAGGGCGATCGCCCCGCCGTTGGGGTTGAGCCGCTTCTCGTCGGCACCGATGTCCTTGAGCCACGCCATCGGCACCGGAGCGAACGCCTCGTTGACCTCGAAGGCACCGATCTGATCGATCGTCAGGCCAGACCGCTTGAGCGCCTTCTGCGTGGCCGGGATCGGCGCGGTCAACATGATCACCGGGTCGGCTCCCGCGAGCACAGCGGTGTGCACCTTCGCCAGCGGTTTGAGACCGAGCTCCTTGGCCTTTTCAGCCGACATGAACAGCAGTGCGGCCGAGCCGTCGGAGATCTGAGAGCTGTTGCCGGCGTGGATCACTCCGTCTTCACTGAACGCGGGCTTGAGCTGCCCCATTTTCTCCAGGGTCGTGCCGCGCCGGATGCCCTCATCCTTGAGAACCGGGTTACCGTCCTGGTCTTTGATCGCCACGATCTGGTCGTCGAACGCGCCGGAATCCTGTGCCGCAGCGGCTTTTTCGTGCGAGTCAAGAGAGTATTGGTCGAGATCGGTGCGGCTGAAGCCCCACTGCTCGGCGATCATCTCGGCGCCGATGCCTTGGTTCGGCGTCTTGCTGTAGCGGTCCTTGAATCCGGCGGGGTAGGGGTTGCCGCCGCCGGCGAGCGACGAGCCCATCGGGGTCCGCGACATCGACTCGACGCCACCGGCGACGACGACGTCGTAATGGCCGGCGACCACACCGGCCGCGGCGAAGTGCACCGACTGCTGGCTCGATCCGCACTGCCGGTCCACGGTCACGCCGGGCACCGACTCCGGCCAGCCGGCCGTCAGCAGCGCGGTGCGTGCGATGTCGAGCGCCTGCTCACCAGCCTGCATGACGCAACCCCAGATGACGTCGTCGACCAGCGCCGGGTCGACCCCGGCCCGCTCGACGAGACCGTTGAGCACCTGCGCGGACAGCTCGGCCGGATGCACTCCGGAGAGGCCTCCGTTGCGCTTACCGACTGGTGAACGCACTGCCTCGACGATGACGGCTTCAGGCATGGAAGACACTCCTTCATTGGATGGGTGCCTCGAAGTTAAACGAACAAGGTTTACTAGGTCAACTTGCTAATTGGCGGCGTGCGGCGCGGTCCGCCGCGTCGATCAACTCGTCCCGGAACAGTGGGTGCGCGATCGCGGCCAGCGCGTGCCCGCGCTCCCGCACGGAGAGCCCTTCGAGCTCCGCGGCGCCGTATTCGGTGACGATGACGTCGACGTGGTGGCGGGGGGTGGTGATGACCGCGCCGGACGCGAACTGCCCGACGATGCGCGAGTGCGGGACGCCGTCGCGTTCGAACGTCGAGGGCAGGCAGATCAGCGACCGGTCGGACAGCTCGAGACCGACGCCGGCCACGAAGTCCTCGGCCCCTCCGATGCCGCTGAACTGCTCGTCGCCGATGGTGTCGGCCACCACCTGACCGTGCACGTCGACCGCCAGCGCGCCGTTGATCGAGATCATGTCGGTGTTGGCCGCGATCACCTCGGGCGCATTGACCACCTCGACAGGCAGGAACGCAACCTCGGCGTTGCCGTCCAGCCAGGCGTAGAGGTCCGCCGACCCGAGGGCGAACGTCGTGACGCTGACGCCGTCGTACTGGCCTTTGTGCGCGTTGGTGACCTTGCCTGCCTGATGCAGACGCATGCAGCCGTCGGTGAACATCTCGCTGTGCAGGCCGAAGTCGCCGACGTCGCCATCGGCGAGCAGCGTCGCGATCTGGCTCGGGATCGCGCCGATCCCGGTCTGCAGTGTGGCCCCGGACCCGATGAACTCCACCGCATGCCGGGCGATCGCCACATCGGTGTCGGTGGTCGCAGCGGTGGGCAGCGCGAGCGGCGGCTCGGTCGAGGGGATCAGCACGTCGATCTCGTCGACGTGCAGCGCGTGCCGGTACCGCTCGCCCCATCCACCCGTGCGTGGGAACGCCTCGGAGGCTTCGACGATCAGCAGCCGGTCCGGATCGGCTCCGGCCCGATGCAGTTCGGCGACGGTGGCACCCGCGTGCAGCGACAGCGAGCACCAGCCGTCGGCGTCGGGCGGTGTCGCGACCGTGGCCATCACGCGGGGTCGCTGCCGTTCCAGCAGCGGTCCGAAGCGGCGGAAGTCGGCGGGCATGAAGTCGACGTCGGCGCCGGATTCGCGCAGCGCGCGCTCGAGCGGGCCGTAGAACCCCGACAGGTACCGGACCCCCGGACGGGAGAACAGCTCGGTGCCCACCGCCAGCAGCGCGCCGTACACCCGCAGGTCCGTCCAGTCGGTGCGCGCACCGAGGGCCCGCAGGAACGTCGGCGGCTGTCCCGGGCCCAGCGGAACACCCAGCGTGTCGACGGGACGCAGCCGCTCCGCGGCTCGCTCGGCCGTCAGTTCTTCCGGCATGCCGATACCCTGCCATGCAGGTCACCGCGCCCAGCGGTCAAACGCCGAACGATTCCGAGCCCGGTTCGGTGCTCCCGACATGGTTTACTGAGTTGCACAGCTCACCGCGACCCGTGGTGGCCCGACCCAGTTGACGTGGAGACATCGTGACGCGCAGTACCCGCTTGGCGCCGATGATCGACGCTGCCGGTTCGCGGGCGGGTGTGCGCTCACCGAAGACCGCCGAACTGGTCGCGGGCACGCTGCGTCGCATGGTCGTCGAGGGTCAGCTGATCGACGGCGACTTCCTGCCCAACGAAGCCGAGCTGATGGCCCACTTCGGCGTCAGCCGGCCGACACTGCGCGAAGCCGTCCGGGTGCTGGAATCCGAGCGGCTGGTCGAGGTGCGGCGAGGATCGCGCACCGGGGCACGCGTGCGGGTACCGGGTCCCGAAGTGGTGGCCCGCCCGGCCGGGCTGCTGCTCGAACTCTCCGGCGCCACGATCGCCGATCTCTTGACGGCGAAAGCCGGCATCGAACCGCTCGCGGCGCGCCTGCTCGCCGAGTCCGGCTCGGAAGAGGCTTTCGCCGAACTCGACACGCTGCTCGAAGATCTGGTGGCCCAGGGCTGCGACTCCGACCGGCTGGCCGAGAACACCGGCACCTTCCATCTCCGCGTGGTGCAGTTGTCGGGCAACGAGACGCTGTCGATCGTTGCCGGCATGTTGCACGAGATCACGGTGCGGCACACGGCATTCGTCTTCAACGAGCGAAGGCCCGTGTCGAAAGCCGACTACGACAAGCTGATTCGCTCCTACCGCAAGCTGATGGCCTACCTGCGAGCCGGTGACGCCGCCGGCGCCGAGCAGCACTGGCGTAAGCACCTCGACGTGTCGCGTGAGCTGCTGCTCACCGGCCTGGAGAGTGTGCCGATCCGCGACGTGATGGGCTGACTGACCCCGTCTGGCTCAGGTCGTCTCTATCGTGTCCTTGCGCCACGTCACGTGCACCGGCACGGTGTCGTCCCACGGCTGCCTGGTCACCATGTCGGCGACCAGGATGAAGCCCCGCTCGAACTCCCCCGTCGCCGCGTCAACCAGACGGTACTGCTGGCGTTGCCGGTGAATTGGTTGCGCGTCGAGCAGCAGCACCCGCACCTCCCCCGGCTCGAAATGACAGCGCTTCTGCAGCGCGGCGATCAGCTGCTCGTTGTGCATGTGACCGTCGCCGAAGTTCCATCCGATCGCGGTGCTGCAGATCCGTTCACCGTCGGTGAGGACGTAGTCGGCTTCGTCGTAGCCGGCCATCAGCCGATGCGCGAGCGTGAACATCGCCCGGCCGTGAGTGTTGAACGAGCGGAAGGCATACCCCATGTACTGGTACATCTCGGCGGTCTCGCGGCTGCCGTAGAACTTCTCCATCTGCGCGGCGGGCATGCTCGCGATCGCGACGATGCCGGCGGCGATCTTGGCGTCAGCCGAGGGCTTGATGCACCACAGCGACGTGTCCCAGTTGCCCGCGTAGTAGCGCATGCCGGGCAGGAAGGACACCTTGCGCGGGAACAGGTTTCCGATCGCGACGGTGCCCGCGGACACCGCGAACAGCACCAGCGGCCACGGGCTGCCCAGATCGCCCAGCCCGATGCCCGCGTTGCCGACGAACAGCGCCAGCACGGAGAACATCATGAAGACGTTCCATTCCAGCGGTACGCCCATCGGGATCGCCGACAGGATGCCGAAGTGGAAGCACAACATCACGAACGCCGCGATCGCGGTGGGCCAGCCGCCGTGGGAGAAGAACAGCACCAGCGGGATGAGCATCTCGATCGCCGTCGAGATGTGGGCGAGCCAGCGCGACGCGGGGCCCGGTCGCAGATCGTCGGGGAAGTGCTCGAAGAACTTGCGTTTGATCCAGCGCGGGCGGATCACCGGGTTGTTGCTCATCATCGTCGAGATGACAAACGGGAAGTGCTTGTTCAGCTTCGAGGTCGCCGCGCCCATCCAGATGACCAGGCACACCAGCTTGGCCGCGATCACGATGTCGGCGCCGCTGAACAGGAAGCAGACCGCCAGCGCGCCGTAGACCTCGCCGCGCGCGGCCAGGAAGAGCACCTTGTCGCGCAGCCCGGCGAGTGCGAGCAACACCAGGATCGTGGCGGTCTGCCAGACAGGCAGCACGCCGATCTGCGAGCCGAGCTCAGGGATGGGGCCGGTGCCGTCGGAGAAAATCGCCACCAGGAGCATCACCAGAAGGGCGCCGTAGAGGACGACGTCGACGGGCGTGCGGGCGTCACCCTTGGTCAGCGGGACCCGGTTCGGCCACGGGGGTAGCCGAATGGTGCTGGGCCGCAACCAGTACAGGACCGAACCCATCGGCGGGAAGAACCGGTTGTTGAGCGGTCCGAAGCCGCAGCCGAGCCCGACGATCTCGAACAGCATCGTGTAGAAGACGACCTTCTGGTACACGATCGGCTCGTGGTACCAGGCCGCGACTCCTGTGAAGCCGTCGATGCCCGTGGTGGTCAGGACCACCAGCCACGCGACCACGGCGTAGAGCAGGATCTTGACGACGTAGAACAGGTGCATCACCACTGGTGTGCCGAAGCCCACCTCGGCCCAGTGTCTGGCCATCGGGACGATCCGCTCCGCGCGGGTTCCCTTGCTCCATTCGGCGTAGTCGACGACGGGCGCGTCTTGCTTGAGAAACCCCATGGCTCCAAAGACTAGAACGTGTTCCAGTTCTGGCGAACGCGAACAGACACAAAATCGCGAGGAATCGCGGCGAAACGCCGGAGTTCGCGTCTGCTCGCCGGAAGAAGGTGACCCCAGGCCCGGGTCAGGCGGGCACCCAGTTGCCGTGGAACCCGGCGGGCACCCGGTGCGGCAACTTGATCGCGGCCACGTCGTCGAGGGTCTGCGCATCCAGGATCTTCAGCTCGCTGGAGTCGGTGGCCCGGTCGTACACGTACCCCATCAGCACGCCGTCGTCCTCGTCGGCGTCCGCGGTACTGGGCTCGAACACGAACTCGCCGACGGACTTACCCGACCCGAACGAGCGGGCGGCCGAATTGTCGCCCACCAGATCGTGTTTGAACAGCGTCTCGTCCCCACCGGCCGTGAACCCGGGCGCATAGCCGTAGCGGTGCCGCTTGCCGACGAGCCGCTCGTCGACGCGGGGGAACTCCTGCGGGCGGTCGTCGATACGCGACTCGCGGACCTTGCCGTCGGCCAGGTCGACGGTCCACCGCTCGAGCGTCGGGGGGCCCTCGCCGGGGCCCAGGTGGTCGGTGTCGAACATCGTGGGGTGGCGGACGACGTCGAGCACGACGGTGTCGCCGGAGTCGTAGGCGTTCATCGGGTGGAACACGTAGCAGGGCTCGACGTCGAACCACCGAACGTCGGCGTTACCGCCCTCGCGCGGCATCACGCCGACGCGCGCGGGGTAGTTCGGATTCCACGAGTACGGGAAGCGGCGGTCGGCCGACGGTGCGGCCGGCATGCGTGCCGCGATCGGATCGGGGATGCGGACGCGCCCGATCAACGCCGAGAGCATCAGCCGGGCGGGTAGCCGCAGCGCCCGCGGCACCGTCATCTCCACGGCCTGCTCCACGTCGAAGGTGACGGGCAGGTCGTAGAACACGACATACCGCTCGGTCAGCGAGAAGTCGTGCATCATCGGGCTTCCCGTGACGTCGATGTCGACGGTGCGACGAGCCCGGCCGTCGGCTCCGATCACCGAGTACTGCACGGTGTTCTTCTGCGCCAGGCGGTAGGACACAGCATGCAGCTCGCCGGTGGCCGGGTCACGCTTGGGGTGCGCGGTGTAACCGCCGCGCACCGTGCCGTCGAAGTCGCAGACCCCGACGGTGTCCAGCTCATCGGTGAGTTCATAGGCAGGCACGCCCGCCTCGATCAGCGCCAGCGTCTTGCCGGCGTGGCCGATCACGTTGGTGTTCGCGCCGATGGGCGACACCGCGGCCCGGACGTCGGGCGCCGGTTCGCCCAGCGCCCGCGCCGTGCCGGGGCCGCGGACCCAGCGGTTGCGGTACCACTCGGCGCGCCCATCGCGCAGCCGGATGCCGTGCACCATCCCGTCGCCGACGAACCAGTGGTACAGCAACGGGTCGATCTCCCCGATCGGGTTGGGCCCGTTGCGCAGGTAGCGACCGTCGAGATGGTCGGGGATCGATCCGGTCACCTCCAGATCGGTGAGCGTGACTTCCTCCGAGAGTGGCGCATAGACGCCCTCGAGATAGCGATTGGCCATGACGCCTCCTATAACAGCGTTATCGTGCACCCTGTATAACACCGTTATGGCAGGATGGCAACCATGAGTGGGATGCCGGAAGCCGTGATCGACGCAGGCGTGCGTCTGCTCGAGCGCGACGGCGTGGCCGCACTGCGGGCGCGCGCCGTGGCCGCCGAGGCGGGCACGTCGACGATGGCGGTGTACACCCACTTCGGCGGCATGACGGGTCTCCTCGATGCGATCGCGCGCGAGGTCTTCGACCGGTTCACGGCCGCGCTCACCGAAATGCCGCCGACCGAAGACCCGGTGGCCGACTTCCTGGCGATGGGTCTGGCCTACCACCGGTTCGCGATGGCCAATCCCCAGCGCTACCAACTGATGTTCGGCACCTCGGCCCCCGCGTCGATAGCAGCACACCGGGTCGATCTGACGTCGACCGCCAACGCCACCGACCGCAGGGAATGGGCGGCGTCCTTCGGCGCCCTGCGCCAGGCCGTGCACCGCATGAGGGCCGCCGGCCGTATCCGTGCCGACGACGAGCTCGCGGCGGCGGCTCGGCTGTGGAGTGTCGTCCACGGCGTCGTGATGCTCGAGACCGCCGGGTTCTTCGGCCACGACGGGCACGGCCTGACCCGCATCCTCGGGCCACTCATCATCGACGCGCTGGTCGGCATGGGCGACGACCGCGATGCGGCCCAAGACTCGCTGCGCTCGGTCATCGCGCGGACGGAGTCCGCCGATCAGCCGAGTTCTCGGGCCAGCAGCTCCACGTAAGCGTCGATGTCGCCGATCGCCGATTCGGCGGCGTGCACGCTGATCGCGACGGTGTCGCCGATGCCGTGCACCCCGTGGGTGACACCCATCATCGGCGACAACGCAGGGAAGCCGGCGGTGAGCACGACGGGCGCGCCGCCGAAGGACAGGTCCGCGCGCCCCCTGTTCACGCTGGAGACGACGGTGTTGCCGCTGACCGTCGACCCGCGCTGGTTCGGATCGAATTGGCCCATCCCCCAACGCAACAGCGCGGCCGGAACCGCGGCGAACACCGCGTCCTGCGCGGCATTCGCCGGGTGCGACACCCGACGGCGGCGCCGGTGCAGGTCCCGCTCGATCGCCTCCGCCCGGCGCTCGGGCGCCAGGTGTGGGTAGAGCCCGATGCCGACGTTGCCGAAGTGGTTGTTGGCGCGGCGCGCACCGGGTTTCGCCACTGGGATCTCCGCGCCGAGCTGTGCCGGGTCGTCGCCGCGCGCGCGCAGATGAGCAGCCAGTGCCGCCGAAATCGCCGTCAGCGCAGTGATGGTGACCGTCGGGCCGGCCAGCTGATCACGGCGTCGGACGACGGTGCGGACATGCACCGCGCCGGCCGGCCGGGTGTTGCTGCTCAGCACCGGGCACGGAACAGGCGGCGCCGGAACCAGTCCTGCGTCGGTGTCTCGGACCAGCCGGCGGTGCGCCCGGGCGGCGGCCACCGAACGCGGCACGAAGCCGTGGGTCGGCAGTGGTCGCACCGCCTCCACAGCGCCGGCGCGCCCGAACAGCCGGGCCCCCAGTGCTGAGGCCCGCGAGCCGTCGGCCAGCGCGTGCGAGATCTGAAGCACCGCAACTGAACCCACCTCAGTACCGGGAAGCTCGCTGACGTCGGGGAAGACGTGGAGGCGCCACGGATGGACATGGGAGTCGACCTGCTCGCCGGCCAGGGTGGTCACCGTGGCGAGCACGCGTGCCCACGTGGCCGCCTCGTGCACGACGAACTGCCGAGCCTCGACGTCGCTGCGCTCCCACACCGGATAGCGCCACGGGCCGCGGTCACGGACTCGGACCGTGAGCTCGGTACAGCGCGCGGCCTCCCCGCGTACGGCGGTGAGCGCGACGGCGGGATCGACCGGTGCCCCGAATCCGTAGAGAAGGAACTGGTCGTTCGGGGTCGCCGCCGACAGCAGGAGCATCTGCGCATCGACCGCGGTGAGTCGGCGCGCCGTCATGGTGCCAAGGTTAGGCTGGCGCCATGCCACTGCTGCCACCCGTCTCGGACACCGGGGCGGTGCTGGTCACCGGAGCGTCGTCAGGCATCGGCGAGCAGATCGCCCGCGAGTTCGCCCGCCGCGGCTACCCGGTGGTGCTCGTGGCCAGGCGCGCCGACAAGTTGACCGCGCTCGCGCAGTCTCTGGACTCCCGCGCCTACGTCCTTCCCGCCGACCTGGCCGACCCGGCGCAACGCGCCGCGCTGCCCGATCAGGTCGCCGCACTCGGGCTGATCGTCGAGATCCTCGTCAACAACGCCGGCATGTCCAACCTCGGACCGGTCGCGCGGGTGCGCGTGTCCGACGAGCTGCGGCTGATCGAGCTCGACGTCGCCGCGGTCGTGGATCTGAGCACCCGCTTCGTCCCCGCGATGGTGACGCGCGGTCGCGGCGCGGTGCTCAACGTCGCCTCGGTCGGCGCATTCGGGCCGGTGCCGTTCCAGGCCTCCTACGGGGCGGCCAAAGCGTTCGTGCTCTCGTACACCGAGGCCATGCGGGAGGAACTGCGCGACAGCGGCGTGACGGCAGCCGTGGTGTGCCCCGGCCCCGTGCGCACCGAATTCGGCGCCAACGCAGGCATTCCCGACGAAGAGGCCGAGAAGATGCTGCCCGCTTTTCTGTGGGAACAGGCAGACGCAGTGGCGCGCACGGCGATCGACGGCCTTGACAAGGGTCGCGGCGTGATCGTTCCCGGGGCCCCCAACCGGGCGGCCGCACTGCTCTATCGCTATGCGCCGCACCGGATGCTGCTGCCACTGCTGGGCCGCAGCCACCCTGGCAGCAGGACGTGACTAGACCGGATCGAACTCTGAGATCAGCCACCGGTCGCCGACCTTGTCGAGGGTGATGCGCACACTCGAATTCGTGGCGGTCGGGGCGTCCCCGCCGACGGTCACGGTCTGGTTGACGAACACCAGCACGACCGCCTTCTCAGCGGTGGCCAAGACCGACGCCGCGGCGGGCACCGAGGCGACAGCCGAGATCTGCTTCTGCTTGGCGTCGGGGATCACGACGTCGTCGGTCAGCGACGTGTACGAATCGCGGAATTCACCGGTGAGCAGCTCCCGGGCGGTACCGAGCTGCTGATCGACCTTGTCGGGGGTGTACGACAGCAGCGCGACCGTGATGTCCCGAGCCGCCTGCACCGACGCCGCCGCGGCGACCTCCCGGTCACGCTCCCCGTCGTCCTGCCACTTGAGATATCCCGCACTCAGCGCGAGGACCAACGCCAGCGCCGGCAGCAGCCCGAATGCGACGACGCGCATCCACACCGGACGCCTGCGCGCGACCGGCGTCGTCGCCACATCGCCCGTGTCCTCGATCGGCCGGGCCTCGTGCGCCGCTGACGTCTCGTCGATCGCCCCGGTCACGGCACGAAGTCCACGTTGGACACCTTGGCCTCGTCACCGATCTTCTCCACCGAGATGCGCATCCGAAAGGCCCGCGGCTTCTGGTCCTGCCCGCCGGCATTGGACGTCTTGACCGTCACCGCAACCAGCACCTGCGCCTCGTGATCGGTCGAGCTCTCCACCCCCGCCTCGGCAATCGTGCCGACCGACGTCGACTTGGCGACCTCGACCACCTGCTTGAACGGTTCCGCGCGCTGCTGGTAGTCGTCGTAGAACGTCCCGGTGGCCGAATCCAGCACCCGCTGCACATCGGCGTCGGCGTGCTGCCAGTCGATCGTCGTCAGGTTCAGCGCGCCTCGGCGGGCCACCTGCAGGAACTGTTCGCGCTGCTCCTGCGCCCGGTGCGATTCCCAGGTGCGGTAACCCAGCCAACCGGTCAACCCGGCGAGCGCCACCGCGGTGACCAGACCGACGATCAGCGCCGCCCTGACGTTCGACCGCGGCGTAGGCGCCGCGCTCAAAGTCTCGTTGTCGGCGAGGCTCTCGTCGGTGTCGAGAATATCGCCGGGAGGCGCAGCATCGCCCGCCATGTTCGCTCCTTTGCAGCGCCGGTGGCCAGTGTCTGCAGAGACGTCTGCCCGGACCAACGTACGTGCCGCGGGAGGAACCTCAGGTGGCGGCTCGAGGCGCGTCACTCATGCGACACCGCACCAACCGCGCGCAGGGCGAAGTCGAGCAGCCGGGACTCGGCGTGCTTGACCGCCTGCACGTCCTCGGGCGCGACGCTGGACAGGATTCGACTCACCAGCGCGCTGATCGCGACCGCGTCGTGCTCGGGATCGGCCAGAGGGAACGCCCCGGAGGCGCGCCCGCGGCGCAGGATGTCGGCGAGCGAACGCTCCCTGCTCGCATGCGTGCGCTCCCGCAGGTCTCGGTAACCGGCTGCCGAGCGGACCTCCTCGGAGTCGATGACGGCCATCTGCATCCGCCGCTGCGGGTCGACGAGAAGATCGAAGATCTCTCCGATCCAGGCCGCCAGTTGATCGGCGGGGCTCCCGACCGCGTCGGCAGCCACCCGGTCGACCCGTTCCGCGATCTCGTCGGCGCCTTGCTGCAGCAGTGCGAGGAAGAGATCGTCCTTCGATCGGAAGTGGCGGTAGAACGCTCGGCTGGAGACGCCGGCGATGCGCAGGATGGCCGACATCTTGACAGGTTCCCGGTGCGGATCGGACAGGCAGCGGTAGGCGGCCTTGATGATGCGCCGCCGTTCGTCGTCGGAGCCGGCCACAATTTGCACAAGCGAAAATATTAGAGCGATGCCGGCCATCCAGGACCCGAGATCGCCGTAACTGGTGTGCTGGGTAACCTCAGCCTGACGGGGACCGGCGAGAGGACGCGGTGGACGATGACCAGCAGCGATGCGACGACCGCAACCTTCATCGGCGCCGAGGGCCTGCGGTTGGTGGCCGACGAGTGGAACCGTCCGTCGACCTCCGACGACGCCGACACAGGGCGCCCGTCGGTTCTGATGCTGCACGGCGGCGGGCAGAACCGCTGGTCCTGGAAGAACACCGGGCAGGTGCTGGCCTCCCGCGGACTGCACGTGGTCGCCCTCGACAGCCGCGGGCACGGCGACAGTGACCGCTCCCCCGATGCCCGCTACAGCGTCGACGCACTGTCGGCCGACACCGTCAATGTCCTCGACCAGATCGGGCGGCCGACCGTCCTGATCGGCGCCAGCATGGGCGGACTGACCGGCATCCAGGCCGCGCGCGACGCCGGCCCGCAGCGGGTCACCGGTCTGGTGCTCGTCGACGTGGTGCCGCGGTACGAGAAGGACGGCAGCGCACGCATCCGCGACTTCATGTTCAGCCACGTCCACGGATTCGACTCGCTCCAAGACGCCGCCGACGCGGTCGCCGCTTACCTGCCACACCGCACCCGCCCGCAGAACCCCGAGGGGTTGAAGAAGAATCTGCGGCACCGCAACGGACGCTGGTACTGGCATTGGGATCCGGCGTTTCTCACTGCGCCGCATGATGATCCGTTCCTGCGCGTGGAACAACTCGAGCAGGCGGCCGTCGAGTTGACCGTCCCGATCCTGTTGATCCGGGGCAAGCTGTCCGACGTGGTGAGCGAGCAGGCTGTCGCAGACTTCCTGGAGAAAGTGCCGGGCGCCGAGTTCGTCGAACTCTCCGGAGCGGGGCACACCGCCGCCGGCGACGACAACGACGCCTTCTCCGAAGCCGTGGTGTCGTTCGTCCTGCGGCCGTGACGGATCGGCCCCGGTCTTCTCACACCAGCAGCGGCACACCCTCCACCGGGTCGGCTCTGAGGATCTCGAACATCGCTGCGGGACTGGTCAATTCGGTCCTGGATACCGCGGTGCCCGCCACGACGAGTCGACAGGTCGCCACCGCCGAGTTGTAGCAGTACTTCTCGGCGCCACCGGTGTCGGTGTAGGTCAGGCCGATTACGTCCTCGGCGGCGGCCGCGATCTCCCCTTCGATCGTCTGCTCCCCCACCCGCGCCCCGAAACTCCAGGTGAAGGGCTCATACCGGCCGTGAGTCTGCAGGCTGCCCGCGACGCTGCGCACAGCGAACTCCATCCCGGCGTGGCGCAGCACGAAGAGCGTGACCGCGGGCAGCAGAACCGGGCCCAGTGCGGCCCGCGCGGTGATGATCTCGAGGGTGGTGTCCGGCGCGTCGTCGAACGCGCACACCTGCCCGTAGGCGTAGGCAGCAGTGTGCCGGCTGCCCCAATTGTGGTTCACGCTGCCCACCCACCCGTCGAGATCGACTGTCAGCCCGTCGATCTCGAGGCGGCCGTTCACCTCTGCCCTGGGATGCCGCACGAGCGTCTTCGCCGGCGGGAAGCGCGACTGGTAGGCCCGGTCGGACAGGACCCGCACCGCAGGCTCACCACCCGGCCTGATCGTCAGATCCCAGCGCGCGCGGCCGGCGAGCGCACCGACCGCAGCCGTGTCCGTCAGGGTCGTACCTCCGATCTGCGCGGTCCACGGAACGTCCTCGAAGACGGCGGTATCGATCGGAACGGATTGCCGGTGCGCCCGGTGCCCGGCCGCGTCGAACGCCATCACCCACACGTCGGCGCTCGCGGTGCCGGTCGACGAACGCAGCAGTGTCTCCCGCAACCAGATCGCGCGGGCACCGTCCCCGCTGGTGGCGCGCAGCCAGCGACTCTCGTAACAGGGGGCCTGTGAACAATTCACGCCCCCAGCATCCAATACTGGAGCGGTGACCGGGATGCAGATCGTCGCGTTGGCACTGGCCGCGCTCGCCGTCGGCGAGGCGGTCGCGATCGGAGTGCTGTGGCGACGGGCCCGGGCCGCACAAGCCGAGGCGGACGAGCTGCGGGGTCGCCTCGACACGCGACAGCTGCTGGTGTCGGGCGGCACGAAAGCCGTCAAGACGGTGTGGCAGACCGCGAACATCCTGCGGCGCGACGGCCTGGGCGCGGCGGTGCGCTCGTCCATCGAGGATCTCGCGGATTGGGCCGAGGTGGAACGGCCCGATCTCGCGCGGCTGTCCCGCAACGGGCGGCTGGCGATCATGTTTTCCGACATCGAGGAGTCCACCGCGCTCAACGAGCGCATCGGCGACCGCGCGTTCGTGCGGCTGCTCGGCAGGCACGACCGGGCCGTGCGCCGCCACGTGCAACGTCATGAGGGCCACGTCGTCAAGAGCCAGGGCGACGGGTTCATGGTCGCGTTCGCCCGCCCCGAGCAGGCCGTGCGCTGCGCAATCGACATCCAAGACGCACTATCCAAGCGGCGCAACGGCATTCGTGTGCGCATCGGAATCCACACCGGGAAGTCGGTACTACGCGGCGACGACGTGTTCGGCCGCAACGTGGCGATGGCGGCGCGGGTCGCGGCGCAGGCCGAGGGTGGTCAGATCCTGGTCAGTTCCGCAGTACGCGACGCGCTCGGCGTAGACAGCGACGATCTGGTCGTCGAGCCGAGCCACGACACGGAATTGAAGGGCTTCTCTGGGACCCACACGCTGTACGCGGTCACCGCGTGACGTCGGGCTGTTGCGCCTGCGCCAGGCGCTGGTGCAGGCGGGCGCGGATGTCGTCGGGAGTGTAGGAGTTGCGCCGACGCTGATCGCGAGCGACCAGCACGCCGCCGGCGACCACGCCCGCCGCCCCGGCCAGCCCGACCCACTTCCAGATTCCCCGCATATGCCCCAGTCTGCCTAAGCTGCGGGCATGAATCCAAGCACGGTGTCTCTTGAACGCGCGCTGGATGAAACGCGTACGGGCGACATCTGGTTGTTCCGCGGACACTCGGGGCCCGACCGGGCGATCCAGTCGATGACCAACAGTCCCGTCAACCACGTCGGGATGACCGTCGCGCTGGAGGATCTGCCGCCACTGATCTGGCACGCCGAACTCGGCGACAAGCTCCTCGATCTGTGGACCGGCACTCACCACCGCGGGGTGCAGCTCAACGATCTGCGGGCAGCGGTGGACCGCTGGTCGAACGCCTACGGTCAGCGCTGTTGGCTGCGCCAGCTCACGCCGCCCGCGACGACGCAGCAGGAGGATCGCATGCTGTCGGTGATCGCCCGCATGGACGGCACCCCGTTCCCCTCCACGGCTCGTCTGACCGGGCGCTGGCTGCGCGGGCGGGTGCCCACCGTCAGCGACTTCACTCGCGGAATCCCACTGATACACAAGGCTGTTCGTCGGTCGGCAGAAAAGCGCAAGGCCGAGCGGACGCAGATGGGCCTCGAGACCGCATACTGCGCGGAGACCGTGGCGATCACCTACGAGGAAATGGGGCTGCTCGTCACCGAGAAGAATGCGAACTGGTTCGACCCGGGATCGTTCTGGAGTGGTGACGATCTGCCCCTGGCCGACGGCTGCCGCCTCGGAGACGAGATCGCGGTCGTGCCGTGAAGAACTCCGGTGAAACGCCGGGGCGGCTACCGGCTTCCGTGCACCCGCAATGCTTTGCTGTTCGCAGGCACCGCGAGACAAGGGAGTGTCAGGCATGACCGTCACCGCCCGAGCCCCGTCCCCCGACGCTGATGACGAGCCGCGCACGCGCTCTCGCGGACGGGCGCTGTCCATCGTCGTCGCCTCGCTCGGCACGCTCGTGATCATCGTCGCACTTCTGCTCACGACTCGTGGCCCTGCCACGCAAGAGGTGCAATCGATTCCAGCGCAGCCGAATGCAGCATCAGCGCGGGTGGCTGCACCCGTGACGCCCGCGCCCGTGGCGCCCGCGCCGCTGCCCGCTCCCGCGGTGGCAGCACCGGCCGCCCCGGCGGATGCACCGGAGGCCATGCCGATGGACAGCCAGGGCTTCATCGACTCCGCAGCACGGTGCGACTCCGGTCAGAGCGCTGTCGCCGTCGCCCGCACCGACCGCGCGGCCATCGCGGTCTGCCGCGACGGGGACGGATACACCTACCGCGGCGTGCGATTGCGTGACGGCGCGTCACTGCGCCTCGACGACGTGCGCCTGATTCCTGCCGGATTCGAAGCGCGCAACGACACCACCACATACCGACTCACGAACACCGAACTCGTCGTCATAGACGGTGAGGCACTGCAGAGCCGGGACCGCGTCATCGAATACCGGGCCGGCTGAATCGGTTTCACCCGTGCCCACGATCACCGCGATCCACCACCCCGGGCTCAACGCGCCCTCGGGCATCATCGCCGCCGGCGGCGACGTCTGGTTCACCAACATCGGTGACCACCGAATCGGCCGGGTACGCGACGGTGAGGTCGAACTTTTCGGCGCCGAGGCGGGCGTCATTCGCTTCCCTGCCAACATCTTTCCCGCAGCTGACGGCCGGGTGTGGTGCACCAGCCTCGGCTCCGATGCACTGGTCGCCATCGACCCGCGCAGCCCCGATCCGGCGTCGACGATCACCGCATGTCCCCTACCGGCCGGGAGTCGCCCGGTGGCGCTCAAGTCGGCCCCCGACGGTCGGCTGTGGTGCTCGCTGCGCGGCAGCGATGCGATCGCTTCGGTCGATCCGTGCGCCGACGATCCCGCGGCGTCGCTGCGTTTGATCACCGACGACGGCATCGCCGCCCCCGCCGCCCTGTACGTGACGACGGACGGTCGGCCGTGGTGGGTCAACGCGGGATCGCTCGGTAGCTGCGATCCGCGCACCGGGGAGGTGACGACGGTCGCGTCGCTTCCTGCGACTCCGAGGGCATGGGCGCAGGCCGATGACGGCACGCTGTGGCTGACCACCCGCGAGCCCGCGGGACTACTGAGGTTCGACCCCGGGGACCCCATCGGCACCATGCGCCACTTCATCCACCCTGATCTCGGCGAACCCGACGGAATCTGCCTCGCCGGCGGCCGCCTGTGGTTCGTCGACACGGCCACCGACCGCATCGTCGGTGTCGCGCCGGATCGCGCGTCTGACCAGCAAGCCTGGACGTTCGTCAGCTCGCCCGACATCCGCGGACCGTTCGACATCAAACCCGGCCCGGACCCGAGTGTGGTGTGGTTCACAAACAAGGCGGGAAACACCCTCGGCCTGCTCAGCGCTGAACCCTGACGGAACGTTCGAACTCACCGCGGCCGCGCATCGGTTTACTGATCGAATTCTGTGGCTACGCTGAGAAACGGTTCGGGGGGTCGTTGCGTTCTTCACAGCGACTCTAAGGAGGGTTTCATGCAGTTCAAAAAGATCGCCGCCGGCGCTATGGCGGCCGCAGCATTCGGGTCGGCCATATTCGGCCTCGGCGCAGGGATTGCCCAGGCGAAGCCGGGCCACGGTCACGACGACATCTGGCTGCCGGGCGATCCGCCTGGCCACAACCCGTGGGGCCCGCCTGGC
This sequence comes from Mycobacterium sp. IDUB_5, assembly GCF_055419565.1. Lineage (NCBI taxonomy): Bacteria > Bacillati > Actinomycetota > Actinomycetes > Mycobacteriales > Mycobacteriaceae > Mycobacterium > Mycobacterium sp. IDUB_5. The sequence goes on from NZ_JBVAXX010000002.1 coordinate 256,350, forward strand.
CAGATCGCCAAGGGTCCAGGCCCGCTGGCCGGCCCGCCCGGACACTGGGGTGACCCGGTCCGTCTGGGACTTCCGCCGGTGTGGCGTCCCGCCAACTGGATCGACCTGGGCATCCGCGATCCCCAGCCACTGGTGTGGAACCCGGGCAGCAATTCCTGGGGCATCTGGTGGAACGGGTTGTTCATCGGCTACGTGGGCTGATGTCGGAGGTGTAGCCCGCTTGTGACCTGACTGCGACCGCGGTCGGGGAAGCTGACACTGTGGCCGCCGTCGTCGTGTTCTCGATGATGGCGGCCACAGGTCTGTTCGGGTACTACCTGGGCCGCCGCTCCACGTCACAATCGAGAAGCTGGCGCCAGCGCACGCGGCGGCCCGCGCTCGCCCGTCAGGCCGCCTCACTTCTGGCCCTCGTCGCCGTCAGCCAACTGCAGCGCAGCGTGCAGGGCCGGATCACGTCCCGTCGCGGCTGAGTCGCTTCGCCATGCTGGGGTAGCTTTCCGAGTATGCCGCTTCGCTACGTCGACCCGCACCGGAAACGGGGCAGCTCCTACCAGCGCGGCGTGCGTTTCGGCCGCTCGCCCGTCGGCCAGTTCTTCGCACGCCACGTCGCGCGTCGCACCGACCCCTACCTGTTCCGGCTCACCGGCGGACGGGTCAACATGGGGCCCATCATCAACGCCCCGCTCGTGTCCACCGGGGCGAAGTCCGGCCAGCGCCGCCAGACGCAGCTCACCTACTTCCACGACGGGTCCGACGTCATCCTGATCGCCTCGAACTACGGGAAGCGGCGGCACCCGTCCTGGTACTTCAACCTGACCGTGCACCCGGAATGCGAATTCGGCGACGAACCGTTCACCGCCACGGAGATCACCGATCCGCAGGAGTACGCGCGGCTCTTCGCGTTGGCCGAGCAGGTGTACGCGGGCTATGACGACTACCGGGAGAAGACGGCGGACACGGGCCGCCAGATTCCGATCATGAGGCTGACGCCGCGCTGAATCGCGGGTTCCCTTCTCAGACTGTCGCACGGTAGGGGGCTTGCCGCAAGACCCCGGTGATGCCGCACACTGCTCCGACCGGATCAGTCGACGGACGGAGAGCTCGATGCCCGAATCACCGAAACCCTTTGTGCCACACGAATCTGGCGCGTTCCTGCACGGCAGCAAGGCCGACCTCACGGTGGGTGATCTGCTGGTGCCCGGCCGGCCGATGAACCACGACGTGAACCGGCAAGCCAACCACGTCTACGTGACACGCACGCTCGATGCGGCGACGTGGGGGGCGGAGCTCGCTGCCGGCGACGGACGTGGCCGCATCTATGTCGTCGAGCCGACGGGAACCCTGGAGGACGACCCCAACGTGACCGACACACGCATGCAGGGGAATCCGACGATGTCCTACCGCACCCGCGAGCCGGTGCGCGTCGTCGGCGAAATCACCGACTGGGTCGGGCATTCCGCCGAGCAGATCCAGAAAATGAGGGACCGGCTGGCCGACCTCAAGGCCCGCGGGCTCGACGTCGTCTACGACTGATCCTCAGACCCCGAACTTGGCGCGCGCCGCGTCGGTCACCGGCGTGAACAGGTTCACCAGGTTGCTGTCCGGGTCACGGAACAGCAGTGCGCGATTGCCCCACGGCATCGTGGTCGGTTCGGTGACGACGTCGTCCAATTGCCCTTGCAGACGGGCATATTCGGCGTCGACGTCGGCTACGAGGAACTCGATGATCGCGCTGCGGTTGGCCGCCGGCTCGGCAGACCCGGCACCGAAGAGCGGCACCGTCTTGTCACTGCCGATGGCCAGCGTGCCGACCGGTGTTGCGATCTCGGCGAACAGTTCGTTGCCCCAGGCTGCCGAGGAGGTGGTGACCAGCTCGTAGAACGAGACGAGGCGCGCCACGTCGGCGGTGATGAGACGGATCGACAGGAGCTTCATGCCGGCAGACGGTAGACCTGGCCACCGACATCATCGCCGCGCCGACGGCTCAACCAGGCAGATCGCAGACCAGAAGGTGGAATGCACCGTCGCCGTCGCCGACGCGCCGGTCCTCGATCTGGGCGAACCCAGCGTCCCGGAGCACGCTCACGACCTCCGCGATGGGTCGCAACCGGAAACCGTGCCGGGTGAACGGCATCTTCGCCATCTGACTCGGGTCACCGACGCCGAGGACCAGCCGCCCGCCGGGCCGCAACACCCGCGCCAACTCGGCCAGGGCCGCGGGGAGGTCGGACACGAAATAGATGGTGTTCGTCGAGATGATCGCGTCCAGCACGGACTCCTCGAGGGGCAGGCTCTCCATCCGGCCGGAATGCAGACGCAGACGCCCGCGCGCGATCGCGTCGGAAAACCGGCGCCTCGCATCGGCAAGCATCGTCTCCGACATCTCGATGCCGTGCACCACTGCGACACCGCGGTCGAGGAGGAGCGAGAGCCCGACCCCGCCACCGAAGCCGATGTCGCCGACCTCGGCGTCAGGCCCGCACTCCGTGGCCGCGACGGCAGCGACGACCACCGACCGGTTGCCGCGATTGAGGAGGCGGCCAACGACACGACCGGCGAACCCGGTCGGTTCACCGAGCTGGCGAGCCAGCCCGGCGAGCGCGCGCTGCGCAATCGGCATGGCTCATTAGACCAGTCATAGCAAGCGATGTCGTTCGGATTCCTCAGGAGCCGCCGGGCCGCAGTGTCGGCGGAGACCACCGACCTTCCACGATCTCCGCTCTCGGCTTGTAGAGCCGGATGAGGTAGTTCCACCCGTCCGGGCACACGATCGCATTCGGGGGGACGACACCCTCGGTCGAGGCGATGAAACGAACGGTGACCGACCCGTCGCTGTCACGCTCGCCGGTCACGCTGTTGACGGTGTAGAGGTCCTTGTCGTTGGCCCGGAAGAACCCCGCGGCGTCATACACCGACACCGACCAGAAGGCGTCGATCGGAACATCGACGAACCGCAATTCGTAGTCGCCGGGCGGGACCCTCGGGTCCACACCGATGTACGTCGCCTCCGATGTCGGCAGGCCACCCCACCCTGCCGCGCATGCGATCAGATGATGGATCGGATCGACGTCCTCCCGCGTCCCGAACGAGCGATCGAACTGGTCGAGTCCACGTGCGAGCTCCAACAGCGCCCCGCGAGTGGCGTCCAAGCTGTCGCGGTCGTAGTCGGGCATGACGAAATCGTCTCGCCCACCACCGTCGAGTTGCAGCTGATCCTGAAGCGCCGTGACGGCAGCGACATCGTCGGAGTCGTTCGGATTCACCAGGATTCGTACCCCGATGAAGGCGTAGCGAGAACCAGCAGAGTCGCTGGTGATCAGGTGCTCGCCGGGGTCGTGCAGAACGCTGTTGATGTAGTGGTCCTCGTTCACCACCATCACCGAGAGGTACCGGCCGCCGGCGTCGGGCACTGTGAGGCGGACCGGTTCGGCGAGGTCGACGACAGCGAAGCTGTAGAGGGTGTCGCGGTTCAGTCTGATGACGGTCTGCTCGTCGATGCGGGCCGGGGCCCGGTTGTGCCGGAACCGACCGATTCCCCCGGCCACCGCCTGGTTGTCCGCGAACATCCGATGGCTCTCAGCGCGGACGAAGTTGTCGACATTCACTCGGATCGCCACGACCGCCACACTAGTGAGCGCGCGGTGCGGGCACCCATCAATCAGGAAAGAGTCGGGCGCCGGCCGTCGCCGCTACGACCCTTTGGACAATTGCTCGCGAATCGCTTCCTTGTCGATCACCGACCAGACCTCGACGATCTGCCGATTGTCGAAGGCGTAGAACACATGCTCGGCAAACGAGACCCGTCCGCCGGTGGGCTCGACGCCCAGGAAGGCCCGCTGTGGAGTGCACTGAAAGAAGAGCCTGCACGACACCACGCGGTCGTCGGCAAGCAGGATGTCCGGGGTGAACTCGAGGTCGGGTATCGCGTCGGTGTCGGCCACGAGCATCGCCCGATAACCGCTCAGACCTACCCGTTGCCCGTTGTACACGACCTCCTCGGCGACGAACTGTCCGAGGTCGTCCCATCGCCGTTCGTTCAAGCAGGCCAGGTAGTCGCGATAGATCAGAAGCAGGTCGCTGTTCATCGGTCGTCCGACTCCATCACTTCTTCTCCCTAGACGTTGAAGCGGAACTCCACCACGTCGCCGTCGGCCATCACGTAGTCCTTGCCCTCCATGCGGACCTTGCCCGCCGCCTTCGCCGCGGCCATCGAACCGGCGGCTACCAGATCGTCGAACGACACGATCTCGGCCTTGATGAAGCCCTTTTCGAAGTCGGAGTGGATCACCCCGGCCGCCTTTGGTGCGGTGTCGCCCTGGTGAATCGTCCACGCGCGGGCTTCTTTCGGGCCCGCAGTCAGATAGGTCTGCAACTTCAACGTGTGAAAACCGGCGCGCGCCAACGCATCCAGCCCGCGCTCGGTCTGCCCGATCGATTCCAGCAGCTCGGCTGCGGACTCCTCGTCGAGCTCCTGCAGTTCCGCCTCGATCTTGGCGTCCAGGAACACCGCGTCCGCCGGAGCCACCAGCTCCCGCAGCTCGGCGACGCGCGCGGCGTCGGTGAGCACCGACTCGTCGGCGTTGAACACGTACAGGAACGGCTTGGACGTCATCAGGTTCAGCTCGCGCAGCGGCGACACGTCGACGCCGGCCGCGAACAGGGTCGTGCCGCCGTTGAGCACGTCCTGCGCGGCGAGCGCCGCCTCGTGGATCGGCTTGCGGTCCTTGTGGGTGCGCGCTTCCTTCTCCAGCCGCGGCAGCGCGCGCTCCAGCGTCTGCATGTCGGCGAGGATCAACTCGGTCTCGATGATCTCGATGTCGGACTTCGGATCGACCCGTCCGTCGACGTGTACGACGTCGCCGTCGGCGAAGACACGCACCACCTGGCAGATCGCGTCGCTCTCCCGGATGTTGGCCAGGAACTTGTTGCCCAGACCGGCGCCCTCGGAGGCACCTTTGACGATGCCGGCGATGTCGACGAACGTCACCGGCGCCGGCACGGTCTTCTCCGAACCGAACAGCTCGGCCAGCTTGTCCAGGCGCGGATCCGGGAGTGCGACCACACCCTCGTTCGGTTCGATCGTCGCGAACGGATAGTTGGCGGCCAGTACGTCGTTGCGCGTCAGCGCGTTGAACAGAGTCGACTTACCCACGTTCGGCAGTCCGACGATTCCCAGATTCAAGCCCACGGAGACCACAGTCTGCCAGATGTCTGCCAGACGTCACCGCCACACAGGCGTCCGCTGGCGGCAAGCGGTCACCCCAGCCGGTACGGTCGACGTGTGTCAGGACAGCGTGCGCGCTCGGCGGTGCCAGCCGAACTCCGCTCCGCGCACCCCGGTATCGCGGGAGTGCCCTGGTGGGGCGCCATTCTGATCGCTGTCGTCGCCTGCACGGCCGGCTTCGCCATCGACGCCGGTTCCGGCTCGCTGACGACCGTGTTCTCGGTGCTCTACGTCATGGGCTGCCTCGTCGCGGTGCTCGCCGTCCGACGCAACGGCTTGTTCACAGCTGTCATCCAGCCCCCGCTGCTGCTGTTCATCACGGTGCCCGGTGCCTACTTCCTGATGCACAGCAGTGACATCAAGGGCATCAAGGACCTGCTGATCAACTGCGGGTATCCGCTGATCGAGCGGTTTCCGCTGATGTTCTTCACCTCTGCGGCCGTCTTGGTCCTCGGGATCGCGCGCCGCTACCTCGGCGCCTCCCCCGCGGGCCACAGCAGCAAGGTGTCGGCGAAGCTGTCGAGCTTCGTCACCGGCGACAAGGGCGAGAGTGTCGACGCCGCCGAGTCCGAGGACAAGAAGCCGAGGGAGCGGCGCCGGCGCCACACCTCAGCCAAGCGCACCGAGACACCCGGGGACGCCGCGAGGGCCCGTGCCCGCGCCGAGCGGCCCACGCGGCGTGCCGCGCCGTCGCGGTCACGGCATGCCCGCCCGCCCGACCCGACCGAGATCATCGAGCCCGTCGTCGATCTCGACCGGCCGCGGCGCCGTCGCCCCCGCCCGGACGAGGCACCCCCGGCGGAGCCCAGGCGCCGGCCCCGGCCATCGGGGCAGCGGGAGTCCGCGCGCGAGACCCGCGTCCCGCCCAGCGAGCGCCTCAGCGGGTACGAGCGCCCGGTGCGCCGGCCCCGCTATGACGACTACGAGCCACGCGAGAGCAGCACCCACCACCCGGTCTCTCGGGTGCGGTACCGCGGCAGCGACGAGGCCGACGACCAGGAGTACCGGCCGCGGCGGCGGCCGTCCCGTGACGTCGACGCCGATCGTTGGAATTACGACATCTAGGACCGGACGTCTAGGACCGCAGGAAGCGGCCCGCGGCATCGACCGCCGGCGTCGAGGAGTCGGCGTCGCTGACGAACACCGCCAGCGCCAGGTCGTCTCGAATGCCGACGAACCAGCCGTGCGCCCGCTGGATCCCGTCAGGTCCGACGTACTCGGCGGTACCCGTCTTGCCGAGCATGCCGGGGATGTCCTGCAGCTGAGTCGCGGTGCCCGCGGTGATGGTTTCCCGCATCATGGCCTTGACCTGCTCGTCGACGCCGGCGGGCAGCGGCTGTGGGGTGCGGTCCGCGGCGGCGGGCTGACCGGCCACGATGGCCGGCGTGGGTACCGACCCGCGCGCCAGCGTCGCGGCCACCAGCGCCATCCCGAACGGTGACGCGGTGACCTTGCCCTGCCCGATGCCCTCCTCCACACGCAACGCCGAGGTGTCGGCGACGGGTACCGAGCCCGTCACCGTGGTCATTCCCGGCGCGGTGAAGTCGATGCCCAGACCGAGCTGCGCGGCGGCGTCGGTCAGCGCGTCGGGCGGCAGGTTGACCGCGAGGCGGCCCATCGTGGTGTTGCAGGACCGCGCGAATGCGGTGTGCAGGGGCACATCGCCGAGGTCGAAGTCGTCGTCGTTGGGGATCTGCCGGCCCTCGATGTTCTCGGTGCCAGGACAGCCGAGGACGGTGTCGGCGGTGACCTGGCCGGCCTGCAGCGCTGCCGACACGGTGACGGTCTTGAACGTGGACCCGGGCGGATACAGACCCGTCAGCGCGATCGGGCCCTGGGCGTCTGCGGGCGCGTTCTGCGCGACGGCGAGCAGATTGCCCGTCGACGGTTGGATCGCCACCAGGGCGGCCGGGGTCGGCAGCGGCGCCAGTGCATCCTCGGCGGCGCGCTGCATGCCGATGTCCAGCGTGGCGGCGATGTCGCCGACGGGTTGGGCGTCCTGTCCGCCGACGCGCTGTGCACCCGCGGCGGTCTGAGCGGTCACCGCCCAACCGTCCGCGGCGTCCATGCGCTGCTGCCAGAGGTCCGACAGCCCGGACAGCGTGGGCGAGGTCAGCGCACGGTCGGTCGCGAGGAGGCGGGTCTGCGGCCGCAGCGTGACGTTGGGCAGCGCGGTCAGCTGCGCTTGGATGGGGGCCAGGTCGTCGTCGCGCAACGTGACCGCGGTGACGGGTCTGCCAGCCGCCAGTTCGCCGGCCAGCGACTCGGGCGTGATCGTGGGGGCAATCGGATTCAGCAGTGCGGCAACGGCATTGACGTCCGCCCCGGGTGCGAGGTCGACGAGCGTGACGACGTGCTGGGTGAGCAGTTCAGCGCCGGTGCGGTCCAGGACGCGGGCGGCGGGTTGCGGCACGAGCGTGCTGAACGACAGCGGGCCCTTGTCCAGACCCGGCGCGACCGTGGTGGCGTCCCATCGGATCTTCCAATCGTCACCGGCGGCAGCGGCCCGCCCGTCGGCGCTGTAACTCCACTCGATGCGCTTGTCCGGCCCGAACTTCCACGTCGTGTCGAGCGTGAAGGTGCCCGCGCCGTTGTCGTCGGCGGTCGAGGAAACGCCGACGTGGACGTCCTTGCCCAGGCTCGCGAACAGCGCGTCCAGCGTCTTGGTGGCCGAGGCCTGATCGGTGGTCAGCGCGGCTGCGGCGGCCGCATCACCGCGGCTGAGCGCATCGGCGAACGCGGTGACGGTGTCCCGCAGCCGGTCCCCGGCGCTGCTGCACCCCGCCAGCACCAGCAGGACGACGAACAGGACAGCCGACGATCTCCCGCGCACACCCACGGGTGCCGAAGGTACCCGTTAGGCGCGTGCGGGCCGGATCTCTCGCGGCAGGGCGAACACGAGTGTCTCGTTGGCGGTGGTCACCGGCTGCACGGTCCCGAAGCCGAGCTCTGCCAACCGGTCGAGCACACCGCGGACGAGGATCTCGGGCACCGACGCGCCGGAGGTGACGCCCACCGTCGTCACGCCCGAGAGCCATTCCGGATCGATGTCCTCGGCGTAGTCGACCAGATACGCGGCCGACGCTCCGGCGCCCAGCGCCACCTCGACAAGCCGCACCGAGTTCGACGAGTTCCGCGAACCGACGACGATCACCAGCTCGCACTCCGGCGCCATCGCCTTGACCGCCACCTGACGGTTCTGGGTGGCGTAGCAGATGTCATCGCTCGGGGGGTCCTGCAGCGTCGGGAACTTCTCCCGCAGCCGGCGCACGGTCTCCATGGTCTCGTCGACCGAGAGCGTCGTCTGGGAGAGCCACACGACCTTGTCGGGATCGCGGACCGTGACCTTGTCGACAGCGTCGGGATTGTCGACGACCTGGACGTGGTCGGGCGCCTCTCCGGCGGTACCGACGACCTCCTCGTGGCCTTCATGGCCGACGAGCAGGATGTCGTAGTCGTCGCGGGCGAACCGCTTGGCTTCGTTGTGCACCTTGGTGACCAGCGGGCACGTGGCATCGATGGTCTGCAGATTCCGGGCCTTCGCCTCGACGTGCACCGTGGGTGCGACGCCGTGGGCGGAGAACACCACGATGGCGCCCTCGGGTACCTCGTCGGTCTGCTCCACGAACACCGCGCCGGCCTTGGCCAGCGTGTCGACGACGTAGCGGTTGTGCACGATCTCGTGGCGGACGTAGACCGGTGCGCCGTGCTTCTCCAGGGCGCGCTCGACGGTCTCGACGGCGCGGTCCACGCCCGCGCAGTACCCGCGCGGCTCGGCCAGCAGCACCCGCTTGCCGGCGTCGTCGCCGACAGCCGTACCCAGCGCGGATCGGCTGGCGCCAGGAATCCCCATGTTGACAGTCGGCGGCATGGCTCCAGGGTACTGATCGGCTCCCGGCCCTGCCCAGCCGTAGGCTGTGGCCATGGCAACTGCACCGTACGGGGTCCGTCTGCTGGTGGGTGCAGCGGTGACCGCGATCGAGGAAACCCGCAAGCTCCCGCAGACCATCCTGATGTACCCGATGACGATCGCGAGTCAGATCGCCCAGCTGGTCATGAAGATGCAGCAGGACGTCGCGGTCCTGGTCATCAAGGGCGACGAGACTCTCGACACGATGTTCCCGCCCAAGGACGAGCAGCCCGAGTGGGCGACCTTCGACGAGGACCAGCCGGGCGAGGGACAGTCCGACGCCGACGTCGTCGAGCTGCCGGTACGCGACGGCGAACGGCTCACCGAGGGCCGGTTCGCGCTGTTCAGCGAGGAGCCGGAGACCCCCAACACCACCGTCGCAACGAACCCGGACTCGGCACCTGATGCCCCCGAGATCGTCACCGAGATCGACTACCAGAACCTGACGCTGGCCCAGCTTCGCGCCCGCCTGACCTCGCTGCGGATCACGGATCTGGAGACGCTGCTCTCCTACGAGGAGACGACGAAGGCACGCGCCCCGTTCCAGACCCTGCTCGCCAACAGGATCACGCGCGCGTCGGCGAAGTGACCAGCCCCGGGCAGTCGCCGGAGAATCCCTTTCCCGTCCGCGGTGTCGCGATCCGCGTCGCCGGCTGGATCGACAAGCTCGGCGCCGTCTGGGTCGAAGGGCAGATCGCCCAGTTGACGCTGCGACCGAACTCGAACACGGCGTTCATCACGCTGCGCGATCCTGCTGCCGACATGTCGCTGTCGCTGACCTGCCCCCGCGACCTGGTCATCAATGCGCCGGTGAAGATGACCGACGGCACGCAGGTCATCGTCTACGGCAAGCCGAACTTCTACACCGGCCGCGGCACGTTCTCGCTGCGGGTCAGCGAGATCCGCGCCGTCGGCATCGGTGAGCTGTTGGCCCGCATCGATCGCCTGCGCCGCCTGCTCGAGGCCGAGGGCCTCTTCGACGCCCGCCTGAAACGGCCGATCCCGTTCCTGCCCGGCACGATCGGGCTGATCACCGGCCGGGCCTCGGCCGCTGAACACGACATCACGGCCGTCGCATCGGCACGCTGGCCCGCCGTGCGTTTCGAGGTGCGCAACACGGTGGTGCAGGGCCCCAACGCGGTGCCCCAGATCGTCGACGCACTCCGAGCGCTCGACGCGAACCCCGAGGTGGACGTCATCGTGCTGGCGCGCGGGGGTGGCAGCGTCGAGGACCTCTTGCCGTTCTCCGACGAGACGCTGTGTCGCGAGATCGCGAGATGCACGACGCCGGTGGTGAGCGCCATCGGACACGAACCCGACAATCCGCTCTGCGACCTGGTCGCCGATCTGCGGGCCGCCACCCCGACCGATGCGGCCAAGCGGCTCGTGCCTGACACGACGGCGGAGCTGGCGCTGGTCGCCGACCTGCGCCGGCGCAGCGCGCGGGCGCTGCGCAACTGGGTCAACCGCGAACAGCACACGCTGACGCAGCTGCGCAGCCGGCCGGTGCTGGCCCGCCCGCTCGAGGCGATTTCTGCCAGGGCCGACGAGATCCACCGCGCCCGCCGGGCGGCCCGCCGCGACATCGCCCGCCTGCTCGACGTGGAATCCGACCGGATCGGACATCTGTCGGCGCGGTTGAGCACACTCGGTCCGGCGGCCACGCTGGCGCGCGGCTACGCCGTCGTCCAGTCGGTTCCAGAGAGTGGCGTGCCGCAGGTGCTGCAGTCGGTGGCCGACGCACCGGCGGGAACGCGGCTGCGCGTGCGCGTGTCCGACGGTGCGGTGACGGCGATCAGCGAGGGTGGGGTGGAGGACGTCGAATGAAGCCTATTAGCAAGCTCGGCTATGAAGAAGCACGGGACGAACTGATCGAGGTCGTGCAGCAGCTCGAGCACGGCGGTCTCGATCTGGATGCGTCGCTGAAACTATGGGAACGTGGTGAAGCACTGGCAAAATGCTGTGAAGAGCACTTAGCTGGAGCGCGCAAGCGAGTGGCCGACGCACTGGCCGCCAGCGACGACTCGGGCGAGTGACCGCGGGACCGTTTGACGGTCCATGCTGGAAAATTGGAACACGTTTCAGTTATCCTGCGCGAATGGGTGATGCATCGTTGACGACCGCACTGGGCCGGGTCCTGGTCACCGGCGGGTCCGGCTTCGTGGGGGCCAACCTCGTGACCGAACTGCTCGACCGCGGACTGCACGTGCGCAGCTTCGACCGTGTGCCCTCTCCCCTGCCCGCGCATCCGAAGCTCGAGGTCCTCGAGGGAGACATCACCAACACCGCCGACGTCGCCCGCGCGGTCGAGGGCATCGACACCGTGTTCCACACCGCGGCGATCATCGACCTGACCGGTGGCGGGTCGGTCAGCGAGGAGTTCCGCCGGCGCAGCTTCGCGGTCAACGTCACGGGCACGCAGAACCTGGTGCGTGCTGCGCAGCAGGCCGGCACCCAGCGGTTCGTCTACACCGCGTCCAACAGCGTCGTGATGGGCGGTCAGCGCATCTCCGGCGGCGACGAGACACTGCCCTACACCGAGCGATTCAACGACCTCTACACCGAGACCAAAGTGGCGGCCGAGAAGTTCGTGTTGGCCGCCAACGGGGAGAACGGCCTCCTCACCTGCTCCATTCGGCCGAGCGGAATCTGGGGCCGCGGCGATCAGACGATGTTCCGGCGCGTGTTCGAGAGCGTGCTGGCAGGCCACGTCAAGGTGCTGGTCGGGAGCAAGAACGTCAAGCTGGACAACTCCTACATCGCCAACCTGGTGCACGGCTTCATCCTGGCCGCCGAGCACCTGGTGCCCGGCGGCACCGCACCCGGTCAGGCCTACTTCATCAACGACGGCGAGCCGATCAACATGTTCGAGTTCTCCCGCCCGGTGGTGGAGGCGTGCGGGCAGCCGTATCCCCGACTGCGGGTGCCGGGCCGGCTGGTGTGGTTGGCGATGACGTTCTGGCAGTTCCTGCACTTCCGCTTCGGGGCACCCAAGCCGCTACTGGAACCCCTTGCGGTGGAACGGCTTTACCTCGACAACTACTTCTCGATCGCCAAGGCCGGCCGCGACCTCGGTTACCGGCCGCTGTTCACCACCGAGCAGGCGATCGAGCAGTGCCTGCCCTACTACGTCGAGCTGTTCGAACGGATGAAGGCCGCGGCGGGCGAGCCGCTCGTGCATGCTTCAGCACCCGCTCCGCCGGAGGGCTGAGCACCACCTTCGACTATGTCCCGCAACGCCGCGACATGGCCGTTGAAGGCTTGCCGGCCGTCACGGGTCAGCCGAGCGCGCACCTTGCGGCGACTGCCGTCGAGACGGCGCTCGGTGGCGACGTAGCCGGCCTGCTCGAGGACCGTCAGTTGCTTTGACAAAGCTGAATTCGACAGGGCCAGCGTCTCTTTCAAGTAGGAGAATTCAGCCCAGTCGGTGGCAGCCAGCGTGGCGACCAGTGACAATCGCGTGCTCGGATGGATCAATTCGTCGAAACGCGGAGCCGTCATGCGCGCACCCAGCGTCGGCACACCCGCAGCATCTCGGGACCGCCGAAACCCACCATCGCCGCGACGAGGATCGCCGCTCCGATACCCGGGTGACGCGCGCCATCGGCGTGCAGCGCGAATCCGGCGCCGATCGTGACGGCCACCATCGCCACCAGTATCCCGATGGCCACGACCGGTACTCGCCGACCGGCACAGTCAGCGCTGACCTGGAGACGGTCCGTTCGACGCCGCCCGCTCAGCCAGCGCGACGCCGCCATCGAGTGGACGATCCCGAAAAGCACGGTCGCAGCCAACGCCAGCCATTGCGACCCCAGATCCCCGAGGACACCGAGAACAACCCAGGCCACAGCGAGGAAACACCAGTACCACCGCGGCAGACCCACCTGTTCCACGACATTCGCAGTGGCCTGCTCGATCGCGTCCAGTGCCGCACGGGCGTCGGCTCGCGTTACGTCATCCATACCCAGCCCCACTTTCCCGGTAGGAAACAAGACTTCACTTTCCCATCGGGAAAGTCAACACTTTTCGGGTCAATACGCCGACGGGTCACCGCGGCCAGTTCTACGCTTGACGCGAACGTCAGATGGTGAAGGAGCCCGCCATGCCCGACGGAAAGCCGAACATCCTCGTCATCTGGGGTGACGACATCGGGATTTCGAATCTCAGCTGTTACAGCCGCGGAATGATGGGCTACTTCACGCCGAACATCGACCGGATCGCCGACGAGGGCATGTTGTTCACCGATTCCTACGGCGAGCAGAGTTGCACCGCCGGTCGGTCGTCGTTCATCACCGGACAGAGCGTGTACCGCACTGGCATGAGCAAGGTCGGGATGCCCGGGGTCGACATCGGCCTCCAGAAGGAAGATCCCACGATCGCCGAACTCCTCAAGCCACTGGGCTACGCCACGGGCCAATTCGGCAAGAACCATCTCGGTGACCTGAACAAGTACCTGCCCACCGCGCACGGGTTTGACGAATTCTTCGGAAACCTCTATCACCTCAACGCAGAGGAAGAACCGGAGAACCCGGACTACCCGACCGCCGAAGAAGCGCCAATGCTGCGCAATGCCCTGCTACCGCGAGGGGTGATCCACTCCTGGTCAACGGAGGCCGAATCAAACGAGGTCGACGAGCGCTACGGCCCTGTCGGTAAACAGCGCATCGAAGACACCGGGCCGCTCACCAAGAAGCGGATGGAAACGATCGACGACGAGACCACCGACGCCTGCGCGGAGTTCATCCGCAGGCAGAATTCGGAGGGCACGCCGTTCTTCGTGTGGATGAACATGACGCACATGCATTTTCGGACCCACACCAAGCCCGAGAGTCTGGGGCAGGCCGGCCGCTGGCAGTCGCCCTACCACGACACCATGATCGACCACGATCGCAACGTCGGCACATTGCTGGACACTCTCGACGAGTTGGGCATCGCCGACGACACGATCGTCGTCTATTCGACCGACAACGGTCCGCACGCGAACAGCTGGCCCGACGGCGCCACCACCCCATTCCGCAGCGAGAAGGCCACCAATTGGGAAGGAGCCTTCCGCATCCCAGAGTTGATCCGTTGGCCCGGCAAGATCGCGCCCCGAAGTGTGTCCAACGACATTGTGCAGCACCACGATTGGCTGCCGACGTTCCTGGCAGCAGCCGGTGATCCCGGCATCATCGAAAAGCTCAAAGCCGGACACACCATCGGCGACATGACCTACAGAGTGCACATCGACGGATACAACCTGCTGCCTTACCTGACCGGCCAGGAGGACCGAAGCCCTCGCCGCGGGATGATCTACTTCTCTGACGACTGCGACGTGCTGGGCATCCGCGCCGAGAACTGGAAAGTGGTCTTCCAGGAGCAGCGGTGTGAAGGCACCCTGCAGATCTGGTTCGAACCGTTCACTCCGCTCCGCGCACCCAAGTTGTTCAACCTACGCACCGATCCGTACGAGCGGGCCGACCTCACCTCGAACACGTACTGGGACTGGGTGATCGACCGAATCTTCCTCGTGCTCTACGGATCCGCCGTTGCGACGCAATTCCTCGACACGTTCAAAGAGTTCCCTCCGCGGCAGGAGCCGGCGTCGTTCACGATCGATAAGGCCGTCGCAGAATTGAACAAGTTCCTGTCCGCCCGCGGCGGATGAGCGCGAACTCGCTCGCCGGGTGGCGTGACGGAAGCGCGAAAACCGCGATCATCGACTTCGTCGACGGCGTCGTACACGAGATCCCGCCGGCCGACCGCGTCGCCGTCTTCGACAACGACGGCACGCTGTGGTGCGAGAAGCCGGCCTACATCCAGCTCGACTTCATCGTCCGCCGGCTCGCGTTGCGCGCGGCCCATGACCCGTCGCTGGCCGGTCAGCAGCCCTACCTCGCCGCCAGCAGAGGAGACCTCGGCTGGTTCGGCCATGCCATCACCAGCCATTACGACGGTGACGACACTGCGCTGAAAACGCTTGCTGCAGCGGTGATGTCGCTACACGAGTCGATGGCCGTCGAAGACCATGCCGCGCTCGTCAGCCAGTTTTTCGACGAGGCCCACCATCCCACGTTGAACCGCCCGTACCGCACCTGCGTCTACACGCCGATGGTCGAACTGCTGCGCTATCTGGAGACCAATGATTTCACCTGTTACATCGTCTCGGGCGGGGCCAGGGACTTCATGCGCCCCATCGCCGACACGGTCTACGGCATCCCGCCGGAACAGGTCATCGGCAGCGCGCAGGGGCTCGCCTTCACCGGCGACGAGGGAGGCCACGGCGACCTCCTGATCCAGCCCACCTTGGACGTCTTCGACGACGGCCCGGAAAAGCCGGTGCGCATCTGGAGCCGGATCGGACGGCGGCCGATTCTGTCGGCCGGCAACTCCAACGGCGACGACGAGATGCTCAGATACGCCGGCCGGCCCGGCCGGCCGGCGTTGCGCCTCGTCGTCGTCCACGACGATCCCGACCGCGAATTCGCCTACACGGCAGGCGCTGAACGCCTCCTCGAGCATGCAGACCGGTTCGGCTGGAGGACAGTGAGCATGAAAAACGACTGGGCGTGCGTGTTCGGTGGCTGAGGACCTCGCCTGGATCCCCGCTCAGACCACCGTGGTCGGTTCCGACGACCATTATCCGGAAGAGGCGCCTGCCCACACCGTCACCGTCGAGGGTTTTTGGATTCAGAGGCACGCCGTCACGAACGCGGACTTCGCGGAGTTCGTTGCTGCGACCGGCTACATCACTGTCGCCGAACGACCTATCGATCCGGCCGACTTCCCGGGGGCCCCTCCGGAGAATCTGGTGTCGGGATCGATGGTCTTCCAGCGCACCCCGGGCCCGGTGGACCTGCGACACCTCTCGCAATGGTGGCGGTGGGCGCCCGGCGCGTGCTGGGACCATCCGCGCGGCGCGCGATCGACGCTGCGCGGCCGCGAAGACCACCCGGTCGTCCACATCGCCCACGACGACGCCGACGCCTACGCGCAGTGGGCCGACCTGGATCTGCCGACCGAGGCGGAGTGGGAGGTCGCTGCGCGCGGCGGCCTCCCGCACGCTGTCTACACCTGGGGCGACCAACCGGAGGGACCGCGCGAACGGCTGGCCAACTACTGGCACGGCCAGTTTCCCTACCTGCCCGACACCGGCTACGGCCAGACCGCACCGGTGGGCTCGTTCCCCGCCAACGGCTACAGCCTTCACGACATGGCCGGCAACGTGTGGGAGTGGACGAGCGACTGGTACGGCGACACGCGAGACCGACAGGTGTGCTGCGCCGCCGACACCTACGACCCGCGCCAACCCCAGTTCGCGGTTGCGCGCCGGGTGATCAAGGGCGGCTCGTTCCTGTGCGCCGACAGCTACTGCATGCGATACAGACCCGCTGCTCGTAGACCGCAGCAGGTCGACACGGGGATGAGCCACCTCGGTTTTCGATGTGTCAGGCGTTCTCCGCCGACTCCTTGATCGCCGCCAGCGTGGCCGGGATGCCGGTGCGCGCCGCCTCGCTGCGCTTGGCGATCTCCTCGTCGGCGGCGTCACCGTAGCGCTCCCGAAAGCCCTCGAGCCCGGCCGGCAGGAACGTCCAGTGTTCGGTGAGTCGGGTGCCCTCGCCGTCGGGCTCGAACGAGTACCCCCAGCGCACCCAGCCGTTGTTGACCTCCCAGGCGAACTCGCGGCCCGGATCTGCGGCCACCACCTGGCTGCGCGTCTCCCAGGTCCGTTCGGGGAGCTCGTTGCGCCCGGTGAACCATGCCCCGACGCGGGGACCGTCTCCGTCGTCCCACCAGCAGGCCTTACAGATCGGGCTCCACGCACCCATGTTCGTCACGTCGGACACCAGCGCGTAGAGCTCGTCAGGTGGCACCGCCACCGAAATCGACTCGGATCTCTGCAATTCGGTCACGATCGTGAGTCTGCCAGCCGGGAATCCGACGGCGCTATTGCGTTTTCGGTGCCCAGGTGTGACGTTGTCACGATGGCCGAGCGCGTCGCTGTGATCATCGGAGGAGCCTCTGGAATCGGATGGGCGAGCGCGCAGGCGCTGGCCGCCGACGGGTGCCGCGTCGTCGTGGCGGACCGTGACGGGGAGGCGGCCACCACGCGCGCCGCGGCGCTGGGTGAGCCGCACGCCGCGGCATGGGTCGACGTCGCCGACGAACCCTCTGTGGAACGCCTTTTCGCCGACATCGGCGCCCTCGACATCGCGGTCAACTGCGCAGGCTTCAGCAACATCGGGCTGATCACGGAAATGCCCGCCGAGGATTTCCGCGCCGTGATCGACGTGTGCCTCGTGGGCGCGTTCCTGGTGACCAAGCACGCCGGCCGGCACCTGCGCGAGGGTGGCTCTTTGGTGCAGATCGGTTCGCTCAACGGCCGCCAACCCGCCGCAGGCATGAGCGCCTACTGCGCCGCCAAGGCAGGCCTGTCGATGCTGACCCAGGTGGCCGCACTCGAGATGGGGCCGCGCGGCATCCGCGTCAACGCGGTGGCGCCGGGATTCGTCGACACGCCGCTGACCGCACCGGCGGCCGCGATACCCGGTGTCCTCGGCGACTACGTCGACAACACCGCGCTCGGTCGGGCCGGCACGCCGGAGGATATCGCCAATGCCGTTGTCTACCTGTGCGATCCGCGATCGTCCTGGCTGACGGGCGAGGTGCTCGACATCAACGGCGGGGCGCACCTCAAGCGCTATCCGGACCTGCTCGGCCATGTGATGCGGCTGGTAGAACAGTCACCGTGAGTGACACCGGCCCCGCGGGCTTCAGCATCAGGCAGAAGCGTGCGCTGGCCGTCGCCACCGTGGTGGCCCTCGGGTTCGGGGCGTACTTCCTACGCAGCTATTTCCTGCTGATCGCGGTGGCCGCGGTGCTGGCGTTCCTGTTCAGCCCGCTCTACCGACGGTTGCGGGCGACGATGAACACCGGGCTGTCCGCGACGGTGACGCTGCTGGCCGCCGTCGCCACGGTGATGATCCCGCTGTCCGGCGTGATCGTCCTGGCTGTGCTGCAGATCAGTGAGATGGTCACGAGCATCGGCCGGTGGGCCGACCAGACCGATTTCACCGCCCTGGCACAGCGGCTGCTCGATTCCGCGAACGAGGTGTTGGCGCGCATCCCGTTCGTGAACATGACGCTGACGCAGGATTCGGTGCGCGACGCCGCCACCAAGGTCGGGCAGGGCGCGGGCCAGTTCGCGCTGGACTTCGCGCGCGACTCGGTAGGCGGCATCGCCGCGACCGTCACCGGACTCGTGATCTTCCTGTACGTGTTCCTCGCACTGCTCACCAACGGCGGCAAGGTGGCCGATCTGTTCCGCGACCTCAACCCGCTCGGGCGTGAAGTGTCCGACATCTACCTGGCCAAGATCGGCGCGATGGTGTCGGCAACGGTCAAGGGCCAGTTCGTCATCGCGGTGTGTCAAGGGTTGGCCGGTGCGGTCTCGATCTACGTCGCCGGGCTGCACGACGGGTTCTTCATGTTCCTGATCTTCCTCACCGCGCTGTCGTTCATCCCGCTGGGCAGCGGCGTCGTCACGGTCCCACTCGGTATCGGCTTGGCCATCTTCGGGAACGTGGCCGGCGGCGTGTTCATCGTGGTGTTCCACATTCTGGTGACCACCAGCATCGACAACCTGCTGCGCCCGTTCCTGGTGCCCAAGAGCGCTCACCTGCACCCTGCTCTGATGCTGCTGGCGGTGTTCGCCGGGCTGAAGATGTTCGGTTTCTGGGGCATCGTGCTGGGGCCGGTGCTGATGATCGTCATCGTGACGACGATCAGCGTCTACCTCGCCGTGGACAAGGGGGCTCCGCTGGATTCGATCACCGGCACCCGCGGCGATCCGCCCGACGACGAGAAAGACACGCCGTGGTGGAAGCGGCTGCTGCCGGCCCGGGCGCTCAGGTCAGGCGGGACTTGAGGAACTCGACGACCCGCTTGCGGGCCTCGTAGGCCGGTTGTCCGTCGACCTCGCGAACCTGGTCGGTGAGCACCGAGTGCGCCATCCGGCCGAAGCCGTCCGGGTTGCCCTTCTTGGAATTAATCTCGATCACCTCGAAGGCGTCACCGAGGCGGTTCTTCAATGTGGTGAACCGCTCACCCGGTGACATGGCGTCCTCGCTGAACCGCAGACCCATCACGCACAGGCCCTCGTTTCGGGCGCGGGCTTCGATCGTCGCCATCTCGGATTCGGAGACGCCGGGATCGCGTTTGTGCTTGAGCGTCAACGGAAGCGGCACAGACGGCTGGCTCATCACCGGGGCGAGGACGCTGTCGTCGACGGCTGCCGCGAGCGCGAAGCCGCCGGTGAAACACTGCCCGATGACGCCCACACCCTTGCCGGGAGTCTTGGCGTTGAGGTCACGGGCGAGCGCCCGCAGGTAGTGCGCGACCGGCCGGTCGGCGTTGGTCGTCAACGCCGCGAACTCCTTGGCCACACACCCTTTCAGCAGAACCGGCACCGCGTTGGGCCGCAGCGCGGGCGCGCCGGGGGTACCGAACAGAGAGGGCGCAGCCACGGTGAAGCCGCTGTCCACCAGGTGATTACCGAGCGCGAGCACGCCGGGGTGCAGGCCGGGCATCTCGGGGATCAGCACGACCCCTGGCCCCTCGCCCTTGCGGTAGACGTCGTGGGTGTAGCCGGCGGCGGTGAACGGTTCGGCCACCCAACCGGACAGATCTGCTACTGGGAAGCTCATCACGTCTCCGTTGTCGAGTCAGGTGAGTCGGTCAGGTCGTCTGATCAGGTCTGAGTCAGCGGCTGCTGCGATTGCGTCGCAGCGGCCAGCGTACGGTACTCGTCTGTACCTGCGGCGCCGCGCAGCGCGAGTTGAGCGGGTCCGGTGGGACCGCGGACCTGGGCGGTCCACACCGGCTCGGCGGCCCGGCCGTCCTGCTCGCCGCCCTGGTAAACGACCCACCGGACACCGTCGACGTCCTCGGTGCCCGTCGGCACCAGGTCAGGGCTGAACGAGGCGATGAGCTTGTCCTCGTCGGCATTGCTCTGCGTGAGGCTCAGGTACATGCCGCTCGGCGCGAGGTAGCCGACGGTGGACGCCACCGCACGCTCCGGTTGGCCGGTCTGCGGATCGGTGCGGCCCCCCTCGATACCCTTACGGCTGCCCGAATTGGCCCGCCAGTCGCGCGGCAGCTGCGGCACCCGGATCGGGATCTTCAGCGTGTCCGCGTCGGCCTGCAGAGCGGCCTGGGCGTCGTAGTCGGGGGTGGGGCCTGCGCCCGGACCCGTCGGCGCGAACGAGCACATGCCGAGCACACCTGCCAGCACGACACAGGCCACCACCAGCGGACCGATCGACCAGAACATGTCGCGCCCGTCCTGCAGCAGACGGGACTTGGCGGGCTTGGCGATGGGCACCGCGTACCCGGCCGCGGGGTGTTCGGCGCCCTCACTGCCTGCGGGCTGGCCGGGGTCGGGCGGCGTGGTCATGACTGCCAGTATCCCAGCTCCCGATCGGTGGCCCGCTAATGGGACAATCTGGCCCATGACGCAATCGAGGCGGGAAGCCCCCGACCGCAACCTGGCCCTGGAGCTCGTGCGAGTCACCGAGGCGGGCGCGATGGCGGCGGGCCGCTGGGTCGGTCGCGGCGACAAAGAGGGCGGCGACGGTGCCGCTGTCGACGCGATGCGCGAGTTGGTGAACTCGGTGTCGATGCGCGGGGTGGTCGTCATCGGCGAGGGCGAGAAGGACAACGCCCCGATGCTCTACAACGGCGAAGAGGTCGGCAACGGCGACGGGCCTGATTGCGACTTCGCAGTCGACCCCGTCGACGGCACCACGCTGATGAGCAAGGGCATGCCGAACGCCATCTCCGTGCTCGCCGTGGCCGAGCGCGGAGCGATGTTCGACCCGTCGGCAGTGTTCTACATGCACAAGATCGCGGTCGGCCCCGACGCCGCCGACGTCATCGACATCAACGCGCCGATCGCCGAGAACATCAGGCGCGTCGCGAAGATCAAGAACTCCAGCGTGCGCGACCTGACGGTGTGCATCCTGGACCGCCCGCGCCATCACCAGCTGATGGACGATGTCCGCGAGGCGGGCGCCCGCATCCGGCTGATCTCCGACGGCGACGTCGCAGGCGCGATCGCCGCATGCCGGCCGGGGTCGGGCACCGACATGCTGGTCGGCGTCGGTGGCACCCCGGAGGGCATCATCGCCGCGGCGGCCATCCGCTGCATGGGCGGCGCCATTCAGGCGAAGTTGGCGCCCAAGGACGACGAGGAACGGCAGAAGGCCCTCGACCGCGGCCACGATCTGGACCGGGTCCTGCGGACCGAGGACCTGGTCTCCGGCGAGAACGTCTTCTTCTGCGCGACCGGCGTCACCGACGGCGATCTGCTCAAGGGCGTGCAGTACTACGGCGGCGGCTGCACCACGCAGTCGATCGTGATGCGCTCGAAGTCGGGCACGGTCCGGATGATCGAGGCCTATCACCGGCTGTCCAAGCTCAACGAATACTCGGCGGTCGACTTCACCGGAGACACCTCCGCCGCCTATCCCCTGCCGTAACCACCCATCCCCGACACACACGAACAGGAAGCGAATGAGCGACAACGAGGTCGAGTACCGCATCGAGCACGACACGATGGGCGAGGTCAAGGTGCCCAAGAGCGCGCTGTGGCGGGCCCAGACCCAGCGCGCGGTGGAGAACTTCCCGATTTCGTTCCGACCGCTGGAGCGCACCCAGATCCGCGCGCTCGGGCTCCTCAAAGGTGCCTGCGCACAGGTCAACAAGGACCTGGGCCTGCTGGCGCCGGAGAAGGCCGACGCGATCATCGCCGCCGCGGCAGAGATCGCCGACGGGCAGCACGACGACCAGTTCCCGATCGACGTGTTCCAGACCGGTTCGGGCACCAGCTCGAACATGAACGCCAACGAGGTCATCGCCTCCATCGCGGCGGCGAATGGTGTCACGGTGCACCCGAACGACGATGTCAACATGTCGCAGAGCTCCAACGACACCTTCCCCACCGCGACGCACATCGCGGCCACCGAAGCCGCTGTGCGCCATCTCATTCCGGCGCTGGAAGTACTGCACGAGTCGCTCGACGGCAAGGCCCGGCAGTGGCGGACCACGGTCAAGTCGGGCCGCACGCACCTGATGGACGCGGTCCCCGTCACGCTGGGCCAGGAGTTCGGCGGGTACGCCCGTCAGGTCCAGGCCGGTATCGAGCGGGTCAAGGCGACGCTGCCCCGCCTCGGTGAGCTCGCGATCGGCGGAACGGCGGTCGGCACCGGTCTCAACGCCCCCGACGGGTTCGGGGAGAAGGTCGTCGAGGTCCTGGTGGACCAGACGGGTATCGCCGAATTGCGCCCTGCCGTCGACCATTTCGAGGCGCAGGCCGCTCGTGACGGGCTGGTCGAGGCGTCGGGCGCGCTGAAGACCATCGCCGTGTCGCTGACCAAGATCGCCAACGATATCCGCTGGATGGGTTCGGGGCCGCTGACCGGGCTCGGCGAGATCCAGCTGCCCGATCTTCAGCCCGGCAGCTCGATCATGCCCGGCAAGGTGAATCCCGTTCTGCCCGAAGCGGTCACGCAGGTCGCCGCGCAGGTGATCGGCAACGACGCCGCCGTCACCGTCGGCGGTCTCTCCGGCGCGTTCGAGCTGAACGTGTACATCCCGATGATGGCGCGCAACATCCTCGAGTCGTTCACGCTTCTGGCGAACGTGTCGAAGCTGTTCGCCGAGAAGTGCATCGACGGCCTGATCGCGCACGAGGAGCACCTGCGTGAGTTGGCCGAGTCGTCCCCGTCGATCGTGACGCCGCTGAACTCGGCGATCGGCTACGAGGAGGCCGCGAAGGTGGCCAAGCAGGCGCTCAAGGAGAAGAAGACGATCCGTCAGACGGTCATCGACCGCGGCCTGATCGGCGACAAGCTCTCCGAAGAGGAGTTGGACAAGCGTCTCGACGTGCTCAAGATGGCGAAAGTTCGCGACGGAGAGTAGAGCTTCCCCTTGCTCGGCCTCTTCTACGCGCCGTTGTTCGGGCCGCCCGAGTTCTGGTCGGGGATGTCGGTGATCGGGAAGTTCGGCATCGGCGCGGGTGACGGTGTCGCCGGCAGCGGCGGGATCTGATCCGGCGGTAGGTCGACGAGACCGTTGACGGGCGGCCCGTTCTCGCGGCTGCCGTACACGGTGCCGGGCTGGCGCGGTCCGAGCATCCGGCTGACCGTCACCATGTGGTAGCCGTTGGCTTTCAGCACCGGGAGGAACTGCTCGACCAGGTCGACGGTCGAGGAATAGGTGTCGTGCATCAGCACCACCGAATTGGGCTGGATCTGACTCATCAGCAGCGCCCGGGTCGCGGCGGTGTTGGAGTCGTTGGCCCAGTCGAACGGGATGACGTCCCAGTTGATGTCGGCCAGTCCCTGCCGCCCGGCCTCGGCGAGCACGGCGTCGTTGACCAGGCCGCCCGCGGTGCGCGACAACGTCGGTCGCACTCCGGTGGCGGCGACGATCGCGTCCACGCCCTTGCTGAACTGTGCCGGAATGTCCTGCGGCGGGATCGTCGTCATGTTCGGGTGTTCCCAGGTGTGGGTGCCGATCTCCATGCCCGCGTCGGCGATCCGCTTGGCGCCGGCCGGGTTGGCCGCCACCTTGTTGCCGATCAGGAAGAAGGTGGCCTCGGCGTTGTTGGCGCGCAGGATCGACAGCAACCGGTCGGTGAACGGCGACGGCCCGTCGTCGAACGTCAGCGCCACGCACTTGACCTGCGCGCAGTCGACGTCGTCGGCGTTGGCGGGACGCACGTGCCCGGTGAGCCCACCGATCACGAGAACGACCACCGCGGCGGCCGTACCGAGGACGGTCCTGCCATAACGCCAGGTCAAACTGTCGGGACGCCTACGCACGTGGGCAGCCTACCGCGCGATTTCGGCGTGGTCGTGATCGCTGGGCGACGACGACCACGCCGAAATCGCCATCACGGCAGGGCGCCGGGGCTGATCTCCTCGAGCATTTCGGTGACCAGCGCCGCGATCGGGGACCGTTCGCTGCGCAGCAGCGTGATGTGAGCGAACAGCGGGTGTCCCTTGAGCTTCTCGATGACGGCGGCGACGCCGTCGTGCCGGCCGACGCGCAGGTTGTCCCGCTGCGCGACGTCGTGGGTCAGCACCACCCGTGAGCCGCTGCCCAGCCGCGACAGCACCGTGAGCAGCACGTTGCGCTCCAGCGACTGCGCCTCGTCGACGATCACGAACGAGTCGTGCAGCGACCGGCCGCGGATGTGGGTCAGCGGAAGCACCTCGAGCATGCCGCGCGAGAGCACCTCGTCGAGCACCGCCGGGGAGGCCAATCCCTCGAGTGTGTCGAAGACGGCCTGCGCCCAGGGCCCCATCTTGTCGCTCTCACTGCCGGGCAGGTAGCCCAGATCCTGGCCGCCGACGGCGTACAGCGGCCGGAACACCACGACCTTGCGCTGTGTGCGGCGCTCGAGCACCGCTTCCAGGCCGGCACACAGGGCCAGCGCGGATTTGCCGGTGCCTGCCTTGCCGCCGAGTGACACGATGCCGACGGACTCGTCGAGCAGGAGATCGAGGGCTACGCGTTGTTCGGCTGACCTTCCCCGGAGGCCGAACACTTCGCGATCACCACGGACCAGTTGCACCCGCTTGTCGGGGTTGACCCGGCCCAACGCGTGAGAGTTGCTGCCCAGCAACCGAATTCCCGTGTGACACGGCAGGTCGCGAGCGGCCTCGAGATCGATCTCACCCTCGGCGAACAGTGCGTCGACGTCCTCGCCTGCCACCTCGAGCTCCGCCATCCCGGTCCAGCCGGACGTCACGACGTCCTGGGCGTGGTACTCGTCGGCGAGCAGGCCCACGGCGCCGGCCTTGACCCGCAGCGGGATGTCCTTGCTGACCAACGTGACTCGCTTGCCCTCGGCCGCCAGGTTGGCGGCGACCGTCAGGATCCGGGTGTCGTTGTTCTCGGTGCGGAATCCGGACGGCAGCACCGACTGGTCGCTGTGGTTCAGTTCGACGTTGAGCGTTCCACCTTCTGTGCCAATGGGTATCGGCTGATCCAGGCGTCCGTGTTCCAGGCGCAGATCGTCGAACATGCGCAAAGCCTGGCGGGCGAACCAGCCCAGTTCGTGGTGATGGCGTTTCGCCTCGAGTTCGCTGATCACCACCAGCGGAACCACGACCTCGTGTTCGGCGAACCTCGTGATGGCCCAGGGGTCGGACAACAGGACAGAGGTGTCGAGAACATAGGTCCGGACGGGAGAATCGATCACGTAGCGCTCCTCGAGGCTGCGCGAGTTCGCGGAGCCCCGACGCGAACATCTCGGTGGACGCGGGCGCGGCCGAAAGGACCGGGGCCGGTCCTTTCGTCGAAACGATTCGGACCGCCCGGACAGCAGAGCATGTCGCTAGCCATCGAAAACGACGCTACTCCCGAGCGGGCGTCCGCGCCGGACAGGCGCGCCGCGTAGAAGCGGCTGCCCCGTTACGAGCTGATGAACTCCGAGAGACGCGGCTCGTCGGCCAGGCCCCACGCCGCGATCGAGTCGGCGACGACTTGCCGCAGCGCGGCCTGATCGAAGATGCCGGCCTCGGCGACGGTGGCCACCTTGTCGGTGTAGGCGTCGATGTCGCCACCGACCACGTCCAGGGCCGCAGCCCGGGTGGCGATCGCGTCGACGGTCTCGTCGCGCAGGGAGCTCACGCAGTGCGCGACCAGGTTGCTGAAGAACTCGGCGTGACGTTCCTCGTCGCGCGCGATCTTCTCGACGAGGCCGCGTAGCACCGGCTCGTCGGTCTCGGCGGCCAGGTTGCGGCAGAACACGGCGTGGGCACGCTCCCACATCGCCATGAACGCGAGCGTCTCGATCTGGCTGTAGGTGTTGGCGCGGTAGCCCTTCATCACGTGCTCGACACGCACGTCCTCGTTGGCCGACGGGTCGACCTCGCGGGTGACGACGAGGTAGTTGCGCAGCGCGACGGCGTGCAGGTGCTCCTCGGCGGTCCAGCGACCCAGCCAGCGGCCCCACTTGTCCTCGAGGATGAAGTGTTCGACCAGCTCGCGGTGGTACCCCGCCAGGTTGTCCTTGGTGATCAGCAGGATCTCGACCGCGTCGGTGACCTTCTTGGGCAGCGTCACATCCGAGGGCTCCCAGTCGCGGCCGCCGAGGAATGCGAAGTTCTCGCCCTGGTCGAAGGGCACATAATCGTGGGCGAACCAGGCGTCCTCGGTATCGAGGTGACGTCGCAGCTGCTCCTGGACGACGGGCTCGAGTTCGAGGGTCAGCGCGTTAGCGACAGGTTTCTGTGCCATGCGGTTACAGTAACCCAATTATGTGGGAATCGTAAAATTCCTCGGCCGTGTCGCGGGCCTCGTGTCAGAGGGTCAGACCCGGGTAGAGCGGGTTGGCCTCCAGCAGCTCTGAGGCCGCCGAACGCACCCGGTCCGCGGTGCCCTCAGCCAGCGTGTACTTGGCTTTCGACGGCCCGTTCGGTCCCGCGGCCGGCTGGGTGTTGGACAGCACTTCGACGACCAACTCGGCCACCCGGTCGAACTCGTCGGCGCCGAACCCGCGGGTGGTCAGCGCGGGGGTGCCGAAGCGGATACCGCTGGTGTACCAGGCGCCGTTGGGGTCGGCCGGGATCGCATTGCGGTTGGTGACGATGCCGGAGTCCAGCAGCGCCGATTCGGCCTGCCGGCCCGTCAACCCGAACGACGTGACGTCGAGCAGCACCAGGTGATTGTCGGTGCCGCCGGTGACCAGCGCGGCGTCCCGCTTGACGAAGCCGTCCGCCAGCGACTGCGCGTTGTCGGCGACGGCCTGGGCGTAGGTGCGGAACTCCGGCTGGCGGGCCTCGGCCAGCGCGACGGCCTTGGCGGCCATCACGTGCGAGAGCGGGCCGCCCAGCACCATCGGGCAGCCCTTGTCGACCGCCGGCGCGTACTCCTCGGTGGCCAGCACCAGACCGCCACGCGGGCCGCGCAGCGACTTGTGCGTCGTCGTCGTCACCACGTGCGCGTGTGGCACGGGATCCTCGTCGCCGGTGAACACCTTGCCCGCCACCAGACCGGCGAAGTGCGCCATGTCGACCATGAACGTCGCGCCCACCTCGTCGGCGATCTCGCGCATCTTGGCGAAGTTCACGCGGCGCGGGTAGGCCGAGTACCCGGCGACCAGGATCAGCGGCTTGAACTCGCGCACGGCCGCGGCCACGGCGTCGTAGTCGATGAAGCCCGTCTCGGGGTTGGTGCCGTACTGGCGCTGGTGGAACATCTTGCCCGAGATGTTCGGCCGGAAGCCGTGGGTGAGGTGTCCGCCGGTGTCCAGCGACATGCCCATCAGCTTCTGATTGCCCAGCTTGGCGCGCAGCGTCTCCCAGTCCGCTTCCGACAGGTCGTTGATGTGCTTGGCACCGATGTCGGCCAGGCCCGGGGTCTCGACCCGGGTGGCCAGGATCGCCCAGTAGGCCACCAGGTTGGCGTCGATGCCCGAATGCGGCTGGGCATAGGCGTAGGACGCCCCGAACAGTTCGCGCGCGTGCTCGGCGGCGAGCGCCTCGACGGTGTCGACGTTCTGGCATGCCGCGTAGAAGCGGTGCCCGACGGTGCCCTCGGCGTACTTGTCGGAGAACCAGGTGCCCATCGTCAGCAGCACGGCCGGCGAGGCGTAGTTCTCGCTGGCGATCAGCTTCAGCGAATGGCGTTGATCGTCGAGCTCTTTGCGGGTGGCCTCGGCGATGCGCGGTTCCACGCTCTCGATCACTCGAAGAGCGGCGCGGTAGGCCTCGCTCGCGGTGTCGGCGTATTCGATGCCCTGACCTTTGGCGGAGGTGGCAGTCATGCCGTCGAGCCTAGCCCGCGACCAGCCCGGCCGAGAAACCCACCGAGACCGACCGAGTGTGCGATCCGTGACGCTTGACCCGGCGTGTTGCGGATGAAACCGCACACCCGGCGGCGGCTCAGGCGGCCCGCAGCGACGACGGGATCAGCGGCTCGTCGAGCAGCGTGGTGAACCGCTGGGTCAACGTGACGCCGTCGGGCCGGTCGTCGAGCCAGCCACGTAGCAGCCGGTAGCCCTCGACGTAGGTGCTGGTGTAGGCCCGCCACAGCGGCGAGGACAGGAACCGCAACATCTGGCGGGCGCGGTTGTCGTCGACCAGCAACCAGCGCTTCAGGAACGCCACCACGTCGTCGACGTCGCGGTGCTCATCGTGCAGCATCAGTGCGGCGTCCTGGCGGACATCGGCTAGCGCGGCCGTCGCCTCCGAGATCGTCTCGGCTCGCGCGCCGTCGAACCGCAGGCCCAGGTCGGCATAGATCTCGGCGGCCCAGGTCCCCCACCCCGGCCCGACGGCGGCGTGGAGCGCGAGGTCGGCCAGGCCCTCGGCCATCAGGCACTGCGGCGTGTTGACCAGGAAGATCGTCTGCTCGGCCTGACCTTTGCCCTCGACGAGCCCGGCTTCTTTGCGGCAGTGCTCGGTGTGGTGGCCGGGGTAGGACTCGTGGGCGACCAGCCGCGGCAGGTTCGCCATCTGCTGCTTGAGGTCGGCGTTGACGGCGACCGTGGACCGGTAGTCGCCGAGGTAGTAGTTGAATCCCGACCACGGTTTGTCGGTGACCACCTCGTAGGTGATGGTCTCGCGCTCCGGCAGAGGGAACGTCGCGCGGACCCGGTCACGCAGGGCGCTGGAGAACGCGTGGATGGCTTCTTCCAGACGAGCGGGCGGAATCTCCTCGGCCGCGCGGTGGGCGGAGATCCGGTCGGCCAGCGGGCCGGTGCCTCCGAGCGCGTCGTCGAGCTTGGCGTGCGCCTCCCGGTAGCGCTCGGGATCGCCCTTGCTGATGCGGACGTCGAAGTATGCCTCGACCTCGTCGACGAACCCCACCTTCTCGCCTGCGAACGTGCGGGCCGCGCACTCGAGGGCGCGCAGGTGTGCACCGACGAACGCGGCACGATCGGCGTCGAGGCCGGCGGGTAGTTCGCCGAGCAACCGTCGGGCGTCGCGCGCGAGGTCGGCGGGGTCGGGTGCGGGTTCGTCGGCGACCGCGCGACGCAGTGCGGGGTCGCCGGTGAACGAGTCGACGTAGCCCTCTTCGATGCGGTCGAAGCGCAGCCCCAGCATCAGGTAGTCGCGCACCAGAGACTCAGAACCAGTACCGGCGTCCATGGTCACCACGCTAACTGCAAGACTGTGCCCATGGCTCGGCTGAGCGAACCCAGCCCCTATGTGGAGTTCGACCGACGTCAGTGGCGGGCACTGCGGATGTCGACGCCGCTGAAGCTGACCGAGGACGAACTGGTCCGGTTGCGGGGTATCGGCGAGAAGATCGACCTGCTCGAGGTCGAGGAGGTCTACCTCCCGCTGGCGCGATTGATCCACCTGCAGGTGGCGGCGCGCCAAACGCTGTTCTCCACCACCGCCGACTTCCTCGGGGAACCGCAACAGAATCCGGACCGACCGGTGCCGTTCGTCATCGGGGTGGCCGGCAGCGTCGCGGTCGGCAAATCGACCACCGCGCGCGTGCTGCAGGCGCTGCTCGCCCGCTGGGAGCACCACCCCCGGGTGGATCTGGTGACCACCGACGGCTTCCTCTACCCCAACGCCGAGCTGTCTCGACGTAATCTCATGCATCGCAAGGGTTTTCCCGAGTCATACGATCGCCGCGCGCTGATGCGCTTCGTCACCGCGGTCAAATCGGGTGTCGACGCTGCGTGCGCCCCGGTGTACTCGCACCTGCTCTACGACATCGTGCCGAGCGAGAAGCAGATCATCGCGCACCCGGACATCCTCATCCTGGAGGGTCTCAACGTCCTGCAGACCGGGCCTGCGCTGATGGTGTCGGACCTCTTCGATTTCTCTGTCTACGTCGACGCGCGCATCGAGGACATCGAGGAGTGGTACATCTCGCGGTTTCTGTCGATGCGGGCCGGGGCGTTCGCCGACCCGGCCTCGCACTTCCACCACTACTCCACGTTGACCGACGAGCAGGCCGTCTTCGCCGCCCGCGACATCTGGCATTCGATCAACCGCCCCAACCTGATCGACAACATCCTGCCGACGCGCCCGCGCGCCACGCTGGTGCTGCGCAAGGACTCCGATCACTCCATCAACCGGCTGCGGCTGCGCAAGCTCTAGTCGCGAGCGCTGATGCGGCGCACGCCCTGGAACTGCAGCTCGGCCATCACCAACGTGTAGACGCCGGTCCCGAGGAACAGCGCCACCCCGGTGGTGGTCAGGGGCAACACCCCGGCCAGCACGATGCAGACCGTGGCGACGCTGAACAGCAGATTGCCGGCGGCCAGCACCACCCCGGCCGTGCGGATCCGCGGCCGTGACGCGAACACCAGCACCACGAGGGCGAACACGACGAACGACGCACCCGTCACGTACTCGATCGTGGGCGTCGTCCCCGACAGCCGGGCGACCGTCGGGGCGAGCGCCAGCAGCGCGACTCCGCTGAGGCCGCTGCACACGGCGTCGGCGCGCATCGCGAAACGCAGCAGCGAGTCGCTCGCCGCGCCGAGGCGGGAGGACACAGTGCCGAGGCGGGAGGACACAGTGCCGAGGCGGGAGGACACAGTGCCGAGGCGGGAGGAAACGGTGCCGGTCATGGGTGATTCCTTTCAGTAGGACCGGTACCGGAGCCGACGCCGTAACCTCTTCCGACGGCGACTCCGGTCCCAGCCATGACGGGGTCACGCCAGGTGGCGCACCCCGAGGTACTGCAGCCACGACAGGCCGATGGTGGCCGCCGTGAACGTCAGCACGAGAGCGGTGCCTGCACCGGTCAGCACCATCGCACCGGTCACGAGGACGGTGACGACCGCGGCGACGAACAGCGCGTTACCGACCAGGACCGCGACGCCCACATGCCGGATGCTGCCCAGCCGTGCGGCGCTGTACAGCAGCGCGCCGTATCCGACCAACGCGGCGCCGGCGAGCCACCCGACCGTTGCGCTCACCCCTGTCAGCCGGCCGAGCGGATCAGCCGCCATCGCGGCGAAGAGGCCGACCCCGCCGCAGAGTGTGGCGTCGGCGCGCAGGGCGAAGCGCAACAGCTGGTCGTCGGGGCGGCTCGCCCCGGCGGCGCGGTGGGTGATGGCGGTCATGACACTGACGGTGCGCCGATGTCGGTGCCAGATCGACACCGAATGCTGCCAAGTGCTGCCAACCGCAGGTCAGCGCACGTCGACGAGGCTGCTCTTGAGGTCGGTGGCGATGACGCGCGCGGCGGCGTTCTGCCAGTTGTGCAGGGAGCGCTGCGGTACCTCGGTGGCAAGCCACTGCCACGCGCGGCGCGCCACCGGGTCCAGACCGGCGGCGGTCGCGTTCTGCGCGTAGGCGCGGACGCCGACGACGTACGGGAAATAGAGGGCGTTGTAGTGCCGCCACGCCTCGGTGGTGCCGAAGTCGTTGCCGTCGCGGGGTTTCAGGCCGGCGATGCGCTCGGCCAGCAGCGCACGCAGTTCGTTGGCGCGTTCCAGCGGGTGACCGGGCGCCCCGCGCCGGGCGAGCCGCTCGTCGATGATCGGCAGCGCGGTCAGCGGGCTCGCGACGAGCTTGGACAAGTCGGCGTAGTGGCCGAGGGCGCGGCGGGTGACGCGGACGAACGTCTCGTCGTCCATGTCGTCGAGGGGGCCGGCCGCACGCCGCGGCAGCGCCGCCTCGGTGCTGCGCAGCGCCGCGCGCTCGGCGCTCAGCGCGGGGGTCCGCGAGAACGCGAGCCGGTCCAGCAGTCCCGCGAGCGGGTCGGCCAGCACGTTGACGGTGATCGCGATCGCGAGGCTGGTGAACAGCAGCACGACCAGCGTGACGCCCGGCCCGGAGGCGGCCACGCCGAGCAGCACCTGGCCGCCGAACAGCACCGCGACCGCCGCGGTGCCCAGCGCCGAGCGCAGCATGTCCTTGCGCAGCGCCTGGCCCTCGTCGAAGGCGTCGCCCAGAGCTACCGCCATGCCGAGCAAGGCGACGTCGACGCCGGTCGAGGCGAGCGCGAGCCAGCTGGGGACCAGACCGAGCGGGATGACGAGGATCGCGTTGCCGAGTGCGAAGAACAGCGTGGCGACGACGACGAACCCGACGACGGGCCGAGGCTGGTGGCGGCGCAGGACTGCGGCCAGCAGCGCGCCGACGGCAGGAACTGAGACCGCGGCGAACAGCACCCAGTGACCGAGCCGCAGCGGCCCCTCGACGTCGCCGGCCATCGCGGCTCCGATCACGGCGACGACGGCTGCCGCGGCGACGAGCGCGGCCTCGCGGGCGCGACCGCGTGCGCAGTCCCGCGGGCGTGACATCTCCAGCAGCACCGCGAACCAGGCCACCCCCGGCACCGCGACGAGGTACACCTCGAGCCGGCCGAGCGCGTCGACACCGGCGCCTACGCGCACGGCGTCTAGCGCGACGACGGCCGCGAAGCCGGTCAGACCCACCGCGGCGAGCACCAGCACCGGTTTGCGCGGGTCACGGGCCAGCAGATAGAGGCCCAGCCACCAGCTCAGCGCGAACACCGCGGCGGACAGGCCGAGCATCACGGCGCCCTAGCGTCCGTAGCGCCGATGCCTGGCGCTGTAGTCGCGCAGCGCCCGCAGGAAGTCGACCCGCCGGAATTCCGGCCAGTAGGCCTCGGTGAACCACATCTCCGAGTAGGCGCTCTGCCACAGCAGGAACCCCGAGAGCCGTTGCTCACCCGAGGTTCGGATCACCAGATCGGGGTCGGGCTGGCCCGAGGTGTAGAGGTTCTCCGAGATCGCTTCTGCGGTCACGGCTTCGATCAGCTGGTCCCCCGTGGCGCCGTTGGCCAGCTCCTTGCTCAACAGGGCGCGGACCGCGTCGACGATCTCCTGACGGCCGCCGTACCCGACGGCGACGTTGACATGAAAGTGGCCACCGTTGCCGTCGGTCGACTGCACCGCCTCGCGCAGCCGGCGGGCGGGCTCCTGGCCGATCAGCTCGAGATCGCCGACCGTGCGGACACTCCACTGATTGGCCGGCGCGCAGATCTCTTCGACGACGTCGGTGATGATGTCGATCAGCGCTGCCAACTCGTCGGCGTCGCGCTGCAGGTTCTCGGTGGACAGCAGGTAGACCGTGGCCATCTCGATGCCGGCTTCGGCGCACCAGCGCAGCATCTCGGCGATCCGCTGCGCGCCCGCGCGGTAGCCGAACGCGACGTCGTCGTGGCCGAGCTCACGGGCCCACCGCCGGTTGCCGTCGCACAGCACGGCGATATGGCGCGGGAGCTCGGATTTCTGCCGGGACAGCTCCTGTCGCAGCCGCAACTCGTAGAGCCGGTAGGCCGGTTCCTTGAGCCGCCGCGGAATGAGGTCCACGATGATCCAGACTACTGTGACCGATGGATTGTCCACGCCAGTCAGCGGAGGTGAAATGCCGACATCTCTGGAGCCTTGGTACACCGCCGACACGCCACGGGAACCCGAGGATCTGCCCGAGGCCGTCGCAGAAGGTGTCGCCCAATTCCTGGGCAAGCCGCGGCTACGCGGATGGATCCACGTCTACTCCGCGGTGATCGCCGTCATCTGCGGAGCCACGCTGGTCGCGGTGTCGTGGTCGATGAAGTCGACCCAGGCGGGAGTCGCGACGCTCGTCTACACGCTGACGATCGTCGCGATGTTCACGGTCAGCGGGACCTACCACCGGGTGAACTGGACGTCGAAGACCGCGCGCACGTGGATGAAACGTGCCGACCACTCGATGATCTTCGTGTTCATCGCGGGCAGCTACACGCCGTTCGCTGTGCTGGCGCTGCCCCAGCACAGCGGTGAGGTGCTGCTGTGGATCGTGTGGAGTGGCGCTCTGGCCGGGGTGCTGCTGAAGATGTTCTGGCCGTCGGCGCCGCGGTGGGTGGGGACGCCGCTCTACATCCTGTTGGGCTGGGTGGCCGCGTGGTTCATCGGGCCGATTCTGCAGGGCGCCGGGGTGGCAGCGGTGGTGCTGCTGATCGTCGGCGGCGCGCTCTACAGCATCGGCGGTGTGCTCTATGCGCTGAAGTGGCCGAACCCGTGGCCCACGACGTTCGGCCATCACGAGTTCTTCCACGCCTGCACGGCCGTCGCGGCGATCTGCCACTACGTCGCGATGTGGTTCGCCGTCTACTCCGGCTGAGGTCCGGCTGAGGTGTGGCCCCCTACAGCGGGGTGATGTTCTCCTGGCTCCAGTAGGCCTTCATCGACGTGATCTTGCCGTCGCCGTCGAACACCATGACCTCGATGGGTTCGATGCGCATCGCGCCGCCGACGTTGATCGCGAACATGAACGCGGCCTCGTGCCCACCGGCGCGGAACGTCAGCAGCTCGGTGGTGATGTCGTGATCGCCTTCCATTCCCTTGTAGAACCCGGCGATCGCCTGTCGGCCGATGTGCACTTCCCCGCACCCGACCGGGTCTTCCAGAGTGGCGTCCTCGGCGTAGAGCGCGGCGACGTCCTCGGCAGTGCCGGTGGCGACCGTGTCGAGGTAGCGCTGGACGAAACCGTGCAGGACATCGGGCTCGAAGCTCATGAGCCGCAACGCTACACGGACGGCTTCAGCGCGGCAGCGAGTTCGCCGGCCGTGCGAACCGGCAGATCGCACATCCGCCCGCGACACACGTAGGCGGCATCCTCGGGGTCGTCGATGCCGCCCATCTGCGGCCGGTCCCGCAGCAGTTCCGACGTATCGACCGGCCCGCCCACGACGATCGCTCCCCCTGGCGCCAGCGCGCGGGCGGCCCGCAGCAGATCCGACGTCGCCGGGTCGACGCACGACACCGCGATCTGGATCGGACCACGCACCGCCGCCTCGGCGACCGCGAGCCAGTGTCCGGCCGACCGGGGCGCCCGCGCCAGCAGCGGCGCGGCCGTCGCGAGCGTGGTGTCGAACGCGTCGCCGTAGCGGTTCGCCCTGTCGGCGGGAGCGAGGTGCGCGGCCAACATCAGCGCCTCCGCCATCGACGACGCCCCCGACGGCGTAGCCCCGTCGAACGGATCGGCGGGCCTCATCAGCAACTGCTCTGCGTCGTCGGCGACGTCGTAGAAGCGGCCCGGGCGGTCTGGATCGGCGAAGTGGTCCAGCGCGACGTCGAGCATTTCGGTGGCGGCGTCGAGCCAGCGTTGCGCCCCGCTGACCTGGTGCAGCGTGAGCAGGCCGGTGGCGAGGGCCGCGTGGTCGTCGAGGATGGCCGCGCTGGGGCCGACGACACCACCGAGGCTGGTGCGGCGCAGCCGGCCGTCGCGCACGTGCAAATCCAGCAGGGCGTCCGCGCAGGACGCGGCCGCGTCGATCAGCTCGGGTTCGGCCAGCGCGACGCCCGCCTCGCACAGTGCCGTGATAGCCAGCCCGTTCCACGCGGTGACGACCTTGTCGTCACGCTCGGGTTGCGGCCTTTCAGCGCGCACCGCGCGCAAGGTCTTCCGCACGGCATCGAACCGCGCCGCATCGGTCGGCTCCGCGCGCAGCTGCAGCACCGACGCACCGTCCCCGAAGGTGCCGTCGTCGGTCACGACGAAAAGCGCTGCGGCCCAGTCCGAGTCGTCACCGAGTGCGTCGCGCAGCTGCGCGGGAGTCCACACATACGTCGATCCCTCCCGTCCCGCGGCGTCGGCATCCAGCGACGAGACGAACAGGCCATCGCGGCGCAGATCGTCGAGCATGAACATCGCGGTCTCGCGAGTCACCCTGCGCGCCAGAGGATCACCGGAGAGCCGCGCCCAGTGCGCATAGACTCGCAGCAGCAACGCATTGTCGTAGAGCATCTTCTCGAAATGCGGCACCACCCACGCCTCGTCCACGCTGTAGCGGGCGAAGCCGCCGGCGAGCTGGTCGTAGAGGCCGCCGCGCGCCATCGCCTCACACGCGCGGGCCACCGCTGCGGGCGCCGCGTCCGTGCCGGTGCGTTCGTGGTGGCGGAGCAGCGCTTCCAGCAGAACCGACGGCGGGAATTTCGGCGCCCCACCGAACCCGCCGTGCGCCGTGTCCTCGTCGGCGAGCACCGCCTCGACCGCGCCGTCGCACAGCTCCGCGGTCACCGGGGCGCCCCCGGGCAGGCCGGTGGTCATCGTCTGCAGTTCGCCGGTGATGTGCTGCGACGCCTGCTCCACCTCGGCGCGCCGATGACGCCATGTCTCGCTCACGGCCGAGAGCAATTGCAGGAACGTCGTTTTCGGGTAATAGGTGCCGCAGAAGAACGGTTGGCCGTTGGGGGTCAGGAAGCACGTCATCGGCCAACCGCCCTGCCCGGTGAGGGCCACCGTGGCGGCCATGTACACCGCGTCGAGATCGGGGCGCTCCTCGCGGTCCACCTTGATGCAGACGAATCCGGCGTTGGCCACCGCGGCCACCTCGTCGTCAGCGAACGACTCGTGGGCCATCACGTGGCACCAGTGGCACGCCGCGTATCCGATCGACAGCAGGATGGGCACATCGCGGGCGGCGGCCTCGGCCAGCGCCTCGGCACTCCACTGCCGCCAGTGCACCGGATTGTCGGCGTGCTGGCGCAGATAGGGGCTCAGCGCCGCCCCGAGGGTGTTACGGCCCGGCGTCGGGCTCACGACGCGCCACCGGATCGGCCGGGTTGCCCGCGGCCAGGTCGGGATCGGCGTCCGGGGCACCCGTGTCGACACCACCCTCGGTGCCGTCGGCGTCGGTGTCGAACGAGGCCGGCACCTTCTTCAGGTGCCGATTCATCGACCACACCAGCCCGAAGACGGCGATGAGCAGCAGCACGATCACGATGAGGCCGAACGGACTCGCTTTACCGAAGTCGGGTCCGCTCTGCTGCGGCGGGTTCTGGGCCAGGATGTCGACGGCCAGCGCGGTCATCATCAGCTCAGTTCCGTCCCTCGATGCCGGTGAACAGGTCGGTCTCGGGCAGCGACACCGGGACGCGGGACCGGGCGAGCTCGAACTCCTCGGTCGGCCACAACCGCTGCTGCCACTCCATCGGGGTCGTGAAGAAGAAGCTCTTCGGGTCGATCTGGGTGGCGTGCGCGAGCAGCGCCTCGTCGCGCTGAGGAAAGTACTTCGCGCATTCGATGCGCGTGGTGACCCGCTTGTCGGCCAGGTCGATCTCCGGATCCCAACTCTCGAGCCACTTCGCGAACGGACCCTCCTGGCCGTTCCTGGCGAACTCGTCCTGCAGCACCTGCATGCGCTGCCGCAGGAAACCGTGGTTGTAGTAGAGCTTGTGGGTCGCCCATGGGTCGCCGGCGTCGGGGTAGAGCAGGTAGTCGGCAGCCGCCTCGTACGCCGCGACCGACACCTTGTGGCACATGATGTGGTCGGGGTGCGGGTAGCCGCCGGTCTCGTCATAGGTGGTCATGACGTGGGGCTTGAAGTCGCGGATCACCCGGACCAGCGCCTCGGTGGGCACCTCGAGCGGCTCCAGCGCGAAGCAGCCCTCCGGCAGCGGCGGCAGGGGATCACCTTCAGGCAGACCCGAGTCGACGAAGCCCAGCCACTGGTGCTCGACGCCGAGGATCGCGGCCGCCTTGGCCATCTCCTCGCGGCGGATCTCGTCTATCCGGCCGTGCACCTCGGGCAGATCCATCGCCGGGTTCAGGATGTCGCCGCGCTCCCCGCCTGTCAGCGTCACCACCATCACCCGTACGCCCTCGTCGACGTAGCGGGCCATCGTCGCCGCACCCTTGCTTGACTCGTCGTCGGGGTGCGCGTGCACGGCCATCAACCGCAGTTCGCTCAACAGTTCCCTCTTAGCTGCTCACCTGGATGGACACTCACGGTCAGGTTCAACAGAACCGACACGTCCTATAGTTCCAGTCCTAGTACACGTATCCGAACGACGGGCATGCAAAACGAGATGATCGACAGGCCCCTGGACCGATACGGCACCCCGCAGCGCAGTCGGCGCACCCGTCGCTGGCTCGTCATCGGCTTGTTCGTCGCGGTGGTCGCGCTCGGTGTCGCGATCGCCGCGGTGGCGTTCAACCGGCTGGGCTCCCCGGAGGTGAAAGGCGAGCTGGGCGGGTACCGCGTCGTCGACGACCGCACGGTGGAGGTGACGGCGAGCATCACCCGCGACGATCCGTCCCGGCCGGTGGTGTGCATCGTGCGGGCCCGCTCCTACGACGGTGACGAAGTGGGCCGCCGCGAGCTCCTGGTTCCACCGTCGACGGCGGAAACCGTGCAGGTCAGGACGACCGTGACGACGTCTCGGCCGGCGGTTGTCGGGGACGTGTACGGGTGCGGCACCGACGTGCCGTCCTACCTGGTCAGCGGGTAGACCGACCACCGTCCGGGCTTGCGATCGGACACTGCGCAACCAACCGCGGACTGCGAAAACATGAAAATCGGGTAGCCGCCCGGTGCTATCATGGGCCAGTACACGGTTCCTGCTGGAGCCGTGTATTGCTGCATTTGAGCGCCGTTACGACGACGGCGGTTGTGGCAATACACGCTGATACACATTGGTGCCTCAGCACCGCCCCAGCACCGTGCCCGAGAACTTTTCACGCACACAGCGCTGAAAGCGACGACGACAGGAGCGCGCCGACATGACTGACACCCAGGTCACCTGGCTGACCGAAGAGGCGTTCGACCGGCTCAAGGCCGAACTCGACCAGCTGATCGCCAACCGCCCCGTCATCGCGGCCGAGATCAACGACCGCCGCGAAGAAGGCGATCTGCGTGAGAACGGCGGCTACCACGCCGCTCGCGAGGAGCAGGGTCAGCAGGAAGCCCGGATCCGCCAGCTGCAGGAGTTGCTCAACACCGCCAAGGTCGGCGAAGCACCGAAGCAGTCCGGCGTCGCGCTGCCCGGTTCGGTCGTCAAGGTCTACTACGACGATGACGAGAGCGACACCGAGACGTTTCTCATCGGGACCCGTCAAGAGGGCGTCACCGACGGCAAGCTCGAGGTGTACTCCCCGAACTCTCCGCTCGGCGGCGCGCTGCTCGACGCCAAGGAAGGCGAGACGCGGACCTACACCGTGCCCAACGGCAACACCGTGAAGGTCACGCTGGTCTCCGCGGAGCCTTATCACGGCTGACCGGCGTGGCGCAGATCGCTGAAGAGCTGTTTCTGCTCCTGGTCGACAACGCGTCCGGCGAACCCGGTCTCGACGAGCCGAGGCGGGCTCACGCGCTGGCCGCGGCCACCCTGCTGGACATGGCATACGCCTGCCGGGTGCGCCCGACGGTCGACGGTGAACCGGCCCCGCCGGGGCATCTGATCGCGCTCGACGCGGCCGGCCCCGTCGATCCGCTGACGGCGAAGGCACTGGACTATGTACGCAGGGCCCCGCGGCGACCCGGCCAGGCGATCAAGGTGGTGGGCCGGTCCGCGGAACGCCTGCTGGCCGAGCACCTGGAGCGAACCGGCCAGATCCGTCGCGTGACCGGGCGCTCGGGCGCGCTGCGACGGCGCGCGAGCACGTCGCTGACCGATCGCCGCCGCGTCGGTCCGACCCGCGATGCGCTGATGGCGGCACTGTTCGAGCGCAGACCGCCGAGCGCGGCCACCGCGGCGACGATCACGGTGTTGCACGCCGCCGACGGGCTCGGCGCGCTGCTCAGTCTCAACGACCGCGGCTGGCGTTGGGTGCACGCCAGAGCTGGTGAAATCGCCAGCGGCAGTTGGCTCGACGAGTCGCCGACGGGGCTGGCCGAGGTCAACCTGGCGGTCACCGCGTCGGCTGTGCGCCAGGCCTTGGCGGAGCTGACCTAAGCGAGAGCCTGCTCGACGTCGCCGAGCAGATCTGCGATGTCTTCGATGCCGACCGACAGGCGCACCAGGTCATCGGGCACCTCGAGCTGCGAGCCGGCCGTCGAGGCATGCGTCATCGCCCCCGGGTACTCGATCA
The DNA here is from genome assembly GCF_055419565.1 of Mycobacterium sp. IDUB_5. Classification (NCBI taxonomy): domain Bacteria; kingdom Bacillati; phylum Actinomycetota; class Actinomycetes; order Mycobacteriales; family Mycobacteriaceae; genus Mycobacterium; species Mycobacterium sp. IDUB_5. Next base: position 296,275 of record NZ_JBVAXX010000002.1, read on the forward strand.
ACGACTCCACCCCGCCGAGCGACTCGGCCAGGATGAAGATGTCGGTGCGCGCGCAGAAATCGCGCGCGGCCTGCGGCCCACCCTTCAGGCGCGCCGACACCATTCCGCCGAACCCGCTCATCTGCTTGGCGGCCACGTCGTGGTGGGGATGATCTGCCAGCCCCGGGTAGAGAACGGTCTCCACTGCGGGATGCCCGGCGAGGAATTCGGCGATGGCAGCGGCATTCTCGCTGTGGCGCTGCATCCGCAGCGGCAGCGTCTTGAGCCCGCGCATCGTGAGGTACGCATCGAACGGGCCCGGCACCGCGCCGGCCCCGTTCTGGAGGAAAGCGAATGCGTCGTCGAGAGCCTCGTCATTGGTGACCAGCGCGCCGCCGACCACATCGGAGTGCCCGCCGATGTACTTGGTGGTCGAGTGCAGCACGATGTCGGCGCCGAGCGGCACCGGCTGCTGCAGTGCGGGTGAGGCGAAGGTGTTGTCCACCAACACTTTCACGCCGCGTTCCGCGGCCAGCGACGCGATGCCGGCGATGTCGGCGATCGACAGCAGCGGGTTGGTCGGCGTCTCGACCCAGATCAGCTTCGTGCGATCGGTGACGGCGGCGCGCACCTTGTCCAGATCACCGAGTGCGGCCGCGGTGTAGCTGATTCCCCACTGCGCGAACACCTTGTCGATGAGCCGGAACGTGCCGCCGTAGGCATCGTCGGGGATGACGAGGTGATCCCCCGGCCGCAGGATGGCGCGCAGCGCGCAATCGGTGGCGGCCATGCCCGAACTGAACGCGCGGGCGTAGGTCGCGGATTCGACCGCGGCCAGGGCGGACTCCAGCGCGGCGCGGGTCGGATTCCCTGTCCGCGCGTACTCGAAGCCGCCGCGCAGCCCTCCGACACCGTCCTGGGCGAACGTCGAGCTGGCATAGATCGGGGTGTTGACCACGCCGGTGGCGGGGTCGGGCCGGTAGCCGGCGTGGATGGCTTTGGTGGCCGGTCCCAGTGCCCGGAAATGCTCGGATGCGCTGCGGTGCTCGCTCATGCTGCAACGGTAGCGCTGCCAGCCGTATCGCTCGGCACCCGGCACCTGGCTCGGCGACCGGCGTCGGCGCAGCTGCGCCGACGCCGGACCCCAAGGCTTCAGTAGTGGTGCGTCGGCTGCTGCCCGTGCTGCCCCTGCGGGGTGGCCGGGACACACACCGTGGTCATGATCTTGTCGGCGAGCGTCTGCCGCTTGGCATCCCACAGCGGGAACAGGTAGCCGATGTAGCAGATGATCGCGTCCACGAAGTGAGCCAGCTGGCGAACCACGGACAGCCCGAAACCGATGGGCTGAAACGTCTTCTCGCTGACGACCTTGAACTTCATCACCGACTTGCCGATGCTCGAGCCCGTCGTGCCCTGGCGGTAACCGTAGTTCCACACCACGTAGGCGAGGGTGAGCACCGACGCCAGGAACGACACGAGCGTGCCGACGACGGAGTAGCTCGACGTACAGGCGTATCCGCCGTTGATGTTCTCGCAGTTGTTGTCACCGGTGAGGATCGCGATGCCCTGTCCCAGCCCGACGATGATGAACACCGGGATGTAGTCGATGAACCACGCGGCAACGCGCGTCAACCACGACGTGTATGCATCCTTGGGCAGCGCGGGCGCCGCCTGCGGGTAGCCCTGTTGCTGAGGAGGAAAGCCGCCGGGCGGGTAATTGCCTTGCGGCGGAGGCGGATAGCCACCGGGCGGGGGCGGCGGGGTGTAGCCGCCCTGGGGGGTCGGCTGGCCGCCAGGGGGCGGGTATCCACCAGGGGGCGGGTATCCACCCGGGTTGTCAGTCATCGTATCTTCCTCCTCGGCTCAGTTGGGTGGAGCGACATGGTGTTACGACATGGACGAGAGCGCGCAGATGACCACCGATGATGCGCCGAAAAACCCTGGCTGACAACTGATTCCGTCGGCGAGCCCGTCAACAGCGGACGCCCCGCTGTCACAGGCCATCGAGCGGGCACCCAGCACGATCGGGGATCAGGCCGCGCCACAACCGATCCCGCGTACCGCGAGAACGGCGAATCGCCGACTCGAGGCGGGGACAGTCGAGACCCCGGCGGTTGATCGCTCATGGCGCCTTCCAGTCTGTTTCTTAGCTGGCAGCAAGCGAGATCACCATACCTGAGAGAAGGCTGCGAGCAGCGGTTTTACCCGCTGTGAGGTCAGCGGCGCGTGCTGCTGTCGGAGAGGTAACCGAGCAGGTCATGCCGGGTCAGCACACCGACCGGCTTGCCCTCTTCGACCACCATCACCGCATCGCACTCGCGCAGCGTCTTGGCCGCCGTACTCACCAGTTCGCCAGCACCGATCAACGGCAACGCCGGGCTCATGTGTTGGCTGACGGCGTCGGCGAGCTTGGCGCGGCCCTCGAACACGGCCGAGAGCAGCTCGCGTTCGGAGACACTGCCTGCCACCTCGCCCGCCATCACCGGGGGCTCGGCACCGACCACTGGCATCTGGGACACGCCGTACTCCCGCAGGATGCCGATCGCATCGCGGACCGTCTCCGCGGGATGGGTGTGCACCAGGTCCGGCAGCGCCCCGGACTTGCCGCGCAGCACGTCACCCACCGTCGACTCCGAGACCGAACCGTCGAGCCTGCTGCGCAGGAACCCGTAGGAGGACATCCAGCCGTCGTTGAAGATCTTCGACAGGTAACCGCGGCCGCCGTCGGGCAGCAGCACGACGACCAGGGCGTCAGGCCCCTCCCGCTCGGCCACCTGGATCGCCGCGTAGGCGGCCATCCCGCACGACCCACCGACCAGAAGCGCTTCCTCGCGCGCCAGCCGCCTGGTCATCTCGAACGAGTCGGCATCCGACACGGCGATGATCTCGTCGGGCACCGCGGGGTCATAGGCCGTCGGCCAGAAATCCTCGCCGACACCCTCCACCAGATACGGCCGCCCGGTCCCGCCCGAATACACCGAACCCTCCGGGTCCACGCCGACGACCTTGACCCGGCCGTCGCTGATCTCTTTGAGGTAGCGGCCGGCACCGGTGATGGTTCCGCCGGTACCCACGCCGGCCACGAAGTGGGTGATCTTGCCGTCGGTGTCGGCCCAGATCTCCGGCCCGGTCGACTCGTAGTGGCTCTCGGGGCCCATCGGGTTGGAGTACTGGTCGGGCTTCCACGCCCCGTCGATCTCGGTCACCAGCCGGTTGGACACGCTGTAGTAGCTGTCGGGGTCGTCGGGTGCCACGGCTGTCGGGCACACCACGACCTCGGCGCCATAGGCCCGCAGCACGTTCTGCTTGTCCTCGCTGACCTTGTCCGGGCAGACGAAGATGCATTTGTAACCGCGCTGCTGAGCCACCAGCGCCAGACCGACCCCGGTGTTGCCGGACGTCGGCTCGACGATGGTGCCGCCCGGCTTGAGCTGGCCGCTGGCCTCGGCTGCGTCGATCATCTTGACCGCGATGCGGTCTTTCGAGCTACCGCCCGGGTTGAGGTACTCGACCTTGGCCGCCACCGTGCCCGACCCGGGGGGAACCACCGAGTTCAGTTGAACCAGAGGGGTGTTGCCGATGAGCTCACTGACGTGCCGGGCGATGCGCATGCGTCCATCGTCTCAGGCCCGTCAGGGGACTACCAGGTGGCCTCTCGGATGTACTCGCCGATCTGCTTGATCGACCGGTTGGCCTCGGGAACGGCAGGCGAGCCGAGTTGGAAGACATGCATCTGGCCGGGCCAGATGCGCACCTCCACCGGCACCCCGGAGGCGGCGAGCAGACGCGCCGCTTTGCGCGCGTCACTGAGCAGGACCTCCGACCCGGAGACGTGGATCAGGGTGCGGGGCAGGCCCGGCTCGATGTGATCGAGCGGTTCGTAGATCTCCTCGGGCTTGCCGTTCACGACCCGTTTCGCTCCGGCCTGCTCGATCAGCTCGATGAGCGCGTGAAAAGCCTTGGGCGGGAACATGACATCGCTGCGGATGTTGGGGTGCTCGGCACGTCCCTCGTTGTCGATCTCGAACAGCGGCGACATCGTGACGACGGCCGCGGGCGTCTCGGTGTATCCCTCGAAACCGTCGAACTGCAGACGCTCGGCGAGCGAGAGCGCGAGGTAACCGCCCGCGGAGTCGCCGGCGAGGACGATCTGGTCGGGCTCGTAGCCCGTCTCGCGCAGCCAGCGGTAGGCGTCGAAGCAGTCGTCGAGCGCGGTGCCCACCGAGTGCTTGGGGATCATCCGGTAGTTGACGACGAGGACGGGGGCATCGGCGTATCGCGACAGTGCGGTGACCAGGCGGCCGTGGGTGTGCACGCCGCACGTCAGGAACGCACCGCCGTGCATGTAGAGGACGACGCTGCGCTTGCCGTCCGCGGGCAGGACACCTGCGGCCCGCACCAGCTGTGCCGTGCAGTGGGGCAGCGCGATCGTCGCGCGGACCGTGCCGGGGACCGGGCGGATGACGCGGGCCGCGAAGTCCACCAGCCCCCAGGGCCACGGCAGCTTGGGGGCGTAGCTGCCAACGGAGAGGAACGGCTTGATGGTCGCCCTCGCGGCCAGACCCATGACGCGTCCTGCGATGCTCGGGCCGTCCTCGACGACCTCGACCGGCGCCCCGTCGCTGACCGGGAAACGGCGCGGTTTGTGCCCTCGACCTGGCCGGACACCCAGATGGGCAGTACTGGGGACCTTGCTCGGTGCCGTCATCGCCACCACTTCCTACGCCGTTGTAGTACGGGATCAGCCAAGATACTCAGACAAGCTCGTTACTTAGCTTGACACCTGTAACCATTATCACAATCGTTTAAACGCGATTGATACCGGAGTTGATACCGCACCGTGACCGCGGATTCCGTCGCCCTCCCGCTCGCCCGCCGATCGGCCACCTAAACTCGCTCTCGTGGGCTTCAGCCGCCGTGCTCCTCACGTCCGCCGGTCGACCGTCGCGCTGGCGGCGGTCGCAACGCTGGCGTCCACCGGATCGGTCTACGTCGGCGCCCGCAACCTGCTGACCGGACAGGCCGATCAGGCCCGCCGCGTCATCCCCAAATCCTGGGACATCCCACCCCGCGCCGACGGCGTCTACCTCCCCGACGGTGGGCCGGTGACGCGCTGGTACCGCGGCGTGCCGTTCGACCTGCACCTGATGATCTTCGGCGACTCCACCGCCACCGGCTACGGATGTCGGACCGCCGACGAGGTGCCGGGCGTGCTGCTGGCCCGCGGCCTGGCGAAGGAGTCGGGTAAGCGCATCCGACTCAGCACCAAGGCGATCGTCGGCGCGACGTCGAAGGGACTGTCCGGTCAGATCGATGCGATGTTCGTCGCCGGTCCGCCGCCGGACGCGGCGGTGATCATGATCGGCGCCAACGACATCACCGCCCCCAACGGCGTCGGGCCGTCGGCGCGGCGGCTGGGCCGCGCCGTAGCGCGGCTCCGCAGCAGCGGCGCGGTCGTCGTCGTCGGTACGTGCCCCGATTTCGGTGTGATCAAGGCGATTCCGCAGCCCCTGCGCTGGGTGGCGCGCAGCCGTGGGCTGCGGTTGGCGCGCGCTCAGGCCGGTGAGGTCCGGGCCGCAGGCGGCGTGCCGGTGCCGTTCTCCGATCTGCTGGCACCGCATTTCTACAAGGCGCCGGACGAGCTGTTCTCACAGGACATGTTCCATCCATCGGCCGCGGGTTACTCCTTGGCCGCCCAGCAGCTGCTGCCCGCGCTGTGTGCCGCGCTGGGTGAGTTCGTCGGCAGCGAACCCGCTGAAGCGGCTCTGGAATCCCGCTCGGGTGAGGGCTCGCTGCTGTCGCGGATCGGCAACCTCGGGCGGCTGTGGCGCCGCTCCACCGGGGTGCCCGCGCCGATCGTCGTGGCTGCGAGCTAGGTTCACAGACACGTTCTCGCTGTCTACCGAGGAGTCCTCATGCCCGAAGCCGTCATCGTCGCCACCGCCCGCTCCCCCATCGGCCGGGCCAACAAAGGCTCGCTGGTCTCGATGCGTCCCGACGACCTGGCCGCCCAGATGGTCAAGGCCGTTCTCGACAAGGTTCCGGCGCTGGACCCCCGCGAGATCGACGACCTGATGCTGGGCTGCGGCCAGCCCGGCGGTGAGGCGGGATTCAACATCGGCCGCACCGTGGCGGTGCAGCTGGGCTACGACTTCCTGCCCGGCACCACGGTCAACCGGTACTGCTCGTCGTCGTTGCAGACCACGCGGATGGCGTTCCACGCGATCAAGGCCGGGGAGGGTGACGCATTCATCTCCGCCGGTGTTGAGACGGTGTCGCGCTTCCTCAAGGGCACCTCTGACGGCTGGCCGGACTCGAAGAACGAGCTGTACGCCGACGCGATGGCCCGCACCGAGCAGGCTGCCGCAGGCGCCTCCGAGTGGCACGATCCCCGCGAGGACGGCCTGCTGCCCGACGTGTACATCGCGATGGGCCAGACGGCGGAGAACGTCGCACTGTTCACCGGGATCAGCCGTGAGGACCAGGACCACTGGGGCGTGCGGTCGCAGAACCGCGCCGAGGAAGCCATCAAGAGCGGCTTCTTCGAGCGCGAGATCACCCCGGTCACGCTGCCCGACGGCACCGTCGTCACCACCGACGACGGCCCGCGGGCCGGCACCACCTACGAGGCCGTCAGCCAGCTGAAGCCGGTGTTCCGGCCCAACGGCACGATCACCGCGGGTAATGCCTGCCCGCTGAACGACGGCGCGGCCGCGGTCGTCATCATGAGCGACACCAAGGCCAAGGAGCTGGGGCTGACCCCGCTGGCGCGCATCGTGTCGACCGGCGTGTCGGGTCTGTCGCCGGAGATCATGGGCCTCGGCCCGATCGAGGCCGTGCGCAAGGCGCTGGCCAGCGCGAAGATGTCGATCTCCGACATCGACCTGTACGAGATCAACGAGGCGTTCGCAGTGCAGGTGCTGGGCTCGGCACGCGAGCTCGGCATGGACGAGGACAAGCTCAACGTCTCCGGTGGCGCTATCGCGCTCGGGCATCCGTTCGGCATGACGGGCGCCCGGATCACCGCCACGCTGCTGAACAACCTCGCCACGCACGACAAGACCTTCGGCATCGAGACGATGTGCGTCGGCGGAGGGCAGGGCATGGCGATGGTCGTGGAGCGCCTCTCGTAGTTTTGCGGCCGTGCCGCGCCGCGAGAGTGAAGTCACTGTCGCGGCGCGGCGCGTTTCGCTGCCGAGGCAGCACCTTCGCGGCGCCTCACGCCAACCAAAAAGGGCGCCCACCTTTCGGTGAGCGCCCTTCTCGGTGCGATGACTAGTCGTTGTTGAAGTAACTCAACAGCCGCAGGATCTCGAGGTAGAGCCACACCAGGGTGACGGTCAGACCCAGCGCGATGCCCCACGCCGCCTTTTCCGGCGCACCAGCGCGGATCATCTGGTCGGCCGAGTCGAAGTCGATCAGGAACATGAACGCCGCGAGACCGATGCAGACCAGCGAGAAGATGATCGCCAGCGGGCCGCCGCTGCGCAGGCCGAAGCCCTCACCGCCGCCGACGCCGAACAGCGCGAGCACCAAGTTGAGCAGCGCGATGGCCATCACGCCGAACAGGGCGGCGACCAGCATGCGGGTGAACTTCGGGGTGACGCGGATGGCGCCCGTCCTGTAGACGACCAGCATGCCGGCGAACACGCCGACTGTGCCGAAGACCGCCTGGGCGATCATGCCGGGGCCGCCGCTGGAGACCAGGTTGGCGAACAGGAAGGATGCCGCGCCCAGGAACAGCCCCTCGAGCGCCGCGTACGACAGCACGATGGCCGGGTTGTCCTGCTTGCGTCCGAACGTCGCGATCATCACCAGCGCGAAGCCGCCGAGGCCGCCGATGAGCGTGAACGGCATCATCAGGCCGATGTTCTGCGCCACCAGGAAGTAGGACAGGACACCGACCGCCGTGACCACGGCCAGGGTGATACCGGTGCGGGTGACGACGTCATCGATGGTCAGCGGACGGGAAACACCCGTCTGACGCTGATCCGGGTACTGCGTCGTGTACGGGTCGGCCTGTACCGCCTGCGCGCCGTAGCCGGCGGCTGCGGTACCGAACTGCGCGTATCCGCCCTGCTGCTGCCCCTTGGGCAATGAGCGGAATACCGGGTTGCTGCTTTCGCGCACCGTCGGTTCCTTTCCTGATGTCGTGTTTCGGCCTGTGCCGAACAACCGTTGAACGATCGACGCGCCGGGACAGTTCCCGAGAATCGAATCTGTTCCCAGCCTTCTCACAGGAACCTTACCCGGCGCCCTCCGATCAGGGGCGACGATCTAGATTGCTGGCGTGGACGGAAACGAGGATCTCCTAGTAACGGTGCGCGACGGAGTCGGGCACCTGACCCTCAACCGGCCCAAGGCGATCAACTCGCTGACCCACCCGATGGTCACCGACATCGCGGCCGCCCTGACGGCCTGGGAACACGACGACGACGTTCGCGCGGTCGTCGTGTCAGGGGCCGGCGAGCGTGGCCTGTGCGCGGGCGGCGACATCGTCGCGATCTTCCACAGCGCCAAGGCCGGCGGTGCCGAGGCACGCCGGTTCTGGCACGACGAATACCTCCTCAACGCCTACATCGGCCGCTACCCCAAGCCGTATGTCGCACTGATGGACGGCATCACGATGGGTGGCGGGGTGGGCATCAGCGCGCACGGCAGCGTCCGCGTGGTCACCGAGACGACCAAGATGGCCATGCCGGAGGTCGGTATCGGCTTCGTGCCCGACGTCGGCGGCACCCACATCCTGGCCCACGCGCCCGGCAATCTCGGCGTCCACGCCGCGCTGACGGGCGCCCCCTTCCGCGCAGCAGATGCGATCGCCATGGGTTTCGCCGACCACTACGTGCCCCACGCCGATCTCGCACAGTTCGTCGCGGCGATCGAGAGCGACGGCGTGGACCACGCGGTGAGCACCTACGCCCAGGAGCCGCCGCCCAGCGAGCTGACGGCACACCAGGAGTGGATCGACCGCTGCTACGCGGGCCAGACCGCCGGCGAGATCATCGACGCACTGGGAAGCGAAGGCATCCCCGCCGCGACCGAGGCCGCCGAGCTGATCAGCTCCCGCTCCCCTGTCGCGGTGTCGGTGACCTTGGAGGCCGTGCGCCGCGCCCGCTCGCTGCCGACCCTGGAAGACGTTCTGCGACAAGAGTTCCGGACCTCGTGCGCGGCGTTGCGGTCAGCAGATCTGGTGGAGGGCATCCGGGCGCAGATCATCGACAAGGACCGCAACCCCCAGTGGTCCCCGCCGACGCTGGGAGCTGTCACCGAGGCCGACGTGGCCGCGTACTTCGCCCCCGCCGACCCTGACCTGACCTTCTAGACCGTCGACACGCACCAGGAGCGATCATGACTGACTACGAGACCATCCTCGTCACCCGCGAGGGCCGGGTCGCCACCATCACGCTGAACCGGCCCAAGGCGCTCAACGCCCTCAACACTGCGGTGATGAACGACGTCACCTCCGCTGCAGCCGAATTGGATGCCGATCCCGGTATCGGCGCCGTCGTGCTCACCGGCAACGAGAAGGCGTTCGCCGCAGGCGCGGACATCAAGGAGATGGCGAATCTGTCCTTCGCCGAGGTGTTTTCGTCGGACTTCTTCGCCGCGTGGGGCAAGTTCGCAGCCACGCGCACACCGACGATCGCCGCCGTCGCCGGCTACGCACTCGGCGGCGGGTGCGAACTGGCGATGATGTGCGACATCCTGATCGCCGCTGACACCGCGAAATTCGGTCAGCCCGAGATCAAGCTGGGTGTTCTGCCGGGTATGGGTGGTTCGCAGCGGCTGACCCGCGCCATCGGGAAGGCCAAGGCGATGGACCTGATCCTGACCGGCCGCACCATGGACGCCGAGGAGGCCGAGCGAGCGGGGCTGGTGTCGCGCGTGGTCCCGGCCGACGCCCTGCTCGAGGAGGCCGCCGCCACCGCGGCGACGATCGCCGGCATGTCGCTGTCGGCGGCCCGGATGGCCAAGGAGGCCGTGAACCGCGCCTTCGAGTCGACGCTTGCCGAGGGTCTGCTCTACGAGCGCCGGCTGTTCCACTCCGCCTTCGCCACCGACGATCAGAGCGAGGGCATGGCCGCGTTCACCGAGAAGCGTTCGCCGAACTTCTCCCACCGCTGACACCCACCGCTACCATGCCCTCGTGACCGCCACCGCCGCCCCGCCGACGGCCGAGCCGCCCGCGGAGGCAACCCGGAAACCGTGGTGGGAGCGCCACTACACGTTCACCGGCACTGCGGTCGGTCTCGTCTTGCTGTGGCTGTCGCTGACGCCGTCCCTGCTGCCGCGGGGTCCCCTGTTCCAGGGATTGGTCAGCGGTGGCGCCGGGGCCTTCGGATACCTGCTCGGCGTCTTCTCGGTGTGGCTGGTGCGCTACATGCGGTCCAAGGATTCCAGCCCGCCGGCTCCTCGCCGCGCCTGGCTGATCCTCGTCGTGGTGGGTGCGGTCGGCATGATCCTGGCGATCATCTGGTTCCACGAATGGCAGGACAACGTCCGGGATCTGATGGGTGTGCCGCGGCTGACGTTCTGGGACTATCCCCTGGCGGCCGTCATCTCGGTGATCACGCTGTTCGCCTTCGTCGAGATCGGCCAACTGATCCGCCGACTGGTTAGCTACCTGGTTCGGCAGCTCGATCGTGTTGCGCCGCCTCGGGTTTCGGCGGTCATCGTGGTGACGTTGCTGTTGGCGTTGACGATCGCGCTGCTCAACGGCGTCGTCGTACGGTTCGCGATGAGCACGATCAACAGCACGTTCGCCGCGGTCAACGACGAGACCGATCCCGACAATCCGGCTCCCGAGACGCCGCTGCGCTCAGGCGGTCCAGGGTCGCTGGTCAGTTGGGAGTCGCTGGGCCACCAGGGCCGCATGTTCGTCGGCGGTGGGCCGTCGGTCTCCGAGCTCAGCGCGTTCAACGGCCGGCCGGCGGTCGAGCCGATCCGCGCCTATGCGGGCCTGAATTCGGCGGTCGGGATCAAGGCCACCGCGGCGCTGGCCGCGCGCGAACTGCAGCGCACCGGCGGTCTCGACCGCGCAGTGGTGGCCGTGGCCACGACGACGGGCACGGGCTGGATCAACGCGGCCGAAGCCACTGCCCTGGAGTACATGTACAACGGCGACACCGCGATCGTGTCGATGCAGTACTCCTTCCTGCCGAGCTGGTTGTCGTTCCTCGTTGACAAGGAGAACGCGCGGCAGGCGGGCCAGGCGCTGTTCGAGGCCGTCGACGAGTTGGTCCGCGCGATGCCCGAGGCGCAGCGACCCAAGCTCGTGGTGTTCGGTGAGAGCCTCGGCTCCTTCGGTGGCGAGGCGCCGTTCCTGGCGTTGAACAACCTGATCGCCCGCACCGACGGCGCGTTGTTCAGCGGTCCGACGTTCAACAACACGATCTGGACCGATCTGACCGCCAATCGCGATCCCGGTTCGCCGCAATGGCTACCGATCTACGACAAGGGCGAGAACGTGCGATTCGTCGCCGAGCCTCGCGATCTGCAGAGGCCGCACGATCCGTGGGGGCAGCCGCGCGCGGTCTACCTTCAGCATGCGTCGGATCCGATCGCCTGGTGGAGTCCGGATCTCCTGTTCGCCAAACCGGATTGGTTGCGGGAGCCACGTGGCTATGACGTCTCCCCTGACATGCAGTGGATTCCGGTGGTGACGTTCCTGCAGGTGTCGGCCGACATGGCGGTGGCAGTCGACGTGCCCGACGGGCATGGCCACGTCTACGTGCGCAACGTCGCCGACGCGTGGGCCTCGATCCTGTTGCCGCCGGGGTGGTCTGCGGCGAAGACGGAGAAGTTGCGCCCGCTGCTGCGCAGCGACGAGAACAGCTGAACCGGCTAGTAGACCAGCACACCCTTGAGCGCGTGGTACCCGCCGACCACGTCGGTGGCGCGGTGCAAGCCGATCTCCTGCAACGCCGCGGCGGCCAGGCTCGAGGTGTAGCCCTCCGAGCACAGAATCACCCATTCGACGTCGTCGTCGACGGCCTGCGGAATGCGGACGTCGCTGGTGGGGTCGAGTCGCCACTCGAGCACGTTGCGCTCGATGATCAGCGCGGTGGGCACTTCGCCCTCGATGGCCCGCTGCGCGGCGGGTCGGATGTCGACCAGGATGGCTCCGCGCCGCAGCGCGGCAGGCAGCTCGTCTGCGGTCAGTCGGTTGATCTTCGTGCGGGCGTTCTCGAGCACGACATCGATGCGGCTTCCCATGTCACTTACCTTCCGGTTGGTCGGTCAATTCGGTCCGTTTGCGCCGCAACGTGTTTCGTTCGGACAATTCGTAGTAGGACATCGCGGTGAGCGGCGGCGAGTAGGCATGCACGCTCAGGGTCGGCGTAGAGATCGGCGAGGGCACCGTGACGCTTTCACGTGCCCACACCACATCGTGCACCCACCCCAGCGGGAAGGCGGCCTGATCGCCCGCCTCGAGCCGACGATGGCGCAGTTTCTTTCCATCCCAACGTGTTTCATGCAACGCTCCAGACAGAACCGTGAGCGCCCCGAGCGAGCCGCCGTGGTCGTGCAGCTCGGTGGCGTGGTCGGGTACCCAGCTGATCAACCAGACGTCGAGCTCGTCGTCGCCGTGCAGCCGCGTGTACCACCGTTCGGTCGTGGGCGGCCCGCCGACCGGCAGGATGTCGTCGTAGCGGCCGCCGAGGACGTCGGAGGCGTAGCTGTCGGTGGCGTGCAAGAGGTCAGCTGGGCGCAGCCGGGTAGGCGCGAGAACCATGGGAGAACTCCAGGAAGGGAACGGACGGATGGGGGGTCGGGGTCAGGCCCGACAACACTCCCGAGTCATTCCGTTACGCACGTTCCCACTGTGGCACGAGACCCGACGCTTCGCCAGGTCCCGGAGTTAATCTCACCGTGAATCTGGAATTGCGCACCTCGCGGCTACATTGGCGGAATGGTCCCCTCTGCCGTCCGGATCGCTGTCCTCGTCGCGGCGGGCGCCCTCGCCGTGGCGGGTTGCTCCTCGAATCCCACCCCGTCCACGCCCACCACCGAGACGTCGTCGTCACCGCTCGCCCAGCCGAGCACGGCCCCCACGACCACCGAATCGCTGGCTCCGAACGCCGTGGCCGTCTCACCCGGCGGGGTGACGACCAAGGTGGGCGCACCCGCGGAATCCACGGAGGACGACTACTTCCAGAACTGCCGTGCTGCGCGCACGTACATGGACACCCGCGGCGGGGATCCGAAGGCGCAGATCGAGCCGTACCTGAAGATGCTGCAGAGCGCACCGACGGTGGGATCGGGAGAATTCGACAAGAGCTGGACGCAGCTGTCGCCCGGTCAGCAGTCCGCGATCATCGTGGCGGTCGAGTCGGCCGCCGACGCGCTGTGCGGCTAGTCGTTCCAGACGAAACAGAACGTGTGGCCGGCCGGGTCGCGATACACCCGGAACCGGTCCTCGTCGACGTCCTGCACCCACGTCGCGCCCAGCTTGATCACCTCCGCCTGAGCGGCCTCGAGGTGGTCCTCTTCGATCATCACGTCGAAGTGGATCTGTTGTGAGGCGTGCGGGTCGGGGAATTGCGGCGGCTGGTGCTCGGGAGAGAGCTGGAACGCCAGCCGACGCCCGTCCGGGCCGGTGACCACGACCCAGTCTGTGTCCTCCTGGGTGATGTCGCCACCGAGAACCTCGGCCCAGAAGCGCGCCAGGCGGAGGGGGTCGGGGCAATCGACGACGACTGAACGCAGTGTTCCGATCATGTGGGACAGGGTTGCCCGTCGCGGCCGGCTCATGCAAGCGAGAATGGGCGGATGCGGGTCGCATTGGCGTTGGGCAGCGGAGGCGCCCGCGGGTACGCCCACATCGGGGTGATCAACGAACTCCACGAGCGGGGCCACGAGATCGTCGGCATCGCGGGGTCGTCGATGGGTGCCCTGGTGGGCGGACTGGAGGCCGCGGGACGGCTCGACCAGTACACGACATGGGCCGGTTCGCTGACCCAGCGTGCGGTGTTACGTCTGCTCGATCCGTCGATCACATCGGCAGGCGTGCTGCGGGCGGAGAAGATCCTCGACGCGGTCCGGGAGATCCTGGGCGAGGTGAGGATCGAGGACCTCCCGATTCCCTACACCTCGGTGGCCACCGACCTGATCACGGGAAAGTCGGTGTGGATGCAACGCGGTCCGGTCGACGACGCGATCCGCGCGTCGATCGCGATCCCGGGTGTCATCACCCCGCATGTACTCGACGGCCGGTTGCTGGCCGACGGCGGAATCCTCGATCCGCTGCCGATGGCCCCGATCGCCGCCGTCGCCGCCGACGTCACGATCGCGGTGAGCCTCTCCGGCGACGATCCCGAGGCACACCGTCGCGACCGGGTACCCCGGCAGGCCACCGGCGACTGGCTGAACCGGATGTGGCGCAGTTCGTCGTCGCTGCTGGACTCGAAGGCCGCCCGCTCACTACTCGACACCCCGACGGGGCGGGCCGTGCTGGGTCGGTTCGTCGTGGGTGACGACGAGCCCGTGGAGGCTCCCAGCGAACCGGTGATGCCGCTGGTGCCGAAGCTGGGCGGCTTCGAGGTGATGAATCGTGTCATCGACATCGCGCAGGCGGCGTTGGCCCGGCACACGCTGGCCGCCTATCCGCCCGACCTGTTGATCGAGGTGCCGCGCACGGTGTGCCGGAGCCTGGACTTCCATCGCGCCAATGAGGTGATCGACATCGGGCAGGAGTTGGCCAGCGCCGCGCTCGACACGCTCGAGGCGACCGTCGCAGCCTCAGAGACCTAGGAACTGCGCGACGCGGGCCGCTTCGCGCCGGCCCTGGGCGCGCCCGGACTGCGCGGAGGGCGCCCGGCAGGCCGGGTCGAGAGGATTGGGGCCGAAGGCTTCCAGCGCGTCGGCGTCGGCGAAGACGGCCACCGTGGCACCGGGGAAGGCAGCGATCTCGTCGGCCGTGCCGGTGCCCCACGGTGACGGCGCATCGGACGCGGACGGCACCAGGACGACGGCGGTGTCGCAGTCGGAGACGGCCGACATGTTCACCGAGCTGCCGACGCCGCCGTCCATGTAGCGCCGGTCAGCGACGGTGACCGGCGGCCAGGCGCCGGGCACCGCGCAGCTGGCGGCCACCGCGTCGATCAACTCGATGCCGGAGCTACGGTCGAACACCACGAGTTCGCCTGTCGCGATGTCGATTCCAGTGATCCTCAGATCGCGCGAGGGCCAGTCGTGTGATGGCAATCGGTGGGCGATGACCGCGCGGCGCACCGACTCGTCGACGGTGTCGGTGGCCGCGGCGACGGCGCCGATCTTCTGCAGCTTCTGCTCCTTGGTGGCGCCGGGGGTCATCACGGCGTCCAGGAACAGTGCGGTGATGCCGTCGACGGAGACCCCGGGGTGGATCTCGTGCGAGGTCTCGGAGAGCTGGCGGGCGAACAGCTCCTCCAGGGCGAGGCCACTGGACAGCTGGGCGGCGACCGTCGATCCCGCCGAGGTCCCCAGCAGCACGTCGGAAGCCACCAGCGCCTGTCCCACGGCGGGCGCCTCGTCGGTGATCCCCAACAGAATGCCCGTCTCCCAGGCGATTCCGGCCAATCCGCCACCGGCCAGCACGAGGCCACGACTCGTCGTCGTTCTATGGGGCAACGTCACCCCTCTTCTCTACCGGACGATCTGACTGGCCGCCGCCTCGGGGTTCAGATCGGCGACGCTCAGGCGATGCCGGGGCGGCTCGAGGACGCCGGTCGTCGACGTGAGGTCCAACCCGGGGCCGACATGAACCAGTTCACCGTCGCCGAGGGGGCGCCAGGCGGGGTCGTCGTCCATCCGCTCGGTTGCGAACACCACCGACGGGCCGTCGCCGGCACGCGCATTGATCCTGCTGCTGCGCATCTCGCAGCGGGCGTGCTCGGCGGGTGTGCGGCGGTCGAGCACGAACAGGTCGTGGGTGTCCGGATAGCGCAGCGCCCACATCTCGGTCGCGGTGCAGAGCAGGATGTTGATCGCGAACACACCGACGTGGGCGCCGAGCCAGCGCACCGCGTCGATCAGCCCGGCGGTGACGTCGCCGTCGCGGGCCCGCACGGCGCCGGTGATGAGTGCGAACACTCTCTCCGAATCTGTTTGTCCCACAACCAGATCAGCGCAGCCGAGCTCGGCCAGGCGTGTGTCGAGCGCGTCCAGGTCGGTGACGACGCCGTTGTGGGCGAACAGCCGGCCGTCCTGGACGAAGGGGTGGGTGTTGGTGACGTCGGGGGCGCCGGTGGAGGCGTAGCGCACGTGGGCCAGCACCGTGCTGGCGACGACGTCGCGGGCCTCCCTGGCGAATTCGGCGTCCCGCCATGCGGCCAGCGGTTGTTTGTTCACGACCGGCTCGCCCGCTGGGTCGAAGTAACCCAACCCGGTGCCATCGGGATTGCGGCGGCTCTGCTCAGCCAGGCTGTCGGGGGCGTCGAGCAGCCAGAACGTCACCGGCACAGGCGCGCCGGCGTGCATCCCGAACAGGCGGCACATCGTGTTCTCCTCTACAGGTGCGGTGCCGCCTTGCCGCTGATCAGGGGGAGGTCCAGGTAGGTGGCGATGCCCGGCGGTGCGGCGCAGACCGCGGGCACCGAATTCACGCAGTGGGCGGCTGTCCCGACCACGCCGTATTCGGGCCCCTCTCCGCCGATTTCGGATTGGAATCCTGTCACCGACACGGTGAAGTCGGGGTTGCCCCGCACCTCCATCTCGTAGCGTTGCCCGGCCGGGCCGAAGGTCCATGCGGGATCGAGGTGGTCCTCCCCCATCAACCAGTTCACCGTCACCCGGACCACGGGTTCACCGTCGACCAGTGCCTCCCAGTGGAACTTGCGGCCCGCCACCTGCCCCGGCTCGATCGGACCCATCGGCGATTCGATGGTCGCGGTGGCCACAGCGATCTCCTGGGTGGCACGCACCCGCGGATCGGCGTGAAAACCCAACTGGTCCACGCACATTCGCACGGCCTGGATGAACCCGGCGTCGAGCATCTTCTGCATCGGCCCGGTCAGCGCCTTGTCCGGCGTCTCGCCGAAACCCATCACGTGACGCAGGACGTCAGGGGCCTCATACGTCCGCAGATCGGAGAACTCCTCGGCGCGCACGAAAGTCACGCCCGTCGACATCGCCGAGAGCATCAACGGGAACTTCTCGCTGATACCGCCGGGCGCGATGCCGGTGCCGTGCAGTGTCGCGTTGCCGGCCAGCGCGGCCTCCCGCAGGGGCGCGCCGCTGCGCTCGCTGGGATACAGCCAGCCGACCGGGGTGACGACGTTCTTGCCGGCACTCAGCAGCGCGATCACCTCGTCGGGGTTGGCGATCAGCGGGGCGTAGATGACCGCGTCGGCGTCCATCGCGAGGATCTCGTCGATGCTGTCGGTGGCGGTGACCCCGAGCTGGGCTGCGCCGATCAGGTCCCCGACGTCGCGGCCGGCCTTGGCCGACGAGTGGACCCAGCACCCGGCGAGTTCGAGTTCAGGGTGTTCGAGTACGCCCTTGATGGCGGCCACGCCGACCCCACCGGTCGCCCACTGCACGACGCGCAACGCCATGTCGACTCCTCGTGAAAATGGAACGTGTTCTACTCAGATGTACACCAGCGCCCGGCGGGCCGGTCGCGATTGGCGAAGGGATCAGCACATGAAGCGAGTGTTCGTCGTGGGCGTGGGGATGACGAAGTTCGAGAAGCCCGGCGGACGCGGAGCTGGCGGAGCGGACCATCAGGACCGCAGAGAAGGTTGGGACTATCCGGACATGGCGCGTGAGTCCGGGACCAAGGCGCTCGCCGACGCGGGTGTCGAGTACACCGAAATAGAGCAGGGCTACGTCGGGTACTGCTCGGGTGATTCGACGTCGGGACAGCGGGCGCTCTACGAGCTGGGGATGACGGGCATCCCGATCGTCAACGTCAACAACAACTGCTCGACAGGGTCGACGGCGTTGTACCTGGGCGCCCAGTCGATCCGCGGCGGGCTCGCCGACTGTGTACTGGCGCTGGGCTTCGAGAAGATGCAGCCGGGTTCGCTCGGTGGCGGTGCCGACGATCGCGAGTCACCGCTGAAGCGACACATTCTGGCGCTCAACGAGGTCGACGCGATGCAGTTCCCGGTGGCGCCGTGGATGTTCGGCGCCGCGGGCCGCGAGCACATGCAGAAGTACGGCACCACCGCCGAACACTTCGCGAAGATCGGCTACAAGAACCACAAGCATTCGGTGAACAACCCGTATGCGCAGTTCCAAGACGAATACAGCCTCGAGGACATCCTGGCCGCGAAGATGATCTCCGATCCGCTGACCAAGCTGCAGTGCTCGCCGACGTCCGACGGGTCTGCGGCCGTGGTGCTGGCGAGTGAGGAGTACGTGGATTCCCACGGACTGGCGGACCGGGCAGTGGAGATCGTCGGGCAGTCGATGACCACCGACTTCGCGTCGACGTTCGACGGCAGCGCGGCCAACATCATCGGGTACGACATGAACGTGCAGGCTGCGCGGAAGGTGTACGACCAGTCCGGGCTCGGCCCGCAGGACTTCCAGGTGATCGAGCTGCACGATTGCTTCTCGGCCAACGAGCTGCTGCTGTACGAAGCCCTCGGCCTGTGTGGGCCCGGCGAGGCGCCGGCGCTGATCGACGACGGGGACACCACCTACGGCGGACGCTGGGTGGTCAATCCGTCGGGCGGGCTGATCTCGAAAGGCCATCCCCTCGGCGCGACGGGCCTGGCCCAGTGCAGCGAGCTGACCTGGCAGTTGCGCGGTGACGCCGACAAGCGGCAGGTCGACGGCGTGACGGCGGCGCTGCAGCACAACATCGGGCTGGGCGGCGCGGCGGTCGTGACGGCCTATCAGCGCGCCGACCGCTGAGATTTTTCCGGCGAACAGTCGCGAACTCGTGTGACACGCCGCACGACATGCTCGAGTTCGCGTCTGCTCGCGCAATGAAAAGACCCGGCCGGGAAGCACCGGCCGGGTCTTTCCTCCTCGCGTCCTACACCGCGGCAGGGACCTTCTCCTGTTGCGGCTCCTGAACGCGTGAGCCGTGTCCGTCGTCGACCATTGTCAGCTCATCGAACGGATCTCGCCCGGCGAGCACGTTGTCGACCTTGGTCCTGTCGATCGTGTGGGTCCAGGAACCGACCAGCAGCGTGGCCACTGCGTTGCCCGAGAAGTTGGTCAGCGCACGGGCCTCGGACATGAACCGGTCGATGCCGACGATCAGGCCGACGCCGTCGAGCAGGTCGGGGCGGTGTGCCTGCAGGCCGCCGGCCAGCGTCGCCAGCCCTGCACCCGTCACACCGGCCGCGCCCTTGGAGGCGACGATCATGAACACCAGCAGGCCGATCTGCTCGGGGATGGACAGCGGGTCACCCAGCGCACCGGCGATGAACAGCGACGCCATGGTCAGGTAGATCGCGGTGCCGTCGAGGTTGAACGAGTAGCCGGTGGGAACGACCACGCCCACGGTCGAGCGGTCCACACCGAGGTGCTCCATCTTGGCGATGAGGCGGGGCAGCGCCGACTCGGACGACGAGGTCGACACGATCAGCAGGTACTCGCGAGCCAGGTAGCGGACCAGCTTGAAGATCGAGATCCCGGAGACCAGCCGCAGCAGCGAGCCGAGGATGCCGAACACGAAGATCGCACAGGTGATGTAGAACCCGAGCATCAGGGTGAGCAGCTGCCCCACCGCGGACCAGCCGGTCTGGCCGACGACGTTGGCGATCGCGCCGAAGGCGCCGATCGGGGCCAGCCACAGGATCATGCTCAGGACCTTGAACACCAGCTTCTGCAGGTGCTCGACACCGCGCAGGATGGGCTCACCGGTGGAGCCGAGGGCCTGCACGGCGAAGCCGACCAGCAATGCGATGAACAGCGCCTGCAGCACGCTGCCCTCGGTCAGCGCGGAGAACATCGACGTGGGGATGATGCCCTGGACGAAGTCCATCAGCCCGCCGGCCTCATGTGCCTTGTCGGCGAGTTCGGCGCCCTTGGCGGCCGTGGTCGAGCTGATGTTCAGGCCGGTGCCCGGGTGCAACAGGTTGCCGACGACGAGACCGATCGCCAGCGCGAAGGTCGACATCGCCAGGAAGTACACGAACGCGAGCCCGCCGACCTTGCCGACGGTGGCGGCTTTGCGGACCGAGCCGATGCCCAGCACGATCGTGCAGAAGATGACGGGCGCGATCATCATCTTGATCAGCGCGACGAACATCGTGCCGAGCACCCCGAGGCTCTTGCCCACTTCCGGGGCGAGGATGCCGACGCCGACGCCGGCGATCACCGCGACGATGACGGCGATGTAGAGCCAGTGGGTACGGTCGCGCTTTTTGGGCGCTTCCGGTGTGGGGGGCCGGTCGACGGTGGTGGTCATGGGGTTCCTCCGAGCTTGGGTGACGATGTGGTCTGAAAGGATGGTCTGCCACGGCGTGAGCCAGGTCACGTTTTAGTTCATTTCGTTCAGCGAAGGGTGTGCGCGACGATGCGACGGTTCCGGGTGGCCTGGCCGCGCTCGCTGGCCGGCCAGGCGATCGCGCTGCAGGTGCTGGTGATCGCGCTGATCGTGGCTGCGGGCAGCGTTCTCGCGCTAATCGATGCACGCCAAGACGGTGACGCGTCGGCGCGCGACCAGGTCGTGGGGATCGCCACCTCTCTCGCCGACGCTCCGTCGACAGCGCAGGCCATCGAGTCGGGCCGTGCCACCGAGGTCCTGCAGCCGATGACCGAGCTGGTGCGCACCCACACCGACATCGCGTTCATCACGATCATGGCCCCCGACCGCACCCGGTTCACCCACACCGACCCCACTCAGATCGGCGGCAAGTATCTGGGCACCATCGAGCCGGCGCTGCGCGGTGAGACGTTCACCGAGACCTACACCGGGACGCTGGGACCGTCGATCCGCGCCGTTGCACCGGTGCGCGACGGATCGGGCCGGATCGTCGGCCTGGTCGCCGCCGGCATCCTGCAGAAGAGCCTGGCGCAGCGGTGGCGATCGCAGTGGCCGGTGATCGCCGCGGTGGGCGCCGGCGCCCTCGCCGTCGCTCTGGTGGGAGTCTGGGGTATCCGGCGGCGATTGCTGCGCCAAACCCATGGTCTGCGGCCCGACGAGCTGCGGGTGATGTACGACCACCACGACGCGATCCTGCACTCCGTGTCCGAGGGCCTCATCGTGCTCGACCGCAACGGAGTCGCGGTGGTCAACGACGAGGCGCGACGGCTGTTGTCGTTGCCCGCCGGCGCCGTGGACAGAGCGGACCTGCCGGAATTCCTGCAGTCCTTCGCGCCCGGGGCCCGTGACGAGGTCCACGTCACCGACGACCGCGTGCTCGTGGTCAATCGCTCACCGGTGGCGTCGGCCGGACGGACGTCGGAGGTGGTGACGATCCGCGATCGCACCGAATTACAGGGCGCGCTCGGCGAATTGAACTCGCTGAAGGTGCTCACCGATTCACTGCGCGCGAAGGCTCACGAGGCAGCCAACACCCTGCACACCATCGTGACGATGGTGGAGATGGGGCGTGCCGACGAGGCGGTCCGGTTCGCCACCGCCGAGCTGGAGCTGTCCCAGCATCTGGTCGATCGTCTGTCGGGCGCGGTCGCCGAACCCGCGTTGGTCGCTCTGTTGCTCGGCAAGACCGCCCAGGCCGACGAACGCGGGATCGAGCTGACCGTCACCGAGGACACCCACCTGCCCGCCGGCGACGGGCATCCGCTCACCGGCTCGGAGATGGTCACGGTGTTGGGCAACCTGATCGACAACGCGATGGATGCCTGCGACAAATCGGATCCGTGGGTGGAGGTCACGGTCAACCACAGCGACGAACGGTTACTGATCCGGGTGGCCGACAGCGGAGAAGGCATGGACGCCAAGACTTTCGACAAGGCGATGCGGCGCGGGTACTCGACCAAGACAGGCAGCGACGCCGAACAGCACGGCCTCGGGCTGGCGCTGGTGGCTCAGGTGGTCAAGCGGCACGGTGGCTCGCTGCGCGCCGACATCACCTACGGCTCGGTGGTCACTGTGGAGGTCAGCGCGTGATCAAAGTTCTGATCGTCGAGGACGAGCCGCTGATCGCCGAGGCACATCAGGCGTATCTCGGCCGCCTGCAAGGCTTTACGGTGGCGGCGGTGGCACACACCGCCCGGGATGCGATGCGCGCGGCCTCGGAGGCGGCGGCCGACGGCGCGGCGATCGATCTGGTGTTGCTCGACATTGGTCTGCCCGACGCGAACGGTATCGCCCTGGCATCGGCGCTGTCAGGGCTGCGCCCTGCTCCCGACATCATCACGATCACCTCGGAACGCGACCTGGAGATGGTGCGGGCCGCGGTCGGCCACGGGGCCTTGGCATACCTGCTGAAACCGTTCACGTTCGCCGCGTTCCGCGATCGCCTCGAGCGGTACGCGCGCTATCGCGAGGCCCTGCCGGCCGGTACCGACGCCGCCAGCCAGGCCGAGGTCGACCGTGCGCTGTCCGAGCTGCGGATCGGGCCCGACCGCGCGGCCGCACCGAAAGGTATCGCTCCGGGCACGAACGACGAGATCGCCCGCGCGGTCCGCGATTCCGGCGACGCCGGCGTCACCGCGGACACGGTCGCCAAGCAGATCGGGGTGTCGCGGGTGACGGCGTGGCGCTACCTGGAGCGGCTGGCCGACGAGGGCACGGTCCGCCGCGAGACCGACTACGGCAAGGCGGGCAGACCGAAGACCCGGTATCAGTGGCGCTGAGCGGAACTCAGACGGTGACCGGCTGGCGGGTGCGCGGCGCGGTCAGTGCGAACGGCTCCGTCGCGAGGAACTGGGAGTAGAGCATGCCGAGCGTCGACTCGACCGCGTGCACGGTCATATCCCCGGCGTAATCCGCGAGGAACAGCTCGCCACCATCAGCGCTGTGCGCCACGCATGACGGCCGGGCCGGTGCGGTCATGGCGTCGACGACCTCGAGCCGCACCGTGCACATGACGTGCACCCGGTCGTAGTCGACGACATAGACACGCGCCTCGTCGCGGCTGAGTGACAGCTGGGTGGGGGCTCCGCCCACGACGACCGTGCTGGCGACGCGGGCGGTAGCCAAATCGATGACGTGAACGGCGCCACCGACTTCGCGGTCGGAGGTCAGCGCGTACACGGTGTCGCCCGCGCAGGCCAGGTCGCGCAGCGGCGACCCGACCGGCACGACCTGCTGCACGCGCGTCGTCTCGGCGTTCACGATGACCAGCTGGCTCCCCCGATCGTCGGTGACGGCAACCAAGAGGCGCCGTCCGCGGGGATCGAGCGCCAGCGCATCGATGTTGGCCGCCGGGCCCTGCCCGATGTCGATGGTGCCGGCGCGCTCGGCGGTGACGTCGATGACCGTCACTTCGACGCGATCACCGGTTGCACGTCCCGCGTAGAGCCGCTTGCCGTCGGGTCCGACCGCGAGCGCGGTGACGCCGGACGCGACCGGGAAGGTCGCCGTCACGGCGGCGGTCTCCACATCGACGACCATCACCATGTCCTGTTGAGCGGAGGTCACGGCGACGTAGGCGCGGTCATCGCTGACCACGACACCGGTCGGCTCGCCACCGAGGCGCACGACGGCACGCTCGTCCAAGGTGTGGGGATCGAGCAGCGTGAGGGTGTCGCGGGTCGGATTCGCGACGGCAACGGCGCGGGGTCCGGCCGCGAGGTCGCCGATCGGTCCGCGTCCCACGGTCAGACGACGCATGCCGTCGGCGTGGTCCACAACTGCCACGTCGGTCCCAGCGGTCTCGTCGGGCGCAGAAGCATGCTTGCGCATCGCTTTCACCATGGGCATCGCAAATTTGGCCATCGAAGTCTCACCTCCCCCGGGGCGACGTCGCCCGGGTCCGATTACGTCTGTCAGCAACCCTCATGGGCGCGGTCTGGACCGAGTGTAACGACGAAATATCAAGGTCAGAGGTGCCAAAGGTCACTTGCGCCCGTGGTCGACGCGAAACTCTCAAGACATACTTAGACTTCTCTTGGTTATCGATTCGTTACCTTGCCATGGCAACGAGCAAACACTCGGTGAACAGCGCGGGACGGCCGATCCGCAATCGTTGTTACCGAATGTGACGAAGTCGGCGCACTCAGGATTCTTAGATTGCGGCACGCGAAATGAGCGCCAGATCACACCGCGACACGGCAGGGAGATGGTCTCGAACTCCGGCCGCGACACCTGTCATCCGTGGCCCGCCGGTTCACTCAGGCCGGTTCGGCTCCGCGCAGAATAGCGATATCGGTCCGCGGAATCAGTCCTTCGGGGTCGCAGAGCGCCAACACCCGGGTCACCGCGGGGCTTCCGACGACGCACCACTCCACGTCCTCGCGGGAGAAGTGTGCGCTGAGCGCATACAGTGCCGACGCACCGTCGAACGCCATGAACGCCACAGCGGTGAGGTCGACGACCACCGCGCGTGAGGCGCCGGCGGCCTCGCGGATCGTATGCGCGAAATGTTTGGCGTTGGCGGCGTCCACCTCACCGGCGATCGCCACCGTCGCCTCTTTCGCCCGGCCACGACCGCGCGTCCTGGTCGCAACAGTCAGCTCTGTCGAAGCCACGGAGAAGCTTCGACAGTCTGATGACCTGCTCCGAATGGACGTGACGGTCATGACACGGACATCACTGCGTCATGGCTATTACTGCTCGGCCTTCTGACGGGCCTCGTTGGCCTTGGCTTCGGCGCGCGCCTTCTCGGCTTCGGCCTCTTTCTGCGCCGCTTCCCGCTGGGCCTCGGCCTTGTCCTGCTGAGCCTCACCCTCGCGCTGCAGATCATCGCGGCCGGTCACGACTCCAGCGACCTCTTTGGCCTTGCCCTTGACGTCTTCGACGACACCCTTGACGGCTTCTTCGGGACCAGAATTGTTGTCACCCACGGGAGCGCTCCCTCTTCAGTGTTGTGCCCGGATGGATCATCTCCAGTCCAGGGAGCGGCCTGGCCGCTCAGCGATGCGTCTGTTCCCTGGCCCTCAGAACACCAAACATTCAACCAGCGAAGTCGCTCAGCGCGTCATCCAATGACGAGAACAGTTCGATGTAATCGGCCAAGCCCATGATCGTCAGGGGGCGGCTGGTGGCGGGACCATCGGCAACGACCGCGAATCGGGTGGTGCCATCGAGCTGTTTGCGCGTGGTCACGAGCACTTCCATGCCCGCCGTCCCGAGGAAGTCGACCTCGGTCATGTCGAGGATCAGCCCGGCGGGACGGCGATCCGCTGCCGCACTCATCACGTCCTGGAGTTGGGGCGCGGACAGCATGTCGACAGCACCGGCAGCGGCGATCACGACAACGCCGTTGACCTGGTGTTCGCTGAATTGCTGCACGCGCGATGCCTCTTCTCTCTACGCCCTGCAGGGGGCGACGATGTCATGAGGCTGCAGTCTGAACCCGTTCGACTCGGTGCCGGTGCCGACAACCGGCTACAGGTTAACGGAGAGCCGGAACAGTCGGGCCGACCGGATTCGCCGACCTGCGCGTATCGACACCGGCGACGACTACGTTGGACCATGTCTGAGGTTGGCATGTCCATGGGCACAGGGCTGAAATCGGAGGTGCTCCGTTCGCACGCGCACTCAACTGGCTGAAGAGGTCGAGCTGGGCCTCGCCGGCTCGTTGCACCCCAGACGCACGGCGATGCGGCTCCTGACGCTGCTCAAACCCGAACTCGCCGACTGGGCTCTGCTGGCGATGCCGGACGCGCGCACCGGCGGGCTCCTTCTCCAGGGCGGTGAGTCGGTGGGATTCACCGCGACGATCTCGCAGACCGCGATCGCCGGCAGCCGTCTGGACCGGGTGCTGCGCACGGGAAACAGCGACGTCAGCTCCGATGTCGGCGACCCGTCGCTCGCCGAGCTGCTGCCGCATCCCGCCCTGCGCGCCGAGGTCGCCGCGTTGGGGTTGACGCACCTTCTGGCCGTCGGGCTCAACGCGCGCGGTGCCACGCTGGGGTCGCTGCTCCTCGGCCGCCGCGGAACGTTCGACGCCGAGGACACCGCGTTCGCCGGCCACCTCGCGGCCCGAGCCGCGATCGCGCTCGACTCGGCCCGCCTCTACGAGGAGCGCACGCAGATCGCAACCGTGCTCAGCAGTGCCCTGCGGCCGCCGTCGCTGCCCGAGGTCGACCACCTCCACCTGGCCGCACGGTATCGACCGGCGGCCGAACACATCGACATCGGCGGCGACTTCTACGACGTGCTCGGCGCGGACCGGGACTGGCTCATCACGCTCGGCGATGTCAGCGGCAAGGGCGTCGAAGCGGCCGCGCTGACCGGACGTACCCGGCAGAGCATTCGCACCGCCGCCTACTTCGACCGCAGGCCGGCCATGCTCCTGCGGGCGTTGAACAGCGTGCTGTACGAGACACGACCCGAGCAGTTCGTGACGGTGCTCTGCGCCGGGATACACATAGCCGAGTCGGGCTCGCACGTCGATGTCGAGTTGGCCACCGCGGGCCACCAGGCACCGTTGGTCGTGCGCAACGACGGGCACGTGGAGCAGCTCGAGGTGTTCGGCACGGCCTGCGGGATGATCCCCGACGTCGAGTACCGGACCATTTCGCTGCGCCTGGAACGCGGCGACACGATGCTGATGTTCACCGACGGCGTCGACGAGGCGCACGGCGCGCAGGGCCTGTTCGGCGTGGAGCGGTTGATCGGGCTTCTGCCCGCATACGCGGGCGCCTCCCCCGACGTGGTGTGCGAGGTGGTCGAACAGCAGGTCGTCGAGTACGTCGACGGCCGACCGCATGACGACATCGCGGTACTGGCGGTGACGTGTCCGGGCTGAGGGGGCCCGATGGCTCGACTCCTCCTTCGTCGTCGTCGAGCGGGCCCGATGGCTCGACTCCTCCTTCGTCGTCGTCGAGCGCCGCCGAGCGGGTGCAGCCGTATCGGGATGTGGTCGCCACGCGTGACGCCGCGGGGGTGCAGTCGTTGATCCAGCGCATGCTGGCTGACGGGCTGAACCCCGTGACGGTGCTGACCGACGTGGTCGCCGCCGTGCAGCGCGACAACGGGGAGCGGTGGCAACGCGGCGAGTGGACCATCGCCGAGGAGCACGCCGCGACCGCGATGGCGGTGGCCGCGACCAAAGCGGTGGGCCGGCACGTGCGGGCGGTGGCGCCGACGCGCGGCCGGGTCCTGGTCGCCTGCGCCGAGCGGGAGTGGCATGCGTTGCCCGCCATGATCATCGACTGCACACTGCGCAGCGCCGGGTGGGACAGCATCCTGATGGGTGCGGCCACATCTGCTGTACGGCTGAACCAGTATCTGCAGGACCACGGCCCTGAGGCGGTGGCGGTCAGCTGCTCGGTCTTGGGATCGCTGCCGGCGACGCGGCGGTTCATCGAGGCCAGCACCGCCGCGGGAGTGCCGATCGTGGTGGGCGGGCCCGCGTTCGGAATCGACGACGTGCGCGCGAAGGCTCTCGGCGCGACGGCGTGGGCGGCCGACGCGCACGGGGCACTGGCCGCGATCGCGAGCCTGCCCCCGGTGGTTCCGCCCGTCTCGCCGTTGCCACCGCAGGCAGCAGCCGAGCAAGCTGATCTCGAACACGACCACCGCAGGATCGTCGAGGGGCTCGCCGCATCCTGGTCGGTGACCGCGGGCGGCCGCCTCGCCGCCGCGGACACGGCCATGGCCATCGATGCGCTCAACCAGCTGCTGCATGCGGTTGCGGCGGTCCTGTTGACCGGCGACAGCAGACCGATCCCCGAGACGGTGGCCTGGATCGCCGACGTGGTCACCACGCGAGGACTCGACGCCGCCGTCGTCGACGAGCTGGGCGTGGCGACCTCGGCAGCGTTGCGCGCCTACCCGCTCTCACGCGCCATCCTCGACACCCACTACGCCGACGGCCACTGACCCGCCGGATTCGGTGCGCGCATTTTTTCGGTGACGGTGAACCATTCGGCCGCGGGCACCGTGTCTTCGGTTGACATGTTCACAGAGACACCACAGGGAGTTTTCAACATGACCAGAACCATCACCGCCACCCTGATCGCCGCGGGCGCGATGCTGGCAACGGCCGCCACGGCCCAGGCCGCCCCCAACTCGAGCGGCGGCTCCGGCGGCAACGCCGTGGCGACCATCAACCAGCTCAAGGCTTCTGGCGCTGATGTCCGGATCAACCGCGTCGGCAGCGCCCCGCTCGACGAGTGCGAGGTGACCAACGTGAACACCTTCTCGCGTCCGGCGCAGATCATCCCGATCGACGACGACGACATCACCGTCTTCACGAGATTCCCGAAGCCGAAAGTGACGGTCACGCTGAACTGCTCGTGATCAGCGTGCCGAGTTCGACGTCCGGGTCCGCGCGCGCCTCCCGCAAAACCCTCGACCCTCACTTTAGCCTTGGGGGCCGTGACCACCTTGCTGGAACCGTCGTTGGCGGACCTGGATTTCGAGCCCGACATCCTGTGCACATGCCGACGTTTCTGCGGCCCGCTGGCGCACCCCGCGCAATGGTGGGTCACCTTGTCGTGCGGATGCCCCTACCCGATGTGCCGACGCGCTCTGCGAATTGCCAACGTGCGATTGAACGTTCGACCCCTGACGTGCCGGATGTGCGAAACGGAGCAGATCGCGATCCGGTCGGTGGCACCGATCTAGTCCCGGGCGGCTTCCACGGGAGGAGCTTCGGCGGGCAACTGCGCCGCGGGCCGCAGCACCGCGGGCCGTAGACGCTCGGGCAGGGCTCGTAGTACGAGTCCCACGACAGCGACGACCGCGACCGCGATTCCGATACCGACCATCGCGGGCAGACCCGGACGCAGGTTGTCGACCACCATGAAGATGCCGAACACCCCGAACAACGCCGCGGCGACCACCTGGATGACCCGTTCCGGCAGGTGCTTTCCGGCCACCGCGCCCACCAGGATGGCCAGCGCGTCAGCGGCGACCATGCCGATGGTGGAGCCGATCCACACACCCAGCCAGTTGTTGTCGGCGGCCAGCGTGATGGTGGCGAGCATCGTCTTGTCACCGAGCTCGGCCAGCATGAACGCCGAAGTGACCACGAAGAACGCCGGCGCGGTGGCGCGCTGCGCCCGGGAGGCCTCCTGGTCGGTGAGCGAGTCACCACGCAGCGTCCACAGGCCGAAGAACACGAACATCGCGCCCGCGATGAGGCCGAGGAGGTGCGTGGGGAGGGCGGCGCCGAGGTAGTGCCCGATCGCGACCGACAGCACGTGCACAGCCGTTGTAGCCGCGAGAATCGCCGACAACACCACCCACCACCGGTAGCGCAGGGCGAACATCATCGCCATCAGCTGGCTTTTGTCGCCGAGTTCGGCCACGAAGATCACGGCGAAACTCAGCAGCAGGGCGGCGATCACCGACAAACTCCTCTACTCGTGGCTGTCGGCCGGATCGGGTCATGCCTCCGGCCGGCAACCGAAAAACGATGCACGGCCGAAGGTCTCGCCCACCGAACCCGAAGTCCGGTTCAGATGACCGGGCTGATGCGCAGGCGCAGAGCCAGTGTGTCGACCATCTGATTGGGGGCTACTCCCCTTCGCTTCGAGTAAGGCTACCCTCGGGCTCGATCGAGCGCAACTCATCCGGCCTGAAAGAGACTGGCGCACAGTAAGTTTGAACGATCGACCGTAATTGTTCGGGTACCCGTATCCTAAAGTGACGCCTCTAGCACCCCGTAGCGACGCGTACCAGCACCGCGCGGCTGTACAGGAGGTGAAATCCCTTGCGCTGCACATTCTTCTGCGACAGCGAACCGGGCGCCGTGGTCACCACTGCAAGGTCGCATCCCGCCTCGACAGCAGCCCGTAACCGGTACGCCAGCAGGGCGGCTTGAACGCCCCGACGCCGGAACTCGGGAGCGGTCGCCGCACCGGTCAGTTGGGCGATGCCATCCGCGGTCCGCATGCCCGCGCCGCCGACCACGGCGCCGTCCACGCCGGCCAGGTAACGCACCGCGCCGGCCTCCTCCATGTCGTTCATCGCATCGGCGATGACGCCGCGGGGGAACTCCTCGTGGCTGGGCACCCCCTCGCCGTCGGGGTGGGCAAAACCTTCGACGATCACGTCGAGCCAGGCCTGGCGCTCCCCGGCCTCGGCCCGCCACACCTCGGGTCCCGGGGCAGGGTTCGCTGCGGCCGGCAGCGCGCACCCGAGCACGTTCTCGAAGCCGACGAGGCGATAGCCCCTGTCACTCAGCTGCGCCGCGATGCCGGGCTCGGCGAGGGTGCACAGCTCCACGGCGACGGCCGCCCGGCGTTCGGCGAAGGTCCTTTCGATCTCGTCGAGCGAGTCGGCGTCGGGCAGCCCGTCGAAGCCCAGCCCGACCACCTTGTTCATCGGTGAGTCTGTGTCTGCGTAGCACGCGAGGCCACCGGCGACGGGCATGGTGACCCCCGGCGCACCGCGGCGGCCGGCGGCGCGGGTCGCGGCCCCGATCAGGTCGGTCTCGGCGCTTTCGATGCGCTGCGCCAGCGCGGTACCGCAGAACAGCATGGCGTCAGATCAAACCGGTGTTTGGCGGCACGGTCAACGGAGAATCCTGAGCGCCGTGACCGACAACAACACACCCGAGGACGCGACCCAAGCCACCGACGAGCAGCGGGACCTGCAGGACAAGCTCGATCATCAGGACGACGACCCGGACGCACCCGCGGGGTGGCAGACCCGCGATCAGATCCCCGACGAGAACTGAGCTCCCGCTCTAGTCGTCAGTGTCCGCCGGCCCGCGCTCGGGCACCATCCGGTCCCGCAGGCTGTCGTAGATCGGTGCGCACCCGGTGAGCTGAGCCGCGATCACCGCGGCCGCGCTCGCCGCCAGCATCGGCACGGTGACCGAGGTGGTGGCCGTCATCTCGATCACGATCACCATGCCGGTGACCGGCGCGCGCACGGTCGCAGAGAAGAAGGAGGCCATCCCGACGATCGCCATCGGAATGGTCAGCGCCGTCAGGTCGTGTGGCCACACGGCATCGACGATCGCGACGAAGCCCACGCCCCACAACGCTCCGATGGCGAGCAGCGGGGCGAAGAGCCCCCCGGGCAGCGCAGCAGAATAGCTCAGCGGCCCGGCGATGAACCGCACGGCAAGGTAGCCGACGATCGCGGCCAGCATCCACGTGTGGCCACTGAGAATGAGCTGGGTGATGGACTGCCCGTCGCCCACCGACAGCGGCACCAGGACGGCGGCCAGCCCGATCAACGCGCCGATGACGGGCGCTTTGACGACGGCCGGGATGCGGGCCTGGGCTGCGACGTGGTCGAGGAACCACAGCACCGTCACGTTGTAGGCGGCCCCGAGCAGCCCGGTGAGCACGCCGAAGAGAAGGAACAGGGGCAGCCAGCCCAGCGCTGGGGCGGCGAGCGGCTCGACCGCGAAGTCCGGGTGGTTGCCGAGGATCAGGCGGGTGCACCCGACCGCGGTCGCCGAGGCCAGCGTGGTGGCCAGCACCAGCTGCATGCGGAACGACTTGCTGACCTCTTCGACCGCGAAGAGCACGCCGGCGATGGGGGCGTTGAACGCCACGGCCAGTCCCGCGCCGCCGACCGCGGTCTGCATCATGCGTACGTCGGCGTCACTGAGGCGCGCGTGCCTGGCTGCCTGGGCGCCCACGGCCGCACCCATGTGGACGGTCGGCCCCTCCCTGCCGAGCACGAGGCCCGAACCGAGGGCCAGCACCCCGCCGACGAACTTCGCGAACAGCAGCTCGATCAGCGGCGGTCGTGCGTCCCCGTGGTACACCGCTTCGACGTGCTGGATGCCGCTACCGGCGGCCAGCGGCTGCCGCCGCACGATCAGCGCGGCCAGCCAGGCTCCCAGGGCCGACGCGGCCACCGGGATCAGCCAGCCGGGGCCGGGCAGGTGGTGCGCCCAGTCGATCAGGTCGAGACGGAGCCGTTCGGCCTGCTGCAGGCACCAGCGGAAGGCGCCTCCCACCAGGCCGATGACGATGCCGGCAAGCGTCGCGGTCACCGCGAGGACCAGTGATCCCCGCGTGGTCACCAGCGGCTACTCGACGACACTGCTATTCAACGCTCCTATTCAACGACGAAGACCGGGATCTGCCGGTCCGTCTTGGTCTGGTACTCGGCATAGGGCGGGTAGGCCTCGACCGCCAGTGACCACCAGTGCTCGCGCTCGTCACCGGAGATCTCGCGGGCGGTCATCTCACGGATCTCGGTGCCGTCCTGCACTGTCACCGCCGGGTTGGCCTTGACGTTGTGGTACCACGACGGGTGCTGGGGGTCGCCACCCTTGGAGGCGACCATCGCGTACTTGCCGTTCTCTTCGACGCGCATCAGCGGCACATAACGCTTCTGGCCGGATTTCGCGCCGAGCGTCGTGAACAGCACGACGGGCCGGTCCATGATGTGGACGCCCTCGGTGGTGCCCTGCTCGAGAATCTGCTTGGTCTGGTCGCGAACCCAGTCGGTGGGGCTCAGCTGCGGTTGCTCAGTCATGCCACCAGTCAACACCACCGACCCGACGATATTCCGGTGACCGACGAGTTTTCACAGCACCTTGGACAGGAAATCCTGCAGCCGTGGATGTTTGGGATGATCGAACACCTGTGCCGGGGTGTCGTCCTCGACGATGTTGCCGTCGGCCATGAAGATCACCCGGGAGGCGACCTCCCGGGCGAAGCCCATCTCGTGGGTGACCACCACCATCGTCATCCCCTCGGCGGCGAGCGTCCGCAACACCTCGAGCACGTCGCCCACCATCTCCGGGTCGAGCGCGCTGGTCGCCTCGTCGAACAGCATGATCGACGGGCTCATCGCCAGCGCGCGCGCAATGGCCACGCGCTGCTTCTGCCCGCCCGACAACGTCGCGGGCTTGACGTGTGCCTTCTCGGCCAGACCGACCTGACCGAGCAGTTCCATGGCCCGCTTCTCGGCGGCGGCCTTGTCCATCTTCTTGGTCAGCAGCGGCGCCAACGTGACGTTGTCGATCACGGTCATGTGCGGAAACAGATTGAAGTGCTGGAACACCATGCCGATGCGCTGGCGCACCTTGTCGAGGTCGATCTTCTTGTCGGTCAGGTCGAACTCGTCGATGACGACCGTCCCGTCGGTGATGTCCTCGAGCTTGTTCAGGCAACGTAGGAACGTCGACTTGCCCGATCCCGACGGCCCGATGACGCAGACGACTTCGCCCTCTTTGACCGTCGTGGTGATGCCGTCGAGCACCACGAGATCTCCGAACGACTTCTTCAGATTGTCGATGCGGATCTTCACCGCGCCCGTGGACTCGGTCGCGCTTTCCGGTGCGAGCTGGTTCATTTCGCAATGCCCCTATCTGACAAGTCGGCGTTCCAGACGATCCGAGAGTTTGGTGAGCGCCATGATCACGATGAAGTAGATGATGCCGATGATCAACCACATGTTGAACGACTGGTAGTTGCCGGCGATGATGATGCGCCCCGTCTGGGTCAGTTCGGCGATGCCGATGACCGACAGGATCGAGGTGTCCTTCAGCGTGATGACGAATTGGTTGATGTAGGACGGGATCATCGTGCGGATGGCCTGCGGCAGGATCACCTTGCGCATGGTCGGCAGGTAGCCGATACCGAGGCTGCGTGCCGCCTCCATCTGTCCCTTGTCCACGGAATTGATACCGCCGCGCACGATTTCGGTCATGTACGCGCCTGCGTTCAGCGACAGCGTGATGATGCCCGCCGTGAGCGCCGACATCTGGAAGCCCAGCGCCGACGGGATACCGAAGTAGATGAAGAACGCCTGCACCAGAAGCGGTGTGCCGCGGAAGACATCGACGAACGTGGTGCCGATGGCACGCAACCAGATGGCTCGCGACACCCGGAACAACCCGAAGATGACGCCAAGGATGAGTGCGAAGAAGATCGAGACGACCGTCAGGATGATCGTCATCTTGAGGCCTTCGAGCAGCAGCGGGAAGGTGCTCTTGATCAGCCCGAGGAACGAATTGTCGTCGGTGGTGGCCTCTTCACCGAGGTAGGCGCTGATGATCTTGTCGTACTCGCCGGATGCCTTGAGGTTCTTCAGGCCCTCGTTGAACTTGGTGAGAAGTTCTGCGTTCTGGCCCTTGTTGACCGCGAAGCCGTAGCCCGTCGGATCCTCTTTCGGTGTCACGGTCTTGAAGCCGTTGCCCTGCGCGATGCCGTACAGCAGCACCGGGTAGTCCTCGAACACCGCGTCGGAGTTACCGGTTCGCACCTCGTCGAACATCGACGACGAATCGGCGAACGACACCACCTCGAAGCCGTACTTGTCCTTGATCGAGTTCGCGAAATCCGAACCCTGGGTGCCGTTCTTCACGGCCACCCGCTTGCCCTTGAGATCCTCATAGGACTTGATGTCGTTGTTGGACTTCAGCACCGCCATCTGGATGCCGGATTCGAAGTAGGGGTCGGAGAAGTCGAACACCTTGCGGCGCTCGTCGGTGATCGACATGCCTGCGATGACGCCGTCGACCTGGTTGGCCTGGACGGCCTGCAGTGCGGCGTCGAAGCCGAGCGGTTTGATGTCGACGGTGAAGCCTTGATCTTTGGCGATCGCCCGGATCAGGTCCATGTCGATACCGACGAATTTGCCCTCTTTGTCCTGGAACTCGAACGGAGCGAACGTGGTGTCGGTGGCGACCGTGTAGGTCTGCCCCTGCGCCTTGGCCTCTGGCAGGGCTTGCGGAACCGTCAGCGCGGAACCGACGCCGAGCACGAGGAGCACCCCGAGCAGCGAGATGAATCTGCCGCGCCCGCGCGCCCACGATCCCGCTCTGTGCGGGACTGCGCGTCCCCACCTACCGGCTCGCATGCTGAACCTCCCTGTCGGTGATGATCACGCGAACACGCTAGCCCTCCAGAGGGCACGAGAGCCGGTTATCGACGCGACATGGTCAAGATCGGCGCGCCCGCAGCTCGGCGTTTTCGGCCTCCAGGGCGGCGAGCTTGCGCCGCATCGGCTCCAGTGCGCCCTCGAGTTCGGCGGCCGTGTAGCGGGGTGTGATGTGCTGCGGGCAGTTCCAGTCGTAGGCGGCGACGTCGACGAGTACGGCGCGTTCGACGACCGCGTCATAGGTGGGATCGGTCATCGACGCGACCAGCTCGGGGTTCTGTTCCGCGGTCACGATGCGGGCGTGTCCGAAGATCTTGAGGCGTCGCCGGTGGGCGTGATCGAGGAAGATGAGTGCGACGCGCTGCTCGCCGCCCATGTTGCCGGTGCTGATGTATTGGAGGTTGCCGCGGAAATCGGCCCACCCGATGGAGTGGTCGTCGAGAACCCGGACGAATCCCGGAGGTCCGCCGCGGAATTGCACGTAGGGCCACCCGGTCTCCCCGACCGACGCGAGATAGAAGTGGTCTCGCTCGGCCAGGTAGTCGCGTTCGTCGTCGGTGAGCCGGTCCGGCCCCGGTGTCGCCGCACCGGTGTCGGCCTTGCGTCCGTAGAACGTGGCGCTGCCGTGCTCTTCCTGCACCGACCGCACCGTCGGGGTGAAAGCGATCGATCCGTAGTGCCTGCTCATCGGAGGGGGATGTCGTGGCCGTGCTCGGCCTCGGGGCGCGGTCCGAAGTAGCGCCGTTGCGATTCGTCGATCGCGACGTCGTTGATGCTCGCCTCGCGCCGGCGCATCAAGCCTTGGTCGTCGAACTCCCACAGTTCGTTGCCGTAGCTGCGCCACCACTGACCTGAGGCGTCACGGCATTCGTACTGGAACCGCACGCCGATGCGGTTGTTGCGGAAACTCCACAGGCTTTTGCGCAGCGCGTAGTCGAGCTCCCGCGCCCATTTGGCGGTGAGGAATTCGACGATCTGTGCCCGCCCGGTGACGAACTGGTCGCGGTTACGCCACACGCTGTCCTCGGTGTAGGCGAGGCTGACACGGTGCGGGTCGCAGGTGTTCCACGCGTCTTCGGCGGCCTGCACTTTCTGCAGCGCCGTCGTCAGGTCGAACGGGGGAAACGGTGGGCGGGATTCGGTCATGATCAGGCGCCTTCCTGTGTCATCGCGGTGATCACGTCGCTCGTCGTCACGACTCCGTGAGCGAGGAACGCGTAGTTGACCAGGGCGGCCTGGTAGCCGTCGCCGAACACCGGATGGCGGGGACCTGCGGTGGCATCGGTGACGACGACGACCTCGAAGCCCTGTTCGAGCAGGTCGCGCAGATGTGATTCGACGCAGATGTTGGCCAGCATCCCGCACAGCACGACCGTGCTGATCCGGCGTTTGCGTAGCTGCAGAACCAGGTCGTTGGTCTGTGGCCCCCAGACCTTGTGTGGGCTGGCCACGACGGTGTCCGGGTGGTCGATCAGCGGCGCGAGCTCGGGCAGCCAGTCCGCGCCGGAGCCGGCGAATCCGTCGAGGGTCAGCGGGCCGCGGCGGGCGAAGGTGTCGGTCCGCAACTCGTCGGTCTCCAGCGGACCGTTGAACAACCACCGGTGGTCGGTGGGATAGAAGTAGTGCGGCGAGACGAACACGCCGTACCCGCCGTCGTGCGCGGCGGTGAGCAGCTCGACCAGATGCTCGACGGTCCGGTTCTCGGTGACGCTGTCGCGCAACACCTCCCAGTTCTTCCCGGTCGCGCTGAGCACGTCGTTCTGCGGGTCGATCACGACCACCGCGGTGTCGGCCGTCGTGTAGTTCACTGCTGCGCGACTTTCCGGCCGAGGAAGTCCCGGACGTAGCCGGCGATCTCGTCGCCGTGGGTCTCCAGTGCGAAGTGGCCCGTGTCGAGCAGGTGGTACTCGCCGTCGGGCAGGTCGCGCTGGAACGCCTCGGCTCCCGCCGCGCCGAAGATCTGGTCGTTGCGCCCCCAGGTCACCAGCAACGGCGGTTGATGGGTACGGAAGTACTCCTGGAACCCAGGGTAGCCGTCGAGGTTGAACTGGTAGTCCCAGAACAGCTGCAACTGGATCGCGTCGTTGCCCTTGCGGTCCAGCCCGGCTTGGTCGAGCTGCCAGGTCTCGGGGGCGATCCGGTCGAGCCGGTCGGCGGGCACGCCGTGGGTGTACTGCCACCGCGTGGTCTCCGGGGTGAAGTACTCCCGCACCGAATCCTCGTTCGCTGCACGATCTTTCGCGTGCGCGAAGAGGCGGTCCCAGAACGGGGTGAAGCCCTCGAGGTAGGCGTTGCCGCTCTGGCTGATGATCGCGGTGATGCGTTCCGGCCGCGCGTGGGCGATGCGCAGTCCGATCGGCGCGCCGTAGTCGTGGATGTAGATCGCGAACCGCTCGAGGCCCAGATGCTCGATCAGTCCCTCGGTGATCTCGGTGAGCCGATCGAAGCTGTAGGTGAACTGGTTCACCGACGGCATCGCCGACTGCCCGAAGCCGATGTGGTCGGGTGCAATCAGATGGTAGTCGTCGGCCAACGCGGC
Source organism: Mycobacterium sp. IDUB_5 (assembly GCF_055419565.1). Taxonomy (NCBI): domain Bacteria; kingdom Bacillati; phylum Actinomycetota; class Actinomycetes; order Mycobacteriales; family Mycobacteriaceae; genus Mycobacterium; species Mycobacterium sp. IDUB_5. Next base: position 333,567 of record NZ_JBVAXX010000002.1, read on the forward strand.
AATCAGGTTGCGGAACATGTGCGAGCTGGACGGAAAGCCGTGCAGCAGAAGCACTGTGGGGCGGCTGGGATCGCCGGCCTCCCGGTAGAAGACGTCGAGCCCGTCGATGGTCGCGGTGCGGTGGCGCGTGGTGGTATCGGACACGTGTTCAGCCTGCGCGGTGCACGGTGCGGCGAACAAGGGCTGGTTTCGGATCACATTCATCGGGTTGGCTGATCAATCGCGTGGTGGGCCTTAGGATCGTCGGGTGGAATTGCGCCAGCTGGAGGCGTTCGTCGCGGTGGCGCGAGAGCTGCACTTCGGACATGCCGCCGAGAAGCTCCACATCTCGCAGCCCACACTGAGCGAGCTGATCCGCCGCCTCGAACGGGAGGTCGGCACACCGCTGTTGACCAGAACCACCCGCCGAGTGGCCCTCACGCAGGCCGGCGTCGAGCTGTTCGGCCGCGCGGTCAGCATTCTCGACGACGTCGAGGGAGCCGCAGCTGCGGTGCGCCGGCTCGTCGACGGCGACACCGGCACCGTCCGGCTGGGCATCACGCCGCCCGCCGCCCCGCTGCTCGCGCCGCATCTCGCGCAGGCTCTCCAGCGAGCCGCACCCGAGGTCGAGTTGTCGGTGCGCCGGATGTGGCTTCCTGACTTGCAACAGGCCATCGGGGAGGGCGCGCTCGATGTCGCCATCACCTGCGGGCCTGTCACCAATCCGCCGGGCATCTTGAGCGAGGTGTTCTGCGCGGAGCCGGTGGTGGTGGGCCTGCGTGAGGGCCACCGCCTCGCCGACCGTGCGGATCTCGACCTCGCCGAGCTGGCCGGCGAGACCCTGGGCGCGCACAGCGAGGCGCTGTTCCCCGCGTGGTCGCTGGCCCTGCAGCAGATCCTCGACGACGCCGGAATCGCGTCGCCCACAGCCGAATTGACGGAGATCGACCTGTCGGCGCACCGATGGTCCGAACAGCGCGAGGTGGACTGGACGCTGACCACTGCCGCCGTCGCCGGCACCGCGCCCGGAGTCACGCTCGTGCCGCTGCAGCCGCCGCGGTTCATCCCCTACACGCTGCAGTGGTGCCCGATTCGCGCGACGACCGCCGCGGTGGGCAGGTTCGTCCATCTCGCCTTGTCCGTCGACGTCCCGCCCGGCTGGGTGAGCCAGCCCGACCACCTCCGGCACCCGGGTCGATGAAGCGTCACTTGGCGAAGCGCAGCACCGTGGCTTCGACGAGTTTCTGCAGGCCCCGGCTGGCCGACTTGCCGACCGCGACAGCCGTTCGTTCGACCGCGTTCGGCGGCGGCGGCAGATACACGGTTGCCTCGTCGTCGACGCGGACGGTGCCGGCGGTGGCGACGTCGGCGTAGATGCCGAGGAAGCGGTTCGTCTTCTCGGCCAGCTGCCGGGTCACCGACAGGTCTTTCCCCAGGCCCGGCTGCGGGCGTGTCCCGACCACGCACCGGATCGTCGGGTTGGTCACCGACAGCACGACGGTGCCGAGGTGCACTTCGCCACCGACCCAGGCGGATTCGGGGAACGGGTCGGGGCTCTCGACGTCGACGAGCACGTTGGGCCGGAAGCGCCGCACGTCGTACGGGGTGCCATCGACCGAGAGGCTGCGCAGGCTCGTCGCGCTGAGCAGGTGCACCGGGCTGAGGTCGACGAATGTCCCCGGTGGAGTGGAATACCTTGCCAGAGTGATCATTTGGCGCGTGGTGAACACCGAGGTATCGGGCAGCTCGTCGGTGTCGCCCAGGCCGAAGTCCTGTCGGACCTGATCGGCGGCGAAGTTGCCCAGAGAGGCCTGAAGCGACATGCGGTGGGCACTGGTGTCGCTCACCGACGGGAGCGCGGTGAGCCGCACCTCCCGGCCGACCAGCTCGCTGAGGGCTGCGTGCACGGTCGGGTCGTCGCTGGTGATCTCCCGTCCGTCGGGCAGGGAGATCACGACGGCGGGAACCTTGCCCGGTCCGGCATCGGGGCCGGGTTCGGCGACGTAGCGCGCAGAGCACTGCAGCAGAGCGGGGATTCTGCGGGCGGATGCCGTGACCCCCTTTTCGATGTCGCGTACCGCCCACAGTCGGTCGGCGTGCACACCCCGCTCGTCGATCCGCAGCTCGTCGACGCGGGTGCCACCCATCGACTTGACCGGAAAGCGCCAGAGCTCAGTGACTTTCATGCATTTCCCTCCGCGAGATGATCCGCAAGTGCGATACCGAGGCGCTGCCCGGACAGCCACGCCGCTTCGACACGTGGCGCGCCGGACGGGCACCAGGAATCACCACACAACCCGAGGGGCCGTGCGGTGGTGTCGAGGTGGAACTCGGCGTCGGCGTGGGTGTCGGCGGGCTTGGCGAACGTCCACCGGTGGACGTGGGTCCAGTCGGGGTCGCCCGCGATGTCCAGAAGTCGGCGCATGGCCGCCACCATCGGCGCGACGGCCCGCTCGGGGTCCTCGAGGTGCCGGCGCGCCCGGTCTGCCGTGCTGTGCGCGACGAGCACGGCGGCGCCGTCGCCGCGGCGCGATCCGTCGTCGGCGAGAAACGACAGATCCGGGTCGTCGTTGACGAAGGCAGCGTCGGTCGACCAGCTGCGCTGCGGCCAGCCGGCGGCGACGGCGATGACGGGGTCGTAGGCCACCCAGTCGCCGGGCGGCGCGGCGATGAGCCGCGCGGCCTGCGGATCGGGCATTGCCAGCACCACGGCGTCGTGGGGTAGGTCGTCGAGGGTCTCGATCAGGGTCTCGTAACGGACATCGTCGGGCAGCAGGTCGCCGACGAGTGAGCGCAGTCCCCCGGCGGCGGCGAAGCGCATCGGGCCGGAGGTGCTGTTGCGGGCACCGGGCGCGAGCACGTCGAAGGTGTCGGTCCAGGGTCGGGCAAGTCCGCGGCGCTCCCAGTCGTCGACAATGGCGTGAAACGCCGGCTCCTTGACGGTGAAGTACGCCGCCCCCAGGTCGACGCGGCGCCCGTGCACCGTGGGTGAAGCCATCCGGCCGCCGGGGCCGCGGCCCCGCTCGACGATCTCGACGGTGATGCCGCGTTCGCGTAGCGCCTGCGCGCAGGCCGCCCCGGAGAGTCCCGCTCCGAGCACGGCGACGCGCGAGCGGGGCATCTCGGTCATCAGGCCACGGTAGCCCGGCCACGCGCTCGACACCCGAGTACCTCACTACGCATGTGTGCGGGCCGGGACCGGCGTTGGCTGGAGCCGACGGCCCACACGGGGCCGGGGATCAGGAGCAGACATGACTCACATCGCCGCCCGTTTCGCGCGGAGCACAGATGTCGACATCACCGACACGTTGAGCGACGAGACGGTCCACGACGACTTCTCGCTCGGGCACGACATCAGCGACATGTTCGGTCTCGATCACCATCCGGAGCGCAGCGCCACCACCAAGACGATCAAGATGCGCGACCGCGACATCCTGGCCACCGACAACACGGTGCTCGCGTCGCTGACCGGGATGTCGACCACAGTGACGAAGATGACCGACCCGCACGATGGGACGCACTGGTTGTTCATCGCGTTCGGCTATCGGGTGACCTCACGCGGCTGGCGGACCGGCCGGGGCTCGCTTGCCGGAGAGACGCTGGGGGTGCCGCACGGTCTCCATTTCCTCAATCGTGACGGCGGCCCGATGTTTTCGTGGGGCTTTCCCTATCAGGACTTCACCACCGACTGCGGATGGGACAACCACGAGGCCTACTACGTGATCCGCGACCGCGACTACGTGTCGTGGTTCGAGAACTGGCGCAAGGTGTCGTGGCGGTTGGCGGGCGGCGGCTTCTTCTACCCCTGCTGACCACGCGCCGGCGCGGGTCGGTTTCTGCGTCCCGCGGCGTGGGCATACCTGGGCGCATGGGTGACAGATCCCGGCTGGTGTGGCCGCTCGCGGCCGTGGCGGCCTCTGTGGTCGGCGGGGTGGTGTGGTCTGCGCGTCGCCGATCAGCCGGTGGTCGTCACGAGATGCCGGATCTTCCCGGCGCCCACGAAGACGGCACGGTTCACGTCACCCCGGATGGTGAGATCACGCCGTCGTGAAACGCTCGGTTAGGAAACCGGTTCAGCGGGCCGTCACCTGACGGGCCGGCCGGGGGCGGACGTTCTGCGGCCACCAGAACCACCGGCCCATCAACGCCGCGATCGACGGCGTCATGAACGACCGGATGATCAGAGTGTCGACGAGGAGTCCGAGCCCGATCGTGGTCCCCACCTGAGCCATCACTTTGAGGTCGCTGATCGCGAACGACATCATCGTGAACGCGAACACCAGGCCGGCCGAGGTCACCACGCTGCCGCTACCCGCGATGGCACGGATGATCCCGGTGTTGAGTCCCGCGTCGCGTTCCTCCTTGAACCGTGAGACGAGCAAGAGGTTGTAGTCCGACCCCACGGCCAGCAGGATGATCACCGACATCGCCAGCACCAGCCAGTGCAGTTCGAGCCCGATGATGTGCTGCCACAACAGAACTGCCAAACCGAACGACGCGGCGAGGGACAGCACCACCGTTCCGACGATGACCAGCGCCGCGATCGCCGACCGGGTGATGATCAGCATGATGATGAAGATCAGACAGATCGCCGAGATCGCCGCGATGACGAGGTCGTAGTTCGAGCCGTCCCGCATGTCCTTGTAGGTCGCCGCGGTGCCGCCCAGGTAGATCTTGGAGGTCTCCAGCGGGGTGCCCTTGATGGCCTCGAACGCCGAGTTCTTGATCTGGTCGATGTGCGAAATGCCTTCTGGCGTTGCCGGATCCCCCTGGTGGGAGATGATGAACCGCACCGCCTTGCCATCGGGTGAGACGAACTGCTTCAGACCACGCTTGAAGTCGGGGTTGTCGAACACCTCGGGAGGTAGGTAGAACGAGTCGTCGATCTTCGACTGGTTGAACGCTCGGCCCAACGCGGCGGGGTCGGACTGCTGCCGATCCTGCAGATCCTGTTGATCCTTCTGCGTCGCATAGTTCGTCATGATCTGATCGCGGTTGCGTTCCTGGCTGGCGATCTGCGGCGGGATCAGCGCGAGCAGCTTGGGTTGGAGGGCATTGATCTTGTCGAGGCTGATCGTGGTCTCGGCGAGGAGCCCGGAGAGTTGATCGATACCGTCGAGCGCGTCGAACAGCGAGCGCAGGGCGTAGCACGCGGGGATGTCATAGCAGTGCGGTTCCCAGTAGAAGTAGTTCCGGATGGGCCGGAAGAAGTCATCGAAGTTGGCGATCTTGTCGCGCAGTTCGTTGGTGACCGCGACCGTCTGCTTCAGGACGTCCGTCTGCTCCTGCTGCGCGTTGGCGCTCTGCTTCTGCAGCTCCAGTTGCCGGCGCAGGACGTCGATCTGATTGTTGATGTCGCTCGCCTGCCGGAGCAGGTCGGCGGTGCGCGCTTCGGCGTAGGACTGCGTGAGCTTCTGATTCACGCCCTGCTGACCGACGATGTACGGAATCGAGGAACCTTCGATCGGCGTGCCGAGTGGTCGCGTGATCGTCTGCACCCGCGCGATTCCCGGCAGGTGGAAGACCTCCTTGGCGACGCGGTCGACGATGAGCATGTCGGTCGGATTGCGCAGATCGTGGTCGGCGACGAGCATCAGCACCTCGGGATTGAGCCGCGCCTGTGGAAAGTGTTTGGCCGCAACCTGATAGCCCACGTTGGCCTCGACGTCTGACGGCAGGTACTTCTTGTCGTCGTAACTCGTGGTGTAGGACGGCAGGGCGAGTAGGCCGACCAACGTCACTGCGAGCGAGGCCACCAGGATCGGTCCGGGCCATCGGACGACGGCGGTTCCGACGCGTCGCCATCCCCGGGTCCGCTGGCTGCGCTTGGGATCGAGGAGCCCGAACCGGGAGGCGACCGTGATGATCGCCGGCGCGAGCGTCAGCGCAGCCACCGTGACGACGAACATGCCGATCGCCAGCGGAATGCCGAGGGTCTGGAAATAAGGCAGCCGGGTGAAGTGCAGGCACAGCGTTGCTCCGGCAATCGTCAGACCGGACCCCAGGATCACATGCGCGGTGCCGTGATACATGACGTAGAAGGCGCTTTCCCGGTCATCGCCGGCGCCGCGCGCCTCGTGATAGCGCCCGACCAGGAAGATGGCGTAGTCGGTCGCCGCGGCAATGGCCAACAGTGTCAACAGGTTCACCGCGAACGTCGACAGCTCGATGATGTGGTGATAGCCCAGGAACGCCACCACACCCCGCGCCACCGCGAGTTCGAGCACGACGGTCACCAGCACGATGAGGACGGTGACGATCGAGCGGTAGACGAGGAGCAGCATCGTGATGATCACGAGGAACGTCAGTGCTGTCACGAGTTGCAGGCTCTTGTCGCCGGCGTGTTGCTGGTCGGAGAGCAGCGGTCCGGCGCCGGTGACGTAGACACGCAGACCTTGTGGTGGCGGGTTGGCGGCGACGATGTCGCGCACCGCCTCGACGGACTCGTTGGCGAGCGTCTCACCCTGGTTGCCGGCGAGGTAGAGCTGGACGTAGGACGACAGGTTGTCCGCCGACTGCGAGCCCGACGACGTGAGGGGGTCACCCCACAGGTCCTGGATGTGCTGGATGTGCACCGTGTCCTTGCGCAGCGCGGCGATCAGCCCGTCGTAGTACGTGTGCGCTTCGGCGCCCAGTGGCTTGTCGCTCTCGAGCACGATCATCGCCGAGCTGTTGGATGTGTACTCCCCGAACAGTTTTCCCACCAACTGCGTGGCCTGCAGCGACGGCGCGTCATTGGGTGTCAGCGATGTGGAGTTGGCCGCCCCCACTGCTTCGAGCTGGGGAACGACGACGTTGAGAAGGGCGGTCAACGCGAGCCAGCCCAGCAGGACGGGAACGCAGAAGAGTCGCAGGAAGCGGGGAATCCGGGCGTGGCCGGTGTGCGGCGCGCTCACAGTGACTTCACCAGGCAGGAGGTCTGGGCGTTCACGCCGTCGTAGGTCTGTTGGTCTCGGACTTCGTTGTCCACCAGGATCTTGCAGCTGATCGAGGCACCGTCGCCCTGGGCGATGATCGTGGCGGCGGCTGAGGGCTTGGTGGTCTCCAACGTGAGCGACCACGGCAGCGGAGCATCGTCGACGCGGTGCGGATTGGCGTCCAGGTCGAGGTAGTTGATGGTCGCGACAGCACCTGAGTCGCCGGTGATCTCGTAGGTGACAGCCTTCGGGTTGAACGGTTCGGCATCCTGGGCCAGACCTGCCCCGGGCCGGGTCGTCTCGTTGTTCGATCCGAAGAACCCGTGCATGCGGTACACCACGGTCGCTGCTATCGCGATCACCGCCACGATGACGAGTGGTATCCAGGCCCGCTTCAAGATCCCGACCATGCACGCCCCTTATGCGCCGCGCGACACCATGTGTGTCGGCCAGGCAAACATAGATGTACTGAATAATTTCAGCAAGCCGATCGGCTAGCTCTAATTGAGTGATCGGTATAGGACGAAGAGGGAGCGCGGGTAAGCTGGGCGTTTATTGTGAGGCGCGTCTCGCGGCGGGACGGAGAGGGTGAACGGATGGCACGACCGACGGCACCACGCGGCCTGGCCCGGCAGCGGGTACTCGACGCCGCTCTGGCGCTGTTCGCCGAGCACGGCGTCCACGGAACGTCGCTGCAGATGATCGCGGACCGTATCGGCGTGAGCAAAGCGGCCGTCTACTACCAGTTCCGCTCGAAGGAAGACATCGCTCTGGAAGTCCTGCGGCCGTCGATCGACGACATGGCCCGGGTCATCCGGATCGCTGAAGTGCTCCCCGATATGCAGCGCCGCCGCGAGGTCTTGGTCAGTGGCCTCATCGAGATGGTGGTCCGACACCGTGAGTTGTCGGTCCTGTTCTACGGCGATCCGGGTATCGACCAAATGGTGCGTGACGAACCAGAATTCAGCGTCGTCACCGGCCGCCTGCAGGAGCTGCTCGAGGGACCGCAACCATGCGCCGCCGACCGCATCGCCCTGCGGGTGTTCCTCTCCGGCGTCTGCAGGGTCGCCGCAGATCCCGACATGTCCGACATCGACGACGGCGAACTGCAGCGAAACCTCGTCGAGCTGTCGACCCGCCTTCTCGCGCCGGCACCCGTGCCCTGATCCAGGCGTAACGGCGGCGTGACGCCGTTTTACCAGCTCAACACACGCGATCGCGATACTCGAGGGCATGCCGGAACTGAACCACGTCCCCGCCACCACCCCGCCCGAGGAGATGTCGGATCTGCTTCGTCGCGACGGCTACGTGATCGTCGACAACCTTGTGCCCACCGAGTTGATGGACGACATCGGCCGCGAACTCGCGCCTTACCTCGATGCCACCCCGCTCGGCTACAACGCGATGATCGGACGGCGGACGCGTCGCACCGGCGCGCTGGTCGCGCGGTCTCCCGCGTGCCGCACGCTGATCCAGAACCCCACGATGATGGGCGTCTGCGCCGACTTCCTCGGCCACGCGTCGGCCTTTCAGCTGATGCTGACGCAGGTGATCTCGATCGAACCCGGCGAGTCGGCGCAAGCACTGCACCGCGACCAGAACGCGTTCGACTTCTATCCCTTCCCCGACGACTACCACGTGCAGTGCAACACGCTGTGGGCGCTGTCGGACTACACCGCCGAAATGGGCGCCACCCGAATCGTTCCCGGCAGTCAGGTCGGCGACAAGAAACCCACCGACTACCGCGACGACGAATGCCTGCAGGCCGAGATGACACGCGGTTCGGTGCTGATCTACACCGGCAAGATCGTGCACAGCGGGGCCGCGAACCGTTCCGATCGGGTTCGGCGCGCGATCAACGTCAACTACTGCGTCGGCTGGGTGCGCCAGGAGGAGAACCAATTCCTCTCGGTGCCCATCGATGTGGCGCGGACCCTCGACGACGATCTGCTGAAGCTCATCGGCTACCAGGAGGGCGCCTGGGCGATGGGATACTTCCGGGACTTCGAGGATCCGCTGCGTGCAATCCGCGGTGACGCTGTCGAGTACGGCTTCGACGACAGCCGACTCAACGGCGCGGCGAACGCGGCCTTCACCGACTCGCTCACGCACAGCGAGTAATCGTCGTCCTCTAGTCCGCGTCCGTGGGGTGTGGTTCGTAGGGCTGGTACCACCACCAGTTGGCGCGTTCGCCGGTGGGCCCGGAACAGGGTGCGACGTCCGGTGGGGGTTGGGTGGGTGGTCGGGCCAGGGAGGCTGAGGTGAGGGTGTGGCCGGCGGCGTCGGTGACGACGAGGTGGTCGGCGGGCCCGGTGATCGTGACCAGGCCGCGGTGATGCGCCCGGTGGTGATACGGGCAGACCAGCGCGAGATTCCACAGTTCGGTGGGTCCGCCGTCCTCCCAGTGCACCAGGTGATGGGCGTGCAGTGCGCGGGTCGCCCCGCACCCGGGGACCACGCAGACACGGTCGCGATGCTCGAGCGCCCGGCGTAGGCGCCGGTTCACCGTCCGGCTCGAACGCCCGGCCCCGATCACCTGCCCGCCGCGGTGAAACCACACCTCGCAGGTGGCATCACAGATCAGATACCGGCGCTCCGCGTCGGTGAGCACCGGGCCCAAGTGCAGGCTCGCGACTCGGCTGGCTACATCGACGTGCACGACCACGGTGGTGCGTTGCCCGTGCGGACGCGCCGCTGCCTCGGCGTCCCAGCTCGCGTCGACCAACCGCAGGAACGCCGCGGCGTTGCCGGGCATCGGCGCGCGCCCGTCGGGGTCGGTTGCCTTCCAGTCGGTGATCAGTGCATCGCGATGCGAGGCCAGCGCCGCCTCGAACGCGGCGGCCTCGACATGGGGCAGCGCGATCTGCCAATAGGTGTACTGCTCATCGGAGGTCGAGCTGATCGTGGGCTGCGGCCCCGGATCGACGGCAGGCGCGTCCCCGTCCTCGTCGTCGTCGTCGTGGTCCGGCTCGGGCACACGGTCGCGGGTGGGTTTGGGTTGCATCTTCAACGCGGTCCGCAACTGAGACACCGTCGCGCATCGGGCCATGGTCGCGAAATGGGCGTCGGAGCCGGGAAGACCGTGTTCGGCGATCACCCCGACCTGATCCACGGAGAACCGACCCTGTGCCAGACCCTCGACACACTGCGGGAATTCGTCGTAGCGGGCCGCAATCGCGGCGATCGTCTGCGCCCGCGATGGAGACACTGCGGCTTTCCACGCCGCCAGACCAGCGGTCGATTTCGCCCCGGCCGCCGCCCACAACTGATCACGGTCGACCTCGGCGAAGATCTCCACGATTCGCCCGTCGATCGCGTTACGCTGACCGGTCAGCTCGGCAAGCTCGTCGAAGAGCACCGACAACCGCTCATCGATGGCCAACGAACTGCTCGGGAACATGACCCCACAGAACCACAAGGCACCGACAACTCGGCTCCTCGGACTCAGCGCACCCGAAAATCGTTGCCGCCCAGCACTGTCGGCAGCTGCTCGAGATCCTGCTCGTGCGGCTGACCCAGGCTGATGCGACTGACGTCGTCGAGGCTGTCGTAGCGGGTTCCGAGATCGAGATCAAGCGCTGCCAGGTAATCGTCGAGCTGCTCGACGGTGCGCGGACCGATGATCGGCACGATTCCGGTACTCGACCGCCGCGCCCGTTCGACGAGCCACGCGACCGCGACCCGTGCCGCCGGCACCCCCAACTCGTCGGCCGCAGCGAGCACCGCGTCGACCACCGCGGCCTTGCGCGGGTCCTCGTCGGTGTGCACCACTCGATTCCAGGCCTGTAACCGCCCGGATTCACCGCTGCGATACTTGCCGGTGAGCAGCCCTCCGCCCAGAGGAGACCACAGCGCGGCACCCAATCCGAGCGCCTCGACCATGGGGAGGTTGTCGCGGTCTGCGCTGCGCTCGACGAGGCTGTACTCGATCTGTACGGCTGCGATAGGCGCCCACCCCCGCACCTCGGCCAGCGTGGCGCCTCGGGCGGTCAGCCACGCCGGGAAATTCGACAGCCCCGCGTAGAGCACCTTCCCGGACGCGATCAGATCCTCATAGGCACGCACGATCTCCTCGATGGGTGTCACGAAGTCAGGCCAGTGAACCCAGAGCAGATCGATGTATTCGGTATCGAGTCTGCGCAGGCTGTTCTCCACGGACCGCACCATCGCTCGGCGGTTGTTACCGGTCTGCAAGACACCGCTGCCCTCAGCAGTTCCGCCGACGGCGAATTTCGTGGCGATGGTGAAGTCATCACGCCGGCCCGCCAGGATGCGACCCAAGATCTCTTCCGACTCGCCGACCTGGTAGGTGGCTGCGGTGTCGATGAAGGTGCCGCCGGCCTCGGCGAAGCGATCCACGATCGCCCGCGCGGCCGGTTCTTCCGCGCCATAACCCCAGCGGGTACCGAAGTTCCCCGCACCGAGCGCAAGCGCCGAGGTGCGGAGACCGTTGTTGCGGCCAAAGGTGAAGTGCTCCATGGAGAGCACAAGTCACGATACGAGGGCTTTATTTCACATCAGCGCCGCAGTCGCCACCGCGTGACACCGGCGAAGGTCGCCGCAAGCGCCAGCAGCACAGCCATGTTCGTCAACCACGTGCTCGCGGTGTGGTGCCAATGCGCGTCGTCGGCGATCCCGGCGACCAAGCGCGTCAGGTCCGCCGTCGACGCGGTGGCCGCGAAACCCCACCGCCCCGGGGCGAACCAGGCCAGCGCCTCCATCAACGGCCGGCCTGTCACCGGGATGAACCCGCCGGCGAGCACCAGCTGCGCCATCAGCGTGATCGCCAGCAGCACGATCACCTGATCACCCGTACGCGCGATCGCCGAAATGGCCAGTCCCATCAGCACAGCCACGCACGCCGTCACTGCGATGCCGACGAAGAACTCCACGGGGGCGCTGCCCAGAACGACCGCACTCGCCGGACCCGGCTTGCCGATGCCGGGCGACAGAACGATCGCCACGAGGACCGCCGACTGCAGTACGGCGATCGCGCCGAACACCACCGCCTTCGCCGCCAGGTACGCCGAGGCGGACAGCCCCGCCGACAGTTCGCGCTGATACACGCGCCGTTCGCCAACCAGATCGCGCACGGCCAGCGTCGCGCCCATCAGGATCGCCGCGAAGCTCGTCAACGCGACCACGTGCTTGGCCTCGAATGGGGGCGCGCCAGGCGCCGGCACCCCAGCCAATCCGGCGTCGCCGGCCACCGTCAGCGGCAGCAGGCCGACGAGAAACGGAAGCACCGCGAGGAAGGCGAGATATCCGCGGTTGGCCAGAAGCAACACGATCTGGCGGCGCAGGAGCGTCGCCGTCTGGCGCCACAGCCCAGGGCGCCCGCTGAAGGTCGGCGGCACCGCGTCGAAGCAGACCGTCTCGGCCTCCGGTCGACGATGACGCTGCAGAAATCGCTGATGCAGGCCGTCGGGGTCAGTGCAGACGGCAGCGAAGATGTCCGCCCAATCCGACCCGCCCAGAACGGAATTGACCTCACCAGGTGGTCCGACGAACACTGTCTTGCCGCCGGGTGCGAGCATCACCACCTGGTCGCAGACGTCCAGGAACGCCAGTGAGTGCGTCACCACCACGATGACACGTCCGGCGTCGGCGAGGCGGCGAAGCATCGCCATGACCGCGCGATCGAGGGCGGGATCGAGACCGGTGGTCGGTTCGTCGAGCACGAGAAGGCCGGGATCGGTGAGCAATTCGATGGCGATCGACACACGCTTGCGCTGTCCGCCCGACAACGACTCGACGCGGGTATCCGCGTGCGGCACGAGTTCGAGCTCGTCGAGCACCGCTGCGATCGCCCAGGCCCTGTCCCCCGCCCCGGCGGGCATGCGCAGTTCCGCGGCGAACCGAAGTGCCTCTTCGACGGTGAGGCGGCCGTGGACGACGACGTCCTGCGGCACCATCCCGATCTCGTTGCGCAGGCCGCGCACGTCGCGGGCGTGGAATGCTGCCGTGCCGGTGGTAGGTCGCATCGCGCCGGCGATGACCGCAGCCAGCGTCGACTTCCCCGCACCGGACGGGCCGATCACCGCAGTCAGTGTTCCGGGCCGGGCCTGCAACGAAACCTGTTCGAGCAGAACGGTTTCGTCTACGACAACGGTGACGTCCCGGACGTCGAGGCCGCGGGTGGTCACCCGGCGCATCATCACACAATCGGTCATGGCAGTTCTCTCATCCGAGGACAAAGGCGAGGGGCAGAACGACGAGCAGGGAATCGATGCGGTCGAGCAAGCCACCGAATCCGGGCAGCCAGCCACCGGCGTCTTTGACCCCGGCCTGGCGCTTGAGCATGGACTCGAGCAGATCGCCGAAGAGCCCGCCGAGCGCGACCGCCATGAGCAACCCGACCGTCACAGTGCCGAGCAGCGTGAGGATCAGAAAGGCACCGATGATCGCGCCCACCATCCCGCCGACCGTCTTGTTGGGGCTCAGCGGAGACAACGGCAGGCGAGCCCACCGCATGCGGCGCAATCCTTTTCCGCCGCACCAGGCGGCGACGTCGGTCGCCGCGACGGCCAGGCACAGCAGGTAGGTGTCCGGCCACACCATCACCAGGTGAGCGAGCGACCAGCAGACCCACACCGATCCGAACGCCGCGAAGGCCGTTCGGCGCGAACCGTTGTCGACGTCGCCGGCCAGGACCGACGGCACCGCGCACAACAGCATCAGGACGGGCGCGACGTACAGCAGAGACGGGCGCAGCCACGCTGCCAGCGGGTACGCCACGGCCAAGGCGAGCAACACCGCGGCGTCGGCCCGGCCCAACTTCACCAGCCGGGCGTACTCGAGGACGGCGACAGCAGCCAGTGCCGCTGCCAGCACCGCCGTGGTGCCGGGCCCGAACCAGACGGGCAACCCGACCGCGGGGGCAATGAGCACCCAGGTCCGCCACTTCTGCACCAATTCCGTTCTGCGGGAGGCGATCAACGCGACACCGGCCACAGCGAGGACAGCCACCGTCACCCACATCAGGAACACGGCGCGCGAGTACAGGTGCACCTGCAGGGGGCCGAGATCGATGTCGAGCGCCATCCGGCGATCGAGATGCAGGAACCACAGGTAGTGGTCGACGAGTGTCATGACGTCAGGCCGTCAGTGCGTAGCGGTCGGTGACGACGTCGCCCCGCAACTCGAGCACGTACTCGCGTAGGTGCGCCGCTGTGACGAAGAAGGGGTCGACGGGCGCACCGAGGCGCACGTGCATCGGCGCGCGGGAGAAGTGCCCGTCCTTGGGCAGCACGTCCGCCGTTCCCGCGATGGCGACGGGGACGATCGGCACGCCGCAATCGCGTGCCAACCGCACTGCACCGGAGCGGAATGCGCCGATGGTGCCGTCGGTCGACCGGGTGCCCTCGGGGTAGAGGACGACGGTACGTCCCGCGCGCAGGGCCGGGCCGGCGGCGGCGAGTAGCGCGTCGTAGGTGGCGTCGCCGGTGCGGCGCACCGGCAATACGCCGATCAGGGAGGTCGCGACGACGCGACGCGACGGGACCGCGAACCAGTAGTCGGCGGCGGCACCGAAGACGGGGCGGGCATGGGCGGGAAGCGCGGCCACCAGGACCGCGGTGTCGGCGTGCGAGGCGTGGTTGGCGACGACGACACAACCACCCTCGACGCTCCACTGCCCCGTGACGGTGAGCCCGCCCGAAGCAGCGCACACCGTGCGCCAAAGCCGGTGCCGCAGCATGCTTGCAGCGGTCATGCGCCGACCTCCGCCATCGGCCGGGTCACGGCGTCGCGGGTGGGGACGGCGATGCGCTGGGTCACCGCGGTGAACCTGCGATGCGCGACGGTGAAGGGTGCTGTGATGGCGTCGAACTGGGCGTCGACGAGTTCCTGGGCACGCTGGGCTTTGAGCTCTCGGTGCGCGGCCCGCAGCCGCAGGATCGTGGTGAGCACCGAGCCGTTCACGAGTTGCGTCAACAGGATCGGCATGATGACGGGGAGAGCGGTCGCGAGCACCAGGAACAGGCAGCGCTCGGTCTTGCCGAGCGGGCCGCCGTTGCGGCGCGTGAGTCCGGCGGCCGCCACGGCCAGCGAGGCGAAGGTCGGCAGGGTCGCGGCCAGGGCGGCCAGCAGCACCTGCAGGACCGGCCAGGACAACCAGTCGAATTCCGGCCCGTGCAGGCGCGCGGCCCACACTGCGAGGCCGGCGAAGGCGAGCAGGTCGGCGGTGCGGTCACCGAGTTCGTTGACGACGAAACCCCACGGCCTGCTGACGCCGCGGGCGCGGGCGACGGCTCCGTCGAGATTGGCGCCGGCCAGTCGCAGCACCATGAAGAGCGCAGCCAGCGGCCAGGAGCCGAAGGCGATCGCGGTTCCCGCCGCGCCGGCCGCGACGACTCCAGCGGCGGTGAACACGTCCGGGGAGATGCGTCGAGCGACCGCGGTGTCGATGACCGGGGTCAACCGTGCCGTGAACCACGGCTTCAGCGCGTAGAGCCCCGTGAAGCGGGTGCCGCGGACCGCCCTGGGGAGCAGGGTGCGGCGGATGGAGGTGATGCTCATGCGCCGAGTACATCGAGGCCGACGAGCTACCGATCCCAACTCCGCGCTCGGTACGTCAGCACACGCGCCGACCCCCTCCCCGCCATGTGACACCATCGTCTCAGCAACGAGCGGAGGGTCATGCCGGTATCGATCTCGGTGGTCAGGGCGACGCAGCCCGGCACGCTGGTCGATGCGGCCACCGAGCTGGGTAGCCAGTACGCCGAGGTCCAGACCGTCATCGCCGGCGAACGGGAGACGCTCTCGCATCTGCAGGATCACTGGACCGGGGCGGCCGCCGCGGCCGCCATCGCCCGCGGGCTCAAGGACATCGCGATCCAGGAGCGGACCGCGATGCGCCTGCAACATCTGCAGTCGGCGCTGCAGAACGCGGGCCTGCAGATGGGCGCGCTGCGCGACACGTTGCTGAACCTGGTCTCGTCGCTGGAGAACATGGGTTTCTCGGTCGCCGATGACGGCACGGTGACCCCCCACCAGTGGCTGGTGGGCCGGTTCCTCGACAGCATCGCCGCCAACTGCAGCACCGTGCTCAAGAAGATCTTGCAGCTGTTCACCGATCTCGACGAGAACACGGCGGCCGCGATCGATCAGGCCGACGGCCCCAATCTGGACAACCCGACCGTGAACGTCGGCGGGCAGGACGTACAGATCCCGTCGATGGACACCGCTCCCGCGGACGTCAAGCAATGGTGGGACAGTCTGACCGAGCAGCAACGCCAGGAGCTGATCGCCAAGCATCCGCCGATCCTGGGCAACCTCAACGGGCTGCCGGCCGAGGTGCGCGATCAGGTCAACGTCGCGGTGATGGACGACGATCTGGACCGGGTCGAGCACACCGCCCAACAGAACGGCGTGTCCGTCGACGACGTGAAATCAGACCCGAGCAGGTTCGGACTCTCACGTGATGACGTCGTGCGTTACGACAACGCCAAGAAGACGCAGGACGGTCTGCTGCACCAGATGGGCATCGACGGCGACGAACGCAACAATCGCCGCTACAGCGATATCAGCCCGCAGGAGCGGATGGACCGCAACCTCCGCCCGACGATGTTGTGGGCATACGAGCCAACGGCTTTCGACGGCAAGGGGCGGGCGGCGGTCTCGATCGGCAATCCGGACAAATCCGCCAACACCGCGGTCATCGTTCCCGGCACCGGCTCGAGTGTGCGCGACGGGTGGCTTTCCGACGGCCACAACGACGCCCGCAACCTCTACGACCAGGCGCGGGCCGCCGACCCGAACAGCCCCACCGCGGTGATGTCGTGGATGGGTTACGACACCCCCGAGAGCTTCACCGATCCCAACATCGCTACTCCCGGCCTGGCACGCACCGGCGGCGACGCGCTGGCCTGGGACGTCAACAGCTTCGGGGTCACCCACGACCCGTCGGTGCCGCAGCACACGACGGTCATCGGGCATTCGTACGGCTCGACGACGGTGGCGGATGCGTTCGCGCGCAGCGGGATGCAAGCCAACGATGCGGTCTTGCTCGGCTGCCCGGGCACCGACGCCGCCCGCAGCGCCGCCGACTTCCACCTCAACGGTGGCCAGGTCTACGTCGGGGACGCCTCGACCGATCCGGTCGGCATGCTCGGCGAAGCCGGGCCGGGACTGCCGAACGCGCTCAACGACAAACTGGGCAACATGATGGGTGTGTCCGCCGGCCTGGGCACCGATCCTGCGGGGCAGGACTTCGGGTCAGTGAGGTTCCGGGCCGAAGTCGCCGGCGCCGACGGGATCGACCCGGCCGACCACTCGAACTACTACAAGGTCGGCAGCGAATCATTGCGCGGCATCACCGACATCGCGTCCGGCAACGCGGATCGCCTGGTCACAGACAACCTGATCGCCGAGCACCGCCACCCGATGACCGTGAGTACTCCCCGCGAGGTCGACGTGCCCATCATCGGCAAGGTGCCGATCCCGGGCGTCGACGTCCAGACCCCGATCATCTACGACCCAGAATGGGACCGAGAGAACGTCACCAATGACCACAGATACTGATAAGCGGTTACGCGTCTGCGCGGCAGCGTTGTTCAGTGCCCTTGCTGTCCTCGCCGTCTCAACAGGAGGTTGCTCATCGATGTCTCCCCCACCCAAGGACACCGCGTCCGCAGGCCCGACGGCGCAAAGCCTGCCCGACGATCAGGCCCGAGCACAGGTCGTCGATGCTGCCAAGGAGATCGCCCGGGCGGCGAATCTTCGCGTCACCTATGCCACATTCGAGTGGGAGTGGTGCAACGACCAAGGAGAGCCGCCGTATCACGGCCGTGTCGACGTGGCGTACGAAGTGCCGAGGAGCACCGACAGCGCGACGATGGCCAAGCAGGTCGCGGCGGCGGCAGCACAGCAGCCGGGCTGGGCGCCCGGTCCGCCGCCGGGGCTCAACCCGTACGGCGAGGTCGCGCACAAGGGCGGTGTGATGGCCATTGCTGCGCCGGGGAACTATCCCGAGCGGGGTTCGCTGCAGATCTTCGGTGAGTGCCGGAACATGACCGACCACCGCGACGACAGCGCGCTGCACGACATCACCGGTGAGGTGCGTGACCGCTGAATACGCGCTGCTCGATCTGACCGCGCCAACGGCGAAGCGGCGCGATGGATCGACGAGTCAGCGCCGGAAAAGCCTTGTCCTGGAGCGCTTCTGGTCACCCTCGACACCGATCCACTGCGTCGCGGTGTAACTCAGAGTTTCGGCACCGGTACGAAACACCTCGAGACGACCGTCGGCGTGCTCGGTGTACGTGTCGCCGAATCGCATGTAGTCGTCGAATTCATTGTTGGGCAACGCGACTTTGACAGTCATCGGATCAGCGCACCTTTTCCGGAATGGTGTTGATCGTGTGCAGGATGTGAACGGCGAGCTCGCGCGCGGCGTCATTCTTGAGTTTCGTGTGCTCGGCGATGGTTCCAGCGACGAGGTCGACGCGGGCGTCATAGGGTGAGCGGATCGACTGTTGCGATGCCATGGGAATCCCTTTTCAGCCGGGCCTGTTTCGCTCGTTGACCGAGGCGCCCGACGTTCGTCAGCGTACGCGCAATCGGCCGCCCCCGGAGTCGAAGTGAGTCCAGCGCACATTCGAGGAGTACGGTCGGGGCGATCGGGACCATCGAGGCCTCGCGAAGCAAGGGGCTCGTCATGTCCGATAAATCTCCCCGGCAAGCCATGTCCAAGAGTTCGGGCAAGTCGCTCAAGGAGAAACGTGCGGCCAAGCACGCCAAGGAAGACGCGAAGAAGTCGACGACGGAGGCGGCGTTCGACAACAAGAAGCGCTGAGGCGAGATCCCCTCTCGCTATGTGATGCGCATCACTTAGGCGTACGTTGGGGGTCTGGGTTTCCATCGGCGTTAGAGGTCCCCCGTGAACGCGACACCCACCCTGAAGAAGGCGCTCAACCAGCGCCAGCTGACGATGATCGCGATCGGCGGTGTGATCGGAGCGGGCCTGTTCGTCGGTTCCGGCGTCGTCATCGGCGCCACCGGACCCGGGGCCTTCCTCACCTACGGCATGGCCGGCGTGCTGATCATCATGGTGATGCGGATGCTGGCCGAGATGGCCGTCGCCAATCCTTCCACCGGATCGTTCGCAGACTATTCGCGCACCGCATTGGGGCACTGGGCGGGATTCTCTGTCGGCTGGTTGTACTGGTACTTCTGGGTCATCGTGGTCGGCTTCGAAGCCATCGCCGGCGCGAAGATCATCCAGTACTGGATCGATGTCCCCCTCTGGCTGTCCGCCCTCGTCTTCATGGTGCTGATGACGGCGACCAACCTGTTCTCCGTCGCCTCCTACGGCGAGTTCGAATTCTGGTTCGCCGGAATCAAAGTGGCCGCCATCATCGCGTTCATCGCGCTGGGCGGCGCGTACGTCTTCGGGCTGTGGCCGGACAAGTCAGCGGACTTCTCGAATCTGACCAGTCACGGCGGGTTCACGCCATTCGGATTGAGCGCGATCACCGTTGGAATCGTCACGGTGATCTTCTCCATGGTGGGCGCCGAAATCGCGACGATCGCCGCCGCGGAGTCCTCCGATCCAGAGCGCGCGGTGGCCAAGGCCGCCAACTCGGTGATCCTGCGCATCCTGATCTTCTACGTCGGCGCGGTGTTCCTGCTGGTCACCATCTTGCCGTGGAACGACGACGCCGTGTCCGCATCACCATTCGTCGCCGCGTTCACCCAGATGGGGATTCCCTACGCCGATCACGTGATGAACGCGGTGGTGTTGACGGCGGTGCTGAGCTGCCTCAATTCCGGGATGTACACCGCGTCGCGGATGTTGTTCGTGCTGGCGGCGCGGCGGGAGGCCCCGCCTGCTCTGGTCAAGGTGACCCGTCGCGGCGTGCCGGCGAACGCCATCCTCGCGTCGTCGGTCATCGGGTTCCTGTGCGTCATCGCCGCTGCTCTGTCACCCGACACGATCTTCGCGTTCCTGCTCAACTCCAGCGGCGCGATCATCCTGTTCGTGTACCTGCTCATCGCGATCTCGCAGATCGTGCTGCGCTACCGAACCCCGGATTCCGAACTGCGCGTGAAGATGTGGCTCTTCCCGGTGCTGTCGATTCTCACGGCTGTGGGGATCGTGGCCATCCTGGTCCAGATGTTCATCGACACAGCGCTGCGGTCGCAGCTGGTGCTCAGTCTGCTGTCGTGGGCGGTCGTCATCGTGCTGTTCGCGGTGAACAAGTGGTTCGTGAAGAAGCGTCCGCTGTCGCCCGCCGAGGCACCCTCCGCCGCGCCGCATCGCGTACTCGTGCTGGCGAATCAGACCCTCGATTCACAGGAGCTGCTTGCGGAGCTGTCCCGTATCGGTGCAGATCGCGACGCGCAGTACCTCGTGGTGGTGCCTGCCAGCCCGGTCGACACGGGAGCTGCGGCCACGCACGGACCGCGTGACGTCACCGAGGCCACAGAGGAGGCGGCGCAGGCTCGGCTCGACGCCACGTTGGCGACGCTCCGGAGCGAGAACCTCCAAGCCCAAGGCGAATTGGGTGACTATCGCCCCCTGCGGGCACTCGATCACGCTGTCAGCACGTTCGATCCCGACCAGATCGTGATCGCTACGCTGCCGCCCGAACTGTCGATCTGGCAGCGCTTCGACGTGGTGGACCGCGCCCGGGCACAGTTCGAAGTGCCGGTGACACACGTCGTCGCCAAGTCGATAGCGGGAGAACAGGCTCGGAGATGACGATCGTCGCGGGCGTCAACCCCAGCGGTCAGGCGTCGGCGCCGCTGCATCTGGCGGCCCAGCTGTGTCGATGCACGGGTGACCGGATGGTCGCGGTGGCGATCGTCGAGCGGCCGTGGCCCCCGAAGCTGGATCCCGTCGAGAACGAGTACCTGAATTACGTTGCAGTGCAGGCGCAGAGATCTCTCAAGCAGATGGTCGACCAACTGCCCGCCGACGTGGACGTGTGGCAGGTGGTACACCACGCCGCGTCGGTCCCCAAAGGCCTGACTGAGCTCGCCATCGAATGGAGCGCTGAGGTCGTGGTGGTCGGCTCGTCATCGACGGGCCTGCTCGGCAGGGTCGCGCTGGGTAGTGTGACCGATCGCCTTGTGCACACCGCTGCGGTTCCGGTCGCCATCGCACCGAGGAGCTATCCCGCGCAGCGCGGACGTATCGAGCGGTTGACGGCGGCCTACGGCGGGCAAGCCGACGCGGTCGGATTGGTCGCCACCAGCGCAGAGATGGCACGCGAATGGTCGGCGCATCTGCGCATCGCGTCCTTCACGGTCCGCCCGGTCACCATGTTCAGCGGCGCCATCGAGACCGGCGCTGAGGACCTCGTCGTCACCCAGTGGGCCCGGCGCACCCAGGACCAGATTGCCGCTCAACTGGAGAAAGCACGCTCGGACATCGACGTCGTCGACGCCGACATCGTCATCGGCGCCGGGGCGACGTGGCGTGACGCGGTGGATGCTGTCCCGTGGGCGGCCGGCGACATCCTGGTGCTCGGCTCCGGTGCGGCAGGACCCGCTGCACAGGTGTTCCTCGGCTCGGCTGCGGCCCGCATCCTTCGGCACGCCCCGGTGCCGACAATGATCGTGCCGCGACGGCAAGCTGCCTGACCGAGAGGACTAGGCTGTGCGGTATGGCTGGCAGGATGTCCGACAGGAAGACCGCGGATGTGGTGTCGAACTTCCTTTCTGCGCAACGATATACGCGCGACGAGGTGTTCTCCGACGCTGATCCCGTGCCGGCTCAGCCGGGAGCGCACGGATGGTGGTTCCGGGAGATCCCTGGCGCAATCGACGTCTCCGGATGCGAAGAGCGCGACGGCTGGACCCTGCTCTACGTCGGGGTGAGCCCCGGCCCGCCGCGAGCCGACGGAAAGCCGCAGACTCCGCAGGATCTGCGTAAGCGCATCAGATACCACTTCGGCGCGGGGACCGCCGGCGCGGACGGCTCGACGTTGCGCAAGTCGCTGGGCGTGCTGCTGGGCGGAGAACTGGGCTTTGGGCTGCGCAGGGTCGGGTCGGGTAAGCGGCAGACGTTCGCCGGTGGAGAGGCGATCCTGACTCAGTGGATGGCGGAGAACGCGATGGTGTCCTGGGTGCTGCACCCGGAGCCCTGGCACATGGAAGCCAGGCTGCTCACCGCGTTGGTGCTGCCGTTGAACCTGCAGGGCAACGAGCGCAACGCTTTTGCGCCGGAGTTGAAGCGGCTGCGGCGGGACGCGGCGGTCAAGGCCGGCAAGATGCGGGTGCTCGCGGAGTGGTCCTGAGCGGTTCTGCAGCATCAGCGCGCTATGACGCGGTGCTCTTCGATCTGCTGACCGCGCTGCTGGATTCGTGGACAGTGTGGAACGACGTCGCAGGCGATCCACGCACCGGAGCCCTGTGGCGGAACAAGTATCTCGAGATCACCTACGGGCAGGGGTCGTATCGCGACTACGAGACCCTCGTCGGCGAAGCGGCCGAGGCGCTGCACCTCGATCGAGGCGTGGTCGCCAAGCTCTCCGCCCGCTGGGCTGAACTGCAGCCGTGGAGTGAAGCTCCCGGGGTCCTGACCGAGTTGGCCTCGGCCGGCGTCAAGCTCGGCGTCGTCACGAACTGCTCAGAACGTCTGGGACAACTCGCCGCCGCGCGGATGGGCGTTCCCCTCGACGTCGTCGTCACGGCCGAAGCGGCTGGTGCATACAAGCCGCAGCCGGCGCCCTACCTGCTCGCCGTGCAGCAGCTGGGGCTCGAACCGCATCGCGTCCTCTTCGTTGCCGGCTCACGCTTCGACATCGCCGGCGCGGGCAACGTCGGCATGTCCGTTTGGTGGCACAACCGAGTGCACATGGACCGCGGTGACCAGCCCGCGCCGATGGCCGAACACAACACCCTCATACCGCTCGTCGGCGATGTCCTGAGAAATCCGTGATCTTTTGCAACAGCAAAAATTTCGAATGCCATTTTACGATGGCGGCGGCAACAGTGTTCGGACGAATACACGTCGAATACGCCAATAACCTGGCGATCGCCACGTCAGAACTTATCCTGGATCAGCGGCACAGGACTCCGCTCACCGGCCGCGCGAGGGGACAGCAGACATGAACACATTCGCAGATCGACTGAACAGGCTTTTCGACACCGTGTATCCGCCTGGACGCGGACCGCACACGTCCGCCGAAGTGGTCACGGCGCTGAAGGCAGAGGGGTTGACGATGTCGGCTCCCTACTTGTCGCAGCTGAGATCGGGAAACCGGACCAATCCATCCAGTACGACTATGGCCGCCTTGGCCAACTTCTTCCGCATCAGACCCGAATTCTTCACCAATGACTCCTACTACGCGAAGCTCGACAAGGAGCTGACCCTGCTGGCCGGCCTTCGCGACGAGGGGGTACGACGTGTGGCCGCACGGTCCATCGGACTGTCGCCCCAAGCGCAGCGCGATGTCGTGGAGAAGGTGGACGAATTGCGGCGCAGGGAACACCTCGCCGACGATGGATCGGTGTGATCGGGACGCATCGAGCCACCTAGCCCGGATACAGCTATGGCGCCACCAGCGGGGAAGCCCAGTAACCGCACCGTGCCCACGTGGCGGTACGTCGCCGCGGGCGGCGCAATCTCGTCGATTCTCGTCGTGTTCGGCGGAGGCGGAGCCACCGCGTACGCCGACGATCGAGCACCGAACACCGCCGACTCGGGCAGCCGGGACAGTTCCTCCATCACGAACCGCCCGGAAAGCACGCCACCCCGGGAACCGGACACGGAGGCGCCACCGACGTCATCGTCGTCATCGCGGACAGAGACCGTGGCCGCGGACGGCGACGACGCTGATGGTTCCGATGAGTCTCCGCGGACCGCGGATGCTGAGGTTTCGCCTGGAGAGCAGGGCACTCCCACGGACAGCACTGTGGATCCGTCGCCTGAGGTGCCAGGCGATGCAGCGCCAGAGGACAGTCCGACAATCGACCCACCCGCCGAGGACACCGGGTCCGAGACCACGCCGTCGACGACGACACCAGATTCGCCCTCGGATTCGCAGTCCATCGCCACCCCGATCATTGCTACCCCGATCACTACTGAGCCGACTGCAGGCGACGCAGACCCGGTCAGCACCGATGCGCCGATCACCTCCGCGCCCGCTGTCGACCCCGACTCAGTCGCCAGCGCTTCCCCCGTCGTGGACAACTCCCCCGTCACCGTCGATGCACCGATTGCTCCTGTCGCCGAACCGAACACCGTTCTGGCCGTGCCGGTTCCGGCAGCCACGACCACGGTCCCGCTCGTCTCGGTGGCAGCGGCGATCGCACCCCCCAGCATTCTGCAGTGGTTCGTCTTGTTGACGTGGGTCCAGCTCCAGTGGCTGTTGCAACAGCAGCTGAGCGGCCCGGGTACGACGCCC
The DNA here is from genome assembly GCF_055419565.1 of Mycobacterium sp. IDUB_5. Lineage (NCBI taxonomy): Bacteria > Bacillati > Actinomycetota > Actinomycetes > Mycobacteriales > Mycobacteriaceae > Mycobacterium > Mycobacterium sp. IDUB_5. The sequence continues at coordinate 357,820 of NZ_JBVAXX010000002.1, forward strand.
GTTCTGGGTCGCCTCGGCGCCGCAGAGTCGCGGCTGATGAGCGCGGCGCTCCCGAATTCCTCCACGACGGCTTACCTGCCGACGCAGTCTCAATGGCTGAGAGACGCCCTTGAGGGGATGCGACTACTCGGCCTTCCGATCGATCCTGCTCTGCTGGAGAGGACGTCGGCGACCTTGGCGGCCGGGACGGCAACGCTACCTGCGATCGTGAAGGCGCTCACCGATCAGGTGAGCGCTCGCTCGGGACTTCCGTCGGGCTCCCCCTGCGTCGGCGCGTTCATCCGCCACGTTTCGGTCTGGGCGCTGTTCACCGCTGCCGCCCTCGGAATTTTCGGCATGATCGGCATGACCGGTCTCGGCGCCATGGTCGGCTTCCGCCAGGCCAAGGCGAGCTACGCCCTGAGGGCAGCCGGCCTGGCTCGGTTCAGCGGCCCCGGCCCATTGGGACTCGTGCGGGAAGCGGGATTCGTTCAGATCGGGTCGCGGCGCTCCAGTGCTGGACCGTCGCCCCTGCGCGCCGTGGCCACGCATCTGCGGGACAGCGCCTGACACGGGGCAGCTTCAGCTCTTGTCCAACCGCGTCGTCTGCGCCTGATAGAGAGCCGGAAGCTGTTCTGCCAGAGTAGAATCGAAGGCACCACCGTGTGGCCCCGGGGTGTACTCCGCCGTCACCAACAAGCCACGGTGGGTGCCGAGGATCATCGCGATGTCCCACGCCAGCGACTGCGTCGTGGTGGTCGTCCGCGTGTGCAGCTGCACGCTGATCGCGTCGGGCGGGATCGGACCGAAGTCGGCGGTCTCGATGAGGGCGGCGGACTGCAACTCCGGTGTGGCCAGTGAGAACGACGCGCACTGCTCGGCGAGGCCGTGCACATGGACCGGCTGTGGTGTGACGGCGAGTTCGATGCCGATTGCCGCACCGCCCGAGGAGCGCATCGCGAGCGCCTTCTGACTGACCTCACCTTGGGAGAGAAACACACCGCACTGCGGCGGCTCCACCGGGGCGGGGCCGCCCTGGGGAACGGCGATGATCGTGCCCCACCGCGTGCCGGGCAGCGGCGGCACAGCGCTCTCGTCGACGGGCATCGACTCGGTGAGGACGTGGAGGTCGGGCAACACAGGCGGTCCGGCGGCACGGGCTTCCCGCCGCGTCAGGTCGGACGCCACCAGCGAGCCGACGACGACGAGGACGACGTTCACCAGCGCAAGGAGGAGTCGCAGCCTGTCGAGGCTACCCAAGCGATTCGCCACCAAAGGCATTCGGTGCGAACCCTGAGGCGGACTGCGTGTCATGCCGGATGGCGGTCGACCCGCTCGACGAACACCGGGACACTGACGCTGCCGCCGCCTTCGATGCTGGCGATCAACGCCATGCGTCCGCCCGCCCTGGTGGTCAACCCGAAGTCACTGATCCAGAAGTGATTCTCTCCGTCACGGTGCCCGCCCGGAATCTCCTGGTCGCCCAGCACGATGATGTCGCCGTTGGACGAGACCGCCTCCAGCTTCATTCGGTAGGGCCGCCCCTCGTCATCAGGCCCGGCCTGCATCAGCGTCACCAGGCTCAGCGGGAGGGCCAACTGCTCACCGTTCTCGTTCGTCAGGCCCACCGCCGGAGCCTTGACGACGTCGAGAACGCCTCCTGTCACGTTGAGCTTGCCGTCCACGATCTCAGCGTGCTCGGCGAGAAAGGCGCCTGTGATCTGCATATTTCGAGAGTAGCGATGGACTCGGCCGGCGTTTCGTTCGATTTCGGCCACTACTCGTGGCCGGCGAACACCTTGCGATAACTCGACGGCGACATACCCAGGCCGCGGCGCAGGTGATGCCGGAGATTGCCCGCGGAACCCAGGCCTGATCGTCGGGCGACCTCGTCGACACTGAGGTCATGGCTCTCCAGGAGTTCGCGAGCACGGTCGACGCGGCGGTGGCGGATCCATTCTCCGGGCGGCTGGCCGGTCTCCTCGCGGAAGCGACGGATGAACGTGCGGGTGCTCATGCCCGCGTGCTCGGCGAGCCGATGGATCGTCAGTGGCTCCTGCAGATTCTCGGTGACCCAGTGTCTGGTCGCCGCTGTCGACGCGAAATCGTCGACGGGGACATGACTTTCGATGAACTGGGCCTGGCCACCCTCACGCCAGGGCGGCACGACGCAGTAGCGCGCGACCGCGTTCGCGACCTGCGTTCCATGATCGCGCCGGATCATGTGCAGGCACAGGTCGATGCCTGCGGCGAGGCCCGCGGAGGTCAGCACGTCGCCGTCGTCGACGAAGAGCACGTTCTCGTCGACCAGCACCCGCGGATACATCGCGCGCAGCGTGTCGGCGTGCTGCCAGTGGGTCGTGGCAGGGCGGCCGTCGAGCAGCCCCGCGGCAGCGAGCACGAAGGCGCCCGTGCAGATCGAGACGACGCGGGCCGTGGACGGGATCGTGGCCAGCGCCGCAGCGACGTCTGGTTCGAGCCGGCCATCGACGCGGGCGGGCCGATATCGCGTGCCGGGGACCACCACGGTGTCAGCGGTGGCCAGGGCGTCGACTCCTGCCTCCGGGATCATTGCGAATCCGGCCGTGGTGGGGACCGGGTCGCTGGTGACCCCGCACGTGATCACGTCGTACAGCGGCTCGCCGTCGGGGTTTGCGGCCGCGCCGAACAGCATCGGGGCGATCGTCGCATCGAAGCCGATGACCGGCTCCAGCAGCAACACGGCGACGCGGTGAGCGGACACGACGCCATGATGGCATGTTTTTGACGAACAACGGCAGTCTTGCCACTGGCCACGGCGGCACGATGACGCCATAGTCGACCGGTGACCGTGACCGACCGCTCTGCGCGCCGCATCGTCCGCCTGCACTGGGCGTGGGTCGTGGCGGCCGTCAGCTTCGTCGCTCTGCTCGGCGCCGCCGGCTTCCGCTCCGTGCCCGGCGTGATGATGAACCCACTGCATCACGAGTTCGGCTGGTCTCACGGCACGGTCGGGTTGGCGATGTCGGTGAACATGACGTTGTTCGGCCTGACCGCGCCGTTCGCGGCGGCGCTGATGGACCGCTTCGGTATCCGCCCGGTGCTGACCGTCGCGCTCGCGATGATCGCGACCGGCAGCGCGCTGAGCGTGACGATGACCGCGAGCTGGCAGTTGATCCTGCTGTGGGGAGTACTCGTCGGCGCCGGGACCGGCGCGATCTCGATGGGATTCGTCGCGACGATCGCCACCCGGTGGTTCGACGCACATCGCGGACTCGTCACCGGTGTGCTGACCGCTGCCAGCGCGACGGGTCAGCTCATCTTCCTGCCCGTGGTCGCCGCCATCACGACGGATCACGGGTGGCGATGGGCCTCGCTGCTGGTGGCCGCCGCCGCGCTCATCGTGATCCCCCCGATCCTGCTGCTGATGCGAAACTGGCCGCAGGACAAGGGCCTTGGACGCTATGGCCAGGAACCGTCCGCCGATGTCGGGCCGGCGCCACGTCCGCCCGGCAGCAGTTTCGGCGCGGCCTTCTCGGGACTGGTACTCGGTGCGCGGGTGCCTGCCTTCTGGCTACTGGCGGGCAGCTTCGCGATCTGCGGCATGACGACAAACGGGTTGATCGGCACCCACTTCATCCCCGCGGCCAACGACCACGGGATGCCGACGACCGTGGCCGCCGGCCTTCTCGCCGTGGTCGGCGTCCTCGACGTCGCGGGCACTGTGTTCTCGGGATGGTTGACCGACCGCGTGGATGCCCGCCTGCTGCTGGTCATCTACTACACGGGGCGGGGGCTGTCGCTGCTCGCCCTCCCGGTCCTGCTGTCCCCACACGCCGAGCCCGGAACGTGGGTGTTCATCATCTTCTACGGCCTGGACTGGGTGGCGACGGTGCCACCGACCATTGCGCTGTGCCGCAATTATTTCGGCGACAGGGCGCCGATCGTCTTCGGCTGGGTGTTCGCCTCGCATCAGCTCGGCGCGGCCGTCGCCGCGGCGGGTGCCGGCTGGATTCGCGACCTGCGTGGCGACTACGACCTCGCCTTCTACATCGCGGCCGGCCTTTGCGCCGTCGCGGCGGTCATGTGCCTGTCGGTGCGGCCGGTGCGCGCGATGACGGCAACCGAGATAGCCGTGACACATATACGTCGACCCTGACGCCAGGTTTCGCTTTGCTGTTGACGGGCACTCCGACGGGAGGCAGCGAGCGAAGCAGGTGACGCGGTGACTGACGACTCGAGGGTGAGCGACTCAGCAGAGACCGAGAGCTGCGACCTGTGCATCGTCGGAGCAGGTCTGGCCGGGATGAACGCACTCGCGGTGGCGTCCGAATACCTGGGCCGCGGGCAGCGGGTGATCCTCGTCGACCGGCGCCAACGCGTCGGCGGCATGTGGGTGGACGCCTACCCGTACGTCCGCCTGCACCAACCACACCCCTGGTTCACCGCCGGCGACATCGGGTGGGCCCAGGGCCATGACCGCAGCCATCTCGCCACGCGCTCCGAGGTGCTCGACCACTTCGCCCACTGCTTGGATGTCGTTCGGCGGCAGGTCACGGTCGACACCCTCTTCGGCTGGGAGTTTGACGGCTTCACTGAGGCCGACGGCATGGCCACACTGCATGTGAGTTCCGCAGACGGCCGCACGCGCACGATCACCACACCGCGGCTGATCAACGCGGCCGGCTTCGCCGTCACCCCGAACAACCCGCTGCCCGTTCAGTCCGAGCAGGTGCGCTCGGTCTCGCCGAACTTCTGCGACGTCGACGAGATCGCCTCAGACGGTGCGCCTGTGTGGGTGATCGGCGGCGGAAAGACCGGGATGGACACCGCCCAGGCGCTGCTCGCCGCCGACCCGCGCCGAGAGGTGTCGATGGTCGCCGGATCCGGGACCTACTTTCTCAGCCGCGACGAGACCTTTCCGCGCGGCCGCAAGCGGTGGTGGTCGGGCACCATGGCGAGCGTCTCGGGAGCGCAGATGCTCAGCCACTTCGACGGCACCAACGAGAACGAGGCGAACCGCTGGTTTCGCGACACCTACGGCGTCTGGCCCACCGAGCGCGCCGACACCTACGTGTTGGGCATCATGTCGGGCGAGGAGAGCCGGGCCATCGCGGCGGGTCTGCGAGAGACCGTGATGGACCGCTTCACCGACGTGACCGATGGTCCGGACGGCCCGGTGATGACGTTCGCCCGTGGCCGCAACCGCGGGGTCATGCCCGGCAGCTGGATCATCAACTGCACAGGCTACGTCCTACGCGACGCGGGGCCTTATCAGCCGTACCTCTCTCCCGGCGGGTCGGTGCTGTCCATTCAACCCCGTTCGGCAACAATGCATTTGACGTCATTCATGGCGTACTTCATGACGCACATGCTCTACCGCGACCGGCTGGTGGACGCTCCGCTGTATGAGATGGACGCCATCGACCTACGGGCGAAATCGAAGGTCATCCTGCCGTTCGGCATCCTGTGCCTCTCGCAGTACAACCTCAGCGTGATGTTCGAGTGCTTGCCGAATTCGGTATTCCTGCGGTGTGGGTCCAACGTCGATTCCTGGTATCCGCTGACCCGCCGGTTGCGGGGATCTGTGACCTTCCTGCTGCGGCACCGCCGCGACCGCGACAGCGCGCGCCGGACGCTGGACACGTTGCGCGAGCGCTTCGATCTACGCTGCGGCCCGTTAGCCGCTTCACCTGTTCGGTGAGCGCAAGCCATCAGCTCGGCCGGGCTGCCGCCGAGGCAATCGGCCTCGTGGTGATTTGCTGTGATTGCGGCAAAGTGCCGAACTGACTGCATCGTCGGACGTAGCATCCTGTCGGGCAGTTGTCGGCCGTTGGTCGGGGACGCAATCGAGGGGGATGAGTAGATGTTCGATCGTATGGGGTTTGCCGCAGGCTGCCTACTTGCCGCCGGCGCGCTCGCCGTGTGTGCGCCAACGGCTCTTGCTGACGATCCATCGTGCGATCAGCAGCCGCCAGATCAGCAGCAGCAATGTCAACAGCAGCAGGGGCCGGGTGTTCCGCAGCTGCCGCAGAACCGTGATTCCGGCAACGGCAGTTCCCCACCGCCACAGCAGCCCAATCAACCACCCCAGCAGCCTCCCCAGGCCCCGCAGAACAACCCCCAGCAGAACGGGATTGATCTCTCGGACAAGAACTGCTGGGTGATCAACGGCGTTCCCGTCATGTGGAACCCCGCGCTCGCCACCGGTCCCGGTGACGTCGTCGGATGGTGCCCGCAGGTCTACGGCCTCCAGCCGCATTGAGGACCTTGCTGCCAATTGTCCTTCTCCCCCGGCGGGTGAGTGAGCGACGTCGACACGATGCGAGGACACTTGCCACCAGTGCACCGACTCCGGAGATGACCGGCCTCAGCCGACCGCGGTGGGTTCAGGTGTGACGTCCGAGGTTTCCGGCGGATCGTCGGACGGCGTGCGGGTCTCCGGAACGGCGAGCACCAGCAGGACCAGGGCCGCCACGGCGATTCCCGTTAGTGCCCACATCGCGGCGCCGTACCCGGCGGCGGCGTCGATGGCACCGGCCAGCGTGGGGCTCAGCGCGCCGCCGATCCCCTGCACCATCGTGGCCGCGCCGAACGCGATGTTGTAGCGGCCGCTGCCGCGGGTCAGGTCGGCCACCATGATCGCGAACAACGCGCCCTGCAGGCCGGCGCCGATACCGTCGAGGGCCTGCACGGCGATCACCTCACCCGGGTACTGCGCCAGGATGAACAGCACGCCGCGCACCGGTAGTACCGCAAAGGCCAGCACCATCAACGGTTTTCGTCCCCAGCGATCGCCGCGACGGGCCACCAGCATGGCCATCGGGATCATCACGACCTGCGCGACGATGATCAGCGCGGCCTGGTACAGCGCACCGTTGTTGGCGTCCCCGACGGCCAGCTTCTGACCCGTGATCGGCAGCATGGCGCCGTTGGCGAGCTGCCAGAGCCCCACGACGGCCGCGAGAATGAGCAGTGGGCGATTACGTAGCAGCACAGCAAAACCCGACGGTTTGTCGTCGCCGCCGTCGGTGTCGTCTTTGGGTTTCATCCCGCGGGCCACATCGTGGTTGATCAGGTTCGGTTTGATCATCAGTGTGGAGAGGACCACGAAGATGCCGAACAGGCTGGCCAGCCAGAAGCCCAGCCTCAGGCTGATGAGGTAGCCGGCCAGCCCGGCGACGGCGGAGCCCACCACATTCCCGGCGTGGTTGAACGCCTGCATGCGACCGGTCTGCGCGGCATACCGTTTCGGCCCGACCATGCCCAGCGCGATGGCGGCGATGACGGGACCCAGGACCACCCCGGCTACTCCGGTCAGCAGCTGGGCCGCGGTGACGACCGCGAACGTCGGCTTCAGCGTCACGATGAACGTGCCGAACGACGTCAGCGCGGCGGCCCCGGCCAGGAGGGCCCGCTTGTACTTCGTGGCGTCGATCAGGGCGCCGGCCGGGGCGTTGAGCAGCAACCCGACCGCGCCGCCGAGGGTGAGGATGAAACCGATGTTGGCCGGGTTCCAGGTCTCCTTGTTGATCAGGTAGACCCCGAGGAACGGGCCGAGGCCGGCCTGGACGTCGGCGAGGAAGAAGTTGACGCCGTCGAGCGCCCAGAGCGACCGCGTGAGTTCGGGACTGTCGGAGGTCACACCGGATCCCCGGTCAAGGTGCAGGAGCCGTAGCGCCGGGTGGTCACGCAAGTGATGTTGACCGCGCGGCCTGAAGCCAACCTGAAGAAGCCGGGATATCACCTGTGAGTTTGGCTGACAGTTGCTGTGAATGGGGTTGCGTCGCAAACGGATCTGACACGGGTCGCTGTAACGAGGCAGATGCGGCGACCGACTTCACCTGTGACTGCTGTGGCCAAAGGTGCCGCAGCTCGTGATTCGCGGAGGTCGCTGATGACGCGCCACAGCAGCTATCTGACCTCGTTCGCGCGAACGCACTGCCTCCGGTTACCCCCGCCGACCGAGGACGCGTGGAGCTGGCAGTTGCAGGGAAGGTGCCTCGGATATCCGGCAGAGGTGTTCTTTCCGGAGGACTCGTCACGGGCGGTGGTCCACAGAAAAGAGAAGGCCGCCAAGGTGATCTGTCGCCAGTGCCCGGTCCTCCAACAATGTCGTGACCACGCGCTGCGGACACCCGAGCAGCACGGAGTGTGGGGCGCGATGACTGCCGGTGAGCGTGCACGTCACCTTCTCCACCGGTCCGCTGTCTGAGCGACCGCGAGCGGGCACAGGCACGGCCTACCGCGGAGCATTCTGGCAAGTGCACAGCTAGCGTCGCCACGATAGAGGGATGCCGCCGCCGACGCCGACGCCGCCACCACCCTTGCCGCAGCTCCCGGCTCCCGACTTTCACGAATTCCAGCGAGGGATCTCGCTGCTCGGCGGCTGGTTCCCGCTCACCGTCGAGATCGTCGCCGTCGTGGTGTTGATCGCCGTCATCGGCTGGCGGACCCGACGGTGGCGGGTGATCTGGGTGCCGATCTCGATCATCGTCGGGATCCTCGTCGCGCTGGCGGCCCGCACCTACATGAATTCCGAGGGGCTGGCCTCGGACCCCGCACCGTTCGTGCTGTGGGTGTGGACGGCGGTGTTCGGGGCGGCGGTCGCGATCGCGGTGCTGGGCTGGCGCAACACCAGATGGTGGCGGCGGGGGCTGTCCGTGCTCGCCGTACCGCTGACGTTGTTGACCGCGGCGATCTCGCTGAACCAGTGGGTCGGCTACTACCCGTCGCTGCAGTCGGCGTGGGGGGCGATCACCGCGGGGCCGCTCCCGCATGAGGTCGACGTCTCGGCGCTTCCTTCCCTACGCAACACCACGCCAGATTCGGGGAAGCTGGTGAAGGTCGACATTCCCGACACGGCAAGCGGTTTCACGCATCGGAGCGAGTACATCTATCTGCCGCCCGCTTGGTTCGCCGGTGACACCCCGCCACGACTGCCGGTGGTCATGATGATCGCCGGAGAGTTCAACACTCCGGCGGACTGGATGCGTAGCGGTAATGTCATGCCGATCCTCGACCAGTTCTCCAGCCAGCACCACGGTCAGATCCCGATCTTCGTGTTCGCCGACGTCGGCGGCAGCTTCAACAACGACACCGAATGCGTCAACGGGCCACGCGGCAACGCCGCCGACCACCTCACCGAAGACGTGCGCCCCTACCTCGTCGCGAACTACGGAGCATCCGACGCCGCGATCAACTGGGCGGTCGTCGGCTGGTCGATGGGCGGCACGTGTGCGGTGGACCTGACCGTGATGCACCCCGATCTGTTCGCGACGTTCGAAGACATTGCGGGCGACCACGGCCCGACCGCGGGTACCAAGCAGCAGACGATCGACCGGCTCTACGGCGGTGACGCCGCGCAGTGGGACGCCTTCGATCCGCGCACGGTGATGGCCGCGCACGGCCCCTACACCGATGTCGCGGGCTGGTTCGAGGACACCGTTGCACCGGCGAACGCCGACCAACTGATGAAGAACGCCGGGCTGCACCGGCCACAGTCGAATTCCCCATCGGGATTCGGCGGCCATGACGGTGAACGCGACACCGATGAGTTGGGCGCGGCCGAGGACCTGTGCGCGGCAGGTCAGGCCGTGAAGATCTCATGCTCAGTGCACAAGATCATCAGCTTTCACACCTGGCAGTTCGCCGAGCGGTCGTTCTCCGACGCGCTGCCTTGGCTCGCTGAACGGGTGCAGACGCCTGGAACCACGAATTCGTAACCGGAATTTCGGCGGGGCCGCTAGGGAACGAGTTCGTGAATGTCGTCGAGCGAGGCGTCGCGCGTCTCGCGCATCACCAGGAGCGCGATACCGGTCAGCGCGGCGGCGCACATCAGGTAGACGCCGACCCACGCCACGCCGTAGGTGGTGGCCAGCCACGTCGCGACGAACGGTGCGATCGCCGCGCCCAGGATGCTGGAGACGTTGTAGGCGACGCCCGACCCGGTGTAGCGCACATTGGTCGGAAAGAGTTCGGGCAGCACGGCACTCATCGGCCCGAACGTGAGTCCCATCAGCGTCATGCCGATGATCAGGAACGCCAGGGTCGAGGTGGTCGTCGCCGACGCCGGGTTGAGCAGCAGCCCAAAGGTGGTGCCGTAGATCATGATCGCCACCGTGATCACCAGCAGCGTCACCCGGCGGCCGAACTTGTCGGCGAGCAGCCCGGTGACCGGGAGCATCGCCGCGAAGAAGAGCACCGAGATCAGCTGCAGCTGGAGGAATTCGAGGTACGGAATGCCCAATCCCCCACCGGTGGGGGTCTTCTTGCCGGTGCCGAAGCTCAGTGCCCACGTCGTGACGACGTAGAACAGCGTGTAGGTGGCCAGCATGACGAACGTGCCGATGATCAGTTGACGCCAGTGGTTGCGGAACACCTCGGCCAGCGGTGCGCGCACCCGCTCGCCGCGGGCGATCGCGCGGGCGAACACGGGGGTCTCGGTCAGCCGCAACCGCACGTAGAGCCCGATGGCCACCATCACCGCGCTGAGCAGGAAGGGGATGCGCCAGCCCCATGTGAGGAATGCGCCGTCCAGGTCGGGGCTGGCGGTGTTGAAGCCCAGCCACAGCACCAGGATGAGGAAGACGCCGTTGGCCAGCAGGAATCCGAACGGGGCGCCGAGCTGCGGCCACATCGCCGCCCACGCGCGCTTGCCGGGTTTGGCGGTCTCGGTGGCCAGCAGCGCCGCGCCGCTCCATTCACCGCCCAGCGCCAGGCCCTGGCTGAATCGCATGATCGCCAGCAACGCCGGGGCGAGCAGCCCTACCTGGTGGTAGGTGGGCAGCACGCCGATGAGGAAGGTCGCGATGCCCATCACCAGCAGCGAGGCCACCAGCGTGGTCTTGCGTCCGATCCGATCACCGAAGTGTCCGAACAAGATCGACCCGAGGGGACGCGCCACGAACGCGAGGCCGAAGGTCGCCAGTGATGCGAGCAGCGCCGTCGTCGGGTCGCCCTTGGGGAAGAAGAGATGCGGGAAGACCACGACCGCGGCGGTGGCGTAGGCGTAGAAGTCGTAGAACTCGATCGTGGTGCCCACCATCGAGGCGACGACGATCCGCCCGCGGGGCACGCCGTCGACCAAGTCCGGTTCGCGTGTGGTCATGGGTGAACATCCTTGCATTCGCCGCGCGTGACCGGAGCGTGTCCGGGCCCGTGGCTACCCTCGGCGAAGTGGAGTCGTTCGCGGTGTCTCGGCAGGACGTGCTGGAGCGGGTGTCGCGAATCGATGCCGCGCGCTATGCGCGGACGCGCAATTTCACCGACGGCGGCACGCAGCTCTCGCCCTACCTGACCCGTGGATTGGTGACGTTGCCCGAGGTGCGCGAGCTGATCCTCGAGCGGCACACGCCGGCGCAGGCGTACAAGTTCGTCTTCGAGTTGGCGTGGCGGGAGTACTGGCAGCGGGAGTGGACGTTCCTCGGTGACCGCATCTTCACCGACGTCAAGCGGCCACAGCACCCCGTCAGCTCGCGGCGGATACCCCGGGCCGTGCGCGACGGCGACACAGGAATCGACGCGCTCGACGCCGCCGTCGGAACGCTCTACGACACCGGCTACATGCACAACCACGAACGCATGTGGTTGGCGGGCTTGACGTGCAATCTCGGCCGCACCCACTGGTGGGAACCCAGCCTGTGGTTGTACTACCACCTGCTCGACGGCGATCCCGCCAGCAACAGCCTGTCGTGGCAGTGGGTGGCGGGCACCAACAGCCACAAGAAATATGTGCCGGCCCAGCAGAACGTCAACAAGTACTCACCGCTGACGCAGCACGACACCGTCATCGACCACGGCTACGGTGTGCTCGCCGAGATGGCGGTTCCCGACGTCCTCACCGAACGGGTGGAGCTCGACCTCAGGTGGACGCCGCCGCCGAGCGACGAGTCGGTGGTCGACCCGGCCAAGCCCACGGTGCTCTATCACTCGTTCTGGCTGAACGCCGCATGGCGCCAGGACGTCGACGCCAACCGGATCGTCCTGCTGGAACCCAGTTGGTTCGACCGCTTCCCCGTCTCGCCGATGGTCACCGACTACGTGCTCCGCTGCGCGCGGGAGATCCCGGGCGCCTGTGTGGTGGTCGCCGAGTTTGACGACCTCGACCTCGGAGACGACGTCATCTATATGCGACATCCCTCGGTGCCGCACTGGCGCGGCACCGCCGACCAGATGCCGCGGATGTTTCCCGACGTGCCGGAGAAGTCGTACGCGTCGTTCACCAGCTTCTGGAAGCAGTGCGAGCGAACGAGCGGTAGGCATCCGCGTCACCAGCGGTAATCGAGGAATTTTCCGTCCAGGGTGACCACAACACGGTCGCCGTCTGGATCCGCGCGGCGTTTGATGTCGACCTTGAAGTTGATGGCGCTCATGATGCCGTCACCGAACTCCTCATGGATCAGCTCCTTGAGCGCGGGCCCGTAGACAGCGAGCGCCTCGTGGAACCGGTAGATGGTCGGATCGGACATCAGCGCGGGGTCCAGACCACGGCTGGGTTGCAGCTGCAGGCTCTCGGCCACCGCACCGTCGAGGTCGAGCAGCGCGCACACACGCTCGGCTTGAGCAGCCTGCATGGGGTGCTGGCCGAGTAGGGCTGCCACACACCACACCAGTGGCGCGTCGATCTCCGCCGCAATCTCGGACCATTCGAGCTTCTTGCGGATGCGAGCGGCCTTGATCAGTTCTGCGGCCTCACCTTTCGGCATGATTGGGGTCATCGCGCACTCCTATCTGTCATCGACTCGCCAGCGTCGATCACCGTGCCGACGAACTCGTTCGGGCTCATATAGGGCATACAGAAACTTCCGGGAGGACCGCTGCCCGAAGGTTTCCCGGATCGTATTGCCGATTCGCAACAGCGCATGAACAGTCGTGTTGCCGCCACCTCACAGCCCCCAGATTGTGTGAGGGCGCGTCAGCGGGACGGGACGGCTGCCCTTTCGATGGGGAAATCGAAAAATGTGTCGGGGTACGGCTCGTCGGCGAGGGTGAAGTGCCACCACTCGCTGTCGTAGAACTCGAACCCCTGTGCCTCGAGCGAATCCTTGACAAGGAGTCGATTGGACAGTTGCGCGCCCTGAACGCGTGGGTCGAAGGTGTGACTGAGCGTGTCGAAGCAGTCGAAGCCGGTGCCCATGTCGATGCTGTTGTCGGGGAAGCGAACCGCTTGTGGTGCAGCACAATCCACCAGGGGTTGGCCGACGACGTAGGGCGCGGTCGTTGCTGCCGGCAGCCGGACCAACGTCAGGTCGACGGTGCTGCCGCGGCTGTGACCGGATTTGTCGGCGATGTAGCCGTCGGCGAAAAGGGTGGTCTTGTCCACCCGGGGGTAGAACTCGGGCTTCATCCGCTGATCAGGGATGTCCTGGGCCCAAGAGACGAAATCGTTGACGGCGCGCTGGGGCCGGTAGCAGTCGTACACCTTCAGCGAATAGCCCTGCGGCAGCAGGACCTGCTGCGCTCGGGACAGCGCGTCGGCGGCCGCTCGGGTCAGGATGCACAGCGGCTCCGTGTAGCCGGTGACCGGTTCACCCGTGAAATTGTGCGGCGTCGAGTAGCGGATGTCCTGCAGGATCGTCGGGTCGACGTCGGAGAGCACGACGAAATCGGCTGGCGCGGTAGGGCCCTGCGGAGTGCCGGGCTGCGCTGCGGTTGTCGCGGGCGACGCGACGGCGGCGATGACGAGTGCCGAACATATGGCGAGGAAGCGGATCATGAGGCCGGGGTACCCGCGGAGGGGTGGATTCCCTCCGCTGACGACATGTGCTGGTGGGGCGGGCCGGCGCTGCCCACCGTTCGAGCTATCGTCGCTCTCGGAGGCAGGCCCCCGTCCGTGCCCCAGTCGGACTCGAACCGGCGCGAATGCCCGCGGAATCAAGCGTTCGCGACCGACTTCACTTTGCGGTGCTCGTTGCACCGCCAACAGTCGAAGGCCCTGTCTGCGTTCGGCACGTCGTTCTCGGCGCCGCAACGCAGGCACACAAACCGTTGTCGACCAGGTGCCGGAAACGTGTTCGCATGCACCGACGCTGACACGGGCACGCCGCCGTCCTCGCGCTGCGCTGGAAGTGCGAAGCCGGGACCGAGTGGGCCAAGAAAGAAGAACGTCACGGCGAAGAAACCGCCCGCGCTGCGGCCCCGGTGATACGCGATGGCGGCTGCCACGCCAGCGCTGATCAGCCAAATGAGGAGCAAATGATCAGCGGGATTAAGCCCAGCCCTAGCAGGAGCCACCCCGTCCCCTCGCTTTCGCTCACATCGCCTCCCCCGGTTTGCGCCTGAGTATCCGAATTATCGTCGCAGCCCCCACCGACAGCGCCGCGCCGACGCGGCCTTAAATGCCTGCCGATGCGAGGTTCATTGGCGGGGGCTGCCAGGGCGACGGGTTTACGGTGAGCTGTCACAGCTACTCCCCATTCTGGTTCGTGGGCGTAAATACCAGCGCTGCGCGCAGAGCGGCAAACCATCCTTTGCGCCAGGCCCCCAGTCGGACTCGAACCGAAACTTGGCGGATCTGGGAAACCTACAAGCGGCCAATTCGACCTGCAATGAACAATCGATAGATTGGTGAACTACCCAGCTAGAGAGGCGCTCTGGCGACATCAGCTACCGAAGCAGGCGACACCCTTTCAGGGCTAACTCCCTCAGGGATGCACAACGAATGAACAACTGAAGCGCCTCGGATAACCGCTTGCTGTCTGCACGTAGCACGGTCCAAGAAAAGGGGAACTATCACAGCGGTCGCGCCGTAATGCGAATTGCGCGCAGAACGCAATGCCGCAGAGACCAGGGATGCGCAATATCCTGGTGGTAGCGCATGGGATGCGCGCGGGATTACCGCGACCCGAAAGACTGGGCAGATCCGCCCAGTAGCGACGTCCACCGCTGTGCAGCAGCTTCGCTTCTTAACGCAGGTGCCGCCGATGACGACGATTTCCAGAACACGCTTCACCATTTCGGACGCGACAGAGCAGATGGGTAGCTACGGTTCGCCGACGGCATCGGCGTTGCAACCTCATAAAATCTTATGGGCCTCTGTAGACAGCGGCGGAGCTCAGCGTTTTCATGCGCGACATTGTGGATAGACGAGAGTTGGCTTTCAGCAAGCGATGACCGGTAGCTGTCACCTGTTCTTCTTAATCTGCTCGAACATCTCCTCGGCCTGCCTACGGCGCTCGCGGTCGCGCTCACCATCGCGCGGTTCCCGGATGCCTCCTTCACGTGCGCGGACGAGGTCTCGGAAGCCGTAAACCGCCCGCTCAATACGCGGCCATGGGTCAGGCGGCTGGCTGCGGTCTGGTTCGACAATTATCGGAATCTGTACGTCCCGAAGATTCCAAATCAGCTCGATCATCGCCGCGTTGTCTCGTACGAGCGCCTGATCCTCTGTGCTGTCGGGGAACCAGCCTTCGAATGGCCACTGGTTCGTTCCCCAGAAGTCACGCGGAACGTCGACTGCGTATCCGATCTCGCGTGCGAAGTTGGTCGGGAGTGCTCCCACGATTGCTTGAACACGGATCTTGTTTCCCGAACTCGGGTCCACTTGATAGCTGGCCCACGCTTCGGCCAGGTCTATGAGCAGCCGCCTGCACTCGGCGCGGTAGCGATCAGTTGCGGCGCGGTCCGCCGCGTATCGCTCATCCAACTTCGTCCGTTGATTGGCTTCGTACTCGGCGATGCGATCTGGCGTTGGCTGTACGACATCGTTGTGCAGTTGACGCTCGGTCTCGCCCTCCGGGAGCCAGTCCACCTGAATCTCGGTCCCACGACTGGACCATGGGAAGTTGGCACGGAAGCCCTTGGACTGATTCGGTCTGATCGTCGGTCCGTTGGCACCGTCGTGTTGTAGAAACGCTGCGGCAGCGTGCTGCCCGGGGACTACGAGTTTGACGTCAGTAGCGTTGAGCGTTCCTGTGTTCCGCAAAACGTACGAACCGCCATCCGGGTGCAGCACGATCGACCAACCGTATTTCTTCCGATCCTCATTCATCTGGGCGAGTCCGGTGTTGATCGTTGTGGCAGACAGAGAAATCCAGTTCTGCACTAGCGCGACCAAAGCAATCGCACCGACACCTAAGGTCATGTAGTCACGCAGCTCGGCGGAGGTGTACAGCCCCAGCAACAGTGCGATCAGCACGGCGAGCAAGACGATCAGAATCGTTACTAGTCTTCGGTGCTGCTTCGCGAACTCCACTGCGGGGCGTCCCCTTAATTGCTGTTACCGCGTGCACAACGAGCTTATCGACTAGTACCTGCGTTTCGAGGCAGTCCTCCAGTTCAGGATTCGCTTGGTGGCTTAGATGTGCCTAAGGCGAGGCCAAGCCGGAACTACGAAGCGGTAATCCGTTCAGGCGTTGGCTGTGTATCAAAGTACCGGTACACGTGGCGCGAGAGGCCCCGTGCATCTTCGCGATGTCGGTCGCGTTGATGCCCTCCTCCCGCATGCTGCGTGCCTTCGCGGCGTCGGTGTCGTCGACCTTGCGGAGCGCCAACGCTTCGCCTATCAGGAGGGCAAATCTCGCTACGAAGAACGCCGATGTAATGAAGCGGGCGGTGGAGGGCGAGCAGGAGCCGTCTGCGCACAAGCGTCGCGCGGCGCCGCTGCATCGCGTTTGTCCTCGAATGGCACGGCCCGGGTGCGTCGGACAGCCGCCGTAGACTTCCGCTAACAAGATTCCGGGAGGGGCGATCGTGCCGAAACGATCCAACGAGTTCCAGCGCCTGGTTGCGATGCTCACCCAGATGTCCAGTGGCGACGCCATTGTTGGCGAGTCTGTCGAGCTGTTGGAGATCGTGTCCGGCGAGCCGCGTGAAGTCGATGTTGTAGCGGTGGGCAAGGTCGCTGGACACGGGACCATCGTTGGCATCGAATGCCGAGACTGGAAGCGAAAGCAAGACGTCCAATGGGTCGAGCAGGCTGACAACAAGTTCAGGGACCTCGGTGCGAACGTGAAGGTGCTTGTCTCGTCAAGTGGGTTCACGAAGGGTGCGCTTGCGAAGGCTATCCAGTACGGCATCAAGGCGATTACCCCAGGTGATGTCACCTCGGAGTTCGTAGGGCGACTAGTCAATAATGCTGAGCGGCTTGAGTACCACCACTGGGTCTCCCTGACGTTGAAGGCGGAGGCGGTCATTACCCAAGACGGCCTTGAACAACGGCTGGAACTTCCCGGCAACGTCCCGGTTCTACTTGCGGACGGCTCGCAGGCCTCCATGTTCGAGGACTTGGTGAACCACGTCATGCGTAGCCATACGCGGGTGCACGACGACGAGTGGAACGAGATATTTCGGAAGGGCGAGGAGACCTACGGCAAGGGCAAGGTGAAGTACGTCGCCACCGGCGATGGTCCGCAGCCGCTGTTCGACGGTCAGAAGGTCTACCTGGAGGGCGTCTCGTACAAGACTGGCGAGAAGGAACTATTCGAGATCGCCAACGTGATCGTCGAATTCGAGACGCATCGGACCATTGCGGACGTACCCCTGACGCATGGTGAGTACGACGGCAGCTACTTCGCAACCGGCACCGCTGCAATCGGTGAAGGCAACACGTTGCAGCTAGCGTCCAGGGAAACCGCCGACGGTGAGTTCGACTTGATGGGTCGGATAGACGGTACGGTCGGCTCTCTTGCGCCGCTGCTCACGGTCACCACCGATGCGGGTGGAACGGAGCCACCGAAGCCGCAGAAGCTTGTCGACTGAGATGACCAAGGACGTTGGTCCGCCGGAGGTCACGAGCACCGCCAAGCAGACTAAAAAGCGGTCGAGCCGCTCGGCAAACAGCTTCCGGCTTTTGAGGCTATTGTAAAGTACGTGAGGCTATGCGTAGACTGATATCCTGAAGGCGACAGGAGGTCAGGATGAGTGATCAGCCATCTACAGTCACGGTAGCGCCGAAGAAGCGCGGTATCGGTTTTCCGCAGCTCGCATTAGAACCGTCGGTCGAGGCGATTCTCGCTATGGGCCAGCACGGCGCGGACCATAGTCAAGATGCCGCTGCCGCTTACATGGGTCACTCCACTACGAATAGTGGAGCCTTTCGCAATAAGCTGGCGGCGTTGCGGGACTGGGGTCTGATTGTCCGCGGCGAGAAGGATCGCGTAGTACTAAGCGAGCTCGCGAGAGAACTGGTCTTGGCGGGGGCAGCCAACGAAGAAACGCGACCGCTTCTGTTGGAGGCGTTCAGGTCTTGCCGGGTCTTCGATCAGCTCTACGAAGACAGCGCGAAGAGCATCCCTCAAGAGTTGCAGCGGTTCAGGACCGTAGTGGTCATGCGGCACGGGGTAGCCACCGACCAGGCCGACAAATTTCTCGACTCTTTCGTCGAAAGTGCAGTCTTCGCGGGATTGGCGACTGTCGAAGGGAATCAAGTCACGCTTCTCCCTCGCAGCGAAAGCGTTCCCGTCCCAAGTGAACCGCCGTCAGAGCGGCCTGACGTCTACGCGGCCTTCAGGGTGCCTGATGCGAAGCCGCCGATTCCCCCGCTGGAACAATTGGAGCGTGAGGCCGCAATTGCCGAGGCCGCTCTAACTCCCCAGCGGCTGGGCACCCCTACAGCGTTACGGCAAAGCTGGCCTATCGACGGCGGCGAGATCGAGTTTATCATCAGAACCCCGAAGGCGCTGCCGCCCACCATTTACGCCATGGTCGCAGAGATGGCCGAGGTCGCGGCGAAGATGGAAGCCCTGCTGAAACCCGCAACTGTCGACGCGTTCGCGGCAGCGCCGGTCGGCGACGACTAAGTCCAGGAAACAAGAGACTAGTGGAGGCCGCGATGTGGCTGGGGTTGGCAGCGGCAGCTGTGCCGGTGACGGCTGGTCTCTGCTTCCTCGCTTACCTCGCGTTCATGTCGTTCGTAGTGATCAAAACCGGCAGCACGGAGGGGTTGAAAGACGTGGCTACGGCTATGCGCGCCTACAAGGTTCCGCTACTCAGCCGCACCGGCAAGCGACCCACCATCGAGAGCAGAGGCGCAGGTTAGCTAGCGGCGGGCATCGCCGCCTGGCCACCGGGATTTCACCGGGTTTTTCGGTCCGCCGAGCGAGCGCCTCGCAAAGAAATAGCCTCTCAGCAGGACAAATAGAGTGCCCCCAGTCGGACTCGAACCGACACTGTGCGGATTTTAAGTCCGCTGCCTCTGCCAATTGGGCTATGGGGGCGTATGCCTTCAGAACATACTTCAGGCCGCCTTTGGCCTTGATGGCGCGCTCCGATGTAAGACTGGTCAACATGGCGGCGAGCTCGTATCACCACGGCAATCTGCGTCAGGCCTTGCTCGAGCAGGCCGTCGAACTCGCCCGCGTCGGCGGCCCCGACGCCGTCGTCATGCGCGACGTCCAGCGCGCCGTCGGTGTGAGTAATGCTGCGGCATACCGGCATTACTCCGACCGTCACGCACTTCTCGCCGCCGTCAAGGAGTACGCGATGGGCCTTCTCGGCGACGAGATGCTAAACGCGCTATCCCAAGTACCCAATCGCGGACCCCGCGGTCCCCGCGCCCTGGCCCGGCTGCGCGCGACCGGTCAGGCCTATGTCGATTTCGCGCTCGCCGAACCGGGCCTGTTCCGCGCCGCGTTCACCCCCGGCGGGCCGACCCGCACCGACGACGTCATCCCAATGAGTCGCCATCCATTCCGCATCCTCAGCGGCTGCATCGACGACCTCGTGACTGTCGGCCTCCTCGACGAGCGCAAGCGCGACGGGCTGGACGAAGCCGCGTGGGCCTCGGTTCACGGCCTCTCCGTCCTCTATCTCGACGGACCGTTGGCGACGACCGACGACGCACGCAAGAACGTGATCACCGACCGCCTGCTCGAAGTCATCGGGGCGGGCCTCCGCTAGCCACCCACCGCTTGATGTTGACATCGATAACTTCCACTGCCATGCTCGACAAAGTTATCCGCGTCAACATAAGGCGGCTCTTCCATGGCTTCTCACACGCTGGACCGTTCCACGGCCTCCCACCGGTTGAAACGTGTCCGACCCGGCGCAGTGCTGGCGGTCGTCCTCGTCGCCGCTCTGGCGATCAACATCGAGACCACCATCGTCAATGTCGCTCTCCCCACGCTGAATTCGTCCCTCGACGCATCAACGCGCGGCCTTCAGTGGATCGTCGACGCCTACAACCTGGCGTTCGCAGCACTGGTCCTGGCCGGGGGCACCATCGGCGACAAATTCGGCCGCCGCCGCACGCTGATCGCCGGCCTCGTCCTCTTCGCGGTAGCTAGCATCGGCGCGGCACTGTGCACCACCACCAGCGAACTCATCGCGATGCGGGTGGTGATGGGCGTGGCCTCGGCGATGATCTACCCCACCACGCTGGCGATCATCACCGACACCTTCCGCGACCCCCGCCAACGCGCTGCAGCGATCGGGCTGTGGGGCGCCGTCACCGGCCTCGGCGTGGCCATCGGCCCGATCCTCGGCGGCGCTCTGCTCGAAGTGTTCTGGTGGGGCAGCCTGTTCCTCGCGCTCGCCCCGATCGCTCTCGCAGCGGCCGTCGCAGCGCCCCTCGTGATCCCCGCCGCGAAAGCTGACGCGTCGTCGCGCCTCGATCGCGGCGGACTGCTCCTGTCCGTTGTCATGCTCGCTGCACTCGTCTACACGATCATCGAGGCACCCGAGCGTGGCTGGACCTCGCTTCCGACTCTCGCCGGCTTCGCCGTGGCCATCCTCGCTGCCATCGCCTTCACAATCTGGGAGCGCCGCCAAACCGAACCGCTCATCGACGTCAGCCTTTTCACCAACCTGCGCTTCAGCGCGGCCAGCGGAGCGGTCACCGTGACGTTCTTCGCACTGTTCGGCTTCATCTTCCTGATCACACAGTTCATGCAACTGCTGCAGGGCTTCGGCCCGCTGGAGACCGGCGTACGGATACTGCCGGTGGCGCTGTCGATCGCCGTCGGTTCGGTGCTCGGCACCCGGCTCGCCGTCGGCCGCATCGGCACCAAAGTCATTGTGGCGCTGGGCCTGGTCCTGATGGCCGCATCGTTCGCCTGGATCAGCGCCGCCGACCTGAGTATTGGCTATCCGGAGATGGCAGCCCAGATGCTGCTTCTCGGCGGCGGACTCGGCCTGACCAGTGCGCCGGCGACCGAGTCCATCATGGGTGTCGTACGTCCCGAGCAGGCCGGCGCCGGGTCGGCCGTCAACGACGCGACCCGCCAGGTGGGAGGCACCCTCGGTGTCGCCGTGCTCGGCAGCATTTTCTCGACGCTGTACCTCACCCGACTGAATGACGCTGCGGCCGTGCAGATATTGCCGGAACCCATCCGCGCCATTGCCGGAGAAGGCCTCGCGCAAGGCCTTGCTGTCGCGGCGCAGTCCCCCGCGCCGGTCGCCGGCCCCGTTCGCGGCGCCGTCGCCGACGCATTCCTGTCCGGCCTGAGCGCGGGGTGCCTCACCGCGAGCGGGGTGTGCCTCGCGGGAGCACTCTTCGTGATTCTCGCCCTCCCCTCGCATCCGCTGAAGGAGCGGTCATGAGCCGCATCGAGAAGTACGGACCGTGGGCGGTCGTGACGGGAGCCAGCGATGGCATCGGCCGCGCGATGGCGCACCGCCTCGCCCGCGAGGGCATCCACCTCGTGCTCGCCGCGCGGCACATCGAGAGGCTGCGCGGCGTGGCCGACGAGCTCGGAGCCCAGCACGGCATCCAGACACGGATCGTGGCCGTCGATCTCGGAGATCCCGCCGGCGTCGCCGAGCTCGAAGAGTCCGTCGACGGACTCGATATCGGATTGACTGTTCTGGCAGCAGGTTTTGGCACGACCGGACAGCTCGCTGACGCGGACTCCGCCGCCGAAGACGACATGATCGCCGTCAACGTCTGTGCGGTGGCTGAACTCTCGCGGTTCTTCGCCGCCCGGATGGTCGAGTGCGGACGAGGCGGCATCGTGCTGTTCGGTTCGATCCTGGGATGGCAGGGGGTACCTGGACAGGCCAACTACGCGGCGACGAAAGCGTACGTGCAAGCACTCGCCGAGGGCCTGCACGCCGAGCTCGCCCCGCACGGTGTCGATGTCCTGTCGGTCGCGCCGGGTCCGGTACACACCGGATTTGCAGCACGTGCCGGCATGACGATGTCGTCGGCCACGTCACCCGACGTCGTCGCGGCCGCGGCCCTGGCCGCGCTCGGCCGCCGCGCCACTGTCATCCCGGGTGCCCGAGCGAAATTCCTGACGTGGTCGCTCGCGTTCCTTCCGCGAGTCTGGCGGACGAGGATCCTCGGGCGGGTGACGGCGTCGATGCGGACGTCAGTCCCGGCCTGATCCAGCACGCCGCCAGAACGCCAACGAGGGCCACCGCCGACTGCCGCTGTCGTACCGTTGTCGCTGATGCGCATCGCGGTGGTGGAGGACGACGACGGCGTCGGTGAGGCGCTCGTCGACGCCCTCGCCGAGGTCGGACACTCTCCGATCCGCATGCGCCGCGGAGCCGATCTGCTGCTCGGCCATCGCGATGTCGACCTCGCCCTCCTCGACCTCGGCCTGCCCGATGCTGATGGGCTGACCGTCCTGCGGCAGCTGCGCGCCGTCAGCCACATCCCCGTCGTCGTCCTGACCGCCCGCGACGACGAACGCTCCGTCGTACGTGCCCTGCGCACCGGCGCCGACGACTACGTCGTCAAACCCGCCCGCCTGGGCGAGCTGCGCGCCCGCATCGAGGTCGCCGCCCGTCGACGTATCGCAGACGAACCCGAACCCGAGCTCGTAGAGGCCGGAGACATCACCGTCGACCTCAACGCCCGCCGCGTCGAGGTCGCCGGCGAGGAGATCTCGCTGGCTCCCAAGGAGTTCGACGTACTGGCCTACCTGGTGGCCCGCCGCGGTGAAGCCGTCAGCCGCCAGGAACTGATGGACGCCATCTGGGGTGACGCGTACGTCGCGATCTCGCGCAGCCTCGACGTCCACATGACTTCTCTTCGCGCCAAACTCGCCCGCCCCGACGCCATCGCGACCATCCGCGGCTACGGCTACCGGTGGAGTTGCTGAGGTGTGGCGTCGCGTCTTGCTGGTGCTCGTCATCTACTCCACCATCGCCGTCGTCGGGCTCGCGATTCCGCTCGCCGTCACGCTGAGCCGCGAACGGCTGCAACGGTTCAGCGAGAGCAGGTTCTCCGCCGCTGCTTACTTCGCTGATCTGGCTGCCCGGCAGGATGATTCGCACGCCGTCGATCTGCAGCAGGCTGTCGACCGGTACTACAGCCTCTACGGCGAACCCGTCGTGGTCGTCGGTCGCGACGGCACCTCGCGGGCCGCCGCCGGGGTCACCGGCTCTCAGGAGAACATCGCCGACGCGGTCTCGGAAGCTCTGCGCAACCAGCGCAGCCGTGTCCCCGAATCGGTGACGCCGTGGTCGCCGTCGGACGTCCTGGTGGCCGTCCCGGTGGGCACCGGCACCCAGGTCGACGGCGCCGTGGTCCTCACGGCCTCCACGGCCGCGGCGAAGAAGGACGTCACCAGGGCCTGGTTGACCATCGTCGCCGGCGCCGGAGCGCTTCTCGTCGTCGCATCCCTGATCGCAGTTGCGCTGTCACGCTGGACCGTTCGACCACTGACCGACCTCGCCGCCCGGGTGTCCGCCCTGACGAACCGCGTCCTCGAACCCGCCCCCGCGGCCGCCCACCCCGACAACGGCAAAGCTCGCTACGCCGGTCCGGAAGAGGTGCGTCACCTCTCGGCAGCCTTCGACACCACGGCACGTGACGTGGAGGCTGCCGCCTCGGCGCAGCGGCGCTTCGTCGCCGACTCCGCACACGCGCTGCGCAACCCGTTGGCCGCGTTGCGTATTCGGCTCGACACCCTCGGCATGGCGGTCCCGGAATCTGCCGCAGCTGCCCACCGCAAGACCACGGTCGAGGTCGACCGCCTGGAAGGCATCGTCGCCGATCTGCTCGCACTGGCCAGCGCCGAGACACGCCACGACGACGAATTCGCCGCCGCCGACGTCGGGGCCGTCCTCACCGAACGCCACGACTTCTGGTCGACCTCCCTGGTGGACTCCGCCATCGACGCCACCGTGACCGCGCCCGAGGGACTGTACGCACACATCCCCGACACCGACCTCACCCAGATCCTCGACACCGCACTGAGCAATGCCGTCAAGTACGCCGGCTCGGGCGCCCACCTCGACATCGGCGCTCGCCGTGACGGCAACCAGATCGCCCTCTGGGTCGACGACGACGGTCCCGGCGTGTCCGAGGAGGATCTGCCGTTGATCGCCACCCGGTTCTTCCGCGCCACGAACACCGTGGGCCAAGGCACCGGACTCGGGCTGTCCATCGCCCGCGCCCTCACCGAGCGTGCGGGCGGAGACTTCCAGGTGAGCGCCAGCGACACCGGCGGGCTGCGCATCGAGCTGCGTCTGCCCTGGGCTGAGGGCCCGTCCACCGACGCGGAACTTCCGTCCTAAGGGACTGTTAGGGTTCGCCGCCGCGCCTTCCACACGGGCTGTGACTGCCTTCACAGTGAAGACACGACGGCGATGTCGACCACGGGTCAGGCGCCGCCGCTCACGGACAAGGAGGCACAGCCATGACCTACTCGACCACGCGAGACCCCCACCCTGACGGGGCCGCATCGCCGGCTCCCACATCGTCGCGGGCCGCCACGCGGCGAGCCGTTCTCAACACGTTGCGCGGGTCCTCGGGCAACCTCGTCGAGTGGTACGACGTCTACGTCTACACCGTATCCGCCACCTATTTCGAAAGTCAGTTCTTCGATTCGGCGGACAAGAACTCGACCCTCTACGTGTACGGCATCTTCGCAGTCACGTTCCTGATGCGCCCCGTCGGCTCGTGGTTCTTCGGCCGATTCGCCGACCGACGCGGCCGACGCGCTGCGCTGACGTTCAGCGTTTCGCTGATGGCCGCGTGCTCCCTGGTGATCGCGCTGACCCCGGGCCGGGAGAGCATCGGCGTGTGGGCCGCAGTGATCCTCGTGCTGTGCCGCCTGGTCCAAGGCTTCGCCACCGGCGGTGAGTACGGCGCCTCGGCGACCTACATGTCCGAGGCGGCCACCCGCGAACGGCGCGGCTTCTTCTCCTCCTTCCAGTACGTGACGCTGGTGGGCGGGCACGTGCTGGCCCAGCTGACGCTGCTGGTGATGCAGACGTTCCTCACCCGAGAGCAGATCCAGGAGTTCGGTTGGCGCATCGCGTTTCTCATCGGCGGTGTGGCTGCGGTGGTGGTCTTCTGGTTGCGCCGAAGCATGGACGAGTCACTGACCCCTGAACAGCTCGAGGCCATTCGCCGCGGTGACGATCAGGGTTCGGGTTCGATGCGCGAGCTGATGACGGCACATTGGCGGGCGCTGCTGACCTGCTTCCTGGTCACCATCGGCGGCACCATCGCGTTCTACACCTACAGCGTCAACGCTCCGGCGATCGTGAAGTCGACGTTCGAGGACCAGGGCATGACCGCGACGTGGATCAATCTGGCCGGCCTGACCTTCCTGATGCTCATCCAGCCGATCGGCGGATTGATCAGCGACAAGGTCGGCCGCAAGCCACTGCTGGTGTTCTTCGGCGTCGGCGCGCTCGTCTACACCTACGTGCTGATCACCTACCTTCCTCAAACCACCTCGTGGGCAACGGCATTGACGCTGGTGTGCGTCGGCTACATCATCTTGACCGGTTACACGTCGATCAACGCCATCGTGAAGGCCGAACTGTTCCCGTCCCACATCCGCGCGCTCGGTGTCGGTCTCGGTTACGCACTGGCCAACTCCGCGTTCGGCGGCACAGCGCCGCTGATCTACCAGGCGGCCAAGGGCGGCGGCCACGTCGGGTGGTTCATCCTCTACGTCACCGTCGTGGTGGCCATCTCGCTGCTGGTGTACCTGTTCGTGTTGAAGAATAAGTCGGAGACAGCCCTGGACCGCGAACAGGGCCGCGCCTTCGTCTGAGTCTCTACGCTGGCCGGTTATGACGTCGATGTCCCCGCTGATGGACCGCAGGTCCGTCATGCGGGGCATCGCGCTGTTGCCGGTCGCGCTCGCGGCCGCATCGTGCCGCAGCACCGGTGAACCTCGTGCTCGGCTCGCCGCCGGGGAGCTCGGCGGATTCTTCTGGGAATTCTCGGGTCTACTCGCCGCCGCCGCGGGCCGGTCGAACATCGCGACCCTCGAGCCGCTGCAGAGCGGCGGCTCGATCGCGAACCTGCAGATGCTGCGGTCCGGCCGCGCCGACCTGGCCATGAGCCTCGGTGACATCGCCCAAGACCTCGCCGTCGCCGACGACCTAACCGCCATCGGCCGCGTCTACGAGAACTACTTCCAGGTCGCGGTCCGCGGCGACTCCCCTGTCACCACACCGGAGCAGTTAGCGGGCCGCGTCGTCAGCATCGGTGCACCGGGATCGGGTGCCATCACGCTGTCGACCCGAGTGCTCGACATCGTCGGGATCTCCGGGCAGGCACGCCGGGTGGAGCAGTCGATGCAGAGTGCCGCAGCACAACTCGCCGCAGGTGAGGTGGACGCGGCGATGTGGGCGGGTGGCCTGCCCACCCCGGCCTTCGCTGCTGCCAAGGCCGACATCAGGTTGCTCGACCTCGGGCCGGTGGTCGGGGCCCTGCGGCAGCGATACGGCACCATCTACGAACCGGTTTCGGTGCCGGCCAACGTGTACGGCTCGCACCCCGCCGTCACCACCGTGGGCGTGGCCAACCTGCTGCTGGCCCGCCGCGATGTCGCCGACCCGCTCGTCGCCGGAATGGTCGACGTCCTTCTCGACGATCCGTCGTCACTCGTACCGGCGCAGGCGATCGGAAGTCAGTTCCTTGACGCGCAGTCGTTGATCCAGACCGGCACTGTTCCGCTGCATCCGGGTGCGGCTGCGGAGTACCGGCGTCGGCACGGCTGAGCCGCGCCGAACCGATCAGCTGGAGCCGATCCGTAGCGTCCGGCGGCCGAATGCGCGATGATGCCGCGCATGCATCGCCTCACTGGTGTCCTCTGCGCGCTCGCTCTCGTCCCCGCGGCCATGACGGCCTGCGCCCCGGCCGACGAGCAGCCCGCCGCCTCGTCGTCCGCCTCGGCCAGCGCCGACACCTGCACCAAGGACAACCTGACGACCCTGAAGCCGGGCACCTTCACCTTCGCCACCGACCAGCCGGCCTACGCCCCGTGGTTCGACAGCGACGACCCCACGAACGGCAAGGGTTTCGAGTCGGCCGTCGCCTACGCCGTCGCGAACGAACTCGGCTACGCGAAGGAGAACGTCACCTGGATTCGCGTCCCGTTCAACGCCGCGATCGCGCCCGGTCCCAAGCAGTTCGACGCCGATCTCAACGAGTTCTCCATTACCGACGAACGCAAGCAGGCCGTCGACTTCTCCTCCCCCTACTACGACGTCACCCAGACTGTCGTCGCGCTGAAGTCCTCTCCCGCAGCCAATGTCACCACCGTCGACGGCCTCAAGGGGCTCAAGCTCGGCGCGCAGGTGGGCTCCACGAGCTACACCGCCGCGCAGAAGATCGACCCCGGCGTCGCCGTGTTCAACAACAACGACGACGCCAAGGCCGCGCTCGCCAACGGCCAGATCGACGGTCTCGTCGTCGACCTGCCCACCGCCTTCCAGATCCAGGCCGAGCTGACCGACGGCAAGATCGTCGGCCAGCTGCCCGCCGGCTCGGACAAGCCCGAGCAGTTCGGCATCGTCCTCGACAAGGGAAGCCCGTTGACGGCCTGCGTCTCCCGTGCCGTGGACCAACTCCGTGAGCGCGGCGAGCTCGCAGAGCTGCAGAAGACCTGGCTCGCTCAGGCGGGGAACGCACCGGTCCTGTCGTGACGACCGTCGGCATCGACCGCGTCGCCTACCGGCAGGCGCGGGCGCGCCGCTCGACGCTGGTGGCGCTGCTCTCGACGCTGGTGTTCGCCGCGGTTCTGCTGTTCGCCGTGACGTCGGCGCCGGGCTGGCCGCGGGTGCGCGATTCGTTCTTCAACTTACGCATCGGCTGGGACAGCCTGCCCGCCCTGCTGAACGGCCTGTGGCTGAACATCCGCGTGCTCATCGTCTGCCAGATCCTCGTGCTCATCGTGGGCCTCACCCTCGCTGCTCTGCGCACCCTGCGCGGGCCCGTGTGGTTCCCGCTGCGCGCCATGGCCACCGGCTACGTCGACCTGTTCCGTGGTCTCCCGCTGCTGATCTGCCTGTACCTCGTCGGCTTCGGCCTGCCGGGTCTGCGCCTCACCGGCCTGCCGACCAGCCCCGTGATCCTCGGCGGCCTCG
Source organism: Mycobacterium sp. IDUB_5 (assembly GCF_055419565.1). Lineage (NCBI taxonomy): Bacteria > Bacillati > Actinomycetota > Actinomycetes > Mycobacteriales > Mycobacteriaceae > Mycobacterium > Mycobacterium sp. IDUB_5. The sequence goes on from NZ_JBVAXX010000002.1 coordinate 386,002, forward strand.
CTCTGGTCCTGGTCTATTCGGCCTACGTCGCCGAGGTTCTGCGGGCCGGCATCGAATCGGTGCATCCCTCGCAGTTCGCCGCGGCACGATCGCTGGGCCTGACGTATCGCCAGACCATGCGCCTGGTCGTTCTTCCGCAAGCCACCCGCCGCGTGACCCCGGCGCTGCTCAACGACTTCGTCGCGCTCCAGAAAGACTGTGGTCTGATCTCCGTGCTGGGCGCCGTCGACGCTGTGCGCGCCGCGCAGATCCAGTCCGCTACCACCTACAACTTCACCCCGTACGTGGTGGCCGGTCTGCTGTTCGTCGCGCTTGCGGTGCCGTCTGCGAGGTTGGCCGACTGGGTCGCGCGCCGGTCGGCGACACGGCAGGGCGCCCTGTGAGTCCGCTGCTCCAGGTGCAGGGCCTGGTCAAGGCGTACAACGACCGGACGGTGCTCGCCGGGGTCGACCTGGACGTGGCTGAGCACGAGGTGGTGGTGCTGATCGGCGCGTCCGGGTCGGGAAAGTCGACGCTACTGCGGTGCATCGATCTGCTCGAAGACATCGACGACGGCCGGATTCTGCTGAGCGGCCGCGATATCAGCGATCCGCGGATCAACGCCGAAGAGGCGCGCCAAGCCGTGGGGATGGTGTTCCAGTCATTCAACCTGTTCCCGCACATGACCGCGCTGGGCAACGTCGCCCTTGCCCCGCGGGTGGTGCACGGCAGCAGCAAGCGCGAGGCCGAGCAGCGGGCACGCGAACTACTGACCCGGGTCGGCATGGAGTCACACGCGACGTCCTATCCCGACAAGCTCTCGGGCGGCCAGCAGCAGCGTGTCGCCATTGCCCGCGCACTGGCCTACGAGCCGAAACTGCTTCTGCTGGATGAGATCACGAGCGCGCTCGACCCTGAGCTGGTCGGCGAAGTGCTCACCCTCGTCGGAGAACTCGCGGCGTCCGGGGCGACGATCGTGATGGCCACCCACGAGATGGCCTTCGCCCGCGACGTAGCCGACACCGTGTGCTTCCTCGACGGCGGTCAGATCGTCGAATCAGGCTCAGCTGCAGCAGTATTGGATACGCCACGCGAAGAGCGCACGCGACAGTTCCTGCAACGCTTCACCTCTGGGCGCTGACCCTCAGCTCGTGGGCGGCTCGTATGGCACCTCGGGATGCTCCCGGTGCCACTCCACCGTCTTCTGCACGACCTTGCGGTGCCGGAACGTGAGCCACGCGAATCCGGCACCTGCCAGCACGACAGCCAGGATTACCGCGACCACTCCCGTGGTCCGCGAGCCGTTGGCGAACGAGAACAGGGCGATCACCAGCGACAACACCCCGAGGCCGACACCGATCAGGCCCAGCGCGTTCTTTCCTGCCTTCATCGTTTCGCCGGCGAACTGGCGGTTCGTGCGGGCGTGGTCGACGGGATCTCTTGAGGTGTTCGGCATGTTCACTCCTCTCACTCGACGGGCGAAAATCGGGACGGGTGCGCCGCACAGCCCGTTGTCGCTGGTCATCGTGTCGGGTACGCAGCAACGAGCCGCCGCGTGACCATGGAGAAGCGATACCCGAGGGTCTACCCACCAAACGATGATCGACAGCCGGTCACAACTCAGTCATCGTTCGCGGGGGTTTGGTCACGGGCCGTCCGGGCATGCCGTGCGAAACCGATCAGGAGGCACAGATGAGCAATCCGGAGTCCGAGAAGGCCGAGTCCGACGTCGAGCCCGACTCCAAGGTGGCCGGTTCACGCGCCAGTGAGAACGACGATGATCAGGCCGATGGCCCATACGTCGGACGCGCCGGCTCCGATGACGACATCGACACCGAGGAGTCCGGCGCAGAGGCGCGCGCCCAGCAGGGCTAGCGGGCCCCGACGCGTGCGACGTGCTCGGCGATCTGGGCGTATACCCGCTCCGTGACCGACGCGGCCTCGCTCATGATGTTGTACCCGTGGTCGACTCCGGGCACTTCGATGTAGTCGACCAGCGACCCCACCGCAGCCAGACGGTCGGAGTACCACCGCGCCTCGTCGCGTAACCGGTCGTACTCCGCGGTGACCACCACCGCGGGCGCGATGCCATCGATGTCGTCGGCATTCGCGCCCCAGGCGGGTGACACCAGCCGGTCGCGGCGTCGGAGCCGGTCAGGCACATAGGCGTTGTCGAACACCTGCCCCATCCACGGTTTCATCACCGCCCGCGCACCCAATGGTGACGGCTTGTCCTTCACCGCGGTGATGAGATCCAACGGCGGATAGTGCAACACCTGCAGTCCGATCGCAGGGCCTCCGTCCTCGAGCGCTTGGCGCGCTGCCGCCGCGGCGAGATTGCCGCCCGCACTCTGGCCACCCACCGACAACCGTGCGCCATCCCAGTCCCGGGCCTCGTCGGCGACCCAGCACACCACGTCGTAGACCTGTTGCGCCGCAACGGGAAAGCGATACCGCGGGGCGAGCAGGTAATCGGTGTTGACGATCACCACTCCTGCGGCGGCGGCCAGGTACCGACACCACGGATCGTCTTGCTCGCGGTGCCCGACCACGAAGCCCCCGCCGTGGATGTTGACGTACACCGGCGGGTGATGCACCCGCTGGTCCGGTCGGTACACGGTCGCCTCGACCGGCCCGTGTCGCGTGGGGATGTCGACCAGCGACGTGTGTGCCTCGATGCCGGGGAAGCGCACCGCCGGCTTCGGAGAGGGGTTGACCGTTGCAGCGAACAGGCGGGCCAACGGATCGGTGATCACGTGATGCACAGCAACACCTTTCCTTCAGACCGCCGAGAATCCACCGTCGACGGTCACGATCGCGCCGTGGATGTTCGAGGCATGCGGTCCGGCGAGGAACAGGACCGCGGAAGCCACTTCGTCGATGGTGCTCATCCGGTTCGACGGTACCCGGGCCAGAACGGGATTCACCGCGTCACCGAACTCCACCATGCGTTCGGTGGCGATGGGCCCGGGCGCCACCGCGTTCACACGCACACCGGACGGTCCGTACTCATCGGCCCAGGCCTTCGTCAGGATGTGCACACTCGCCTTGGTGGCGCCGTAGAGGGCTGACCCCGACGAACCGAACAGTGCGCTGATCGAACCGATGTTGACGATCGCGCCCTCACCGCGCGCAGCCATCGCAGGTGCGACGAGACCCGTCAGCAAGAACGGAGCGGTGACGCTGACAGCGAATGCGTCGCTGATCTCGTCTGCGGTGACGTCTGCCGTCGGAGCCGGAAACACCAGCGTGGCAACGTTGTTGACGAGGATGTCGAGCACACCCCCGACAGCCTCCGTCGCCAGCGACGCGACTTCGGCGACCGCCTGCGCGGGATTCGAGAAGTCGGCGGCGACGAACGCGGCTCGACCGCCGGAGGATTCGATACTCGCGACGACCTCCTCACCGCGACTGCGGGTGCGTCCGGTAATCACGACGTGCGCACCAGCTTTCGCCAGCGTCGCGGCGATTCCCGCGCCGAGTCCTGATGTCGAACCGGTCACCAGGGCGGTGCGCCCGGCCAACGGGGTTGATGTGGTCATGATCGTCCTCACTGTCGGGTCACGTCGGCGATCGCCGCCGCGAAGTCTCGGGGAGCCTCCTGCGGCACGTTGTGTCCGATGCCGTCGAGGACGCGGTGTTGGTAGCGGCCGGTGTAGCGCGCGCGATAGGTGGCGCCGTCCTTGGCGGGGCCGTCGAAGTCGGAGCCGATGGTGATCGTCGGAACCGTGATGGCGGGTGTGGCGGCCAGACGTCGTTCGTCGTCGTCGTACCGAGGCTCTCCCTGTGCCAGGCTCAACCGCCACCGGTAGTTGTGGATGACCACGTCGGTGTGGTCTGGGTTGGCGAAGGCGGCGGCCGTAAGGTCGTAGGTGGGTTCGTCGAAGTGCCACAGCGGCGAGGCGTTGCGCCAGATCAGTTTGTTGAAATCTGAAGTGTTGCTTCGGTAACCGCGTTCGCCCCGATCAGTGGCGAAGTAGTACTGGTACCACCAGCCGTATTCGGCCTGCGGTGCGAGCGGTGCCTGGTTGGCCTCCCTGTTCACGATGATGTAGCCGCTGACCGCGACGAGTCCGGTGCACCGCTGCGGCCACAGTGCGGCGACGACGTTGGCGGTGCGACCACCCCAGTCGTACCCACCGAGGATGGCGGCAGGGATACCAAGCACATCCATCAGCGCGATGACGTCGTGGGCCAAAGCGGCCTGCTGGCCGTTGCGGGGGGTGCGCTCCGAACGGAACCGGGTGCTGCCGAAGCCGCGAAGGAAGGGCACGATGACACGGAAGCCCTGCCCGGCGAGGATCGCGGTCACGTCGGCGTAGCTGTGGATGTCGTAGGGCCACCCGTGCAACAGGACCACGGGCCGGCCGTCGCGAGGCCCGGCGTCGACGTAGCCGACGTCGAGATCGCCGGCGGTGATCTGCCGGACGGGACCGATCGGGTGAGCGGGTGCGGGCGGCGGAGTGGCGCCGGCCGGGGTGGACGAACCCGCGGCCAGCGTCGCCGCGCCCGCCGCGGCCGTCACCAGGAATCCGAACTGCCGTCTGCTCACGCTGTCGTTCATGACCCCATCACAGCGCTCGAGAGCGATCGACGCCAACGATTGTTGTGGATGATTGTCATCAACAATGGAGATAGGTTGGGCGAATGGAGTTCCGTCAGCTCGAGCATTTCCTCGCGGTCGCCGGGGAGATGAGCTTCACCCGCGCCGCCGAGCGCGCGCGCGTCGTGCAATCCGCACTCTCGACGTCAGTGGGCAAACTCGAACGCGAGCTCGGGGTGACGCTGTTCGATCGCTCCCGCCAGCAGATCAGCCTCACCCCCGCGGGCGAACGGTTCCGTACCCACGCGCACGAGGTGGTGCGCGCCGGCCGGGCCGCCGTCGACTCCGTCGTTGAATTCCGGGGCACCTTGATGGGGACCGTCGAATTCGGTTCGCTGATCGCCTTCGGTCCCCTGGACGTCGCGCAGGCCCTCGGCGACTTCCACCGCGAGCATCCGCACGTCCGACTTCGACTGCGGCTCAGTCAGACTGGCGCGTCGACCTACCTGTCTGCACTTCTGGAAGGCTCACTCGACGTGGCGCTGGTCTCTGTACCTGACCGCTTTCCCACCGCACTGAGGCTGCAGAAGTTGTTCGACGACCCACTGGTGTTCGTGTGCCGCGACGACCACCGAATCGCGAACCGCCAGCAGGTGGCGATCGGCGACCTGGCCCACGAAGAGCTGATCGGGTTTCCTCCGGGTTTCGGGTTGCGCCGCCTGGTCGACGACGCCTTTCACGCTGCAGGGAGCCAAGCGCGAACCCTGTACGAGGTCCCGGCGGGCTTCCATGCCGTTGCCGACCTGGTCAGTAGCGGTTTGGGCACCGCGTTCATGCCGCATTCCGAGGCCACACGGTATCCCGCACTACGGACGGTCCACCTGACCACGCCGGTGCTGTGGTCGGTCTATCTCGCCACGCCAGCCAACGGTCGCATGACCCCGCCGGCGGCCCGACTGGCGCAGGCGCTGCTCGAGGCGGCAGACGGGTCAGTGGCTCCGTAGTTCGGAGATCAGTTTGTCCTTGGTCATTCGCGAATACCCGCTGAGGCCAAGCTCTTTGGCGCGTTCTTTGAGCTCGTCGACCTTCCAGTCGTCATAGGAGCCCGATCGGCCCCCTTTTCGACCCACAGCCGACGCGCCCCGGGCTGCCGCGGCGTTGGAAATCCGTGCGGCCTTCTCTTTCGAGTTGCCCTCGCGCCGAAGATCCTCGTACATCTTCTCGTTCTTGATCGACGAGTTCGGCATGTGTGCGACCTCCTTCACTGTGCACGATGCATGTAGGCTTTCCGCGCTCGTCAACTGCCAAACACATCACTTTCCCCTCGCCACCCGACGGATCAGCTGGCGGGTTGCCTTCTCCATCAGCTCCTGGGCCTTGTCGAGGTCGCGCATCGTGTCGGCCCGCTTGGTCGCCGCGGCGATCGTCAACCCGTTCTCGTATCCGGTGACCACCCTCGGATCGACATAGGAGGCCCGCGCGACGGCCGGGGTGTTACCCAGCTCGCTCGATACCTCTTTCATCACCGCCGACGTCTCACGCTTGATCGCGGTCTTCGAGGTGGGCGGCTTCGCGGCGGCGAACGACGCGGCGGCCAGCACGGTGCCGTGCCAGGTGCGTAGGTCCTTGACGGTGAATTCGTCACCGACGATCTCTTTGAATCGCGCATTCAGATCGTCGGCCTTGACGTCGACCCAGTCGCTGTTTCCGCTGCGGCACACCAGCAGCCGCTCGGTGCGTTCTGTGCGGCGCATCAACGACCGCACCGCACGCACCACCTCTGGGTCGTCGATCTCGACGGTGCGCTGCACCCCGCTCTTGGCGGGGTAGTCGAATTCGACCGCGTTCTTCTTCACGGTGACGTGTTCACACAGCAGGGTCGCCAAGCCGTAGTGCTCGAAATCCTCGGCCGACTGCTCACCGCCGGCCCGGAAATACCCCCGGTCCAGCAGCTGCAGGGCCAGCGCGAGCACACGGTCCCGGGTCAAGCCGCGGCCAGCCAGGTCCCGCGCGATGCGGGACCGCCACTCCGGCAACCGCGTCGAGAGCTCGAGCACCCGGTCGAACTTCTCTTCAGCCCGTTCCTGCTGCCATCGCTCGTGATACAGGTACTGCCGCCGGCCCGCAGCGTCGGTTCCCACCGCCTGGATGTGGCCGTTCGGCCGTGGGCTGATCCATACGTTCTTCCACGCCGGTGGGATGACCAGGTCCTTGATCCGCTGGGCCGTATCGGGATCGGCCAGTAGTTCGCCGTCGGGCCCGTAGTAGGCGAAGCCCTTGCCGCGCCGCTTGCGGACGATCCCCGGCGTGTCCAGCTTGCTACGTGCCAGGCGCATCCCGACGTACCCCTTGTTGCCGACCCATACGTGCGATCGGGGGTACCCACTCAGGGCTTGAGGATCACCTTCACGGCGCCGTCCTGCTTCTTCTGGAAGATGTCGTAGGCGTGCGGCGCTTGATCGAGCGGCAGCACGTGAGTGGCGAACGAGTCGACGCCCAACGGGTCGCCGTCGGTCAGCAGCGGCATGATGTCGTCAACCCATTTCTTGACGTTGGCCTGACCCATCCGCAGCTGGATCTGCTTGTCGAACAGCGTCAGCATCGGCATCGGGTCGGCCATGCCGCCGTACACGCCACTCAGCGAGATCGTCCCGCCGCGGCGCACGCAGTCGATCGCCGAGTACAGCGCGCCGAGCCGGTCGACGCCGGCCTTCTGCATGAACGGTTTCGCGACGAAGTCGGGCAGGAACGCCGCAGCCGTCTGCGCGGCCTGGGCGATCGGTGAGCCATGCGCTTCCATTCCCACCGCGTCGATGACCGAGTCGGTGCCCCGCCCATCGGTCAGGTCGCGTACCGCGTCGCCGACCGAGCCGCTGAGCCCGGCCATGTCGATGGTCTCGATACCCCGCGCGGTGGCTCGCGCCAGCCGCTCCGGAACGCGGTCGACGGCGATCACGCGGTGCCCGAGATGGGTGGCGATGCGGGCCGCCATGTCGCCGATCGGCCCCAGTCCGAGCACCGTCACCGATCCGCCGTCGGGAATGCCGGCGTAGGCCACACCCTGCCATGCGGTGGGCAGCACGTCGGACAGGTAGACGAAGCGCGAATCGGGCGGCCCCTCAGGCACTTTGATGTGCGTGAACTGGGCCTGCGGGATGCGCAGATATTCGGCCTGCCCTCCGGGTACCTCGCCGTAGAGCTCCGAGTAGCCGAACAGTGCGGCACCCATGCCCTGGTCGCGGACCTGCGTGGTCTCACACTGTGTGTAGAGCTGCTGGTCGCACATGAAGCAGTGACCGCAGGAGATCTGAAACGGCACCACGATGCGGTCCCCGACCGCGAGATTCGATACGCCTGAGCCGACCTCGCGCACCACTCCCATCGCCTCGTGACCGAGGATGTCCCCGGTGTTCATGAATGCGCCGAGCACCTCGTAGAGGTGCAGATCGGAACCGCAGATGTTGGTGGACGTCACCTCGATGATCGCGTCCGTCGGTTCCTCGATGCGGGGGTCGTCTACGGTGTCGACGCGCACATCGCGCCGGCCGTGCCATGTCACTGCTCTCATGAGAATTCGCCGTACCCGCGCGGATGCGGTCGAAACGCGATCAGCCGCACCGCGTCAGCCCGGCAGTGTCTCCCCGCCGATCGGAGCCAGCACCTCACCGCTGTAGTAGGACGAGAGTCGGCCCGCGGCGAAGAACACGTACGACGGTGCGATCTCGTCGGGTTGGGCCGCCCGCCCCATCGGCACCTGTTCGCCGAAGGACTCGACCTTCTCCGCAGGCATGGTCGCCGGGATCAACGGAGTCCAGACCGGGCCGGGGGCAACACAATTGACCCGGATGTTGCGTTCGGACAGAGACTGCGCCAGCGAATACGTCAGCGCGATCACCGCACCCTTGGTCGCCGAATAGTCGATGAGCGACTTGTTGCCGCGCAACCCGTTGATGGATCCGGTGTTGATGATCGCCGACCCGTCGGGCAGATGCGCCAGAGCGGCCTTGGTGACGTGGAAGAAGCTGTCGATGTTGACCGCGAAGGTCCGCCGCCACTGCTCGTCGCTGATCTCCGTCAGGTCGGACACCGGCGACTGGAAGGCGACGTTGTTGACGACGATGTCCAGCCCGCCGAGCTGTGTCACCGTCTGCGCGACCACGGAGCGGCAGTGCGCGGGGTCGGCGAGGTCACCCTCGAGCGAGATGGCCTGTCGGCCCGCCGCCTCGACCAGCGACACCGTGTGGGCGGCGTCGTCGAGCTCCTCGAGGTAGGCGATCGCGACGTCGGCGCCTTCCTTGGCGAACGCGACCGCGACGGCGCGCCCGATACCGGAGTCACCGCCGGTGATCAGTGCGCGTTTGCCCTCGAGCAGTCCCGTGCCGATGTAGTCAGCCATCTCATCGCGTGGCCTGTCGGCCATCTCGGCTGTCTCGCCGGGGTAGGGAATCACACCGTCGGGCATTGCGCCTCCTGTGTCTCGTGGACCGTCAGGGCGTCGAGGTACCCGGCGGCCGGGCGGCGAAACTACGCGCCGGTGCGGCGCAGCGTCAGCGGCAGCACGACCCAGAACGAGGCGAACAACACGAGCGCAGCCACCCCGGCGGCCAACGCAGCGGTCAGCCCGGCGACAGCGTCGAAGATGATGACCGTCATCCCGGTGATCGCCGCGCCGAGGAGCAGCAGACCGGCGTAGGCGCACCGATGGGCGAAGGTGACCAACGTGCCGAGGCGGTGGCGGCGGAACAGCACGCGGTGCATGCCGACAGGGGCGATGAGCAGCGCGGTGGACAACACCGCCGTACTGACCGTGGCCAGGTAGACCATCTGCATGTTGTGGCCCAGCATCGTGAATCGCTGCTGGAACGGCAGCGTCAGCAAGAACCCGGTGAGCAGCTGCACGCCGGTCTGCACGACCCGCAACTCCTGCAGCAGACTGGCCCAATTGCGGTCCAGCCGTTCGGTTTCCGTCTCGTGCCGGGCGCGTCGGTCCCACCCTCCGTCGTCGTCGAGCGGATGCGCGTCCACCCGTCGATCTTCGCACCCGCCCCGCCGCACCGCACCGCGTTTGACCACCGCACGCTCGGGTAATCACCCGGCCATGAGCAGGCTGTCGAGAAAGTTGTACACCCCTCTGTCGGTGGCCACCGGTGTTGGCGGCGGGCTGCTGGCTGGACAGATCTTCGGTCAGATCTGGAAGCGCGTCGGGCAGAACGATCCCGAACCCCCGGACCCCAAAGACCTCAGCTACTCGACGTCGTCGGTGTTGATCGCCGGCGCCATCCAGGGTCTGATCGTCGGGCTGGTGCGAGCGAGCCTGCAGCGGGCTGGTGCCCGCGGGTATTTGGCGCTGACCAACGAACCGCCGCCCGGCTGAGCAGCGAACTCATAGCCTTTCCACAGCCACCGATAGGCATGTTCTTAAGCGCCGGTCGGACTGTGGAGGCATGTCCCGCACGATCGACACCCGGCTGCTGGGGTACGCAGCTGCCCTCGCGCTTCCCGCCAGCCTCGCGGTGATGCTGATGGCGACGCCAGGCGCGGTCTCACCGATCCTCTACTGGACGGTGTCGACTTTCGCTTTGGTGATCGCCCTGGCCGTACTGGTCGTCGGCGAATGCGCGTGGGAAGACACCGTCGCCGAAGCCCAGGCCGCGGGGCTGGTCGCCAGCGAACCCGGGCACTGACCCGTCACACCGCCGGACCGAGCATTATCGACGGGCGCGGCAGGCGCCACCGCGCGCACCCGTCGGTGAGAGCGTTGTCCACCTCTGCCGCAACCGCGCCGCTGACCTGCCCGTCGCCGTAGACCCACTCGGAGATGTCGCCGCCGGTCAGACTGATCCGCGCCAACGGCAACCCGCAGGTGCGAAGGACCGCGGTGCGGCACAGCAGCCGCTCGGCGGCCGTTCCCCACTCCACGGCACCGGCGGAATCGTCGACATCAGCATGCACGCCGACCACCTGCAGTCGACGCTCCCCGATCACCGCGGGTCCGCGGTCGTCGAGATACACCGCGATGTCGGGATGACCGGTCGAGGCGAGGACGTCGACGTGCCGGTCGGAGCTGACCACGAACCGCGTGACCCCGCCCGCCACCGCTGCCCGGATCGGGGGCGTCGTCGCGCCGCACCGCACCAGGATGTGCTCGGTCCGGATGCCGCAGTGCCCGGTCTGCTCGAGCTCGTCGACCCCCGCCACGGACACCGTGATCCCGTGGGCGCGCACCCAGCCGGCCACCACCGGATCGCGCAGTGCACGCGCGGGCACGCTGGGAGTGGACATCGGCAGCGTGCGCCGCATGCGGCGAATCGACGTCGACAGGTGGTGAGCGGGACGGTGAACGTCGAGAACAGCCATGACTTCGGTCTACGCCGCTACGGTCCGCCCGAGCGCGATCCTTGCGACATCTTGACGCCCGCCGGCTGATCTTTGACGCCGAGCAGACGCGAACTCCTGCTTTCAGAGCCTGAAAAGCACGAGTTCGCGTCTGCTCGCGGGGAAACTCAGCGGGTCGGGATCTCGTCGGCGAGCGCGATCAGCCTGGCGCGCACCAACTCCGGCTGCTCGTCGAGGATGAAGTGGCCACCGTCGACCAGCTCCAGGGTGTAGTCGTCGGCGCGGGCGCTCTCGGCCGCGGCCAGCGACGGGTGGATGGCCGTGTCGTCCTTGCCGAACAGCGCGCGCGTCGGGACCGTCGACCAGCGCCGCTCCGGGTTGCGCGCGCTCTGTCGAGCCTCGCGCAGCAGGAACGTGCGGTACGTGTCGCGCGCGGTCCGCGCCACCATGGGATCCCGGAACGCATCGGCGTAGACCCGCGCCGTCTGGCGATCGATCTTCGGGGCGGCGACTCCGAAGATCACCCGCTCCAGATACGGCGTGCGCCGCTGCAGCGGCACCCCGATCGACGCCACGAACGGCTGGTACAGCAGGAATCGCCACAGGTGCGGCGCCAGCGCCTTCGCCGACACCCACGGGTGCGGAATGTTGAGCACCAGATAGCCGTCGATGCGTTCCGGCACCCGCAGCGTCAGCAGGTGGCCGATGAAACCACCCCAGTCGTGGCCCACCAGCAGCACGTGCTCCAGACCCATCGCGTCCATCAGCGCCACCAGGTCGCTGACCACGTCCTCCTTGGCCCACTTGTGCGGCGCAGGCCCTGACCAGCCGTAACCCGGCAGGTCGGGCGCGATGATCCGCAGCCCCGGCGGCGGATCGGCGAGCAGGTCGCGATAGGCCCAGTGGTGCTGCGGCCAGCCGTGCAGCGCGAGCACCGGCCTGCCGTCCTCGGGACCAGCCTCGGTGACGTGGAAACGGACACCTCGCGCGGTCACGTAACTGCGGCGGACCCCTCCGATCGGAGGGGGTTGGTTCGTCATGCCCCTGAGACTAACGGGGAAGGTTTACGGTGCTGATATGCCCGGGTACCGCGACCTGTTCGACGCCAGCATCTCCGATCCCGAAGCGTTCTGGGCCGACGCGGCCACCGACGTCACCTGGACCCGCGCGCCGCAAGCGGTCCTCGACGACAGCCGGCCGCCGTTCTACCGGTGGTTTCCCGACGCCGAGCTCAACACGTGCGCGAACGCGCTGGATCGTCACGTCGAGGCGGGCCGCGGAGAACAGCCGGCAATGATCTACGACTCGGCGGTCACCGACACACAGCGCACCTACACCTACCGCGAATTGACCGACCACACTGCACGATTCGCCGGTGCGCTGCGCGACCTCGGCGTCGGCCCCGGGGATCGGGTGATCATCTACATGCCGATGATCCCCGAGGCCGTCATCGCGATGCTGGCCTGCGCGCGGCTCGGTGCGGTGCACTCGGTGGTGTTCGGCGGATTCGCGCCGCACGAGCTCGCCGTCCGCATCGACGATGTGCACCCCGCCGTGATCGTCTCCGCGTCCTGCGGCATCGAGCCCACGCGCGTCATCGAGTACAAGCCCATGCTCGACGCCGCGATCGGCATGTCCAGCCACCCACCACGGAATTGTGTTGTCGTGCAACGAGATCGGCACCGTTGCGAGCTCCTCGAAGGTCGAGACCTGGACTGGGCCGACGTGATGGCCGCCGCGAGCCCCGTCGACCCGGTCCCCGTCGCCGCCACCGACCCACTCTACGTGCTCTACACCTCGGGCACCACCGGCAAGCCCAAAGGCATCGTGCGGGACAACGGCGGTCACGCCGTCGCGCTGCTGTGGAGCATGCGGCACATCTACGACATCACCCCTGGCGACGTGTTCTGGGCAGCCTCCGACGTGGGCTGGGTGGTCGGCCACTCCTACATCGTCTATGCCCCACTGCTTCTCGGCGCGACGACCGTGCTCTACGAAGGCAAACCCGTCGGCACGCCCGACCCCGGCGCCTTCTGGCGGGTCATCTCCGAACACCGGGTCAAAGCGCTGTTCACCGCGCCCACCGCGATCCGGGCGATCCGCAAGGAAGACCCGGAAGGCAAGTACGTCGACGAGTACGACCTCTCGTCGCTGCAGTATCTGTTCCTCGCCGGCGAGCGCCTCGATCCCGATACCTATCACTGGGCCGCCGACAAGCTCGGCATCCCGGTGATCGACCACTGGTGGCAGACCGAGACCGGCTGGCCGATCGCCGCGAATCCTATGGGAACAGAGGCCTTTCCGATCAAGGCGGGCTCGCCGACAGTCCCGATGCCCGGCTTCGACGTGCACATCCTGCGCGAAGACGGCAGCGACTGCGCACCCGATCAGGAAGGCGCCATCTGCATCCGCCTGCCCCTGCCGCCCGGAACCCTGCCGACACTGTGGCACGCCGATGACCGCTACGAGCAGTCCTACCTGTCCGAGTACCCCGGCTACTACCTCACCGGCGACGGTGGTCACTTCGACACCGACGGCTACCTGTTCGTGATGGGACGCATCGACGACGTCATCAACGTCGCCGGGCACCGCCTGTCCACCGGCGCCATCGAAGAGGTGCTCGCCACCCACCCCGCGGTCGCCGAGTGCGCGGTCATCGGGGTGCCCGACGAGATCAAGGGGCAGGCGCCGCGAGGCCTGGTGGTGGTCAAGGCGGGCGCCTCCACCGACGGACTCGCCGACGAGCTGGTGCAACTGGTGCGCGACGAGATCGGGGCCGTCGCCGCGTTCCGGCTCGTCGACGTCGTCCCCGCCCTGCCCAAGACGCGGTCGGGCAAGATCCTGCGCAAGACCATGCGGGGGTTGGCCACCGGCCGCGACGAACCGGTGCCGTCGACCATCGAGGACCCGGCCGTCCTGGAGAAGCTCGGCCCGATCCTGCGCCTCTGAGGGGTGTTATCCCGGCGCCGCGCGGGGTACTTCTTCCTGCACGCACGTCAATATGACGACGCGAAGGAGGACGGGATGGCGGACAGCCCGAAATACATGGCCGTACAAGGCGCAGCGTTGATCGTGGCGGTCGCGCTGACCGTCATCGGAGTACTCGGATTCGTCCCGGGCGTCACCTCCGGGGTCGACCGGCTGACCTGGGCCGGTCAGCAGTCCGGGGCCTTTCTGTTCGGGATGTTCGGAGTCTCGGCGCTGCTGAACATCGTCCACATCGTGGTCGGTGTCGCGGGGTTCGCCGGCGCGCGCAGCTACGCCGCCTCCCGCGCCTATCTGCTCGGCGGTGGGCTGATCTACCTGGGGCTCTGGATCTACGGACTGCTCGTCGAACGCGGAAGCAACGCCCACGTCCTGCCGCTCAACGGTGCCGACAACTGGCTACACGCGGGCATCGGCGCGGTGATGGTGCTGCTGGCCATCACCCTGGCCGGACAGCACGATCCGACGAAACGCCGCTCACGGGTGCGGCGCGCCGCCAGCCACTGACGGCCAGCCGTCAGCCCGCAATCGACAGCGCGATCCCGTCGAGGATGTCGTGCTCACTGACCAGCAGCCGATCGATGCCGGCACGGTCGGCGAGCACCGCGGCCAACTCCGTCACGATCAGCGCGCCGCCGCCGATCACGTCGACCCGACCCTCGTGCATCGGCCCCAGCACGGCGCGCTGAGCACGGGTCATCGCCAGTAGGTCCGCACACACCGGCAGCAGCTCATCGAAGCCCACCGAGGACAGGTGGATCGCATCGGAGTCATAGGTGGTCATCTTCCGCGCCAACGCGGCCAGCGTGGTCATCGTGCCCGCGACCCCCACCCAGGTCTTGGCGTGCTGCACCGGCACCACCCCGAGCACCGTGTCGAGAGCCTCGCGCACCACGGCACGCGCCGCGGCGACCTCCTCCTCTGTCGGCGGATCGGAATGCAGGCACCGCTCGGTCAACCGCACGCAACCGATGTCCGCCGAGTAGGCGGCCTCCACGTCGTCCGTGCCGAGCACCACCTCCGTCGAGCCACCGCCCAGGTCGACCACGACGAAAGGCGCTGCCGTGGAATCCAATTCACCCACCGCGCCGAGGAACGACAACCGCGCCTCCTGCTCGCCGGTGATCACCTCGGCCACCGCCCCGGTGACGACCGCACCGAGCACCTCGGACGTCATCGCGAAGAACTCGTCCCGATTGCCGGCGTCCCGCGCAGCCGACGTCGCCACCATCCGCACCGCCGACACCTCGTGGTCCCGCATCAACGCGGCGTAGGCCTCGAGCGCCGCGCGGGTGCGAGCCAGCGCCTCGGGCGCGAACTCCCCGGTCGCATCCACGCCCTGCCCCAGCCGGACGATCCGCATCTCCCGATGCACGTCGGTGAGACGCCCGTCGGTGACGTCGGCGATCAGCAAGCGGATCGAGTTGGTTCCGCAATCCACCGCGGCCACCCTGGCGCTCATGTCCACACCTCCGGATCGAGAATGCCGGCCATCTCCGGCTCGGCCGCCAGCACCGCCAACGCCTCGTCGCCGAACGGATTGACGCCCGGCCCCTTGGCCAGCGAGTGGGCGATCACCACGTGCAGGCACTTGACCCGGTCGGGCATGCCGCCGCCGGAGAACGTCGTGCCCAGCGACTCGATCGCGTCACGCTCGGCCAGATACGACTCGTGGGCACGGCGATACGCCGCCGCCAACTCCGGATCGTCGGCCAGCCGCTGCGTCATGTCTCGCATCAACCCCGACGATTCCAGCCGGCTCGCCGCCGCCGTCAAGGCCGGATGCGTCAGGTAGTACAGCGTCGGGAACGGCGTGCCGTCAGGCAATCTCGGCGCGGTCTTCACCACGGCCGGGTCCCCGTCCGGGCAGCGGTAGGCGATCTCGAGAACACCGCGCGGCTCACGCCCCAACTGCCGCGCGACGACCTCGAGATCCGTCGACTCAACCACCGGGCGCCGGCGGTGGTGGTGGCGGGCCTGGCGGCGGCACTGCAGGTAGCGGGGGCGGCGCAGTCGGCGAAATGCCGTGCGGCGCATCGGCGATCGTGTGCCACAGCGCGGTGTACCAGGGGTCGGAACTCGCCGCCGGGCCCACGCCCTGCGGCGCCTCCCCCGCCTGCGTTGCCCCGGCCGGCAACTGCACCTGATACGGGATCTCCCCCGGCATCACGAAACCCAGCCGCTCACGCGCCTGCGCGGCGATGAACACCGGATCGGCCAACTTCGCCTTCTGCGCCTCCAGATCCGCGATCTGGTCCCGCAGTTGGGACTCCGAGGCCTGCAACTGCTTCATCTCGGTGCGCTGGCCGAAGTACGTACGCACCGGCCCGGCGATGGTCAGCGTCAACACACACACCACCGCCGCCAGGATCGCCGCACGACGAGCCGTCGAACCGAAGCGCTGGTCGGCCGAGGCCTGCATCGACGCGGCGATCGAGGCACGAATCGACGTGCCAGGGGTGTCTGACTCTGCCTCGGTGACGGCGTCGCCCTCGGGTACCCGCGGTTCGGCCGCGCTGCGCTCACGGCGGCCCGACGTCGCGCCGGGCTTGGCCCGCCCGGGCTTACCCGGCCCGGCGGGCCGAGAGGTGCGACGCCGCGGATCAGGCCGTTTGGCTTCGGGCACAGGCTATTTCGCTCCGCCTTCGAATCGCGGGAAGGCCAGGTCGCCGGCGTAGCGAGCCGCGTCGCCGAGTTCCTCTTCGATGCGCAGCAGCTGGTTGTACTTGGCGACTCGCTCACTGCGGGCGGGAGCACCGGTCTTGATCTGCCCGCTGCCGACGGCCACAGCCAGGTCGGCGATCGTGGTGTCCTCGGTCTCGCCGCTGCGGTGGCTCATCATCGTCTTGTAGCCGGCGTTGTGCGCCAGCGACACCGCGTCCAGCGTCTCGGTCAACGTGCCGATCTGGTTCACCTTGACCAGCAGCGCGTTGGCGGCGCCGCGCTCGATGCCGTCCTCGAGGCGCTCGGGGTTGGTGACGAACAGGTCGTCGCCGACCAACTGCACCCGGTCGCCGATCGCGGTGGTCAGCGCGACCCAGCCGTCCCAGTCGTCCTCCGAGAGCGGGTCCTCGATCGACACCAGCGGGTAGGCGCCGATCAGCTGCTCGTAGAAGGCCGCCATCTGCTCGGCGGAGCGGGTCTCCTTCTCGAACGCGTAGCCGGTGCCGTCGGTGTAGAACTCGGTGGCCGCGACGTCGAGCGCGAGTGCGATGTCACTGCCGACCGTGAAGCCCGCGGCTTCGATGGCGGTGCCGATCAGATCCAGCGCCGCCTTCGTGCCGGGCAGGTCGGGGGCGAAGCCGCCCTCGTCACCCAGACCCGTCGCGAGGCCCTGCTTCTTCAGCACCGACTTGAGGGAGTGATAGACCTCCGCACCCCAGCGCAGCGCTTCCTTGAAACTGGGGGCGCCGATCGGGGCGATCATGAACTCCTGGACGTCGACGCCCGTGTCGGCGTGGGCGCCACCGTTGATGATGTTCATCATCGGTACCGGCAGGATGTGCGCGTTCGGGCCGCCCACGTAGCGGAACAGCGGCAGTGCGGCGCTGTCGGCGGCGGCCTTGGCCACCGCCAGCGAGACGCCGAGGATCGCGTTGGCGCCCAGCCGGGACTTGTCCGGCGTGCCGTCGAGGTCGAGGAGCGCCTGGTCGACGAGGCGCTGCTCATCGGCGCCGAGGCCGATGACCGCGGGCGCGATCTCGTCGAGCACCGCCTCGACAGCCTTCTGCACGCCCTTCCCGAGGTAGCGCGAACCGCCGTCGCGCAGCTCCACGGCCTCGTGCTCCCCGGTGGAGGCACCCGACGGGACGGCGGCGCGGGCGACCGTGCCGTCCAGCAGGCCCACCTCCACCTCGACCGTCGGGTTACCCCGGGAATCGAGAATCTCGCGGGCTCCGACCTGCTCGATGATGGGCACGACTGCCTCCTTGGTCATTCCGGGCGTAACTGCTCAGCGTGATGATCAGCACTGAGCCTAGAGGTTCTCAGAGCGGGTGTCCTTCGGCGTACGCGGTTGCCCAGTCGCGCACCGTCCGCGCGTATTGATCTGAGTGGTTGTAGGCGTGCAGCGCGTCCATCCAGCCGCGCGGTGTCGCCAGGTCCTTGCCGCTCCAACACAGGTATCCCGCGGCCGACAGCGCGGCATCGTCGATGTTGTCGGCACTGATCTTGCCGTCGTTGTTGGCGTCGACGCCGTAGAGCCGCCACGTCTCGGGGATGAACTGCATCGGCCCCATTGCGCGTGCGAACGGCTCGTCACCCCTGTCCTCGGTGGCCGGGTCGTGGCTGACCGAATCGTGGTCGAGGATCTCCAGATTGCCGCCCGTGCCGTCGAGCAGCACGCCTCGGATGGGCGGGGTGACATCCCCGTTGGGGCTGATCACCGCG
The DNA here is from genome assembly GCF_055419565.1 of Mycobacterium sp. IDUB_5. Lineage (NCBI taxonomy): Bacteria > Bacillati > Actinomycetota > Actinomycetes > Mycobacteriales > Mycobacteriaceae > Mycobacterium > Mycobacterium sp. IDUB_5. Next base: position 404,234 of record NZ_JBVAXX010000002.1, read on the forward strand.
CCGCGGTACGTGCCGTGGTGGCTTTCGACCTGGCCGATACCCGCCAGCGTCGTCCACTTCAGGTGACAGTCGGGGTTCTCCACGTCGGCCACCCGCGCGGCGTATGCGTAGGCCTCCAGCGCGGTCACCGGGATACCGAGCGCGGGCGCGCGGGCGGCCGCCCACTCGTGTAAGGCATCAGCTGGGCGGCCCTTGGCATAGGTGTCGATCTGCGGGACGGGATCCCCCGGCGGAGGTGGCACACCCTCGGGAATCGGGTTACCGAGCTGCCACGAACAGCTTGCCGCCAAGAGCAGCGCTGTCGCGCCGATCACGGCCACCGTTCGCAGCCAACGCACCCGTGTCACCGGACTCCTCAACCCCATCTGGTCTTAGCCATGCTGCCACGCACGACAGGACTTCAGACCTATCCCGGGCCCGACACAGGCGGTGTACATTCACTAATCGCATCACCAACCAAGGTGAGCCGAACCTTCCTTTGGCTAGCCAACGCTGAACACCAACGAGGACGACGATGAGCATCAGCACCGATCTGACGGTCAGCATGCATTCGGCCACACTGGCGGCCTCGCCCAACGTCACCTCCCAGCTGTTCGGCAGCGGACTGATCGGTGTGCGCGAAGGCCTCGAAGCCGCGATCGTCGTGTCGATCCTGGTCGCCTTCCTCGTCAAATCCGACCGCCGCGACGCCCTCAAGTGGGTGTGGCTCGGAGTCGGTGCCGCGATCGCGATGACGGTGACCGTGTTCCTGGTCATCCAGTTCGGCGAGAACACGATCTCCGGGCTGGCCGCCGAAGCCATCGCCGGAGTGGCCTCACTGATCGCTGTCGTCATCGTCACCACGATGGTGCTGTGGATGCGCCGCGCTGCCGCCGGCATGTCCGGCGAGCTGCGCAACGACATGGCGCAGGCACTCGAAACCGGCCCGCTGGCCGTCGCGCTGCTCGCCTTCTTCGCGGTCGGTCGCGAAGGCGTCGAGACCGCCTTGTTCATGGTGGGCTACGCCGAAGCGACGTCGAACTGGCCGTTGGTCGGGCTGATCATCGGCGTGCTGATCGCCGGCGCCATCGCCTACGGGATGTACCGCGGTGCGCTGAGCATCAACCTCGCGAAGTTCTTCACCTACACCGGCGTGTTCCTCATCGTCGTCGCCGCGGGAATCCTGTCCTACGGCATCGGCGCGCTGCAGACCGTTGGCTGGCTGCCCGGGCTGGGCTCCACAGCGTTCGACATCACCGCCTGGTTCAACTGGTCCTCCTGGTACGGCGAAGTACTGCAGGGCGTCTTCAACGTCACCCCGACCCCGACGGTGCTGCAGCTGTGCGGCTGGCTCGCCTACCTCGTCGTGGTCCTCACCCTGTTCCTGCGTCCCACCCCGGCGCCGACCCGCTCGGCGCCGTCATCTCCCCTCCCTGATCCCGAAAGGTCCACCACGTGAAGGTCTCCCCGTCTGTCGCCGTCCTCAGTACGGCCGTCGCCGCCCTCGCGCTGAGCGGCTGCCAGGCTAAGCAAGAGTCGGCCAACGCCGCCGAGGGCACCGACGCGCCGGCCCAGATCACGGTCAACGCCTCCGACAGCTCCTGCGAGCTGTCCGGCACCGAGGGCAAGACGGGCGCCAACACCTTCGTCGTCACCAACAACGGCAACAAGGTCACCGAGTTCTACGTCTACGGCGAGGGCGAGCGGGTGATGGGCGAGGTCGAGAACATCTCCCCCGGCCTGCAGCGCAAGCTGATCGTGCAGCTGTCCCAGCCCGGCACCTACCAGACCGCCTGCAAGCCGGGCATGATCGGCGATGGCATCCGCGCCGACTACACCGTCACCGGTGACGCCGTCGAGGTCGACACCGAGGGCAAGTTCAAAGAAGCCGCCGACAACTACAAGCGCTACATCAACAGCCAGACCGACGCGCTGATCCCCGCCGTCGAATCGTTCGTCGCCGCGATCAAGGCCGGCAACATCGAGGCCGCCAAGGCCCAGTACCCCACGGCGCGCACGTACTACGAGCGCATCGAGCCCGTCGCCGAGTCCTTCCCCGACGACCTCGACCCGCGCATCGACCTGCGCGAAGCCGACCTCGAGCCCGGGCAGAAGTGGACCGGGTTCCACCGGCTGGAGAAGGACCTGTGGGTCAGCGGCCTGCAGCCCGACACCAACGCGATCGCCGACCAGTTGGTTGCCGACGTCAAGGAACTCGACGCCGGGGTGAAGGCGCCCGACTACACGATCGACTCCACCCAGATCGCCGGCGGCGCACAGGGTCTGCTCGACGAGATCGCCACCAGCAAGATCAGCGGCGAAGAAGACATCTTCAGCCACACCGACCTGTGGGACTTCAACGCCAACCTGCAGGGCTCGCAGACCGCGGTTGCGTCGGTGCGGCCGATCCTCGACGAGCGCAACGCCGATCTGGGCAAGCGCGTGGATCAGCGGTTCGCCGAAGTGGAGAAGATGCTCGAGCAGTACCGCAAGGGCGACGGGTTCGTCAGCTACGACACGGTGACCGAGCCGCAGCGCCAGGAGCTCTCGCGGGCCATCGACGCGTTGAGCAAGGAAGTGAGCCAGGTGCAAGGTGTCATCGCTCCCCAATGATCCTGCGCCCCAGCGCGATTCGACGCGTCCGGGGTTGAGCAGGCGCAAGCTGTTCGGCGCGGCCGGGGTCGGTGCCGCGGTGGTCGGAGCGGCCGGTGCGGGGGCACTGGCCGGCCGCGCCTCGGCGGCTGCGACGGCCAGCCATCTGGACACCGCGGTCCCCTTCCGCGGTGAGCATCAGGCGGGCATCGTCACCGAGGCTCAGGACCGGATGCACTTCGCGACGTTCGACGTGACCACGAACAGCCGCGACGACATCATCAAGATGCTGGCCGACTGGACCGAGATGGCCGAGCGGATGACGCAGGGCGAGGAGGCCTTCACAAACGGTGCCACCGGCCAGAACCCGTACGCGCCGCCGACCGACACGGGGGAAGCGCTCGGCCTGCCGCCGTCACAGCTGACGCTGACGATCGGATTCGGCCCGTCGTTCTTCGTCAAAGACGGTGTGGACCGGTTCCGTATCGCCGACAAGAAGCCGGCACAGCTGGTCGACCTGCCCAAGTTCCCGAACGAGAAGATCGACCCTGCCCGCAGCGGCGGCGACATCGTCGTGCAGGCGTGCGCCAACGACCCGCAGGTCGCCGTCCACGCGATCCGCAACCTGGCCCGCATCGGCTTCGGTACCGTCGCGGTGCGCTACTCACAGCTCGGTTTCGGACGCACCTCGTCGACCACCCGCGAGCAGTCCACCCCGCGAAATCTGTTCGGCTTCAAGGACGGAACCGCCAACCTGCGCTCCGACGAAACCGACAAACTGAACCAGTTCGTGTGGGTTGCCGACGGTGACGGGCCCGCCTGGCTGACCGGCGGTAGCTACCTGGTGGCCCGCCGCATCCGGATGCGGATCGAGCAGTGGGACCGCACCACGCTGCTCGAACAGGAACGCGTCGTCGGCCGGCAGAAGGGCAGCGGCGCTCCGATGGGGTTGAACGACGAGTTCGACGAGCTGAACTTCACCCTGACGGACAAGAAGGACAAGCCGCTGATCGACGAGCAGGCCCATGTCCGGCTCGCGTCGAAGGAGAATCTCGGCGGCATCGAGATCCTGCGGCGCGGTTACAACTTCACCGATGGCTCCGACGGGTTCGGCCACCTCGATGCCGGATTGTTCTTCATCGCGTTCGTGCGGGACCCGATCAAGCAGTTCGTGCCGATGCAGAATGCGATCTCTCGCAGCGACGCGATGAACGAGTACGTGACGCCGACGAGCTCGGCGGTGTTCGCGTGCCCGCCGGGAATCCGCGAGGGCGACACGTCGACGTTCTGGGGCTCGACGCTGTTCGACTGAGCGCTCCCCCTTTCCGCCCAAACCGACGTTTGGGCGAACTTTCGCGAGACCACGCCGCCATTTCGTCGAACTCGACGACCATTGCGCGCACTCGCCGTCACCGCTAGCCTGTCTGGAACGATCCTTACAGAGAGGCGAACGCGGTGACATCCGCCCGGAACAAGCGCCAGCAACAGGGAGACACGTCGCGAGAGCAGATTCTCGACGCCACCGAACGGTTGATGTCGGCGCAGGGCTACGCCGCGACGTCCATCAGCCACATCCGCAAGGAATGCGGGCTCCCCGCGAGCTCGATCTATTGGCACTTCGGGTCCAAAGAGGGTGTGCTGGCCGCGGTCATGGAACGCGGCGCCGATCGCTTCTTCGCTCAGCTGCCGCGACGCGAGCCGGGCGATCCACACGAACCCGACATCGAGACCCGACGCGCCGCCGCAGCGAAACTGCTTGCGCAACATCCGGATTTCCTCCGGCTGACCTACATGCTGTCGCTTGAGCGGAGCACCGACCCCGCGGTCGATGCAGCCATCCGGCGGGTGCGCGACACCGCCATCGCCGGCTTCCGCGAGGCCATCGCGCCGATGATCCCGCCCGGCGTCGCACCCGAGCGCGCCGAGGAGGTCGTCCACGAACTCGCCGCATTCGCCACCGCGGTATCAGATGGGGTGTTCTTTGCCGACCACCTCGAACCCGAGACGACGGACGTCGACCGCATGTACGTCCGCATGATCCAAGCCGTGCAAGCCCTCATTCCCGTTCTCTTGGAGGAGACATGACATCACGATCGGTCGTCATCACCGGCGCGAGCGCGGGACTCGGCCTCGAATGTGCCCGCGCCATCCTCGCCGACGACCCGACCTGGCATCTGGTGTTCGCTGTGCGCGACCCGGCCCGCGGAATGGCCGCCGTGGACGCGCTCGGCGCCCTCCATCGATGCACCGTCCTCCCTTGCGACCTCGCCTCGCTGCGATCAGTCGACGAATTCGTCGACGCATTCACCCGCGCCGATCTGCCGCCCTTGCACGCCATCGTCTGCAATGCAGGCCTACAGGTGGTCGACGTCAGCCAGAGCACAGCCGACGGAGTGGAGATGACGTTCGGCGTCAACCACCTGGGCCACTTCGCCTTGGTCACAAGCCTTCTCGACCAGCTCGCTGCGCCCGCGCGCATCGTGATCGTCAGCAGCGGCACCCACGATCCGACGAAGTTCACCGGCGGCATGCCCCATCCGCTGTACACCTCGGCCAAGGAGCTGGCACGACCGGGCGACCCGGACGACAAGGACGGGCGACGGCGGTACACCACGTCGAAGTTGTGCAACATGCTGTTCGCCTACGAACTCGACCGCAGGCTCGGCCAGGGCGCCCGCGGTGTCACCGTGACGGCGTTCGACCCGGGCCTGATGCCAGGATCGGGGTTGGCACGGGAGTACTCCCCCGCACAAAAGCTGCTGTGGCGCTACGCCTTTCCGGCTCTTCGCGTCCTACCCAACGTCAACAGCATCGCGACGTCGGGCCGGCGGCTGGCGGCCCTGGTGCACGACGCGCGCTACGAGGGCGTCACCGGAACCTATTACGAGGGCAAGCGCCCCATCCGGTCATCGGCGGACTCCTACGACACGGCCAAGGCGCTGGACCTGTGGACGACGAGTGAGCAGTTGGTGGCCACCGCGAGTGCGTGATCGAACTCGACGAAATGGCGTGATCTACTCGGCGTCTTGCGCCCGTTCGTCGGTTTGGGCGTCGAAGACTTCGTGGGGCCAGTGGGCGCGCCACTCGTCGGGGGAAATGGCACCGCGCGGGCCACCGTCGAGCTCCTCGGCCACATCATCACCCCGGCGGGCAGCCGCGGCCGCACGCTCGGCGGTCCGCACGTCGTCCATGAACTCCAGAACCGCTGTGCGCAAGGCGTTCTCGGCATCGAAGTCGGCGCTGACAGTGATCCAGGTGAGCTCGTCGGGCACCAGCTCGGCCGGGAAGCCGGCACCCTCGACACGCGCGAGAACCTTCTGCGCCAACGCCAACGCGGGCTGGGCCGTCGGGATGTCGTCCATGATCGACTCCCGCGCAGACTTCTCCAACGCCTTGCGCGCTTCCCACTGCGCCAGCTGATCTTCCAGCGAGATCGACTCGCCCGCCAGCACAGCCGGCACGCGGTTGCCGAGCTTGCGCACCAACGCGTCGGCGACATCGTCGATACCGAACGCATCCTGTGGCGCGTCCTCGGCGATGCGCGCGTGAAAGAGAACCTGCAGCAACACATCTCCGAGCTCGTCGCGCAGCTCGGTCAGATCGCCGCCGTGCACCGCGTCGAACAGCTCGTAAGTCTCCTCGAGCAGATAGCGCCGCAGCGAGTCATGGGTCTGCTCGCTCTCCCACGGCCCGGCGGTGCGCAGCTTGTCCATCATCACGACCGCATCCACCAGGTGCTCCCCGGGCTGCGGCGCCGGCGCGGCGATCACCCGCTCCCCCGCCGCGATCCGCGCGGCGACCGACGGGTGCTCACGGTCGGACGACAGCAGCGTCGGCGCGGGATCGCCGCTGTAGGCGGGGCGTGCCGACGGCAGCGACCACGGCACCTTGACCGGCATCTCCTCGGTGTACTGCACATCCCCGGCCAGCAGATCGATGGCCTCGATCGGCACCAGCGATGGGCGGCGCGGATCCACCAGCACGACCGTCATGCGCCACCTCCGAATTTCGCGATGTCGACCGGCGCCTGCCCGTCCCCCGCGATGGCCACGAGCAGCCCCGCCACGAACGCGATCAGCTCGAGATCCCGGATGCGCGGCGCCCCCACCCCGCTGCCGGCCCGCGGAATCGGGACCTGCACGGTCGACGTGGTGGCGCGATAGTTGGCGCCGGAGTAGAGCCGCTTGAGCCGCAGCTGCGCCGAATCCGGAAGCGTCAGAGGCGAAATACGCACCGTCGAACCCGACGGCGCGCCCACCTCGGTCACCCCGAACGCCCGGGCCAGCAGCCTCAGCCGGGCCACCGCGACCAGCAGAAGGGCCGGCTCGGGCAGCGGACCGTAGCGGTCGACGAGCTCCTCGATCACCGAGTCGACCGCCGCATCGTCGGCGGCAGCGGCCAGCCGGCGATACGCCTCCAGACGGAGCCGATCACTGCCGATGTAGTCCGGCGGCAGATGCGCGTCGACAGGCAGATCGATCCGGACCTCCTTCGGCTCTTCCGGTGAGAGAACGGTTTTCCCGTCTGCCGCGGCGCGGTAGGCCTCGACCGCCTCGCCGACGAGCCGCACGTACAGGTCGAACCCCACGCCCGCCACGTGACCGGACTGCTCGGCGCCCAGCACGTTGCCCGCGCCGCGGATCTCGAGGTCCTTCATCGCGACCGCCATGCCCGCCCCGAGGTCGTTGTTCTGCGCGATGGTGGCGAGCCGGTCGTACGCCGTCTCGGTCAGCGGAACCTCCGGCGGATACAGGAAATACGCGTAACCGCGCTCGCGGGAACGGCCGACGCGGCCCCGTAGCTGGTGCAGCTGCGACAGACCGAACGTGTCGGCACGCTCGACGATCAACGTGTTGGCGTTCGAGATGTCCAGGCCCGTCTCGACGATCGTCGTGCACACCAGGATGTCGAACTCGCGGTTCCAGAACCCCTCGACCGTCTTCTCGAGCTGCTCCTCGGGCATCTGACCGTGCGCGACCACCACCCGCGCTTCGGGCACCAGCTGGCGCACCCGCGCGGCGGCCTGGTCGATCGAGCGCACGCGGTTGTGGATGTAGAACGCCTGCCCGTCGCGCAGCATCTCGCGACGCAGCGCCGCGGCCACCTGCTTGTCGTCGTGCGGGCCGACGTACGTCAGCACCGGATAGCGTTCTTCCGGCGGGGTCAGGATCGTCGACATCTCGCGAATCCCGGCCAGGCTCATCTCCAGGGTGCGCGGGATCGGGGTCGCACTCATCGTCAGCACGTCGACGTGCGTGCGCATCGACTTGATGTGCTCCTTGTGCTCGACACCGAAGCGCTGTTCCTCGTCGACGACGACCAAGCCGAGGTCCTTCCACGTCACCCCGGTCTGCAGCAGCCGGTGGGTGCCGATCACGATGTCGACCGAGCCGTCCTTCATGCCCTCCATCACGGCCTTGGATTCAGCTCCGGATGTGAAGCGCGACAGTCCTTTCACCGTGACGGGGAAACCGGCCATGCGTGCACTGAACGTCTGCAGGTGCTGATCGGCGAGCAGCGTCGTGGGCACCAGCACCGCGACCTGCTTGCCGTCCTGCACCGCCTTGAACGCTGCACGCACCGCGATCTCGGTCTTGCCGTATCCGACGTCGCCACAGATCACCCGGTCCATCGGGACCGGCTTCTCCATGTCCGACTTCACCTCGGTGATCGCGGTGAGCTGATCCACCGTCTCGGTGAACCCGAAGGCGTCTTCCATCTCGATCTGCCACGGGGTGTCCGGCGCGAATGCGTGACCAGGTGAGGCCTGCCGCTTGGCGTACAGCGTGACCAGTTCCGCGGCGATCTCTCGAACCGCCCGGCGCGCTTTGGTTTTCGTGTTCGCCCAGTCGCTGCCCCCGAGCCGCGACAACGTCGGCGCTTCTCCGCCGACGTAGCGCGAGAGCTGGTCCAGCGAATCCATCGGCACATACAGCTTGTCCGTGCCACCGCCGCGTTTGGCCGAGGCGTACTCCAGCACCAGGTACTCGCGCCGGGCACCACCGACCACCCGCTCGGTCATCTCGACGAAGCGTCCGATGCCGTGCTGGTCGTGCACCACGAGATCACCGGCGGTCAGCGCCAGTGGGTCGACGACGTTGCGCCGTTTGGCGGCGAGCTTCCTGCCTTCGGTCGCCGCGACGCGGTTGCCGGTCAGGTCGGCTTCGGTGATCACCACCAGATTCGCGCCCGGCATCACCACACCGTCGTGCAGCGGGCCCTTCATGACCCCGACCACTCCCTCGCGCGGCACTGCGCCGGGCTCGAGAATCGTTGCGGCCGTGTCGGCTTCGCCGAGCTGCTCGACCACCCGCATGCAGGTTCCGCTGCCCGGGGTGACGACGACGCCGTAGCCGCCGGTCGCGACGTGAGCGCGCAGCATCGCGAAGATCTCGCTGAGGTTGTGCTGTTGGCCCCGCGCCGACGGTGCGGGGCGGATGTCGAGGCGGACCGGCTCGTCGGCGCCGCTGTCGAGCTGGCTCAACGTCCACCATGGGTGCCCACCCGCGCGCGCGGTGTCGCGGCCCTCGTCGAACGGGACGAACCCGGAAGCACCCAGCGCCTCGAGGTCAATCGGGGCGTCACCGCCGACGGCAGCCGTCGACCACGACGCCTCGAGGAACTCTTGACCCGTCTTGATCAGATCGGCGGCACGACTGCGCACCTTCTCCGGATCGCAGATCAGCAGCGGCGTCCCCGGGGGAAGCAACGAGGGCAGCGTCACCAGACCGACCGGCTTCAGCAGCGGCAGCAGCGCCTCCATCCCGTCGACGGGGATGCCCTCGGAGAGCTTGGCCAACATGTCGGGCACGCTGCCCGGCACCCCGTTCTCCAGCACCGGATGCTCCACGGCCAGCACCGCGGCCCGCTCCCGCACCTCGGAGGTCAGCAATACCTCCCGGCACGGCACGGCGATCACCGTCGAGACGTCGATCTCGGGGATGGACCGCTGATCGGCGACCGCGAACATCCGCATCTCGGAGACCTCGTCGCCCCAGAACTCCACGCGCACAGGGTGCTCGGCTGTCGGGGGGAAGAGATCGAGGATGCCGCCGCGCACGGCGAACTCCCCGCGCTTGGCGACCATGTCGACACGCGTGTAGGCCAGATCGACCAGCCGCGCGACGGTCCCGTCGAAGTCGGAGTCCTCCCCAACCGTCAGCGTCACGGGTTCGACCGCGGCCAGATCGGGCGCCATCGGCTGCAGCAGCGAGCGAGCCGTCGTCACGAGCACGCGCAGCGGCGGACCCAGCCTCGCGTCTTCGGGACGGGTGAGCCGGCGCAGCACCATCATCCGGGCGCCGACGGTGTCGACGCCGGGTGAGAGCCGCTCGTGCGGCAGCGTCTCCCAGGACGGGAACATCGCGACGGCGTCGCCGAAGACGCCCGTGAGTTCGGCGGTCAGGTCGTCGGCCTCGCGGCCGGTTGCGGTGACGGCCAGCACCGGGCCGGTCTGCGCGAGCGCAGCCGCCACGAAGACCCGCGCGCTGGCTGGTCCGACGAGGTCGAGATCGGCGGGCCGGTCGGCGGCGCGGCGGGTGACTTCCTGCAGAGAGGGGTCGCGCAGTGCCAGGTCGACGAGGCCCGCGATCGGGGTGTGGACATGAAGGGTCCCCGATACGGTCATGATGGCTTCCATCGTAGGCCCCGGCGGCGTCGCGACCGAACCGGCCGAGGCGGCTACTCCCCCCGCAGTTGCGGGTCGGCCTCGAGATGGGTCAGGCCGTTCCACATCAGGTTCACCAGATGCGCGGCCACCACTTCTTTCTTCGGCTCGCGGGTGTCGAGCCACCACTGCGCCGACATCGACACCGAGCCGACGAGCGCCTGCGCGTACAGCGGCGCGAGGTCGGCATCGAGGCCGCGGCGCGAGAAGTCTCCGGCCAGTATCGACGACACCTGGTTGACCGCGTCGTTGAGCAGAGTCGAGTACGTGCCCGCGGTGATGCTCGCCGGCGAGTCGCGGATCAGGATGCGGAACCCGTCCGTGTGCTCCTCGACGTAGGTCAGCAGCGCCAGCGCGACCCGCTCCAGGCGCACCCGGGACCGGTTGTTGGTCAACGACGAGGTGATGCCGTCCAGCAGCGCCGACATCTCACGGTCGACGACGACGGCGTACAGACCCTCCTTGCCGCCGAAATGCTCGTAGACGACGGGCTTGGAGACGTTGGCCCGCAGCGCGATCTCCTCGATCGACGTGCCGTCGAAACCGCGCTCGGCGAACAGCGACTTCGCGATCTCGATGAGCTGCTGACGACGCTCGCTACCGGTCATCCTGGCGCGCGGGGCGCGCACGTCCTTGTCGGGAGCTGGCACGCCGTTCAGGGTAAACCGCGGCACCTCCGCGTACCGTCAAGCTCCGTGATCACGCTGGATCGGCTGATCAACGTTCTCGGCGGGTACGGCGTCCGCTGGCACGCCGGCTCGGCGGACCGCTCGACCGAACTGCGCAGCGTCGTGCTGCCCGAGACCGTCGACGGTCGCACGGTGCGCGGCGACGTGCTGCTCGCCGTCGGTGCGACGACGGGCGCCGAGGCGCTGCGGTGGGCCGGTGCCGCGGGGTCGGTCGTCGTCCTGACCCGCCGCACGGACGCCGGCGACGCCGAGGGCATGGCGGTGCTGGTGGTCGACGCGGCGGTGCCGTGGAGCGACGTCGCCGCGATCGTGTACGGCCTCGTGCTGGAAGGTCGCGAAACGGAGTCCGGACGCGGGCCGACCGACCTGTTCGCCCTCGCCGACAGCCTGGCCGCAGCGGTGGGCGGCGCGCTCGTGATCGAGGACCGGCGCTCGCAGGTGCTGGCGTTCTCCCGCGATCAGCGCGGTGCCGATCCGCCGCGGGTCGCGACGATCCTGGCCCGGCAGGCGTCGGCCGATGTCCGAGAGACCTTCGCCGGCGTGTTCGAGCATCTGTCGACCTCTGACGAACCGGTGTTCGTGCCCGCCGACCCGAGCACCGGCCGTACGGGACGCATGGTCGTGGCGGTACGCGCCGGCAAGGACCTGCTCGGCTCCGTGTGGGTGGCCTGTCCCGAGCCGTTGACCGGCGCGCGGCTGCGCGCACTCAGCGATGCGGCGCACACCGTCGCGCTGCACCTGCTGCGATCGCGTGCCAGCGCCGACCTGGAACGTCAGGTGGAGTCCGAGCTGGTGATCCGGCTGCTCGAGGGAACACCTGACGCGGCGACGCTGGCCAGCCGGCTGGGGCTGCCGCCCGCGGCGCTGCGGGTGATCGCGCTGCGTGCCCACGACGGCGGCCGGCGACACGCGGCGCTGCTGCAGGCCTTCGAGCGGGCGACATCCGGTTTCGGCTGGTCCCGTCCGTCCCGTAGCGCGCTGGCCGCCACCACCGTCTACACCGTGCTCGCCGCGGACGAGGCAGCCGTCGCCCGCGCCTGGGTGCAGGAGCTGATCAGCGCGTTGCCGCCGCAACTACGCGTGCAGGCCGGGATCAGCGCGCCCGCGACTGCCAGCGACCTGGCCGCGGCACGCACCGAGGCCGACGAATGCCTCGCGCTGCAGGAGAACACCGGCTCTGCCGTCGCACCCGCCTACGACGAATCGTGGAACGACGTCGTTCTGCAGCGCCTGCGCTCGGCCGCGAATGCGGGCCGCAATCCGCACCGCGGCGCCGTCGCCGAACTCCGGACCCACGACGCGGAGCACGGCACGGCGTACGAGGCGACGTTGCGGGCGTGGCTGCAGGAGCGCGGCGATCCGGCCCGCATCGCGGCGCGGCTGGGCGTGCACGAGAACACCGTGCGCTACCGCATGCGACGGATGGCCGAGCTCACCGATCTGCATCTCGACGACGCCGACAAGAGGTTCGCGATGATGATCGAGCTCGCTGTGCACGACTGACTCGCTTGTCGAGCGCCGACAATTCGGCGCTGCCCGATTGTCGCCCCAGCACAACACCCGGCTGTCCTTTCCGGCTGACCATGGACTCACGGTCATCGAACAGGAGGACGTCATGTGGGCCAGGTCAGGGATGGACGGCGGTCCCCGATCGGTCGTGGTCGTCGGTGCGGGCATCGTCGGCCTGTCGACGGCGTGGTTCCTGCAGGAGCGAGGCGTCGACGTGACGGTCGTCGACCGCACAGGGGTGGCCGCGGGCGCGTCGTGGGGTAACGCCGGCTGGGTCTCGCCCGCGCTGACCACGCCGCTGAACTCGCCGTCCGTGCTGCGCGAGGGACTGCACGCACTGGCCGACCCCTCGGCTCCGCTGCACATCCCGCTGCGGGCCGACATGTCGCGGGCGCGCTTCCTCGTGCGGTTCGCCGCGCACTGCCGTCCCGGCCCCTGGCAGCGCGCCGCGGATGCCGGTGCGGTGCTCAACGACGAAGCGATCGAGACGTTCGACGTGCTGGTGTCCAACGGTGTCGACGCCCCGGTCACCGATACGTCGATCTCGGTGGCGTTCCGCGACGCCGATCGCGCGGCCGCATTCGGCCGCGATCTGCACGGCTGGCTGACCGGTCGACCGACCGCGGTCGAGATCCTGACCGGCGCCGCGCTGCGCGAACGCATGCCGCTGGCCTCGCCGAACGTCGCGACAGTGGTCGACATCGCGGGTCAGCGCTTCGTCGACCCCGGCCGTTTCACCACCGCGCTCGGCCGCGCCGTCGCCGCGCGGGGCGCCGTGCTGCACACCGCAGAGACCCTCGGCGTCTCGCCCGACGGCGCCGGGGTGCAGGTGCACCTCAGAGGGGCAGAACCGCTGCGGGCCGACGCCGCGGTGCTCGCCGCCGGCGCCTGGCTGCCCGCGCTGACCGACCGTCGGGTGCGGGTGGCGCTGCAGGCAGGGCGCGGCTACTCGTTCACCGTGCCGGTGGAGCGGCCGCTGCCGGGACCCATCTACCTGCCCGAGGCGCGGGTGGCGTGCACGCCCTACCGGGGAAGGCTGCGGGTCGCCGGGACCATGGAATTCCGTCGTCCCGACGAGGCGCTGTCGATCCCTCGCGTCGACGCGATCGTCGCGGCAGCCGCACCACTGCTCGACGGGGTCCGCTGGCACGACCGCACTGATGTGTGGGTCGGCTCGCGGCCTGTGACCGACGACGGCATTCCGTTGATCGGCCAGCTCGACCGCGGCGTGTACGTGGCCGGTGGGCACGGCATGTGGGGGCTGGCGCACGGCCCCGCCACCGGACGTCTCCTCGCCGAACAGATCGTCACGGGCAAGGTGCCCGAGGCGGCGCGCGCCTTCGACCCGCTGCGCAGACGCTGACCCACCCTCGTCACGAGGGTTCCACCGGTCGTCAGGGGCGGTGCCGTGACCCGCCCCTGACGACGATCCCCCACCTCCGGAAGGACACCCCATGACCAGCACTGTCTGGATGACGCCACACACCCGCACCGCCCTGGAGGCCGAGTTGGCCGAGCTGCTAACGGTGCCACGCTCCGGCTCCGACCGCACCGGCGAGCTCGTCGACGCCTGGCTGGCGCGCAAGCAGCGCATCCGCGACATCCACGAACTGCTCAGCCGATCGGCAGACGCCCAGACCCCGCCCGACGACGGAGTCGCCGAGCCCGGCATGGTGCTCACCGTCCGCTTCGATGACACTGACGAGAACGAGACGTTCCTGCTCGGCACCGTCGGCACCACCGACGACGAGCTCGATGTCTGCACCGCCGCGTCGCCGCTCGGCAGCGCTCTGCTCGGCGCGACACCCGGCAGCCGCTGCATGTATCGGCTGCCGACGGGACGCACTGTCGGAGTCACTCTGTTGGCGGCCGTTCCGTTCGGTCAGCACCGCTTCGCAGGGCAGGGGGCCGACCACGCGATGGGCTAAAGTCGCACGCGTATCTCGTCACCGATCCGTCGTGGTGTAATCGGCAGCACCTCTGATTTTGGTTCAGATAGTTCAGGTTCGAGTCCTGGCGACGGAGCGTCACGAGAGCTCACCGCTGCGACTGTGCGGATCGATACGGCGCAGCCGGCGTGTCCCGGATGAACCTGCACACTCGACAGGCAGGAGCCGCGATGACGCGTGACGCAGCCGTCCTCATCCTCGCCGCGGGAGCCGGCACGCGGATGAAGTCCGACACACCCAAAGTGCTACACGCCCTCGGCGGGCGCAGCATGCTGTCCCACGCCCTGCACGCCGTCGCCGGGGTCGGGCCGACGCACCTGGTGGCGATCGTCGGCAAGGATCGCGAACGGGTCGCCCCGGCCGCGCTGCAGATCGGCGAGACCATCGGCCGCCGGGTCGAGATCGCCGTGCAGGAGGAACAGCGGGGCACCGGGCACGCTGTCGCCTGCGGGCTGTCCGCGCTGCCCGAGGACTTCACCGGAGTCGTGGTCGTCACCTCCGGCGACGTGCCGCTGCTGAACTCCCACACGCTGGACCAGCTGATCGCCGCCCACAGCGCCGCCGGAGCCGCGGCCACCGTGCTCACGACGACACTGGCCGACGCCACCGGCTACGGCCGCATCCTGCGTACCCAGGACGGCGAGGTGATCGGCATCGTCGAGCAGGCCGACGCCACCCCGGCACAGCAGGCCATCCACGAGGTCAACGCCGGGGTGTACGCGTTCGACGCGGAAGAGCTGCGCTCGGCGCTGAGCCGGTTGCGCTCCGACAACGCCCAGCACGAGCTCTACCTCACCGACGTGTTCGCGATCGTGCGCGGCGACGGCCTGCCCGTCCTCGGCCAGCACATCGACGACGCAGCGTTGGTGGCCGGCGTCAACGACCGCGTGCAGTTGGCCGCGCTCGGCGCCGAACTGAACCGGCGCGTCGTCGCGGCCCACCAGCGCAACGGAGTGACCGTCGTCGATCCGGCCACGACGTGGATCGACGTCGACGTCACGATCGGGCTCGACACCGTGGTGCGCCCAGGAACCCAACTATTGGGGGCGACTGCGGTCGGCGCGCGGTGCGAGATCGGACCCGACAGCACACTGACCGATGTCACCGTCGGCGACGGAGCCTCGGTGGTGCGCACCCACGGCTCGGAGTCGGTCATCGGGGCCGGCTCCACCGTCGGGCCGTTCACCTACCTGCGCCCCGGCACGGTCCTGGGCGACGACGGCAAGCTGGGCGCGTTCGTCGAAGCCAAGAACGCGACGATCGGCACCGGCACGAAAGTGCCGCACCTGACCTACGTCGGCGACGCGGACATCGGTGAGCACAGCAACATCGGCGCCTCGAGCGTGTTCGTCAACTACAACGGCGAGACCAAGAGCCGGACGACGATCGGCTCCCACGTGCGCACCGGCTCGGACACGATGTTCGTCGCTCCGGTCACGATCGGCGACGGGGCGTACACGGGCGCGGGCACGGTGGTGCGCGACGACGTGCCGCCGGGCGCACTCGCGGTGTCGGCGGGCCCGCAGCGCACGATCGAGGGTTGGGTGGAACGGAAACGACCCGGCAGCGCGGCTGCGAACGCGGCAGCAGCAGCGCGCGCAGCAGCCGAAACTACCGGCGAGTAGCAATTCGTCGCCGATTATTGGCATTCTGGTAACCCGCCGACGTGCGCGCGACCCCGCTACGTACGATGGCCCGAGAATCGACTGCGAGAAGCCGAGGGCAGCCCGTGAGCCACGACTGGACCGACAACCGCAAGAACCTGATGCTCTTCTCGGGTCGGGCGCACCCCGAACTCGCCGAGCAGGTCGCCAAGGAACTCGACGTTCCGGTCACCGCGCAGACCGCACGCGACTTCGCCAACGGCGAGATCTTCGTCCGCTTCGACGAATCGGTGCGAGGCAGCGACGCGTTCGTGTTGCAGAGCCATCCCGCGCCGCTGAACACGTGGCTGATGGAACAGCTGATCATGATCGACGCGCTCAAGCGCGGCAGCGCCAAGCGGATCACCGCGATCCTGCCGTTCTATCCCTATGCGCGTCAGGACAAGAAGCACCGCGGCCGCGAGCCCATCTCCGCACGTCTGGTCGCCGACCTCTACAAGACGGCCGGCGCCGACCGCATCGTCACCGTCGACCTGCACACCGACCAGATCCAGGGCTTCTTCGACGGTCCCGTCGACCACATGCGAGCGCAGAAGCTGCTGTGCGGCTACATCGGTGAGAACTATGCCGACCACGATATGGTCGTCGTCTCCCCCGACTCCGGCCGCGTCCGCGTCGCCGAGAAGTGGGCCGACAGCCTCGGCGGTGTCCCGCTGGCCTTCATCCACAAGACGCGCGACCCGCTGGTGCCCAACCAGGTCAAGTCCAATCGCGTGGTCGGCGACGTGCGCGGCAAGACCTGCATCCTGACCGACGACATGATCGACACCGGCGGCACCATCGCCGGGGCGGTGAAGCTGCTCAAGCAGGACGGCGCGGGCGACGTGATCATCGCCGCCACCCACGGCGTGCTCTCCGACCCGGCGCGCGAACGTCTCGCCGACAGCGGGGCCCGTGAGGTCATCGTGACCAACACGCTTCCGATCGGCGAAGACAAGATGTTCCCGCAGCTGACCGTTCTGTCCATCGCTCCGCTGCTGGCCAACACGATCCGCGCGGTGTTCGAAAACGGCTCGGTGACAGGGCTCTTCGACGGATCGGCATGAGCGCGCGCATCCTGCACAACCCGCGATGCACCACGTCGCGCAAGGCGCTGGAGATGTTGCGCGACGGCGGAATCGAACCCGAGGTGGTGCTCTACCTCAAGAACCCGCCGACGCGCAGCGAGCTGGCGGCGATGATCTCCGACGCCGGCATCGACGTCCGCGCGGCCGTGCGCACCCGCGAATCGCTCTACACCGAACTCGGGCTGGCCTCGGCGTCCGACGACGAGCTGCTCGACGCGATGGTGGAGCATCCGGTCCTGATCGAGCGGCCGTTCGTCGTGACCACCAAGGGCACCCGGCTGGCCCGCCCGCTGGAGCGCGTTCGCGAGATCCTGTGACAGCGCGACGAGTGTTCGCGGCGGCCGCCGCAGCGCTGACCCTGACCGCGTGCACGCCGGAAGCCCCTGACTACCAAGCGGTCTGGTCGACGACGAGCGCACCCGCCCCGTCCCCGCAAGCGTCGAACGGGCCCGCGGCGCCGGTCCCCATCGCCGCGTTCCTCGAACAGGCCGGGGTGACCGGCCAACCTGTCGCCCCCGACAGGGTGACCGATCTGACGGTGACCATGCCGACCCCGCCGGGCTGGCATCCCTACCAGAACACCAACCTCGCGCCCGGCACCCGGATGATCGCCAAGGGCGACACCTACCCGACCGCGATGCTGATGATGTTCGAGCTGACCGGGAATTTCAACATCGCCGAAGCGCTCACCCACGCGAACGTCGACGCGCAGATGAGCCAGAACTTCCGCCAGCTGGGCGCCGCCACGACGGACTTCGACGGCTTCCCCTCATCGATGATCGAAGGCAGCTACGACCTCAACGGCGCGCGGATGCACAGCTACAACCGCATCGTCATCGCCACCGGGGCCGCGCCGAAGAAGCAGCGCTACCTCATCCAGTTCACCGTGACGGGATTCGCCGACAAGGCGGCTGAGGAGGCGGCCGACATCGAGGCCGTGATCAGGGGCTTCACGGTGAAGGTCCCCGCACCGCCCGCACGCTGAGTGCGCCTGGAGACTTCCTAGAGTGTTGCCATGAGCGACTGGACCGCAGCCGACCTGCCCTCGTTCGCCGGCCGCACCGTGATCGTGACGGGCGCCAACAGCGGACTGGGCCTGGTGACCGCCCGTGAACTCGCCCGCGTCGGGGCACGCACCATCCTCGCGGTGCGCAACGTCGACAAGGGCCGCGACGCTGCGGCGACGATGTCCGGCGACGTCGAGGTGCGCCGGCTCGACCTGCAGGACCTTTCGTCGATCAGAACGTTCGCCGACGGCGTCTCCGGCGTCGACGTGCTCGTCAACAACGCCGGCATCATGGCCGTCCCCTACGCGCTCACCGTCGACGGATTCGAGAGCCAGATCGGCACCAACCATCTCGGCCATTTCGCGCTCACCAACCTGCTTCTGCCGCGGTTGACCGACCGGGTGGTGACGGTGTCGTCGTTCATGCACATCTTCGGCTACATCAGCCTCGCCGACCTCAACTGGAAGTCGCGGCCCTACCTCGCCTGGCCCGCCTACGGTGCGTCGAAGCTCGCGAACCTGCTGTTCACCAGCGAGCTGCAGCGCAGACTCACCGCCGCCGGCTCCGCGGTCCGGGCAGTGGCCGCCCATCCCGGCTACTCGGCCACCAACCTGCAGGGCCACACCGGCAACCGGTTCGGCAGCCGGGTCTGGGACGCGGGCAACGCATTCTTCGCCACCGACGCCGACTACGGGGCGCGACAGACGTTGTACGCGGTCGCCGAAGACGTGCCCGGCAACACGTTCGTCGGCCCGCGGTTCTCGATGCGCGGCCCCACCGGGGCCCACTGGCGCACTCCGCTGGCGCGAAACAGCGGCAAAGCCGCCGGCTTGTGGACGCTGTCCGAGCAGCTCACCGGGGTGGAATTTCCGCTCTAGCCGGGTGCTGGGCTACCCTGGTCGACGCATCACGGCGAGGGTGGTCTGCCAGACCGCCGTTATCGACGGGACGATCATCTGCAGTTCGTGTCGCCCTTGCCGTGTCCATCACCACCGGCACAGGAGTACCGACATGGCGCGCAACGCCCCGAACAATCTGACCGCTCAGGTCCGCAGCACCACCGGCAAGGGCGCATCGCGCCGTGCCCGCCGTGAAGGCCGCGTGCCCGTGGTGCTCTACGGCCACGGCACCGACCCGCAGCACCTCGAGCTCGACAGCCGCGACTTCGCCGCCGTGCTGCGCAACGCCGGCACCAACGCCGTGCTGACACTCGACATCGCCGGCACCGAGCAGCTCGCGCTGACCAAGTCGCTGGAGATCCACCCGATCCGCCGCAACATCCAGCACGCCGACCTGCTCGTCGTGCGCCGCGGCGAGAAGGTGACCGTCGAGGTCAACGTCGTCGTCGAGGGCGAAGCGGCACCCGGCACGCTGGTCACCCAGGAAGCCAACGCCATCGAGATCGAGGCCGACGTCCAGTCGATTCCCGAACAGCTCACCGTGTCGGTCGAAGACGCCCAGGAGGGCACCCAGGTGCTCGCCAGCCACGTCGAGCTGCCCTCGGGTGTGACGCTGGTGTCCGATCCCGAGCTGCTGGTCGTCAACGTCATCGCCGCGCCGACCGAGGAAGAGCTCGAGGCCGAGGGTGGCGGCGAGTCGCTCGAAGAGCAGGCCGAAGAGGCCGAGGCTGAGACCGAGGGCGGCGAGGACGCGCCCGCCGACGGCGACTCCGAGTAGTCGCCGACATGGCCGAACCCCTGCTGGTGGTCGGCCTGGGCAACCCGGGGCCTCAGTACGCCCTGACCCGGCACAACCTCGGTTTCCTCGTCCTGGACGTCCTCGCCGACCGTGTCGGCGAGACGTTCAAGGTGCACAAGAAGTCCGGGGCCGACGTGGCCACCGGGCGGCTGGCCGGCCGCCCGGTGGTGCTTGCCAAGCCGCGTGTGTACATGAACGAATCCGGGCGCCAGGTCGGACCGTTGGCCAAGTTCTATTCGGTCCCGCCGCGCGATGTGATCATCGTGCACGACGAACTGGACATCGACTTCGGCCGTATCCGGCTCAAGTACGGCGGCGGCGTGGCCGGCCACAACGGCCTGCGGTCAGTCGGATCGGCGTTGAGCACCAACGACTTCCAGCGAGTGCGGGTCGGCATCGGCAAACCGCCGGGCCGGCAATCGGGGGCGTCGTTCGTCTTGGAGCCGTTCAACGCCCGAGAGCGACCCGAGGTCGCCGTGATCTGCGAGCAGGCCGCTGACGCGGTCGAACTGCTGATCACCCAGGGCCTGAAGCCGGCCCAGAACGTCGTGCACGCCTGGGCTTAACCGCTGCGCGTACCGCGAATCCCGCTGCCGACGTGCTTCACCGGCTTGTGCGGGAAACGCTTGAGCGCATGCTCTTCGGCTGCCGAACCCGGGATGACGTAGAGGTTTTCCTGCTTGTCCTGTAGCGGTTTGAGTACCAGGTCCATGAACGCCTTGCGGTCGTCGAGGTAGGGCTCGATGACCTCCTCCCCCGCCGGACACACCGCCAGGCAGTAGGCGGCCTTGTAGTTCGCTTTGAATGACAAGCTCTGCCACATCGAGGCGTTCTCGGAATCGGTGACCCGGGAACGGAAGTCGTCGCCGTCGGCGCTGTCGGCGACGGTTTCCACCCAGTCGGTGAAACCGCCCATGAACTCGCGGTAGTTGTGCACCGAGCACGCGACGAAGTCGAACCCGCCGTCCTTCTTGATCGCCCCGACCGGGCATGCCGCCACGCACAGCTTGCACTCGAGACACGGCGAATAGTCGAGCGGCGTGTCGTAGGAGGAGATGTCACTGGCGACCAGGATGGTCCCGAGCAGGATGAAGTTGCCGAAGCGGGGATGGATCACGTTGCGGTGGATGCCCATCACCCCCATACCTGCGGCGACCGCGACGGGTTTGTGGGCCACCACCCAGATGCGGCCCGGGTAACGGTCCATCTCCATCGGGAAGGTCGCCGACGGATTGATCACCCGATGGCCGGCGTCCTGCAGCAGTCGTGTGATGCGGTGGGCCGCCTCGTTCATGATCTCGCCGCTGCGGTGGAATTCCTGGTTCGCGACGCTGCGAGCGGTGGAGCGCACGTTGTCGCGGTTCATCTTCACCACCAGCGACAGATAGCTGACTGCGCCCGGCAGCGCCGCCTGCACGTGCTCGACCTCCGAGGCCAGAGCGGGGTTGTCGACGCGAGCGAAGCCGACGTCGTCGACGCCGGCCTCACGGCAGACCGTTCGCAACCAGTCGGCGTCGATCACACCGGGCGGCTGGGACGGCCGCTCTCGCACCGCACGGACGGTCGGGTGCGCGGCGAGCCGCGGCGGCAACTTCTGCACCATGCTGAGTATGCTACACAATACTCAGCGTGGTGGTCAGTCCGTGGTGCGCCGCCGGTAGGCAGCCAGCGCGAACGGCGCGAACACTGCCGTCAGCGCCAGCGACCACAGGATCGTCGACAGCACCGGATGATGTAGCGGCAGTTGGGCATCCGGTGCCGCCGGACCGCCGTTGCCCCACAATTCACGCATCGCCTGCGCCAATGACGACACCGGATTCCACTCGGCGATGACACGCAGCCAGTGCGGCATCGGTTCGGTGGGGACGAAGGTGTTGGCCAGGAACGTCACCGGGAACAGCACGGTGAACATCACCCCGTTGACCGCCTCGACCGTGCGCATCAGCGACCCGATCAGGATGCCGAACCAGATCATGCCGAAGCCGAAGATCAGGATCAGCGCGAAAGCCAACACCGCTTCGGCGACGCTGCCACGGATGCGCCAGCCGATGGCCAGGCCCGTCAGCGCCATCACCAGCACACCCAGCGACGAGTGCATCAAGCTCGCGATGCTGCGCCCGATCAGCACCGACGACCGCGAGATCGGCAGAGAGCGGAAGCGGTCGATGATGCCCTTCTCGACATCGGCGGTGATGCCCGATGCCACGACGAACGCCGAGAACACGATGGTCTGCGCTTGAATGCCAGGCAGCAGGAACTCGCGGTAGGACGCGCCGCCGGTGTTGGTGATCGAGGCACCGAACACGAACGCGAACAACAGCACGAACATGATGGGTTGCGCGGTGACGTCACTGAGCATCTCCGGCATGCGCTTGGTGTGTATCATGTTGCGCTTCACCATGATCCACGACTGCTGCGCGATGTTGGTGGGATGTGTGCGCACCGCCTGGGCGTCGCCTTTCGGGCGGTGGGTGTCCAACGCGGTCATGCGCCGACCTCCTCGGTGTCGTCGGTACGGTGCCCTGTCAGGTTCAAGAAAACGTCATCGAGGCTGGGCCGCGACAATCCGATGTCGTCGACGGCGATACCTCCGTCGCGCAGCCAGCCGGCGACGGCGATCATGTCGTCGAGCCCGTCCGCCGAGGCGGTCAGCCTACGGGCGGGCGCGTCGACGTGGACCTCGGCGCCCGTGCGACGCAGGACATCCTGCGCCGCAGACAGATCCGCCGCGTCACCGACGGTGATCACCAGGCTGGCGCGCCCCGCCTGCTGCTTGAGCTGCAGTGGAGAGCCTTCGGCGATGATGCGGCCCCGGTCGATCACGACGATGTTGTCGGCCAGTTGATCGGCCTCTTCGAGATACTGCGTGGTCAGTAGCAGCGTGGTTCCATCAGCGACCAACTCGCGCAACACCTCCCACAGTTCACTGCGGCTTCGGGGATCCAGTCCCGTGGTCGGCTCGTCGAGAAAGAGCACAGGAGGAGAGGCGAGCAGGCTGACCGCGAGGTCGAGGCGCCGCCGCATACCGCCCGAGTAGGACTTGACCACCCGGTCACCGGCGTCGCTGAGCGAAAACTGGTGCAGCAGTCGGTCACCGAGCTTGTCGAGCTCTTTGCGGCGGATGCCGTAGAGGCCGCCGATCATCCGGATATTCTCCCGCCCGGTGAGCAGCTCGTCGACGGTGGCGACCTGTCCGGTGAGGCCCATGTGGCGGCGGACCTGATCCGGCTGAGTGCGCACGTCGTACCCGGCCACGCGCGCCGTACCGCTGGTGGGCTCGGTCAGCGTCGTCATCATGCGCACCGTGGTGGTCTTGCCGGCGCCATTGGGGCCGAGCAAGCCGAGCACAGTCCCGGGCGGAACGGCGAAGCTGACGCCCCCGACCGCGGTGTTCTCGCCGAAGCGTTTGACCAGCTCGATGGCTTCGATGGCCGATTCCATACCCCGACGGTATCCGCGGGCCCCGACATCCGGCCAATGCTTTAGGCCGCGAACGTACGCGTCGCGGGAGAGAGGTGTCGCGGGAGAAGGAGCTAGGTGACCAGAGAGACGGAGGTCGAGCGACGCAGCTTGCCCGACGACGTCTTCGGGATGCTGCCCGGGCCCAGCACGACGACGTTGCGCGGCCGCATCTCGACCTCGGCGACGACCTCGTGTGCGACCTGATGCTCGATGCGGCGCACTTCGGCCGGGTCCTGCCAGGCGTTGGACTCGACGGCGACGGCGAACGTCTCGCGGGAATGTCCCGCATCGAGGCGCACGGCCACCGCACAACCGGGCCGTACCCCTTCGACGCGTCCGGCCGCCCGCTCGATGTCGGTCGGGTAGATGTTGCGACCGGCCATGATGATGACGTCCTTGACGCGGCCGCAGACCACGACGTGGCCCTCTTCGGTCAGGTAGCCGAGGTCACCGGTGTCGTACCAGCCGTGCTCGTCCTGCGCCGGGATGAACCCGCCCATCGTCATGTAGCCGGGCGTGACGCACTCGCCACGCAACTCGATCACGCCGACCCCGCGGGGCGGCATCACGTTGCCGTGATCGTCGATGACGCGGGCTTCCAGATCGGTCAGCAGAGGCCCCAGGTCGGCGAGCCGCTTGGTGTTGCCCTTGGTCGCCGGCACAGCGCGGCGCAGCGCGGCCAGCAGGTCGGCGTCGACCTCGTCGACGACCAGGCCGGCGTTGCACGGCGAGAACGACACGGCAAGACAGGTCTCGGCCATGCCGTAGGCCGGCAGGATGGCCGACGGCTTCAACCCGAACGGCTTGCCGGCGTCGATGAGGTCTTCGACGTCCCCGGGCTCGACGGGCTCGGCGCCCGAGAGCGCGAACCGCAGCGTCGACAGGTCGAAATCGCCCTGCTTTGCCTGGCGACGCAGGCGCTTGGCCAGCAGCGCGTAGGCGAAGTTCGGCGCCGCGGTCATCGTGCCCTTGTACTTGTCGATGAGCTTGGCCCACAGCAGCGTGTCGCGCAGGAAGTCCATCGGCGTGACCTTGACCAGCTCGGCGCCGAAGTACATCGGGATGGTCAGGAAGCCGACCATGCCCATGTCGTGGAAGCAGGGCAGCCAGCTCACCATCACGTCTTTGTCGACGTCGTACTGCGCGCCGATGAACATCGCCTCGGCGTTGGAGTGGATGTTGCGGTGCGTGATCTGCACGGCCTTGGGCGAGCCCGTCGAACCCGACGTCAGCTGCATCAGCGCCAGCTCGTCCTCGCCCACCTCGATCGGATCGATCGGGTCGGCGGCGAGCAGATCGGTGACGGTGAGGACGGTGATGCCTTTCTCCTCCAGCACCGGGATCGCCACGAGGAACGGATCGGAGACGATCACGGCCTTGGCCTCGATCATGCTGATCACGTTCATGGTGTCTTCGGACCACATCACCAGATCGGTGCGGGGCGTGGGCTGGTGCAGCATCGTCAGGCTGGCGCCGCGCATCCACAGGCCCTGGGCGGTCGGGGCGATCTCCACCGGAAGGCCGGCGAGCACGCCGACTGCGTCGCCGAGTCCGACACCCGCTGCGGCGAGGCCGCCGGCGATGCGCCGTGCGCGCTCGTGCACCTCACCCCAAGTGTGGCGGACCGGCTCGTGGGGCTCGCCGGTCACCATGCCCCGGGTGCTCGTACGGGCGTTGAAGTACATCTTCTCGGTGAATCTGCTCACGACGACCTCCTCGCCGACATCTGCTGATGTGCACATGCCCGTTTGCCATGTTCCGCCTGTTGAGCGGCCTTTTCATGCAGGCGCGCACACAGTAATGCAGCGGTTGTGTCTCGAATCGGTGATGGTCCGTTCCGGCCATGCGCGCGGCGGCCTGAGCCTCGGCCGCGTCCAAGGTGGCGCCCTGCGTCGATGACGACGAGGGAACCTGACGCGTCCACTGCTTGACCGCTAGCTCTCACCGTCGATCATCTTAGAAGACTCTTAAGTAACTGCCAAACGGGTGTCGAGTTTGAGGGATTAGTCACAGCTGTCGGCGCCGGTCACTCAGGCCGACGGTGTCGCACTCGGCACCACCCGAGCGCCGTGCACCGGCCCGCTGGCCACGCGCACCGTCCGGCACACACCAGCTCCGGCCAGCTCCGTACCGACGTCGACGGCCGACCCCGCCGACGTGCACAGGAATGCGCACGTCGGCCCGGAGCCGGAGACCACCCCGGCCAACGCGCCGGCCTCCACGCCCGCCCGCAGGGTGCGACGCAAGCCCGGATCCAGCGTCAGCGCTGCGGGCGCCAGATCGTTGCCCAGCAGCGGGGCCAGCGTTGCTGGGTCACCCGTGGCCAGCGCCGCCAGCACCGGCTCTGCGGACTCCAGCCGGGGCGGCAGGGCGTGCTCCTGCGCCTCGCGCAGCCGATCGATCTCGCTGAACACCTTTGCGGTCGACAGCCCACCGTCTGAGAACGCCAGCACCCAGTGAAAAGTGTTGCGAGTCAACACCGTTGCCAGTTCCTCGCCGCGTCCGGTGCCGAGCGCGGTACCGCCGTGCAGCGCGAACGGCACATCGGAGCCCAACTGGGCAGCCAGGGCGTGCAGGTCCCGGCGGGGCACTCCCAGCTCCCACAATTCGTTCATCGCGACCAGAACGGCGGCGGCGTCGGCGCTGCCGCCCGCCATTCCGCCGGCGACCGGGATCGTCTTGTCGATGGCGATCGCGACGTCGGGCGCGCGCCCGACGTGCTCGGCCATCAGCTCGGCCGCCCGCCACGCGAGGTTGCGCTCGTCGGTCGGCAGTGATTCCGCGCCCTCCCCACTGATCTGGAGGCTCAGCACATCGGCGGTCGTCACCGTCACCTCGTCGAGGAGCGAGACGGCATGGAACACCGTGGACAACTCGTGGTAACCGTCGGGCCGGCGATCGCCGACCTCCAGGTACAGGTTGACCTTGCCGGGCACCCGAACCGTGACCGAACCGGTGGGAACCCACTCGGGGGCGGTATTACCGTCGCGCGCGGACACCGAACGACCCTAACGCCGCGGCAAAGCGCGGGTGAACCCTACTCTGGGAACGTGCTTTCGCCGGGGGACCGCTTCGAGGGCTACACCGTGGATGCGGTGGTGGGTCGCGGAGGCACGTCAACCGTCTACCGGGCGCGCGAGATCCGGCCCCCTGGGCGCACCGTGGCACTCAAGATGCTGACCGATCATCCGCCCCACCCCGGGGACGCCGACCGACTGGAGCGAGAATTCGCGCTCGGCCGCAGGCTCGTCCACCCCCACATCGCGACGGTGCTCGACCACGGACCTGGGTGGCTGGCGATGGAGTTCATGGCGGGCGGTCCTGCCACGAATCTGCCGACGCGGCCCGACCGCCTCACCGCCTTGGCCCAGATCGCGGGAGCGCTGGACTACCTGCACGAGCACGGTGTCGTGCATTGCGACGTCAAGCCCGCGAACATGCTGCTGCGCGCGGAATTCGGCGAGCACGGGGCGGCGCTCGCCGACCTCGGCTCGGCCCATGAACTCGGCGAGGCGGTGCCACCGCGCACCACCCACGTGACCGCGTCGCTGCCGTATTCTGCGCCCGAATTGCTACTCGGGCACCCGGTCAGTGCGGCCACCGACGAGTACGGCCTGGTGTGCAGCGCTGTCGAGCTGTTGACCGGAGCGCCGCCGTTCATCGCTGCGACCGCGATGGGCCTCACCGCAGCCCAGCTGTCCAGTCCACCGCCCCGGTTGTCACGCCGGATCGCTTGGCTACCTCACGCTTTCGACTCCATCGTCGCCAAGGCACTGGCCAAACAACCGGCCATGCGCTATCCCACCTGCGCCGAGCCGATCGCGCTGATTACCCGCCTGCTCCGGCCGTGAAACCTGAAAATCATTCCCGCTCTTCGTAACCCACGCTTAACGTCGGCGAATTCTGCTGTGACACGCCTGGGGCTAGCGTCCTCGTCCATGACTGCCGTAGAGTACGACAATTCAGCCCTCGCCCACGAGGAAGAGGGCTACCACAAAGGATTGAAACCGCGCCAGCTGCAGATGATCGCGATCGGCGGCGCCATCGGTACCGGCCTCTTCATGGGCGCCGGAGGCCGACTCAACTCAGCCGGGCCCGGCCTCTTCATCGTCTACGCCGTCTGCGGCGTATTCGTCTTCTTCATCTTGCGCGCCCTGGGCGAGCTGGTGCTGCACCGTCCGTCGTCAGGATCGTTCGTCTCGTACGCGCGCGAATTCCTCGGTGAGAAGGCCGCTTTCGTCGCCGGATGGATGTACTTCTTCAACTGGGCCTGCACGTCGATCGTCGACGTCACCGCGATCGCGCTCTACATGCACTACTGGGGTGCGTTCAAGGCGGTCCCGCAGTGGACGATCGCGCTCATCGCACTGGTGATCGTGCTGGCGGTGAACATGATCTCGGTCAAGGTGTTCGGGGAGATGGAGTTCTGGGCCGCGCTGATCAAGGTCATCGCACTGGTGACCTTCCTCGTCGTCGGCATCGTCTTTCTCGCGGGCCGCTTCGACATCGAGGGCCAACCGACCGGCTTGTCCGTCATCTCAAACAGCGGCGGCATCCTGCCGACCGGCGCGCTGGCACTGGTCCTCGTCACGTCGGGCGTCATCTTCGCTTATGCCGCAGTGGAATTGGTGGGGACGGCCGCAGGCGAGACGGAGAACCCCGAGAAGGTGATGCCGAAGGCCATCAACTCGGTGGTGTTCCGCATCGCGATCTTCTACGTCGGTTCACTGATCCTGCTGGCACTCATGCTGCCCTACACCACCTACAAGCAGGGCGAGAGTCCGTTCGTCACGTTCTTCTCCAAGATCGGCGTGCCCGCGGCCGGGGACATCATGAACTTCGTCGTGCTGACCGCAGCGATGTCGAGCCTCAACGCGGGCCTGTACTCCACGGGCCGCATCCTGCGCTCGATGTCGCTCAACGGCAGCGCGCCGCAGTTCACCTCGCGCATGACCAAGCGGGGCGTGCCCTTCGCCGGCATCGCGCTGACCGCGGTGTTCACCGTGGTCGGCGTGTTCCTCAATCTCGTCGTGCCCGCCGAAGCGTTCAACATCGCACTCGACCTCTCGGCGCTGGGCATCATCGCGTCCTGGGCCACGATCGTGATCTGCCAGATCCAGCTCTACCGCTGGTCGAAGAAGGGCATCCTCGAGCGACCGTCGTTCCGACTGTGGGGCACGCCCTACACGAGCTACGCAACCCTGGTGTTCCTGTTCGCCGTCACGGCACTCATGTGCTACGAGAACTACTGGAACCTGGTGGCGCTGGTCGTGCTGGTGCCCGCGCTGGTCATCGGCTGGTTCCTGGTGCGCACACGAGTCATGGCGATCGCACGTGAGCGGATCGGCATCACCGGTAACTACCCGATCGCCGCGCAGACACCACTGATGAACGAGTACCTGGAACGCGACAATCCGAAGCCAAAGACCGACGACGGTCCCGGTACTACTGAGAGGTGACCTGGGCGTCGAGCTCGTCGGAGGTGGCCTCGGCGGAAACCGCCGGGGCCTCCTTCGGCACGACGTGCCAATCAGCATTGCGCTGCAGCAGCCGCACGAAGTCCGCGATGGCCAGCGTCTCGCCGCGACGAGACGGATCGATGCTGGCAGCCAACAGACGGCTCGCAGACTCGTTGCCCGAGCCCGCCCACTCGGCGAACGCGTTGCGCGCGGTCTTACGACGCTGGGCGAACGCGACGTCGACGAGCTCGAACACCTGCTCGCGGAACTCGGTGTCGGTCGGCCACTGCGAGGTCTCGTAGCGGTCGATCCGCACCAGCCCGGAGTACACGCGCGGGATGGGCCAGAACACGGTGGGCGACACCATGCCGTAGCGCCGCACATTGCCGAAGAACCGCACCTTGGCGCTGGGCACGCCATAGTCCTTGCCACCGGGCTCGGCGGCAAGACGCTCCGCGACCTCGGCCTGCACCATCACCATCACGGTGCGAATGGACGGGAACTCGGCAAGGAGGTGCAACAGTGCAGGTACAGCAACGTTGTAGGGCAGATTGGCGACCAGCGCGGTAGGCTCGTCATCGAGGTCCTCGCGGCGGAACGTGAGGATGTCCCGGTTGAGCACCTTGAGTCGATTGATCTCGCTGTGCGAATGGCTGGCGATCGTCTTGGGCAGCTGTTCTGCCAGCACCGGATCGATCTCCACGGCAGTCACCCGCGAGCCCCGGTCGAGCAGGGCCAGCGTCAACGAACCGAGACCGGGGCCGACCTCCAGCACGTGATCGTTGCGATTCACGCCCGACGCGGACACGATGCGGCGCACCGTGTTGGCATCATGAACGAAGTTCTGACCGAACGATTTGCGGGGGCGGAAGTCTATCGACTTTGCCAAGTGACGAATCTCAGTTCGCCCGAGCAGCCGAATTGTCATGACGCACCGATCCTTCCACTACAGACCGGCCACGCACCCCATCCCTGGCGCGCCCTGGTCACTTCAGCAATTGCGATCTGCTCTTCCCTCGTTGCCAGATCTGCACGCTGAGCATACCTCAGACCACCGTTGCGTTCCCAGGTGTTTTGATCAAATTGCACACCACCAAAAAATCCGTTGCCTGTGTTGATCCCCCAATTACCTCCGGCTTCGCACCGGGCGAGGGCATCCCACTGGCCCGGATTGGACACCGGCGGCACCTCGGTCCCGGGCTTCGCGCCGATACGCAGGACCCCGTCGCGGGCAGGAACGACGATGACATTGGCTACTGGCATTCTGCCTGTTTCGGCGCCGTTTACGCGGGCAACGGCGAATGTCACGTCCTGGGTGCCCGGCATTCCGGGATCCTCCACGACCTGCCGGCTCATGTTGAGCGTGACGTCGGGAATCTGCTGATTGTTCGGGGCGAGCGGCAGCCGCTCGGTGACTTTCTCGATACGCACCCGGGTGACCGTGATCCGCATGCCGTCGACGATGGCAGCCGACGGTGCTGGATTCACGATGTCACTTTGCTGAAGCGGCGCCCCGGCGGCATCGAGCAGCGCCGCGACATTCGGCGCCGCAAGGCGTACGGTGCGCACCGCGCCGCCGTCGTCGAGCTGAACTGTTTTGGGGCTCACCACCGGAAGCGCCATCCCGCCGAGGGGAACGCGGCTGCCGCGGGAGGCGGCCAGCGGCGCCTTGTCGGTCATCCGCAGCTGGGCGAGCGCCTCCTGCACCGTCGACGCCGTTGTCCACACCTGCTCGGTGCCGCCGCCGTCGGTGGAAATCTCCAGCGGGCGGCTGCGCCGCAAAACGATGGTGTCGGCCTGGTGGACAGGCGTGTCGGCGGCCGGGAACAGGTCGTCGCGCTCCCCGACGTCGAAGCCGTTTTCTTTCACGACATCGATGACGCGGCTCTTCATCGTCGGCACCGTCATCGACGCACCATCAATGGTGAGCGTGACCGTCTTGTGCATCGCAACGGCTGCACTGCCCGCGAAGACCAGGGCTAGCAAAGTCGCCAGGACAAGTGCTCGCAAGACAGGCGAGCGCGTCTGATGAAGTCTGGTGATGGCATTCACGATGTCGTCGACCCCAACTTCTTCACCGCGCGCAGCTGCTCTGCGCGCGCGTGCATTATCACAGGACGGTAACGAATAGGCCTACGCGCAGCAACTTTGCAGGCCGTAGACACGCTCCGCCGTCACCGAAGAGCTGTCGGCGACCACTTCAGGCGCCCTGCCGACGACGTCGGCCAGCGCACGAACAGTGTAAGGGAGGCAATAGGGCTCATTCGGCGCCCCACGGAAGGGGTGCGGGGTGAGAAACGGTGCGTCGGTCTCCACGAGCAGCTGGTCGCCGGGAATCAGCTGAGCGGCTTCTCGCAGCGCATAGGCGTTTTTGAAGCTGACCGTGCCCGACAGGCTCAGCAGCCAGCCCTCGCCGACACAGGTCCGCGCCATCGCCGCATCGGAGGAAAAGCAGTGGAAGATCACACTCTCGGGTGCGCCTTCGGCCCGCAGGACGTCGAGCACGTCGGCATCGGCGTCGCGATTGTGGATCATCAGCGGCTTACCCACGCGTTTGGCGAGATCGATGTGCCAGGCGAAGGCCTCCCGCTGCACCGAGGGCTCGGCGCAGCCCTCCAGACGTCCCGGCCAGTACAGGTCGAGCCCGGTCTCGCCGATCGCCACGACCCGCGGATGCCCCGCGAGCGTCTCGAGCTCCGCCCGCGCGTCCTCGGTCAGCGCGCTGGCGCGGGTCGGGTGCAGCGCGACCGCGGCGTACACCCGCGGGTCCCACCCGGCCGCGTCGACTGCCCACCGTGCCGAATCCAGATCGTCGGCGATCGTGACCACAGCGCGTACGCCCACGCTCTCGGCCCGGTCGAGGATCGTCCGCACGTCGTCAGGCGTGCGTGCTCCGCACGCGTCGAGGTGGGTGTGCGCGTCGACCAGCGGGGACAGAGGCTCGGGAAGCGGCGGCGGCTCGCGCCGCTGTCGGGAGGAGGAGCTCACTGTCCACACCTTAGGGTGAAGCACAAATGAGCGAGCCTTACTACGTCACGACGGCGATCGCGTACCCCAACGGTGACCCGCACGTCGGACATGCCTACGAATACATCGCCACCGACGCCATCGCCCGCTTCAAGCGGCTCGACGGCTTCGACGTCCGCTTTCTCACCGGCACCGACGTGCACGGACTGAAGATGGCCGAGACCGCCGCGCGGGAAGGCGTACCGACCGTCGAGCTCGCCCGGCGCAACTCCGACGTCTTCGAACAGCTGCAACGCAAGCTGAACGTCTCGTTCGACCGCTTCATCCGCACCAGCGACGCCGATCACTACGAGGCGTCCAAGGCGATCTGGCGCCGCATGGTCGACGCGGGCGACGTCTACCTTGACGCGTACGCGGGCTGGTATTCGGTGCGAGACGAGCGCTTCTTCGCCGAGAACGAGACCGTGGTCGGCGACGAAGGGGTTCGCACCTCCATCGAGACCGGCACGCCGGTGACGTGGACCGAGGAGGAGACGTACTTCTTCCGGCTGTCCGCCTACACCGATCGACTGCTCGCGCTCTACAGCGAGCACCCGGGGTTCATCGAGCCGGACGTACGCCGCAACGAGATCGTCAGCTTCGTCTCGGGTGGTCTGCGCGACCTGTCGATCTCGCGCACGACGTTCGACTGGGGCGTTCCTGTGCCCGATCACCCCGATCACGTCATGTACGTGTGGGTCGACGCGCTGACCAACTACCTGACCGGCGTCGGATTCCCCGACACCGAATCCGAGCTCTACCGCCGCTACTGGCCGGCCGACCTGCACATGATCGGCAAGGACATCATCCGGTTCCACACGGTGTACTGGCCCGCGTTCCTGATGTCGGCGGGGATCGAGCTGCCGAAGAAGGTCTTCGCGCACGGCTTCCTGTTCAACCGCGGCGAGAAGATGAGCAAGTCGGTCGGCAACGTCGTGGACCCCCACGACCTGGTCGACACGTTCGGTGTCGACCAGGTGCGCTACTTCCTGCTCCGCGAGGTGCCCTTCGGCCAGGACGGCAGCTACAGCGAGGACGGCATCGTCGCGCGGATCAACGCCGACCTGGCCAACGAGTTCGGCAACCTCGCGCAGCGCTCGCTGTCGATGGTGGCCAAGAACCTCGACAGCGTGGTGCCTGAACCCGGCGAGTTCACCGCCGAGGACCTGGAGTTGCTGACCGCCGCCGACGGGCTCCTGGAGCGGGTGCGCGGGCACTACGACGCCACGGCGATGCACCTGGCGCTGGAGGCGATCTGGTCGGTGCTCGGGGCGGCCAACCGCTACTTCTCGGCGCAGGAGCCGTGGGTGTTGCGCAAGACGGACCCGCAGCGCTTCGCGACGGTGCTCTACACCACGCTCGAGGTGGTCCGGATCGCGACGCTGCTCAGCCAGCCCGTGATGCCGGAGTCGATGGCACGACTGCTCGACCTTCTCGGCCAGCCCGCCGATCAGCGGTCCTTCTCGGCGGTTCCCGTCAGGCTCACGCCCGGTGTCGTTCTGCCGGCGCCGAGCGGCGTCTTCCCGCGCTACCAGGCCGACGACAAGGTGTGATACGCATCACGTCGTGTCACACGGAGGCGGTCAGCGGTGTCTCGAGGTCACAAGCCCTCGGACCAAGGAGACACCATGACCGAACCCCAGCCCCGCATCGTCGTGATCGGTGGCGGCTACGCCGGCGTGATGGCCGCCAACCGGCTGATGTCACGTGACGATCTGGCGGTGACACTGGTGAACCCGCGGCCACGATTCGTGGAGCGGATCCGGCTGCACCAAATGGCCGTCGGAAACCACGACGCGGTCCTGCCGTTCGACCGCGTGCTCAACGCCGGCGTGCGCGTCGTCGTCGACAGCGTCATGCACATCGACGCCGCCACCCGCAGCCTCGCGCTGTCCTCGGGCGGCCAGCTCGAGTACGACTACCTCGTCTACGCCGCTGGCAGCACCGGAGCGGCGCCGGCCTCGGTGCCGGGTGCGGCGGAGTTCGCCTACCCGATCAGCGAGTGGGAACAGGCGGACGCTCTGCGCGCACGGCTCGCCGACGTGGCCCTGCCGGCGCCGATCGTCGTGGTCGGGGCGGGCTTGACCGGCATCGAGGCAGCGGCCGAACTCGCCGAGGCCGGTCGTGCCGTCACACTGGTGAGCACCCAGATCGGGCCGTCGCTGAGCCGGCCCGGCCGCCGCTCGGTGACCACCCGCCTGCGCCGGCTGGGCGTGACGATGATCGACGGGGCCGCGGCGTCGGTCGCCGCGGTGGGGCCCGACCACGTGGTCCTCGCCGACGGCCGGCGGCTCGCCAGCGCGGTGACCGTGTGGAGCGCCGGCTTCGGAGTTCCCGCGCTGGCCGCCACCAGCG
The DNA here is from genome assembly GCF_055419565.1 of Mycobacterium sp. IDUB_5. Classification (NCBI taxonomy): domain Bacteria; kingdom Bacillati; phylum Actinomycetota; class Actinomycetes; order Mycobacteriales; family Mycobacteriaceae; genus Mycobacterium; species Mycobacterium sp. IDUB_5. The sequence goes on from NZ_JBVAXX010000002.1 coordinate 438,336, forward strand.
GGCTGACCACCGACGGGGCGGGTCGGTTGGTCACCGACGAGACGTACACCAGCGTCGACGACGACCACATCGTCGGCGCCGGAGACGCCGCCGCCCCGTCGCGGCAGCCGTACCGGATGAGCTGCCAGGCGAGTCTTCCGATGGGTGTGCTGGCCGCCGACACCGTGCTCGCTCGGCTGGCAGGCTCCGAGCCCGCAGAACGGTCGGTCCCCATGACCGCGCAGTGCATCAGCCTCGGTCGGCGCGCGGGAACCCTGCAGCTGCAGCGCAAAGACGACACACCTCTGCCGCTGTTCATCGGGGGACGCGCGGGCGCGGTCATCAAGGAGCAGGTGTGCCGGTGGACGGTGAAGTGGATGGCAGGAGAAGCGGGTGATCCCGGCTCCTACCGGTCGCTCAACGGTCCCTCACGGGAGGCCGAGCCTCTGACCGAGACGGCCGGCAGCCGATGACCGAACACGCTGAGCGGTTCACCGCGCTGCGCCCGCTGCTGTTCACGATCGCCTACGAAATCCTGGGCAGTGCAACAGAATCCGATGACGTTCTACAGGAGAGCTATCTGCGGTGGGCGCAGGTCGAGCTGAGCGGGGTGGCCGACACCAAGGCCTACCTCGCCCAGCTCGTCACCCGGCAGGCGCTCAACGCGCTGCGGGCCCAGTCCCGGCGCAAGGAGACCTACGTCGGCCCGTGGCTGCCCGAGCCGCTGCTGACGGAGGCCGACCCGTCGGCGGATGTGGTGCTGGCCGAGTCGGTGTCGATGGCGATGCTCGTGGTGTTGGAGACGCTGAGCCCCGACGAACGGGCAGTCTTCGTGCTGCGCGAGGTGTTCGGCTTCGACCACGACGAGATCGCCTCGACCATCGGTAAGTCGACGGCCGCGGTGCGCCAGATGGCCCACCGCGCTCGGCAACACGTGCAATCCCGACGGAAACGCTTCGAGCCCGTCGACCCGCAGTACTCCGCGGAACTGACCACTCAGTTCTTCACTGCGGCGGCGACCGGTGACCTCGACGGCCTGATGGCGATGCTCACGCCGGACGTCGTGTGGACCGCCGACAGCGACGGCAAGGTGAGCGCGGCGCGCCGCCCCGTGGCGGGTGCCGAACGCGTCGCCCGGTTGGTCATGGGCCTGGTTCGGCTGGGCGGGCCCGAAGGCCGCGTCGAACCGGCCGTGTACAACAGCGCGCCGGCGCTGGTGCTCTACACCGGCGACCGGCTCGAGGGCGTGGTGCTGATCGAGGTGAGCGACGGCAAGATCGCGAACTTCTACGCGATGCGCAACCCCGAGAAGCTCGCCACGGTGATGGTGCCGCGACGCATCGGCAGATAATGAGGCGGTGCGTACCGACCGGCTGGGCCCCCTCGGCGCTGCGCCGTCGGTGCTGCGCGCCCTCGCGATCGCCACTGCACAGCGCGGGCTGGCTCCACCGGCTGCCCTGATCGGCGACTGGTTCGGCTCCCGTGCCGTGATCGCGCCCAGCGTGATCGTGTCTCCGGTACCCGCCGGCTCGGCATTCGACGTGGCGTCCGGATCGCGCGGTGACGGCCCCGTGGGCGGCGGGTGGTTCGGGTACCTGTCCTACCCCGATCCGGGTGCGGACGGGTGCGGACCGCGGCTGCCCGAGGCGGCGGGCGGCTGGTCGGATTCCGTGTTGCGGTGCGACGCCGACGGTACCTGGTGGCACGAAAGCCTCAGCGGGGCTTCGGTATCCACGTGGGTGGTCGATGCTCTGCGAACGCGCCCCGACGCGAGGCCGGCCACCGTCACGTGGCGCGACGCCGATCGAGAGGCCCACCAACGCGGGGTGCACGCGTGCCTGGAGGCGATCGCCGCGGGCGAGGTCTACCAAGCGTGCGTGTGCACGCAATTCCGCGGCGCCCTGCACGGCGAGCCGGTGGACTTCTTCGTCGACGCGGTCGCGCGCACCGCGCCTTCGCGGGCCGCGTTCATGTCGGGAGACTGGGGTGCCGTCGCGTCGCTCTCCCCGGAGCTCTTCCTGCGTCGATGCGGCGAGGCCGTCACCTCGAGCCCGATCAAAGGCACGCTGCCCCGTCACGCGGATCCGGCCGCGCTGCGCGCGTCGGTCAAAGACGTCGCGGAGAACATCATGATCGTCGATCTGGTGCGCAACGACCTGGGCCGAGTCGCCCGCACGGGCAGCGTCGTCGTCCCCGAGCTCCTCGCCGTCCGACCTGCACCGGGAGTGTGGCACCTGGTGTCGACGGTGTCGGCGCAGGTTCCGCTCGACGTGTCGACGGCGGCGATCCTGGCGGCGACGTTCCCGCCGGCCTCCGTCACCGGTACGCCAAAGACCCGGGCTCGGGAACTCCTGCGGCAGTGGGAACCGCACCGCCGTGGAATCTACTGTGGCACAGTCGGTTTGGCATCGCCCGAGGCGGGATGCGAGCTGAACGTCGCGATCCGCACCGTCGAGTTCACCGCGAACGGCGATGCCGTGCTGGGCGTCGGGGGCGGCATCACCGCGGACTCCGATCCCCTTATGGAGTGGGAGGAGTGCCTCCACAAGGCGGCACCGATCGTGGACGCCGATCTGCGCGATGAGCCGCCGGTGGTCTCGACGCGCTGATCAGCGGCTGTTGAAGAAGCCATCGATCAAGGCTCCCAGGCCGGCCGCCAACCTCCCCCGCCGCGACGGCGCGGGCACCTCTGCGACCACAGGCTCGGCGCGGCGCGATGCCCCACGGAACCACCCAGAACCAATGGGTGGAATAGCCCGGCTTGCACTCCACCGAGGCGATGGCACCCAACGGAACAACCAACGGCGACAACGCTTTCTGTTCCGCGGTCGCCACGGAGCCGACGTGTTCGAAGGTGAGCGTCTGAGCCGCCACATCGAGCACCACGCTGCCCGATGAACTTTCGAGCCTGCACAGGTGGTCGTGCGTCATCCGCTGATCGTGCCCCGTTCTAGCTTCGGGAGCGCAGCACCGCGTCGTAGAGCTCCCGTCGTGACGGTGCACCGGGATGAGCCGCCACCACCTGGGCACACGCGTCCTTGACCCGCAGGCCGTCCTCGTCGACGAGCCGGATCACCTCGGCAACCAGCGCCTCGGGATCAGCCGTCGGGGTGGCCCCGGCGAGCACCACGGTGATCTCCCCGAGCACCGGATCGGCGGCCCAGGTCGCGAGCTCACCGAGTGTCCCCCGCACGATCTCCTCGTGGGTCTTGGTCAGCTCACGGCACACCACCGCCCGCCGCTGCGCACCGAGCACCGCGACCGCGTCCTGCAGACACTCACCGAGCCTGCGAGGGGATTCGAAGAACACACAGGTGCGCGTCTCGTTCGCCAGGCTCTGCAACCACGTCGTGCGCGCCGCCGTCTTGCGCGGCGCGAAACCCTCGAAGCAGAACCGCTCCGACGGCAGCCCGGCGACGGCCAACGCCGTCGTCACCGCCGACGGTCCCGGCAGGCAGTGCACCGGCAGGCCGGCGTCCACGCAGGCTGCCACCATCCGGTAGCCCGGGTCGCTGATCAGCGGCATCCCGGCGTCGCTGACCAGCAGCACCGTGGCGCCGCCGCGGATGTCTTCGAGCAGCGCGGGCACCCGCGACGCCTCGTTCTGGTCGTACAGGCTGACGATGCGCCCGATCGGCCGAACCTCGAGCGCGGTCGCGAGCGTACGGACCCGCCGCGTGTCCTCGGCGGCGATCACATCGGCGCTGGCCAGCGCGCGGATGAGCCGGTTCGAGGCATCTGACGGCTGACCCAGCGGCGTCGCGCCGACCAGCAGTCGTCCGACGGTCATGCCCCACAGCCTACGATCGCAGGCGTGACCGCCCCGCCCGACGAGCTCGTTGTCGCGCGCCGTGCGGTGCCGGTCGTCTCCCCCGGGCCGCTGGTACCGGTGGCCGACTTCGGGCCGCTGGACAGGTTCCGCGGCTGGGCGATGACCCTGGTGATCACCGCGCTGGCCGCGGTGACACGGTTCCTCAACCTCGGCTCCCCCACCGACGCGGGGACCCCGATCTTCGACGAGAAGCACTACGCGCCGCAGGCCTGGCAGATGCTGCACAACCACGGTGTGGAGGACAACCCGGGCTATGGCCTGGTGGTGCACCCTCCCGTGGGTAAGCAGATGATCGCCCTCGGTGAGGCGATCTTCGGCTACACCGGGATGGGGTGGCGGTTCACCGGCGCGCTGTGTGGCGTTGTCATGGTGCTGCTGGTCGTGCGCATCACCCGCCGGATCAGCCGCTCCACGCTCGTCGGCGGCCTCGCCGGACTGCTGCTGATCGCCGACGGCGTGTCGTTCGTGATCGCCCGCACCGCGCTGCTGGACATCTTCCTGGTGTTCTTCGTCGTCGCCGCGTTCGGTTGCCTGATCGTCGACCGCGATCAGGTCCGAGAACGCATGCACGTCGCGCTGATGGCCGGCCGGGTCGCCGAGACGCGGTGGGGGCCGCGACTCGGCGTGCGCTGGTGGCGTTTCGGCGCGGGGGTGCTGCTCGGCCTGGCCTGCGCCACGAAGTGGTCGGGGTTGTACTTCGTGCTGTTCTTCGGGGTCATGAGCGTGGCGTTCGACGTGGCCGCGCGCAAGCAGTACCGGGTGCAGCGGCCGTGGCGCGGCACGCTGCGCCGCGACGTCGGGCCGTCGCTGTATGCGCTGGTGGCCATCCCGTTCGGCGTGTACCTGGCGTCGTATGCGATGTGGTTCGCCTCCGAGACCGGGGTGAACCGCTACGAGGTCGGGCGCTCGATAGGGCCCGACAGCGTGGTTCCGCTGCCCGATGCGATCCGCTCACTGTGGCACTACACCTACGCGGCCTTCCGCTTTCACTCCGGGCTGACCAACGCCGACGGCAACCATCACCCGTGGGAGTCCAAGCCGTGGACGTGGCCGATGTCGCTGCGCCCGGTGCTGTACGCGATCACCAACCAGGACGTCCCCGGCTGTGGCGCACAGTCGTGTGTCAAGGCCGTGCTGCTCGTCGGCACACCGGCGATGTGGTTTCTCGCCGTCCCCGTTCTGGTGTGGACGCTGTGGCGCGCCTTCGTCAGGCGCGACTGGCGGTACGCGGTGCTGCTGGTCGGGTATGGCGCCGGCTTCCTGCCGTGGTTCGCCGACATCGACCGGCAGATGTACTTCTTCTACGCCGCGACGATGGCGCCGTTCCTGATCATGATGATCGCGATGATCCTCGGCGACATCCTGCATGCGCCACGGCAGAACGCCGAACGGCGAACGCTCGGACTACTCGTCGTCAGCTGCTATGTGGCGCTGGTGATCACGAACTTCGCGTGGCTCTACCCGGTCCTGACGGGTCTGCCCATCTCGCAGGGCACATGGAACATGCAGATCTGGCTGCCGTCCTGGCGTTAGAGCGGGTCGCGGGCGGCCGGGCACGACATACAGCGAGGCCCGCCGCGGCCGGTACCGAGTTCCGACGCCGAGATCGCCAGCACCTCGATACCCGAATCCCGCAGCCGCGCATTGGTTTCGGTGTTGCGCTCGTAGGCGACCACCACCCCCGGCGCCAGCGCCAAGGTGTTGTTGCCGTCGTCCCACTGCTCCCGCTCGGCGGTCACCGGGTCGAGTCCGGTGTCGATGACGCGTAGCTTGCCGATGCCCATCGCGTCGGCGGCGACGTCGACGAACGGGGCAGCGCGGTCGATGCGCACGCCGTCAGCGGACTGGCGGATCGGGAACGCGGTCAGCGAGTCGACGATGTTCGGGTACATCACCACCGCATCCTTGTCGACCATCGTGCACACGGTGTCCAGATGCATCTGCGCGCGCTCCTGCGCGATGGGAACCGCCAGCACGGTGTGTGCCAGACCGTCGTCGAACAGGCTGCGCGCCAACGCTTCTGCACCCGCGGGTGTGGTGCGCTCCCCCACTCCGACCGCCACCACACCTGGGCCGAGCAGCAGCACGTCGCCGCCCTCGACCGGGGCCGAGCGGGATTCGTAGGCGCGACGCACCCCGAGGAAGCGCGGATGGTGTGCATAGATCAGATCGGTCAGCGACGTCTCCCGCACACGCGCGTGCATCGACAGGGATGTGATCGCGACCCGCGGCCCGATCCAGAACGACGAATCGCGGGTGAACAACAGGTTGGGCAGCGGGTCGATCACGAAGTCCCCGCCGTGATGCATGCGCCGCACCAGGGACAGCTCGTTCTCCCCGAACGGCAGCTCGTCGAACGTCATGCCCGCCATCAGCACATGGGCCAGCGCACCGGCGTCCAGGGTGCGCAGGTACATCGAGAGTTCCTGCGCCAGAGGCGCTCCCAGCCGCCGCGCATCGACGGCCGCGGAGATGCCGTGCATGCGGGCCGCGCCGCTGTGGGCGAGCGCCTGGCTGAGCAGATCCCCCAGCAGCAGCACCTCGACCCCGCGCGACCGCAGCAGATCGGCGAACGCATCGTGTTCTTCCTGGGCTCGCCCCACCCACGGCAGCCCGTCGAACAGCAGCGTGTCGTTGTTGCGCGGCGTCAGCCGTTTCAGTTCGGCGCCGGGCCGGTGCAGGATCACCGTCCGCAGCGTGCCGACCTCCGAATTGCACCCGAGCACCGCGTCTGTCACAACTAGCACCGTAGCGGGAAAGCGACCTCAACTAGGGTTTACCTATGACCAGGGCGCAAGAGCTCACACCGGGTGAGATGTCGGTGCGCAGCGGCGTGGCGGTCTCGGCGCTGCACTTCTACGAACGCGAGGGCCTCATCTCGTGTCGCCGGACGAGCGGCAACCAGCGCCGCTACGCCCGGGAGACGCTGCGCCGGGTGGCGTTCATCCGGATGTCGCAGCGCCTCGGCATCCCGCTGGCCCGCATCCGCGAGGCGCTGGCGACACTGCCGAACGACCGCACGCCGACGAGCAAGGACTGGGCACGGCTGTCCGCGGGTTGGCGCGACGATCTCGACCAGCGCATCGTGCACCTCGAGAGGCTCCGCGACAATCTCGCCGGCTGCATCGGGTGCGGGTGCCTGTCGTTGAAGACGTGCACGCTCGCCAACCCCGACGACATGCTCGCCGCCCAGGGTCCGGGCGCCGCGCGCCTGTAGGCGGGATCGAACGTCTGTGCGATAAGGTGGCGGCCATGGAGCAGGCGGTGCAGAGCTCTCTGTTCGACCAGGCCGACCGGCGCGAGCTCGGCAACGGGGCGTGGCTGGAGGTGCGCTCCGGCTGGCTCGCGCAGGACGGCGTCAGCGACGACGGGCTCTTCGCCGAGCTGCGCGAGACGATCCCGTGGCGGTCCGAACGGCGGCAGATGTACGACCGGGTGCTCGACGTGCCACGGCTCGTCAGCTTCCACCACCTGCTCGACGAACCGGCGCCTCATCCGCGCCTGAAGCAGCTCCGGCGGCGGCTCAACGACGCGTACGCCGGCGAGCTCGGCGAACCGTTCGTCACCGCGGGCCTCTGCCTGTACCGCGACGGCAACGACAGCGTCGCGTGGCACGGAGACAACATCGGCCGCAGCCGCACCGACGACACCATGGTCGCCATCGTCGGCCTCGGTGCGACGCGCGTGTTCGCGTTACGTCCGCGCGGCGGCGGGCCGTCCCTGCGCATCCGCCACGGCCACGGCGATCTGCTGGTGATGGGCGGTTCCTGCCAACGCACGTGGGAGCACGCGATTCCCAAGACCGCTCGGCCGACGGGCGCCCGGATCAGCATCCAGTTCCGGCCTCACGACGTTCGCTAGCCCTTGACGAGTGAGACGGCCCGGGTGACGAGGTCGCGCGCGCGCCCGGTGTCGATGTGCGCGACGGGCCGATCGGCCTGCACGAGCGGGTTCGCGGTGACGATCACGATGAACGTGCCGAAGTGGGCGACGTAGTTGTAGAGCTCGCCGGTGCGCGGCCCCTCGGCGGTGATCGTCTGCAGCACTCGATGGGTGCCGACGGTCTGCACGCCGTCGATGTCGGGCGCATCCACCACTTCGACGAGCCCGCGGATTCCCGCCCCGGCGAGTGTGACCTTGCGGCACTGGTCGCTGGGTGTCGGCACCGGAACCTGCTCGGAGGTCTCGACGGCGATCACGACGTAGCGGACACCCTCGCCCTCGGCGGTCAGCGCGGCCATGTTGCCCTTGACGTCGGCAGGAACGGTCTGCTGCTGGGCGACCTTGCCGCAGTCGGCGGGGTCGAAAGTCAGTCCGGCAGGCAGCTTTTGGCCGCCGAGCAGGCGCGGGTCGATTGCTGCGGGACCGGCGTCCTTCACGGTGAACGGCGCGGGGAACTCGCTTTTGAGTTCTTTGACGCGAGTGATGTCGGCGTGGGAGTAATCCTCGGAAGTCCCTCCACCGCACGATGCCAGCAGGCCCGCGCACAGCAGCAGGGGCACTGACTTCGAGTACGACATCGCTCGTCAATGTACCCGCCGCCACTGCACCCGGGGCAGTCCGCTCAGCCGCGCAGCGCAGCCACGGTTTCGGTGAGCAGGTGCGCTGCGAAGTCCGGCGGCAGGGCGGGTTGCGGCGAGCCGGGATCGGTGACGACCGACACCAGGCACACGTGCCGCCCCAGAACGGCGACGAATGTCTGTGCATGCAAGCGTGTTTCGGTGCCGCCCTCGACGACGGTGACCGCGTCGGTCCGCATCCCGACGACGTCGGAGTCGGCGACGACGGGGGCCGGCACGCCGACGACGGTGGCCGTCGTCGGACCCGCGGTCACGGTCCATCTGCCGCAGTCCCGCGGCAGGGCGTGCCCGCCCGCTGGCACACCGGCGATCACGGCGTACGCGATGCCCCCGGGCCCGGAGGCCGACCACCCCCGCGTGGTCGCCGGATCGGCGGACGGGGCGCCCAGCGCGGCGCACTGCGGCGGGTCCGTTACAGCGGGCATCCGCATGCCCCACAGCGACACCGGTGCCGGCAGGCCCTGGTAGGCGGTGATCTCGTAGCCGTCGGGCAGGGTCGCTCGGCTGCGTTCGATGCGCGCCGGGTTGATCGACGCCGCGGCCTTCGCCGCAAAGGGTGTGACCGCGGTCGGCGCGGGGGCGGAACCGCAGGCGGTCAGCACCGCCGTCATCGCCACAGCAACCACGCCGGACGCGAACCGCACGGGCTGTTGATACCACGCAGGCGAGCCGGCGAGAACGAGCGACACCACCTCGCCGGGCGACAATCGACTCGATCGGCAGCCCTGGCGGTTATGCTCGCGCTGCCCATCGGCCGACAGGAGACAACATGACCACCACTGCGCGGGCCGGGCTCATCGCGCTGGCCACCCTCACTCTCGGCGTCGGACTGTCGGCCTGTTCCAACGACACGTCGGGCAGCGCGTCCAGCGCGTCGTCGTCGGCGACATCGTCGTCGGCGTCATCGTCCTCGTCTGCGGAGGCTGCCCCGCCCACGTCGTCGACACCGCCCGCGCCGATCGTGACTCTCGCCGACTACATCCGCGACAACAACATCGTCGAGACCCCGGTGATGCCCGGCGATGCCGGCTCGCCGACGATCGAGCTGCCCACCCTCGAAGGCTGGGAGGACATGGGCGGCAACGCCCCCGAGGGCTCGTACTCGGCCGTGGCCTTCACCGGCGACCCGGCCGCCGCGGCCGACCCCGCGACCGTCATCACCAAGGTGGTCAAGCTGACCGGCAACGTCGACCCCGCGAAGGTGCTCGAGGTGGCGTCTGGTGAACTGCGCGCCCTGCCGGGATTCGACGGTCCCGACGCCGGGCAGCCCAACAAGCTCAGCGGCTTCGACGCGACGGTCATCGGCGGGACCTACACCAAGGACGGTGCGCCGCGGATGGTCGCCCAGAAGACCGTGGCCATCCCCGGCCAGGAGGGCCTCTACGTGCTGCAGATCAACGCCGAGGGCACCCCGGACGAGGCGAACGCGCTGATGGATGCGACGTCAGCGATCGACGACCAGGCGAAGATCACGCCCTAGCTGGTCAGGCCCGGGAGATCGCCGAGGCTTCCGCGATCTGCTCCGGCGTCGGGCGCACCCCGGTGTAGCGCTCGAACTGCTCGGCGGCCTGCAGCGCGATCACCTGCGCTCCGGTGATCACCGCGACCCCGGCGCGGCGCGCGGCCGCGATGAGCGGCGTCTCCGACGGCAGCGCGACCACGTCGAAGACGGTGTGCGCGTTGCGGATAGCGTGCTCGTCGAACGCCAGGTGGTGTTCTTCGGCACCGCCGGCCATCCCGATGGGCGTGACGTTGACGACGATGTCGGCGATGTGCGCCGCGGCGCCGCCGGATTCACCGTCGGGTGCGTGGGAGTAGCCCAACCGGTCCGCCAGCGCGCGGCCGGCGTCGGCATTACGCGCGACGATCGTGCCGTCTCGAAAACCGCGGTCGGCGAACGCCGCCCCCACCGCGCTGGCCATCCCCCCGCTGCCCCGGATCAGCACCGACTGCCGCGGATCGAGACCGTTGTCGTCGATGAGTTGTTGCACGGCAAGGTAATCGGTGTTCGACGCGGTCAGCCTGCCACCCGGCGCAGAAAGGTCGTTGACGATCGTGTTGACCGACTGCAGCGTCTGCGCCGAGGGCTCCACCACGTCGACGAGCGTGAGCACGTCGGCCTTGAACGGCATCGACACCGAGCATCCGCGGATGCCGAGCGCCCGGACGCCACCGATGGCGGCGACGATGTCGGTGGTGGTGAACGCCTTGTAGATGAAGTCGAGCCCGTACACGTCGTACAGATGATTGTGAAACCGCGTGCCGATGTTGCTCGGGCGCCCGGACAGCGAGATACACACGCGGGTGTCCTTGTTCAGCGCGGGTTTGCGATCAGCCGGGCTCATCCGACGGCCCTGATCACCTGGCGCGCCACGTCGCGGATCTGCTGCACCAGCTCGGCGTCGAAGGGCAGCTCGGACGGTTTCGGCACGTCGATCTCGGTGACGACGACACCCAGGTCGTCGCGATGCCAGACGGCGCCGAACCGGTCGAGGATGGCTCGCATCGGCACGTTGTCGGACAGTACACGCGCGGTGAATCGGCGCACACCGTCGTCGTGCGCCGCCACCGAGATCGCGCGCATCAGGAACGTTCCGATGCCCCGGCCCTGGTAGGCGTCCCCGACGATGAAGGCGATCTCGGCCTCGTCGGGATGTCGCTCGTCGCGCACGAATCGGGCATCGGCCACCACGGGCCCGTCGACGCCCTCGGTCAGCACGAACACGAAGTGGTCGAGGTAGTCCACCTCGAACAGGTAGGTCATCAGCGACTTGGTCGGTGAGCGGACCGACTGGAAGCGCCGGTAGAGCGTCTCGCTGGAGAACTCGACAGGTCCGTCGGTGGTGCGCGCGTTGTCGCCCGGCAGCACCGGCCGCAGATGGAACACACTGCCGTCGCGCATCATCACCGGGATCGGCGTGATGAACGCGGCCAGTCGTTGACGCGCCGTGCGCACCAGCTTGTCCATCATGCCGGGGATCTCGAGCATCGTGGCGAAGGCTTCGCGGCCACCCACCCAACCGGTCAGCTGCTCGGTGGCGATGACGGTGGCGGTGCGGGGGGCATCACGCAGCAGCGCGATCTCGCCGACGATGAGTCCGGGACTGACGTCCACCACGGTGTCGTGGCCGTCGACGCCGGCGTGACTGACCTCGGCGTGCCCCGAGCCGATCAACAGGAAGCTCACGGCGAGCTCTCCCTGCTGCATGAGCACCTGGCCGGGGGCCGCGGACAGCGGGCGCAACTGCTCCGCGAGCGGCACCAACGTCGTCACTGCGACGCCGGCGAAGACATCGAGGCCGGCGAGGTCGTCGGCCTCTACGGCAGTCACCCCGGGCATCTCTCGAGGCTACGGGCGCCCGTCCGCGCCCGGCAACACCTCCGATGTGACGGTCGGCATGTTGCTAGGGCCCTAACTATTAGGGCACCATGATTAGGTGACCGCCGCCGCTGACGTCGACCCGCTCTCCTTGGAGCAGCAGGTGTGCTTCGCGCTGGCGGTCACCAACCGCGCGGTGCTCGCGGTCTACCGGCCCCTGCTGGAGCCTCTCGGCCTGACACACCCGAAGTACCTGGTGATGCTCGCCCTGTGGGACCACCGGAGAGCAGCCGGGGACGACCCAGCGCCGATGTCGGTCAAGCAGATCGCCACCACATTGCAAATGGACTCCGCGACGCTCTCCCCGATGCTCAAGCGGCTCGAGGCGCTGGGATTGATCACCCGCACGCGCAGCGCGACCGACGAGCGTGCCACCGACGTCGAGCTCACAGCCGAGGGAGTCGCCCTGCGCACACGGGCGCTGGCCATCCCGGCCGCCGTGGTGGCCCGTCTCGGCGTCGACATGGCCGAACTCGAACTCCTGCGCTCTACCCTGACCCGCGTCAACACCGCCGCCCTGGCAGCCGGCGCCCCGTACGAATGAACCCCACCCGAGGAGCCGACATGTCCGCCGAGAAACCCACACTGTGGCAGTACCTGACCTACATCTACGGCCGGCGCCTGCCGGCGTCGATGCAGCGCTGGGTCGCCGAGGACCTCGCGGGCGAGGGCGCGGTTCGCCGGCACATGATCCGCTACTCGATCCCGCCGATCTTCGTCCTGGCCCCGTTCTGGCTCATCCCGGTCAACCTCTACATGCACCTCGAGATGACGGCACCCATCTACGTGTGGGCCGTGCTGATGGCGCTGGCACTGAACAAGCCGTGGCGGCGGCACCGGCTGGCGGTGCACGGCCTGGACCCGAACCTGGTCGACGTGATCAAGCGCAAGAAGCAGGCGCAGATGCACGAGGACTATGCCCGGCGGTTCGGCGCACGCCCCGACTCAGCGGACTGGCAACAGAACAGCAGCCCCTTCTGAAGACGGTCAGCCCAAGCCCGGCGTGGGCACCAGCACCTCGGTGATGTTCCCGTTGACGGTGACCTGATTGGCCGGGTCGTCGAGGTTGATGTCCGAGTAGTCGGTGTGCCGCTTGCTCATCTGGCCGTCGATCGAGCGTTCGTCGCCGGGGATGTAGTAGCAGAAGCCGTCCCACTTCCGGCAGATGTCCACGACCCTGTACGGGGTGTTCGGCGGGATCCCGAAGCCCTGCGGTGCCCGCCAACGGTTCTTACCCTCCGGATCGGTGTAGACGAACCCCGTGCCCGCGCGTTCGGGGGAACCGGTGGTGACGAACCGCAGCTCGCTCGGCGGCGGCGCGGTCGGGTCGAACGAGAACTGCCGCAGCCACCGGTTGATGACGTTGGAGCCCAGCGAGTGCCCGAACACGATCTTGGGCCCCGGGGTGTTCCTGATCCACCCGTCGAGCCTCGCCACACCGTCGTCGAGGCTGGCCTGCCCGATGGCCGGTCCGGCGAGACCGACGTTCATGTAGTTGAGCGGCTCGCAGACGTTCGGGGGCGCACACAACGAGCCGTGCAGCTGTTGCATGGTCCGCTCGGGCCTGTCGAGCGCTCCCGCGAGCACCGCCACGTGAGCTCCGGAACCGGCGCCGTCGTCGACGTCGGCATGGGCGATCGCGGGCGAGACGCCGAACAGCGCCATCACCACGGTCGCGAGAATCACCAGGTGTGGTCTCATCGCGTCTTTTCCTTGCGCCGGCCGAATACGGGGTCTGGTCTCTGCATCGCAATCCCAGGCCACAAGGTTACGTCCGAACTGGCGGACGCTGCCACGAATACCCCACAGGGTATATTCGGAGACACGCTCCCCTTGAGGAAGGACTCACCGTGTGTCGTGCAGTTCAGTGCCGCACGTGCGGCAAGACGACGTGGTCAGGCTGCGGAAACCACGTCGATTCGGTGCGCCGCAGCGTCCCGGCGAACCAGTGGTGCGCCGGCCATGACGCCGTACCCGCCAAAGGTCGGATATGGAACCCGTTCGGCAAGAAGCGGATTCGATGACGGCCTGAGACCTACCGTGCCGGGTAGGCGTGAACGAGCGCCGAGGACAGCTTCGGCACCGCATGGGTGAGGGTGTGCTCGGCCTCGTGCGCGATGCGATGCGCGTCGGCGAGACTGACGGCCGGGTCGATGTCGAGTTCGGCATCGGCGTGAAGCCTGTGCCCGATCCACCTCATTTTCACGCTGCGGACCGCCGTGACACCGGGCTCGGCCGCCAGCGCCTCCTCCGCGGTGTCGACGAACCGCGGATCGACCCCGTCCATCAGCCGGCGGAAGATGTCGCGGACCGCGGTGCGCAGCACCGCGAGGATCGCGACCGTGATCACCAACCCGATGATCGGGTCGGCGAGCGGGAAGCCCGCCGCCGCGCCCCCGGCGCCGAGCAGCACCGCCAGTGACGTGAATCCGTCTGTGCGAGCGTGTAATCCATCAGCGACCAGAGCTGCTGATCCGATCTTCCTCCCGACGCGGATTCGGTACAGAGCAACCCATTCGTTACCGAGAAAGCCGATGAGGCCGGCCACCGCGACCCAGCCGACATGGTCGATGGGCACCGGGTTGATCAGCCGCCTCACCGATTCGATTCCTGCGACGATCGCGGACAGAGCGATCATCGCGACGACGAACAGCCCGGCGAGATCCTCGGCGCGGCCGAAGCCGTAGGTGTAGCGCCGCGTCGCGGCCTTGGTGCTCAACGCGAAGGCGATCCACAGCGGGATGGCGGTCAGCGCGTCGGAGAAGTTGTGGATTGTGTCGGCGAGCAGAGCCACCGACCCGGAGACGGCGACGATGCCGATCTGGGCGAGCGCTGTCGCGCCGAGGACGAGCAGGCTGATCTTCACTGCGCGGATTCCGGCAGCGCTCGACTCGAGCGCGCTGTCAATACTGTCGCTCGCGTCGTGGCTGTGCGGGGCGAAGATCTCACGCAACGCGCCGCCGAGGGTCACGCCGTGATCGTGGCTGTGCGAGTGGTGATGATGGTGCGGTTCGTGACTCATGCCCGCTGCCCTCCGTTCGTGTCGGAGTGCAGCACCGCGAGCTCGGAGTCGTCACGGTGATGACCAGGCACGCCGGGCCCGGCGTGTTCGGCGTTGTAGACCGCGTCGGTGACCAGTTGCCGCACGTGCTCGTTGTCCAGGCTGTAGTAGATCGTGGTGCCTTCGCGGCGGGTGCGGACCAGCCGCGCCATGCGCAGTTTCGCCAAGTGCTGGGACACCGACGGTGCCGGTTTCTCGATATGAGCGGCGAGATCGTTGACCGACATCTCCCGACTGCCCAGCGCCCACAGCACCTGTACCCGTGTGGCATCGGCAAGCATGCGGAAGACCTCGACGACGAGGTCGACCTGGTCGTCCGGAAGACGACGAGAGCATCCTCGGTTATCTGCATGCATACGCAGATAGTAGAAATAGGCGTTGCGATGCGTCAAGCGGGACCGAGGGTCGTGCTGCAGGTGTCTGACATCGAGACTCCCGGCCATCTTGGCCGAAACTGAGGTGCGCCAGATCGAGATGTGTGGGCCACGTGCGCTCAAACCCGCGAAGCACGGCGAACTGATGCTCGTCGACGTCGATCAACAGCACGTGCACCGCAGGCCGACGCACCAGCCCGGCATGATCGACAGCCGCATCAACGGTCTCATCTGCACCTTCGACGGCCGACGGGCCGGGATCCGCCCCAGTGTTGCCGTGCCACCGGCGTCGTCGCTGCTACGACCGGCACGCCGTTAGGTGGTAGGTCTCGGTTCGTCCAGGAATGCCATGGTGTTGCCGTGGCCGGATGCGGTGGCCAGTGGCGTGCGGTCTAGAGCTGCGACGAAAAGATCTCTGGGACTGGTTGATTCGGGAATATCAGCCGCGAGATCGATCACGTCGCGGCCTTCGAAGCTGATCCAGCGGGCACCGCTGTCAGCGATGATCGCGGCAGTGCGACGTCGATCTTCTGCTGAGAGGTAGGCCAGGGTGGCGGAGTGCTGGATGACGGCGGTGGCCCCGGAGGGCACCTCTGCCAGCAGCGCGCCCAATCCGTCGCGTAGGTCAGCACGATCGATGCGGATGGACACGCTCGCGGCCACGTTCAGTGCTGCCAGCAGCCGGGTACGTCGATCGTCGTGCTCCGGCCAGATCAGCGTCGTCAACCAGGCAGCGGTGTCTTGGTCGGAGGCATTGAGTGGGTTGAGGTCCAATCCGGCTCTCCACACGATGTCGGGGGTGGCGAGCTGAGGCGGCAGGGTGCCGGCGGTGATCTGGCAACCGATGACGACTGGCGATGGGCCAGTGGCTGGGTGGACGACGGTGCCGTCGGAGTAGCGATAACTGTAGTGGTCAGGGATGAGGCACAGCCCAGCGGCGGCGCCGAGTTCGATCAGCGCGATGGGGCCCGATATCTGATGCATGAGTGGGAGCAAGACGGCGCATCGTGCGGGCTCGTTGGTCTGGGTGGAACGCTTCAGAATTGTGGTGCGTAGCCGGTCCCAGTGGCCCAGCACACCGTCTCGCAGGGAGTCCGCGTCCCCGGGTCGGGCACCGTGCCAGCGCAGGCAGGCGAACACTAGGTTTGGCTGTCGCTTGTTCTGTGGCAGTTCAGCCAACCGAATGTGGACCTCCGGGTCTTCGACCACTGTTCGCGCCCACGATTCCAGGCTTGGCGAACTGCCGCGAGCTTGCCGGTCGGCGAACTGGGCATAGACCGCGGCAGTCTGTTCACCAGCATTCGCCATCACCTCAGGATGCCTGCGTTGGCCGAGCCCGGTGTGTGACTTCCCTTGGGGATGGGCTGCGGCCAACTTTTGTGGCGGGTCAAACCCTCGAGGCAATTGAAAGGACTCGCTACGCCCGAGACGGCCCGCCGGTGCGCAAGCTCGACAGCGCGGCCAGATAGAACAACCGCCGCAGGGGCGGTTGAAGGGCTTCGGCCGGTGCAGGTTGCCGCTGACGCGACCCGAACTGCGAATTCGTGGTGGAGCTAAGGGGAATCGAACCCCTGACCTACTCGATGCGAACGAGTCGCGCTACCAACTGCGCCATAGCCCCTGATACCGGTAGCAGGCTACCAGCCGCCGGTCACCGGCAGAAATCGCCTGGGCTACTGCCCCGCTGCGCGCGGCAGGTCGAAATGCCGGGCGAAGGCGACGTACTCGAGGTGCTCGAACTCCGGGTCTTCGTCGTCGATCTCGAGGACCGCGGCTCCGGGCCGGCGCAGCCGCGACGGGACGACGTCGAACTCCTGATCGCTGGTGTTCTCGACCCCGAGACGTGACCGCGCCATCCGCTGCGCGCGGCGGCGGCGCACCTGCTCCTCGATCCGGGTCTGACGGCGCAGATACGCCAGGTACAGCAGCGTGATCGCTGCGATGGTGCCGCATGCCCACCACATCGACGCCGACCAGGTGATCGCTGCCACAGCGCTGGCGAGGATCAGGACCGCCATCACGGCCAGCGTGCGGGCACGGAAGCGATACTTTCGCGCGCTCACCGCGGCGGCGGTGGCCGATTCACGGCGACGCCGCGACTCGCCGCGTGAACCCGCGATGCGCAGATCGCTGTCCGCGGGCGGCTCGAGACCTGAGGAGTCGTCGACGTACTCGTATTCGTCATCGTTGTGGACGTCGTCATCGGCAGCCGAGAGCTCCTCGGGGTCGTCGAGCTCCTCGACGTCCTCGACATCGGACGTCGCATCGGCGCTCACGACGGGTTCGTCGGCTTCGTCGGCCGTCGGCACCGATTCCGCGATCGGGAGCGCGCCGGACTCTTCCACGACGTCGACGTCGAGGTAGTCGGGCTCGTCGCTCTCGCGGGTGTCGGCGGCGACCATCACCACCGCGCGACCCGCCGCTTCATCGGCCTGCGCCTCGCCGTCGTCGTCAGCGGGTTGCCAGTGCGGATCGCTGCGATGTCCCGCAGCGGGCCCGCCGCGCCGACGCAGCCGCGCACCCGCACCGCTGTTGAGCACTCGGGTGGCCAGCGCGACATCGCTGGTTCGGCGCACGGCGTCGCGCTTGCTGATCAGCATCGGCACCAGCACGAACAGCCAGAGCACGACAAGGGAAATCCAGAGAAGAGATTGGGGGATGCTTGGCATGGCGCCTGCTCCTTTCCCCATCAGGCTAGGTCTGTTCGACCAGCGCATCCGTGAGCGGCGCGCCGTGACAATTACACACCTGTAATTCGCTGAGTACAAGCACCAAACGTCACACGTGTCACATCAGCCACAGCGGGCCGGGCAAAGCGGGGATCAGCCCCACGACGCGCGGCCGGCACGCACCAGTGCGGAGGTCACCGACCCGTTGACCTCTTCGATCGTCAACCCCACCAGCAAGTGGTCCCGCCAGGCGCCGTCGACGTCGAGGTAGCGTTTCAACAGACCCTCTTCTCGAAATCCCGCCTTTGCCAGAACCGCGCGGCTCGCCGAGTTCTCCGGCCGTACGGTCGCTTCTACGCGGTGCAGCATCACCGGCCCGAAGCAGTGATCCAGGCCCAGCGCCAATGCGCCGGTCGCGATCCCTCCCCCGACGTACTCCCGAGCCACCCAGTAGCCGATCCATGCCGACCGCAGTGCGCCATGAGTGACGTTCCCGATGGTCAACTGACCGGCGAACTTCCCGTCGAGTTCGATCACATAGGGCAGCATCCGCCCCTTGCGCGCCTCGGCCCGCAACCCAGAACACACCGCGGGCCACGACGAAACAGCATGGCGCAGTTGCCAATCCATATCCGTCGACGGCTCCCACGGCTCCAGGTGGTCGCGGTCGGTCAGCCGTATCCTGCTCCACTGCGCGGCGTCGCGCAGACGCACGGGGCGCAACCGCACCGTTCCCGCGGCCACCCGGATCGGACCCACGGGCTGAGGCCACCCGGGGTGCTGCGAACGGGAGCCGAGGAGGTTCATCACGGGACGTGGGGTTCGAGCTCAGCCGCGCTGAGCCAGGAACGCGACGTCGACGATCTCGCCCGTGCGGATCTGCTCGGCGTCGCTGGGCACGACCACCAGGCAGTTTGCTTCTGCGAGCGTGGCCAGTAGATGCGACGAGGCACCGGGCGACCCGCCGAGAGCCTGCACCAGGTACTCGCCGGTGTCCTGGTCGCGCATCAACTGCCCCCGCAGGTACCCCTTGCGGCCCACCACCGACGTGATCGGCGACAGCGCGCGGGCCTGCACGACGCGCCGCATCGGCTGTCGCTTACCCAGCGACAGACGCAGCAGCGGTCGCACCATCACCTCGAAGACCACCAGGGCGCTGACCGGATTGGCAGGCAAGAGGAACACCGGCACGCCATCGCGTCCGAGCTGACCGAAGCCCTGCACCGAGCCCGGGTGCATCGCGATGCGCGTCACCTCCATGTCGCCCAACTGAGCCAGCACGGACCGCACGCCCTCGGCGGCCGCGCCCCCGACCGCTCCCGCGATCACCACCGCTTCTGATCGGCTCAGCTGCCCCTCCACGATCTCACGCAGCTTCGCCGGATCGGTGGGCACGATGCCGACGCGGTTCACCTCGGCGCCCGCATCCCGTCCGGCCGCGGCCAAGGCATAGGAGTTGACGTCGTAGACCTGGCCGTTGCCCGGGGTCCGCGAAATGTCGACGAGCTCACCGCCCACGCACATCACCGACAACCGCGGCCTCGGATGCACCAGCACACGCTCCCGGCCCACCGCGGCCAGAAGGCCCACCTGAGCCGCGCCGATGATCGCCCCCGCCCGCACGGCGACATCGCCGGGCTGAACGTCGTCACCCGTGCGGCGCACATAGGCCCCCGAGCGCACACCTCGCAGCACCCGGACCCGGGATTCCCCGCCGTCGGTCCACCGCAGCGGCAGCACCGCGTCGGCAAGCGTCGGCATCGGCGCACCTGTCTGCACGCGCGCAGCCTGGCGCGGCTGCAACCGGCTCGGCGTGCGCGAACCGGCCTCGATCAGGCCCATGACGGGCAGGCTGAGGTCGCGGTTGTCGCGTTCTTCACCGTCACCGCCGTCCGGCCCGCCCCCGATGCCCAGCACGTCGACGCTGCGCACCGCGTAGCCGTCGATCGCCGCCTGGTCGAACCCGGGCAGCGGCCGCTCGGTGACCACCTCTTCGGCGCACATCAAACCTTGCGCCTCGGCTATCGCCACTCGTACGGGCCGGGGTGCCACCGCGGCTGCGGCCACCCGAGCCTGCTGCTCCTCCACCGAACGCACAGCATGCCTTTCTTCTGTTGAGCGCCTACGCGCTCCGCAGAAGATGCGCGTGATCGGTGGCGCTAGTGCTCGGTCGAATCCCGCCCGAGTCCCAGCCGCTCGACCAACCACCGCCGTAATTCGGGCCCGTAGTCGTCTCGCTCCAACGCAAAGTCAACCGCAGCCTTCAGGTAGCCCCCGGGATTTCCCAGATCGTGTCGAGATCCGCGGTGGACCACGACGTGTACCGGATGGCCCTCCTCGATCAGCAGCGCGATGGCGTCGGTCAGCTGGAGTTCGCCGCCCGCACCGCGCGGAATCCGCCTCAGCGCGTCGAAGATCGCCCTGTCCAGCACGTAACGGCCGGCTGCCGCATAGGGCGACGGCGCGTCCTCGGCCTTGGGCTTTTCCACCATGCCCTTGACCCGCAGCACATTCGGATTCGCCGCGTCGGGCACGGTCTCGACGTCGAACACGCCGTAGGCGCTGATGTCCTCACGGTCGACCTCGATGGCGCACAGCACCGATCCGCCGCGCTTGGCACGTACCTTCGACATGGTCTCGAGTACGCCGGTCGGAAGTACCAGATCATCGGGGAGAAGCACCGCGATCGCGTCTTCGTCGGGCGTGAGGCTGGCCTCGACACAACCGACTGCGTGGCCGAGGCCCTTGGGCTCGGCCTGCACCACGGACTCGACCTTGATCAGCGCGGGCGCTCGGCGCACCTTCTCCAGCATGGTCTTCTTGCCGCGCGCCTCGAGCGTGCCCTCGAGCACCAGATCCTCGACGAAGTGGGCAACCACGCTGTCCTTGCCCTCGGAAGTGATGATGATCAGACGTTCGGCGCCTGCCTCCGCGGCCTCGGCGGCCACCAACTCGATACCGGGCGTGTCGACGACCGGCAGCAACTCTTTGGGCACCGTCTTCGTGGCGGGCAGGAAACGGGTTCCCAGCCCCGCGGCGGGGACGACCGCAGTGTGCGGTATGGGAACTTCAGGCCGATTCATCGTTCACACACTAACCTCTCGGGGTCGGTAGTTCCTCCTTACCCGGCACGCGGAAGGCTACTCAGTGCGCCAGACGAAAACACAGGTACGCGCCGCAATCCTCGCCGCACGCGCGGCGTCGACGCCGCAGCAACGGGCCGCCGAGGCCACCGCGCTGACCGGACACCTGCTGGCGTGGGTCACCCCCGGCTCCACCGTGTGCGCCTACGTTCCCGTCGGGTCGGAGCCCGGGTCTGCGGAACTGCTGGACCAATTGAGCAGCCGCGGCGTGCGGGTCCTACTGCCCGTGGCGCGACAGGGCGACGACGGCGTGCCCCGACCTCTGCAGTGGGGCACCTACCGCGCGGGCACGTTGGTCCGTGCGGCGTTCGGACTGCGGGAACCACCACCTCCGCATCTGCCGCCGGAGGCTGTGGCCGAGGCGAGCGCAGTGCTGGTGCCGGCGTTGGCGGTGGACCGTCGCGGCGCGCGCCTGGGCCGCGGCGCCGGCTTCTACGATCGGACGCTGCAGCGGGCCGCCGACACGGCACCGCTGGTGGCCGTCGTCCGCGACCAGGAACTCCTCGACGCACTGCCGCACGAGCCGCACGATGTCCGGATGACTCACGCCGCGACGCCCGGCCTCGGGGTGGTCGAACTACGACGGGAATGACAGGCACCCGCTGGCGGTTCTAGCACTTGAGTCGGTAGAGTGCTAACAAGCGTGACGACCTCGGAGGAAGCTGTGCCCACCTATTCTTATGCGTGCACCGAGTGCGACAACAAGTTCGACGTGGTGCAGGCCTTCAGCGACGATTCACTGACCGAGTGCCCGCAGTGCCACGGTCGGTTGCGCAAGGTGTTCGGCAAGGTCGGCGTGGTGTTCAAGGGCAGCGGTTTCTACCGCACCGACAGCCGTGAGTCCGGCAAGAGCTCGACGAGCTCCAGCCCCAAGAGCAGCAGCACAGAGTCGAGCTCGTCCAGCTCCTCGGACAGCTCCTCCTCGAATTCCTCGACGAGCAGCTCCGCCAGTTCATCGTCGAGTTCGTCGTCGTCGACGCCTGCTGCAGCCGCGTCCAGCTGACCGTTATCCACAGGCGTCCAATAACCTCCTGACGGATAAGCGCCGTCGCCTTAGCGTGGCCGCATGTCCGGCTCGCTCGACCCCACCGCTCTGCACAAGCTCACGCGGGCGCTGCGCCCCGACTGGGCGCGGACGGTGGTCGCCCGTCGGGTGCTGGCGGGTGCGCTGGTTCTGCTGGCCGCCGCTGCTGCATGGCGTGACGATCCCCGCGACGACCGCACCGACGTCGTCGTCGCCGCCCGCGACCTGAGCCCCGGCTCGGCGCTGACAGCCGACGACGTGCGACTCGAACAACGAAGTCCCGCAACCGTTCCCGACGGCGCACAGACCCGGATCGACGACGTGGCGGGAAGCATACTGGCCGGCCCCGCCCGGCGCGGTGAAGCGCTGACCGACGTCCGGCTCCTCGGGTCGCGGCTCGCCGAATCGGCTGCCGGCCCCGACGCCCGCATCGTCGCCATCCCACTGGCGGATCCCGCCCTGCTCGACCTGATCCGGGCGGGTGATGTCGTCGACATCGTCGCCGCCCCCGCCTCGGCCGACAACGGCTCCGAGGCACGGGCGATCGCGACTGACGCGATCGTGGTGATGGTGTCGACCAAGAGCGGCGGAATCACCGCCCAGAACGGCAATCGCGTTGTCCTGATTGCCCTTCCGTCGGCTTCGGCAAAGACTGTCGCGGGTGCGGCGCTGGTGCAGACGGTCACCGTGACCCTGCACTGACCTACTTCACGGTGAGGTAGATGACGTTACCCGTCCTGATCAAGTGCTGATCGTCGAAGTTGGCGTCCCACACGCGCTTCCAGATGTCAGGACCGGTCGTCAGGTTGACCACCGTCGCCTCGTCGAGCGGAACCCGGGACTGACGGGTGACGATGACCCGATTGCCCGCGGACTCCAGTTCACTGATGGTGTCTTCGGCGCTACCAGCGGTCGGCGCGGCGAGCACAGGTGCGGCAAATCCCAGAGCCACGGCGGTGAGGGCGGTTGCTGCTGCGGTGGCGATACCGATCCTGGTCATCTCGAACCTCTGCTCTGTGGCGATGTAATCATCTAGTCGCTTAAACCCGCACCTCAGGCGGATCATTCCGGTGGCAGGAAGTATTCGATCAATGGCAGGAACGACTAACGTGGTGCCCTGTCAGTCCGCATATTCCGACCGAGAGGACCAGCATGCTCAAGGGGTTCAAGGATTTCCTCGCCCGCGGCAACGTGATCGACCTGTCGGTGGCGGTGGTCATCGGTACTGCCTTCACCGCTCTGGTGAAAGCCTTCACCGACAACGTGATTCAGCCGCTCATCGATCGTATCGGCGCGGGAGGCGACCGCGAATACGGGGTCTTGAAGGTGCCGCTGGGTGCTGACAAGTTCCTCGACTTCAACGCGGTGCTGTCCGCGGTGATCAACTTCGTCCTCGTCGCCGCCGTCGTGTACTTCGTGATCGTGCTGCCGTACAAGAAGCTGCGCGAGCGCGGCGAAGTCGAACAGGCCCAGGACACGGAGCTGAGCCTGCTCACCGAGATCCGTAACCTGCTGCGGGAGAACGAGGGTTCGGCAGGCAAGCATGTCAGCGGGCCCGGTACCGGCCCCAGCCCGGACACTGCGAAGCACACCAGCGCAGACCGCGACTGATAGCACGCAACAAAAAGCCCCCGGGTCTTCACCGGGGGCTTTTTGTTGCAGAACTCGATCAGGGGTTGTTGATGTCGAACGGGATCGCCATCCAGTTCGCGCACCACGGTCCGTCGTACACGCAGGCGCTGATGTCACCGGCAGCACCGGAGAACACCCATGCCTTCGTGCCGGGGACACCCCGGCTGGAGGTGCGAACCTCGCCGCCCTGCGAGGCGAGCGCCTCGCCGAAGCCGGAGGTGCGAACCTCGCCCTGGGCGTAGACGCCGGACGAGCCATTGGACACGTCAGGCGAACGCACAGCGCCGTCGGCCTCGCGGCCGTTACCCGGCGTCGAGGGGTCGGCGCTCATGTCGTCGGCGCTGGCAGTGCCCACGCCGATCGTCATCAGTGCGGCGGCAGCGGCGAGGCCGCTCAGCCCCATTGCGATCGGCTTCGCCAACCGCGCGGAAACGGAAGTACCGTACTCGGCCACCGGCCGTCCCTTCTCTCTGAACTGGTTGAAGCTATGTCGGCTCAGATTACCAGTGTTGATCGCGTCGCGCGCACGTAGCGCGATGTTCAGAATCATCTTCTTCACCTTGAGTTTTCCGCCACCGAAGTGGGTACAACTCTCAGTTCATGTTCCACGGTTCGCCGTAGGTGGTGACGCTGTCTCCGTCCTTGGAAATCAGCCGCGCGTACGGCCGCAACAGCACACCTCCGGCAGCACCGGTCACCGTCCCGTGCGCGTTCGAGACTGCCACCGCACCGTGGTCACCGGAGACGTCGACGGAGAACGTCGCGACCTCCTGGATACCCGGACCGTTGCCCAGATCCGCCGAGATCGAGACGCCCGGCAGCAGCGGCGGAGTCGAGATCGGCGGGAACAGATCGATGGCTCCCTGACTGGTGCCGATGACGTCCTGCGCGTCCAATGCGATGTTGGGGGTGGTGTAGCTGAAGTTGATGCCCACACCCAGCGACCACGGGAAGCCAATCTGGTACCCCAGTTCGAGCGTGCCCTCGAAGTCCTTGGCACCATCGCCGACCACGGTGTAGACCGCCTTGCCCGAATGGAACCACTCCCGGGTCAACCGGTTGCGGTCAAGGGGGAACACACCATTGAGGAACGTGTCCCACTGCTGGATCGTCAAGGTACGACCCTTGCCGTCCACGAGGCTCAGTTCGTTGTCCAGCCCTGCGTGTGAAGTGCCAGTGCTGACGAGCAGCGCCGCGACGCTCATGCTCAGTGCAACCAACACCCGAATGATCAGCTTCATGCTCTCCTCAGCCCGTAGACGGTGATTTATTGGAAAATTTCTCATCTTTGAGGAGACGAAAATAACCAGCACTGGGCCGGAGCGCTTGCCGGCCAAGCTGTTTGGTATCGAATTGCCAGCTCCGTCACAGGAAGCGGCCCCTGACCGAAGTCAGGAGCCGCTTCTGGGAGTGCGAACGTGTGAGGTCAGTTCATGTTCCAGGGCTCTCCGTAGGTGGTGACGCTGTCTCCGTCCTTGGAAATCAGCCGCGCGTAGGGGCGCAGCAGCACACCTCCGGCAGCACCGGTCACCGTCCCGTGCGCGTTCGAGACTGCCACCGCACCGTGGTCACCGGAGACGTCGACGGAGAACGTCGCGACCTCCTGGATACCCGGACCGTTGCCCAGATCCGCCGAGATCGAGACGCCCGGCAGCAGCGGCGGAGTCGAGATCGGCGGGAACAGATCGATCGGACCCTTCGCCGTACCGATGACGTCCTGCGCGTCCAATGCGATGTTGGGGGTGGTGTAGCTGAAGTTGATGCCCACACCCAGCGACCACGGAAAGCCAATCTGGTACCCCAGTTCGAGCGTGCCCTCGAAGTCCTTGGCACCATCGCCGACCACGGTGTAGACCGCCTTGCCCGAATGGAACCACTCCCGGGTCAACCGGTTGCGGTCAAGGGGGAACACACCATTGAGGAACGTGTCCCACTGCTGGATCGTCAACGTCCGACCCTTGCCGTCCACGAGGCTGAGCTGGTTGTCCAGTCCTGCGTGTGATGTCGCGGTGCTGACGAGCAGCGCCGCACTACTCATGCTCAGTGCCATCAGCACCCGAATGATCAGCTTCATGCTCTCCTCAACCCGTAGACGGTGACATCTCGCGAAGGTTCTCCTCGTCGAGGACACGAAATTAACCAGCGGCACGTCGGAATGCTTGCCCGCCAAGCTGTTTGGTAACCAGTTGCCAAGCTGGTCACAGGTGGGGCTCGCATGATCGGTAAGTGCAGGGGTGCAGAACACGAAAAGCGGCCCCTGACCGAAGTCAGAGGCCGCTTCTCAGCTGAAAGGAGTTGCGTTAGTTCATGTTCCAGGGCTCGCCGTAGGTGGTGACGCTGTCACCCGCCGACGAGATCAGCCGTGCGTAGGGGCGCAGCAGCACACCGCCGGCAGCACCGGTCACCGTGCCGTGCGCGTTCGACACCGCCACCGCACCGTTGGCACCGGAGACATCGACGGTGAACGTCGCGACTTCCTGGATGCCGGGGCCGTTGCCCAGGTCCGCCGAGATCGACACGCCGGGGAACAGCGGCGGCGTCGAGATCGCCGGGAACAGATCGATGCCGACATCGCCGACACCGATGACGTCCTGACCGTCGAGCGCGATGTTGGGGGTGGTGTAGCTGAAGTTGATGCCCACACCCAGCGACCACGGGAAGCCGATCTGGTAGCCCAGCTCCAGGGTGCCCTCGAAATCGTCGGCACCTTCACCGGCGACGCTGTAGACAGCCTTGCCCGAGTGGAACCACTCGCGGGTCAGACGGTTGCGGTCGAGGGGAAACACGCCGTTGAGGAACGTGTCCCACTGCTGGATCGTCAACGTCCGACCCTGACCGTCGACCAGGCTCAGCTCATTGTCCAGCCCTGCGTGAGAGGTGCCAGTGCTCACGAACAACGCTGCGATGGCCGCGACCATCGCGATCAGCACCCGGGAGATTGTCTTCATGGTTGTCCTTTTCAGGTGAGTGAGAACGACGGAGTGCCGGCCACAAGGACCGGCACTCCACCGAACTCATGGGCGATGCCCGTGGGTCAGTTCATGTTCCAGGGTTCGCCGTAGGTGGTGACGCTGTCACCCGCCGACGAGATCAGCCGTGCGTAGGGGCGCAGCAGCACACCGCCGGCAGCACCGGTCACCGTGCCGTGCGCGTTCGACACCGCAACCGCACCATTGGCGCCGGAGACGTCGACGGTGAACGTCGCGACTTCCTGGATGCCGGGGCCGTTGCCCAGGTCCGCCGAGATCGACACGCCGGGGAACAGCGGCGGCGTCGAGATCGCCGGGAACAGATCGATGCCGACATCGCCGACACCGATGACGTCCTGACCGTCGAGCGCGATGTTGGGGGTGGTGTAGCTGAAGTTGATGCCCACACCCAGCGACCACGGGAAGCCGATCTGGTAGCCCAGCTCCAGGGTGCCCTCGAAATCGTCGGCACCTTCACCGGCGACGCTGTAGACAGCCTTGCCCGAGTGGAACCACTCGCGGGTCAGACGGTTGCGGTCGAGAGGAAACACGCCGTTGAGGAACGTGTCCCACTGCTGGATCGTCAACGTCCGACCCTGACCGTCGACCAGGCTCAGCTCATTGTCCAGCCCTGCGTGAGAGGTGCCAGTGCTCACGAACAACGCTGCGATGGCCGCGACCATCGCGATCAGCACCCGACTGATTGCCTTCATGTTCTCCCTTGCTCAGTAGAACGGGTCCCCGTGTCGGGGCACCGGTTGCTCGTGCCTGGCCGTACCGCTACACCACACACCTCGCGAGAACTTCATGTGAGTGGAATTAAAAAGCTCACATTTTGTTCTTACGAATCACTCATCGTTTTGACGAGAGGAACATAACGAGGAGGCATCCGACCGGCAACGCGTACGTCTGTGTGGTGTCGCGAGATGCGCGCCGCGGCCATCGTTTGCTGACGACTCCTCGAGAGT
This sequence comes from Mycobacterium sp. IDUB_5, assembly GCF_055419565.1. Lineage (NCBI taxonomy): Bacteria > Bacillati > Actinomycetota > Actinomycetes > Mycobacteriales > Mycobacteriaceae > Mycobacterium > Mycobacterium sp. IDUB_5. The sequence continues at coordinate 465,946 of NZ_JBVAXX010000002.1, forward strand.
CGGCGGCCCCCTCCTTGCGACGACGGGGGTTGGCCGAAGAACACCGTCGCTGATCTTGACCCCGCACCAACGTCTTCGTCACAGGCGGCGCAGGCGTTACACCACGTTCCTGTACTGCAGCTGTGGTGAACCTACAGGTCAGCCGTGATCACTGTGATGGGGCGGAATGTTGTCGCGCAGCCAGCTGTCCCGATCGGTGCCCTCCCCCGGGTGGTCGGGGTCGCGCTCGCCGGTCGGCATCTCGGGCAATGTGTCGCCGAAGATCTTGTTAACTACATTCCGCGACGGGCGGGGGTGATCGGTCATTGAGCCCATCCTATGTGACGAACATCACATCGCAGCGGAGACTGCAGTTCACCCGGCGTTAACACTGCAGGTCGAACACGCCGTACGCGCATACCAAAGCGGGCCGGAGAGGAAGCTCCTCCGGCCCGCATGCGGACTAGCTGCTGCCAGCCCACGGCGATTAGATCTCCAAACTGGATAGCTGCGCGATGATGTGCGAGGCCAGCGGCCCGAGGGTGGCCATGCCGTCGCGGACGGCGGCCCGTGACCCGGCGAGGTTGACCACCAGCGTGCTGCCAGACACGCCGGCGAGGCCGCGAGACAGTCCGGCGTCTGCGGTGCCCGCCGCCAGGCCCGACGCGCGCAGTGCCTCGGCGATGCCGAGGAGCTCCCGGTCGAGCAGATCGCGTGTCGCCTCCGGGGTGACCTCGCGCGGCGTCACGCCCGTGCCACCGACCGAGATCACGAGGTCCACGCCGCCGATCACGGCAGTGTTGAGTGCGTTGCGAATCTCGACCTCGTCGGAGGACACCACGATGACGCCGTCGACGACGAACCCGGCCTCGCCGAGCAGTTCTGCGACCAGAGGCCCGCTATGGTCCTCCTCGTCTCCGTGCGCGGAGCGGTCGTCGACGACGACGACGAGAGCCCGGCCGACCAACGTATTGGGCTGTTCCATGGGGACAACCGTATATGTCGGCACCGACGACGTCGCAGCCACTCGCAGCGTCAAATGCGGCGAGCCGTGAACCACCCTCACTGTGCCGCCTTACCCAGCGTCACGTCGACGGTCTGCGGCTTGCCGGACGGATCCAGATACGTCAGCGTCACCTTGTCGCCCGGCGCCTTGGACCGCACCGCAGCCACGAGCGCATCAGCGCTGTCGATCACCCGGTCGTCGAGTTTGGTCACCGTCACGCCCGCGGGAAGCCCGGCCGAAGATGCCGCGCCGTTCGGCGTCACCTCGACGATCTTGGCCCCGTCCCCGCCGGCGTTGTTGCCCACCTGGACGCCGAGCGAGGCGCGGGTCGCGCTGCCCGTCTGAATCAGTTCGTCGGCGATCCGCTTGGCCTGATCGACCGGGATCGCGAATCCCAGACCGATCGAGCCGCCCTGCGCCGCTCCGGAATCGGCTCCCATGGTGGCGATGGCCGAGTTGATCCCGACCAGCTCACCGTTCATGTTGACCAGCGCGCCGCCCGAGTTGCCCGGGTTGATCGCCGCGTCGGTCTGGATGGCGTCGAGCACCGTGTTCTGGTTCTGCGCGTCACCGCCGGCGGCGACCGGGCGGTTCAACGCGCTGATGATGCCCGTCGTCACCGTGCCCTCCAGGCCCAGCGGTGATCCGATCGCGACGACGTCCTGACCGACCCGCAGGTTCGCAGACGATCCGATCGCGATCGGAGTCAGGCCCGAGACACCCTTGGCACGCACCACCGCGATGTCGCTACCGGGATCGGTACCCACGATGTCGAATGGAGCGGTCCGGCCGTCGGCGAACGTGACCTTGGTTTCCGGGCCACCCGGACCGGCCGCCGCGGCGACCACGTGGTTGTTGGTCAGGATCAGCCCGTCGGTGGACAGGATGACGCCGGAACCCTCTTCGGACTGGCGGCCCTCGTTCACCTCGAGCTTGACCACACTCGGCACCACCTTCGCCGCGACCTGCTCCACCGAGCCGTTGGGCACGCTCGCGGCCGGCTGACTCGGCGCCGCACCTGACGCGCTGAACCCGGTGGAACTGTGGGCCGGATGTATCAGAGTCGCGACACCACCACCGATGCCCGCCGACACGATCGCGATGGCCACCGCTCCCGTGACGAGACCCGTTGCGCGCGAACGCTTTTTAGGGACCGAAGGGGCCGGTGGAAAACCGGGCCGCTGGTAGGGGTTGGGCATGGGCGCGCCGGGGTAGGGATCGTAGGGCGAGCGGTAGGCCTGCCGCTGCTGCTCCGTCGCGTACCGCCAGTCATAGCCGGGCTGCTCATGGGCACCGGACCGTTGGGGGCCGACCTGACCCTGCGGCGCCTGGCCAGCCATTCCGGGCTGCTGACCCGGATGCGGCCCCGGTGAGTACCTCGGATGGTTGGTCATGTCGATGCAGTGTCTTCCTCGAGTAGGGGTGGTCTACTTCACCAACGAAGTGTGTGGCATCCAGAGTGCCCACCTGGGCTGAGAGTGCCCTGAGATTCGCTTCGGTACACGCCCAGATTCTGCCGCGCTCACGTGAAGATCGTCGCTGGTGACACGCGTCACCACGGGAATCACGATGCGCGTGTCGCCGTCGTGTCCACCGCCGTGGACGGCCGGCCGGGCAACACCATGTGCACCGATGTCCCTGGCGGATCGCCGCCGGGGACGGCGTCGGTGACGAGCAGAGTTCCGCCGTGCTTGGCCACCACCTGCTTGACGATCGCCAATCCCAGTCCTGAACCCGGCATCGCCCGCGCCGCAGTGGACCGGTAGAACCGCTCGAACACGAGATCTCGTTCGTGGGAGGGGATTCCCGGTCCGCTGTCCGACACGACCAACGCCGCGTGGTTGGCGTCGACCTGCCTCATTTGGACACCGACCCGGCCGCCCTGGGGGCTCCATTTGGCTGCGTTGTCCAGAAGATTGAGAACCGCCCGCCCCAGCCCGGCCGCATCGCCGTACACCTGCCAGGGCGTGACGGTGACGTCGAACTCGATGTCGTTGCGGCGACGGCGAACCCGCTCCAAGGAGCGATCGATGACGTCGGCGATCTCCACGACCTCGTACACCACGCGGCCGGCGTCCTCACGGGTGAGATCCACCAGATCACCCACCAGCGTGGACAATTCCTCGATCTGCCCCATCACGTCGGCCTGCAGGTCGGCCATCTCGTCTTCCGGGATACGCGGGGCACCCGGCCGCATCGACGCCATCAGCAGTTCGACGTTGGTGCGCAGCGAGGTCAAAGGCGTGCGCAGTTCGTGACCCGCGTCGGTGACCAGCCTGGCCTGGCGGTCGCGTGACTCGGCCAGCGCCCGCAGCATCATGTTGAAAGCCTCTGTGAGTCTGGCCAATTCGTCGTGACCGACCACGGGGATTGGGCGAAGGTCGTCGGTGCGCGCGACACGTTCGGCCGCCTGGGTCAATCGAGCCACGGGTCGCAGGCCTGCGGTGGCCACCATCCCACCCGCGATGGCGGCGATCGCGACCCCGATCCCGCCGACCCAGAACAGCACCGTCCCCAGCTTCTTGAGAAGATCGCCGGTCGGCCCCAGGCTCTTCGAGAGCAGGAGCGACGAGCCGTTCGCGAAATGTACGGCGAACACCCGCTGGTGACCCACGGTGCGCAGCGACATTCCCAAATTGCCTGCGATGACGTCCTTTTCGGGCTGCCCGACCGGAATGTTGTCCGAGGTCCGATACCCGGCCCGGCCGGGGATGACCAGCCGCGCGTTCATGTCCGAATACGCCGTCGCTTCGATGGCCTTACCCGGGTCGACTTCGAGCGAGCCGCTCTCCACGAGAAGTTGAGCGCGCTTGAACAGCTGGCTGTCGAGGTCGTCGTAGAGCGCTCGGGACACCACGGCGTAAACGGCGACACCCATCAACACGACAGCCATCAGAACCATCGACATCGCCAGCAGCATCACGCGCCAGCGCAGCGACACCGAACTGCCGGCCGGTGGCTGTTGAGGTTGTCCCGGCCACGCGACATCGGGGTGCGGCTGCATCAGGGTGGGGTCTCCCGAAGCACATAGCCGACGCCCCGCACAGTGTGGATCAACCGCGGCTCGCCCTCGGCCTCGGTCTTGCGGCGCAGATACCCGACGTAGACCTCGAGCGCGTTGCCCGAGGTCGGGAAATCGAAGCCCCACACCTCTTCGAGGATGCGGCTGCGGGTCAGCACCCGACGGGGGTTGGCGATGAGCATCTCGAGCAACGCAAACTCCGTGCGGGTGAGGCTGATCGAACGCTCACCTCGGGTGACCTCACGGGTCACCGGATCCAGCGAGAGGTCGGCGAACGTCAACGCGGCCGATTCGCTCGAATCGTCGAGCGTGGTGCGGCGCAGCAGCGCCCGCATGCGCGCCAGCAACTCTTCTAGCGCGAACGGCTTGGGCAGGTAGTCGTCGGCGCCCGCATCCAGGCCTGCCACCCGCTCGGACACGGAATCGCGAGCCGTCAGCACGAGGATCGGCAGATCGTCGCCGGTACTGCGGAGCTGTCGGCACACCTCGAGCCCGTCGAGGCGCGGCATCATCACGTCGAGCACGACAGCGTCGGGACGAGCTGTGGCGATCAGATCCAGTGCTTCGCGGCCGTCCTGAGCCAACTCCACGGAGTAGCCGTTGAAAGACAGGGAGCGGCGCAGCGATTCGCGGACCGCGCGGTCATCATCGACGACGAGTATGCGCACCGGCACAGTCTCAACCCCGTGTCTGAGAGAGTGCTGAGAGCCGCGCCGATGAAACCTGAATGTTTCCGCTACGCGTCGTGACGGTTAGCGACGGTCCAGGTCGATGAGACCGAGACGCGCTGCCTTGAGCAGACGTCGCGGCACCTTGCGCTGCTGACCTGCAACGGTCACTCCCACGAGCCCGGTGGCCGTGGCTTTCCACTGCGCGCGCCGGCTCCGGGTGTTCGCACGCGACATCCTGCGCTTCGGGACAGCCATGATCGAGCTCCATCTGTTTCGGGGTGTCCATCGGATTACCCACGGACATCGGTACTGCCTGCAGGCCCGGGCGTACCGGGCGCGGGCAATTGGTGTCCAGGATAACCGGTGAGCTCGGCGGGTTCCAAACTCCGCGGATCCCGCCACGGGCGACACGCGGTCAGGTCTTGACGTGCTACCGCCGGTACCCGTTAACCTACCGGTTGGTTGGGCGCTCTGCCCACTGGAGCGACGGGAGAGTGCGTGAGGTCGGTGTCGGACCGCGATCCCGTCCGGATAGGGAACTGCTCGGGCTTCTACGGCGACCGACTCTCGGCCATGCACGAGATGCTCACCGGCGGCGAGCTCGACTACCTGACCGGCGATTACCTGGCCGAGCTGACCATGCTCATCCTCGGCCGCGACCGGATGAAGGACCCTGATCGGGGCTACGCCAAGACGTTCCTGCGCCAGCTCGAACAATGCCTCGGCCTTGCCATGGACCGCGGCGTGCGCATCGTGGCCAATGCCGGCGGCCTCAATCCCGCAGGCCTGGCCACCGCCATCCGTGACCTGGCCGAGCGCCTCCAGATCACTGTCGCCGTCGCGCACGTGGAGGGCGACGACCTGCTCCCCCGCGCCGGCGAGCTCGGTCTGGGCCAACCGTTGACCGCCAACGCGTACCTGGGCGCGTGGGGCATCACAGACTGCCTGCAGGCGGGCGCCGACGTCGTGGTGACAGGCCGCGTCACCGACGCGTCGGTGATCGTCGGTCCCGCGGCAGCGCACTTCGGGTGGCAGCGCGACGACGTTGACCGCATCGCCGGCGCGATCGCCGCCGGCCACATCATCGAATGCGGCACTCAGGCCACCGGCGGCAACTACTCCTTCTTCACCGAGATCGCCGACCTGGACCACGCCGGCTTCCCGATCGCCGAGATCCACGCCGACGGCTCGTCCGTCATCACCAAGCACCCGGGCACCGGCGGCGCCGTCACCGTAGGCACAGTCACCGCGCAACTGCTCTACGAGATCGGCGGAGCCCGCTACGCCAATCCTGACGCCACACTGCGGGTCGACTCGATCACGCTGACCGACGACGGACCCGACCGGGTGCGCGTCAGCGACGTCACCGGTGAGCCTCCGCCACCGACCCTGAAAGTCAGCCTCAACAGCCTCGGTGGTTTCCGCAACGAGATGACGTTCGTACTGACCGGGCTCGACATCGAGGCCAAGGCTGCGCTCGTACGCCGTCAGCTCGAGGCGAGCTTGACCGTCCGGCCGGCGGAGATGCAGTGGTCCCTGGCCCGCACCGACCACGCGGACGCCGACACCGAACAGACCGCCAGCGCCCTGTTGAGCTGTGTGGCGCGCGACCCCGACGCTGCCGCGGTGGGCCGCCGATTCTCCGCAGCTGCGGTCGAATTGGCGCTCGCCAGCTACCCCGGCTTCACGAGCACCACCCCGCCCGGTGACGGTCAGGTCTACGGCGTCTTCACTGCCGGTCACGTACCGGCCGCGCAGGTGCCCCACGTGGCCGTGCACCCCGATGGCACCCGCGTGAACATCGCACCGGCCGCGCAGACACGCGAACTCGAACCGGTTCCCGAGGTCGAGCCACCAGAGCCGAGTCCCGCCGGCGCGACGCGGCGGGTGCCGCTGGGCACCATCGCCGGCGCCCGCAGCGGGGACAAGGGCGGCAGCGCGAACGTCGGTGTCTGGGTGAAGACCGACGATCAATGGCGCTGGCTCGCATCCGCATTGACCGTCGACAAGCTCCGCGAGCTGCTTCCTGAGGCGGCCGACCTACCGGTGACCCGCCACCTGCTGCCCAACCTGCGGGCCGTGAATTTCGTGATCGACGACATCCTGGGCCAGGGCGTCGCGTCCGCGGCGCGTTTCGATCCCCAGGCCAAAGGGCTGGGTGAATGGCTGCGCAGCCGAACCATCGATATCCCCGAGGAGTTGCTGTCGTGAGCATCTGGACCACACCGGAACGTGAAGACCTGCGAAAGACGGTGCGCGCCTTCGCCGAACGCGAAGTACTCCCCCACGTCGACGAATGGGAACGCGTCGGCGAGCTCCCTCGAGATCTGCACCGCAAGGCAGCCGCGGCAGGGCTGCTGGGCGCCGGTTTCCCGGAGACGGCCGGCGGCGACGGCGGCGACGGCGGCGACGCGCTGGTCATCTGCGAGGAGATGCACCAGGCGGGAGCACCCGGCGGCGTGTTCGCTTCGCTGTTCACCTGTGGCATCGCGGTGCCTCACATCATCGCCTCCGGCGACGAGCGCCTCATCGAGACCTACGTGCGGCCGACACTGCGCGGCGAGAAGATCGGCTCGCTGGCCATCACCGAACCGGGCGGCGGCTCCGACGTCGGGCACCTGACCACCCGGGCAGTCCGAGAGGGCGATGAGTTCGTCATCAACGGCGCCAAGACCTACATCACCTCGGGCGTGCGGGCCGACTTCGTCGTCACCGCGGCGCGCACCGGCGGCCCGGGCGCGGCGGGGGTGTCCCTGATCGTCGTCGACAAGGGCACGCCCGGTTTCGAGGTGAGCCGCAAGCTCGACAAGATGGGCTGGCGCTCCTCCGACACGGCCGAACTGTCCTACACCGACGTCCGCGTCCCCGTCGCCAACCTCGTCGGCGCCGAGAACAGCGGCTTCTTCCAGATCGCCGCGGCGTTCGTCTCCGAACGCGTCGGCCTCGCCGCGCAGGCCTACGCCAGCGCGCAGCGCTGCCTCGACCTCACCGTCGAGTGGTGCCGCAACCGCGAGACCTTCGGCAAGCCGTTGATCGCGCGGCAGTCGGTGCAGAACACGCTGGCCGAGATGGCGCGGCGCATCGACATCGCGCGGGTCTACACCCGGCACGTGGTGGAACGCCAGATCGCGGGCGAGACCAACCTGATCACCGAGGTGTGCTTCGCCAAGAACACCGCTGTCGAGACGGGTGAATGGGTGGCCAACCAGGCGGTTCAACTGTTCGGGGGCATGGGCTACATGGCCGAATCGGAGATCGAGCGCCAGTACCGCGACATGCGCATCCTCGGCATCGGCGGCGGCACCACCGAGATCCTGACCTCGCTGGCCGCCAAGACGCTGGGCTTCCAGGCGTGACTCTCCACTCGACACTCGATCCCCGTTCCCCCGCCTACCGCGAGGCCGCCGACGCGATGGCGATCAAGCTCGCCGAGCTCGACGCCGAGCACGCCAAAGCGCTGGCAGGCGGCGGAGAGAAATACGTGAGCCGCCACCACGCCCGCGGCAAGATGACCGCGCGCGAACGCATCGAGGCGCTCATCGACCCCGACTCGCCCTTCCTGGAGCTGAGCCCACTCGCCGCGTGGGGCAGCGACTTCACGGTCGGAGCGAGCGTCGTCATCGGCATCGGCGCGGTCGAGGGCGTCGAATGCCTGATCGTTTCCAACGATCCCACCGTCAAGGGTGGCACCAGCAATCCGTGGACGCTGCGAAAGATCCTCCGTGGCAACCAGATCGCTTTCGAGAACCGTTTGCCGGTGATCTCGCTGGTCGAGTCGGGCGGTGCGGATCTGCCCACACAGAAAGAGATCTTCATCCCTGGCGGGCAGATGTTCCGCGACCTGACCCGGCTGTCGGCGGCGGGCATCCCGACAATCGCGCTGGTGTTCGGTAACTCCACCGCGGGTGGAGCCTACATCCCCGGGATGTCCGATCACGTCGTGATGATCAAGGACCGCTCGAAGGTGTTCCTGGCCGGCCCTCCGCTGGTGAAGATGGCCACCGGCGAGGAGTCCGACGACGAGTCCCTCGGCGGGGCCGAGATGCACGCCCGCACATCAGGTCTCGCGGACTACTTCGCCGTCGACGAGCTCGATGCGATGCGCATCGGCCGCCGCATCGTGGCTCGGCTCAACTGGCGCAAGAAGGGACCGGCGCCGAGGCCGTACGTCGAGCCGGTGTTCGACTCCGAGGAACTGCTCGGCATCGTGCCGCCGGATCTGCGCATCCCGTTCGATCCGCGCGAGGTGATCGCCCGCATCGTCGACGGCTCGGAGTTCGACGAGTTCAAGCCGCTCTACGGCGGCTCGCTCGTGACGGGATGGGCCACGCTGCACGGGTTCCCGCTCGGCATCCTCGCCAATGCGCGCGGCGTGCTGTTCAGCGAGGAGTCGCAGAAGGCCACGCAGTTCATCCAATTGGCCAACCGATCGAACACGCCACTGTTGTTCTTGCACAACACCACCGGCTACATGGTGGGCAAGGCGTACGAGGAGGGCGGCATGATCAAACACGGCTCGATGATGATCAACGCCGTCTCCAATTCGACCGTGCCGCATCTGTCGCTGCTCATCGGCGCCTCTTACGGCGCGGGCCACTACGGCATGTGCGGACGCGCCTACGACCCGCGCTTCCTGTTCGCCTGGCCGAGCGCGAAGTCGGCGGTGATGGGCGGCGCCCAATTGGCGGGCGTGCTGTCGATCGTGAGCCGGGCCGCGGCGCAGGCCCGCGGTCAGGATGTCGACGAGGCTGCCGACGCCGCTCTGCGCGCGGCGGTGGAGGCGCAGATCGACGCCGAGTCGCTGCCGATGTTCCTGTCCGGGCGGCTGTACGACGACGGCGTCATCGATCCGCGCGACACCCGCACGGTGTTGGGCATGTGCCTGTCGGCGATCGCCAACGCACCGATCGAGGGGACGTCGAATTTCGGCGTCTTCCGGATGTGAGGGCCCCCATGAGTGCGATTTCGGCGTGCTCGTCGTCGCTGAGCGCAGACAACCACGCCGAAAACGCGAGAAGGGGCGAGCGATGATCACTCGAGTTCTGGTCGCCAACCGTGGCGAGATCGCGCGGCGGGTGTTCGCCACCTGCCGGCGGCTGGGTATCGGCACGGTCGCGGTCTACACCGAACCCGATGCCGAAGCACCCCACGTCGCCGAAGCCGACGTTCGGGTGCGCCTCGACGGCACCCGCGGTTACCTGGACACCGCCCAGCTGATCGCCGCCGCACGGGCTGCCGGCGCCGACGCCGTTCATCCCGGTTACGGATTCCTCTCGGAGAACCCCGATTTCGCGGCCGCGGTGATCGACGCCGGCCTGACGTGGATCGGCCCGCCCGTGGCCGCTGTGGCTGCGATGGGTTCCAAGATCGAGGCGAAGAAGATGATGGCCGCGGCGGGCGTGCCGGTGCTCGACGAACTCGACCCCGACACGGTGACCGCCGAGATGCTGCCGGTGTTGATCAAGGCCTCAGCCGGCGGTGGTGGCCGGGGTATGCGCGTGGTGCGTGATCTCGCCGAGCTGCACGCGCACGTCGATGGCGCCCGACGAGAAGCCGAGTCGGCGTTCGGCGACCCCACGGTCTTCTGCGAGCGCTACCTCGAGGCGGGCCATCACGTCGAGGTGCAGGTGATGGCCGACGCGCAAGGCACGGTGTGGGCGGTCGGTGAGCGGGAGTGCTCGATTCAGCGCCGCCACCAGAAGATCATCGAAGAGGCGCCCTCACCCCTGGTGGAGCGCACACCGGGCATGCGGGACAAGCTCTTCGAGGCGGCCCGGCTGGCTGCCACCGCGATCGGCTACACCGGCGCAGGCACCGTCGAATTCATGGCTGCCTCGGATTCGACGAAAGACGGCGGAGAGTTCTTCTTCCTGGAGATGAACACCCGCCTGCAGGTCGAACACCCGGTCACCGAGCTCACGTCCGGCCTGGACCTGGTGGAGCTGCAGCTCGCGGTCGCCGACGGGGCGCCGCTGCGCCCGCACCCGCCGGCCTCGTCGGGTTCGTCCATCGAAGCGCGCCTCTATGCCGAGGACCCCGCCAAGAACTGGCAACCGCAGGCGGGCACCGTGCACCGAGTCGACGTGGCCTCGGCGGTCAAGCATTTCGAGCTGCTCGACCGGCCGGGTGTGCGCCTCGACTCCGGGGTGGGCGACGGCTCGGTCATCTCGGTGTTCTACGACCCGATGATCGCGAAGGTCATCTCCTGGGCGCCCACCCGGGAGCGGGCCTCCGCACTGCTGGCCGATGCGTTGACCCGCACCCAGCTGCACGGTGTGCGCACCAACCGGGACCTGCTGGTCAACGTGCTGCGCCACCCGGCGTTCCTGGCCGGCGCCACCGATACCGCGTTCTTCGACACTCATGGCCTCGCCGAGCTCGCCGCACCGGTGGCCGACACCGCGACGACGGAGCTGTCGGCCATCGCTGCGGCGTTGGCCGATGCCGCGCACAACCGCAGGACCGCAACGGTGTTCGCAGGCATCCCGAGCGGATGGCGCAACCTCGCGTCGGGCTGGCAGACGAAGAGCTACGTCGACGACGAGGACACCACCCATGACGTGGCCTACCGCGTCACGCGCGACGGCGTGCGGATCGCGGATCGCGACGACGTCACGCTGGTGACGGCGACGCCGGACCAGGTGGTGCTGAGAGTGGCCGGCGTGGACCGTCCGTTCACCGTCAGCCGCTACGGCTCCCGCGGACACGACGTGTACGTCGACTCGCCCAACGCGGCGGTCCACCTGACGGCGCTGCCGCGGTTCCCCGATCCGGCCGATGCCGTCGCGCACGGCTCGCTGCTCGCCCCGATGCCCGGCTCGGTGCTGCGGGTCGGGGCCGCCGTCGGCGACGCCGTCACCGCGGGCCAGCCGCTGGTGTGGCTGGAGGCGATGAAGATGGAGCACACCATCGCTGCGCCGGCCGACGGTGTGTTGGCCGAACTCAACGTCACCGCGGGAACGCAGGTGGAAGTGGGCGCCGTACTGGCGCGAGTCGATTCAGGAGAGGCGTCATGACCGGATTCGTCGAGACCGAAGAACAGCAGGCCCTGCGCAAAGCGGTCGGCGCGATGGCCGCCAACTACGGGCAGGACTACTACCTGGAGAAGGCGCGCGCCGGCCAGCACACCGACGAGCTGTGGGCCGAGGCAGGCCGGCTCGGCTTCATCGGGGTGAACCTGCCCGAGGAGTACGGCGGCGGCGGCGCAGGCATGTACGAGCTCAGCTTGGTCATGGAGGAGATGTCGGCAGCGGGTTCGGCGTTGCTGATGATGGTGGTGTCGCCTGCGATCAACGGGACGATCATCGCCCAGTACGGCACCGACGAGCAGAAGCAGCGCTGGCTGCCCGGCATCGCCGACGGCACGATCACGATGGCTTTCGCGATCACCGAGCCCGATGCCGGCTCCAACTCCCACCGCATCACCACCACGGCGCGGCGCGACGGCAGCGACTGGATCCTCTCAGGCCAGAAGGTCTACATCTCCGGCGTCGACCAGGCTCAGGCCGTGCTCGTCGTCGGCCGCACGGCCGACCACAAGACGGGCAATCTGAAGCCCGCGCTGTTCGTCGTGCCGACCGACACCCCCGGATTCAGCTTCACCAAGATCCCGATGGAGATCGTCAGCCCCGAGTTCCAGTTCCAGGTGTTCCTCGACGAGGTCCGCCTGCCTGCCGACGCGCTCGTCGGTTCTGAGGACGCCGCGATCGCGCAGCTGTTCGCGGGGCTGAACCCCGAGCGCATCATGGGTGCGGCGAGCGCGGTCGGGATGGGCCGCTTCGCGATCGACAAGGCGGTCGACTACGTCAAGACCCGGCAGGTGTGGAAGACGCCGATCGGCGCGCATCAGGGGCTCTCCCACCCGCTGGCGCAGAACCACATCGAGGTCGAGCTGGCCAAGCTGATGATGCAGAAGGCGGCCAGCCTGTACGACTCCGGTGACGACGTGGGCGCGGCCGAGGCGGCGAACATGGCCAAGTACGCCGCCGGCGAGGCGTCGGTGCGCGCCGTCGACCAGGCAGTGCAGTGTCTCGGCGGCAACGGGCTCACCAAGGAGTACGGCATCGCCTCGGTGCTGACCGCCTCGCGGCTGGCCCGCATTGCACCCGTCAGCCGGGAGATGGTGCTGAACTTCATCGCGCAGACATCGCTCGGGCTCCCCCGGTCTTACTGATGCTGGTGTCCTACGAGGGCGACGGCGCGGTCGCCCGGCTGACCCTCGACTCACCGCACAACCGCAACGCGCTGTCGACGGCGTTGGTCGCCCAACTGCGCGAGGGCCTCGAGCGGGCCGCAGCGGACGCGCAGGTGCGGGTCGTCGTGCTCGGCCATACGGGCGGGACGTTCTGCGCGGGTGCAGACCTGGCCGAGGCCGCAGGCCGCGATCCCTCCGAGCTGGCGCTCGACCGGGCCCGGGAGATGACGCAGGTGCTGCGCCAGATCCTGACGTGCCCGCTTCCCGTCATCGCCGCCGTCGACGGACACGTCCGTGCCGGCGGGCTCGGTCTGATCGGCGCCTGCGACATCGTGGTGGCCGGCACCGCCAGCACGTTCGCGCTGACCGAGGCCCGCATCGGGGTGGCTCCATCGATCATCTCGCTGACGTTGCTGCCGAAGATGACCTCCCGCGCCGCCGGTCGCTACTTCGTCACCGGCGAGAAGTTCGGCGCGACGGAGGCCGAGCAGATGGGCTTGGTCACCGTCGCCACTGCAGACGTCGCGGCCGCCGTCGACGACCTGACGGCGGCGATCGCGCAGGGCTCACCGCAGGGGCTGGCCGAATCGAAGGCGCTGACCACGGCCGCGATCCTCGAGGAGTTCGACCGTCGCGCCGAAGCATTGACGCAGCGCTCGGCGGCGCTGTTCGTCTCCGACGAGGCCCGCGAGGGCATCCTCGCGTTCCTGGAGAAGCGCAAGCCTCGCTGGATCAACTGACAGCTCACAGTTTGGCCACGGACCTTGCATGTACCGCCGATCGTCGTAACCTGGTGGCGATGTGCGGACGTAGCAGGAAGGCCCGATGAGCAGCCCCGCGTCACGGAGCCGCTCGATGCGCGCTGCCGACACCGATCGCATCCAGGTCGCGCAACTGCTGACCGACGCGGCAGCCTCGGGAACGATCGGCGTGACGGAGTACGAAGCCCGGTTGGCGAGGGCGTATGCGGCTCAGACCTGCGATGAACTCGATCGGCTGTCTGCTGATCTGCCGGGTGCGATCACCCGCGGCCGCAGCGGCACGTGCCGCCCCGCACCGTCGAGCACCCTGTTGGCGATCCTGTCGGGCTACGAGCGGCGCGGCCGGTGGAACGTCCCGAAGCGGCTGACCACCGTCGCGTTCTGGGGTGGCGGCGTCGTGGACCTGCGCTACGCCGACTTCACCGCACACGACGTCGAGATCCGCACCTACACGATCATGGGCGGCCAGACCATCCTGGTGCCGCCGGAAGTGAACGTCGACCTGCGCGGTGTGTCGGTGATGGGCAGCTTCGAGCACAGCATCGAGGGCGAAGGCGCTCCGGGTGCGCCCTGTGTGCGGATCTCCGGGTTCGCTCTGTGGGGCAGCGTCACTGTCAAACGGAAGAGGCGTAAGGCCTGAGGCCTACGTCCGATCGGCGGTCAGCGTCGCCGCTTCGACCCCAGGTAGTCGCCGACCACCGCCGCGCCGAGCCCGTCGAGGTCAGGCACCACGACACGACCGCCCACCCGGCGGGCGACCTGATCGATGAACCGAGCCAGGCCCGGGTCACTACCCAACCGGAAGATCGTCACCTGCGCGCCCAGCCGCGCGACCTCGTCGAAGCCCTTGACGGTGTGGCCGATCGTGCGGGGGTGCGGCGGGTAATCAAAAAACACCGCGGGACTTCCGTTCCTGTCGAAGTCCTCGAGATGGGCGGTCGGCTCACCGTCGGTGACGACGAGGACGACGGGCTGCGCGTTCGGATGCCTGCGGAGGTGACGGGTGGCCAACGCCAGCGCGTGATGCAGATTGGTGCCCTGCTCGTAGACACCCTCCAGACCGGTCAGCTCGGCCGCGGTCACCGTGCGCGCGTAGCGCCCGAACGCGATGATCTGCAGCGCATCGGAGCGGAACCGGGTGCTGACGAGATGGTTGAGCGCCAGCGCGGTCTGCTTCATCGGCAGCCAGCGGTTCTCCATCACCATCGAGAACGAGGTGTCGACGAGCAGCGCGACCGCGGCCTGCGTACGTGTCTCGGTCTCTGAGATCTCGACGTCCTCGACGGTGAGGCTGATGGCTCCCGCGCGCTCACCAGTGCCCGCCTCTCTCAAGACAGCGTTGGTGAGGGTGCGCGTGACGTTCCACGGCTCGGTGTCACCGAACTGCCACGGCCGAGTCGCACCGGTCAGCTCCCCGGCCGCACCGGCACGGCGGGTGTCGCGTTCGCCGTGCCGACCCGAGAGTTGTTGGGCCACATCCCTGAGCGCGGTCTGGCCCAGCTGACGCATCGCCTTCGGCGAGAGCCGCCACTGCCCGTCGGCACCCCGATCGAGGAAGCCCTGGTTCATCAGTGCACGTTCGAGTTCGGCCAGCGCGCGCGCGTTCACCGCAGCCTCGTCGCCGAGCTGACGGGCCAGCATGTCGAGGTCGACATCGTCCATGGAGGCACCCGAATAGCTCTGTGAAAGCTGCTCGGCGAGCTGCTCGAGCTCGGCGATGTCGGCCAGCGCCTGGGCACCCTCCCCCATGCCCATCGGGTCGTCTCCAGAGAAGCGTTCCGACCCGTTCCAGTCCTCCCCGGGCCGCGCGGCCTGCAGATGCGCGTCGAGCCGGTTGAGCGCGTTCATCAATGACGGCGACCCGAATGCCTGCTGTGCCAGCGAGTCCAGCTCGGCACGCTGCTGTTCGGACAGGCTGTTGCGGAAGCGCTGCGCGGCCGCCGACCGCTTGGCCAGCGAATCGAGCAGCTCGTCGATGTTGCGCGGGTTCTCGGGGAAGAACTCGCCGTGCTTGGCCATGAAGTTCTCGAAGTCCTGCTGATCGTCTTCGCCTTTGGCGTGCTTGTCCAGCAGGTCGTTGAGGTCGTCGAGCATGTCGTTGACGCGTTGGCGATCCTCGTCGGTGGCGTTCTCCAGCGCCTCCTTCATGCCGGCGAAACGCTGATCGAGCATCTCGCGGCCCATGAGGTCCTTGATCTGCTCGTACTTCTGCCGGGCCTCCGGGGAACGCCAGTCGTACTCCGAGAGCTCCTGGACGGCCTTGGCCGGCGACGGCGACAGCGATTCCAGCTGCAGCTCACCGAATCTCGCGTCGTCGTCGAGCGCCCGCGCCAGCTCTTTGCGTTCGGCGAGCACCGCCTCGTCGAGCAGCTTCTTGATGTCGGCCAGTGTGCCGTCGAGGTTGTTGCGCTGCAACAGCTCTCGACGACGACGGTTGGCCTCTGCGGCCAGCTTGTCGGCGCCTGGCATGTTCTTGGACCCGCGCCGCAGCAGTTCCTGCAGCGCGCGCCGTGGCGAGGTGCCCTCCATGACGTCCTGCCCGATGGCTTCGAGGGCCTCACGCAGGTCGACCGGAGGGGCCAGCGGATCAGGTCCGCCGGTGTATCGCGAGTACCGCGACAGTCGTTTAGCCATAGATGGTTTCGCCCTCTCCGGACACCTTGTCGATCCGCTTGGCCAGATAGAGCGCCTCGAGCGCCAGCTCGATCGCCGCTGCCCGCTGCCCGTCGGTGCTCGCCTCGAGGCGGCGCTGGATCTCCGCGACGGCGGGCACCTCGGGCAGTGCGGCGAGCACCTCGCGTGCAGACACCCGCTCCCCTGTCGTGACGGGCGAGCCGTTCTCGACCGCGGTGACGATCGGACCGACGTCGATACCGCCGAGGAGCCGCTGGGCGGTCTCGGCGGTGGCGCGCCTCAGCAGGTGTTCGAGCACTGCCTGCTCGCGTCCCTCTTCGCCGGATTCGAATTCCAGCTTGCCGCGCAGCACGTCGATTACGGTGCCGAGGTCGACGACGCGCGCCACCGGATCCTGTTCGCCGAGCAGCGCGGCGCGATGCCGGGCGGATGCGGCGACGGTCTCAGCCGCGGCGATCGCGAACCGGGCCGAGACACCGGAGCGCTGATCGATCGCGGTCGATTCGCGCAGTGCGCGAGCGAATCTGGCGAGGATGCTCATCAAGTAGGGCGGCACCTCGGCGGCCAGATGCGCTTCCTGCGTGATCACGCCGACCTCGGCGTCGAGCTCGAGCGGGTAGTGGGTGCGGATCTCCGCGCCGAAGCGGTCCTTCAGCGGGGTGATGATGCGCCCGCGGTTCGTGTAGTCCTCGGGGTTGGCGCTCGCGACGACGAGGACGTCGAGCGGCAACCGCAGCGTGTAGCCGCGAACCTGGATGTCGCGCTCCTCCATCACGTTGAGCATCGCGACCTGGATGCGCTCGGCGAGGTCGGGCAGCTCGTTGACCGCGACGATGCCGCGGTGCGCACGCGGGATCAGACCGTAGGCGATCGTCTCCGGATCGCCCAGGCTGCGGCCCTCGGCCACCTTGATCGGGTCGATGTCGCCGACCAGGTCGGCCACACTGGTGTCGGGGGTGGCGAGCTTCTCGGTGTAACGCTCACTGCGGTGCCGCCACGCGATCGGCAGGTCGTCGCCGGAGTCGGCGGCCCGCCGGATCGATTCCGGCGTGATGGGGCTGTAGGGGTGCTCGCCCAGTTCCGCGCCGGCGATCACCGGCGTCCACTCGTCGAGCAGTCCACTCAGCGCGCGCAGCAGGCGTGTCTTGCCCTGCCCGCGCTCACCCAGGAGCACCATGTCGTGGCCGGCGATCAACGCCCGTTCCAGCTGCGGGATCACGGTGTCGTCGAAGCCGAGGATGCCCGGCCAGATCTGTTCGGCAGTGGCTCCCGAGCTCAGCGCGGCGAGCAGGTTTTCCCGGATCTCGGCCTTGACGCTGCGCTCCTGATGCCCGGAGGCGCGCAGCTCGCCGACGGTCCGGGGCATGTCTGCAGTGGCGGGCGAGGGTTGAAAAGCTGAAGTCACCACTCCACGCTACGACTGTTCCCCGCGAGCGCGCGGGTCTGCACGCAACACACCACCTCACGCAGGCATTTTGCGCGCAGTCGCGGTGATCGTCAGTGCGCGAAGTGACGCGCTCCGGTCAGGTACAGCGTGATGCCCGCCTCCGCGGCAGCCGCGGTGACCTCGTCGTCGCGCATCGAACCGCCGGGATGGACCACCGCCGTCACACCGGCCCGCGTCAGCGTCTGCAGCCCGTCGGGGAACGGAAAGAACGCATCGGAGGCCGCGACAGCCCCCTGCGTGCGATCCCCGGCCCGCTCCACGGCCAGACGCGCCGCGTCGACGCGGTTGACCTGGCCCATACCGACGCCGACCGTCGCGCCGTCCTTGGCGATCACGATCGCGTTCGACTTGACCGCCCGGCAGGTCCGCCACGCGAACACCAGATCAGCGAGCACCGACGGATCCGCCGGCGTGCCGGTGGCCAGCGTCCAGTTCGCCGGATCGTCGCCCGAGGCGTCCACCGCGTCGCGCTGCTGCACCAGCAAGCCGCCGCTCACCTGACGGAACTCCGTGCCACCGGGCTGCGGCTCCGACGCCACCAGGATGCGGATGTTCTTCTTGCCGCGCAGCACCTCCACCGCGCCCGGCTCGTAGGCGGGCGCGACGATCACCTCGGTGAAGATTCCCGCCACCGTCTCGGCCATCTCGACGCTGACCTCGGTGTTGGTGGCGATCACGCCCCCGAACGCCGAGAGGGGGTCGCATTCGTGGGCCTTGCGGTGCGCATCGGCGACCGACACCGACGACACCGCGATGCCACAGGGGTTGGCGTGCTTGATGATCGCCACGCAAGTGTCCTCGTGGTCGAACGCCGCGCGCCACGCCGCGTCGGCGTCGGTGTAGTTGTTGTACGACATCTCCTTGCCGTGCAACTGTTCTGCCTGCGCCAGACCCGGCCAGCCGCCGTCGTCGCTGTAGAGGGCCGCCTGCTGGTGCGGGTTCTCGCCGTAGCGAAGCACCGCGGTGCGCCGGAACGTCGCCCCGAACCACGGCGGCAGCGTGGCTGCGCCGTCCTCGGCGGCGTCCTCGGGCGCCAGCACCGACTCCATCCATGACGCCACCGCGACGTCGTACTCCGCGGTGTGACGGAAAGCCAGTGACGCCAGCTTCTTTCGCTCGGCGAGCGTGAATCCGCCGGCACGCACCGCGGCCAGCACACCGTCGTAGCCCAACGGTTCGACGACCACCGCCACGCTGGGATGGTTCTTCGCCGCGGCGCGCACCATCGACGGGCCGCCGATGTCGATCTGCTCCACGCACTCGTCCACACCGGCCCCGGAATTCACCGTCTGGGTGAACGGATACAGGTTGACCACGACCAGCTCGAAGGCCTCGACGCCGAGGTCCTCGAGCGCCGAAACATGTTCGGGTTTACGCTGATCGGCCAGCAGCCCGGCGTGAACGCGGGGATGCAGCGTCTTCACCCGACCGTCGAGCACCTCGGGGAATCCGGTCACGTCCTCCACCGGGGTCACCGGAACACCGGCGTCGGCAATGGTTTTCGCAGTCGAACCGGTCGAGACGATGCTGACCCCCGCCTCGTGCAGGCCCTGAGCCAGGGGCACGAGCCCGGTCTTGTCGTACACGCTGATCAGGGCGCGGCGGATACGCCGCCTGCCGTCGAGCTCGCTCATCCTATGGTCGCCTTTCGTCCCGTCCAGGTGACGCCGCGGGTGGCCAGCGCCGCCAGGACATCCACCAGAAGTTCTCGTTCGATCACCTTGATCCGTTCGTGCAGGGTGGCCTCGTCGTCGCCGTCGAGCACGGGCACCGCCTGCTGCGCGACGATGGGGCCGGTGTCGGTGCCCGCGTCGACGAGATGGACGGTGCACCCGGTCACCCGGACGCCGTAGGCGAGCGCGTCACCGACGGCGTGCGCGCCGGGGAAGGCGGGAAGCAGCGCCGGGTGGGTGTTGACCACCCGCCCCGGGAACCGCGAAAGAAACGCCGGACCAAGGATTTTCATGAAGCCCGCCGAGACCACCAGATCGGGCTCGTGCGCTGCCGTCGCCGCAGTGATCGCGGTGTCCCATGCTGCGCGGTCGGGGTGGGCGCGGAGCGGCACGGTGAACGTCGGAACCGCCGCCCGCTCCGCGATCTCCAACGCACGGCAGTCGCGGTCGGTGCCGACGGCGACCACACGCGCGGGGTAGTCGCCGACCGCGGCCTCGAGCAGCGACGCGAGCAGGGAGCCGGTGCCGGAAGCGAGGACCACGAGCCGCGACGGCGCACTCGGGGGAACCCGGACCGGTGGCTGCACGGCTGGAAGCCTAGTGGGTGGTGCCGTCGCGGCCCGAACGCATGTCGTCGTCGGCCACGAAATGGTCCTCGGGATCGTCATGCTCGCCCGGAAGGTCTACGGCCGCGAGTTCCTCGCGCACCGGTGGCGGCGACACGTCGGGCTCGGTGTCGACGCGCTCCGAGACGATCACGACGGTGTCGGAATCCGATTCGAGTTCGGCGTAGGCCGGCTCGTCATCGTCGGCGTCCTCCGCGAGGGTGCCGGATTCGACGACGGGCTTGGGCCTGCGCACCCGGGGCGTGAAGCCGCCCGACATGGCGACGGTCAGCGCCCCGATGCCGGCGAACCACACGAAGACCGCAGGTCCGAACGTGGCATGGTCGACCCCGACGTCGCCGAAGTTGCCCAGCGGTCCGCCGCCCGCGTACCCCAGCAGCGCCATCGCCGCCGCTCCGAGGGCCGAGGCCACCACCACCTTGGCCAGCGCCTGCACCGTCGGCAGCGCGCGGCGTGCGCACTGCTGGCCTAGCGCGACCCCGGACACCGCGCCGACGATCAGCAGCGCCACCCAGACCGGGCCGAGCGGCGGGGTCGGTACGGCGGCCAGCACGGGCAGCGCCGGCACGTCACCGCCCAGGACGGTGAAGGCGCTGAACGTGGCCAAGCCGACGTGCGCGCTGGAGCCCACCGCGACGGCGGCGGCGCCGACCACGACGTTGGGCAGGTACAGCAGCGAGAGCACGGTCAGGCTCAGCTGCCCGAACAGCGAGTCGGTGATCGAGTAGAGGTCGTGCATCGTCGACCAGTGCACGACGAGCGAGCCCGCCACCACCGCCGCGGACAGAGCCGAGAGGGCCAGCACACCGACGCCCGCGGCGCGGAACGCGTCGGGCAACCACGCCGGCAACGGCGGGCGCAGCAGGCGCCGGCCCATCCGGGTGCCGACGCCCAGCGCGGCCCCCAGCAGGTGCACGGTCAGCACACTGGCGAAGGCACGCGACGCGTCCGGTGTCTGCAGCTCCGTCAGCACCGACGCGGCGTCATGGATCACCGCCAGGCACAGCGCCGCGATCAGCAGAGGCCCACCCAGCGCCGACGCCACAACCCAGCGCGTCACGAACCAGGACGTGTGGGTCACCGCGGCCGCGGTCGTGCGCGCCGTGCCGTAGACCATGGCCAGAGCGGGAAGCAGCGGCATGACCCCGAGTGCGCTGCCCGCGATGGACACCGGCACCTGATGCACACCCAGCCACATGCTCGCGATGGCACCGAGCGCACCGGTCATGTCGCTGTTGGCGATCAGAAGCTGCAGCAGCACCACCGCCGCGATGACGACCAATGCGACCAGTGACGGCCCGAACGCCACCCGGAGCAGTTCACGCGCCTGGCGTGGGCCCGCTGGTCCTGGCGTGTTACCCGCGCGTGGGGCTGTGTTCACGGGTCGGGCCGCTCCTGAAAAGACGCTCTCGGACGCGCGACGGTCACGCATGCGCGCTTGAGACTACGACGCTTGAAACACTGCGACGCGCCCGACACTACGACGCACCCGACACTACGAGGAGGACTGGCCCGACTGCGAGGACGGCGAGGGCTGCTGTTGCGTGGGGACCTGTGTCGTCGGCGTGCTGCTCGACGGCGGTTGGCCGTAGGTCGGGTAGCCGGTGGGCGGCGTCGGCGAACCCGACTGCGCACCCGAGTGCTGACCCGACTGGCTGCCCGACGGCTGCTGACCCGACGGGGACGTGGCGGGGAAGCCGCCGGTGGACGGGCCCGCGCCCGGGTAGCCGCCGTAGGGCGTCGGATAGCCGGGGCGCTGCTGCGGCTGACCGTGCTGCTGGCCGGGCTGACCCGGCTGCTGTCCGTAGTAGGACCCGGGGTACTGGCCGTACTGCGGCTGCTCGTACTTCGGCCGCGGCGTGGGCGGGGTGAGGATGCCGGAGTCGAACAGCAGCACCACGACGGCCGTCGCGGCCTGGAGCAGCGTGAACGCGGTAACCAGCCACAGACCCCAGGCGACGCTGGTCCCGCTGGGCTTGTTCAGCACCTCCGAGATGACCAGGAGGAACCCCAGCACCGACGCGACAGCGGCCAGCGCGACGCGACTCTTCTGCTTGGGCAGCAGGCCGACGCCGGCGACGAGCGCACCGACGAGCGAGGCGACGACGGCGATACCGAGCCCCACGGAGCTGCCGCTGAGCTCACCGAGACCCGGGAAATCCGAGGACTCCACGGTGAATTGCGGCGCGAAGTACGACAGGTAGGCGAGCAGGCCGAGACCGGCGACTGCGGCGCTCAGGTACTCGGGCAGCTTGCTGGGGCCTTCCGCGCCGGGGCTGCTGGGCTCACCGACCCTGGCGAACTGCTGCGTAGGCGCGCTGAACTGCGTGGTGGGCTGCTGACCCGGCTGGTAGCCGTGGCCTCCGGTCGGGCCTTGTGGGTACGACATGACCTCTCCTGTGGTGTGCGGGGCCCCGCGTCGACATCATTTGTCGACATTTGTCAACGATGTCAACGCAGGCGACTGCGATCCCGACGGACCGCCTGAGCGATTCGATGACCCACGCTAGCGCACATCGCTGGAGACCCCGTGCGGCGGAGGCGGCGGCTAGGCGGGAATCAGGACCGCCCGCTCCCCGGCCGAGCGCTCCGCGGCTTCGATCTCGCGGACGAGCGGCAACACCCTGGCGCCGAAGTACTCGATCTCCTCCTGGAAGTGCAGGAACCCGCCGAGGATCAGGTCGACGCCACGTTTGCGATAGGCCGCGATGCGCTCGGCGATCTGTTCCGGTGTGCCGATCAACTGGGTGCGGAAGCCGTCGTTGTACTGCACGAGGTCCTCGAAGCTCGAGTCGGCCCACATCCCCTTCTTGTCGCTGGTGGAGCTGCCTGCCTGCTGCACCGCCGCCCGGAAGCCCTCCACTGCGGGCTTGTTGGCCTTCTCGATGATCTCCCGCAGGGTGTCCTTCGCTTCTTTTTCTGTGTCGCGGGCGATGATGAATCCGTTCAGGCCGAATTTCACCTCCCGGCCGACCTCCCGGGCATGGTCACGAACGTCGACGATCTGTTCGGTGACGCCGTCGAAATCCTTGCCGTTGGAGAAGTACCAGTCCGCGTAGCGGCCCCCGTTTCGCCGCGCTGCGGTGGAGTTCCCGCCCTGGAAGATCTCCGGGTTGGGGCGCTCGGGCGAGTTGACCGGTTTGGGCTTGAGCGTGAATTCGTGGATGCGGTAGAAGTCGCCGAGGAACTCGACGTCGTCCTCGGTCCATATCTTGCGGAGAACCTGCAGGAATTCGGCGCTGCGCCGGTAGCGCTCGTCGTGCTCGAGCCAGGGCTCGCCCAGGTGGGTGAATTCGTCCTTGAACCATCCGGACACGACGTTGACGGCGAAGCGGCCGCCGGAGAGCTGGTCGGCGGTGGCGCCCAGCTTGGCCAGCACACCCGGCTGCCACAGTCCCGGATGGACGGCGGCGATCACCTTGAGGCGCTGGGTGGCCAGCAGCAGCGCAAGGCTGAAGCTGGTCGACTCGTGCTGGTACTCCGCGCCGTAGCTGGCCTCGTAGCGCACCTGGGACAGCGCGTAGTCGAAACCGTTGTTCTCGGCGGTCTGCGCGAGCTTGACGTTGTAGTCGTAGTTCCAGTCCGTGCGCTGCTCGATGTCGCTGGTCACCAGGCCGCCGCTGACGTTGGGCACCCAGTAGGCGAAAGAGACGTTCTCGGCGATGCGTTCGGTCGTCATGGTGTGCCATCCAAACCCCGCGACGACCACCAGTCATCGGTATGGATCGCGGTGAGGCGAAGTCAGCTCATCACGATCGGCGTGGCCTCGATGCCGTTGAACCGCGACGCGGTGACCGAGGTGTAGGCGCCCATCATCGGACTGACGAGGACGTCGCCGACGGCCAGGCTGGGCATCGGGTAGTCCCGGGCGATGACGTCGGCGCTGTCACACGTGGGCCCTGCCAACGTCACCGGCTGCAACGTCGGCTCACCCGGCCCGTCCAGCTCGGCCAGCGCCAGGATCGGCGCGTGGACATCCTCGGTCATCACGTTCGAGTAGCTTCCGTACAACCCGTCGTCGAGGTAGTGCCACGTCCGTCCGGCCCGTTCGGCGCTACCCACCACCGTCGTCAGCAAGGTCATGCAATCGGCGGCCAGGAATCGGCCCGGTTCACACACCCACGTGAACTCGTCGCGCCGCGCCCCGAGGACGTCGTCGACGATGGCGCCGATCTCGGAGATGGGCGGCTCGTCCTCGCGATAGCTGACCGGGAACCCACCGCCGATGTCGATGGTCCGTGTGGGTTGCCCCAGCGCGGCGTCGATGTGATCGGCGAGGTCGAGGGTGTGGCGGAGCGCGCGGCGGAACGGTTCGGTCGAGCTGCTCTGGCTGCCCACGTGAAAGCTGAACCCCGCGAACCCGACCCCGCCGGCCAGGACGTGCTTGACCAGTAGTTCGGCGTCGGCGGGCGTGACGCCGAACTTCGACGACAGATCCGATTTCGCGGCGGGATTGGCGAAGGCGAGCCGGACCAGCAGTTCGATGTCGGCGGGACGGCCCGCGAACTTGTGCACCTCGGCGACGTTCTCGACGACGAATGTGCGGATGCCCGCGGCGTAAGCGTGGTCGATGTCGGCCGGCTTCTTGATGGGGTTGGTGTGGATGCCACGGTGCAGCGGCAGGCCGAGGCGTCCCAGCAGATCGACCTCGCCCCGTGTCGCCACGTCGAAGCCGCCGCCGCAGATGGCGACGGTGGACAGCACCACCGGGTGCGGTAGCGCCTTGACGGCGTAGTGGACGTCGAACCCGGGTAGCGCGCGCTGCAGTTCCCGCAGGCGCCGCGCCACCCGGTGCGGTTCGAGGACGAGAAGTGGCGTGCCGTGCGTCTGGGCCAGCTGGGTCCAACGCGGCGCGGCGGCGCGCAGCTGCTCACGCAGCACAGACCTTCGGTGCGGGTTCATGACCGCCCCCTTCGTCGATGGTGGGAACGTCGGGGGTGGAAACGCGGTGCGCCAGCAGCGCGGAGAACCGTTCGTAGCTGAAGACGGCGCATCCGTAGAACGCCACGTCAGAGATCAGCTTGCCGAAGATCCAGCCGGCGGCGACGTTGCCGAACAGCGCAGGCCCGAGATAGAAGGCCAGCGGCCGCACGGCGATGCTGTCGATCAGTTCCGCGGGGCCGAACTCGATCGCGACACTGCGTAGTGCCAACAGGGTGGAGACGACGATGCGGGCACCGCGGTCCCGGTGACGGTGGTCGCGATAGGTCCACCGCAGAGCGGTCAGGAATGCTGTCGCGTAGTAGCCCCCGGATGCGCCGATGGTCGCCGCGACGGCTGCGGCTGCCAGCGAGCCGGTGGATGTGTAGGCCAGCGCCGCAGCCCCGAATTCACCTGCGGTGCCTGCTATCTCGCACGGCAGGTACCGCCGGATCCATTCCCCGATCCTCGACCGGATGGGCGTCGTTGCTTCCATGCGCAGAACTGTCGCGCGTTCGAGGTGCGAGGTCTTGAGTAGCGGGCTACGCAACTCGGCGCGCCTGGGTACTCGCCTCTACCCGGATACCCCCACTTGCGGACGCATATTGGAACACGTTCTAATTCACCCCATGGACTTTGGGTTGGTGCTGTTCACCTCCGACCGCGGCATCACGCCGGCCGCGGCAGCGAAGCTCGCCGACGAGCACGGCTTTTCCACGTTCTACGTGCCCGAGCACACCCACATCCCGATCAAGCGCCAGGCCGCCCACCCGACCACCGGCGACGAGACCCTGCCTGACGACCGCTACATGCGCACCCTGGACCCCTGGGTGTCGCTGGGCACTGCGGCCGCGGTGACGTCGCGGGTCCGGTTGTCCACCGCGGTGGCGCTGCCCGTCGAGCACGACCCGATCACGTTGGCGAAATCGATCGCCACCTTGGACCACCTGTCCGGCGGCCGCGTCTCCCTGGGCGTCGGATTCGGCTGGAACACAGACGAACTCGCAGATCACAACGTGCCCCCCGGACGCCGCCGCACGATGCTGCGCGAGTACCTGGAGGCGATGCGGGCCCTGTGGACCGACGAGGAGGCCGCCTACGAGGGCGAGTTCGTGAACTTCGGCCCCTCCTGGGCCTGGCCGAAGCCCGTGCAGTCGCACATCCCCGTACTCGTGGGGGCCGCGGGCACCGAGAAGAACTTCACGTGGATCGCGAAATCGGCCGACGGGTGGATCACCACTCCGCGGGACTTCGACATCGACGCGCCGGTGAAGCTGCTGCAGGACACCTGGGCTGCCGCCGGCCGTGACGGGGCTCCCCAGATCGTGGCGCTGGACTTCAAACCGGACCCTGACAAGCTGGCCCGCTGGCGCGAGCTCGGAGTCACCGAGGTGCTGTTCGGCTTCCCAGATCGCAGCCCCGACGAGGTCGCCGGCTACGTGGAGCGGCTCGCAAGCAAGCTCAACGCGCTGGTGTGAATTGGTGCGCCGGACTCCCCGGCGCCGGTCCTAGGCTGGTGAGAACACCGGTCTGGGGGCCTGATGTCCATCTCGATGATCCGCGCGCAGGAGCCGCAGCGCGTCGTCGACGCAGGCCACGATCTCAGCGGCAGGGCATCCGCGCTCGACGGATTGATCGGCGAACAAGTGCGCGCTGCGAACGCGATGCGGGAGAGCTGGTTCGGACGAGCCGCCACCGCGGCGGCGGCCAAGGCCTACCGCAACATCCAGCAGGAGTATCTCGAGCACGAAAAATTGGCGGCGTTGGCTGCGGCCATGCAGTCGGGCGGCAGGGCGATGGTCGCGATCCGCGCGGTGCTCCTGGCCTGGGTCGACATCGCTTCGGCGATGTTCGACGTCAGCGACGCCGGCGTGGCGACGCCCCGCCCGCCGAACGACTCGGCGCCGTGGGTGGCCATCGCAGCGGCCTACACCCGGATTATCCAGCAGCTCATCGCACAGTTCCTCACCTCCGACGAGACGACGGCCAAGGGCATCGGTGCGATCAATGCGGGCTGGCTGCCGGGCAACGACCCCCCGCCTGGCGGCATCGACCCGGACAGCCTGAACAGCGAGCAGCTGACGTGGCTGCAGAGCCTGGCCGGTTCGGGGGATCCGAAGACCGGTGACGGCGGAGTCGGCGTGCCCAACACCGACCTGTCGATCATGGGGATGACGCCTGACGGGCGCATGTTCACGATCCAGGGCGACACCGGTGTCGGTATCGGCGAGACCGGCGGACCGGGACCACGCGCCGAAGCGGGCGGGCACAACAACATCATCTTCTGGAAGATGGACGAGCACGGCAAGTGGGTGGTCGACGAGGTCGTCAACGACCCGTTCCCGAACACCCCCGGAGACATCTCGACCATTCCCACGTCGACGTTCAACGACGGCGACACGATGTACGCGTCGGTGATGAACGTCAAGAACTGGGACAACAACACCTGGCAGACGCGCAGTTCTGAACTGTACAAATCCGTCGACGGTGGCAAGACCTGGGCGAAAGCAGGCCCGGTGTGGTCGAACAATGCCTCGTCGAACAACCCGTTTCAGGTGCAGAGCTTCACTCCGCGCGACGATGGCTATGTGTACATGTACGGCTCGGAAAACGGGCGTGCGAACGACGGTCTCCACGTTGCGCGCGTCCCAATCGGCGACGTGGAGAACCCTGCGAAATACGAATACTGGAACGGCAACTCGTTCGCCGCAGGACCGCCTGCCGCCGGTGGAAGCCCACCCGTCTTGCAGGCACCCGCGGGGTTCAGCGGCGTCGGCGAGCCGAACGTGCACTTCTACGACAACAAGGCGCTGCTGACCTTCAACGACGACAAGGGAAACATCTTCACCAGCTCGTCGACGGACGGCGTCACTTGGTCCGCGCCGCAGTTGGTCACGTCCCAACCCGGCGCATACGGCGTCTTCCAGTCACCCCTGTCCGCGGGAAATTCCGTAGACGCCTCCATATCGTTGTGGAACCCCTACGGCACTCAGCTGGTCAACATCGCGAACTCGGATACCCGCGGATTGGGAGGCTATTGATGGACGCGCGTCGACACCACGGAGGTTCCCTGACATGAAACGCACCGCATTGGAAACGCTGTCGTCAGTGGCGCTCCTGTGCGTCCTTGCAGTCGCCGGTTGCGGCGAGGCAACCACCGGCCAAGCGGCGCCCTCCACGCCGACTTCCAGCTCGCCCGCCCGGCCGCCAGACTTCCCTGATCTGTCGATGCTCGCTCAGGTCGACACCGAGTCGTTCTTCAAGAGCTACCCTTACTTCCGCGGCGTGCAGTTCACGACGCCAGATGGCCTGGAGTGCGACAGCAACGACATGAACTCGCTCGACGATCCGGCGGTCCGCAGACTCACGTGCGAAGGGCCGCGGCCCGACAAAGGCCCTGGCACATGGAAGGTCGCCGTCTCGACCGACAAGCCGGCGTCCATCGAACCCGGCTCTCCGCCACTGAATCCAACGTATGTCCCCGATGCCTCCATGCAGGCCACCCCTCTCCCGCCGCAGCACGTCATCGAGTACAAGGGCATCCGATGCGGGGTCGATGACAAGGGCACCACGGCGTGCACGGTGGGCGACCACGGCTTCGTGCTCACCCCGACGACGACCAGGCTCTTCTAGCCCAAGACCGCCCTGTTGCCCTTGTCCGTAGGCGTGACAGCGACTTTCGCGCCCAACGGATCACCGTCGCACATCAGCGCGACCAGCTCGTCGTCGGTGGTGGTGGCCATGAAGCGGGAGCCGTCGGCGTCGAGCCGCCCGACGATGATGCCGGTGCGCACGGGCCAGTCGTAGCGCACGGAGTACGTCTCGACGACGCCATGCCCTTCGGGCTGCTTGGTCACCGGAACCGCCGGCAGCGCGGCGACCTGCTCGGTGAGTTCCGCGCTGCGCGACCGGCGCCATTCGACGGGTTCGGTCGAGTAGATCCCGACCGAGTACTTGCTCATGATGCCACCGTTCGCGCCGACGAAGCCGAATTGTCCAGGGCGGTCGCGCATCTGGGCGACGGTCTCGGCAATCGCGTGGGCCGAGTAGCTGTTGCCCGGCCCCCCGAAGTACGGGAGGCCCCCAGTCAGGGTCAGTCCGCGGGGATCGTCGTCGGAGACACCGAGCGCCTCGCCGGCCACGAACACCGGGAACGGAAAACAGCTGTACAGATCGAATGTCGCGATGTCGTCGACCCCCACCCCGGCCACCCGCAACGCCTCCTGTACCGCGTGGACGGCAGCGGGACTCGCGCCCATGTCCGCCCGACTCAGCAGCGCCTGCTCGACGAGGTCAGAGTGCCCGTGGACGAACACCCACTTCTCCTGCGGAATGCCATGGCGGCGAGCCGCCTCGACCGACATCACGATCAACGCGGCGCCCTGGTTCACGGTGTCGCGAGCGACCAGGTACCGCGGATAGGGGTCGCAGATCATCCGGTTGTCGTCGCTGACGGTCTCGATCTCCTCGACTGAACGCTCCACCGGAGACGACGAAAGTGGGTTCTTGGCAGCCACTTTCGACAGCGGCGCGAACAGCTCGGCCATCGCGTGGCGATACTCCTGCACGCCCAGACCGAGCCGGGCCCGGCGAGCGTTGTCCAGCAGACCGTATTGCACCGGGGCGCCGGTCAATCCGTGCGTGACGGTGTACTCGTCGATGTAGCTGTAGATCCCGTGCCCGCGATCCTCGAGCTGACCGTCGACGTTCTCGGTGAAATCCGGCTTGTCGTCGCGGTCGGCGAAGTACTTGGCCGTCGATCCCGGCTCGGAGCCCATGATCATCACGACGTCGGCGTCACCGGCGACGATCGCGGCGCCAGCCTCCGCAACCAGCTTCTGCGGGCCCTGCCCGCCCACCGGTTCGAGGACGACGCGCGCCGGGTCCCCACCCAGGCGCCGCATCACCGAGCGCGGGTAGTTGTTCGACTTACCCAGCGTTGCCGGCATCGGTCCCGAGATCTCGAATTGCCGCAGCCCGAACACCGTGTCGATGGCCGCTGTCACCGCCGTTGCGTCGGCACCGGTGTCGGCGAGCGCGGCCCGCGCGGCTTCGGTCGCCAGTTCCACAGCCGACATGCCGCGGTAGCCGGGGTCGTCGATGCGTTCGGTGAACTGACCGACTCCGACCAGAATCGGGGTGCGCGGGTCAACCGGCATGACAGGCCTCCTGACAGGTGTTAATTCGAGAGGCTAATAGAACGTGTTACCGGTCACCAAACGCGGCGAGCTCGCGGCGCAGCAGGGTCAGGAGGGGGCTGCGCCGAGGCGGGCGGAGATCCTCGCCGCCGCATCGGCGACCGCCAGCCCGAGCGGTTCGAGCATCGGCGCCGGCACGCGGAACCGTGGCGCCGACAGCATGATCGCGGCGACGAGCTCTCCGCGGTGGTCGTGCACCGGGGCAGCGATACCCACCTCCTCGATGGACGTGAGGCCGTCGTTGAGCGCATAACCACGGACGCGGGTCTCGCGTAACTCGTCGAGGAGGGCGCCGAGGGCGTCGTCGTCCGGGCCGACGAGGAGACGTCGCTCGAAGAGCCGACGCACCTGGGGTTCGGACATCGCGGCCAGGAACACCTGGACGCAGGAACTCTGGTAGGTGTCGTAGCGGGTACCGACCTCAGCAGTGTGCTTGACCTGCTTGGGGCTCGACACCTGGTCGACGACCACCGCCTCGTTCCCGTTCCACATCGTCAGCGCACTCGTCTCCCCGGTGCGGCGGGTCAGCTGATCGAGTTCGGGGTGTGCGAGGCGGCGGACGTCGAGGTTGGCCAGCAGCGGTCCGGTCAGCGCGATGAGGCCGAGGCCCAACCGGAAGCGACCCGTGTCCTGGTCGCGCTCGACGTAACCCGCCTTCTCGAGGGTGGCCAGGATGCGTGAGACGCTGCTCTTGTGCAGGTCGACCTTGCGGGCGATCTCGGTGACTCCCAGGATCGGTTCGGCGATCGAGAAGGACTCCAGGACGCGCAGCCCGTTGAGCAGCACTGACGACGATCGGGCATCGCCGTTGCGTTCCGTTGCGAGCACGCCGCTGTCGCCCTCGGTACTCACGCCCACCACCCCTTCGCCGCCATCTGCCCGGTGTCATTGTGACCGACGCAGCGGCCGGGTCCCGGGCGGCCGGGACCCGGCACTGCGCTCACGCGTCGACGATGTTGTGCTCGGGCCCGAAGGGGAACTTGGTGATGTTCTCCGCGCCGTCCTCCCCGATGACGAGGATGTCGTGTTCGCGGTAGCCGCCGGCACCGGGCTGACCCTCGGGAATCATGATCATCGGCTCCATCGAGACCACCATGCCGGGCTCGAGCACGGTGTCGATGTCCTCGCGCAGCTCCAGGCCGGCTTCCCGGCCGTAATAGTGCGACAGCACCCCGAACGAGTGGCCGTAACCGAACGTGCGGTTCGGCATCAGACCTTCGGCCTCGTAGATCTCGTTGAGTTCGGCGCAGATGTCTTTGCACACCGCCCCGGGCTTGATCAGTTCGAGGCCGCGCCAGTGCACCGCGACGTTCACCTCCCACAGCCGTAGATGCTCGGCCGAGGGCTGACCGTAGAACAGGGTGCGCTCGAGTGCGGTGTAGTACCCCGCGATCATGGGAAAACAGTTGAGCGACAGGATGTCTCCGCGCGCGACGGTACGGGTGGTCGCCCAGTTGTGCGCGCCGTCTGTGTTGATCCCGGACTGGAACCACACCCAGGTGTCGCGCAACTCGGCGTGCGGGAAGGTGCGGGCGGTCTCGCGGATCATCGCGTTCGACCCCGCGATCGCGACCTCGTATTCGGGCACCCCCTCGGCGATGGCCTCGCGCACCGCGGCACCGCCGAGATCGGCGATCCGGGCACCGTGCTTGATGAGCGCGATCTCCTCGGCCGACTTGATCATCCGCAGGCGCATGGTCGCGGCGGCGACGTCGACGGCGCGCATCCCGGGAAGTGCGCCCATGATCCGTGCCAGCAGGTCGGGGCTGATGTGGTCGTTCTCGACGCCGAGCCGGCCCTCGGTGATGCCCTGCTCGGCGAGCACCTGCGCCACGCCGTACTCGAAATTGTCTCGCCGCCAGTCGGTGTAGACGAGGTTGTCGCCGAATGTTCGCCGCCACGGCATGCCGGCGTCGATGTTAGCCGACACGGTCGTCGCGCCGTCCTCCGTCACCACGAGCGCGTACGGACGGCCGAACGCCGTGTAGAGGAAGTCCGAGTAGTAGTTGATGTTGTGGTAGCTGGTGAAGACCACCGCGGCCAAGCCGTCATCGGCCATCTGCTTGCGCAGGGTCGTCAGGCGCGCCTCCATCTCCGCAGCGGTGAACGTCGGGGTGACCTTGTCACCGTTGGGGATTCGCTTCAGGCGCTCCAAGTTCATCGGTGGTTCCTTCCGATCGTCAATGGGTCCAGTCGTGCACACGGGCTATGCATACAGTGCAACGACGTTGCACTTGTGTCAACAGGCCCTCCGTTTTCTGCTGGTCGTTGCCGGGTCTCGTAGCGCGATGTAAAGACCGTGTAAACAATAGCCAGGCGCCCTAAATGACCGTTCCACGTGCACGTCGCGTTCCTGTTGACAGGTGCTATGGCTCACACTAGATTCCGATTCAATGCATCGCCGTTGCATTAGGCGCAACTAGTTACCGGTTGGGTCGCTGACACCCGAAGGAACGTCCATGAGTACAGACCACCCCGCGTCCGTCGAGTTCGAGAAGCCGGGTGCCGACATCCCCGGTTCCGATGACATCCACCGGATCGAAGACGTGCTGCAGCCGATTCCCGAGGCTGTGCGCACCTCGCGCGTCTCCGGGCAGTTCTGGATCTGGGCCGGCGCCAACATCGCCCCGATCAACTGGGTGCTCGGCGCACTGGGCATCGGACTCGGGCTGGGGCTGCGCGACACCCTGATCGCCCTGATCGGCGGCAACGTCGTCGGCATGGCACTGTTCGGAGTCTTCGTCCTGATGGGGCAGCGCACCGGTGTCACCGGAATGGTGCTCTCCCGTGCCGCATTCGGCCGACGCGGCGCCTACGTACCGGCCGCCATCCAGGCCGTGCTGGCGATCGGGTGGTGCGCGGTGAACACCTGGATCATCCTGGATCTGGTCATGGCGCTGCTGGGCCAACTCCATCTCGTCGATCCCGACGCGCCGAACATCTCGGCCAAGGTCGCCGTGGCGGCGGTGATCATGGCCGTCCAGGTCACGATCGCGTGGCTCGGCTATCGCGCCATCGCCACCTTCGAGCGCTGGACGGTACCGCCCACACTGGCCGTGCTGATCCTGATGTCGGTCGTGGCGTGGTTCCACCTGGACATCAACTGGTCCTATGCCGGACCCGCGGGCAGCATCCTCGAGGGCACTGAGCGCATCGCAGCGATGTCGGCGGTGATGACCGTCATCGGAATCGGTTGGGGCATCACGTGGTTCACCTACGCGTGCGACTACTCGCGCTTTGTCAGCACCACGGTGCCCCCGCGCAAGCTCTACCTCGCGAGCACCCTGGGCCAGTTCATCCCCGTGGTGTGGCTCGGCGTGCTGGGAGCCAGCCTCGCCACCACGAACGGTGAGGTCGATCCCGGGGAACTGATCGTGTCGAACTTCGGATCGCTGGCGCTACCGGTCCTGTTCCTGGTGATACACGGCCCGATCGCAACCAACATCCTTAACATCTACACCTTCTCGGTCGCCACGCAGGCTCTCGACGTGAAGCTGTCCCGACGCAAGCTGAATCTGCTCGTCGGCATCTTCGCGCTCTTCGTGGTCGTCTTCTTCGTCTTCCAGTCCAGCCTCGCCACGGTGCTCAGCACCTGGCTCGGTGCGATCGTGGCCTGGATCGCCAGCTGGGCCGGCATCATGCTCGTCCACTACTTCGTGATCGAACGCGGCAACCTCGACGCACAGCGGTTGTTCGAGCCGGTCGGCTCCCGTCGCCTGCCCGACGTCAACTGGACGACCATGGCCTGCTTCGTCGCCGGCATCGTCGGCACATGGATGTTCATGTACGGCCCCCTACCGGTCATGCAGGGCTTCGGATCACGGGCAATGCACGGACTGGATCTGTCGTGGTTGGCAGGCGGCCTGGTGGCGGGCGGACTGTACGCGGTGCTCGGCCCGCGCGCCCGCCGGCGCAGTGCCGACTCCACTGTCGCCCAGTCGTCTGTCCACACCGCCGAAAGAACCGCCCCGTGAGCAGCCCCACCACCACCCGACGCGACGACCTGCGCTGGCCGGAGGGTTACCGCGCCGCGGCCGCGTTCACCTTCGACGTCGACGCCGAATCCTGTGTGCTGGCCCATGATCCGAGTGCGACGAACCGCATGTCGCTGATGAGTCACCAGTCTTACGGACCGCGGGTGGCCGTGCCCCGGCTCCTGAAGCTGCTGGCTCGCCAGGACGTCCGGGCCACCTTCTTCGTGCCGGGTTTCACTGCGGATTGCTACCCCGACACCGTCCGGGCGATCGTCGACGGTGGGCACGAGATCGGCCACCACGGATACCTGCACGAACCCATGCAGGGCATCGACGCGGCTACCGAGGCGCGCTACCTCGACCGCGGTCTCGACGCCCTCGAGCGCGTGGCCGGCGTCCGCCCGCTCGGGTACCGCGCCCCGTGGTGGGAGACGAACTGGCACACGCCGGCCCTGCTCGCCGAGCGTGGATTCCTCTACGATTCCAGCCTTCTCGACGGCGACAAGCCCTACCGATTCGCTGTGGCACCGGACGCGGCCGAGACGCTCATCGAGATTCCCGTGGACTGGGCTCTCGACGACTGGGAGCAGTACGCCTTCTACCCCGGCGTGACCGGAAGCGGGGTCATCGAGAGTCCGGCCAAGGTCCTCGAGATGTGGACCCTCGAAGCGGAAGCCCACCACCTCGAAGGGGGTTGCTTCGTTCTCACCAACCACCCGTTCATCTCGGGCCGTCCCTCCAAAGCCGTTGCGCTGGAACGACTCGTCGAGAGGGTCACCCAGTTGGACGGCATGTGGGTGACCACACTGGGCGAGATCGCCGCCCACGCGCAGCAGGCCTGCACCGAGACCTACGTGCACACCCGCTTCGAGGTGCCCGCGTTCCCCGACGTCGACGTCCGCGCGACCCGGCACCGGTGAACCCGCCCACGAGCGGAGCCGGGCACCCGCCGCTGGGGGCGATCCCCTCGACGGTGGTGCCCCGCTACGCGGGTAAATCGACGTTCGCCCGAATCGCCGACATCGGTGAGGTCGACGACTACGGGATCGCTGTGCTGGGAGTGCCTTTCGACGGCGGAACCTCCTACCGGCCGGGCGCCCGTTTCGGTCCGATGGCCGTCAGGCAGGCGGCACGCACACTGCGGCCCGGCTACCACGTCGAGTTGGGAGTCACGCCGCTGCAGGCGGTGCAGATCGTCGACGCGGGTGACATCACCGTGACGCCCTACGACATCGCCGAGGCCTGTCGCCAGATCCAGGGGCACATGCGCGAGGTGATCGGCGAGCGGGAGCGCAGGGTGGTGGCGATCGGCGGCGACCACACGATCGCACTGCCCGCACTCCGCGCGCTGCACGCCGTGCACGGTCCGGTGGCGCTGATCCATTTCGATGCGCACCTCGACACCTGGGACACCTACTTCGACGCCCCGGTCACCCACGGGACGATCTTCCGCCGCGCGTTCGAGGAGGGACTGCTGGTGCCGGATCATTCGATCCACGTCGGCATCCGCGGTCCGCTGTACGACCGCGTCGACCTCAACGAGGACGCCCGGATGGGGTTCCGCACCATCCGCGCCGGCGACCTCGACGTGATGGGAGTCGATGCAGCCGTCGACGTCGTCAGACGCCGCGTCGGAGACGTACCCGTCTATCTGTCCATCGACATCGACGTGCTGGATCCCGCTTTCGCACCGGGTACCGGGACGCCGGAGTCCGGCGGTCTGACGGCGCGCGAACTGCTCCGCATGCTGCGGAACATGCACGGCATCAACCTCGTCGGCGCCGACGTCGTCGAGGTGTCCCCCGCCTACGACCACGCCGAGATCACCTCGATCGCAGCGGCGACCGTGGTCTTCGACCTCCTGGCACTGATGACATCGGGCTGACCCCTGAAACGAGAATGCGGCCAGATCGCCGACTCAGTAGATGAGGCGATCTGACCGCAGTCTCGAATGTGTTGACTTACAGCTTTTCGAAGATCTCCCGGGCCAGCTTGGCGGTTTCGGACGGCGTCTTGCCGACCTTGACGCCAGCGGCCTCCAGGGCTTCCTTCTTGCCCTGCGCGGTGCCCGCACCGTCGGAGACGATCGCGCCCGCGTGGCCCATCGTCTTGCCCTCGGGGGCGGTGAAGCCGGCAACGTAACCGACAACCGGCTTGGTGACGTTGGCCTTGATGTAGGCGCCCGCCTTCTCCTCGGCGTCGCCGCCGATCTCGCCGATCATGACGATGAGCTTGGTCTCGGGGTCCTTCTCGAACGCCTCGATGGCGTCGATGTGGGTGGTGCCGATGACCGGGTCGCCGCCGATGCCGATGGCCGTGGAGAAGCCGAGATCGCGCAGCTCGTACATCATCTGGTAGGTCAGCGTGCCCGACTTCGACACCAGGCCGATCGGGCCCTTGCCGGTGATGTTGTTCGGCGTGATGCCCACCAACGACTCGCCCGGGGTGATGATGCCGGGGCAGTTCGGGCCGATGATGCGGGTCTTCTCACCCTTTTCCACGTTATAGGCCCACGCGTAAGCGCTGTCCTGCACCGGGATTCCCTCGGTGATGACCACCAGCAGCGGGATCTCGGCGTCGATGGCCTCGATGATCGCGTCCTTCGAGAAGGCAGGCGGCACGAAAGCGATCGACACGTCGGCGCCGGTCTCCTTGATCGCCTCGGCGACGCTGCCGAACACCGGCAGCTCGATGTCGTTGCCGTCTTTGTCTTGGTGCGAGACGGTGGTGCCCGCCTTACGCGCGTTCACGCCGCCGACGACCTGGGTGCCGGCCTTGAGCATCAGCTTGGTGTGCTTGGTGCCCTCGCCGCCGGTGATGCCCTGGACGATGACCTTGCTGTCCTTGTTCAAAAAGATCGACATCGTTTGTGTCCCTTACTTGTTCGCCAGCTCGGCGGCCTTGTCGGCGCCGGCGTCCATGGTCTCGGCCTGGATGACCAGGGGGTGGTTGGCCTCGGCGAGAATCCGTCGGCCCTCCTCGACGTTGTTGCCGTCCAAACGCACGACGAGCGGCTTGTTGGCCTCGTCGCCGAGAATCTCCAGGGCCTTGACGATGCCGTTGGCGACCGCGTCGCAGGCGGTGATGCCGCCGAACACGTTGACGAAGACGCTCTTGACCTGGCTGTCGCCCAGGATGACGTCGAGCCCGTTGGCCATCACCTCGGCCGAGGCGCCCCCACCGATGTCGAGGAAGTTCGCAGGCTTGACGTTGCCGTGCTTCTCGCCGGCGTAGGCGACGACGTCGAGCGTCGACATGACCAGACCAGCGCCGTTGCCGATGATGCCGACCTCACCGTCGAGCTTGACGTAGTTGAGGTCGTTCTCCTTGGCCTTGAGCTCGAGCGGATCGGTGGCGTCCTTGTCCTCGAACTCGGCGTGCCCTTCCTGGCGGAAGTCGGCGTTGGCGTCGAGGGTGACCTTGCCGTCGAGCGCCAGGATCTGATCATCGGGGGTCCGCACCAGCGGGTTGACCTCGACCAGGGTGGCGTCCTCTTTGGTGAACACCTCCCACAGCTTCTGGATGGTCACTGCGGCGGCATCGAGGACCTCGGCGGGCAGGTGGCCCTTCTCGGCGATCTCACGGGCGAAGGCCAGATCGACACCCTTGACGGCGTCGACGGGGACCTTGGCCAGGCGATCCGGCTTGGTCGCGGCGACCTCTTCGATCTCCATGCCGCCCTCGACCGAGCACATGGCCAGGTAGGTGCGGTTGGAGCGGTCGAGCAGGAAGGAGATGTAGTACTCCTCGGCGATGTCGCTGGCCTCGGCGACAAGCAGCTTTTTCACGACATGGCCCTTGATGTCGAGACCGAGGATGTTCTGGGCGTGGGTGAACGCGTCGTCCGGCGTGGCGGCATACTTCACGCCGCCGGCTTTACCGCGGCCACCGACCTTGACCTGCGCCTTGACCATGACCGGCTTGCCGATCTCCTCGGCGATGGCCTTCGCGTCCTCGGCGGTGTCGGTGACCCGGCCGGGCGTGGTGGGAACGTTGTGCTTGGCGAAGAGTTCTTTCGCTTGGTACTCGAAGAGGTCCATGGACTCTCAGACCATCCCTGTCTGTCGGCGGCTGGTGAATGTGTGCCCGACGGGCTCCGGAGGGAACTGTATCGACCCCGCCTTCCGAAGTTGACATCGCCTGCCCGTCATGTGGTCGATCTCACCGGCCCCCTAATCGTGATTCAAGTCACATTCTCCGGTCCACTACAGTCACGGGTTGGCACTCGCATTGGATTTTGGTTAACGTCCTGTGGTCTAGATAACGGTCTGGTCACGACGGCTCACGAGAGATTAAGGACGTCTCAGGTTGGCTCAGCATCGATCGCCTCGCCTCTCCGAGGCCCTCGCGGCGCCTGCAGCCACCGAAGTCACTGACATCATTCCGTTCAACGAGTTCGGCGCCTTGGGCGAGTTGCACGATCTCGACTGCCCGGCCGACGACGTGTTCGACCGCGACACGCAGGTCATCCGCGCTCCCGAACTCGACGATCTTCTCGACACCGATGACCTGCAGCCGCTGCGCCTCGTGCCGGCCGAATTCCGCGCGGCGAGCAGCACCTCCCCCAGCTCACGCGCCTATCGCGACAGCCATACCGACCGCAGCGACGGCAACGCCACCACCGACGTCATCGACATGCGCGGCCGGGCAGGCCAACACCGCAAACCCGAAGTACCCGTCAAGGGTCGGCTGATGGTTGCGGCCATGGCCGTCGGCGCGACCGCCGCCGGGGCGTACAGCGTCACGACCGCCGCCGAGAAGCAACCTGCAGAGACCGTGCTCGCGTCCGACTCGACCACGCTGGGCGGCCCTGGCGTCATCACCGGCTCTGTCGACGGCATGCAGATCGTCACCGTCGCACCCGCAGCAAACTCCGCCATCCACGCCGAAGAGATCACCAAGGCCGCCGCCTTCGCGCAGGAACGCGCCGAGCGCGAGGCGCGCCTGGCCCGTCCGCAGTACGTGATGCCGACGCGCGGGGTGTGGACATCCGGCTTCGGGTTCCGTTGGGGTGTGCTGCACGGCGGTATCGACATCGCGAACAGCATCGGCACGCCGATCCTCGCGGCCGCCGACGGCGTCGTCATCGACGTCGGCCCGACCGCCGGCTACGGCGCCTGGGTCAAACTCAAGCACTCCGACGGCACCGTGACGCTGTACGGCCACATCAACACATGGCTGGTCAGCGTCGGGGAGCGCGTCATGGCCGGTGACCAGATCGCCACGATGGGCAACCGGGGCAACTCCACCGGACCCCACCTGCACTTCGAAGTGCTTCTCGACGGCTCGAACCGGATCGACCCTGTCGGGTGGCTGGCCAAGCGTGGACTGTCGCCGGGCAGCTACGTTGGCTGAGTGGCCAGCGACGCAGGCGATCAACCCGAGCACCCCGACTCCTCGTCGGATGATGCCGACACCCGGATTCTGCGCCGGGCTCCGCTGACCACAGGCTCGCAGCCTGTCGAGTCCTCCTCGGAACCGGCCACCTCGATCATCCGTCGTCACCCCACCGGCGAGTTCCCCGCCGCGGAAGAGCCCGCCACCGGCTACCTGCCCCGCGCCCAACCCGTCGCCGTCGGTCCGCCGCACGAGCCGCGCGTGCCCGCCCGGTCGGCGATCGCGACCGCCGTTGTCAGCATCCTGTCCGGGTGGGCCACCGCGGTCATCGCGACCAACCTGATCTCCGGCTGGTCGGCGACCGACCCGCTGTTCTGCGTCGCCATCGGCTTCCTCGCCGCGATCTCCGCCGCGGCCACCATCGGCGGGCTGATCGCTCTGCTCCTGCGGCGCAGGATGGGCAGGCTGCTGGTGATCGTCGGCGCCGCGGTCGCGCTGCTCATCTTCGCGGGGCTGTTCGTCGCGGGCGCCGCCTTGCCATTCCTCGTCTACGGCATGCCGGTGCTTCCGGTGGCGTCGATCGTGCTGGCACTGCTCCCGGAGACGGCGCGCTGGGGCCGTTCAGGCTAGAGCTTGCTCACCGGCGCGTGGTTGTGCATCAGCTTGACTCGCCCGGCACTGCCGAAGTCGATCAGCGACATCGCCGACTCCCCCATGCCCGAGACCTCCTCCACGCGACCGAGCCCGTACTTGTCGTGCGTGACACGGTCGCCGGGCTCGAGCACCAGCAGCGGCCTCTTTCCGGCCGACGACCGCGCGGGTGACGGACGGGGCGTACCGAACCGGCCCGCCCCGCTCACCGGCGCGGAGAAGTGCGATGTCGGGGCCTCGACACGGCGCCAGTTGATCAACTCCTGCGGAATCTCCCGCAGGAAGCGGGATTCCGGGTTGAGCATCGGCTGGCCCCATGACGAACGGACCTTGGCCCGGGTGAGGTAGAGCCGCTGACGAGCCCGTGTGATGCCGACGTAGGCGAGCCGGCGTTCCTCGGAGAGCTCGACGGGATCACCGAGTGCCCGCATGTGCGGGAACATGCCGTCTTCCCATCCGGTCACGAATACCACCGGGAACTCCAGGCCCTTGGCCGTGTGCAGCGTCATCATCGTGACCACGCCGGACCCGTGCTCGGGGATGTCGTCGGCGTCGGCCACCAGAGACACACGCTCCAGGAACGAGGCGAGCACCCCGGTGTCGGGGACGTCTTCGTCCTGCGGCTCGTCTTCTGCGAGCGCTCGCGCGTTGGCCTGGTCGATGCTGAATTCGTGTGCGACGCTGACCAATTCGTTGAGGTTGTCGAGCCTTGCCAGATCCTGCGGATCGGTGGAGGCTTCGAGCTCGGCGCGGTAACCCGTGCGGTCGAGCACCGACTCGACCAGCTCGCCCAGCTCCCCGTCGAGGCCGCCCCGCAGCTGGTCGAGCATCTCGACGAAGCCGGCGATCGCCTTCTCCGCGCGGGTGTTGAGCATCGGCACCTTACCCTCGGCGGCGGCGACCAGGGCGTCGCTGAAACTCGAGCCGGTGTTCTCGGCGTGCACCGCCACACATGCCTCGGCGCGGTCACCGATGCCGCGGCGCGGCGTGTTGAGGATGCGCCGCATGCTGACCGAGTCGCCGGGATTGTCGAGCACCCGCAGATAGGCGACGATGTCGCGGATCTCACGACGCTCGTAGAAGCGCACGCCGCCGACGACCTTGTACGGGATGCCGGCGCGGATGAACACCTCTTCGAGGGCGCGGGAGGAGTTGTTGGTGCGGTAGAACACCGCGACGTCGTTGTAGGAGAACTCGGCGTCCCCGTCGGCGAGGGCGTCGATCTCCTGAGCGACGAACCGGGCCTCGTCGTGCTCGTTGTCGGCGACATAGCCGACGATGAGCTCCCCTTCGCCGGCGTCGGTCCACAGCCGCTTGTCCCGCCGACCCGCATTGCGCGCGATGACGGCGTTGGCAGCGTTCAGGATCGTCTGCGTGGAGCGGTAGTTCTGTTCGAGCAGAATCGTTGTGGCGCTGGGATAATCGCGCTCGAAGTCCTCGATGTTGCGGATCGTCGCACCGCGGAACGCGTAGATGGACTGGTCGGCGTCGCCGACAACGCAGAGCTCTGCAGGCGCCACCCCGGCTGGATCGTCGGATTCCGTCGCGGGTCCTCCCACGAGTTCACGCACCAGTACGTACTGCGCGTGGTTGGTGTCCTGGTACTCGTCGACCAGGATGTGCCGGAAGCGGCGCCGGTAGTACTGCGCGATCTGCGGGTAGGCCTGCAGCACGGCGACCGTCTCGCCGATCAGGTCGTCGAAGTCGAGCGCGTTGGCCGCCCGCAGCCGACGCTGG
Source organism: Mycobacterium sp. IDUB_5 (assembly GCF_055419565.1). Taxonomy (NCBI): domain Bacteria; kingdom Bacillati; phylum Actinomycetota; class Actinomycetes; order Mycobacteriales; family Mycobacteriaceae; genus Mycobacterium; species Mycobacterium sp. IDUB_5. The sequence continues at coordinate 507,776 of NZ_JBVAXX010000002.1, forward strand.
TATTCGGCGTACACCTCGGCGATGACGCGGGCTAGGTCCTCCGCAGCCTCCGACGCCTCGGCGGCGGCCTGTTCGGGACCGATCAGCTCGTTCTTGAGGTTCGAGATGCCGTTCGAGAGCAGCCGCGGGGAGAACTTCTTGGTGTCGAGGCCCATGTCCTTGCCGATCATCAGCAGCAGACGACGTGAGTCGTCGGCGTCGTAGATCGAGAAGTTCGAGTTCAACCCGGGCAGTAGCGACGCCTGGTTACGCAGGATCCGCACGCACGTCGAGTGGAACGTCGAAACCCACATGTTGCGGGCCCGCGGACCGACCAGTTGCGCCACGCGCTCGCGCATCTCGGCGGCGGCCTTGTTGGTGAACGTGATCGCGAGGACCTGGCCGACGCCGACCTCGCGCGCCGCGAGCAGATAGGCGATACGACGGGTGAGTACCGCCGTCTTACCGGAGCCTGCTCCGGCGACGATGAGCAGCGGCGTGCCCTCGTGGAGGACGGCCTGGCGCTGCTGGGGATTGAGCCCGTCTAAGAGCTCATCTGTTTCTGTTGCGATCGACATACTGTTCCAAACTTACCGCCGGACGGTGACACTCTTTGCGCAGGCGCGGCAGGTAGTGGCACACTCGTTGAGTGCTTTGTCAGCAGCGGCGATTTTTCTACGGGTACCGGCCAGCGGTGCCCGTGGTCTAGCTGCTTCCCAGAGCCCCGCGGTCCGCTTCCGGACCCGGGGCTCGTCTGTTGTGTGAGGCCCGGAACCGGATGAGACCAGACCAGCCACACGACGAGAATCCGGAGAACGACATGACGACAGACACCGCACAGGCGCCCGATATCGACGAGCTGCGCCAGGAGATCGATCGCCTCGACGCGACGATCCTCGAGGCCGTGCAGCGGCGCACCGAGGTCTCGCAGATCATCGGCAAGGCCCGGATGGCCTCCGGCGGCACCCGCCTGGTGCACAGCCGCGAGATGAAGGTCATCGAGCGCTACAGCGTGCTGGGCCCCGAGGGCAAGAACCTCGCGATGCTGCTGCTGCGGCTGGGCCGCGGCCGCCTCGGCCACTGACCTCCCGCGATTTCGGCGTGATCGTCGTCGCTCGGCGACGACAGACACGCCGAAATCACCGCGGCTTGACCGCGTCGACCAGCCAGGGCGTCAGCCACTCGACGGCTTCGGGCGTGGGGTGCACGCCGTCGGCGCGCACCACCATCCCGTTGACCTTCGCCTGGTAGTAGCCGTTGGGGCTGAGCTTGCGGTTCAGGTCGAGCACCGTCACGTTGGGGCGCGCTTCGGTGACGTTGCGCAGCAAGGTGTTCCACGCATCGACCCGCTTGGGTTGATCCTCGGGATAGAGGCTGCCGTCGGCCTTCTCCGCACGCCGGTTGTACGGCTCGGTCGTGACGACGATCCGGGCGCCCGTGGAGCCCAGGATGTCGAGGGCGCGGGTGAGCTCGCCGCGGAGGTAGGCGTCGTAGCCGGGCTCGCCGATGTGGGTCCAGCTGCCCTCGTTCATCCGGTCGACCACCTCCCACCGGCCGACCATCAGCAGAACCACATCCGGTTTCTCGTAGCCGATGCGCTGTGCCCACCGCGCCGGCCAGGAATCGCATTCGGGCTTCTGCTGGAGTTCCTGACCCACGTACTCATACGGCCCGCCGCGCGCGATGCCGCAGCCGATCGTGGTGAAGTCGGCGAAGTCGACCCCAGGGGTGTCGGGCAGGTACCGCATCATCGTCCACGCGACCGAGTCGCCGAAGACCGCCACCCGCACGTCCCCGGGAGCCCGCTGGCGCGCCGGCTGGGTGACCGCGACCGGAATCTCGGGGGCGACGAGCGCGGCCGAATCGATCAGCGGGCCGGTGCCCGGCTTGGGGAAGGGCACGCCGGAGGGGAGCACGGTCATCGCCACGACCGCCGCGGTGGCGGCCGTCGCCGCCGACAGCCGCAGCATCGGGACGAACGTCGGACGCCAATCCCGGATCGGCTGCTCGATCAACCACCACGAGACCGCCGCCACCGCCACGGTCGCCGCACAGCGGAGCGCGAACAGCTTCCAACCCTCGGACCCGGTGCGTTCACCGTTGAGCAGCAAGAAGAGCGGCCAGTGCCACAGGTAGACGCCGTAGGAGATGGCACCCAGGCCCACCAGCGGCCCCATCGACAGCATCCGCGCCGCCGGGCTTGTCTGATCCAGCGCCACCGGGGCGATCACCAGCACGGCCGCCACGGCGACCACGATCAGCAGTCCGCCCCGGAACTCGGCCGCCGTCCCGACGGCCAGATGCGCCGCCGTCGCCAGCACCAGCAGCCCGAGGACCGGGAGCACCCAGGCCAGCCAGCGGGTCCAACGGGAGCGCAGCGTCACCAGACCGGCTGTCATGCCGCGCCAGTCACGCACCACCAGCGCGGCCGCAGCAGCGCCGACGAGCAGAGCCTGCATGCGGGTATCGGTCCCGAAGTACACGCGGTGCAGCGCGTCGTCGGAGGCCAGCGCGACCGACGCGGCCGCCGAGCCGAGGACGCCGAGCGTGGCGACGACGAACACCGCGGTGCGGACCATCGTCGGGGTGACCGGGACGCCACGGCGGTAGGCGATCGCGCCGAGCCCCGCGACGATCCCGGCGATCAGCAGCGGCCACAGCAGGTAGTACTGCTCCTCCACGCCGAGCGACCAGGTGTGCTGCAGCGGTGACGGTGGCGCGCCGGTGGAGAAGTAGTCCGTCTGCTGCGCGACGAACATCCAGTTCGACATCCAGAACAGTGCGGCGACGGCGTCCTCACGCAGACCGGCGACCGATTCCGGGGCGAACAGGTCGCGCGCAGCCACGACGGCCAGCACCATCACCACGAGTGCGGGCAGCAACCGGCGGGCGCGGCGCACCCAGAACCCCCGCAGCCCGATCCGCCCCGTCCGGGTCGTCTCGTCGATCAGCAGCGACGTGATGAGGAACCCACTGAGAACGAAGAACACGTCGACGCCGAGGAATCCCCCCGGCAGTCCCGGCACTCCGCCGTGGTCGGCGAGCACCAAGCCGACCGCGATGGCCCGCACCCCGTCGAGCGCCGGTATCCCCTGGCCCGAACCGACATAGCGGCGTGGGCCCACCCGGATCGGCGCCGCGCTCACGGCAGTCAACTCCTGTGGCCCTCCTTGCCTTCGAACAAGGAAGCCTAGGGAGGATCGGGCGCCGAATCCGGAAGGCGCGCGCTACTTCGTCAGCGCAATGTACTTCGTGTCGAGGTACTCCTCGATGCCCTCGCTGCCACCTTCACGACCGAACCCGGATTCCTTGACTCCGCCGAACGGCGCGGCCGCATCGGAGATCACGCCGCGGTTGACGCCGACCATGCCGGATTCGATGCCCTCGGCTACGCGCAGGGCGCGATCCAACGACTGGGTGTAGACGTAGGCGGCCAGCCCGTACTCGGTGTTGTTGGCCGCGGCCACCCCTTCTTCTTCGGTGTCGAACCCGGTGATCGGTGCGACGGGCCCGAAGACCTCTTCCTTGAGGATGCGTGCGTCTGCCGGTACGTCGGTCAGCACCGTGGCCGGGTAGAAGTTCCCAGGCCCATCCGGCGCGACGCCGCCGACGGCGACGGTCGCGCCGCGGGAGACCGCGTCGGACACGAGCTCGGTGACCGTGGCGACCTGCTTGGCGTTGATCAGCGGGCCCAGCGTCGACGACGAATCGAGGCCCTTGCCGAGGGTGAACTCGCTCATCCGCTTGACCAGCTTGTCGGTGAACTCCTCGCGCACCGCGTTGGCGACGTGGAACCGGTTGGCCGCGGTGCACGCCTCGCCGCCGTTGCGCATCTTGGCCAGCACCGCCCCGTCGACCGCGGCATCGACGTCGGCGTCGTCGAACACGATGAACGGCGCGTTGCCACCCAGTTCCATCGACGTCCGCAGCAGCTTGTCCGCGGACTGCTTGACCAACGCCTTGCCGACGCCGGTGGAGCCGGTGAACGTCAGCTTGCGCAGCCGGCCGTCGTTGATCAGTGCCTCGGTGACGCCGCCGGGATTGCTGGTCGGCAGGATCGACAGCACACCCTTGGGCAGGCCGGCCTCGTCCATCAGCTTGGCCAGCAGCAGCATCGTCAGCGGGGTCTCCTGCGCCGGCTTGACGATCATCGTGCAGCCGGCAGCAAAGGCGGGCCCCATCTTTCGGGTGCCCATGGCCAGCGGGAAGTTCCACGGCGTGATGGCGTAGCAGGGTCCGACGGCCTGTTTGGTGACCAGGATGCGCCCCGTCCCAGCGGGACTCGCGGTGTACCGGCCGTCGATCCGGACCGCCTCTTCGGCGAACCACCGGAAGAACTCCGCACCGTAGGTGACCTCGCCTTTGCTCTCGGCGACGACCTTGCCCATCTCCAGCGTCATCAACGCCGCGATGTCGTCGGCGCGTTCGGTGATCGTCTCGAACACCGCCCGCAGGATCTCGCCACGCTTGCGCGGCGCCGTGGCGGCCCACTCGGCCTGCACTGCGCAGGCAGCGTCGAGTGCGGCACGCGCGTCGTCGGGGGTGGCGTCGGCCACCTTGGTGATCACCTGATCGTCGCTGGGGTCGAGCACGTCGAACGTCGACGAACCCTGCCGCTCCTCACCACCGATCCAAAGACCGGTGGGAACGGAGTTCAACAGGGTGGTGGTATCCATACCCCACGTCTTACACCCTCGGTCAAGTGGACCGCACTAGGGTTCTTTTCATGGGCTCCTCCGACATCACGGCCACGCCGGCATGGCAGGCACTGTCCCGGCACCACGAACAGATCGGCGGCACCGATCTACGTCAGCTCTTCGCCGACGATCCCGCGCGGGGAAGGGAGCTGACGCTGACCGTCGGCGACCTCTACATCGACTACAGCAAGCACCGCGTGACCGGCGAAACGCTGAGCCTGCTGCTGGATCTGGCGCGCGAAGCCGGGTTGCCGGAGAGGCGCGACGCCATGTTCGCCGGTGAGCACATCAACACCTCGGAGGACAGGGCGGTTCTGCACACCGCGCTGCGGTTGCCCCGCGACGCGGCGCTGAGCGTCGACGGCCAGGACGTGGTGGCCGACGTGCACGAGGTGCTCGACCGCATGGGCGACTTCACCGACCGGCTGCGTAGCGGCGAGTGGCGCGGCGCGACGGGTGAGCGCATCACGTGCGTGGTCAACATCGGCATCGGCGGCTCCGACCTGGGTCCGGTGATGGTGTACCAGGCGTTGCGCCACTACGCCGACGCGGGCGTCTCGGCGCGCTTCGTGTCGAACGTCGACCCGGCCGACCTCGTCGCCACGCTCGACGGACTCGACCCGGCCGCAACGCTTTTCATCGTCGCGTCGAAGACGTTCTCGACGCTGGAGACGCTGACCAACGCGACGGCGGCACGACGCTGGCTCACCGACGCGCTGGGCGATGACGCGGTGAGCAAGCATTTCGTGGCCGTGTCGACGAATGCGAAGTTGGTCGACGAGTTCGGGATCGACACCGCCAACATGTTCGGCTTCTGGGACTGGGTGGGCGGCCGCTACTCGGTCGACAGCGCCATCGGCTTGAGCGTGATGGCCGTGATTGGCAAGGAGCGATTCGCCGAGTTCCTGGCCGGCTTCCACCTCGTCGACGAGCACTTCCGCACCGCCCCACTGGAGGCCAACGCGCCGGCGCTGCTGGGGTTGATCGGACTCTGGTACAACAACTTCTTCGGTGCGGAAACCCGTGCGGTGCTGCCGTATTCGAACGACTTGTCCCGGTTCGCCGCGTATCTGCAGCAGCTGACGATGGAATCGAACGGCAAGTCGGTGCGCGCCGACGGGTCACCGGTGACGACGAGTACGGGTGAGATTTTCTGGGGTGAGCCCGGCACCAACGGCCAACACGCGTTCTATCAGCTGATCCACCAGGGCACCCGGCTGATCCCGGCCGACTTCATCGGATTCAGCGAGCCCACCGATGACCTGCCGACCGCCGATGGCACCGGCAGCATGCACGACCTTCTGATGAGCAACTTCTTCGCCCAGACCCAGGTGCTGGCCTTCGGCAAGACGGCCGACGAGATCGCGGGCGAGGGCACGGCATCGAATGTGGTGCCGCACAAGGTGATGCCGGGCAATCGGCCGAGCACCTCGATCCTGGCGACCAAGCTGACTCCGTCGGTGGTCGGCCAGCTGATCGCGCTCTATGAGCATCAGGTGTTCACCGAGGGTGTGGTGTGGGGCATCGACTCGTTCGACCAGTGGGGTGTGGAGCTGGGCAAGACCCAGGCCAAGGCGCTGCTGCCGGTACTGACCGAGGATGATTCGCCTGCGACGCAGTCGGATTCGTCGACCGACGCCCTGGTGCGCCGCTACCGAGCGGAGCGAGGTCGATCAGCCTGAGCCGAGCGGAGCGAGGTCGATCAGCCTGAGCCGAGCGGAGCGAGGTCGATCAGCCTGAGCCGAGCGGAGCGTGGTCGCTCGGTCTAGGCGTCGGGGTCGGGCCGCGTCCAACCCAGGATCATCGCGGGGGTGCACCCGCCGATGAGCAGGACGGTCAGCGCCATGAGCCCGCCGGCGTAGGCCATGTCGGTGTCGGCGCCGCCCGTGGCGGTGGCCCCGAAGATCAGGTAGGCCACAGGCACCATCATCAGGTACTGGGTCACGGTGAGGCCGATGGATCGGGCGCTGTTGCGTTGTGCGAGTTCGTATTCGTCGAGGGTCAGATGGGGCGCGTCGCCCTGACGGCCCGACACGATCTGCAGCATCACCCAGATCGGCAGGAACGCCACGGTGGCGGGCAACCACAGCAGCGGCGCCCAGCTCAGCCCGAACGCACAGAGCACGCTGACGACGAACATCACCGTGAATGTGGCCGCGAGGAGCATGACGAGCGCGCGGCGGCGGCGCTGCGTCCGCCACGCGGGAAACCACTCGGCGTAGCGCTTTTCGTTCCTGACGAACTGTCGCGTGCGGTAATCCTGGTACCGGTCGATCAGCGTCACGTCAGGCATGGTCGGTCCCTCCATTGCGGTTCCGGGGGTAGAGCGCCGTCGACAAGGGGGTGAACGGTTCGCGGGAGAAGACCGCCTCGACGGGGAGGTCGAACACTGCGCAGATGCGGAAGGCCAGATCGAGGCTCGGGAAGTGGTCGCCCCGCTCGAGCGCGCCGACGGTCTGTGGGTTGACGTCGATGAGGTCGGCCAGCTGTGCCCGCGACATCCCCCGCTCGGCCCGAAGCACGCCGATGCGGTTGTGGATAGGGAAGGTTTCCCCCCGTCGCACTGGACTCATACAAGCAATTGTTGGGAAAACCCAACAGCGTGTCAAGCCGCGTGGTGATTTCGGCGTGGTTTTCGTCGGCGACCGACGGCAATCTACGCCGAAATCGCGATTACCAGACGCGGACGTAGTCGATCAGCATCTCGGCCGGATAGCTGCCACCGCGCGGGTCGCCGCCGCCTGAGCCCGCGACGGCCAAGTCGAGGATCGGGAACAGCTGATAGCCCGGCTCGTTGAACTGCCAGTCGGGCAGTGCATGTGCCGGCACGTCGAAATACGGTGCGGCGCCGTCGGTGTAGTCCCGCCAGAACCGCATGCCGGCGTCGTCCCACTGCACCCGCCAGGTGTGCCACGCGCTGTCGACGGAGATGGTCTGGCTGACGTGCTCGCCGCCGTTGAGCTTGGCGTGCACCGCCGTTCCCGGCGCCCAGCTGCCGTTGCCGTACCACTCCATGATGTCGACTTCGCCGCCGTTGACGGGGTTGTTGTTGGCGAGGTACCACGCCGGCCAGCAGCCGGGGGTCAGGCAGTTCAGCTTGATGCGGGCCTCCCAGTTGTGGCCGATGCCGCCACGGAAGGTGCCGAAGATCTTGCCGCTGTAGTAGGTGTCGCCGTCCTTGGCAGCGTGGAACACCAGGTTGGACTTGCCGTCGAGGTAGACGTTACGACGGTCGTCGCGGTACTGGCCGACGTTGCCGGGCAGCTCCCAGTACGTCGGGTCCTCCATGGACTCACGCGCGGTGGCGATCTCCCACTTCGACCGGTCCGGCGCGGAGCCGGCGGGGCCGTCGAAGTGGTCTTCGAACAGGTACTTTCCCGGGGGCGGCGGCGCGGCCGGTGGCGGAGTGGCCCGGGACGTCGCTGTCGGGAGAGCCGCGCCCAGCAGGCCGATCCCGGACATCACCATCAGACTGCGGCGGTCGAGATTATGCATCCGACGATGAAAGCACGCGTTCCTGTGGGTTCAGGCGAAGCGTTTGGTGTATTTCGGCGGCAGCAGCTTCATCACCTCGACCAGCGGCCACCACGGCCAGCCCGGCACGACGGCGCGGCCCTTTTCCTTCTCGATGGCGTCCACCATCGCCTTGACGCCGGTTTCGTTGTCGACCATCAGCATCGTCGAGTTCGACTTGGCGGTCATCTCCGACTCGATGTAGCCGGGCTCGAGCACCGTGATCTTGATGGGTCCCGACGGGTACTCCGCGCGTAGCGACTCCCCCAGCGACGTGACGCCGGCCTTGCTGGCCGCGTAGGCAGCCTTGTGGCCGGGCACGCCGACATTGCCCAGCACCGAGGAGACGAGGACGAGGTGGCCCTTACCTGCGGCCTTGAACATCTCCAGCGCGGTCTCGATCTGTACAAGGGCGGCAACGAGATTCGTCTCGAGCGTGGCCTTGTTGGCCCACAGTTTGCCGCCGCCGAGCGGATAGCCCTTGCCGATGCCGGCGTTGACGATCACGCAGTCGATACCGCCGAGTTCCTCGGCGAGTTCGGCGAAGACCTTGGGCACCTGGTCGTGGTCGTTGACGTCGAGGGCGGCGACGGCGACACGCACGCCGGGATACCGCGAGGTGATCTCGGTCCGCAGTTCGTCGAGGTTGTCGAGGCGACGGGCGCACAGCGCGAGGTCGCGGCCCTTGGCGGCGAACTGGCGGGCCATTCCGGCGCCCAGCCCGGAGCTCGCACCGGTGATCAGGATCTTCTGCCGAGTCATTGCGGCAGGATAACCGAGTTAGACAACTGCGCCGAAATCGAGCGCTCCACCCCGCCGCGGGTTGGTGCCCGAGCTATTTCAACAGGCGGGACATTCGCCGGTCGGCGAGCACCTTGCCGCCGGTCTGACATGTCGGGCAGTACTGGAACGACTTGTCGGCGAACGAGACCTCCCGCACGGTGTCGCCGCAGACCGGACACGGCATGCCGGTCCGAGCGTGCACCCGCAACCCGGATCGCTTCTCACCCTTGAGCGTGGCGGCCTGCTGACCGACCGAGCGGGTCACGGCGTCGGTCAGGACCGAGACCATCGCGTCGTGCAGCGCGGCGAGCTGCGCCTCGGTCAGCTTGTTGGCCGTCGCGAATGGCGACAGCTTGGCCACGTGGAGGATCTCGTCGCTGTAGGCGTTGCCGATCCCGGCGATCACCTTCTGGTCGGTGATCACGGTCTTGATGCGCCCGGAGTTGCTCCGCAGCACATCTGCCAGGCCGTCGACGGTCAGCGCCAGCGCATCGGGCCCCAACGACGCGATCTGCGGCACGGCCATCGGGTCGGTGGTCAGCCACACCGCGAGCCGCTTCTGCGTGCCGGCCTCCGTCAGGTCGAAGCCGAGGCCCTCGTCCCCGAGGTGCACCCGCAGCGCGATGGGTCCTTTGCCCGGTTTCAGCGGTGTCGGCGACAGCTTGTCCGACCAGCGCAGCCAGCCGGCACGCGACAGATGAGTGATGAGGTGTAGCTCGCCGGCCTGCAGGCCGAGGTACTTGCCCCACCGGTTCGCGGCGGTCACCTCCCGGCCGTGCAGCGCGGACAGCGGCGGATCGAAGGTCTTGAGCACCGACAGCGCGGCGACGTCGACGCGTCGCACGGTCTGCCCGACCGCGTGCCGGCGCAGATGGTCGGCGAGCGCTTCGATCTCGGGCAGTTCTGGCATCTGTTCAGTCTGCCTTCACGACCAGCGACAGCACCCAGCTCACGATCGACAGCACGATCGCCGCCCAGATCGCGGTCCACCAGAAATCGTCGATGAACAGACCCCAGTGGGTGGTGTGCTCGGTGATCGACGAGGTGATCCACAGCATCAGCGCGTTGATCACGATGTGGATCAGGCCGAGCGTGAGGATGTAGAGCGGGATCGAGATGATCTGCACGATCGGCTTGATGATGGCGTTGACCAGCCCGAAGACGATGGCCACCACGAAGATGATGCCGATGCGCGCCGGAGTCGAGTCACCTCCGACGAAGGCGATTCCCGGGACGACCAGGGTGACCACCCACAGCGCCACCCCGGTGAGCGCGGCACGCAGCAGAAACGACGTCACGGTTGTCATCATGCCCGTCGGCGCCGACAGGGGCGAGTACCAAAGGTATGCGGTACCGCGGGTATTGACATCACGGCGCACCGCTCCCTACCGTCATGATCATCACGGCCGAAGGGATGTCGACGATGACAGCTCCACCCGCCCAGCGCAGCCCCACGACACGCGACGGATTCGCCGACCGCCTGCTCAAGGGCTCGGTGAAGAAGTCCTACGCGCCCGTCGTCGACATCGACTGGGACGCCCCACTGGAGCCGGACAAGTTCTTCCTGCCCCCCAAAGTGGTGTCCCTGTATGGAACCCCGTTGTGGGACAGCATGTCTCGCGAAGAACAGATCGAGCTGTCGCGCCAGGAGCTGGCGAACACGCTGTCGGCGGGCATCTGGTTCGAGAACATCCTCAACCAGGCCCTGCTGCGCAAGATGATGCATCAGGACCCGACCGCGCGCGCTACCCATTACGAGCTCACCGAGCTGGGCGACGAGACCCGCCACATGGTCATGTTCGGCAAAGCGATCGAGCACATCGGCGCAAAACCGGTGCGGCCCAGGCTGTATCAACGCGTGATGATCAACATGCTGCCGTTCGCGTTCCGGGGCTCGCTGCTGTGGGTGGCCGCTCTGGTCGGTGAGGAGATCTTCGATTCCCTGCAGCGGCAGATGATGGACGATCCCGAACTGCAGCCACTCGTGCAACGTCTGATGCGCATCCACGTCACCGAGGAGGCGCGCCACATCCAGTTCGCCCGCGACGGTCTGCGCAAGCGCGCACCGCAGCTGGGGCGGCTGTCGCGCATGTGGGTGGGCAACATCAACGGCGCCGGCGGGTTGTTCTTCCGGCATCTGTTCACCAACCGGGTGCAGTACTCGCGGGTGGGTCTCGACCCCGACGAGGCGCGGCGCATCGCGCGCAGCAGCCCGCATCGCCGCGAGGTGCAGACGCTGGGCTTCGCACCGCTCGCGGCGTTCCTCACCGAGGTCGACCTCATGGGACCGCTTGCACGCCGCGTGTGGCAGCGCACCGGGTTCCTGTGACCGAGACGGTCATGTACGTCAGCGGCTCCGTCGCTGCCGAGTTCGACGAGGGGACACACACCTGGCAGGTGGGTGACCGCACGGCGCGTGTCTTGATCGCGACCGACGGCACGCTGCCGGCGGGCACCGCGGCACCGTCCGACGGCCTCCTTCCCTACCTCGGGGTTGCGGTGGCCGGGGTGCCCAACTACTTCCTGCTGTCGGGACCGGACACCGCCGCGCAGAAGAGCTACATCGCCAAATGCCTGGACCACCTCGGCCGCACCGGGGGCTCGCGGATCGAGGTGCGCCCGGCCTCGCAACACATCTTCAACCGGCGCGGCCGAGCCGGGGAGCACCGCGGCGGACGGTACTGGCGCGCGGTCGGCGCGAAGATCCCGTCGGCGTTCGAGGTCGAGCGGCTCAGTGACGAGCTGCCCGATGATCTGGACGACGCCGTCTACGACGGGATCGCGACGGTCACCGTCGACGGGCACGAGGTCAAGGCGCGGGTGCGGCTCACCGGGCAGCTCGACCCGATCGACGGCCTTTTCCATTGGCGCGGAACGCTGTTGACTGAGCTCGCGGACATCCGGATACCGTCCGACGTGGACATCGCCGCAGACGGCGAGTCGGTCCGCGCACGACTGACGGAACGGACCACGCAGGGCGGCATCACGGTCATGGGCACGGGCACTCCCCCGTTCGCGCTGGCGACCACCGACATCGAGGTCCCCATCCTGTAAGACGGTTGCGCCCCGCAGAATCTAGAACACGTTCTAGTGTGTGGTCAGCGACGACCAGGAGGCGATGTGCGGTTCACCTTTGCAGAAGCCATGACCGACCCGACGTACTACATCCCGCTGGCCAAGGCGGCCGAAGCGGCGGGCTACCACGCGATGACGATCCCCGACAGCGTCGCGTATCCGTTCGAGTCGGATTCGACCTATCCGTACACCCCTGACGGCAGCCGCGAATTCCTCGACGGGAAAGCTTTCATCGAGTCGTTCGTCCTCACCGCGGCGCTGTGCGCGGTGACCACCACGCTGCATTTCAACCACTTCGTCCTCAAGCTGCCGATCAGGCCGCCGGCGCTGGTCGCCAAGCAGGCCGGTTCGCTGGCCGCGCTGTTCGACAACCGACTGGGCCTCGGCGTCGGCACCAGCCCGTGGCCGGAGGACTACGAATTGATGGGTGTGCCGTTCGCTCGCCGCGGCAAGCGGATGGACGAATGCATCGAGATCATCCGCGGCCTGACCTCGGGCGAGTACTTCGAGTTCCACGGGGAGTTCTACGACATCCCCAAGACCAAGATGACCCCGGCGCCGTCGCGTCCCGTACCGATCCTGATCGGTGGGCACGCCGATGCGGCACTGCGGCGGGCGGCCCGAAACGACGGCTGGATGCACGGCGGCGGCGACCCGGAAGAGCTCGACGGGCTGCTGGCCAAGCTCGCCCGCTTCCGCGAGGAGGAGGGCAGCGCAGACAACGACGACTACCAGATCCATGTCATCTCGATCGACGCGTACACCCTCGACGGCGTCAAGAGGCTCGAGGACAAGGGCATCACCGACGTCATCGTCGGCTTCCGGATCCCCTACATCACCGGTCCCGACACCGAGCCGCTCGACACCAAGATCCGCAACCTCGAGATGTTCGCCGAGAACGTGATCGCGAAGCTGTGACGGCCCGTGGGTAGAGTTCGGTCGATGACACGCGGCGCCTACGACGTTCCCGACGCCTTCGATGCCGGCGCCGACGCCTACGACGGACTGGTCGGCGCGAACCCGGGCTATCACGAGCACCTCCGGCAGTCGGCGCAGCGTATGGCCCTGCCGGATCAGGGCCGCGGGCTGCGGCTGCTCGACATCGGCTGCGGCACCGGCGCCTCCACGGCCGCGCTGCTGGAGGCGGCGCCGCACGCGGAGATCATCGGCGTCGACGGGTCGGCCGGAATGCTGGCGCAGGCACGGGCCAAACAGTGGCCGGATTCGGTCAGGTTCGTGCACAGCCGCGCCGAAGGTCTGACCGAGGCCGGGGTCACCGGACCGTTCGACGGCATCCTCGCGGCCTATCTGGTGCGCAACCTGCCGGACCCCGATCCGGTGCTGCAGACACTGCGCGGACTGTTGACCCCCGGCGGCGTCTTCGCCGCGCACGAGTACTCGGTGCGCGATTCCGCCGTCGCCCGCGTGACATGGAATCTGGTCTGCGCGGCCATCATCATCCCCAGCGGCAAGATTCGTTCGGGCGACGCGGGGCTCTACCGCTACCTACGCACCAGCGTCAACGACTTCGACGGAGCCACTGCGTTCCGGGAACGCCTGCAGCGCAACGGTTTCGTCGACGTACGCAGCGAGACGGTCTCGGGTTGGCAGCGCAACATCGTGCACACGTTCCTGGCCCACGCGCCTCGCTGACACGCCGCGCGTCCACTTCCTACGGTGTGACGGGATTAACACGGCCGAGGTTGGGGCACACACCGGCATGGCTTTCAAACTCACGTACTCGGACGGGCAGGAATCCACGCACGACGACGACACCGTCTGGGAGCTCGACGACGGTGTTCTGAAGCTCGGCCGCGAAGAGGGCAAGTGGTCTGTGCTGCTGTCGCCCAGCCATTGGGCGGTCCTCGAACTCGTCACGTCTTCGTCGTCGGATTCTGACGACGACAAGAAGGACGACGATAAGGACTCCGACAAGAAGGACTCCGACAAGGACGACGACGACAAGAAGGACTCCGACAAGAAGGACGACGACGACAAGAAGGACTCCGACAAGAAGGACGACGCCGAGGATTCCGACAAGTCCGAGAAGGACGACGATTAGTCACGGAATCCAGTGCGCTGCAACGACGCTCGTCGCTGCAGCGCGACGCCGAACGTCAGGAGTCCTCGGATGAAGTCCCACGACACCGCCGCGTCCGATCACGACAGGGCCACCGCTTCGGGCCAGCTGACCGGCGCCGCGATCATCGTCGCACTCGTGTCGGCGGTGTCGGGCATGCTCTACGGCTACGACACCGGCATCATCTCTGGGGCGCTGCTTCAGATCACCAAGGACTTCGGTATCGAGGAGTCGTGGAAGCAGGTGATCGCGGCGAGCATCCTGCTTGGCGCCGTGATCGGCGCCCTGACCTGTAGCTATCTCTCGGAGAAGCGGGGTCGCAAGGGCACGCTACTGATGCTTGCGGCGGTGTTCGTGGTCGGCGCACTCTGGTGCGCAGTCGCACCGAATCCGTTCGTGCTCTCGCTCGGTCGCCTTGTCCTCGGGTTCGCCGTCGGTGGCGCGACGCAGACCGCACCGATGTACGTCGCCGAGCTGGCGCCACCGAAATACCGTGGCCGGCTGGTGCTCTGCTTCCAGATAGCGATCGGTGTCGGCATCGTGATCGCGACGATCGTCGGCGCCACCGAACACATTCCGTGGCGATGGTCGATCGGCGCGGCCGCGGTCCCTGCCGCGATCATGCTCCTGCTGTTGCTCCGACTGCCCGAGAGCCCGCGATGGCTGGTGAAGAACGATCGCGGCGACGATGCCCGCGACGTCCTCGAACGCGTTCGCCCGTCGGGTTACGACGTCGACGGTGAGCTCGAGGAGATGGAAGAGCTGACGCGCAAGGAGCAGACCGCGAAGACCCGCGGGTGGCCGGGGCTCCGCGAGGCATGGGTGCGTCCCGCTCTCGTCCTCGGTTGCGGCATTGCGATTTTCACGCAGCTCAGCGGTATCGAGATGATCATCTACTACTCGCCGACCATCCTGACCGACAACGGCTTCTCCGAGTCTGTGGCTCTCGAGGTGTCGGTTGCTCTCGGGGTCAGCTATCTGGTGGCTCAGCTGGTCGGTCTGTCGATCATCGACAAGGTGGGCCGGCGCAGGCTCACCCTGATCATGATCCCCGGCGCCGCGGCGAGCCTGTTCGTGCTCGGCACGCTGTTCGTGACCGGTAACAGCGATCGGGACTCGATACCCTTCATCATCGCGTGCCTGGTGGTGTTCATGCTGTTCAACGCCGGCGGTCTTCAGCTGATGGGGTGGCTGACCGGCTCGGAAACGTATCCGCTGGCGGTCCGGCCGGCAGGCACGGCTGTGCAATCCGCGGCGCTGTGGGGGACGAATCTGCTCATCACGCTGACCCTGCTGACGCTCATCAGCGGCATCGGCGTCGGTCCGGCGATGTGGCTCTACGGATTGTTCAACGTGGCGGCATGGCTCTTCGTGTACTTCCGGATGCCCGACCTGACCGGCCGCAGCCTCGAGGAGATCGAGAGCAAGTTGAGCGACGGAAAGTTCCGTCCCGCCGACTTCGCCCGTTGATCTGACACACTCGGCGCTCATGACGCTGCGCATCGCCACGCTGGAGGTGGCCGATCCGCCATCGGCCTGGGCCGAGGCCGGATTCACCGTGCGTGCCGATGGAATGTGCGCGGTCGGCGACGTGGGTATCCAATTGGTCGGCCGCGACAACGGATTCGGCATCGTCGGGTGGTCACTGGATGGCCTTCCACCCGGTGTGGGTGAGGACGTGGACGGGATCGCTACGACGAGATCCGGTGCCGCTGCGACCCCGCCGGCGGTTCACCGCAACGGCGTCACCGTCATCGACCATGTCGTGCTGATGTCGCCGGATCTCGACCGGACGGTCAGGGCGCTCGGCGGCCTGGGCGTGCAGCCGCGTCGCCAACGCGATGCTCATCTCGGCGAGCGGCCGATCCGGCAGATCTTTTATCGGTTCGGCGAGACGATCGTCGAAGTGGTCGGCTCACCCGGTGTCTCGGGCCAGGGCCCGTCGACGCTGTGGGGCATCACCTATGTGGTCGACGACATCGAGGAGTCGGCCCGGTTCTTCGGTGACCGAACCTCGCCGATCAAGGCGGCCGTGCAGCCCGGTCGGCGGATCACCACGCTGCGCCACCACGAGGTGGGCATGACAGTGCGCACGGCGTTGATGTCAGCGCCGCGGCGGTCGTGATTAGGACAGGGCGATACCGAGCTCGTCGGCGAAGACCTTGATCATGTGCTGAACGGCAATCTCGTTGCGGCCGATGATCATATGATCGTGCTGGCCGCGGCGCACCCCCTCGCCGCACTGCGGCAGCATCGCGAAATCCTCGTCGCGCACCGCGGCGTGCACGCTGTCGTAGATGGTGTCGTAGGTCGCGCGCATCTCATCGTTCTGCGCGGGAATGCGCGCCATCCAGCTGTGCCGGACGGTGCAGCGGGTCGGCTCGCCGTCGGGCAGGATGTCGATGATCTCCACTCCGACTGGGCTGTTGGCGAGAATGAGGTTCGGGTAGATCCAGTAGATGACGCCCATGTTCGTCGACGGGTCGCGCGGCCCCGCGGCGTCGGTGTCAAGGTTGGTGATCCACGTGAACGGGAAACCGATGCGGTGGTGTCGGCCGTACTCGTCGTAGATTGCGGTGTTGGCCAACGTGTTCTGTCCGATCACACTCTGACCGTGGACGAACGGGAAGTGGTAGCCCTCGGCGAAGGCCTCGAGCGCACCTTTCCATGAGACGCCGGACGTGAATTCGCGTTCTGTGTGATAGCCGTAGGACGCGAAGTTCCACCGCTCGAGTTCGGGCCCCATGGTTCCGAGATGAGCGTCCAGGTCCATCGTCGCGTCGGCCGACAGTACCGCCCAGATGAAGCCGTAGCGCTCCTCTGACGGCAGTTCGACGAGACCGTAGTCCTTCAGGTTCATCGAATCGAACCCTGCTCTGCCGGGGACCATGAAGAGCTCGCCGGTGTTCTTGTAGGTCCATGCGTGATAGGGACAGACGAATCGTGACGCATTGCCGGATCCGCAGGCCGGCATGGCGCCCCGGTGCCGGCAGTAGTTCAGCAGCACGCGGCTGACTCCATGTCGGTCGCGGGTGATCAGCAGGGAATCTCCGAGCACCGAGCGGACGACGTAGTCGTTGGCGTTCTGCACCTGCGCTGACGGCGCGATCGCGAGCGGGACCCGACGCAGGATCTGCGACTCCTCGACGTCGGTGGTCTTCGGATCGCGGTAGTAGTGCAGCGGCACCCGCAACTCGCGGTCGGCCATGTCGGTGGTGCCGGCGAGCGCGTGCGCGAGCGCCCGCTCGGTCAGCACCTCGTCGTCGCAGTGGGCAGGAGCATCCATTCCCTGACCATACATCTCTAGTGGAATGTATTGTCAATGGTCGATACCGGGTCGTGCGACGATCGCGTGATGCGTAGACACGGATGGTCGGGAGACATCCCCCGTGACGACGACGAGGCCGTCGCGCGCATTCTCGAGGCGGCCCGTCAGACCATCGACGGCGGCCGGCCCGCGACCATCTCGACGATCGCGCAGTCGCTCGGGGTGACGCGTCAGACGGTCTACCGCTACTTCCCCACCCAGGAGGCCTTGCTCGCCGCTACTGCGCTGTCGTCGATCGACGGATTCCTCGATCGCCTGGCCGCACGACTAGGCAGCATCAGCGATCCGACGCAGGCGGTGGTCGAGAGCATCGCCTACACCCTCGAGCAGCTGTCGCAGGATCGCTACCTGCGCCTGGTCGTCGAACCGGGAAAGGCGTCCGCGTTCACCGCGGGGGTGACGTCCGAGCTGGCCATCGGATTCGGCCGATCGATTCTGGAGCGCTTCGATATCGACTGGGCTGCAGCAGGTTTCGGCGGCGACTCGTTGGGTGGTCTCGTCGAGTTCATGCTCAGGACGGTGCAGTCGTTCATCGTCGATCCCGGCGGGCCGGCTCGCCAGGGCGACGCCCTGCGCGAGTACCTGGCCGAGTGGATCGCGCCGGCCATCCGAGCGCGCGCCGCGACGACGACACGCCGGTGACGCGGCGAGTCACCCCGCACACCGGTGGCCCGATTGCCTATTCTCGGCGGATGCCAGACGACGCCCGAGACGATGTCGTGGTGATCCACACCGACGGCGGCTGCCGCCCCAACCCCGGGCCGGGCGGCTGGGGCGCGGTGCTGCGGCAGCGCCAGCACGTGCGCGAGATGTTCGGTGGCGAGTCGGGCGTGACGAGCAACAACCGGATGGAGCTGACGGCGCCGATCATGGCGCTGGAGGCTTTGACCCGTCCGGTCTCGGTGCACCTCTACACCGACAGCACCTACGTGCGTAACGGCATCACCAAGTGGGTGCTCGGCTGGGAGCGCAACGGTTGGCTGACCGCCGCGAAGCAACCGGTGAAGAACGTCGACCTGTGGCAGCGCCTCCAAAAGGCCTGCGCGCGGCACGAAGTCGAGTGGTTCTGGGTCAAGGGCCACTCCGGCGTCGACGACAACGAACTGGCGGATGTGCTCGCGACCCGCGGCATGACCGAGGCCATCGCCGCAGGGATCGCGATCTAGCGATCGGCCGTCAGGCCACCTGGTTGTCGGGTGGTGCGGGTCCGCCGGGTTCTGCGGGGTCGGCCGACGCTTGGGTGGGCTCGTCGTCCTCGGGTGGGCGGAGGAGGCGTTCGGGGGTGTGTGGGTGTTGACCCGGGTTTGGCCGGTGTCCAGGTTCGGTGGTGGGGTCCATTCCACCTCGTGGCGGGTGTTCATCGACGTGGTCCAGCTGGCGGGTGCGACGGAGCGGTTGTCGGGTGGGCAGGCCAGGCCGAGGTCGTCGATGTTGGTCAGCCCGCCCGCAGCCCAATCTTGTGTGACGTGGTGGACCTGACATCCGTACGCCCCGACTCGGCAGCCGGGTTTGGTGCAGCCACCCTCACGCGCGATCAACATGATCCGTTGTGCGGCTGAGGCGACCCGGCGGGTGCGGAACAGGTCCAGCGCGGAGCCGGTGGCCCGGTCGAACACCGCCAAATAGTGGCTCGCGTGGGCGCCCATCCGAATGACGTCTTTGATGGGCAGCCGGGTGGCGCCACCGGTCACCCCGATCCCGGCGCGGGATTCCAGATCCTGCAGGGTGGTGCGCACGATCACCGTGACCGGTAACCCGTTGAGCTGACCCAACTCCCCGCTCATCAGGGCGATCCGCCCCACCGCCAGCAGCGCATCGTGCTGGCGCTGGGCCAGGCTGCGGTGATCCGCGTCGATCTGCGCCTGCGTGGGCGTCCCAGAGATACAGGGCTCGTCATCGTCGGGGTTGCACATGCCGGGGGCGGCGTATTTGGCGAAGATCGCCTCCCACACCGCGGCGGCTTCGGGGGTTAGATCGGCCCGCCACTGCGTCATGCCGTCACGGCGCTGCGGGCCCGTGTTCAACCCCCGCTTGCGGACGCGTTCCGCATCGTCGGGTTCGGGGCCGTCCTGATCGAGCAGGAACAGGGTCAGATCGGCGGCGTCGCGGGTTTCTTTCGGGCCGGCACCGACCGCGGTGCGGACCAGCTCGACCTCGAACTGCTCGCGGGTCGCGGTATCGCAGAAGCCGGGGAGTTTGTCGACGGCCTTGCGGATCTCGGTGACATGCTCGCCGGTGATCAGCCCCTGTTCCTGCGCGATGGCGGTCGCCTCCAACACCGGCGGCAAGGGTGGTCCGGTGAAGGGTTGGCGCGGTGCCAGCAGCGCAGCCTCAGTCAGCCGGCGATGCGCCTCACCGCCGCTGATCCGCCACCGGATCGCCAGCACGTCTTTCCAGTTCTTCGCCCCCATCGCATGCGGGGTGGTCTCGATCTGCAGCCGGGCCAACGCTCGGTGCTGGGCCGCCGGGAGCCGGCAGCCGGCGGATTCCACCGCGTCGAGCAGCTCCGTGAGCTCCGCAGCCGTCGAGAGGTCCAGATTGCAGGCCAGCACGCCGTCGACTGCGGCCCGCAAGACCGCCACCGCCTCCCGCACCCCCGACATACTTCGAACATACATTCGACCACCGACAAATCCCGGGCGCCCGTGACACCTCCTGATGGAATGTGGTTGGCTGCCCCGATGCGTTGGAGACACCGAATGATGTTGGCCGTACTGCTCATTGCGGCATTTGTGGCCACTCCGGCGTCACCCGCTCATGCCGACGCGCCGGCGTGGTCGGGCCTGGACGCTCGGTTCTTCGCCGGCCCCATCCCGCCGGCCGGAACGACCATCACCTCCGTCCCTCTGGACCCTGCGCTGTCACTCACCGGCGCCGGTCCCGCCTTTCGCGTCCTGTACTCCACCACCGATCAACACGATCGGCCCGCTGTCAGCACGGGAGCGGTGTTCCTGCCCCCGGGGCCCGCACCCGAGGGCGGATTCCCGGTCATCGCCTGGGCCCACGGCACCGTCGGACTCGGCGACGACTGCACACCCTCGGCCCGACCCCGGACCCCACGTGACGACGAGTACCTGTCGCACTGGCTAGACCAGGGTTACGCAGTCGTCGCCAGCGATTACGCCGGCCTGGGCACACCGGGGTTGATGAGCTACCTCAACAGTGTCGCCACCGCCCATGCGGTCGTGGACTCCGTGATCGCCGCCCACGACATGGGCCTGCCGCTATCTCCCGAGTGGGCGATCGTCGGGCAGTCGCAGGGCAGCGGCGCCGCAGTCAGCAGCGCACGCTGGGCCACCGAGTTCAGCCGCGGCACCGGATTGGACTACCGCGGCGCCGTCGCCACCGGCGCTCCCGCCAACATCGACAAGCTGGTGGCCCAGGCGGGGCCGAACCTCGAGCTCCCCGAGTTGGGGCCCATCGCCAACGCCTACACCGCGTACATCCTGGCGTCGCTGCGCGAGGCGCGGCCCGAACTGGGTGTCGGCAGTGTGCTGAGTCCCGCCGGCATCGACGCGGCCTCCCGCGCCGAAACCCTGTGCACCGCCGAGTTGTCGGATCAGCTGGCACACCTGACGCCGGCGTCGTTCTTCTCCGCACCACTGAACTCGATCCCCGGCATGACCGAGGCGCTGTACGACTTCATGGGGACGCCGTCCACCGGGTTCGACCGTCCCCTGTTTCTCGGTGTGGGGCTACTCGATCGGGACGTCCCGCCGTCGTCGACGTTGTCGTTCTACGACCAACTGGTCGCCAACAATCAGGACGTCACCCTGCGGGTCTACCCCGAAGAGGACCACAGCGGAACGGTCCTCGCATCGATGGCCGATTCGACGCCGTTCCTCCGAGAGGCGTTCGCACACAGCTGATTCCGGGAGTCTTCACTCCCATCGCACGTCCCCCGGCTCCTTGTCGGGACGCAGCCCGCGCCAACTCGGTTGGCGAAGCCGGTTGTCCCCAGTGCGCTCGCTGTACCGGACCTCACCCACCAGTTCCGGACGCACGAACGTCACGCCCTTGGCGTCCTGCGTGGGAAGCGTTGTCACGAAGGGCGATTCCGAGGTGTGCAGTGGCTCCAGCGTCGCCCGCAGCATCGCGAGTTCCTTCTCCGTGAACCCGGTGCCGACCCGCCCGACGAACTGCAAACCGTCCTCGTCGGGGATGCCGAGCATCAACGCGCCGAGACCGCTGGTGCGCCCGCCCGTTCCGGCGCGCCAGCCGCCGATCACCACCTCTTGCGTGCGCCAGAGCTTGTGTTTGATCCACGCCGAGGACCGCCGGCCCGGCTGGTAGGTGGCATCTCGCTTCTTGGCCACCACCCCTTCCCAGTTCTTGTCGCGCGCGAGCGCCAACGCATCGCGACCGTCACCGTCGAGTTGCGCCGGCACGATCAGCCCGCCCTGCTCGGCCAGCGCCTCGAGGATGCGCCGACGGTCCGAATACTTCGCCCGCAACAGCGAACGACCGTCGAGGTAGAGAATGTCGAAGGCCCAGAACTCGACCCGCGTGGACCTTTTCCGGTTCTGCATCTCGCGGAAGCTGGGCACACCGGACTCGTCGAGCGCCACCGCTTCGCCGTCGAGAATCGCATGATGCTCGGCGAGATCGGCAGCCAGCGCGCGAAACTGCGGATAATCGGCGGTGACCTCGCGGCCGCGACGCGAACGCACACTGAGCGCACCGTGGTCTGCGTCGACGAGCACCCGGTAGCCGTCCCACTTACCCTCGAAAGCCCACTGCGCCTTCGTGTATCGCTCGATGGAGCCCTCAGTGGCCAGCATCGGCGCCAGATCCGCGAACGTCGGCTCCTGCTGCTCCTTCATGCGGTGCGCTAGCCAGTTCTTGCCATCGGTCTGGATCAGCGCGTAGCGGCCTCGGATCTTCTCGCCGTGCAGAGTCACGATCACCTCACCGCCTTTCGCGGGCCCGTCCGGCGAGTGGTCGGTGAACTTCTCGGTGTCGTAGGTTCCGGTGTCCCACACGTACACCTCACCGCCCCCGTACTCACCTTTCGGGATCTCCCCGGCGAACGTCAGGTACTCCATCGGGTGGTCCTCGGTGTGCACCGCGAGGTGATTGACCGAGGGAGTGTCCGGCAGGTTCTTGGGCACAGCCCAGCTCACCAGGACGCCGTCGCGCTCGAGGCGGAAGTCGTAGTGCAGCCGTCGCGCGTGGTGCTCCTGGATGACGAACTTGTCGTTGTTGCCGACCTGCGGCGCCTGCGCCGGTACAGGTTCGGGGGTCTTGGCGCTGTCGCGCATACCGCGGTAGGTGGTCAGCCGATCGGGCACCGCCAGCGGCTCGTCCAGATCGCTGAGCAGATCTCCGTCCCGCTCCCAGCGTTCCAGGACCTCGGCGAACGTCAGATGCCGCAGGTCGGGATCCTCGATTTCGTCCCAGGTGCGTGGTGCGGCCACCGTCGGATGTTCGCGTCCGCGAAGCGAATACGGTGCGATGGTGGTTTTGTTGCCGTTGTTCTGACTCCAGTCCAGAAAGACCTTGCCGTCGCGCAGGCTCTTGGTCATCGTCGCCGTGACCTTCTTCGGCATCACCTGCTCGAGCTGCACAGCGACCCTCTTGGCCAGCACCGACGCCCCGCGTGAACTGATCGGGTCGTCCAGCGGGACGTACAGGTGCAGCCCTTTGCTGCCGCTGGTCAACGGGAACGTCTGCAGGCCGATGTCGGAGATCAGGTCCCTCACCTCGTGCGCGACCTCGCAGAGCTGAGGCATGCTCACTCCGTCACCGGGGTCGAGATCGAACACGATCCGGGTCGCCTGCCCCATCTCGGGTGCGCCGCTGCGTTCACCCGCTTCGAAGCGCCATTGCGGCACATGGACTTCCAGCGCCGCCTGCTGCGCGATCCACGCCAGACCCTCCGTGGTGTCGATGATCGGGTAGGTCGTGGTGCCCGACTTGTGCACGATGGTCCCGCGGTCCAGCCAGTCCGGCGCCGAGGAGGCCAGCTGCTTTTCGAAGAACGCCGGCTCGTCCACGCCGTTGGGCCAACGCTTCCGGGTGACCGCGCGGCCCGCGATGTGCGGCAGCATCGCCGCGGCGATCGAGACGTAGTACTCGAAGACCTCGGCTTTGGTCGTGCCCGTGGCCGGATACAGCACCTTGTCGGGGTTGCTCAACCGCACCCGCTGGTAGCCGTCCACCACTCGACGGTATTACCCCCCGCGAGTCGGTTCAACGCGCGCTGAAGTCCCGGGTGAACGCGGCGCGATTCAGTTCAGCCGCTCGCCCGTGGTCGGGTTGAACAGGTGCACTGCGCCCTCGGGGTTCTTCCGCAGGCGCACCGTGTCCGCGAGTCTCGGCGCAGTGCGTGGATTGCACCGGGCGACGAGTTCGACGCCGGAGCCCGCGTGGGTGTAGACGAAGGCCTCGCTGCCGAGATCTTCGACCAGGTCGACGACGACCTCGACGCCAGCGCCGTCGCTCGAGATCTCGAGCTGCTCGGGACGAATTCCGAACGTGACCTCCGACAGACCGGCCTCGCTGACCTTTGCGACGTCGGCGCGCTCCAACTCCAGCACGGAATCGCCGATCTTGACGCCGTTGTCGGTGACGGGAAGGTCGATGAGGTTCATGGCGGGCGAACCGATGAAGCCGGCGACGAAGGCGTTGGCCGGCCGGTCGTAAAGCTCGTTCGGAGAGGCGAATTGCTGCAGCTTCCCGAGGCGCAGCACGGCCACCCGGTCACCCATCGTCATGGCCTCCACCTGATCGTGCGTGACGTAAACGGTGGTGGTACCCAGCCGTCGTTGCAGCGCGGCGATCTGAGTGCGCGTCTGCACGCGCAGCTTCGCATCCAGGTTCGACAGCGGCTCGTCCATGCAGAACACCTGCGGCTCGCGCACGATGGCGCGGCCCATCGCAACGCGTTGGCGCTGACCGCCGGAGAGCTTCGCGGGTTTGCGATCCAGGAACTCGGTGAGGTCGAGGATCTTCGCCGCCTTTTCGACCTTCTCGCGCCGTTCGGCGGCGGGCACGCCTCGCAGCTTCAGCGCGAAGCCCATGTTCTCCGCGACGGTCTTGTTCGGATACAGCGCGTAGTTCTGAAACACCATCGCGATGTCGCGGTCCTTTGACGGCACACCGGTCATGTCCTTGCCGCCGATCTCGATGGCGCCCTCGTCGATGTCCTCGAGGCCGGCGAGCATTCGCAGCGCGGTGCTCTTTCCCGAACCCGACGGCCCGACCAGGACGACGAACTCACCGTCGTGGATATCGAGGTTCAGCGAATCCACCGCGAGCCTGTCCGAGCCCTCGTAGATGCAGGTCGCATTCCGGTATGTGATTGCAGCCATGACTATTCCGTTCTATCTCGACAGTGGGGTTACTTGATTGCGCCGAACGAAAGGCCGCGCACCAGCTTGTTCTGGGCAAACCACCCGCACAGGATCACGGGGAGTGCCGCCATGGTCGCGGCCGCCGACAGCACGGCCCAGTACTGACCCTCGCCGGTGATGAAGCCGACGAGGTACACGGGCATGGTCTGGGCATTCACCGCAGTGAGGTTCACTGCGAGGAAGAATTCGTTCCAAGCGAAGATGACGCAGATCAACGCCGTTGCAGCGATGCCCGGGGAGACCAGGGGCAGGATCACCTCCCGCACCGAGCGCCAGAGACTTGCTCCGTCGAGGCTCGCCGCCTCCAGCAGTTCGCCCGGCACCTCGAGGAAGAATGACCGCATCATCCAGACCGCGATGGGCAGGTTCATCGACGTGTAGAGCACGATCAGTGCCCAGATGTTGTCCAGCAGTCCGAGGTTGGACACGATCACATACAGCGGAAGGATGGCCGCGACCACGGGAAGCATCTTCGTGCTCATGAAGAAGAACAGCGCGTCGGATGTCTTGCGGACCGGCCGCAGCGAGAGTGCGAATGCCGCGGGCACCCCGAGCAGAAGCACCAGGATGGTCGACACGGCCGTTGCGAAGACCGAATTCAGCATCGCCGGACCGATTCCCTGGTTGAAGACGGCCGAGTACTGATCGAGCGTCGGCTCGAAGAACAGTTTGGGCGGATTGGTCGCCGCGTCGCTCTCGGCCTTGAAAGAGGTCAGCACCATCCAGAACACCGGGAAGAAGAAGCCGATACCGGCCAGCCATGCGACGACACCCCACGGACTGAACTTCCTGGACTTCTTCTTGCGTACCGGTGCTGCACCGTCGGCGGCCGTTGTTCGTTCGCTGCTATCGACGACGTCGTGGGTAGTCATGACTAGGCTGCCTCTTCCTTGCCGGAGAACGATGTGAAGATCAATCGCAGCGCGAAGCTGGCGATGATCATGGTGAAGATGACGACCACCACCCCCATCGCCGCCGCCTGACCCATGTCGAAGCCGAGGAACGCACGCTGATAGATGTAGAAAGGCAGGTTCGCGCTCGCGACGCCGGGACCGCCTTGGGTCATCATGAAGATCGCGTCGAACGTGTTGACGAGGTAGATCGCTCCGAGCACCACCCCCAACTCGATGAAGCGGCGGAGATGCGGCAGCGTCAACTCCCGAAAGAGTTGGAACGCCGTTGCGCCGTCCACCCGTCCCGCCTCGAGTTGGTCACGGGGCATCGACGTCAGGCCGGCCAGGATCAGCAGCATCATGAACGGCGTCCACTGCCAGATCAGTTCGACCATCACCATCGCCAACGGGAATTGGCCGATCCAGTCCACCGGCCCGATCCCCACCAGGGACAGCGCCCAGTTGAGGATGCCGTTGTTCGGATCGAGGATCGTGGTCTTCCAGATGAGCGCTCCGGCAACGGGAGTGATCAGGAACGGCGTGATCAGCAGCGTGCGCACCACCCCGCGGCCGAGGAATGCCCGATCCAGCAGCAGCGCGATGAGAAGGCCGAGGAATGCGGAGATGAGCACCACCCCGACGATCAGGATGACGGTGTTGCCTGCCACCGACCAGAATTGGCTGTCCTGTACGACGGCGACGTAATTGTTGATCCCGACGAACTGTCGCGAGCCGGGACGCACCAGGTTCCACGACAGCGTCGAATAGTAGAGCGTGAACAGGAACGGCACCTGGGTCACCGCGATCATGAAGATCAGGGCCGGTAGCAGCGGGCCACGCCGGCGCCACCCCTCCGCGCGGCTCACGCCGACGTCCTGCGACTCCCTGATCTTGCGAACCCGTTCAGCGACGGCTCTGTCGTCGGCCTCGGCCGTGAGGCCGGTGGGTGGCGAAGTTGTGGTCATCGCTTCTCCTGGTAGCTCTTGCCGACGACTTCGGCATACAACTGCGATTGCTCCAGCGCGGCGTCGACGGACTGCTGCCCGGCGATCGCTGCACTGATCTGCTGGCTGACCCGCGTTCCCAAATCTTGGAACTCGGGTATCCCGACGAACTGCACGCCTGTGTAGGGCACCGGTTGGACTGTGGGCTTGTCCGGGGTCGCACCGGAAATCGACCGCAGCGTCAGGGGTCCGTACGACTTCGAAATCGCCTCGTACTCCGGCAGTTCGGTGTAGGTGGAGGTTCGGCTGCCGGGTGGTACCCGAGCCCAACCCAACTTCTCGCCGACCAGCTTCATGTAATCCCTGCTTGTCATCCACGAAATGAATTTCCACGCGCCGTCAGGGTTCTTGGCGCCTTTGGGGATGCCGAGCGCCCACGTGTAGAGCCACCCCGAATTGGGCTTCTCGACGATCGGCGCAGGCAGGTAGCCGATCTTGCCGACGAGGTCCGGATACGTCGCCGGATCCTCGAGGACCGACACTGCCGACGTCGCGTCGTACCACATCGCCGTCTGGCCCTGCCCGAACAGGTTGGCGCACTCCTGGAAACCCGTCGAGGACGCCCCGAGTTCGCCGGACTCCTTGATCGTGTCGACGTAGAAGTTGACGGCCTTCTTGACCTCCGGGCTGTTGAGCTGCGCGTTCCAGTCTTCGTCGAACCACCGGCCGCCAAAGGTGTTGATGACCGTGTCGAGCGGAGCGAGCACCTCACCCCAACCGGGCTTGCCGCGCAGGCAGATTCCCGCGTCGGAGACCTGTTTGTCCTTGATGGTCTTCGCCCACTGGGCCACTTCGGGCCAGGTTGGTTGGAAGTTCGGATCCTGACTGACCTCGATCCCGGCCTTGGAGAACATGTCCTTGCGATACATCAGGAACGACGATTCGCCGTAGAACGGCACCGAGTACATGTTGCCCTCGTAGGACAGAGATTGCCGCAGCGACGGGATGAAGTCTTGTTCGTCGTAACCGGGCGTGTTCTTGGCGTAGTCCGAGAGATTGAGCAACCAACCATCTTTGGCCCACTGCGGCGTCTCGAAATTGCTGATCATCGCGACGTCGAATTGGCTGCCGCCCATGGCGGTCGACATGGTGATCTTGGCGCGGGCCTGATTCTCCGACAGCGAGATGAACTTCAGCTTGACGCCCGGGTTCTCCTTCTCGAACTCCGGCGACAGTTTCTGCGCGTCTGTCATCTGCGAGTTGGACACCAGAGCGATCGTCACCTCGTTCGACGAGGCTCCGAGACTGCCCGCACCGGCACAGCCGGCAGTGAGCACAAGGCCCGACGCGGACACCGCCACCCCGAGTCGCTTCACCATTCCTGGTCTCACTGTTCCGTGCCTCCTCACTGAGCCAACAACCAACGAGCACAATCGATATCGCACACCAACATCCGGGCGAACCTCCCTCGCAGCGCTCCGAGCGTGGCCACGTGCTTGGCGGCTCCGCTGGAGATCAGAATCGTCTTCGCGCAGTCGCGGATGTCGTCCAATGAGACGGAGACCGCCCGCAGCTGCAGTTCGGTGGCGACGGGTACGCCCTGCGCATCGAAGAAGCGACCGCCGATCTCTCCCACGGCGCCGAGGGATACGAGTTCGTCGAGCATCGTCAGGTCGAGATAGCTGCCTTCGAACAGCGTGGTCGACGTCGACGCCGCGCCGGTACCGAACAGCATCATGTCGGCGCGTCTTCCTGCCTCGAGCGTCCTGGAGATCACCGAGTCGCTGCGCATCGAGACGACCGTCGACGGGTCGGCGTACAGAGGGGCAGGAAGGCGAATACTGTTTGCTCGCAGGACGTCTGCGCAACGGTCGAGGATGAACTCGACTCCAGTCTGGTACACCGAGGTGGACATGGCGCCGTCCAGTTGGACGACGGCGCGGCAGCTGGCGGCGCCCGGCGCCAACGCCGCCACCACGGCCACCTGCTCGGGCCCCCAGGTGAAGCCGAGCACATCGTCGGGGGCGATGCGCCGGATGAGCAGCGCGGCGGCCGCGCGGCCAACGCTGGCGAACGCCGCGGGCCGGCCCGGCGCGCCGACGTCGACGCCGTGTCCGGCCACCACCGCCTCGGTCAGGCCGAAACGCTGCTCGAGTTCGCGCTCCTCGTCGGCGTGCAGGTCGTCGCGGAGGGTGGGCGGGACCACGACCTCGATTCGTACGAAGCCGTTGGCCTTGGCCCGCGCCACCAGACGACCCGCGGTCGGACGGGACACCCCGAGCCGTGCCGCGATCTCGGCCTGCGTCAACCCGTCGAGGTAGTAGAGGGTGGCCGCCCGCAGGGCGAGGCGGAGGTCCTCGGCGGAGGCGCGCTCGCGTGGCGGAACGACGTGCTCGCCAAGGGCGCGAGCGAAGTCACCGTTAGGCACCGTTGCGACCACGAACCCCACCTCGCTCAATACGCCGACCCGTGAGCAAATGCTCACGGGTGCGTGTAGATGCTCATCACGTTAACATGACAAGTGTGACGTACACAACACTTCAAGACTGCGGCTATCCGCCCGCTCCGCACCGTCCGACAGCCCTCGGCATCGGGGCCACCAGGGGTAGCGTCACAACGATGGAGGCGCGGACATGAACCTCGACAACGGAACTCTGCGGGAGCTGAGCATTCCCACCCCGAGCTATGACCGAGCCCAAACCGGAGTCGGCATCGTGCATTTCGGGGTCGGCGGATTCCACCGGGCACATCAGGCCGCGTACCTGGACCGGCTCCTCAACGCGGGGCTGGACGGCGGATGGGGTATCTGCGGCGTCGGCGTGCTGCCCGCCGACCGCAAGATGGCCGATGTGATGGCCGCGCAGGACGGCCTGTACACCCTGCTGCTGGAGCATCCCGACGGCACTCGCGAGGCCCGGGTCATCGGCTCGATCGTCGAGTACCGCTACGCGCCAGACGACCCGGACAGTGTGATCGAGCTGCTGGCCGCGCCGAGCACCCGCATCATTTCGCTGACGATCACCGAGGGTGGTTACCAGCTCGACGAGCTGCCTGAGATCAACGTGTTCGGCCTCGTGACCGATGCCCTCGCCCGTCGGCGCGACCGGGGAATCGCCTCCCCGACGATTGTCTCGTGCGACAACATCGAAGGCAACGGTGATGTCGCCCGGGACGCCTTCACCACCTACGCCGACTCCACTCACCCCGGGCTCGCGGACTGGATGGCCGAGCACACCCGCTTCCCCAACTCGATGGTCGACCGCATCACACCTGTTACCACGCCCGCGGTGATCGACACGGTGTCAACCGAATTCGGCGTCGACGACCAGTGGCCGGTGATCGCCGAGCCGTTCACGGCATGGGTGCTCGAGGACGCCTTCTCCGACGGCCGGCCTCCGTGGGAGGATGTCGATGTCCTTCTGGTCGACGACGTCACTCCCTACGAGTTGATGAAGCTGCGTCTGCTCAACGCCGGCCACCAGACTCTCTGCTACTTCGCCTATCTGGCCGGCTACCGGCTGGTCCACGACGCCGCAGGCGATCCGCTGTTCGCCGAATTGCTGCGGCGGTACTTCGCCGAGGCCACGCCGACGTTGGCGCCGGTTCCCGGCATCGACCTCGAGGACTATCAGCGCACCCTGATCGAACGGTTCGCCAATCCCGGGGTGCGCGACACCATCGCCCGGCTCTGCGCGTACTCCTCGGACCGCATTCCGCAGTGGCTGGTGCCGGTGATCCAGGCGAATCTGAAAGCCGATCGGAGCGTGCAGATTTCAGCCGCTGTCGTCGCCAGCTGGGCGCGCTACGCCGAGGGCGTCGACGAGCAGGGTGAACCGATCGATGTCGAGGACAACCGGGTCCAGACCCTGAGGCCGCTGGCGGAGGCCCAACGCGACAACCCAGTAGCGTTCATCGAGAACACGGCGCTCTTCGGTGACCTCGCGCAGCAACCCCGGTTCGTCGAGGCCTACCGCGAGTCGCTCGCATCACTGCACGAAGACGGCGCGCGTGCCACCTTGGAGGCGCTGCTCTCCGGTGGTGCGCGTTGAGCGGCCAAAGGGCATTGGTGATCGGTGAGGCTCTGATCGACATCGTCATCCGCGACACGGATGTGACCGGTGAACACGTCGGCGGGAGCCCGCTCAACGTCGCCGTCGGATTGGGCCGGCTCGGTCGCGGTGTCGACTTCCTCACCCACATCGGTCGCGACGAGCACGGCCGTCGCATCACCGAGCACCTGCACGCCTCCGGGGTCGAACTGGTCACCGGCAGCAGCACAGCCGAACGCACGCCGACCGCTCGTGCGATGCTCGACGAACACGGCGGCGCCACCTACGAATTCGACATCGAATGGCAGCTGAGCGGCACCCCCGAGGTTCCCCCGCCGCTGGTGGCCCACACGGGTTCGATCGCCGCGGTGCTCGAACCGGGATGCCGGGCGGTGGCTGCACTGCTCGACACGTACCACCCGTCGGCCACCATCACCTTCGACCCGAATGTCCGGCCGTCACTCATCGACGACGACGATGCCGCGCGCAACCGCATCGACCGTCTGCTCGAGCGCAGCGACATCGTCAAAGTCAGTGACGAGGATCTGGCGTGGTACGACCCGGACCGTTCCCCTGAGGAGATCGCGCGCATCTGGCTCGGCCTCGGGCCGGCGGTCGTCGTCGTGACGTTCGGCGAGCGCGGCTCGTCCGGCCTCGTCGCAGGCGGCAGCGTCCGTATTCCGGCACCGGCGGTCGACGTGGTGGACACCGTCGGCGCCGGGGACTCCTTCATGGCCGGACTCATCGATGCGCTGTGGGACCTCGGCGTGTTGGGGGCGAAGCGGCGACAGGACCTGCGCGGCATCTCCGAATCCGCGCTCACCCACGCCCTGGAGACAGCCGCTCTGTCGTCGGCGCTGACCGTCGCGCGACCCGGTGCCGACCTGCCGGATCGGGCGACCCGTGACGCGGCCGCGGCGAGGTCCGGCCCGCAGCCGGGTCGACCCGGCTAACCTGGGGTGATGCGGTCCATCTGGAAGGGTTCGATCGCCTTCGGGCTGGTCAACGTCCCCGTCAAGGTCTACAGCGCCACCGAGGACCACGACATCAAGTTCCATCAGGTGCACGCCAAGGACAACGGTCGCATCCGCTACAAGCGGGTGTGCGAGGTCGACGGCGAGGTCGTCGAGTACCGCGACATCGCCAAAGCCTATGAGTCCGACGACGGGCAGACGGTGATCATCACCGACGAGGACATCGCCTCCCTGCCCGAGGAGCGCAGCCGCGAGATCGAGGTGTTGGAGTTCGTGCCCGCCAGCGATCTCGACCCCCTGATGTACGACCGGAGTTATTTCCTCGAGCCCGACGGAAAATCGTCGAAATCGTATGTGCTGCTGGCGAAGACATTGATGGAGACCGACCGGGTCGCGATCGTGAACTTCGCGCTGCGCAACAAGACACGGCTGGCCGCGCTGCGGGTCAAGGACTTCAGCAAGCGCGACGTGATGATGATCCACACCCTGCTGTGGCCTGACGAGATCCGCGACCCCGACTTCCCGGTGCTGGACAAAGAAGTCGAGATCAAACCCGCGGAGCTCAAGATGGCCAGCCAGGTCGTCGATTCGATGACCGACGACTTCAACCCCGATCGGTACCACGACGACTACCAGGAACACTTGCACGAGCTGATCCAGGCCAAGCTCGAGGGCGGCGAGGCATTCACCACCGAGGAGCAGCCCACGGAACTCGACGCCTCCGAGGACGTCTCGGACCTGCTGGCCAAGTTGGAGGCGAGCGTGAAAGCCCGCCGGGAGCAGAGCGGCGGCAGTAAGCAGGACTCCGAGGACGACGACGAGCCGGCCAAGAAAGCACCTGCGAAGAAGGCCGCCAAGAAGGCGCCGGCCAAACAGGCGGCGAAAAAGGCTCCCGCCAAGAAGGCCGCGAAGAAAGCCGCAGCCAAGAAATAGAACGTGTTCCAAAAACACCTTCCGGGGCGGCGGTTCGCTTGCTAGCGTGACGGCCGTGATCCTGGACAGATTCGGGCTCGACGATCAGGTGGCGGTGGTGACGGGCGCGGGCCGCGGCCTCGGCGCAGCGATGGCGCTCGCCTTCGCAGAAGCAGGCGCTGACGTGCTGATCTCTGCCCGTACACAGGCCCAGTTGGAGGAGGTGGCCGACCAAGTCGCCGCCGTGGGCCGGCGGGCGCACATCGTCGTCGCCGACCTCGCCCACGCCGAGGACACCGCGGCCCTCGCAGCGCAGGCGGTCGAGGCGTTCGGCAGACTAGACATCGTCGTCAACAATGTCGGCGGGACCATGCCCAATGCGCTGCTGAACACCTCCACCAAGGATCTGCGCGACGCATTCGCCTTCAACGTCGCCACCGCCCACGCGCTGACGCTCGCCGCGGCACCGCTGATGCTCGAGCACTCGGGCGGCGGCAGCATCATCAACATCACCTCGACGATGGCGCGGGTGTCAGGACGTGGATTCGCGGCCTACGGCACCGCGAAGGCTGCACTGGCGCACTACACACGGCTCTCGGCGCTGGATCTCGCACCGCGCATCCGCGTCAACGCGATCGCCCCGGGCTCGATACTCACCTCGGCGCTCGACATCGTGGCGAGCAACGACGACCTGCGGACACCGATGGAGCAGGCCACGCCGATGCGCCGCCTCGGCGACCCGCTCGACATCGCGGCGGCCGCGGTCTATCTGGCCTCCCCTGCCGGCGCCTACCTCACCGGTAAGACCCTCGAGGTCGACGGCGGCATCACCTACCCGAACCTCGAACTGCCCATCCCCGATCTGTAGAGGACACCATGACGATTCGCGTCGCCGCCATCGGAACCGGAAACGTCGGCAGACACGCACTGGCACAACTGATCTCGGACTCCAGGTTCGAACTGACCGCGGTGTGGGTGTCCTCGGACGCCAAGGCAGGCACCGACGCCGGCGAGCTCGCCGGGCTCGGGGTGTCGACCGGCGTACTGGCCACCACCGATCTCGACGCCGTCATCGACACCGCGCCCGAGGCCGCGGTCTACACCGCGATGGCTGACAATCGATTGCCGGAGGCTCTCGAGGACTATCGGCGCATCCTGGCCGCCGGCATCAACGTCGTCGGAAGCAGCGCGGTGTTCCTGCAGTACCCCTGGGGGGTGTTGCCCGACGAGATGGTGACCCCGCTCGAGGATGCCGCCAAGGCCGGCAATGCCAGCGTCTTCGTCAACGGGATCGATCCCGGCTTCGCAAACGATCTGCTGCCGATGGCTCTGGCAGGTACCTGTCAGAGCATCCAGCAGATCCGCTGCATGGAGATCATCAACTACGACACCTATGACAGTGCGACGGTGATGTTCGACGTCATGGGTTTCGGCGGGAGCCTCGACGAGACGCCGATGCTGCTGATGCCCGGTGTGCTGAGCCTGGCGTGGGGGTCCGTGGTGCGGCAGCTCGCCGCAGGCCTAGGGCTGGAACTCGACGAGGTGACCGAGACCCACACGCGGGTGCCCGCACCCGAGGATTTCGACATCGCCTCCGGCCATATCGCCGAAGGGACCACTGCGGCAATCCGTTTCGAGGTCCGCGGCATGAAGGATGGGGAGGTCGCGGTGGTTCTCGAACACGTCACCCGGCTGCGCGACGATCTGTGCCCGGACTGGCCGCAGCCCGCGCAACCCGGCGGCTCCTATCGCATCGAGATCACCGGCGAACCGTCCTACGCGGTGGATCTGTGCCTGAGCAGTCCCCACGGCGACCACAACCACGCCGGCCTGGTCGCCACGGCCGCCCGCGTGGTCAACGCCATCCCCGCGGTCATCGACGCCGCGCCGGGGATCGTGACAGCGCTCGACTTACCTCCCGTGACTGGCAAAGGTCTGTACGCTAACCGGTGAAACCGCTGAAAGGACCCCGCATGAAGGTTCGCCTGACTACTGTCGCCGCTCTTCTCGTTGCCGGCGGCGCGTCCGTCGCGATCGCCGCCGCACCCGCTGCCGTGGCACAACCCACCTGCGTGCAGACCGGTGAAGGCGGCGGATTCCAGGGCGGCGCGAACACTGACTGCCAGTCCCCGGGCAACGCGCAGATCGACTCGCGGCCGAGCGTCTACGCCGAGCCGTGGGAAGGCGGCTTCGGTTGGGGCTACGGCCCGTACGTGATGTGAGCCGAGGATGAAGCGTCGAGTGCTCGGATTCGCGGCGGTCGTGAGTGCGGGTGCCGCAGTCGCCTGGGGCGGAATGGGCGTCGCGACCGCGATGCCGAAATGCAGCGACGTCGGCAAGACGATCACCTACTGCGAAACCAACGGCAGCACGCAGATTACGGCCACGCCTCCACCCTGGAACTGGGGCGGCTGGCAGGGCGGCGACTACTACCCCTTCGGCGCGTTCGGCTACCTGCCCTGACATGTGCCGTGACGCCCGACTCGTTGCGACGCCGCGAGATTTTCGGCTAACCTAACTTTTCTCTTCGATTCAACGAATAGAAAAGGGCCGTGGGTGAAACCCGACGTCGCAGCGCCGATCCGTCCGTTGTGGCTGCTGCTCGGTCCCGCCTTCGTCGCGGCGATCGCCTACGTCGACCCCGGCAACGTCGCAGCCAACGTCAGCGCGGGCGCCCAGTTCGGCTTCCTCCTCGTGTGGGTGATCGTCGCCGCCAACGCGATGGCATGCCTGGTCCAGTACCTGTCCGCGAAGCTCGGTCTGGTGACCGGCCGATCGCTGCCCGAAGCCGTGGCCGACCGGATGGGCACCCCGTCACGGCTGGCCTACTGGGTGCAGGCAGAGCTCGTGGCCATGGCGACCGATCTCGCCGAGATCGTGGGCGGCGCGATTGCGCTCTACCTGCTGTTCGATCTGCCTCTCCTGGTCGGCGGCGTGATCACCGGCGCGGTCTCCCTGATCCTGCTGATGGTCAAGGATCGAAGCGGCCAGACTGTGTTCGAGCGCGTCATCACCGGCCTGCTGGCGATCATCGCCGTCGGCTTCTTCACCAGCCTGTTCGCCGCACCACCTCCCGCCGGCGAGGCCCTCGCAGGGTTGGTGCCCCGCTTCGAGGGACCGGAGAGCATCCTGCTGGCGGCCGCGATGCTCGGCGCGACGGTCATGCCCCACGCGGTGTACCTGCACTCCGGGCTGGCCCGCGATCGACACGGCCATCACGCGGCGGGGCCTCGGCGTAAGGCACTCCTGCGCGCCACCCGGTGGGACGTCGGTGCCGCGATGCTGGTCGCCGGCGCGGTGAATCTGTCGATGCTGCTGGTGGCAGCGACCACGCTGCAAGGAATGCCGGACACCGATTCGATCGAAGGGGCTTTCGCCGCCGTTCAGAGCACGCTCGGTCACACCGTGGCGCTGCTGTTCGCGATCGGGCTGCTGGCGTCCGGGCTCGCGTCGTCGTCGGTCGGCGCGTATGCCGGCGCGATGATCATGCAGGGCCTCCTGCGCAGATCGGTGCCGCTGCTGACCCGCCGCCTGATCACGCTGCTGCCCGCGCTGGCGGTGCTCGCGGCAGGCGTCGACCCGAGCCGCGCGCTGGTGTTGTCCCAGGTGGTGCTGTCCTTCGGCATCCCGTTTGCGCTCATCCCCCTGATCCGGCTGACCAGTGACCGATCGCTGATGGGCACCGACGTCAACCGACGCATCACCACGACCCTGGGCTGGCTCGTCGCCGGCCTGATTAGTGTGCTCAACGTGGCGCTCATCTATCTGACGCTGACGGGCTGAATTGTCGGCACGTCACCACTACTTCGCGTACGGCTCGAATCTGTCGGTGCGCCAGATGGCGCAGCGCTGCCCCGATGCCACCGATCCGCAGCCCGCGACCCTGGCCGACCACGACTGGCTGATCAACGAACGTGGGGTCGCCACCGTGGAACCGCAGCCGGGTGGGGTGGTGCACGGCGTGCTGTGGCGAGTTTCCGACCACGACCTGGCGACGTTGGACAGCGCCGAAGGTGTGCCGGTGCGCTATCGGCGCGATGCGCTGACCGTGCACACCGCCCACGGGCAGCGCACCGCCTGGGTCTACATCGACCATCGCGTGGAGCCGGGTCCGCCGCGCCCCGGCTACCTGGAACGGATCCTCGAGGGCGCCCAGCACCACGGCCTGCCTCACCGCTGGATCGACTTTCTCCAGCGGTGGGACCCCACACGATGGCCCCGCCGCGACACCGACCCCGATTCGACTCCCCCACAATCGCTTTCGGATCTCCTGGCCACCCCCGGGATCACCGAGGAGAGTGCGTTGCGGTCACGGTTCGGGTTCATGGCCATCCACGGCGGCGGGCTCGAGCAGATGACCGATGTCATCGCACGCCGGGCCGCCGATGCGGCGGACGCGTCCCTCTACGTCGTCCACCATCCCGACCGCTACCCCCACCATCTCGCGTCGGCTCTCTACGATCCCGCGCAGTCACCCCGCCTGGCGGAGTTCCTCGACCACGTCGACGTCGCCGTGTCCCTGCACGGATACGGCCGGATGGGCCGCAGCACCGAACTCCTGGCCGGCGGTCGGCATCGAGAACTCGCGCAGCACCTCGCGCAGCACATCGCCATTCCGGGCTACCGAGTGATCACCGACCTCGATGCGATCCCGCGCGAGCTGCGCGGTCTGCACCCGGACAACCCGGTCAACCGGACCCGCGGCGGCGGCGCCCAGCTGGAACTCTCCGCGCGGGTCCGCGGCATCAGCCCGCGCAGCGGGCTTCCGGGTGACGACGGGCTGGCTCCCGCCACGTCCGCTCTGGTGCAGGGACTGGTGCGGGCCGCACGGTCCTGGCACCACGCCTGACAGAGAGACACCATCGCGGCGCAATCCGCAACCCGGACTGCTCCGAATACCGGGTGTGGAACAACAGGGCGGCGCTGCGGACATGACCGCTGCGATCTACCGCACCCGGATCACGCACCTGCGGCGTGCCCCGGTGCATCACTATTTCGAGCACCGCAGCTACAGCTGGCTGATCGACCTCGACCACATACCGGACCTACCGGGATGGCTGCGTCCGTTCGCGACCTTCGATCCCGCCGACCATCTCTGGCCCGCACCCGTGGACACCCTGCGCGGCCGCGTCGAGGCATTTCTCGCCGACAAGGGCATCGACCTCGCCGGCGGTCGGATCACCGCTTTGCTGCAGCCCCGGGTGCTTGGCTCGGTGTTCAACCCGGTCACCTTCTATTGGTGCCACGGCCCGGACGGCGCGCTGCGGCATGTCATCGCCGAGGTGCAGAACAGCTGCGGTGAGCGGCACGCCTACCTACTGCCGCCGTCGGGTGACTGGCCCGCGATGGTCACCAAGAAGCTGTACGCCTCGCCGTTCAACGACGTCGACGGCCACTATCTGATCAGTGCACCGCATCCCGGCGAGCGCCTCGACCTGCGCATATCGCTGCATCGCGAGAACCTGCCGGCGTTCGTCGCGACGATGCGAGGCGAGCGCCGAGCCGCCGGGATCACCCAGATCCTGGCGCTGCAGATCGTGTCGCCGCTAGCACCGATGATGAACTCCCTCAGCGTGCGAATGCAGGGCAGGCTGCTGCGCCTGCGCCGCGTCCCGGTGGTGCCCCACCCCTCTGAAGAGCGGGAGAAGGTGTATCACTCGTGATCGACAAGGCCACCTGGTGACGGCCACCTTGCCCAGAACGTCCGTGGATGGCACGGAGGCAGCCGCTAGGCTACCGCTCGTGACCGCGGAACTCGACGCTTTGCTGCGCCAGGTGGCCCGCCAGGACGTGGACGCCTTCGCCGCTCTCTACGATCAGACCCGGTCACGGGTCTTCGGTCTGGTCCTGCGCGTCCTGCGCGACCCGGGGTACAGCGAGGAGACCACGCAGGACATCTACCTGCAGGTGTGGCGCAATGCCCACACCTACGACTCGTCGGCGGGTTCACCCCTGGCGTGGCTGATGACCCTGGCGCACCGGCGCGCGGTGGACCGGGTGCGCTCCGAGCAGGCTGCCAGCACCCGGGAATCCCGCTACGGGGCCGCCAACGTCGAGACGCCCACCGATCACGTCGCCGACGAGGTGATCTTGGACGAGGAGCGCCGCCAGGTCGCAGCGTGCCTCGGCTCGCTCACCGACACCCAACGCGAATGCATCCAGTTGGCGTATTACGACGGTCTTACCTATGTGCAGGTTTCCGAGCATCTTTCGACGAACCTTGCCACCATCAAGTCGCGGATGCGTGACGCCATCCGCGGTCTCCGCCGATGCCTGGGGGTGACATGACCAGCCCGGAAGAACTGCTGTCCCTTGCGACGCCCTATGCGCTGCATGCGCTCAGTGACCATGAGGTCGACGACATCAACCGTCGGCTCAGCGACGCCCCGCCCGGCGAGGCCGAGGCGTTCCGCGCCGAAGTCCGCGCCGTGCGCGAGACGATGGCGGTGATCGCCGAAGCCACCGCCGTCGAACCACCGCCTGAACTGCGTGCGCAGGTCTTGAACCAGATCTCACGCAGTGGCGGCGGCGCTTCGGTGCGTGCCCTCGCGCCGAAACGACGCCGCTGGGCCACCGTGATGCTCTCCGCGGCGGCCGTCGTGGCCGTCGGCCTCGGCGCTCTCGGCGTCGGGATCGCGATGCGCCCGACCGCGTCGGAGTCGACGACCGACCAGATCTTCGCCGCACCCGACGTGCGGACCGTGTCGGGCGAGATTCCCGGCGGCGGCACAGCGACGCTGGTCTTCTCCCGGGAGCGCGATTCCGGCGTCCTCGTGATGAACAACGTGACACCGCCCAAGGCGGGGACGGTCTACCAGATGTGGCTGGTCGCTGCCGACGGCCCACATTCAGCGGGCACGATGGATGCCGGCGCGGTCACACCGTCGACCACGGCGGTGCTCCCGGACCTCGGGGCGTCGAAGTCACTGGCGTTCACGATCGAACCGCCCGGCGGATCGAAGGAACCCACCACGCCGGCCTTCGCCGAACTCCCGTTGACCTAGAACTCCAACGTCGCGTCAGCCGCGACGGCGACCACGTCGCGCACGTCGTGCCGGCGTCGCCACGCGCGCCGTTGACGTATCGCCCCGTTACCCTGCTCGGCGACGGCGGCCAGACCCCGGCGCACGACGTCCTCGTCGCCGGTGACCTCCAGCGCCGGACGCACCCAGTCGACCAGGTGCGCCAGCAACGTCTGCATCGGGGCGGCCGAGTTGTCACGCAGGTCGACGCCCGTACCGTCGACGCCGTCACGCGCGGCCTTCCAGTACGCCGCCTTGAGCCTCCAGGCGTCCAGCGTCGGCTGCGCCTCTCCGCGTTCTTCCTCGGCGAGAGCGGTCATCACGGCCGCGCGGGCCAACACCGCGAAGAGCACCGTCTCCCCCACCGTCGCGGGGACGTCGGCCACGCGGATCTCGACGGTCGGGAAGTTCGCCGAAGGCCGCACATCCCAATAGACCATGCCGTCGTCGCGGATCACCTCGGACTCCACGAGCATCCGCACGGCAGCGTCGTAGTCCGCGGCGGAATCGAACCGTGGCGGCGGCCCCGCGCTCGGCCAGCGCGCCCACAGCACGCTGCGCCAGCTCGAGTGGCCGGTGTCGGCGTTGCGGTAGATCGCCGAGTTGGCGGTCAGCGCGAGCAGCGTCGGCAGCCATGGGCGCAGCCGATTCGACACCGCGACCGCCGCGTCCCGATCCGGGACGGCGACGTGCACGTGGCACCCGCAGATGCCCTGTTCGTGGGCGATCATGCCGAACCGGTCGCCGATGTCGCGGTAGCGCGGCGTGTCGGTGATCGGGAAGTCGTGCGGCAGGGTCGGCGGCAGACCCGCCGCGAGGAGTCGCGCACCAGCTCGCCCGGCGGCGTCGGCGGCGGTGCGGCGCAGCCGTACCAGCGCGCTGTGGAGTTCGTCGGCGGTGTGCGCGACGTCCGTCGCCGTCTCGATCTGGCAGCTGGTGAGCTCGAGTTGCAGCTCGATGCCCAGTTCGGCGGCGTGCTCGGCGACCTCCCGGTTACGCGGAAGCGGTGCACCGGACTCGGGATCGACGAGGAGGAACTCCTCCTCGACGCCGATCGTGGGAATGTCTGCCATGGCCGTGCGGGTCCCTAAATTTTGATCCGGCCCGTCGGATATTCACGACGGGCCGGATCTGCGGGGAAAGACTGCAGCGTTAGTGCCCCTGCCGGATCCGCTTCAAACCTGTCCCTACGATCGAATCGTGGCCAGAGAATTTCGATTCGGTATCGGCGTCATGCGCGGCACGTCACGCCGCCAGCTGCACGATTTCGCACGTCAGGCCGAGGGCCTGGGCTATGACGTGGTGCACGTGCCGGACCATCTCGGTGGGCCGGCGCCGTTTCCGGTGATGACGACGATCGCGATGGCGACGTCAACGCTGCGCGTCGGCTCGTTCGTCCTCAACGCGGCGTTTTATCGACCGGCGCTTCTGGCACGAGACGTGGCGGCCGTGCGCGACGTCTCCGAGGGCAGGCTCGATCTCGGGCTGGGCACCGGCTACGTCAAGGAAGAGTTCGATGCTGCAGGCATCCCGTTCCCGAGTGCCGGCGCACGGGTCGAGCACCTGCGCGACACGTGCGCATATCTGGCCGAGCACCTTCCCGATGTGCCGATCATGATCGCCGGCAACGGCGATCGGGTGTTGCGGCTCGCGGCCCGGGTCGCCGACATCGTCGGGCTCACCGGGGGCGATCGGGCGGCGGGTGCCGACGAGGATCCGCTGGCGGACCGGATCGCGTTCGTGCGTGACGCCGCCGGTGATCGCTTCGATGCGCTGGAGTTGAACATCGCGATCACCGCGATGCCGCTGGACGGTTCGGGCATGCCCGACCTGACCATCCCGAGACACTTCCTGCCCGATCTCTCCGATGACGAGCTGCTGCGCCATCCGGGTGTGCTGTCGGGGTCCGCGGCCGAGATGGCCGATCGCATTCGCGGCTACCGGGACCGGTACGGCATCACCTACGTCACGGTTCAGGACAGGCACGCCGAAGCCTTCGGCGAGGTCATCGCGCTGCTGAAATAGGTTGCGCTACCACCACAGATAGAGCGCCGAGAGCAGCGCCCACATCCCGACGCAGTACGCCTCGAACGCGGCACGCAACGGGATCGGCGCCTGCCGCAGCTCCATGAAGTCGAGGCCGACGAGACGCACCTTGATCGCCGCGATGGCCAGCACGAGCACGCCGACGGCCGAACCGGTGCCGTGGTCGGCGCCGACCACCCAGGACACGATAGTGGCGGCGACGAGTATCAACCAGGTGAGCCCGGCGCGGTTCTTGAGCAACTGCAGGACCGTCATCTCAGCTCACCAGATAGAGCAGCGCGAACAGGAAGATCCACAGCAGGTCCACCAGATGCCAGAAGCACGCGGCGCCTTCCACCAATGCCGTACGCGTGACGCTGAGGTCGGTGCGTCGGGTCTGGGTGAGCAGGAATGTCAGGGCACCGAGTCCGAGGCAGACGTGGAACAGATGCAGGCCGGTGAGGATGACGTAGTAGAGGTAGAAGTGGTTGGCGCCCGGGCCGTGCCCCGCCGATGCGAGCAGGACGTATTCGGTCACCTTGAGAGCGATGAAAACCAGGCCGCAGCCGATGGCCGCGCCGGCCGCCCGGGTGGCGATGGCGTGCCGGCCGGCGCGCATCGCCCCCAGGGCGAGCACGACACACAGCGAGCTGGTCAACAGCACGAGCGTGTTGGTGACGCCGATCCCGATGTGCAGAGTGGTACGCGCTTCGTCGAAAACCGCTGGCGCTGTTGCGCGTTCGACAAGGAAGGTGACGAAGAAGGCGCCGAAGACGGCCATGTCGCCGAACAAGAAGACCCAGGTGCCGCTCTCGGCGGGCACCCGGCGGGCGGTGGTCGTCACCCCGACAGTGCCCGCTGCGTGGTGATCGA
Organism: Mycobacterium sp. IDUB_5; assembly: GCF_055419565.1. NCBI lineage: Bacteria > Bacillati > Actinomycetota > Actinomycetes > Mycobacteriales > Mycobacteriaceae > Mycobacterium > Mycobacterium sp. IDUB_5. The sequence continues at coordinate 550,278 of NZ_JBVAXX010000002.1, forward strand.
TCTCAGGATCACCGCGGTGGTCGCGAACAACCAGACGACGAGCACGAGTCCGGGGATGTAGAACGCGAACACCCCGTTCCACGCGAGCGGGCCGTCGTTGAACACGACGACGACGCAGCCCGGCAGTGAGAGGGTGGCCACCCAGAGGTTGAGATAGCCGTACCAGCGCGGAAAGGTCGGGGTGTCGGCCTGATCGGTGAACGACGCGATGGCCAGCGTGATGTTCTGCACGATGATGGTGCCGACGATGCCGATGAACCACAGCCAGAAGACGTCATTGAGTGCCTGGGTGAGTTCGGCGGACCGCTCTTCGGGCCGGAACGCGGCCACACCGAGGAAGAACTGCGGGAAGACCAGCGCCGGCACGAACACGGTGGCGGCCATCAGTTGGGTCATCGTCAGCATGCCCCAGCCGCCCTCGGCACGTTTGATGCGCAGCACGATAGCCGCGAGGAACGGCAGCGCCAGTGCCGCGCTGAGCAGCGCCCCGGAGACGCCGAAGCGGATCCAGAGTTTGTGGTCGACGAAGAAGGCGGCGATCTCGTCGGCGGGCGCGGCGGGCGACAGTGGCGGGAAAAGCTGCGCGACGCCGGAGAAGCTGGCGCCGTAGAGAACGATCATGATGCTGCCCGACCAGGCGCCGATGCGTTGCAGTGTCAGCTCCACGCTGGGCACGCTACCGGCGCCGTTCTCTAGTTTTGTCACTTTTGCCATATCGCGCAGACTGGGGTTCAGCGGCTGTCGACCGGTAAGCTCCCAGCGTCGCCCCCGTAGCTCAGGGGATAGAGCACGGCTCTCCTAAAGCCGGTGTCGCAGGTTCGAATCCTGCCGGGGGCACGCTGTGTATGCATGGCGTCGGCTGATGCTTGACGGTCGCTGTGGCTGACGCAAGACGATCGCGAAGCTCTTCAAGACGGGACGGCGTTGTCCACCTCGCCTGCGCTCAATAGCTTCTCCTTCATGACCTCAGCGCTCATCACCGGCTGCTCCTCGGGCTACGGCCTCGCCACTGCGAAGAAATTCCTCGACCAGGGATGGAACGTCGTCGCCACCATGCGAACACCACGTCACGGCGTGCTGCCGGCCTCGGACCGGCTGCGGATCGTCGCACTCGACGTCACCAACCCGGACAGCATCGCGAACGCGATCCAGGCCGCGGGTCCGATCGACGTCCTGGTCAACAACGCAGGGATCGGCGGGATCGGCCCCTTCGAGTCGACCCCCATGGAGACCACGCGAGAACTGTTCGACACCAACACCTTCGGCGTCATGGCGGTAACGCAGGCCGTGGTGCCACAGATGCGGGAACGCCGCTCGGGCGTCATCGTCAACGTCACCTCCAGCACCACACTGGCGGCAATGCCATTGGCCGCTGTCTACACCGCGAGCAAGTCCGCAATCGAGGGCTTCTCCGGGTCACTGGCTTTGGAGCTGGGGTACTTCGGCGTTCGGGTCAAGCTCGTCGAGCCCGGCTACGGTCCATCGACGGCGTTCACCAGCAACGGCGCCGACCGCATGAGTCGCACCCCCGAGGACTACCTGCCCTTCACCACCCCCATCATGGAGGCGTTCGGTCAGCCTGGTGAGGTGACCACCCCCGGTGACGTCGCCGACGTGGTGTTCACCGCCGCAACGGACACATCGGATCAGCTGCGCTTCCCCGCAGGACCCGATGCAGTGGCATTGGCGCAATCGGCCTGATGTCCTCGCTTCGGACGTCGGCGGCCGAGGAGTCGCCGCGCTAGCGTCTGCGGCATGGGCGACACCGAACCGATGGAGGAGTTGATGTCGCTGCTGCGCCCGGAAGCAGTCCTGGCCAAGGTCATCAGCGGCGACGGCCAGTGGGGCGTCCGGAAGCCACGTTACGGCGACCCCGCGTTCTGTCTCATGCTCGAGGGATCGTGCCTGCTGGAGCCCGCCGGTCTCGACGAGATCGAACTGCAGCGTGGCGATTTCCTACTCTTCCCTCAAACGCCCGAATTCACGATGCGCAGCCACCAGGACGCGCCCGCCGTGTTCTCGCCGCTCGATCACTCACGCGACACCCACCACGGCGACTCCTCCGCGCCGATCACCATGCGCATGCTCGGCGGCTACTTCCGCTTCGACCCGGCTAGCGCCTCGCTGCTGGTCGCTCTCCTTCCACCGGTGATCGTGGTGCGCGGGGGCCAGCCCGGAGCGGCCCGGCTGACTCGCCTGGTCGAGCTGATCACCGAGGAAGCAGACACCGACGGACCCAGTCGTGACGTGATCCTCAAGCGTCTCGTCGAGGTGCTCGTCATCGAGGCCGCCCGGCTCCCTGGCGCACCAGAGCTGGGCAGCCGTGGCCGGGGGTTGATCGCCGGCCTCGCCGACCCGGTGCTCGCCCCGGCACTGCGCGCACTGCACGCGGACGTCGCCCGCGGCTGGACAGTCGAGCACCTCGCCCGCGTGGCCGCGGTGTCGCGCTCAGTGTTTGCGCAAAGATTCACCGGGACAGTGGGTTTGACGCCCATGCAGTACCTCCTCGAGTGGCGGGTGGCCTTGGCGAAGGATCTGCTGCGGACCGATCGCGCTACCGTCGCGCGCGTGGCTCAAGTGGTCGGCTACCAGTCGGCGACCGCCTTCACGACGGCGTTCGCACGAGTGGCAGGGTGCTCGCCCTCGGAGTACGCCCGCCTATCCGCCGCAGGGTCGGACGCCAGGCGGCCCGAGCGTCTCGAGGCTTGACCTGGAGCCGTGGGGCATGCGGTTGCCTGGAAGTTAGCGGCGCTTCACGGGAATAGCACTGCTATTGCTGACGTTCGCTGTAAGGGTTAGCGTCGCTAACACCTTACTCGAACGAGGGAGTCCCGATGGACCTCGACCTGTTGATCCGCATCGCGGCGATCGTCACGGCGCTCGGCACCGGCGTCGTGTACGGCACCGATGTGTTCTGCGCGATGGTGATGCGCCCGGCACTGGCACACGTCGGCGATGACGCCCTCGTGGCCGTCATGGGCCAGGTACACCGCTACGGAGACCGCCGCATGCCCGCGCCCGGGGTGCTCGGCATCGTCGGCGCGCTGGTCGCCACCGTCACCGCCGCGGTGACGGCCCACTGGACGCAGGCCGTCGCCGCAGGCATCGCCACGGCGGCTCTGCTGATCTGGCTTCTGCTCTACACCCGACTCAGCGCGCCCATCAACCGTCAACTCGCCGAAGCCGCCGACGTCGGCCGCACACCCACGAACAGCCGTGCGCTGCAAGCAAAGTGGGACTCCATCATCACCGCCCGCGCCACCTTGCAAGGCGTGGCCGTGGCCGCGGCGTGCCTCGCCCTACTGAGCTGATCATGTTCCAGCTCAGGACCTACACGCTGCGTTCACCCGAGGCGCTGCATCGCTACGCCGATGTGCACTGGCAACGCCACCTCACCACCTTCGCGTCCTTCGGCGTCACCACCCACGCCGTGTGGACCGACCCAGGCTCCCGCCGACTGTTCGCCGTCGTCTCCTATCCGTCGGGCGCCGACCCCGATGAGGTCACCCACCGGGTCATGGCGAGCCTCGAGTTCGCGGCCGACATGGCCGGTTTCGACATCACCGACATCCTCGCTGTACACACCACCCTTCTCGACCAGGAGACCTCGTGATCATCACCATCGGCTACGTCCTCGCCGGCCTTCTCGCCGTCGCCATCATCGCCATCGGCGTCAGATTTCTCGTCGCCCCGACCGTGGCCGCCGCGGGCTACGGCGTGCCCCTGGAGATCGACCGGCCCGGCGCTCGCGCCTACCTGAGCGTGAAGGGCATTCGCGACATCGCCACCGGGGTCATCGTCATCGTGCTGATGCTCGCTCACGCCACCCACCCCGTCGGCTGGGTCATTCTGGCCGCCACGATCATCCCCCTCGGCGACGCCCTGGTCGTGATCGGCAACCGCGGACCCCGGTCCATCGCCTACGGGGTGCACGGCGGCACCGCCGCGGTCATGCTCGTGACCAGCGCCCTGCTGATCGGCGGGTGAACCCTCAGTTGCCCCGGGTTTCGATCACGCGCTCGGCGATGTCGGTCAGCTTGGTGTTGCTGTCCTGCGAGAGCCGGCGCAGCATGTCGAAAGCCGCGACGTCGTCGACGTTGTAGCGCTCCATGATGATGCCCTTGGCCTGACCGATGCGATCACGCGTGGACAGCGCCGACTGCAGCTGCTCGTGATGGCGGCTGGCGAGGATCGCGGCGGCGGCGTGTGCCGCCAGGACCGCACCGATGTTCTCGTCGGCGGCGTCGAATGCATTCGGTTCGACCGCGAACAGGTTCAGCGCCCCGGCGGTCTGCGAGCTGGTGTAGAGCTTGAACGACAGACCGCTGCGTACGCCCAACTCCACGGCGGCCGCCGAATAGCGGGGCCAGCGGGATTCGGTAGCGAAGTCGTCGGAGCGCACGATGGTCTCCTCGAGAGCGGCCTCCAGGCACGGCCCTTCGCTGTACTTCATCTGCAGCCGGTCCAGCTCGTTCGGCAACTCGGAGGTGCCGGCGACGGACTCGAAGCGGCCCGCTTTGCCGACGAACAGGATGCCGGCAGCGTCGGTACCGGGAATCAGTTCCAGCACCTCGCGGGTGACATCGGACAGCACGTCTTCGACGCTGCGCGGCGAGGCGACCGCCCGAGCGAGCTCGGCCATCCGCTGCGCCAGGTCGCGGTTGGTCGAACCGCTCATGACCTCGTGAACTCCTTCATCGAAAGGAACCGTACACCGCGCGGGGTTTGCGGTGCGGGTGTGCGGGCAATGCAGGGCCGCAGACAGGGGTGTCGGTCGACCGAGACGTCTGTCAGGTCTCGTCGGTTCAGACAGGCAGCCGACGAGACCGCTTAGACCCTGTCACTCTGCTAAGTGAAGTAGTAGCGTCACGCGAGTGAGCACAGCCGGCGTCTGGATCCTGGGCGGCTACCAGAGCGACTTCGCACGCAACCTCGAACGGGAAGGGTCCAACTTCGCCGCACTCACGGCGGAGGTCGTCGATGCGACACTGACCGCCGCCCGGGTCGACGCGACCGACATCGGCGTCGTCCACGTGGCCAATGCATTCGGTGAGCTGTTCGCGCGCCAAGGCCACCTCGGCGCGATGCCGGCAACGGTGTGCGACGGCCTGTGGGACACCCCCGCCACCCGGCACGAGGCCGCCTGCGCCTCCGGCAGCGTCGCCACCCTGTCCGCCGTCGCCGATCTGCGGTCCGGCGCCTACGACAGTGCGCTCGTGATCGGCGTCGAACTGGAGAAGACCGTGCCCGGTGACACCGCGACGGCCATCCTCGGCACCGCGGCGTGGACGGGCCACGAAGGCGCCGACGCGAAATACATGTGGCCGCACATGTTCGACGTCGTCGCCGCCGAATACAACCGCCGCTACGGGCTCGACGACGCCCATCTGCGTGCCATCGCCGAGCGCAACTTCGCCAACGCGCAGACCAACCCGAACGCCCAGACCCGGTCCTGGGCCGTGCCGCAGCCGCTCACGGCCGACGACGTCAGCAACCCGCGCGTCGAGGGCAGGCTGCGCCGCTTCGACTGCAGCCAGATCACCGATGGGGGCGCCGGCATCGTCCTGGTCACCGACGGCTGGCTGCGCGCACATCCTGGCGCACACCCGCTGGCCCGCATCGACGGCTGGGGCCACCGCACCGTCGGCCTCGGACTGAATCAGAAGCTGCAGCGGTCCGCACAGTCGCCCTATGTGCTGCCCCACGTGCGCGCGGCCGTTCACGACGCCTTCGACCGAGCCCACCTCACCCTCGACGACATCGACGGCTTCGAGGTCCACGACTGCTTCACCCCCAGCGAGTACCTCGCCATCGACCACATCGGACTGACCGAGCCGGGACAGTCGTGGCAGGCCATCGAGAGCGGCGACATCGACCCCGACGGTCGGTGCCCGATCAACCCCAGTGGTGGGCTCATCGGCGGCGGCCACCCCGTTGGCGCCTCGGGAGTCAGGATGCTCCTCGACGCCGCCCGTCAGGTGAGCGGTACCGCCGACGGCTATCAGGTCGACGGCGCAACCACGTTCGGCACCCTCAACTTCGGTGGCAGCACGGCCACCACCGTCAGCTTCGTCGTCGGGAGTCACTCATGAATCTGCGCACCCATCCCGAAGTGGTCGCCTCCTTCTTGTCCACGCTGCCGCCGGACGACGACCACCCCTATCGCACCGGCCCCTGGCGACCGCAGACCACCGAGTGGGACAGCGACGATCTCGAGGTCGTCGCCGGCACCATTCCCGACGACCTCGACGGGGCGTACCTGCGCAACACCGAGAACCCGCTGCATCCGGCACTCAAGAACTACCACCCGTTCGACGGTGACGGCATGCTGCACATCGTCGGCTTCCGGGACGGAAAGGCGTTCTACCGCAACCGCTTCGTCCGCACCGACGGGTTCCTCGCCGAGAACGAGGCGGGCGGGCCGCTGTGGCCGGGCATCGCCGAGCCGGTCGAACTCGCCCGCCGTGACTATGGCTGGGGTGCACGGACATTGATGAAGGATGCGTCGTCGACCGATGTGGTCGTGCATCGCGGGGTGGCGCTGACAAGCCACTACCAGTGCGGCGATCTCTATCGCATCGATCCGTGCACCGGCGATGCGCTGGGCAAGGAGGACTGGAACGGCGGCTTCCCACGCGAGTGGGGAGTGTCCGCGCACCCCAAGGTCGACGGCGATGAACTGCTGTACTTCAGCTACAGCAAGCAGGCGCCCTACCTGCGCTACGGCGTGGTCAGCGGCGCGGGCGACGTGGTGCACACCGTCGACGTCGGACTCCCCGGTCCGCGGCTGCCCCACGACATGGCGTTCACCGAGAACTACGTGATCCTCAACGACTTTCCGCTGTTCTGGGACGCCGCGCTGCTCGAGCACAATGTGCATCTGCCGCGCTTCCACCGCGACACCCCGTCGCGGTTCGCGGTCATCCCGCGTCGCGGCGACGCCTCCCAGATCCGGTGGTTCGAGGCCGACCCCACCTACGTTCTGCATTTCCCCAACGCCTACGAAGACGGCGACGAGATCGTGCTCGACGGGTTCTTTCAGGGCGATCCCGAACCGGCCGACAACGGGATGGGCAACAAGTGGCAGCGTGCCTTCCGGTTCCTCGCACTCGACCGGATGCAGGCCCGGCTGCACCGCTGGCGGTTCAACCTCGTGACAGGCGAGGTCCGTGAGGAGCAATTGACCGACAGCATCAGCGAATTCGGCATGATCAACCCCAACCACGCCGGTCGCGCGCACCGCTACACCTACGCCGCGACGGGCAAGCCCTCCTGGTTCCTGTTCGACGGGCTGCTCAAGCACGACCTGCACACCGGCCGCGAGGAGCGCTTCGCCTTCGACGAGGGCGTCTACGGCAGCGAGACCGCGATGGCGCCCCGCCCGGGTGGGACCGCCGAAGACGACGGTTACCTCATCACGTTGACCACCGACATGAACGCCGACGCGTCGTACTGTCTGGTGTTCGACGCGGCCCGGGTCGCCGACGGACCGGTCTGCACACTCGCACTGCCCGAACGGATCTCGAGCGGCACCCACTCGACGTGGGCGGCGGGGTCGGAGTTGCCGCGGTGGCGCGACGAAGATTCTGCGGCCGCCGCGATCGGGTTGTGATCGACGCCCCGAACGCCGTCGCGCGGATGCTGGGCGTCCTCGGCGACGAGTGGAGCCTGCTGATCATCCAGCAGACGCTGCTCGGCGCCACCCGCTACGGCGACTTCGTCGACGCGCTTCCCGTGTCCCATGCCGTCCTGTCGGGGCGCCTCCGCGCGCTGGTCGACGAAGAGCTGTTGGACCGGCGCGAGTATCGGACCCGTCCGACTCGTGTCGAGTACACGTCCACGGCAAAGAGCCGTTCCCTGTGGCCGATGCTGACATCGATCTGGGAGTGGGAGCGCAGCTGGGTGACTGATCATCCGCGGCCTCTGCCCGCGATGCGCCACACGTCCTGCGGGTCGCTGTTCGCACCGAGACTGGCGTGCCGGGCGTGCGATGCGGCCGTCGCCTCGGAGAAAGAGCTTGTGGCGCAGTGGGGTCCGAGCGGTGGCTGGCAGCGTTCGGTGCCCTTGACCTCGAATCGCCGCCGCTCGCCCGACCGGCGCTCCGGGGTTCTGTTCCCGCAGACGATGACCGTCATCGGCGACCGCTGGGGGTTCGCACTGCTGGTGGCGGCGTTCGTCGGCATCGGCAGGTTCACCGACTTCCACGCCGAGCTCGGCGCACCGCCGGCTACGATCTCCGGCCGGTTGTCCGTGTTCACCGCCGAAGGGATTCTGCACACGGTCGCGGGCCGTTACCTGCTGACAGACAAGGGCCGCGCACTGCTCCCCGTCCTCGTGTGCGCACTGGCGTGGGCGCAGCGCTGGTACCCCGATCCCGACGGACCGGCCGTCCGCGTCACCCACGTCTCGTGCGGGCGAAGGTTCCATCCGCGGCTCATCTGCGACCAGTGCCTCGAACCGCTGCGCGGTGCGCAGATAATGACGTCATGACCACATTCGCGGACCGGACGGCGACGGCGCTTCTCGTCGTCGACGTACAGAACGACGTCGTCGACGGCGCGTTCCGACGAGATGCCGTGGTGGCCAACATCGCCCGGCTGGTCGAGCAGGCACGCCGGGAGGAGGTTGCTGTCGTGTGGGTGAGACACCATGACGACGAGCTGCGCCACGGCAGCGACGGCTGGGAGATCGTGCCGGAGCTCTCCCCCGCCGACGGCGAACCCGTCATCGACAAGACCTACGGCGACGCGTTCGAAGCGACCCCGCTGGAACACACCCTGGCCGACCGCAGCGTCGGCCGACTGATCGTCGTCGGCGCGGAAACCGATGCGTGCGTGCGCAGTACGTTGCACGGCGCCTTCGTCAGGGGTTATGACGTCACCCTCGTCGCCGATGCTCACACCGCAGGTGACAAGACGACGTGGGGCGCTCCGCCCGTGCCCGCCGTCATCGACCACACGAATCTCTACTGGTCTTTTCAGGCCGCGCCGGGACGCGTCGCCGCGGTCACCGCGACCGACGCTGTCGCGTTCGCCGACAGCTGACACAACCGGCGAAAACTTCTTGGCACTCTCCGGTGTCGAGTGCTAATCTCGGCGGTGCACAGTGATTTGGTCGCCCGCCAGGGTGGCGGGCTCTGGACGACATAGGAGGTGGATTGCTGTGCTTCGCTTTGATCCGTTCAGTGACCTTGATTCTCTGACCCGGGGCTTGCTGACCAGCCAGACCGGATCAAACCGTGTCCCGCGCTTCATGCCGATGGACCTCTGCAAGATCGACGACCACTACGTGCTGACCGCCGACCTGCCCGGTGTCGACCCGGGGTCGGTCGACGTGAACGTCGACAACGGCACGCTGACCATCTCTGCTCATCGCACAGCACGCTCCGACGAGTCGGCGCAGTGGCTGGCCAACGAGCGGTTCTTCGGCGGCTATCGCCGGCAGCTCTCCCTCGGCGACGGGATCGACACCAGCGCGATCTCGGCGACCTACGAGAACGGCGTGCTGACGGTGACGATCCCGGTCGCCGAGAAGGCCAAGCCGCGAAAGGTGGAGATCCAGCACGCCGGCGCGCAGACATCCATCGAGGCGACCACCGTCGACGCAAACTAGTACCAACTGACAACGCTTGCGGTTCAACCGAATTCATCCGGTTGGACCGCACGTTGGTGTCACCGTCGCGGCAGCGTCAGAACGAACCGCGCCCCGGGACGGTGCACCACGTTGACCAGATCCCCGCCGTGCGCCCGAGCCAGGGCTCGGGCTATCGGCAGGCCCAGCCCTGCGCCTCCGCGGTCGCGATCGCGGGCCTCGTCGAGACGGACCAACCGCTCGAAGATCCGCTCCCGCTGATCATCCGGCACGCCCGGACCGGTGTCGGTGACGGTCAGCACCGCCCGATCACCCGCAGTGCGGACGTCGATGTCGATCACCCCGCCCGCCGGGGTGTGCCTGCGGGCGTTGTCGACGACGTTGGCGAGGATCTGCGCGATGCGCATGGCGTCGGCGACGATCGGCAGCGCAGCCTCACCGCTGCGCCGGATCTGCAGACCGGGAGCCAGCACCGCGCTGCGATCGCGCTCGGCGTCGGCGAGTGCCACCAGATCGCATGGCCGCCGGTCGAGCGGTGAGCCGGCATCGATACGGCTCAGGTCGAGCATGTCGGCGACCAGCCTGCCCGCTCGGCGTGCCTCGTTGAGGACCAGTTCGGCCCGGTGACGCTGGCGGGCCGACTCGGGGTCGTCGTACTGGACAGCCGAGGACACGAGTTGATCTGCGGCAGCGTGTATGCCGGCGATGGGGGTGCGGAGTTCGTGGGCGGCATCGGCCAGGAACCGGCGGGTGGCGGCTTCTGCCTGCGCGGCGGCCTGCGCCGACTGGTGGGCGCGATTCTCCGAGTACTGCAGCGCATCCACCATGGTGTCGAATGCTGCTGCGGCACGGCCGAGTTCGGTGCCGGGACGGTCCGGCCGCACCCGCCTGCCGCGGTCGCCGGCGGCGATCGACTCGGCGACCTGGGTCAGGCGTGTCAGGGGCAGCATCGTGGCGCGGGCGATCAGCAGCACGCCGAGCGCGGTGACCAGCAGCACGGCGATGCCCGCGACCACCATGAGGATGCGCAACTGCCGCAGCAGAGCCGAGGTGGCGGTCGTGTCGGCCACCAGGATGAGCCGGCTGCCGTCCGGTAACCGATGGTCGATCACCGTCGCGGTGGCGTCCGGCGGCGGGGGCGGGCGGCGAGCACCCGGCGGACCCGGCCCATGATCACGGCCGGGAGGCCCCGGTGGCGGTGGCGGCGGGACGTCCTCTCCGATCGTCGTGTCGGGGTCGATCGCGGGATCTCCGTACCGCTCGCCGTCGGCGGCGAAGACCGCGGCCCGGATGCCGCCACCGTTGACCTCGTCGACCCACTGCGACGGCGGCACTCCGGCACGGGCCAGCGCATCGACACGTGTGACACCGGCCTGCAGGCGGTTGTTGAGGTCTCGTCGGGCCTGAGCGCCGATCGATACGTCGACGACGACGCCGAGCACCACGAGAAGGACGGTGAGGAACACCAGGACGGCGATCACCACGCGTCGCTGCAGCGACGGTGTCGCCGTCATCGGGCCTGCAACCGGTAGCCGATGCCGCGCACGGTGTGCAGGATTCGCGGCCCGTGCGCCTCCATCTTGCGCCGCAGGCTGCTGATGTGGACGTGCACCAGGTTGTCGTCGTAGGAGGCGTAACCCCAGACGGCGTTGAGGATCTGGTGCGCGCTGACGATGCGGCCGCGTTGATCGAGAAGGAAGTCCAGGAGGCGGAATTCGGTGGCGGTCAGATCGAGGGGGACGCCGGCGCGCGAGGCGATGCCGGCACCGCGGTCGACGACGAGGTCGCCGGTCTGCACGGTCGCCGGCAGGCGCCCGCGGCGGCGCAGAACGGCGCCGACCCGGGACACGAGTTCTGGCACCTCGAACGGTTTGACGACGTAATCGTCGGCGCCGCCGTCGAGGCCGCGTAACCGATCGGTGAGACCGTCGCGCGCGGTCAGCATGATCAGCCCCACGTCGCCCCACTGACGGACGACGTCGGCCAGCGCGAAACCGTCCCGGCCGGGCAGCATGATGTCCACGATCACCAGGTCCGGCCGGTAGCCGTCGAGTGCCGCCTCCAGATCGTCGCCGTCGACGCGGCCGTCGGCGGCGTACCCGGCCGACACGAGCGCGTCGACCACCATCTCACGGATGGCCGGGGAGTCCTCGACCACGAGCACCCGGGCAGCGGCACGATCGGTGTCTGTGGTGGCGCCCATGGGTCCATTCTGGCCGGTGCTCTCTGAAGACCGTCTGAAGAAACCACCGTGGCCGCCGCTCTTCAGGTTGGCTTCATGACCGGGTCCTAGCGTCGCGACCAGTCCAGGTTCCCACGACGAAAGAGGTCCCATGGCCAACGATGATCGCCCGCACGAAGATTCGACGGTCGAGCACACCGATGACACCCCCGAGACCGATCGCATCCCCGAATCGCAGCCGCACTACGGACCCCCTGTCGCGGCGCCCGAAGCGAAGGGACGCTGGGCTGCGGTACGCGAACCCGCGCGCCGGCACCCGGTCGGTGCAGCCGTCGGCGCTGCCGCCGCGGGTCTGGTGATCGGGTTTCTGGGCGGCACGCTGGCCGACGCGCATCCGATGATGTCGCTGTCGGTCGGCACCGCGGCGGTCGCGCAGCCCGCGCCACCCGGCCCGGGCTTCTGGGGGCCGGACGGCCCGGGTGGTCCGGGGGGACCCGGCGGTCCAGGGTGGGGTCCGGGCGGACCGGGCCGGCACGACTGGGGCCCGGGCGGGCCCGGCGGACCAGGTGGCCCTGACCGAGGACCGGGCGGGCCCGGCGGACACGATAGAGGCCCGGGCGGTCCGGGCGGTCCGGGCGGTCCGGGCGGTCCGGGCGGACCTGACGGTCCCGGTGGTCCGGGCGGTCCGGGCGGACCTGACGGTCCCGGTGGTCCGGGCGGTCCGGACCGAGGACCCGGACGGGACGCACCTCCGCCGCCTCCCCCCGGCGGCCCCGACGGTCCCGGTGGCCGCGGCGGCCCGGGTGGCCCCGGCGACCAGGCACCGCCCCCGCCCCCTGGTGGACCCGCGGGTCAGGCGCCCGCTCCGGCCGGCCAGGCGCCGGCCCCGAGCACCCCGCCGCTGCCCGCCGAACGCGGGGCCACACCTGCGGCGTGAGGAAAGTCAGCCGTTGCGGTCCAACCGAAATCGGAGGTTGGACCGCACGGCAGGCCATTCGATGTCGAGGATCGAGTACACGACCGTGTCGCGTCGTGAGCCGTCGGGCAGTATCTGGTGGCTGCGCAGGATGCCGTCGAGTTTGGCGCCGAGTCTCTCGATCGCGGCACGGCTGTCACGGTTGAGGTGATGGGTGCGCAGTTCGACTGCGACACAACTCAAGTCATCGAACGCGTGGCCGAGCATCAACAGCTTGGTCGCGGTGTTGACCGCGGTCCGCCGCACGGATGCGACGTACCAGGTGTGGCCGATCTCCACGCGACGATTCGGCCCGTCGACGTGAAGGTAACTCGAGGACCCGACGACCGCACCGGAGCGGTCCCGCACCACGAACGTGAGCCCCGTCTGCGGGTCCTGCACCGCCAACCGGCCGGCGACCCACTGCCCGGCCTCCCCCGCCTTCGGCGCGGACGTGAACCACAGGCCGCCCAGTTCCCCGTCGGCGGCCACGGCCTCGATCTCCGCGACATGGTCATCCCGCAGCGATTCCAGCGACACCCCGTGCTCACCGGTCAGCTCGACCGGCTCGACGAAGCCGTTCACCCTCTCCCACCAACGATTCCGGTCGAGCGCTTCCACGCCGCGAGCATCGTCCAGATCGACAGCAGCACCGCCGCGGCCGCCACGCCGCCGACCACGTAGAGGCCGTAGGCGGCCGACACCGGCGGGTACACGTACAGCCGGTAGAACCACACCGCCAGCACCACCAGGATCACCGAAATCGCCAGCGCCGCAGTCGAAGCCATCCGCGCCGAGACTCCCCGCGCCGCCATCGCGCCGGCCACCACCAACGCTGAGGCCAACAACACGACCAGTTGCCCGACACCGAACCCGGGCGGTGGCACCGGCATCGCACCGGCCACCCCACCGATCCCGTTGGCGCGCCCACCGCCCCCAGCTGAGGACCGCAGCCACGGCAACCAGGCGCCGACCGCCACCACCAGCGCGCACACTGCCACCAGCCAGCCGGGACGGGCGCGAGACATGGGCAAAGACTACTAGGGTGGGCCGATGAGCGATCTCCCCGAATGGGCGCGTCGGCTGAACCTTTCCCCGCACCCCGAGGGCGGATGGTTCACCGAGACGTGGCGCAGTGAGCTCACCGTGCCCGAGTCGGCACTCCCATCGGACTACAACGGCAGCCGCAACGCAGGCACCGCCATCCTGTTCCTGCTGATGCCCGGCCAGCAGTCGGTGTGGCACACCGTGCGCAGCGCCGAACTGTGGCTGTACCACTCCGGCGGCCCGCTACTGCTCGACGTCGGCGCGGAGCAGGACGGCGCCACCACCCACGTGCTGGGCACCGACATCCTCGCCGGCGAACATCCGCAGTTCGTCGTGCCGCCGGGCCACTGGCAACGCGCCCGCCCCCAGGGCGACCAACCCTGCCTGGTCAGCTGCGTCGTCGTCCCCGGCTTCGACTTCGCCGACTTCGCCCTCGGGGCACCTACCGACTGAGCAGCTCGACCGCGGCCGCGACCAATGCCGCGTTACCGCCGGCCACGGAGCCATCGGGCAGGAGCAGCGTGTCCTCCATCCCGATGCGGGTCTGCAACCCGCGCGCGCCGGCGTGCTGCAGCAGCGGCCAGCAACTCTCGTCGAGCCCGTGCAACAGCACCGGGGCAGGCGATTCCGCCGCGGCGACCTGAGCCAGCACCTCGTCAGCCGTCGCGACGTCGCCGTCGGCACCCAGCTCGACCATCACCCGCAGGCAGTGTGCGGCCACCTCAGAGCTCCCCCACGCCTGCGCCGCCTCGACATGAAAGATCCCGGCTTCTACGCCGATCCCACGGGACAGCAGAAGCTCGGCAAGCTCGGGCGAACCCGGTTCATGCCAGTTCACCGACGCGAAATCCGGTAGTACAGACCAGCTTTCGATTGCACGGCGGCGCTCCTGCGCGTCGGGCAGCGCCCAGAATCCCGTCGTCACGCCCAGAGGCAGGCCGGGAACGGCTTCCCGGACTGCCGTCACGGCTGACGCCACGTCGGCGGCCAGCAGCGAGTCGACGCCCCGCGCGTCCTTGGGGTGCAGGTGCACGGCACGCGCACCTGCGGCGTGGGCGGCCACCGCTTCGGCCGCCAACTGATCGGGGGTCACCGGTAATCCCGAGTGCTGATCCGGGGTGCGCGCGCCGTTGATGCACGCCTTCACATAGAACGAGGGCTCGGCCATGCCGACCATCTTGACGTCCCGCCGACGTTTTGGCAGTTTTCGATTGGCTCTTGTTCCGCACGCCGCCTGCCGATGCGCGCAGAGGAAAGGTATGGTCGGCGGCGGAGCCAGTTTCTCGTGGCCGGGCGGGTCAGCAGCGTACCCGTGCCGTGTGCCGCAGGTGAATCTCGAACTCAGATGAGGATGGACGAATGTCGAACACCGAAACCGATCAGCCGCAGGGCACGGCCCAGTCGAAGTGGCTCTCGAAGTCCGCGTCGGAGACCCGCGGCTCGGACAAACAAGAGGTGCAGTTCCACTACGACATCTCCAACGACTTCTTCCGGCTGTGGCAGGACCCCAACCAGGTCTACAGCTGCGCCTACTTCGAGCAGGACGACTACACCCTCGAACAGGCTCAGATGGCGAAGATCGACCTGTCGCTGGGCAAGCTCGGTCTCAAGCCCGGAATGACGCTGCTCGACATCGGCTGCGGCTGGGGCGCGACGATCATGCGCGCGGTGGAGAAGTACGACGTCAACGTCATCGGCTTGACGCTGTCGGAGAACCAGAAGGAACACATCGAGAACCACTGGTTTGCCAGCTCCACCAGCAAGCGCAGCATGGAGGTGCGCCTGCAGCCCTGGGAGGAGTTCGAGGGCCAGGTCGACCGGATCGTGTCAATCGGCGCGTTCGAGCACTTCGGCTTCAACAAGTACGACGACTACTTCAAGAAGACCTACAGCTGGATGCCCGACGACGGCGTCATGATGCTGCACACGATCATCATCCCCGAGGATGAGGAGATCAAGGCCAAGGGACTGCCCCTGACCATGTCGAAGGTGCGGTTCATCAAGTTCATCATGGATTACATCTACCCCGGTGGCCGCTTGCCGCTGGCATCGATGGTGCGCGACCACGCGATCAACGCCGGGTACACGATCACCCGCGAGCAGCACCTGCAGCCCCATTACGTGAAGACTCTCGACGCGTGGGCCTCGAACCTCGAGAACAAGAAGGACGAGGCCATCGAGATCACCTCCGAGGAGATCTACGAGCGGTTCCTCAAGTATTTGCAGGGCTGCGCCGACCTGTTCCGGGACGGTTACACCGACGTCGCGCAATTCACCTGTGAAAAGCAGGCATTGACGTCTGTGTAGTAATTTGAGCAGGTCCGCCGTCTGTGCGGATGAGATGGAGGTCGGTCGGGGAATGGGTAAGGGCTCTGCAGGGCGGTCCGATACGAGCAAGGACATGACGCCTCACTTCGAAGAGGTGCAGGCGCACTACGACCTCTCCGACGAGTTCTTCGGTTTGTTCCAGGATCCGTCCCGGACCTACAGCTGTGCGTACTACGAGCGTGAGGACATGACGCTCGCCGAGGCCCAGATGGCCAAGATCGATCTCGCGCTGGGCAAGCTCAACCTCGAGCCGGGTATGACGTTGCTCGACATCGGCTGCGGGTGGGGCTCGGTGCTCCAGCGCGCGGTCGAGAAGCACGACGTCAACGTCGTCGGGTTGACCCTGAGCCGCAACCAGTGCAAGTTCGCGCAGGAACTGCTCGACGGTCTCGACACCGACCGCAGCCGCCGGATTCTGCTGCGCGGCTGGGAGCAATTCGACGAACCCGTCGACCGCATCATCAGCATCGAGGCGATCGAGGCGTTCCCCCAGGAGCGCTACGCACCGTTCTTCAAGATGTGCAGCAGTGTGCTGCCCGATGGTGGCCGCATGCTGCTGCAGGCCATCCTCGGGCACCCCTTGAAGAAGTGGCCGGAGCTGGGGATTCCGATCACGATGACGGACCTGAAGTTCATGCGGTTCATCGCCAAGGAGATCTTCCCCGGCGGTTCGGTGCCCGGCGAGGAGAACATCGTCGAGCTGTCCAGCCAGGCGGGCTTCACCCTCGAGCAGACGCAGTTCCTCAACGCCGATTACGTGCGCACGCTCGACACGTGGGCCGAAGCGCTCGAGGCCCATCACGACGAGGCAGTCGCTGCGACCTCGGAAGAGGTGTACCACCGCTACATGAAGTACCTGGTCGGCTGCAGCGACTTCTTCAACCGCGGCGTCAGCGAACTGGGCCAGTTCACCCTCGTCAAGAGCTGACCCACCGTCACCTTTCGGTCAGGTCTGCCCATCTGCAGGCCGGGTATTCGCCGTGCATGAGCGAATTGCACAAGGGCGACAAGGTCACCTGGCAGAGCCACGGCAACACCGTCAAGGGCACCGTCGAGGAGAAGATCACCTCCGACACCGAGGCGGCCGGGCGCACGGTGCGGGCATCCGACGAAGACCCGCAGTACCGGGTGGTCAGCGACAAGAGCGGAAATGACGCTGTGCACAAGCCCGAATCGCTGAAGAAAAAGTCCTGACGACGGAGCGAGCAGACGCGAACTCGCGCGAATCTGGCCTGATTCAGGCGAGTTCGCGTCTGCTCGCGGTCATGGGGTGACCCCGAGGACTCGGAGCGCGTTCTGCTTGTAGATCAGCGGCAGCGCCGCGGGGTCGACGTCTAGGGTGTCGAAGTCGCGGCGCCAGCGGTCGAGTTGCAGATACGGGAAGTCGGTCCCGAACAGTGCCTTGGTGCGCAACTGCCGGCTCAGCGCGTGCACCAGCTGCGGCGGGAAGTACTTGGGGCTCCACCCTGACAGGTCGACGAAGACGTTCGGCTTGTGCGTGGCGATCGAGATCTGCGCATCGACCCACGGGACCGCCGGGTGGGCCATCACGATCGTCAGCTCCGGGAAGTCGGCGGCGACGTCGTCGAGCAGCATCGGGTCGCTGTAGCGCAGCTTGATGCCGTACCCGCCGGGAAGCCCTGACCCCATCCCCGTCTGCCCGGTGTGGAACAGCGCTGGCACACCGGCTTCGGCGATCGCGTGGTAGATCGGGTAGTAGGTGCGATCATTGGGTTCGAACGCCTGCATGCTGGGGTGGAACTTGAAGCCCTTGACGCCGAAATCGCGCACCAGCTCGTGCACCCGGTGCACCGCATGCCGGCCCTGATGGGGATCCACGCTGCCGAACGGGATCAGCACGTCGTTGTTGCGCTCCGCGCCGAGCACCAGGTCCTCGATCGAGTTCGGCATGTGCCGCATCCCATGCCGAGCGTCGATGGTGAACACGACCGCGGCGGTGTTGTGCTGGCGGTACTGGTCGGCGATGGCATCGACACTGGCGACGATCCCGGGCGGCATCTTGAAGTACTTCGCCGTCGCCTCGATCAGGACGTCGTCGTACGCCCGGTGCCCATGCCCGTCGATCTCGACATGGGTGTGGATGTCGATGGCGTCGACGCGGTCGAAATCGATGTTGCAGGTGTACATTTCGCCGCTTTCTCTCACGCTTTCGGTGTCGCTGGTCCTTCTCGGCGTGACCGACTACACCGACATCACGGCCTTGATCTCGAGGTACTCGTCGAAGCCGAACCGGCCCCATTCGCGGCCGTTGCCGCTGCGCTTGTACCCGCCGAAGGGTGCCGCGATGTCGAAGGCGTGGTTGATCGCGACCGAACCGGCTCGGATGCGCTTGGCGACGGCGCGGGCCTGTTCGGCGTCGGCCCCCGAGACGTACCCTGCGAGTCCGTACTCGGTGTCGTTGGCGATCTCGACGGCGTGGTCGAGATCGTCGTAGCCGAGGATGCACAGCACCGGCCCGAAGATCTCCTCCCGCGCGATCGTCATGTCGTTGGTGACGTCGGCGAACACCGTCGGTCTGACGTAGTACCCGGTATCGAGACCGTCGGGGCGACCGGGTCCACCGGTGACCAGCGTGGCCCCCTCGTCGATGCCGCGGGCGATGAGGTCCTGGATCTTGTCGTACTGGGCCCTCGACGCCACGGGCCCGATGGCCTTCTTGTCCGCGGGATCGCCGACGCGCACGGCCTGCGCGGCCTCCCTCGCCGCGTCGACGGCCTCGGTCATCCGCGTCGCAGGAACGAGCATGCGTGACGGGGCGTTGCAGCTCTGGCCACTGTTGAGCATCATCGCCGTCGTTCCGGCGGCCACGCTCTTGGCGAATCGATCGTCGTCGAGCACGATGTTCGGGCTCTTGCCGCCGAGTTCCTGCGTCACCCGCTTGACCGTGGCGGCAGCGTTCTTCGCGACCTCGACGCCGGCGCGGGTCGACCCCGTGAAAGAGACCATGTCGATGTCGGGATGCGCGGACAGCGGTGCCCCCACCCCGGGACCGTCGCCGTACACGAGGTTGTACACCCCTGCAGGAAGCCCAGCCGCAGCGAGGATCTCAGTGAAGATCTGCGCCGAATACGGTGCCACCTCCGACGGCTTGAGCACCATCGTGCAGCCAGTGGCCAGCGCGGGGAACACCTTGCAGGCGATCTGGTTGAGGGGCCAGTTCCACGGCGTGATGAGACCACACACACCGATCGGCTCACGAACCACATGTGTGTTGCCCTGCTGCTCGTCGAACGCGAAGGTCTTCAGTGTCTCGATGGCCGAGAGCAGGTGGCCCAGCCCGAGGTTGACCTGAGGTCCCGATGCGAGCGCCGGAGGCGCCCCCATTTCCTCCTGCACCGCGTCGGCCAGGTCACCAGCGCGGGCGCGGTACTCGGTCAGGATCGCCGACAAGATCTCGAGCCGGTCGTCCCGGCTGGTCTGCGACCACGAGGCGAACGCCCGCCGGGCGGCCTGGACGGCGACGTCCACGTCCGCCGAGGAGCCCAGCGCGATGCGGCCGGTGACCTCCTCCGTGGACGGATCCTCGACGTCGAGGGTGTTGGGCCGCACCGGCGGGACCCACTGACCGTCGATGTAGAACTCGAGATATTCGCGCATGCCACCACTGTTCCTCACCGGGCCGACGTTCGGGCGCCTTCGGCGGCACGCCTTTGGTCGGTTTGGTTTTGACGGAACTGGTAATTCCTTCCATGCAATTGTGACGTGAACATGACCCGGAAGATCGGATTGACCATGATCGTGCTCGGCATCATCCTTCTGTTGATCGGCTATTTCACCAGCCTGTCGATCCTCTACACGATCGGCGCCATCCTTGTTGTCGTCGGCGTCGTGCTGTGGATTCTCGGCGCGGTGGGCCGTCCCGTCGGCGGGCGAAAAGTCTGGTTTTAGCGGGCCGACACATGCCGCCAAAGCCCACGGGCTTTGGCGGCATGCGTCATCGTTGATGCATGACCCCTCAGAAAGTCCCCAGCCCGAAGGAGATCAGGGCAGCGGCGCAGGCGGCGGCAGATGCGGCCCAGACGGTCGCGACCACTGCGATGCGCATCCCGCCCGCCTCCATTCAGCTGGCCGCTGAGATGCCCGACCTGATCGAGAACCTGGCGGCAGCCACGGCGCGTCTCAATGCGGTGATCGACCGAACCGAACGGTATCTGGCGCTGGCCGATCCGATGTTGCGCACGCTCGACGCGCTACTCCCCCAACTCGAAGCCCTGGTGGCCACCGGCAACGACGTCTACCGTGCAGTCTCCACGATGCCGGGCGTGTCCACACTGGGCAGGTTCACCAACCGGGGTGCCGCAGAACCACCCCGCGAGGAGAAGCCGCCCCGGCGGCGCGCTTCACGCTCGAAACCTCACCCCACGTAGATCGTGTCGCCGGTCGGCAGCGGTGCGTCGACCGCTGCGACGATCGCTGCGGCGAAGTCCGCGACCGTCGGCAGGGACCCCGCCGCGCGCCGGGCCGCCACCGCGTCCGGGTCGACGCGCTGGAGCAGCCGCAGTGCCACCGACCCTTCCAACAGATCCCCCGAGACCACCACGAACCTGATGCCCTTATCGTCGAATTCGTGCTGTAGCCCACGCAGGGCCACCTCACCGGCGTGTTTGCTTTCCGCCACCCCTGCGTAGCCGGCGATGGGCACCGGTTGACGATCGAAGAAATGCGCGGGATGGCTGGTGACGAACACGATCACTGCCCCGGCCGGCATGATCGCCATGGCCCGCCGCGTGAGGTCCACCTGCGCGTCGCGGTTGAGCCGCAGGGCGTAGCCGGCGTCGGCGTGGCGCTCCAGACCACCAGAAGCGTTGAGCACCAATACCTTCAGCGTTCCCAGACGGGACACCTGGTCGAACATCGCGCTCACGGCCTGCTCGTCGCAGAGGTCCGCCTGCACCGCCGTCGCGCCGGCACCCGTCTCACGCACTGCCGTGACGACCTCTGCGGCGCGACGCTCCTTCTCCCGGTAGTTGACCACAACGTGCCGGCCGGGACGCGCCACCCCGACGGCGACGTCGGCGCCGACCCCGCGGGAGGCGCCGGTCACGAGGACGACGTCGGGACGATCACCCATCCGGGTCGAGGCCGGCGTCGGCGAGGTCGGCGTCGTAGTCGTCGAAGTCGTCGAAGTCGTAGTCGACCATGACGCCTCCCCACGCCTCACCGGCACCGTAGGCGACGAGCAGCGCCCGGCCCGCGGTGGGAATACTGCCGCGGCGCAGTGATTCACCCAGTGCGAGCGGGATCGATGCCGCCGAGGTGTTGCCGAAGTTCTCGACGCAGTCCACGAACACCGCGTCGCCGATCTCGGCTTCGTCGCGGACCCGTTGCAGGATGCGCGAATTGGCTTGGTGGCCGATGACGATGGCCGGTTCGACGTCACCGTCCTGCAGGATCTTCGCCGTCTCGGTCATCGTGCGGACGGCGCGATGGTAGACGCGGATACCGTCGAGTGTGATTCCTTGACCGACCTGACCGCGCATCAGATCCGCGCCCGCGCCGTCGGATCCGGCATGCCAGCGATGCTTGCGGAACTCCGGCCGGGGGGCGATCAGGACCGCGCCGGCGCCGTCACCGAACAGCGGCCCCGTATTGCGGTCGGTCTTGTCCAGCATGCGCGACATCGCCTCGACGCAGCACACGATCACCGCCGAACCGTCGCCGCCGTCGCACAGGCTCAACCCGGAGATCAGACCGTAGATGAAACCGCTGCACGCCGCGGACATGTCGAAAGCCAGGATGTCCTGGGGCAATCCGGCCTTGGTGGCCACGCGCTGGGCGATCCCGGGCACCGCGCCGCCGGCCGAACTGCTCACCACGAGCAACGCGGCGATTCGGGTGCCCTCGTGCCGGGCGACCAGCGGCGCGCAGACGCGCGCGGCGACATCGTCGAGGGCTTCGTCGTCGTCCATCCACCACCGCGCAGCCACTCCGGTGCGGCGGCGAATCCACTCGTCGGTGAGCCCGATGGAGTCGAAGAAGGCGTTCGGGACGTGCTCTCCCGTTGTGGCCGTGACGATGTCGACGATTCCGGCGTTCATGGTGTGCCGATCAGTCCCAGGAAGTAGTTCTTGATGTCGGCGGGGCTGACACACTCGTCGAGGCGCTCGAGGTCGGCTTCGACGCTGAACTCCTTCTCCAGGAGCTCGGTGAGCTCGGCGACATCGAGCGAGTCCAGGTCGAGATCCCAGATCGCGGTGGTGAAGTCGTCGACGCCGGCGTCGGGAGATCGACGCTGGACGATCTTGAGCATGATGGTGTTCATTCGTTCTTCGATGGATGACATCGCCTTCGACCTTTCACCGTCGCTCGTCGAGTTTGTACAACACTGATCCTGACGTCGTGATCGACCTGGCGTCGACCACGATTTCGACTACTGTGCCTGACTTTTCGGCCATCAGGTCCACACTGCTCTTGTCCGTCTCGAGGACGGCTACCACGTCGCCGCGCTCCACGACGTCACCGACGGAGACCAGCCATTCCACGACCAGGGCGTCGGTCAGCCCGTGACCGAAGTCCGGGACGTGGATGTCGATCGTCGAATCCCCGCTCACCGGAACATCTCCTCGATCGCGCGGACGATGGCGGGCTGATCGACCAGGTGGTCGGACTCGAGGTCCGCGGGTGGGTAGATGTGGCGCGGCGGCGCCAACCGGCGTACCGGGGCGGCCAGCTCATGCCAGGCCCGCTCACTCACCGTGGCCGCCAATTCCGCACCGACACCGCAGAATTCGACCGCCTCGTGCACGATCAACAGCCGCCTGGTACGGGAGACGGAGGCGAGTACCGTGTCGACGTCCATCGGTGCGATCCAGCGCAGGTCCACCACCTCGACGTCGACAGAACCGGCCAGGTCGTCGGCAGCGGCCAGAACCTCTTCGAGCACCGCACCCCAGCCGGCCACGGTGATCGCCGATCCGGGCCGGATCACACGGGCGCCGAGCGCCGAGCGGGGTTGCGAATCCGTCCTGGCTTGGCGTCTTCGGTGCCAGTACAGACGTTTGGGCTCGAAGAAGATCACCGGTGAGCCGAGGTGGCACGCGTAGTCGAGCATCGCGGCGGCATCCTCGGGCGACGACGGGTAGGCGACGTGCAGGCCCGGGGTGTGGGCGAACAGCGCCTCGGGGGATTCACTGTGGTGCTCGACCGCGCGGATGCCGCCGCCGACGGGAACCCGTACCACCAGGTGCAGGTCGAGCTCACCGTTCCAGCGAGTGATCATTCTGGCTGCCTGCGTGACGATCTGGTTCATCGCCAGATACACGAAGCCGTCGAACTGGATCTCACAGATGGGTTTGAGGCCGGCCATCGACATCCCGATCGCCTGGCCGACGATCGATGACTCGGCGAGCACGGCGTCGCGCACCCGACCGGTTCCGAAGCGGCTCTGCAAGCCCCGGGTGACCCGGAAGACCCCGCCCAGGCGTCCGATGTCCTGACCGATCAACACGATCGAGCTGTCGCTGTCCATCAGTTCGGACAGCGCGCCGTTGAGCGATTCGGCCAGGCAGCTGGGCCGCGCGGTGGTCATCGACCGAATGCCTCCACCATCGCGCGGCTGTGCGCCTCGATGTCGCGATCGACCTCGGCGAGCCATGCGTCGTCCACGACTCCGGCGCAGTACAGCCGATTTCGGTAGTTCTGCACCGGATCGTTGGCTGCCGCAGCGGCCAACTCCTGCTCGTCGCGGTAGAGCGTGTGCGCATCAGAACTGCTGTGCCCCGCCGTTCTCGTGGTGTGCAGTTCGATCAGACCCGGGGTGCCTGTGGTCTCCACGTGCTCGCGCGCGCTGAGGCACTGCAGATAGGTCCGTTCGGGATCCTCGGCGCGGACGGACCACGACGTGATACCGAAGCCGCGGGCCCGCTCGGCGATGCTCGTGCGCATCTGTTCATGGCTCGGTTTGGAGATCGCCCATCCGTTGTTCTGCACGACGAACAGCACCGGTACCGATTCGACCGCCGCGAGATTCATCGCTTCCGACACGTCGCCCTCGCTGGTCGCCCCGTCGCCGAGATAGACCACCACCATCTCGGAAAAACTCTGCAGCCGACGGGCGATCGCGTAGCCGACCGCGTGAAGCGTCTGTGCAGCTACCACCAACGTGTACGGAAAGAACCGGTGGTGGCGTGGATTCCACCCGCAGAAGGTGCGGCCCGCCCACTGCGCCACCAGTCCGACGCCGTCGATGCCACGCACGATCGCAACAGCGTGTTCGCGATAACTGGGGAAGATGGTGGTGGTCTCACCGATCGCCATTGCCGAGGCCACCTGCGCGGCCTCCTGACCGCGGCACGAAAGCCACAGATCGACACGGCCCTGGTTCTGCAGGCGGACCGCCTCAGCGTCCACGCCGCGCGCGACCAGCATGTGGCGCAGCATTGCGCGGCTGGTCTGCACATTCACAGACGTTGCCAGATCGGTCAATTCAGCACCGCTCCCGTCGGCGTCAACGACTACGACCTACCCAATGACGTCCCGGCGACCAGCCCGGGATGCGTGAGAGACGCTGGTGACTCGACGCTGTGACTGACCTTCGGAACAAGTTCTTAGCTACTGTAACTTACCGCACCGTCGAATACGTCGTGTGCATATATTCACAGCATGGGCACGTCAGTCTTGCTGTGGCGCGTGCCCTCCCGAGGCAGCCGGCCGAGATGCCGTCGGACCAGAGGTGCCGAACACGCCTGCGCGCGGCGGTGCGCCGTGCACGCTGGCATGCCCGTGAACACCTTCGGCATAGGCGGTTTCGGCGTGCTGCGAGAAGTCCACACCCGACACCTCGTCCTCGGCGCTGATGCGGAAGCCGATGATCTTGTCGATCACCATGGCCAGCACGAACGATGCCGCGAACGCGTAGCCCGCGACCACCACGACCGCCACCGCCTGTTTGCCGAGCTGACCGAAGCCGCCGCCGTAGAAGAGACCGCTCGATCCGCCCGTCATCGTTTCCGAGGCGAGAAGACCGATGAGCAGGACCCCCACGACACCGCCGACGAAGTGCACCCCGACCACATCGAGGGAATCGTCGTATCCGAACCGGAACTTCAGACCGATGGCGAACGCACACACCACACCGGCGGCGACACCCACCGCCGCGGCGCCCAACGTGGTGACGGTTCCGCACGACGGTGTGATCGCCACCAGGCCGGCGACCACGCCGGAGGCCGCACCGAAGGTCGTCGGCTTGCCGTCACGGAGTTGTTCGACCGTGAGCCATCCGAGCATGCCCAGGCAGCCGGCCACCAGGGTGTTCAAGAAGATGGCCGCCGCCGTCCCGTTCGCGGCCAGCGCCGACCCGGCGTTGAACCCGAACCACCCGAACCACAGCAGGCCGACGCCGAGGAGGACGAACGGCAGATTGTGTGGCCGCATCGCCTCCTTCTTGAACCCGATGCGTGGCCCCAGCACCAGCGCCAACGCCAACGCCGATGCGCCGGAGACGATCTCGACGACCAACCCACCGGCGTAGTCCAAGACACCCCAGCGCATCATCCATCCGTCGGGCGCCCATACCCAGTGCGCGACAACCGAATACACCACGATCACCCACAGCGGGACGAAGGCCACCCATGCCGCGAACTTGGCCCGGTCGGCGATCGCGCCGCTGACCAGAGCCGCGGTGATGATCGCGAACGTGAGCTGGAACGTCACGAACAGGAGTTCGGGCACCTGTCCGTGCACGGTGTCCGGGGTGATTCCGCCCAGCCCGAGGTGTGACAGGCCCCCGATCACCCCGCCGGCACTGCTGTCCGAGAACGCGAGGCTGTAGCCGGCGAGCAACCACGTGACCGTGACCAACGGGATCGCGATGAAGCTCATCATGATCATGTTGAGAACGCCGGTGGTGCGGACCATCCCGCCGTAGAAGATCGCCAGGCCAGGCGTCATGAGAAGCACCAGGGCAGTGCTGGCCAGCAACCAGGCGGTCGCTGCGGGGTCGATCTGGTTCACGTTCGCACTCCTTCGGGCGGTCCCGAACGAGAATGTCGACCCTTCGTTTCCACTACAAGGCGATCATGTTTCCGACATGTTTCGTACAGCCCCGCCGGTGTGCCCCCTTATCACCCGCCGAGGAGGTCACGCACGGCGCGGCGGGGACCGTAGGGCCGCAACATCTGGCTGGCCGGCCTTGTCCGCACGATCTGCGGCCACCAGAACCAGCGCCCGAGCAGCACCGCGATCGACGGGGTCATGAAGGACCGGACGATCAGGGTGTCGAAGAGCAGGCCGAGACCGATCGTCGTGCCGATCTGCCCCAGCACGACCAGATCGCTGAAGACGAACGACGACATGGTGGCCGCGAACACCAATCCGGCCGCGGTGACGACGCCGCCGGTGCCGGCCATGGCCCTGATGCTGCCGGTCTTGAGCCCGGCACCCACCTCCTCCTTGAACCGGGAGATCAACAGCAGGTTGTAGTCCGCACCCACGGCGAGCAGCAGGATCACCGCCAGCGCCAGCACGATCCAGTACAGCTGGATACCGAAGATGTACTGCCACACCAGAACCGACAGCCCGAACGACGCACCGAGGGAGAGCACCACCGTCCCGACGATGACGGCCGCCGCGACCAGGCTGCGGGTGATGAACATCATGATCAGCAGGATGAGGGCGAGCGCGGCGAGCGCGACGATCAGCAGGTCGTACTTGGCGCCGTCCTGAACGTCCTTGTACGTGGCGGCAACTCCGGCGACGTAGATCTTGGCGTCGGACAGGGGCGTAGCCTTGATCGCGTCGAACGCCGAGTCCCGGATCGCATTGATGTGCGAGATCCCCTCGGGAGTCGCGGGATTGCCCTCGTGGGTGATGATCATCCTGGCGGCCTTGCCGTCGGGTGAGAGGAACAACTTGAGTCCGCGCTTGAAGTCCGGGTTGTCGAACGCCTCGGGCGGCAGGTAGAACGAGTCGTCGTTCTTGGCGGTGTCGAACGCCTGGCCCATCGCCGTGGCGTTGCGCAGCGCCTCCTCGCTCTGGGAGTTGGTGCCGCCGGTGGTCGCGTAGTTCGACAGCGTCAGGTCACGGTTGCGTTCCTGGATGGCGATCTGCGGCGGCAGCAGCGCCAGCAGTTGCGGTTGCAGCGCGTCGAGCTTGTCGAGGCTGGCTGTGATGCTGGTGAACTGATCGGACAGCGCACTGATGCCGTCGAGCGAGTCGAACACCGACCGCAGTGCCGCGCACATCGGGATGTCGAAACAGTGCGGCTCCCAATAGAAGTAGTTGCGCAGCGGACGGAACTGGTCGTCGAAGTTCGCGAGCTTGTCCCGCAGGTCGGTGACGATCGTGACGGTGTCGTGGAACGCCTGGGTCTGTTCGTGGGTCGCGGCCGCACTGGCCTGCTGCAGAGTGAGCTGCTGCTTGAGGATGTCGATCGTGTTGCTGATCTCGGCCGCCTGCTTCATCAGGTCGTTGGCCCGATCCTTCTGATAGCTCAGGTTCATGATCTGGCTGGCACTCTGCGCGCTGATCTGAAAAGGGATGGAGCTGTGCTTGATCGGCGTGCCGAGCGGTCGTGTGATCGACTGCACGAGTGCCACACCCGGGGTGTGCAGCACCGCCTTGGCGACGCGCTCGAGGATCAGCATGTCCGCGGGGTTGCGCATGTCGTGATCGGTCTCGATCATCAGCAGCTCGGGGTTGAGCCGGGCCTCGGAGAAGTGCCGCTCCGCCGCGGCGTACCCGACGACCGCCGGGGCGGTGTCGGGCAGGTAGGGCCGCGCGTCGTAACTGGTCTTGTATCCGGGCAACGCGAGCAGTCCGATCAGCGCGATCGCACACGTCACCACCAGGATCGGCCCGGGCCAGCGCACGATCACCGTCCCGATGCGCCGCCACCCTTGCGTCCGCATCGCCCGCTTGGGCTCCATCAACCCGAACCGGCCGGCCATCACGAGCACCGCCGGCCCGAGCGTCAGCGCGGCTGCGAGCGTCACCAGCACACCGATCGCCGCGGGCACACCAAGGGTCTGGAAGTAGGGCAGCCGGGTGAAATACAGGCAGGCGACCGCACCGGCGATCGTCAACCCGGAGCCGACGATCACGTGAACCGTCCCTCGGAACATGGTGTTGTACGCGACCTTTCGGTCCTCGCCGGCGCCGCGCGCCTCGTGGTAGCGGCCGACGAGGAAGATCGCCCAGTCGGTGCCTGCGGCGATCGCGAGCAGCGTCAGCAGGTTGGTCGAGTAGGTGGACAGGCCGATGAGCCCTGAATTCGCCAGCACTGCAACGACACCGCGCGCGGCGGCCAGCTCGATGGCCACGGCCACCAACACGATCAGCATCGTCACCACCGACCGGTAGACGATGAGCAGCATCACCGCGATGACGAGGAACGTGATGGCCGTGACCTTGTGCGTGCCCGCACTGCCCACTTCGAAGTTGTCGGTGATCAGCGGCGCGGCACCGGTGACGTAGGCCTTGACGCCGGGGGGCGGCGGCATGTCGGCGACCATGTCGCGAACCGCGTCGACGGACTCGTTGGCCAGTGCCTCACCCTGATTACCCGCCAGGTACACCTGCACCAGCGCGGCCTTGCCGTCCTTGCTCTGGGAGCCACCGGCCGTCAACGGGTCACCCCAGAAGTCCTGGATGTGCTGCACGTGGGTGGTGTCCTGCGCCAGGCGCTTGACCAAGGAGTCGTAGTAGCGGTGCGCGTCGGCGCCGAGGGGCTGGTCGCCTTCCAGCACGATCATGGCCGCGCTGTCGGAATCGAACTCCTTGAAGGTCTGGCCGATGTGTCGCATCGCCTGTATCGACGGTGAATCTGCGGCGTTCATCGACACCGAGCGCTCCGCGCCGACGACCTCGAGCTGCGGGGCAGCGATGTTGGTCAGCGCCGCGACAGCGATCCACACCAGCAGGATCGGCACGCACAGCACCCGGATCAGGTGCGCCACCCGTGACGGTTCGACCTCGACGCGGTGCTCACTCATGCGGACTTGTCCAGGCACGAGATGTATCCGTTCACGTTGTCCGTGGTCCTCTCGTCCTTGACGATGCCGTTGACCGTGATCCGGCAGCCGATCGTGTCGCCGTCACCCTGGGCGCGCAGATCGGCGAACAGCGTGGGGTCGTCGGTGGTCAACGTCGTTGACCAGGGCAGGGTGACGTCGTCGGCGCGCTGCGGCTGGGCGTCGGCGTCGAGGTAGTTGATCGTGGCGACGGTCCCCGGCGCGCCGAACACCTCGAACAGCACGCGCTTGGGGTTGTATCCGGTGTTCTCCAGCGCGTCGGCGCTCGGCCGGGACACGGTGTTGTCGGAGCCGAAGATCCCGTGCAGGCGGTACACGCTGAACGTGACGATCGCGACCACCACCACGGTGACGATCACCGTCCAGCGCTTCCGGACGATGCGGCCTACCGACACTCTGCTCACTGCCGAGCTCACCCCGATCGACGAGTGGCCGGTTGACCCACCGGCGCCGGTCGAAACGGTACGGTACGGTACTGGCCACTGCAAGCGCTGAACCGTGTCGCAGCAGCCGACAATCGACAAGGGGGCGGGGCACATCAGAAGGAATAAGGTGGGCCCCGTGGTACCCGAGTCGGAGTGCGGCTGGACGGAGCGCGAAGCCGAGCTGCTCCAGGTGACTCTCCGTCTTCTCCAGACCCACGGTTACGACCGGCTGACGGTCGACGCGGTGGCCAACGAGGCCAAGGCGAGCAAGGCCACCATGTACCGCAGGTGGCCCTCGAAGGCCGACCTCGTGCTCGCCGCATTCATCGAGGGCACCCGCGCATCGGCCAAGGCGCCGAACACCGGCAGCCTGCGCGACGATCTCATCGCGATCGGCATGTCGGTGGCCGCGCAGGCCCGCGAGCACACGTCCACGATGCGGGCGGTGCTCAACGAGATGTCACACAGCCCCCAGCTGCAAGCGGCCATGCAGGACAAGTTCGTCCGACACCGGCACACGCTGATCGAGGAGGTGCTGGCGGCCGCCGTCGACCGCGGGGAGATCGAACAGGCCGCGATCAACCCCGAGATCTGGGACGTCCTGCCGGGTTATCTGGTGTTCCGGTGCCTGATATCGGAGCGGCCGCCGACCGATGCGACCGTACGGATGCTCGTCGACGAGGTGCTGCTGCCCAGCTTGCGGCGCATCAGCACCTGAGCTCAGCGCCCGTGGGCGGCGAAGAAGTCGGCGCCGGCCTGGCTCGCGTCGAAGCCGAATCCGGTCGGCCAGACGTGGCCGCCACCGCCGACGATCACGAACTCGACCGCGGTTCCGTCGGCGCAGCCGGTCGCTGACGAGCGGCCCGGCGTGTCGACGGGCGGCGGGCATCCATCGATGGCGCGCCAGCGGTTGACCAGTTCGGATGCCGAGACGACCACGCTCGGCCCGCCGCGGCCGACCATCGGGCCCCCGCCGAACGGGACCACCGGGTCGGCGTCGCCGTGTACAGCGAGCACGGACACCGGCCGCGACGGCGCGCACGGAACCGTCGCGCCGAGCGTCCCGGCGACCGACACCACGGCGGCGACCAGGTCGGCGCGGTCGCAGGCCAGGCGCTGGGCCATGAAGCCGCCGGCCGACATGCCGGTGACGAACACCCGGCCCGGGTTGACCCCGTACTCGCTGGTTAGCTGGGTGATCAGCGCGGACAGGAAACCCACGTCGTCGACACCCTGTCGCTCGGGGACCGAGCCACCGCGACCGTCGGCCCAGCTCATGTCGACCCCGTCGGGGTAGGCGACGACGAACCCGTAGCGGTCTGCGACGGCGTCGTAGTTGGTGCCCACCTCCTGGTCACGGCCGGTCTGCCCCGCGCCGTGCAGGTTGATGACCAGGCCGGTGACGGCGCCGGGCGGTACGTGTACCGAGTAGGTGCGCTGTAGTCCGCCGACCTGGAGCAACCCCGTGGCCGGCCCTGGTGCGGCAGCGGCAGGGATGGCGGAACCCACGATGACCAGCCCGGTGGCCAGTGCGGTCAGGACTCGGGCGGCGCTGCGGTGCACGGGCGCCAGTATTGACCGAACGGTTTCGGCCGAAACCGACCGGGGCACGGTGGTAGACACGGCACCAGTGTCCCCGACCGAGGAGGAATCGACGATGCAGGTCGTCATCGCAGGCGGTCACGGCAAGATCGCGCTGATCACGGAGCGGTTGCTCGCCGCGCGCGGGGACATGCCCGTCGGGCTGATCCGCAACCCCGACCACGCCGCCGATGTGGAGGCTGCCGGTGCGCGAGCTGTCGTGATCGACCTCGAGAGCGCCTCCGCCGACGACGTGGCCGGCCATCTGGCCGGAGCGGACGCCGTGGTGTTCGCCGCCGGCGCGGGTCCGGGAAGCGGCGCGGCCCGTAAGCAGACCGTCGACCGGGATGCCGCGATTCTGTTGGCCGACGCGGCCGAAGCGGCCGGCGTGCAGCGCTACGTGATGATCTCGTCGATGGGCGCCGACGTGAACACTCCCGATGACGCCGCCGACGAGGTCTTCGTCGCCTACCTGCGCGCCAAGGGCGCCGCCGACGACGAAATACTTTCTCGGCCAGCGCTTTCCGCCACCATCGTGCGACCCGGTCAGCTCACCGACGACGAGCCCACCGGCCGGGTGACCGTCGCCGAGAAGACAGGCCGCGGGAAGATCTCCCGGGCCGACGTCGCGGCGGTCATCGTCGCGGTCCTCGACGACTCGCAGACCGCGGGCCGCACGTTCGAGGTGATCGCCGGCGACACCCCGATCCCCGCCGCGCTCTAGTTTCTTTCCGCGAACAGACGCGAACTCCTGCTTTTGGGGCTGTTTCTGCGCGAGTTCGCGTCTGCTCGCCGGACTCAGGACGGGGCGAAGACGGCCTTGAAGCGGTTCAGCGACTCCTGGATGTCGCCCTGCAGGGCGCTCGCCACGACCATGCCGATGGGACCGAACAGCGCAGGCCCGCCCAGGTGCACGTCGAACTGCACGTTCGACCCGTCGGCGGTGCCCGAGGTGTTCGTGGCCGGTTTGATCTTGCCGATCAGCTTCACCTTGACGCCACCGCGCCCGACGCCGTTGAGCGTCATCGCCTCCGGCGGCTTGAAGTGCACGACAGTCCAGCTGATGCGGGTGAGCATGCCCTTGACCTCGACGATGGAATCGAGCGTGGTGCCCTTGTCGATGGTGTCGGGCAGCGGGGAGCGCCACACCTTGTGAATGGACAACCAGTCCTTGTAGCGGGACAGATCCGACGCGCTCTCCCACGCCTTTTCGGGCGGCAGCGGCACGTCGACGGAAACCGAGAGCTTGGCCATCGGCGCGCTACGACATCGGCGGCGCCGTCGGCGGTTCCTGCTGCGGCGGAACCGGCGGCTGGGCGGGTGTGCCGGGTGTGCCGGGTGTGCCGGGCTGACCGGGTGTGCCGGGCTGGCCCGGCTGCTGCTCGTTGAGGGCCTTCTTGGCGGCTTCCTGCACCTTGTCGACCGTCGACGTGTACTTGCCCTGCGTCTTCTTGTCGACGAGGTCACCGGCCTTGTCGATCACGGTGTCCACTTTGTCGGCGTTCTTGGAGAGAAGATCTTTCGCCTTGTCCAGAAATCCCATGCGACCGACTTTACCGTTCTGGCGAACGCCACAGCCTGCGGGTTTCACCCAGGACCCTGCCCTGAACCCACCAGATCACCTCGACCGCGCCCGCCCCGACCAGCCCGATCAGCAGCGCCGTCGACGTGGTCGTCAGGTTCGTCGGATCGAGCAGGAACAGCTTCCAGGCCGCCGGAAGACTGAAGATCAGCACGTAGGCCAGCGCGGACACGGCGACCAGCGCCACCCGCCACCATTCGTAGGGCCGGGCGATCACGGCCAGCACCCACAGCGCCGACACCAGCAGGGTGATCAGCGCCGCGGTCGAGGCCTGCGTCTGCTCGACCGCACTTGCGGCCCTGCCCTGGTAGGCCAGCAGGTAGGACACGAACGTCGCGACCCCGACCGCCAGTCCCGACGGCAGCGCCGCGGTCATCACGCGACGCACGAAGCCCGGGTGCGCGCGTTCGGCATTGGGCGCCAACGACAATATGAACGCCGGCACCCCGATCGTGAACCAGGCGGCGATGGTGACGTGAATGGGCTGGAACGGGAACAGCAGAGGATCGGTGCCGAAGATCTTGGCCGACAGACCTGCGAGCCCGACGAGCACCGCGAGCAACACCGAATAGACGGTCTTGGTCAGGAACAGGTTGGAGACGCGCTCGATGTTGCCGATCACCCGCCTGCCCTCCCCCACCACGAAAGGCAGGGTGGCGAACTTGTTGTCCAGCAACACGATCTGGGCCACCGCACGCGATGCCGAACTGCCCGAGCCCATCGCGACGCCGATGTCGGCGTCCTTGAGCGCCAGTACGTCGTTGACACCGTCGCCCGTCATCGCGACGTTGTGCCCGCGTGATTGCAGTGCGTGCACCATCGCGCGCTTCTGGTCGGGACGCACCCGGCCGAACGTCGTGCACTCCTCCAGCGTGTCGGCCAGCCGGTCGGGTTCGGCGGGCAACCGGCGGGCATCCATCGTCTCGCCTGCGAGACCGAGCGACGCCGCCACCGCACCCACCGAGACCGCGTTGTCTCCGGAGATCACCTTGACCGAGACCCGTTGGGAGGCAAAGTATTCGAGGGTGTCGCGCGCATCGGGTCGCACCCGCTGCTCCAGCACGACCAGCGCAGCCGGGGTCACCGTGCCCGGCGCCTGCGGATCGTCGACCGGCAGGTCACTGGACCCCAGCAGCAGCACCCGCAGGCCCTGCGCACCGATCTGTTCGGCCCGCGTAGCCGCCGACGACGACGGGTCGAGCAGCACATCCGGCGCACCGATCACCCAGTTGCCGTGCTCGCCGTACGAGGCGCCGCTCCACTTCGTGGTCGACTTGAACGGCGCGGTGGCGGTGGCCGTCCAGCCCGGCGGCATCCGGTACGCCTCGGCGATCGCCGCCATGCTGGCGTTGGGCCTGTCGTCGTCGGCGGCGAGCTGGGCCAGCACCTCGGTGACCGCGCTGCCGTCCAGTGGCTCGACCTCGCTGACCCGCATCCCGTTCTCGGTGAGCGTGCCGGTCTTGTCCGCGCACACCACGTCCACTCGAGCCAGGCCTTCGATGGCGGGCAACTCGTTGACCAGACACTGCCGTCGGCCCAATCGGACGACACCGACGGCGAACGCGATCGAGGTCATCAGCACCAGACCTTCGGGCACCATCGGCACGAGCGCGCCGACCATCCGCAGCACGGATTCCCGCCAG
Source organism: Mycobacterium sp. IDUB_5 (assembly GCF_055419565.1). Taxonomy (NCBI): domain Bacteria; kingdom Bacillati; phylum Actinomycetota; class Actinomycetes; order Mycobacteriales; family Mycobacteriaceae; genus Mycobacterium; species Mycobacterium sp. IDUB_5. The sequence goes on from NZ_JBVAXX010000002.1 coordinate 584,601, forward strand.
CCCGCATCGGTGGTGAACAGCTGGGTGTAGATGATCAGCGCCCCGGCCGGCACCAGCAGGTAGGTGATGAACTGCAGAATCCTGTTGATGCCGCTGCGCAGTTCGGACTTCACCAGCGTGAACTTGCTGGCCTCCTCGGCGAGCTTGGCAGCGTACGCCTCGCGCCCCACCTTGGTGGCGCGGTAGACACCGCTGCCGGCCACCACGAAACTGCCCGACATCACGTGATCACCCGGGTGTTTGGCGATCGCATCGGCTTCGCCGGTCAGCAGCGACTCGTCGACTTCGAGGTTCGCCGCCTCGACCACGTCGCCGTCGACGATGATCTGGTCACCGGGTCCGAGCTCTATCAGGTCGTCCAGCACCACCTCACTGGGCTGACGCGCCGCAGTCCCGGACAGCCTGCGCACCGTGGGTTTCGCCTGGCCGACGATCGCGAGCTTGTCCAGGGTGCGCTTGGCGCGCAATTCCTGGATGATGCCGATCCCGCTGTTGGCGATGATCAGCAGACCGAAGGCGCCGTTGATCACCGACCCCGTGGTCAGCACGATGATCAGCAGCACCCCGAGAATGGCGTTGATCCGGGTGAACACGTTGCCGCGCACGATCTCCGAGACGCTGCGCGCGGCGCGGGTCGGGACGTCGTTGGTCTTGCCCTCGGCGACGCGCTGGGCGACCTCCGCGTCGGACAGGCCCGCAGCGGTCACCGGGTGAACACTCCCTTGCCCTCGGCGTTGTAGTAGTCGAGCGTCAAGCGCGGGCCGTCGAACGTCGCCGAGGCCACCGTGCCCGGCGGCGCGTTCTCGGTGATGAAATCGTAGGCGAACGTGTTTCCGTCCCAATGTCGCAGCGGCACATCCAGTGTCGTGCCGATCCGCAGTCGCAGCGTGCCGTCGACCTCGGTCACGGTGGCCGGGCCCCAGAAGTCGTTTCGGTAGGTGCCGAGGTAGTCGGCCAGCGGCGCCGGAGGCGCGGGGGCGGCGGGCGGCTGCTTCCCGCTCAGAGATCCGGTCGGCGCGTCGATGTGCTCGAATGCCTTCGCGTACAGGCTGCGCCAGTCCTGCCGGATCTCGCCGAACTGGACCAGATCGGCGAACTCCGCGGTCAGCGTCTCGGGCACCCCGGTCGGGGTGGCGTTGGTGAGCGCGACGATCGCCACGTCGGCCGACGGCAGGATCAGGATGTTCGTGCCGGCGCCCAACTCGAAGGCGCCGGAGTGGCTGAGTTCGGTGCGTGCCGCCGACGTCGTGCCGACGTTGAACCCGAACCCGTAGAACCCGGTACGCATCGCCGCCTCCGAGGCCGGGCTCGACACCGACTGGGGGGTCAGCGCGGGGAGCAGCGCTGCCGGGTCGATCACCTGCCGACCCTGATAGGTCCCGTTGCCCAGCACCATCGCCAGCCAGTGCGACATGTCCGTCACCGAAGCGCTGGCCCCGCCGGCGGGCGCCTGCGCGTCGGCGTCGCGGACGAACTGCGGCCGGTAGGTGTTGTCGATGCGGATGTGGCCGACGGCGCGGTCGGGGCGGCGGGCGTAGTCGGCGAAGCGAAAACTCGCTGTCGTCATGCCGAGCGGCCGGAACAGCACGTCGGAGGCGAGGTCCTCCCACGGTTTGGTCGCCGCGGCTGCCGTTGCCTCGGCGCCGGTGGTGAACCCGAAGTTGGTGTAGGCGTAGGAGATCCGGAACGGATCGAGCGGATAGTCCCGCAGCTTCTCCAGCACCTGCCTGCGGTCGTAACCCAGATCCTCGAGCAAGTCACCGGCATGGTCGGGCAGCCCGGAGCGGTGCGACATCATGTCCCCGATCGAGACCATCGGCGTGACAGCCGGATCGGCGAGCGCGAACCACGGCAGCTTCGACACGATCGGGGTGTTCCAGTCGACGGTCTTCGCACCCACCTCGTGGGCCACCACCGTGGCCGACAACGATTTCGACACCGAGGCGAGCTGGAACACGGTGTCGGGGCCGACGGCGTTGTCGGAGCCGTCGGGTCTGGTCAGATCCTTTTTGCCGAACCCCTTGGCGTACAAGGTCTTTCCTGCGTGCACCACGGCCACGGCCATCCCCGGGATACCCGACGACGTCATCAGCTCCTCGGCGAGACCGTCGAGCTTCGCCACGGCCTTGTCCACCGCGCCCTCGGGCAGCGGCATCGCCGGCACCAGCGGCGTTGGCGTGTCGGCGTTCTGGCTCGGTGGCGCCGCCGTCGTCGTCGGATTCGGGGAAGGTCCGGCGCCGCAGCCGGCCGCCAGCACGGACAACACGGCGAGCACGGCCACCCGAGGTTTCATGCCCGAAACGGTAACCCGCGAACGCGTCGTTACAGCCGCCACCACGGGTCGAACGTCGAATCGCCGTCCACCCGGCCACCGGGGATGGGAACCGCGATCCGGACGCCTTCAGCGTCGGCAGCCACCACGAGACGTTCGGCCGGCTCGGCCCATGGGTGCGGCGCGAGGCGGAACGTCGCCCAGTGAATAGGCATCATCAGCCCACCCTCGGTCATGTCCAGGTGGGCGCGCACCGCATCCTCGGGGTTCATGTGGATGTCGGAGAACGCCGGGTGGTAGGCGCCGATCGGCAGCAGCGTCAGGTCGAACGGCCCGAACTCGGCGCCGATCTCGGCGAAACTCTTCGTGTAACCGGTGTCGCCGCCGAAGAACGCCCGGTGTCGCGGCCCCATCACCACCCACGACGCCCACAGTGTGGTGTCCCGGGTGAAGAGCCGGCCGGAGAAATGCCGCGCCGGCGTGCAGACCAGCGTCAGGTCCCCGATGCGGTGCGATTCGTGCCAGTCGAGCTCGACGATGCGGCTCTCCGGGATGCCCCACTTACGCAGGTGCGCACCGATACCCAGCGGGACCAGGAACGGGGCTCGCTGGCTGTGGGTGAGGGCGATGACGGTGTCGATGTCGAGATGGTCGTAGTGATCGTGGCTGATGATGATCGCGTCGACCGCGGGCAGCGCCTCGATCAGCAGCGGGATCTCGTGCATACGCTCCGGCCCGACGGCACGTGAGGGCGAGCATCGTCGGCTCCAGACCGGGTCGGCGAGCACGCGGTAGCCGTCGATCTCGATCAGCGAGCTGGAGTGGCCGTACCAACTCGCCGCGGCGGTCTCCGCATCCGGATGCACCTTCGGCGGATCGGCGATGGGGATGGGACCCGGCGGCTTGCCCGAGGAGCCGGAGTTGGCCAGATCGCGCAGCAGGGTGCGCCGCGCTTCCCGGTCCACCGCCATGCCCGACGGCGGCTCCAGGTTGACGAACTTGCCGTCGCGGTACTGCGGCGAGCGCCGCGCGACCGGGGCGATCTCGGCGGGGGTGGCGCCCAGCGATGCCGAGGTGCCCTGCAGCGCCCGCAGCACCCAGCCGGCTCCCAGGAGGGAGGCCGTCCCGAACCCGTACCGCAGCGCCGTCGAGAACATCAGGCGCCCGTGAAGTTCGGCGCGCGCTTCTCGATGCGAGCCACCTGCGCCTCGATGATGTCGTGGCTCTTCCACGCCCGGTCGAACAGTTCCTGGTGCGCGGGCCAGGGATCCTCGTAGGCGCCGTCGTCGTTGAGCACCCGCTTGGCGTGCTGCAGAGCCAAGGGGGCGTACCCGGCGATCTCCTGGGCCCAGGCCTGGGCGTCGGGCAGCGTGCCGATCCGGTTGGCCATCCCGGTCTGCAGCGCCGCCTCCGACGTGAGCCGCTCGGCGGCCAGCAGCATGCCGCGCGCGCGGCCGGCGCCCACGAGCGAGGTCAGCCGGCGGATGCTCCAGTTGTCCAGCGCGATGCCGTACTTGGCGACCGGGAACTGGAAGTAGGCCTCGGGCGCCACCACGCGCAGGTCGCAGATCATCGACAGGATGACCCCGGCCCCGATCGCCGGGCCGTTGACCGCGCCGATCACGGGCACCGGCGCCCTGTCGATCGCGAGGTTGAGTGCCCTGGCCTTGTCGGGCAGCTCGTCGGCCACGCCCTGGCCGCCGGACAGATCGGCACCGGAGCTGAACACATGCCCGGCGCCGGTGAGCACGATCGCGCGCACGTCCTCGGTGCCGGCTTTCTCGATCGCCTCGCGCAGACCGTCGACGAGTTGGGAGCTCAGGGCGTTGCGCCGCTCCGGACGCTGCATCTCGAGAGTCAGCACGTGGCCGTCACGGGTGGCTTCAATCATGGGCCCAGCCTATTAGCCTCGAGCTGTGAGCCGGATCCGCGCCCTCGAACTGCGCGACGCCGTCCTGGACGAGGAATCGTTCGTGAGCTGGGACTCCGCACCGCTTCAGGTACCGATGTCGGATTCCTACCGCCGCGACATGGCCGCTGCCAGCGCTGCGAGCGGCCTCGATGAGTCGGTGCTCACCGGCGAGGGTCGGGTGTTCGGCCGCCGGGTCGCGCTGGTCGTGTGCGAGTTCGACTTCCTCGCCGGATCCATCGGGGTGGCCGCCGCGGAACGCATCGTCGCGGCGGTGCACCGCGCCACCGCCGAGCGGCTGCCCCTGCTGGCCTCGCCCAGTTCGGGGGGCACCCGCATGCAGGAGGGCACCGTGGCCTTCCTGCAGATGGTGAAGATCACCGCGGCCGTGCAGCAGCACAAGCAGGCGCACCTGCCGTATCTGGTGTACCTGCGGCATCCCACGACGGGCGGGGTGTTCGCGTCGTGGGGCTCGCTGGGGCATGTCACCGCCGCCGAACCGAGCGCCCTGATCGGATTCCTCGGCCCGCGCGTCTACGAGCATCTGTACGGCGAACCCTTCCCGGCCGGAGTGCAGACCGCCGAGAACCTCCAGCGTCACGGCGTCGTCGACGCCGTCGTGCCCCTCGACGTCCTGCGCGCGACCATCGACCGCACGCTGACCGTGGTGTCCGATCCGCCCGGCGCCGCACCGCCCGCCCCTGCCGTCGAGCCGCTGCCCGACGTGCCCGCCTGGGAGTCGGTGGAGATCTCCCGGCGGCCGGAGCGGCCCGGGGTGGGTGCGCTGCTGCGCCACGGCTCCACCCAGCGGGTCCTGCTGTCCGGCACAGGACAGGGCGAGGCCGCGACGACCGTGCTGGCACTCGCGCGCTTCGGCGGGCAGCCCGCCGTCGTGCTCGGCCAGGAACATGTCAGGGGTGTGGTGGGACCCGCCGCGCTCCGCGAAGCCCGCCGCGGCATGGCTCTGGCGGCTGGTCTTCAGCTGCCCCTCGTCCTGGTGATCGACACGGCGGGCCCGGCCCTGTCGGTCGAGGCCGAGGAGGACGGCCTCGCCGGGGAGATCGCGCGCTGCCTGGCCGATCTCGTCATGCTCGACACCCCGACGGTGTCGGTCCTGTTGGGACAGGGCAGCGGCGGCCCCGCCCTGGCGATGGTGCCGGCCGACCGGGTGATCGCCGCGCTGCACGGCTGGCTCGCGCCGCTGCCGCCCGAGGGCGCCAGCGCGATCGTCTACCGCGACGTCGACCACGCCCCCGAACTGGCTGCAGCCCAAGGCATCCGATCCGCCGACCTGCTGCGCAGCGGTATCGTCGACGCGGTCGTGCCCGAGCATCCCGACGCCGCCGACGAGCCCCGCGCGTTCATCGGCCGACTGTCGGACACCATCGCCGCGGAGCTGCACACCCTGGGGCAGGGACCGGCCGAGCAGAGGCTGGCCACCCGCATCGAGCGGTATCGCCGCATCGGCCTGCCCTGAGCCTCAGATGAGGAGGGCGAGCGCACCGATCGCAACCTGGACCGCCAGCCCACCCAGCGCGATCCATGCCGCCTGCCGTTGCGCGACCACCCGCCAGATCACCGCGGCCAGGGTCAGCATCAGCACCGCGAATCCGCCGTAGCGCAGTACCAGGCCATCCCCGTGGGAGAGGAAAAGCACTGCACGCCAACAGAATCCCTGCAGGAGCAGCAGCACCACGGCACCGGCGAAATCCTTGAGCCGTCGATCGTCCTCGGAGCTCACGTCAGACCTCGATCGGCGGATGCAGCCGCTCGAGCGTGTATTGCCGGTTGCGTCGCGCCGCCCAGGAGCTGGCGGCCAGCGAGGCCAGCAGCACTGCCGAGAGGACCGCGATCGCCGTCCACAGCCGGGCATCCACCCCGCCGACGATCAACTGACGTAACCCGTTGACCGCGTACGTCATCGGATCGAAGGGGTGCAGGATCTGGAAGGGCTTCGCGGTGGTCTCGACCGGATAGATGCCGCCTGCGGAGACCAGCTGCAGCATCAGGAACGCCAGCGTCGCGACACGTCCGACGGCGACCCCGAGCACCGCGTTGAACGCCTGGATCAGCGCCAGGAAGGCGCCGGCGACCAGGGCCAGGAACGCGACCGTGGCCAGCGCGTAGGTGGCGTGCAGACCGACGCCGACATGGACGACGACATACATCACCACCACCTGGCAGACCACGATCAGCAGCCCCGGCCAATAGGACGCCAGCACCACACGCAGGGCGCCCAGTCCGTTCACGATGGGCCGAGACTGCAACGGCGTCAGCAACATCCACACGATCATCGCGCCGATGAACAGGGCCAACGGCAGGAAGAACGGCGCAAAGCCGGTCCCGAACGTCGCCGCCGGGTGGGTGTTGCGCAGATCGAGCTCCGTCGGCGCTGCCAGAGTGCGCGCGACCTCAGTGCGCTGCTGCGGGTTCCACGAAGGGATTTGCTCCGCACCCTGACGCAGGCGGGTGGCCAGCTCCTGCCCGCCGGTGCGCAACTGCGCGGTCCCGTCGGCCAGTTGGTGTGCCCCTGCGGACAGTTGGTTCCCGCCGGCGGCCAACTGACCGAGGCCGGCATTGAGACGCTGCGCTCCGGAATCGAGTTGGTGGACCCCGTCGCGCAGCTGTGCGACGTCGGAGCGCAGGCCGCCGTTCAGTGCGCGGGTCAGGAATGTCCGCAACCGGCTGCTGGGGTCGCCCAGTTCTCCCTCCAGCGTGGTAGCGCTGTCGCGCAGCCGGACCAGCCCGTCGTCGGTGGTGGGATCAATGCCCTGGGCGCGCAGCAGGCGCTGCGCGCCGGCGAGCGCCTGCCCGGCGTCACGAACCGCGGGATCGGGATTGTTCTGCAGGAATCCGACGGTCTGGTCGACGATCGCGGCCGCCTGAGAACTGCTGATGTTGAGCGCGGCGATCCGGTCGGTCGTCGATCGGACCGCACCCGAGAGATGCTGCGCAGCGCGGGCGACCTCGTCGGGATTCAGGTCAAGCCCGCCCACCCGGTCGAGCACGTCGAGCAGCGGCGTGGTCGCCGTGTCGACGGCCCCGCTCAGTCGGCGGGTGCCCGCGGCCAGCTGCGCCGATCCCGCCTGGGCGGTGCGCAGACCCGAGGTCAACGTGTCCGCACCGCCGGCGAGCCGGTGGGCGCCGTCGTCGGCGGCGACCAGACCCCCGGCGAGTTGCTCGGCGCCGCCGGCGGCCTGATCCAGGCCCGTGCCGGCCTGGGCCAATCCGTTGACGACGGTGCCGATGCCGCGTTCTCCGATCTTGGCGTTGACCTGGTTGAGGATCTCCCTCGAGGCGTTCTGCCCGATGACCGTGCCGAGGTAGTTGTTGGCGTCGTTGAACGTGAACTGCAGCGGGGCCTGCGCCGGACGAGGCCCGGAGGGGGAAGCCACCAGCTCGGAGAAGTTGTCGGGCAACGTGATCGAGAAGTAGAAGCGGCCGTCGGCCACGCCGTCGGCGGCCTCCTGCGCGGAGACCTCGGTCAGATCCAGCTGGCCCGAATCGAGCAGGGCCCGGGCGACCTCGTCGCCCGCGTGCACCTGCGTGCCCTGCACCTGGGCGCCGCGGTCGGCGTTGACCAGCGCGACGGGCACCTTGCCGACCTCGGCGAACGGATTCCAGAACGCCCACAGGTACATCGCGCCGTAGAGCAGCGGCAGCAGGATGATCGTGACGAGTGCGATCCGTGGCATCAGCCCGTGCGAGTACCGCTTGAGGTCTGTGCCCAGTGACATCCCGGCCAGCATGACTACGCCTCACCTCTCTGAAGTCCCGCGAGTTCGGCGCGCGAGACGCCTGCGACCGGGATCTCTCGCAGCCCGGGGCGGGCGGCGACACCGTTGACACTCGCGGTCAGCACCGTCTGCTCGCGGCCCAGATCGACCAGCCGGTCGACCAGCAGGTCCCGGCTCTGATCGCTGGTGACCTGCTCGAGGTTGCCCACCACGAGCAGCCGCGGGCGGCGAGTGTTGGCCAGCGCGATGCGCAGCAGCAGGCCGTCGAGTTCGGTGAGCTCCTCGACGAACTCCGAGCGCGGTGGCAGCGGCAACTCGCCGAAGACGGGCCCGCACACGCGTCTCACGTCGTCGTCGTCGGCACGGCGAATCAGCCTGTACCACGGTGCATCCCAGCGCATCTGCTCGGTGACGAGATCCCCCACCGTGACCGACTCGGCCACGGTGTCGAGTTCGTCGATGCCGGCCAGGGCCGCGACGGCGAAGATGTCGCGGGCGCGGGATCGTCCGAACACCGTCAGCGCCCCCGACGTCGGACGCATCCGTCCGGCCAGCGTCATCGACAACGCCGTGCGCCCCGACCCCGCGGGACAGACCATGACCGTCACCCCTGCCGCGGGGACCTCGAGGTCCACGGGTCCGTACACCGGCCCCCATGGTCCTCGCAGCGTCAGCCCACGTGCGACGATCGCGGGCTCGAGCGCTGGGTCTGGATCTTCGAGGACTGGATCTGACGGCACGTCCGGCACCAGCCAATCCCACCACATCGACCGGTGGCATTCTGGGCGTGTGGAGGCGCTGTTGCAGTTCGCCGGAAACTACTGGTGGCTGGTCTTTCCGCTCGGCGGGGTGATCGGCGGCGCCGCGCGCGGCATATCGGCCGCCAACGAACGCCGCGCCCAGCGCCGGCTCGAGCGCTACCGCATCAAGCAGGAGACCAAAGTCGCGCTCGCCCGGGAGAAGGCCTCGGGTGCATCCAGCGTGGAGAACCGGCGCCGCGAGCTGACCAAGCTGCTCGCGCGCCACGACGCCACCGACGCGCGATGGCTTTCCTACGAACTGGACGTCGCGAAGCTGCTGGACTTCCCGGTCATGACGGACATGCGAGAACCTCTGACCCTGGCCTTCCACAAAGCCAAGAGCCGGGCGGATCTGCTGCGGCCCGCGCAGCCCGACGACATCGTCGACGATCGCGATGCCGCCGCGGGATATCGCGACGCGGTGACCGACTACGTCGCCGCGTTCGATGCCGCCGAGGCCGAGGCGACCCGCCGCCGTCGCAGCGACTTCTCCGCCGACGACCAGGACCGGCTGGCCCGCGCCCAGCACCTGCTGCGCCTGGCGGGCGACGACGCCGCCACCCCGCAGGAACGCCAGAACGCCTACGGCCGTGCGCAGAAAGAACTCGCCGGCCTCGTGGTGCTGCCGGTCGCCACCCGCGCGGCGATCGAACGCAAGGTGCTCGGCGAACTCGAAGCCTGAAACCCGCGCCCGGGCGGTCGGTAGCCTCACCGACGTGGATTACGAAACCCTGCAGTGCACCGTCGACGCCGACGGGGTGGCGCTGCTGACGCTGTCGCGTCCCGAGCAGCTCAACGCCTTCACGGTGACGATGGCGCGGGAACTGGAGCAGTTCTTCACCGTCGACGCCTACGCCGACGCGATCCGCGCCATCGTCGTCACCGGCGCCGGCCGCGCGTTCTGCGCGGGGATGGACCTCTCGGCCGACGGCAACGTGTTCGGTCTCGACGAGACCCTGGCGCCGACACCCGAACAGATGCAGGCGGATTATGCGAGCGAGCCGCTGCACAGCGGCATCCGCGACACCGGCGGCCGGGTCACCCTGGCGATCCACGCGCTGCCCAAGCCCGTCATCGCGGCGATCAACGGCGCCGCGGTCGGCATCGGCGCAACCATGACACTGGCCATGGACATCCGGGTGGCATCCGAGAACGCCCGGATCGGTTTCGTGTTCGGCCGACTCGGCATCGTGCCCGAGGCCTGCTCCTCGTGGTTCCTGCCCCGGCTGGTCGGCATCCAGCAGGCCCTGGACTGGGTCTACTCGGCCGACATCATCACCGCCGAGGACGCACTGCGCGGCCGGCTGCTGCGGTCGGTGCATCCGGCCGACTCGCTGGTGTCCGACGCGATCGCACTGGCCCGCAGCTACGTCTCCGGGCGTTCGCCGGTGGCGTTGGCGCTGGCCAAGCAGCTGATCTACCGCAACGGCGCCGCCGAATCACCGCTGCAGGCGCACCTGAGCGACTCGCTGGCGATGTTCTACACCTCGATCGGCGACGGCAAGGAAGGCGTTGCAGCGTTCCGGGAGAAGCGGCCGCCGAACTTCACCGGCAGCGCCACCGCGTTGCCGCGGATCTTCCCCGATCACTGACCCTCAGGCCAGCGCCAGCGCGGTCAGCATCGCGCCGGAGGTGACGAGCAGCAGCGGCACCCGCAGCAGGTTGCGTCGCGTCCACCGCACCGCCGCTGCCTCGTCGACGTCGGCGGGATCGGTGCGTTCGAACTCCGCGGCGCGCGGGACCAGATCGAACAGCGCCCACAGCCGCATCGTCGCGTGGCTGACCAGCGCCACCAGCAGAGCCGTCCCGATCGCGGAGTCACCCCACGTCACGATCAGCGTGACGATCAGCAGCACCTCGAACACGACGGGGGCGGGCAGCCAGAACCTGACCCGGGCGATGCCTCCGTTGCGCGACTGGATCAGCCCGGGGCGGCGCGGCCAGTACGGATCGACGACCAGCGACTCGTAGAGCGCGGCGCCCAGGCAGATGCAGGCGGCCAGCGTGGTGGCGGCGAGCAGGACGAGCGTCGGGGTGGACACAAGCTCCGATTATCCCGGTGCCAGGATGAATCATGCCTGCCGTCACGCCGTTCCGCATCGCCGTCCCCGACGCCGACCTCGCCGACCTGAGGGAGCGGCTGGCGCGCACCCGGTGGCCCGAACGCGAATGCGTGGGCGATTGGAGCCAGGGCCTGCCGCTGTCCTACGCCCGCGAGCTCGCCGACTACTGGCGCGACGTTTACGATTGGCGGTCAAGGGAAGCCGCACTGAATCGATTCGACCAGTTCACCACCGAGATCGACGGACTCTCCATCCATTTCGTTCATCAGCGCTGCGGCCGCTCCGACGCGTTCCCGCTGCTGATCACCCACGGCTGGCCGGGTTCGATCGTCGAATTCACGAAGGTGATCGAGCCGCTGACCGCCGCGGGCTTCGACGTGGTGTGCCCGTCACTGCCCGGGTACGGCTTCTCGGGTAAGCCGGCCGCGACCGGCTGGGGCATCGAACGCATCGCGACGGCGTGGGACGAGCTGATGGTCCGACTCGGCTATGAGCGGTACGGCGCCCAGGGCGGCGACTGGGGATCGGCGGTGACCACGCAGATCGGCCGCAACGAGGGCCACTGCGTGGCGATCCACACCAACATGCCGATCGGCAGGCCGCCGAAAGACCTGAGCGACCTGACGCCGCACGAACGCGAGGTGCTCGACACCTACTCCGAGCATCAGCAGTGGGGCACCGGCTACTCCAAGCAGCAGTCGACGCGGCCGCAGACGCTGGGCTACGGGCTCACCGACTCCCCCGTTGGGCAGATGGCATGGATCGTCGAGAAGTTCTGGGCCTGGACCGATTCCGACGGACATCCGGAGAACGTGCTGACCAAGGACGAGATGCTCGACAACGTGATGCTCTACTGGCTGACGGCGAGCGCGACGTCGTCGGCGCGGCTCTACTGGGAGAGCTTCGCCAGGTTCGGTAGTCCCGGCCGGGTCGAATTGCCCACGGGCGTCGCGTCATTCCCCAAGGAGATCCTGCGCTCCTCGCGCCGCTGGTGCGAGGCCACCTACAACATCACCCGATGGACCGACATGCCCCGCGGTGGTCATTTCGCGGCATTCGAGCAGCCCGAGCTGTTCATCGACGAGGTCGTCGCGTTCTTCTCCGAGTTCCGCTAGAGGCCGAGCAGCGCGATGCTGTCGCGGCGCATGTCGACCTTGCGCACCTTGCCCGTGACCGTCATCGGGAACTCGTCGACGATGTGCACGTAGCGGGGAATCTTGTAGTGCGCCAACCTCTCTGATGCGAACTCGCGCACCGAGGCCGCATCCAGCGCGGGTCGGCCGGGGCGCATCCGGATCCAGGCGCAGATCTCCTCGCCGTAGACGGCATCAGGAACCCCGATCACCTGGGCGTCCGCGATGTCGGGGTGGGTGAGCAGGAAGTCCTCGACTTCGCGTGGGTAGACGTTCTCCCCGCCCCGGATCACCATGTCTTTGATCCGCCCGACGACGTTGCAGTACCCATCGGCCCGCATCACCGCGAGATCACCGGTGTGCATCCAACCGTCGGAATCGATGGCCTCCGCGGTCTTCTCGTCGTCGCGCCAGTAGCCGAGCATCACCGAGTAACCGCGCGTGCAGAATTCGCCGGGCTCACCACGGGGCAGCGTCTCGCCGGTATCAGGGTCGACGATCTTGATCTCCACGTGCGGGTGCGCGCGCCCGATCGAGGAGGTGCGTCGGTCGAGGTCGTCGTCGACGAGTGTCTGGCACGACACCGGCGAGGTCTCGGTCATCCCGTAGGCGATGGCCACCTCCGTCATCGACATGTCCTCCACGCAGCGCTTCATCACCTCCACCGGACACACCGAACCGGCCATGATTCCGGTGCGCAGCGACGAGAGATCGGTCGCGGCGAAGTCGGGATGGTTCTGCATCGCGATGAACATCGTGGGCACCCCGTAAACCCCGACGCACCGCTCGGAAGCGATCGCGCGCAACGTGTCCGCCGGGCCGAAAGCGGCAGCGGGGATGACGAGCGTCGCACCGTGGGTCGTGCAGCCGAGTGTGCCCATCACCATGCCGAAGCAGTGGTAGAACGGCACCGGAACGCAGAGCCGATCGCCCGGCTGCAGACGGATCAGCTCGGTGACGAAGTGGCCGTTGTTCAGGATGTTGCGGTGCGACAGCGTGGCGCCCTTCGGGGAACCCGTTGTGCCCGAGGTGTATTGGATGTTGATCGGATCATCGGTGTTCAGTTCGGCTGATCTGCTGACCAATTCGGCGGTGTCCACCGCCTGCACATCGCCCAGGAGACCCGCCCAGTCGTCGGTGCCGAGGAAGATCACGTCCTCGAGGGTGGGTATGCGCGGACGCACGTCGGCGACCATCGCGACGTAGTCCGACGACTTGAACGCGGTGGCGGCGAACAACGTGCGCGTGCCCGACTGCTCGAGCACATAGGCCAGCTCGTGGGTCCGGTAGGCGGGGTTGATGTTGACCAGGATGGCGCCGATCTTCGCCGTCGCGAACTGCACGATCACCCACTGCGCGCTGTTGGGCGCCCAGATGCCGACCCGGTCGCCCGGCCTGATCCCACGGGCCATCAACGCCCGTGCCACCGTGGAGATCTCGGCGTCGAGCTCGGCGTAGGTCCAGCGCCGCCCGGCCGCCACATCGATGACGGCATCGGTGTCGCCGAAGGCGGCGACAGTACGGTCGAAGTTGACGCCGATGGTCTCCTCGAGGAGCGGCGTATCGGTGGGTCCGGCGTCATACGACAGCATCTCGCTACCCCCGTTCACACCAGATCCTCGTACCGGTACTCGCTCTCGATCGGGGTGCCCTCCCGGTGCGCCTCCTCCTCGCGGCGACGCAGATCGACCCGGCGGATCTTGCCGGAGATGGTCTTCGGGAGCTCCGCGAACTCGACGCGGCGCACCTTGAGATACGGCGCCAGGTGGTCGCGACTGTATCGCATGATCTGCCTCGCTGTTTCGGCGTCCGCGGACCAGCCGTCGGCCAGCGCCACGTAAGCCTTCGGCACCGCCAGCCGCGTCTCGTCGGGAGCGGGGACGACGGCCGCCTCGACCACCGCGGGGTGCTCGATCAGCACGCTCTCGAGCTCGAACGGCGACACCTTGTAGTCGGAGGACTTGAAGACGTCGTCGGTGCGGCCGATGTAGGTGATGTAGCCGTCCGCGTCGCGGCTCGCCACGTCACCGGTGTGGTAGTAGCCGTCCCGCATCACGTGCGCGTTGCGCTTCTCGTCGTCGAGGTATCCGGTCATCAGGTTCGGCGGCGTCGCGCCCAGATCGAGGCAGATCTCACCCTCGGCCGCCCGCTCGCCGGTCAGCGGATCGACCAGGACCACCGGCACACCGGGCATCGGGCGGCCCATCGAGCCCGCCTTCACGGGCTGGCCGGGGGTGTTGCCGACCGCCAGTGTGGTCTCGGTCTGGCCGAACCCGTCGCGGATCGTCAGTCCCCATGCCTGTTCGATCCGGGCGATCACATCGGGGTTCAGCGGCTCACCCGCGCCGAGGATCTCGCGCAGCCCCTCGGGCCTGTCGCCCAGGTCAGCCTGAATCAGCATGCGCCACACCGTCGGTGGCGCGCAGAACGTGCTCACGCGGGCGCGGCGCAGCTGCTCGAGAAGGGCGTCGGCATCGAAGCGGGCGTAGTTGTAGACGAAGATCGTCGCCTCGGCGATCCACGGGGCGAAGAAGCAGCTCCACGCGTGCTTGGCCCATCCGGGCGAGCTGATCGCCAGATGCACGTCGCCGGGCCGCACCCCGAGCCACGCCGCCGTCGTCAGATGCCCGACGGGGTAGCTGACCTGCGAGTGCTCGACGAGCTTGGGCTTACTGGTGGTCCCGGAGGTGAAGTAGATGAGCAGCGGATCCGACGTCGCCGTTCCCGGCTCGAACGGGCCGGCGGCCTCCACCGCAGCCGCATCGGAGTAGGGAAGCCAGCTCGGTACCGTCTCCCCCACCGCGATGCCGACGAACGACGCGTCCACGCGTGCGAACTTCGCGGCGTCGGCGGAGTTGGCGATCACGAAACCTGCACCGCCGCGCCGTAGCCGGTCCGCGACGTCGTCGGCACCCAGCGCCGCCGTCGTCGGCATGATCACCGCGCCCAGCTTGGCCACCGCCAGCATCGACTCCCACAGCTCGACCTGATTGCCGAGCATCAGGATGACCCGGTCACCAGCGCCGACCCCGATGCTCGCAAGCCAGGTCGCCACCTGATCCGAGCGCGCGGCCATGTCGGCGAACGTGACGCGCTGTTCGCGGCCGTCCTGCTCCACGATCCACAACGCGATGTCCTGCGGGCGGCTACGCGCGACGACGTCGAACCAGTCTGTCGCCCAGTTGAACTGGCCGGTGATGTGGGGCCACTCGAACGTCTCGACGGCCTTGTCGTAATCACCGATCGTCTCGACGAGGTGGTCACGTGCCGCGCGATACCGGTCGGTGTTCGTGGTCATGGGTTGATACTGCCCTGCGGCACGAAGATCAGGCCAGCGATTGCACCCAGGACCGGTGCAGCGCCGCGTAGTGCCCGCCGTCGCGAGCGGTGAGCTCCTCGGGCGAGCCGTCCTCGACGATCTCGCCGTGCTCGAGCACCAGCACCCGGTCCGCGATCTGCACCGTCGAGAGCCGGTGGGCGATCACCACCGCCGTGCGTTCGGCGAGCACGGTCTCCAACGCCCGCTGCACCATCCGCTCGCTCGGGATGTCCAGCGACGACGTCGCCTCGTCGAGGATCAGCACCGCGGGGTCGGCCAGGAACGCCCGCGCGAACGCGACCAGCTGACGCTGCCCCGCCGACAACCGGCCGCCGCGCTTGGCGACGTCGGTGTCGTACCCCTCGGGCAGAGCGGTGATGAATCCGTGCGCGCCGACCGCCTCGGCCGCCGCCCGCACCTCCGCGTCGGTGGCGTCGGGCTTGCCGAAACGGATGTTGTCGGCGACCGTGCCGCCGAACATGAAGTTCTCCTGCGTCACCATCACCACGTGCCGGCGCAGGTCGGTCTGCCGCAGGTCGCGCAGATCGACCCCGTCGAGGGACACGCTGCCCGAGACCGGGTCGTAGAACCGGGTGACGAGTTTGGCGATCGTCGTCTTGCCCGCGCCGGTGGTGCCGACCAAAGCCACCGTCTGCCCCGCGGGGACCACCAGGTCCAGGTGCGGCAGCACCGGCCGGTTCGGCACGTACTCGAACCGGACGTCGCGGAAGGAGATGTCACCCCGCACGTGATCGAGGCGGACCGGCTCGGCGGGATCGCTGATGGCGGGCTTCTCGGCCAGCACCCCGGCCAGCTTCTCCAGCGCTGACGACGCGGACTGGAACGTATTGAAGAACTGCGAGATCTCCTGCATGGGTTCGAAGAACATCCGCAGGTAGAGCAGGAATGCGGCCAAGGTGCCGATCGTCATCTCGCCGTGCAGGGCCCGGTAGCCGCCGTAGATCAGAACGACGCCGGTGGTGATGTTGCCGACGAATTTGACGCCGGGCATGAAGATCGCCAGCAGCCTGAACGTCTTCTCGTTGATCACCCGGTAGCGGTCGGCGATGCCTTCGAAGATCTCCTGGTTGCGCGGCTCCCGCCGATACGCCTGCACCGCTTTGATGCCGGTCATGGTCTCGACGAACTGGACGATCACCAGCGCCGAGATCTCACGCACCTCACGGTAGATCCGCGACGACTCGCGGTGGAACCACGCGACGAGCATCACCAGGATCGGGAACGCCGCCAGACACATCAGGCCGAGTTCCGCGTCGAGGGTGATCAGCAGGACGGCGGTGCCGACGAGCGTGAGCACCGCGGTGATCAGGCTGTCGAAGCCCGTCTCCAGCATGTCCTGGATGGCCTCGACGTCGTTGGTGGATCGGCTGACGACGCGGCCGGAGGTGTAGCGGTCGTGGAACGCGATGTCGAGGCGGCCGAAATGCCGGAACACCCGTCGGCGCAGTTCCCGTAGTACCCGCTGACCGATGCGACCGGAACGGCGCAGGAAGAACATCCGCGCGCTGGCTTGGACGAGGACCACCGCACACAGCACACCGACGATCGTCATCAGCGTGGCGGCCGACCCACCCCCGAGCAGAGGCGGGATGCCGTCGTCGATGCCCCGCTGCACGAGGATCGGAACCGACAGCCGCGCAACGTTTTCCACGACCACGACGGCGGCCAGCGCGGCGACCGTCCACTTGTAGGGGCGCAGCAGCGAGCCCAGCAGCGCGCGGGCTTCGCGCCGCCGCGGCACCGACTCGTCGATGGGCAGGTCGTCGTGTTCGTCGAACCGACCGCGCCACTCCGGGGTCACGCTCACGTCCTGCCCTCCAGGATCTCGTGATCCAGCCGCGCCCGCTCGGCCCGTTGCTCCCAGTCGACCTCCCGCTCGCAGCCGTCGTCGAGCTCGTCGTCGGCGGCCAACAGGTAGCGGTACTCCGGCACGTTCGCCAGCAGCTCGGCGTGGGTGCCGACGTGGGTGATCGTGCCGTTCTGCAGCAGCGCCACCCGGTCAGCGAGCAACACCGTCGAGGCGCGGTGGGCCACCACCACGCCGGTGACCGCGTGCAGGACACGACGCAGCGCTTCCTCGACCACGGCCTCGGTGTGCACGTCCAGGGCGCTCAACGTGTCGTCGAGAACCAGGATGCGGGGCGCGGCCAGAATGGCTCGCGCCAACGAAAGACGTTGCCGCTGACCGCCGGACAGGCTCATGCCCTGTTCGCCGATGCGGGTGTCCAGCCCGTAGGGCAGGTCGTAGACGAACTGCGCGGCGGCCACCTCGACGGCCTGGCGCAGTTCGTCGTCCGTCGCATCCGGCTTGCCCAGGCGCAAGTTCTCCGACACCGACATCGAGAACAGCGTCGGATCCTCGAACGCCGTGGCCACCGCCCGCCGCAGCGCCTCGAGGCTCAGCTCGCGAATGTCCTGGGCGTCGATACGGATCTCGCCCTCGGTCACGTCGTACAGCCGAGACAGCAGACCCACCAGCACCGACTTGCCCGACCCGGTGGCGCCGACGAGTGCCAGCGTCTCCCCCGGCTCGACGGTCACGTTCACATGCCGTAGCGCCCAGTCGTCGGAATCCGGGAACCTGAACCCGACGTCGACGAGCTCCAGGCGGCCACCGCGCGGGGTCGCATCGCGCGGGCCGTCGGTGATCTCGCGCGGCGCGTCGAAGATCTCGGCAATGCGGTTGGCCGCGGTGAAGGACTCCTGCGTCATCGACAGCAGGAAGCCCAGCGACGCGATCGGCCAGACCAGCGACAGCATCATCGTGATGAACGCGACCAGCGTGCCCATCGTCACGTAGCCGTGGCCGGCGGCGTAGGCGCCGAAACCCAGCACGAGGATCAGCGTCAGGTTCGGGATGATCTCCAACAGCGTCCAGAACTTCGCCGACACCGTCACCCGGCTCACCTGCGTGTCGTAGAGATCGGTGAGTTGTTCGTCGAAGCGGTCGTAGACGTAGTCCTCCCGGCCGAAGGACTTGACCACGCGCAGACCGAGCGCGGCCTCCTCGACGTGGGTGGCGACGTGACCGGCCTGATCCTGGGCCAGCCGCGACAGCCGCGTGTACTCCTGCTGGAAGTGCAGCACCGTGAGCGTGATCGGCACGATCGACACCAGCACCACCACACCCAGCGGCCAGTACATCGCGAGCAGGATCGCGGTGACGATGGTGATCTGCAGGATGTTCAGGATCAGGAACGTCAGCCCGAACGACAGGAAACGGCGAATCGTACCCAGATCGTTCATGATTCGCGACAGGAGCTGACCAGACTGCCAGCGGCCGTGGAAGGACATCGGCAGGATCTGCAGGCGCGCGTAGAGGTCTTTGCGGATGTCGGCCTCGACGCCCATCGTCGCGCGGGACACCAGCCACCGCCGGATGAACCACAGCACCGCCTCGGCGATCCCGAGGCCCATCGCCGCAGCACCCAGCGTCCAGAGCCCCTGCTGATCCTGGTGGCGCACCGGCCCGTCGATCACCGCCTTGGTCATCAGCGGAATCCCGACCGTGGCGCCCAGACTCAAGAAGGCCGCCGTGAACATCAGAATCCAGCGGCCGCGATACGGCAGCAGGTACGGCAACATGCGCCACAGGTCCGAGCTGGGCCTCACCCGCCGGGGCCGCGGCGCGATCGCGGGCGCTGCGCGCAGCGCGTTGGTTCCGGAATCAGCCACTCACAACATCTTCCCACTGCGAGCAAGTGGTTAACCCATCTAGCGAATGCGACCGGTGGCACGGCAGATGCGACCGCGCGCCCGAGGGCACCCCGAACTGGGTGCGGTACAGCTCGGCGTAGCGGCCACCGCGGGCCAGGAGCTCCGGGTGCGTCCCGCGCTCCACGATCCGGCCGTCCTCGACGACGAGGATCACGTCGGCCGCGCGGATCGTCGAGAGGCGGTGGGCGATCACCACCGACGTGCGGCCGGCCAGCGCTTCGGCCAGGGCTTGCTGCAACTTGGCCTCCGATTCGGAGTCCAGCGATGCGGTCGCCTCGTCGAGCACGACGACCTGAGGTGCGGCCAGCAGCAGACGCGCGATGGTCAGGCGCTGCCGCTGCCCACCGGAGAGCCGGTACCCGCGCTCGCCGACGATCGTGTCGAGGCCGTCGGGCATGTCGGCGACCACGCCGTCGAGGCGGGCCCGGCGCAGCGCCTCCCAGATCTCGTCGTCGGTGGCGTCCGGCGCGGCGAGCGCGACGTTGGCCCGGATCGACTCGTGGAACAGGTGCCCGTCCTGGGTCACCATGCCGACGGTGTCCTTCAACGACGCGAACGTCGCGTCGCGCACGTCGACCCCGTTGAGGCGGACGGCCCCGGAGGTGGCGTCGTACAGCCGGGCCAGTAGTGACGCGGTCGTCGACTTCCCCGCACCCGACGAACCGACGAGCGCGATCATCTGCCCCGGCCGGGCCGTGAACGAGATGCCGTGCAGCACCTCGTCGCCACCGCGGTCGTCGAGCTCGCTGACCTCTTCGAGCGACGCCAGCGACACGGTGTCGGCGGCGGGATAACCGAACCGGACGTCGTCGAACTCGACCGTGACCGGACCGTCGGGGATCGCGACAGCATCTGGCCGCTCCTGGATCAACGGCACCAGATCGAGCACCTCGAAGACGCGCTCGAAGCTGACCAGTGCGGTGGCGACCTCCACGTGGGCGTTGGCCAGCGCGGTCAGCGGTGCGTAGAGCCGCGTCAGCAGCAGGGCCAGCGACACGATGGCCCCGGCCTGCAGCGTCCCACCCAGCGCCAACGCGCCGCCCAGGCCGTAGACCAGCGCCAGCGCCAGCGCCGACATCAACGTCAGCGAGTTCATGAACGTCGCCTGCAGCATCGCGGTGCGCACCCCGATGTCGCGCACCCGGCCGGCGCGCACCCCGAACTCACGGGACTCGGCGCCGGTGTCGCCGAACAGCTTGATCAGCGTGGCACCCGGCGCGGAGAACCGCTCCGTCATCTGGGTGTTCATCGTCGCGTTGTGGCCGGCTGCCTCGCGGGAGAGTTTCGCCATCGCCGCGCCGATGCGGCGGGCGGGAAGCAGGAACAGCGGCATCAGCGCGAGCGACACCAGGGTCACCTGCCAGGAGATGCTGATCATCACCGCGAGCGTCAACGTCAACGTGACGATGTTGGAGACGACGCCCGAGAGGGTGTCCGAGAATGCCCGTTGAGCACCCATCACGTCGTTGCCCAGGCGGCTCACCAGCGCACCGGTGCGCGTGCGGGTGAAGAACGCCACCGGCATCCGCTGCACGTGGTCGAACACCGCGGTGCGCAGATCGAGGATCAACCCCTCGCCGATGTTCGACGACAACCACCGCGTCAGCAACGACATCGCCGTCTCGGCCAGCGCGACACCGGCGATCACGACGGCCAGCACCACGACCGTCGTCACCGAGCCCCCGCGGGTGATCTCGTCGACCACGCGGCCCGCGAGCAGGGGCGTCGCCACTGTCAGCACCGCGCCGAGCACGCTGACCAGGAGGAACCAGCCGAGCATGCGATGATGCCGAGCGGCGAACCGCCAGATGCGCGCCATCAGCCGGCGGTCTGCCAAACCGCGCAGATCACCACCCCTGGCATGCGTCTGCCGGTACAGCGACTGCCGGGCAACTGTTTCCAAGCTCATCTCATCACCGTAGAACCTCAACAATGGGTGAGGTCAAAGACTTCCCAGGCGGGCCGGCTAGCGTCGGGACCGTAGTCGAGGCAAGACAGACGAGGAGCGCACGTGCAGAGCGTGGAAGCGGAGCAGACCGCGACGCAGGTGTCCGAGTCGTCGAGTCCGTCGGCTCCCCCGGAAACCAGGCTCCAGGCCTGGGAACGGCGCGCCGAGTGGCCGCTCGCCGCCGCCGCCCTGCTGTTCCTGGCCGCCTACAGCGTGGAAGTGCTCGCGCTCCCCTCAGGGGCGGCAGCCGTGGCCGTCCATGCCGTCAGCCTCGCCACGTGGGGCATGTTCATCGTCGACTACCTGGTGCGACTGTCCCTGGCCGAGCACCGCTGGCGGTGGTTCTGGCGGCACCTCTTCGACCTCGCCATCGTGGCGCTGCCCATCCTGCGGCACCTGCGCCTCCTGCGGCTGGTCACGCTGATCACGGTGCTCAACCGTGCCGTCGGCCACGCCATCCGCGGCCGCGTGGCGATGTACACGGTCGGTGGGGCGGTGCTGCTGGTCTACGTCTCCTCGCTGGCCGTGCTGCAGGCCGAGAGGCACTACCCCGATGCGCACATCACCCACTTCGGCGAGGCCCTGTGGTGGGCGATGACGACGATCACCACCGTCGGCTACGGCGATCTGACCCCGGTCAGCCCTACGGGACGGGTGATCGCCGTGCTGCTCATGATCGGGGGCATCAGCCTGCTCGGCTCGATCACCGCGACGTTGGCGTCGTGGATCGTGGAGCGGGTGGCCGACGAGGACACGGCGGCCCAGCAGGTGACCACCGCGCACATCGACACGCTGGTCCAGGAGATCGCCCAGCTGCGCGAGGAGGTCGCGCGGCTCGGCGACCCGGCTCCCGGACGCGACCGCCCCGACGGGTAACGGGCGAGGTTCCCGCAGCCCGGGCCTCTCGTCAGGCAAGATTGCGGGCATGGACAGTGCAGTGGGTTCGCCCCGGGTGCTCGTGGTCGACGACGATCCCGACGTGCTGGCCTCGCTGGAGCGCGGCCTGCGGCTGTCCGGCTTCGACGTGTTCACCGCTGTCGACGGCGCCGAGGCGCTGCGCAGTGCGACCGAGACCCGACCGGACGCGATCGTGCTCGACATCAACATGCCGGTGCTCGACGGTGTGTCCGTGGTGACCGCGCTGCGCGCGATGGACAACGACGTACCGGTCTGCGTGCTGTCGGCACGCTCCTCCGTCGACGACCGGGTGGCCGGCCTGGAGGCGGGCGCCGACGACTACTTGGTCAAACCGTTCGTGCTGGCCGAGCTGGTCGCCCGGGTCAAGGCGCTGCTGCGCCGACGCGGGTCCACAGCGACGTTCTCGTCGGAGACCATCACCGTCGGCCCGCTCGAAGTCGACATCCCCGGCCGGCGCGCCCGCGTCGACGGCACCGACGTCGACCTGACCAAGCGCGAGTTCGACCTGCTGGCAGTGCTCGCCGAGCACAAGACCGCGGTACTGTCCCGCGCGCAACTGCTCGAGCTGGTGTGGGGCTACGACTTCGCCGCCGACACCAACGTCGTCGACGTCTTCATCGGCTACCTGCGCCGCAAGTTGGAAGCCAACGGCGCGCCCCGCCTGCTGCACACTGTGCGCGGGGTCGGCTTCGTGCTCCGTCAGCAGTAGTGATGAGCGCTCGCGCGAAGAACCGAGGATCCTGATGAGCGCTCGCGCGAAGAACCGACGGCCACGCTCATGATCGTGGTGTCGCGGATCTTCCGGCGCACGCCGTCGCTGCGCACCCGCGTCGCGTTCGCCACCGCGATCGCCGCGGCCATCGTCGTCGGGATCGTCGGCACGGTGGTGTGGGTCGGCATCACACAGGACCGCAAGGAAAGACTGGACCGGCGCCTCGACGAGGCCGCCGGGTTCGCGATCCCGTTCCTGCCGCGCGGCCTCGACGAGATCCCGCCCTCGCCCAACGACCAGGACGCCGTCATCACGGTCCGTCGTGCCGACGGGCAGGTGACGTCGAACTCCGTCGTGCTGCCCGAACTGGCGCCGGGGTACGCCGACACCACGGTCGACGGGGTGCGCTACCGGGTGCGCACCGTGGAGTTGTCCACCCCCGAGCCAATGTCGGTCGCCGTCGGCGCCACCTACGACGCGACTATCACCGACACCAACAACCTGCACCGCCGCGTGTTGATCATCTGCACGATGGCCGTGGGTGCGGCGACGTTCGGCGGCTGGCTGCTGGCCGCGTTCGCGGTGCGGCCGTTCAAGCGGCTGGCCCAGCAGACCCGGCAGATCGAGGCGGGTGACGAAGCACCCGACATCGACATCCGTGGCGCCACCGAGGCCGTCGAGATCGCCGACGCGATCAAGGGTCTGGTCGGCCGCGTGTGGGAGGAGCAGGGCCGGACCAAGGCTGCGTTGACCTCGGCCCGTGACTTCGCCTCCGTCTCGGCCCACGAGTTGCGGACCCCGCTGACCGCGATGCGCACCAACCTCGAAGTGCTCGCGACGCTCGACCTCGCCGAGGATCAGCGCAAGGAAGTCGTCGGCGACGTCATCCGTACGCAGACCCGGATCGAGGCGACGCTGGGTGCGCTGGAGCGGCTGGCGCAGGGGGAACTGTCCACCGAGGACGACCACGTGCCGGTCGACATCACCGAACTGCTCGACCGGGCTGCGCACGACGCGATGCGGGTGTACCCCGAGCTGGAGGTGTCGCTGGTGCCGGCGCCGACGGTGATCATCGTCGGGTTGCCTGCGGGGTTGCGGCTGGCCGTCGACAACGCGATCGCCAACGCGGTCAAGCACGGCGGCGCGACCCGCGTGCAGCTGTCCGCGGTCAGCTCGCGGGCCGGCGTGGAGATCGCGATCGACGACGACGGCGTCGGCGTGCCCGAAGAGGAACGCACCGTGGTGTTCGAGCGGTTCTCGCGTGGCTCGACGGCATCGCACTCCGGGTCGGGCCTGGGCCTGGCCCTGGTGGCCCAGCAGGCCGAATTGCACGGCGGCACAGCGTCTCTGGACGCCAGTCCGCTGGGCGGTGCGCGGCTGTTACTGCGACTGCCAGGCCCGCGCTAGCGGGTAGCCAGAAGGTCGATGACAAAAATCACGTCATCGGGTAGCCAGAAGGTCGATGACAAAAATCAACGTTTTGCCCGACAGACGGTGTCCGCCGCCGGCCGGGCCGTAGGCCTGCTCCGGCGGGATCGTCAGCTTGCGCCGGCCGCCGACCCTCATCCCGGGGATGCCGTCCTGCCAGCCCTGGATGAGCCCGCGCAGTGGGAACTCGATCGACTCAGCACGTTTCCAGGAGCTGTCGAACTCCTCGCCGGTGTCGTACTCGACGCCGAGGTAGTGCACCTCCACGTTGGCGCCCGGGACCGCCTCGGGGCCGTCGCCGACGGTGATGTCCTCGATCACCAGCTCGGTGGGTGCCGGGCCGTCAGGGAAGTCGATCTCGGGTTTGGTCGCCATCCGATCAGCCTAGACCGGCGTCCGGACCTCCTCGGGCTGCAACCACTCGGTCGGCCGCAGCAGCACCACCTCGGGGAGGATGCACGCCGCCGACAGGCGCGTCGTCATCCGCACCACCTCGGCCACGTCGCGCGCAGTGATCATGGTGGAGGCTTCGATCGCACCGCGGTAGGCGTCCGCCATCGGAGTGTCCACCAGACCCGGGCAGATCGCGGTCGCCTTGATGCCCGAGGTGGCGAGCTCGTCGTGCAGCGCCTCGGTGAATCCCACGACCGCGGCCTTGGTCGCCGAGTAGGACGACAGCGTCGCCTCGCCGCGCTTGCCCGCGTTCGACGCCGTGTTCACGATCTGCGCCGAACCGCGTTGGCGCACAGATTCTCTCAGCAGCGGTTGACACTTCGCGGTCAACAACACGACCGCGCGGACGTTGACGGCCAGCTGGGCGTCGAGGAAGTCCGCGGTGATGTCGGCGACCGCACGGTTGCCGGCGACCCCGGCGTTGTTGACCAGCAGGTCCAGCGACCCGTGCCGCTCGGCGTGGAACGCCACCAGCTCGTCGAGAAAGGACTCCTGGGCCAGCGAACCGGCAATGGTGTGCACCGCGGAGCCGCCGATCGAGGCCGCCACCGCTTCCAGCTTGGTCTGATCGCGGCCGACGAGGGTCACCGCGAAGCCCTCCTCGCGCAGGGCCGCCGCGATCGCCGCTCCGATACCGCCCGACGCCCCGGTCACCAGGGCACTACGCATGGTCACCGGTTCATTAGATCGCGTCGAGGGGCAGACTGTAGGGCGTGGCCAACGACGAAGACATCCTCGCCCAGGTGAACCAGCTCGTCGCGGAGGAGAAGGATCTCCGCTCCAAGCTCCAGCATCACGAGATCGACGAATCCGAAGAGCACCAGCGGTTGCGTGCCGTGGAGGTCGCACTCGATCAGTGCTGGGATCTGCTGCGCCAGCGGCGGGCCCTGCGCGAGACCGGTGGTGACCCGAGCGCCGCGCAGGTGCGGCCGGCCGACGAGGTCGAGGGCTACCTGAACTGAGCGACGCTACGGACTCCCACCGCGACGTCGTCATCGTCGGCGGGGGGCACAACGGGCTGGTGGCCGCTGGGTACCTCGCCCGCGCCGGCCGCCGCGTCCGTCTGTTGGAGCGGCTCGACCACGTCGGCGGTGCCGCCGTGTCGGCCTACGCGTTCGACGGCGTCGACGCGCGGCTGTCGCGGTACTCGTATCTGGTGAGCCTGCTTCCGCAGCGCATCATCGACGATCTCGGGCTCCGCGTCCGGCTGGTGCGCCGTCGCTGGTCGTCCTACACGCCCGACCCCACGTCCGGCGGCCGTACCGGACTGCTCGTCGGTCCGGCCTCGACGTTCGGTGCGGTGGGGGCCGCGGACGACGAGGCGGCGTTCGACGACTTCTACCGGCGCTGCACCACGGTGACGTCCCGGGTCTGGCCGACGCTGACCGAGCCCCTGCGAACCCGTTCTGATCTGCGTCGGGAGGTCGTGGAGGCCGCCGGCGCCGATGCGGAGTGGGCGTGGCGGGCGCTCATCGACGAGCCTGTCGGTGATGCGATCACCGCGGCGGTGCGCAGCGATCTGGTCCGCGGCGTGATGGCCACCGATGCCCTGATCGGAACCTTTGCCGCACTGGAGGATCCGTCGCTGCAGCAGAACGCCTGCTTTCTCTACCACCTGATCGGCGGAGGGACAGGCGACTGGGACGTGCCGGTCGGCGGCATGGGGGCGGTCAGCGGAGCGCTCGCCGCGGCGGCCGCAGGCTTCGGCGCCGACATCCTCACGGGCGCGGAGGTCGAATCGATCACGCCCGACGGAGAGGTGCGGTACCGCCACGGCGGTGTACAGCACCGCGTCGTCGGCGACCACGTCCTGGCCAATGTCACGCCTGCCGTGCTGGCGCGGCTACTCGGTGAGGACGTCCCCGACGTCGCACCCGGCGCGCAGGTGAAGGTGAATCTGATGCTGCGGCGGCTCCCCCGTCTGCGCGACGACAGCGTCACCGTCGAGCAGGCGTTCGGGGGCACCTTCCACATCAACGAGACCTACAGCCAACTCGAGTCGGCCTACCGACACGCCGCCGATGGCACTGTGCCGGAACCGCTTCCGTGTGAGATCTACTGCCACTCGCTGGCGGACCCGACGATCCTCTCCGATGCACTGCGCGCGTCGGGAGCACAGACGCTGACGGTGTTCGGGCTGCACACACCGCACCACCTGACGACGAGCGGAACCCCGCAGCGGATGCGCGACACGCTGACCTCCGCGGTGCTTACGTCGTTGAATTCGGTTCTCGCCGAGCCGATTCACGATGTCTTGATGGAGGATGCCGCGGGCCGGCTGTGCATCGAGACCAAGACGACCGCCGACCTCGACGATGCACTGGGCATGACGAACGGCCACATCTTCCACGGAGCGCTGTCGTGGCCCTTCGCCGAGGACGACGAACCGCTCTCCACGCCGGCGCAGCGGTGGGGTGTGGCGACGCCGCACGAGCGAATCCTGCTGTGCGGATCGGGTTCTCGCCGGGGTGGTGCCGTCTCGGGCATCGGTGGGCACAACGCCGCGATGGCCGTGCTCGGCCGCTAGCTGGGCGGTCGAGGCTCGTAGGGCTGGTACCACCACCAGTTCGCGCGTTCCCCGGTCGGACCGGGACATGGTGCGACATCCGGCGGTGGTTGGGTTGGCGGTCGTGCCAGCGACTCTGAGGTCAACGCTCGACCGACAGAGTCGGTGACGATGAGTTGGTCGGCGGGTCCGGTGATCGTGATCAGGCCACGGTGGTGCGCGCGATGGTGATACGGGCAGACCAGGGCGAGGTTCCACAGCTCGGTGGGGCCGCCGTCCTCCCAGTGCACCAGGTGATGGGCGTGCAGTGCGCGGGTTGCCCCGCACCCGGGGACCACGCAGACACGGTCGCGATGCTCGAGCGCCCGCCGTAGGCGCCGGTTCACCGTCCGGGTCGAACGCCCGGCCCCGATCACCTGCCCGTCGCGGTGAAACCACACCTCGCAGGTGGCATCACAGGCCAGGTACCGGCGGTCGCCGTCGGGCAGAACGGGCCCCAAGTGCAGGGCCGCGACTCGGCTGGCTACATCGACGTGTACGACCACGGTGGTGCGTTGCCCGTGCGGGCGGGCGATCGCTTCGGCGTCCCAGCTGGCGTCGACCAACCGCAGGAACGCCGCGGCGTTGCCGGGCATCGACGCCCGCCCATCAAGGTCGGTGGCCGTCCATTCGGAGATCAGCGCGTCACGGTGCGATGCCAGCGCAGCGTCGAAGGCGGCGTTCTCGACGTGTGGCAGCGCGATGTGCCAGTACGTGTACTGCTCATCGGAGGTCGAGCTGATCGACACCTGCGGCCCCGGATCGACGACGGGCACGCCGTCCTCATCCTCTGCCTCGTCGTCGGGCCGCGATTCCGGGATGGGTTTGGGTTGCATCTTCAACGCAGTGCGCAACTGGGTGACCGTCGCGGATTGCGCCATGGTGGCGAAGTGCTCGTCCGAGCCCGGCAGGCCATGCTCAGCGATCACCCCGACCTGATCAACGGAGAACCGGCCCTCCCGCAACCCCTCGATGCACTGCGGGAATTCGCCGTAGCGGTGCGCGATCGCGGCAACGGTCTGCGCTCGCGATGGCGACACCCCCGCCTTCCACGCCAGCCACCCCGCGGTCGAGCGGGCTCCGGCCGCGGCCCACAGCTCGTCGCGGTCGATCTCGGCCGCGATCGCCACGATCCGCGCATCGATCGCATTGCGCTGCCCCGTCAGCTCCGCCAATTCCTCATGCAGCACCGACAACCGCTCATCGATGGCCAAGGAACTGCTCGGAGACATGACCCCAATCTCCCAGCGGCCACTGACAATTCACCCCGAGCCTGGGGATGAAAACGGCTCTGGGGATGGACAGCGTCAGCCGGCGGCGAGTTTGTCCAGCAGCGATCGCAGCGTCGCCAAGTCGTCGGCGTCGAGACCGGTCAGCATCTCCGGTGCCGGGTCACGGACGTCGTCGATCGCACGCACCAACTCGCGTCCCGCGTCAGTCAGCGACACCACCTTGCAGCGACGGTTCTGCGGGTTGATCTCACGCCTCACGAGCCCACGCTGCTCGAGGTCGTTGATGGCGACCGTCGCAGCGGGCGCGTCTATGGTGGCGGCTGCGGCGATGTCTTTCACGGTCATCGGCGTCTTGCTGAGCCGCATCAGGATGCGCACGCGACTGAACGGCAATCCGGAGCGCTCGACGACGAGACGCTTCCACCCGTCGAGGTTGTCCATGACCAGTGCGGTCATGTCCCGCCACACCCCGTCGGCCATTGTGTCACCGGACATGGGCGCTGACCGGGGTCGGCGTGCCGGCGATCAGTGGCGCCAGCCGGTCCGCGGACCGTTGCGCGCGTTGCGTTGTGGAGAAAACCCCGAGCGTCAGGATCACCAACCCGAGCGCCACGCAGATGAACCAGAGTGGTCGAGCCGCTGCCGCGAAATCAGCGCCGCTCATGGTGATCGCCGAGCCGGCCACCGAACCACACAGCGCCACACCGATACTGACGCCCACCTGCCGACTCGTCGACGTCACCGCCGACGCGGCACCCGCGCGGTCCAGGGGCATCCCACCGACCGCAGCGTTCGTGATGGGCGCGTTGACCATGGCGAACCCGATGCCGAAGACCGCGAACACGATCACCAGCCACCACACCGGCGTGGACCGCGTCAAGAACGTGAGCATCGTGGCCGCGGCTGCGATCAGCGTTCCAGCGATCAACAGGGACGGGCGCGCGCCGAACCGGCCGACCAGGCGACCCGACAGCGGGGAGAAGACCAGTGCGCCGATTGCGATGGGCAGGTAGATGAGGCCGGTGTGCATCGCCGAGAAACCGCGCTCGCCTTGCAGATACAGCGACATCATGAACAGGAAGGCACCCCAGGCGGAGAAGGCACTGACCGCTGAGATGGTGGCCGAACTGAACGGGATGCTGCGGAAGAACCGGAGATCCAGGAAGGGGTCGTGGCGTCGTGATTCGTAGCGCAGGAACGCGGCGAGCGCCGCGACGGCGACGACGGCGACGACGATGACCCGGTGGTGGGTCCACCCCAGCACCGGACCTTCGATCAGGGTGTACACGATGCCGAACAGCGTGATGACAGCCAGCAACTGTCCGATCGGGTCGACACTGCGCATGGTGGCCGACTTGGTCTCGGGCACGAAGATGGCGGTCAGGATCAGCGCGGCCGCGCAGATGGGCAGGTTGATCCAGAACACCGAGCGCCAGCCGATCGTCTCGATGAGCAGGCCGCCGACGATGGGCCCGAGCACCATCGAGATGCCCGTCACCCCACCCCAGATGCCCAGTGCCCTGGCCCGCTCCTGACGGCCCACGAATATCTGCGAAATGATGGACAGTGCAACGGGATTGAGCATCGAGCCGCCGATGCCCTGCAGGAACCGGGCGCCGATCAGGGCGTCGATGCTGGGCGCCAGGCTGCAGGCCAGCGATCCCAGCGCGAACAGGGTCAGGCCGATCTGGAAGACGCGCCTGCGGCCGAACCGGTCACCGGTGGCCCCGGACAGCATCAGCAGCGACGCCAGAACCAGGGTGTAGACGTCGAGCACCCACTGCATCTGAGATGGCGATGCCGAGAGATCGGTGCGGATGGCAGGGATCGCGACGTTGACGATCGTGGCGTCCATCGAGACGATCAGCAGGCTCAGACAGCAGGAGACCAGAACGATCGTCTTGCGCCTGGGCGTCAGGTTGCCGACAGTTTCATTCACACAACGATTGTGAAACTACAACTGTCACGATCGCAAGTGACGTCGGTGTGACGCTCGGCGCAATCGAGCTCGACGAAATGGCGGAGATCACTCGCGATTTCTCGCCCAAACGTCGGTTTGGGCGAAAAGTGGCTAGCGGGCGTCGAGGTCGGCGTAGTCCCGCTCGGTGTAGCCGGTGTAGATCTGCCGCGGGCGGCCGATCTTGTTCGGCTCGCCGTGCATCTCCCGCCAGTGCGCGATCCACCCGGGCAGCCGGCCGAGTGCGAACAGCACGGTGAACATCCGCGTCGGGAAGCCCATGGCTCGGTAGATCACGCCGGTGTAGTAGTCGACGTTCGGGTAGAGCTTGCGCTCGACGAAGAAATCGTCGGTCAGCGCGATCTCTTCGAGCTCCTTGGCGATGTCGAGCAGCTCGTCCTGCACGCCGATCTTGCCCAGGATCTTGTCGGCCTGCTCCTTGACGATGCGCGCCCGCGGGTCGTAGTTCTTGTAGACCCGATGGCCGAAGCCCATCAGCTTGACGCCGTCCTCGCGGTTCTTGACCTTCTTGACGAACGTCGCGACGTCGTCGTCACCCTTGCGGATCTTCTCGAGCATCTCGAGCACAGCCTGGTTGGCGCCGCCGTGCAGCGGACCCCACAGCGCGTTGATGCCACCGGAGATCGACGTGAACAGGTTGGCCTGCGAACTACCGACCAAACGGACCGTCGACGTCGAGCAGTTCTGCTCGTGGTCGGCGTGCAGGATGAACAGCATGTCGAGCGCGCGGACGAGCTCCGGGTCGACCTCGTAGGGCTCGGCGGGGAATCCGAACGTCATCCGCAGGAAATTCTCCACCAGCGTCAGCGAGTTGTCCGGGTACAGGAACGGCTGCCCCTCGGACTTCTTGTAGGCATAGGCGGCGATCGTCGGCAGCTTGGCCAGCAACCGGATGGTGGACAGCTCCACCTGCTGCGGGTTGAACGGGTCCAGCGAATCCGGGTAGTAGGCGCTCAGCGCGTTGACCGCGCTGGAGAGCACCGGCATCGGGTGGGCGTCGCGGGGGAAGCCGTCGAAGAACCGCTTGAGGTCCTCGTGCAGCAGGGTGTGCCGCTGGATCTGGGTGGTGAACTTCTCCAGCTGATCGGCGGTGGGCAGTTCGCCGTACAGCAGCAGGTAGCTGACCTCGATGAAGTTGGACTTCTCCGCGAGCTGCTCGATCGGGTAGCCGCGGTAACGCAGGATGCCGGCATCACCGTCGATGTAGGTGATGGCGCTCTTGGTCGAAGAGGTGTTGACGAAGCCGCCGTCGTACGTGGTGTAACCGGTCTTTGCCAGCAATGACCCTAGCGCGATGCCGTCGGCACCCTCGGTCGCTGTGACGATGTCGAGTTCCAGCTCCCCGCCGGGATAGGACAGGGTGGCGTGCTCTTTCCCGGTTTCGGCGTGATCGGCCACTGGGATCCCTTCGGGTCGGTTCTAACGGGAATCGCGAGGTCTGACTGCAAGTCTGACTACAGAAGGTAGTCGCATTCGCACGAGGGCGCCCGCGGGGGTCGCCGACGACGGATCACGCGCGCGTCAGACAGGTTGCCCGACCGCGGCGAACTCGGCCATGAAGTCATCGCAGACCGACTCGAACACGGCGATCGTCTCGTCCAAAGCGACGTTGACCAGCGCCGACGGGTGCCGGGTGACCTCCTGGAGCGCCGTCATCAACACACCGCCGAACACCGCCGCCATCAGCCTGACCCGACGGTCATGGACAGGCACTCCCATTCGGTCGGCGATCGCCACATCCACCGGGCTGGCACGGAATTCGACGGCCGCCTGCTGAAGCGTCCCCGAGGACACCGTGATCCGCAGGATCTGCATGAACCGATACGACGACAGTGCCCCGGCGGGGGCCAGCTTGGTGCTCTGCGCCATTCCGACGTACGCCCGGCGAAGTGCCTCGAAATGGCCGATCTCGGGCGGCTGGGTGATCAGCTCCGCGGCCACCCGGTCGAGCACCTCGTCGATCAGCGCCAGCGCGATCGCGTCCTTGGTGGCGAAGTAGCGGCTGAAGGTGCGGGGCGAGACGTCGGCGCTTGCAGCTATCTGGTCGACGGTCGTCCCGTCGAAACCCTGCCGATCACACAGCGCGACAGCGGCGTCGATCAGCGTGGCCCGGGTACGGCGCTTCTTGCGCTCACGAAGCCCGAGCACGGGCTCCCCCCTGACATCACCCACGGGAGTCGATGCTAATCGGCCAGGAGGTGTCGCGAGGGGCGTTCTGACATGCAGATCAATCGGCAGCGACCGGCCGCGGGATCACCGGACCCCGGGCACCCGATACCGCACGAAAGCCGGCACCGCCCGCGCCGCCAACACCACCCCGACCACCACGAGCACACCGCCGCCCGTCGCGGCGACGGTGGTTCCGACGGCAGCAGCCACCGCGCCGTGCGCAGTGTCGGCCAAGCGGGGTCCGCCCGCGACGACGACGATGAAGACGCCCTGCAGCCGACCGCGCAGCTCGTCGGACGCCGCCTCCTGCAGGATCGTCGACCGGAACGCCGCAGACACCATGTCGGCCGCACCGCCGAAAGCCAAGCAGCCCAGAGCGATCCACAGCATCACGCCTGCGGTGCCGTTGGCCGCCCCTGCCGCGAGCCCGAAGCCGACGATCGCCAGGCCCCACGCCACGATCGCGCCGACCACCGCGAGCCCTTGCCTGCGCACCCGGGGCAGCCAGCCGGAGAAGACGCCGCCAGCCACCGCACCCGCCGACATCGCGGCCGCCAACAGCGCCATCGTGGTGCCGCCGTCGACGGGACCGCCGAAGCTCTCGTGGGCCATCTGCGGGAACAGCGCCCGCGGCATGCCGAAGATCATCGCGATCAGGTCGACCACGAACGACATCAGCACCACACGGTTGCCCGCGAGGTAGCGGAAACCGTCGAGCACGGCGCCCAACCCGTAGCCCGGTGCACCCTCACCGGTCAGCAACGGCGGCATCGGGGTCAACCTGACGGTCGCCCACACCGCGGCGAGACAGGTCATCGTGTCGATGAGATAGAGGGTCGACAGGTCGACCCAGTGCAGGAGGACACCCGCGAGCAGCGGGCCCGCGATCGCGCCGAACTGCATGACCGTCATGTTCAAGGCGTTCGCCGCCGGCAACTGCGGGGTGGGCAGCATCCGCGGGATCGCCGCCGACCGGGTCGGCGAGTTCACCGCGAAGAACGCCTGCTGCACCGACAGCAAGCTCAACACCACCCACACGTTGTCGATCGCCAGCGCCGCCTGCAGCCACAGCAGCGCCGAGGACACCGTCAAGCCGCTGGAGGTGATGATCAGCAGTTTCCGCCGATCCATCGCATCGGCCCATGCGCCTCCCCACAGCCCGAAGACGACGAGCGGCACCAGCGCGAACAGCCCGGCCAGTCCGACGTACAGCGAGTTCTGGGTCAGGACATAGAGCTGCACGGGGACCGCGAAAATCGTCAGGTTCGCGCCGACAACGGTGACGATGCCGGCCGACCACAGCCGCCGGAAATCCGGTGTCTGTAGCGGCGTCGTGTCGGCGAAGAGCCGCCCCACTACGGTTGGAGGCGTTCGATGCGGTCCTGGCGAACGCGAATCCTGTTGTGCAGCCTATTTTCTCGACCCTGCCAGAATTCGATCTCCTCGGCCGCGATGAGATAACCACCCCAGTGCGGCGGGACGGGCACCGCCTCGGCGTCGGCGAACCGTTCGGTGACCTCGGCGAGCTGACGGTGCAGCGCATCACGCGAGGCGACAGGCGTGCTCTGCGCCGATGCCCACGCCCCCAGCTGCGACCCCCGGGGACGCTGCGCCCAGTAGGCGGCGGTCTCGGCGTCGGGCACCTTGGTCACCGCCCCGCGGACGTGTACCTGCCTGCCGAGCGCGTACCAGGGGAACGTCGCCGAGGCGTACGGCTGGGAGGCGAGCTGCTCGCCCTTGGCCGAGTCGTAGTTCGTGTAGAAGGTGAGGCCGGATACGGTCACGCTCTTGCACAACACGGTGCGGGTGAACGGTCTTCCCGCCGCGTCGACCGTGCCGACGACCATCGCGTTCGGTTCGACGACCCCGCCCTGCTCGGCGTCGGCCAACCAGCTGGTCAGCAGGGCGAGCCAGCCGCCGTCGAGCCAGGTCTCGTCGAGGTCGGCGCTGCCGTCCTTTTCCACCGATCCGTACTCCACCCGCATGCGCGCGAGGTGATCCGATGTGCTCACGCGATCACGCTACGCCCAGAGGTACGACTGGCAGTTTCGGCGGCGGGGGGTGGTGCGACAATCACGCCCATGACTGCGGTGCCCAAAGATTTCGCCCCCGGACTCGCGGGCGTGGTGGCGTTCGAGACCGAGATCGCCGAACCGGACAAGGACGGCGGCGCCCTGCGCTACCGCGGCGTCGACATCGACGACCTGGTGGCGAACCAGGTGACCTTCGGCGACGTCTGGGGTCTGTTGGTCGACGGTCGGTTCGGCCCGGGACTTGCGCCCGCCGAACCGTTCCCGGTCCCGGTGCACAGCGGTGACGTTCGCGTCGACGTCCAGGCCGGCCTGGCGATGCTGGCCCCGATCTGGGGGTTGCAGCCGCTGCTGGACATCGACGACCAGACGGCGCGCGACGACCTGGCGCGGGTCTCGGTGGTGGGACTGTCCTACGTCGCGCAGTCCGCGCGCGGTATCGGCAAGCCGGCCGTCCCCCAGCGCATCATCGACGAATGCCCCACGGTGACAGCACGATTCATGACCCGATGGCAAGGCGAACCCGATCCGCGGCACGTCGAGGCCATCGATGCCTATTGGGTGAGCGCTGCCGAGCACGGGATGAACGCCTCGACGTTCACCGCGCGGGTCATCGCGTCGACGGGCGCAGACGTCGCAGCCGCACTGTCCGGTGCGATCGGCGCGATGAGCGGTCCGCTGCACGGCGGCGCCCCCGCCCGCGTCATCCCGATGATCGAGGAGGCCGAGCGCACAGGTGACGCGCGCGCGGTCATCACCGGCATCCTGGATCGCAAAGAGAAGCTGATGGGATTCGGCCACCGCGTGTATCGGGCCGAAGATCCCCGGGCTCGCGTCCTGCGGGCCACCGCGCAACGGCTCGCGGCGCCGCGATACGAGGTCGCCGCCGCGCTGGAACAGGCCGCGCTGGCCGAGTTGCGGGAACGCAGGCCCGACCGTGCGATCGAGACCAACGTCGAGTTCTGGGCAGCGGTGATCCTCGATTTCGCGCAGGTGCCGCCGACGATGATGCCCGCGATGTTCACGTGTGGGCGCACGGCGGGCTGGTGTGCCCA
The DNA here is from genome assembly GCF_055419565.1 of Mycobacterium sp. IDUB_5. NCBI lineage: Bacteria > Bacillati > Actinomycetota > Actinomycetes > Mycobacteriales > Mycobacteriaceae > Mycobacterium > Mycobacterium sp. IDUB_5. The sequence continues at coordinate 620,040 of NZ_JBVAXX010000002.1, forward strand.
CATCCTCGAACAGAAGCGCCTCGGCAAGCTGGTGCGACCGTCGGCGATCTACGTGGGCCCGTCACCGCGCAGCCTCGAGTCGGTCGAGGGCTGGAACACGCTGGCCCGGCCATGACGACCGAACGGATCGTCTTTGCCTCGGCCGCACGCTATCTGGCGACGCTCGCGCGTCAGATACCCGCGGATCGGTGGGACGATCCGGGGCTCGGCGAGTGGTCTGTGCGCGATCTGGTCGGGCACACGTCACGATCGCTGATCACCGTGAGCACCTACCTGCACTCCCCAGCATCCCGCGAGGATGTGCGCACACCAGCCGAGTACTACGTGCGCATCAACGCCCTTGCCGCCGGCATGGGCGCCGAGGCGATCGTGGAGCGCGGGCGTCAGGCCGGCCGTGATCTCGGGGAACACCCCGTCGCCGCGATCGACGAACTGGTCGAGCGTGCGCTCGGCGACATCGACGCCGCCGGTGATCCCCTGATCGAGGTGATCGGTGGGCTGGGCGTGCGGTTGAACACCTACCTGCCGACCCGGACCTTCGAGATCGCCGTACACGGTCTGGACATCGCCGCTGCGGTGGGGCTGACCGTGCATCCGCCGGTCGAGGTGCTCGCCGAGGCCGCCGCGCTGGCCGGCCGCATCGGCGCACATCTGGGGCAGGGCCCGGCGGTGCTGCTGGCGTTGACCGGACGCAGCACGCTGCCGGCGGGGTTCTCCGTCGTCTGAGCCGATGAGTTCCGCGGACCGGCCGGGTCAGTACCGACGACCGTCCGACCCTCACCGAAGGAGACTTTCATGGCCATCGACAACACCCCGATGCTCGTCCCCCACCTCGTGGTCGGCGACGCCGCCGCAGCGCTGGACTTCTACGCCAGGGCATTCGGCGCCGAGGAGATGGTCCGACTGCCGGGACCCGACGGCAAGCTGATGCACGCCTGCATGCGGATCAACGGATCGATGGTGTTCCTCAACGACGACTTCCCCGAGTACAACGACGGGGTGTCGACCACCCCCACCGCGCTGGGTGGCACGCCCGTCACGCTCCACCTGCACGGCGCCGACGTCGATGGCCGATTCCAGCGGGCCCTCGATGCCGGCGCGGTCGTGGTCAACCCTCTCGAGGACCAGTTCTGGGGTGACCGCTACGGGGTGGTGCGTGACCCGTTCGGCCATCATTGGGCGCTCGCCGAGTCGGTGCGCGAGGTCGACGTCGCCGACATCGCGGCGCAGATGGGTAGCGATGCCTGACAATTCCGCTGGTGTGTTTGCCAGGCTAGGCGGGGCGGGCCAGCAATAATCCGACGATGATCTGGTTGCTCCAGTTCCCGCCTGTGCTTCTCGGACTGATCTGGGTCGTCGTCATCGTGGGAATCTCCGTGGGCGGGCTCGTGCTGTTCCGCAAGATGGTGTCGCACACTCGGCTGGAGAACGCGAATCCGGTGTCCAGTGCGGTGTTTCAAGTCGCCGGAGTGCTCTACGCCGTACTGGTCGCGTTCGTCGTCGTGGTGGTGTGGGAACAGATGGGCGACGCCGAGGACGCCAGCGGCAAGGAGGCCTCGGCGGTCGCCGAATTGCTCCGCGATTCCACTGCGCTACCGGCCGCGAACCGTGACGAGGTGGAGCGCAGCCTGATCGCCTATACGCGGAACGTGATCGACAGCGAATTCCCTAGGATGCGCCGCGGCGAGCCCATCTCTGAGCAGTCCGAGGCGCTCGACAACGTGTGGAACTCGTATCTGAAGGTCCAGCCGGAGACCCGCAACGAGATCGCGTTCTTCGATCATGCGATCGTCCGATTGAACGATCTGAGCGCCAACCGGAAGTTACGGGTGTCCACGGGCGAGGCCTCGGTGCCGGCCGAACTGTGGGTACTGCTGATCGGTGGCGGCGCCGTGCTGATGGCGTTCACCTACCTGTTCGGCACGCGGGACCTGCTGGTCCACGGATTGGCGATCGGGTTGACGGCATCGTTGCTCGCCTTCGTGATGTACCTGATCTTCGCGCTCGAGCATCCGTACGTCGGCGCGCTGTCGGTGCAGCCCACCGCGTTCATCAACGTGCTGAACTACTGGAACAGTTAGCGCAGCAACCCGGCCAGCAGCCGTCGGTGCATGGGCTCGACCGGCGCAGCGGCGGCGACACGCAGCATCTCGTCGGTGTCGGTGAACTTCACGCGGGGGCGCCGGCCCTCACCGCGCGCCACCTCGGCGGCATCGATCGCGCGCCATCCGACGGCGTCGACGACCTGTGGCTGTCGTCCGCGGACAAAGCGCTCCACAGCTGACGGCCGGTGGCTCGGTTCGGGCAGACGCCGCGCGTTGTAGTCGGCGACCAGGGTCTGCACGGTCTCTGCCGCACACGACTTGTTCGTGCCGATGAACCCCGTGGGACCACGCTTGATCCACCCGGCCACGTAGCAACCGTGCAGTGGCGCATCACCGTCGAGAACCCGGCCACCGTCGTTGGGCACCACCCCGGCGGTCTCGTCGAACGGGACTCCTCGAATCGGCATGCCGCGGTAGCCGATCGACGTCAACACGGTGCCCGCCTCGATCGTGACCACCTCGTCGGTGCCGGTGACGTCGAATTCCATCCCTGTCACCCGTTGCGCGCCGAGCACCCGGCGCGGAGTGAGCAAGTACGCCAACCGAATTCGCGGACGGGTGATGGGCGCGGTGCTGTCACCGAGTTTGGTGAGGATCTCGAGTTTGCGACGAGTCAGGTCGTCGGTCACCTCGGCCAGGTCATCGCGCACCCTCTGATGATCGGCGGGGGCCAGCACGACCTCGCATCGAGCCGTGAGCCCGATCAGTTCTGGCAGGGTGAATGCCGACGCGGCAGGACCACGCCGCGCGGCGATCACCACCTCGGAAACGTTCGACTCGCGCAGCGCCGCCAACGCATGATCGGCGATGTCCGTGCGCGCCAACGCATCCGGATCGGTGGTGAGAACACGCGCCACATCGAGGGCGACGTTGCCGTTGCCGACGACGACCACGCGCTCACCGCTGAGATCGACCGAGAGGTCGGCGAAATCGGGGTGCCCGTTGTACCAGGCCACGAATTCGGTGGCGGTGCACGCACCCGGGAGGTTCATCCCCTCCACGTCGAGGCGCTTGTCGGTCGGCGCACCGACGGCGTAGAGCACTGCGTGATGGTGCTCGAGCAACTCGTCGTGGGTGAGGTCCGATCCCACCTCGACGTTGAGGAAGAACCGAAAGTCTCGGCGGGCGGCGATCTTGTCGAACAGCGCAGTGACCCGCTTGGTCGCCTGGTGATCGGGAGCCACGCCTGCGCGCGCCAAACCGTAAGGTGTCGGCAGCTTTTCGAACACGTTGACCTGCACGCCCGCTTGGGTGAGCAGCTCGTCTGCGGCATACATCGCGGCGGGCCCGGAGCCGACGATCGCGACCCGCAACGGGCCGCTGCCGCGGGTGTGCACCATCGGCGCCTCCGGCACCGGAGCGAGCTTGGACGTCGGCGGGAGCTTGCCTTCCCGCTTCGGATAGAACCCTGCGTTGATCTCAATGAACGGCAACTGCTCGGCGCTCAGCCTGCTGTCGGGTGCGATCGCACCCACCGGGCAGGCCGACACACACGCTCCGCAATCGACGCAGGCGTCCGGATCGATGTAGAGCATCTCGGCGGTCGCGAAGCCCGGCTCATCCGGTGACGGATGGATGCAGTTGACCGGGCACGCGAAAACACAGGACCCGTCGCTGCAACACGACTGGGTGATCACATGGGGCATGGTCTGTCGCTGGCCTGTCGCTACGTCTGTCCTGGCCTACGCGACCGAAGCCAGGTGCGCGCGCTGCGGCTCGCTGCGATACCGGCTGGGCCGCCCGCTGATCCGGCAGATACGCCACATGAGCTTGGCGAGCGGGTTCATCAGCCCGGTGTCGTGGGCCAGCATCCGCACGTCACCGAACATGTCCTGCAGCATCTGCCTCGACTCCGCAGAGGAGAAGAAGATGTCCTTACGCACCGAGCGCGGAATGTCGAATTCCTTCCAGAACGCCCGCGGCGGGACGATGATCGCCGAACACAGCACGCGCATGACCACAGGAACGTAGAGCGAGAGCCAGAACCGCTTGCGCCGCGGCAGATCCGGAACCCGCTTTCGCAGGTACTCGTGAGCGAACGAGATGTGGCGGGCCTCCTCGGCGACGTGAATCGCCATGACGCGCTCCATGATCGGATGGAGCGCCTTGCCCTCGCGCAGCACGTTCTTCTGCGTGTGGTCGATGGGCTCCTCGCCGGCGAGGATGCCGAACCAGAACGGGATCGGCAGCGGGCCCGCAACCAGCGGGATCACGGGCTGCACCCACTTGAGCAGCTTCGGCATACCCGGCACGTCGGCGCCGATGCGGTTCACCATCTCCTGGAACATCAGGGTGTGGTTGCACTCTTCGACCGCCTCGTGCAGGCAGTAGCGGTACTCCGGCGAGCCGTTGGGCGTCCAGAACGCGTACTCCATCAGCCCGCGGATGAGGATCGACTCGAAGTGCAGACCGACCTTGGCGACGTTGGCCTGGCGCCACATGCCGATCTCGATCTGGCGCTGCTTGGACTGGGAGCGGTACCACTCGTGCTTGCCGATCGGGTCCGTCGCCGGGAGAATCCAGCGCTCGTCGTTCGGCGTGACTGCGAACTCGGGCGAGTTCCAGTCGATATCGGTGTACGGATTGAAATTGCGCCGCACGGACCCCTCAGAGAGGGTCTGCAACGTGTTCACGTACTCCGCGTCGTCGAACACGTCCATGTTCTTGCGCCAGCGGCGGATGATCTTCGTGCGTGCTTCTTTGACTGTCATCGGGAGCCTCCATCCCTCATACGAGGTTTACATTCCTGTACCCGTTGTCCAGCGACAGTACCCGCGGTCCCACAAATTGAACAGGGCAATCTCCTGAATGTGCCCTGAGCGCGTTATTCCGATCACACGTGATGCAGATCACAAGCACAACGGTCGATGTCACCGGATTCCCACCGGATTCGAAGGGTGAACCACCCCGGTTCTAGGCTTGCCCCATGGCTGCGGACCTCACGATTCCCGACGACCTCAAGCCCGGCGACGGCCGGTTCGGCTGCGGACCGTCCAAAGTGCGCCCCGAGCAGCTGACCGCGCTGGCCGAGGCCGGTTATCTCTTCGGCACCTCGCATCGGCAAGCCCCGGTGAAGAACCTGGTGGGCCGCGTCCGCGACGGCCTGAGTCAGCTGTTCTCGCTACCCGAGGGCTACGAGGTGATCCTCGGCAACGGCGGCTCGACCGCGTTCTGGGACGCCGCGGCGTTCGGGCTGGTCGACAAGCGCTCGCTGCACCTGACCTACGGGGAGTTCAGCGCGAAGTTCGCCTCGGCGGTGGCCAAGAATCCCTTCGTCGGAGACCCGGTGGTGATCAAGGCCGACGCCGGCAGCGCACCCGCACCGACCGCGGACCCGTCCGTCGACGTCATCGCGTGGGCACACAACGAGACCTCGACCGGCGTCGCCGTCGACGTCCAACGTCCCGACGGCTCGGGCGACGCGCTGGTCGTCATCGACGCCACCTCTGCCGCCGGCGGCCTGCCCGTCGACATCACCGACGCCGACACCTACTACTTCGCCCCGCAGAAGAACTTCGCCGGCGACGGCGGCCTGTGGATCGCGCTGATGTCGCCGGCCGCGCTGGCCCGCGTCGAGGCCATCGCGGCGTCCGGCCGCTGGGTGCCGGACTTCCTGTCACTACCCATCGCGATCGAGAACAGCGTCAAGAACCAGACGTACAACACCCCCGCGATCGGCACGCTGGTCCTGCTCGCCGAGCAGATCGACTGGCTGCTCGGCAACGGTGGACTGGATTGGGCGACCAAGCGCACCGCGGACTCGTCGTCGCGGCTCTACTCCTGGGCCGAGGCATCGTCGTTCGCCACCCCGTTCGTGACGGACCCGGCCCTGCGCTCGGCCGTCGTCGGCACCGTCGACTTCAACGATGACGTCGACGCCGCGGCCGTGGCCAAAACCCTGCGCGCGAACGGCATCGTCGACACCGAGCCGTACCGCAAACTGGGCCGCAACCAGCTGCGCGTGGGCATGTTCCCGGCGGTGGAGCCTGACGATGTGAGCGCTCTGACCGCGTGCATCGACTGGGTCGTCCAGAGGATGTAGCGACTGCCGCGTGTCACCGCGGTAACGGCGAGATAACGCAGTAGGGTGACCGCGTATCGGGCTCAGCGCAGCCCGAGAGGAGGTCGCCATGCGGGAACTGAAGGTCGTCGGACTCGAAGTCGACGGCAAACGGATCATCTGCGAGACGGACGACTCCGGCGAGAAGTTCATCCTGCGCTCCGATGAGCGACTCAAGGCCGCCGTGCGCGGCGACCGGGCCGGCTCCAACCAGACAACGATCGATGTCGAGGTGCCGAACGTGCTGCGCCCCAGGGAGATTCAAGCCAAGATCCGCGCCGGAGCCTCTGTGGAGCAGGTCGCCACCGCCGCCGGTGTCGACATCGCACGGGTGGAACGGTTCGCCCACCCGGTCCTTCTGGAGCGCTCCCGGGCCGCAGAGTTGGCCACCGCCGCGCACCCTGTGCTGAACGACGGTCCGTCCGTTCTCACGCTGCTGGAGACGGTGACGACCGCACTGATCGCCCGCGGCCTGGACCCCGAAGCCACCGAGTGGGACGCGTGGCGCAACGAGGACGGTCGCTGGACGGTGCAGATGGCGTGGAAGGCCGGCTTGTCCGACAACGTCGCGCACTTCCGGTACGCGCCGGGCGCCCACGGCGGCACGGTGACCGCGTTCGACGACGCCGCTTACCAGCTGATCGATCCGAGCTACGCCCGGCCGCTGCGGCCGCTCGCCCCCGTGGCCCAGCTCGCCCTCGGCGATCCTGAACCGGTCGCCCCGGCGCCCGCCCCCGCCCCCGCATCCGCACAGGTGTCGGTGCATGCACCAGAACCCGAGCCGACGGCCGAGGAGACCCCCGCCCCCGAGGTGAAGCCGTCTCGCCAGAAGAAGGCGCGGCCCACCGTGCCTGCGTGGGAAGACGTGCTGCTAGGCGTACGTTCCAGCGGCGGCCAGCGCTAACAACCCGATCCATGCGGCGGCGACTCCGACGATCCCGCCGAGCACGAACCAGCGCCACACCGGCGCCCTGCGCCAGCCCCACACCGTCGGGGCCAGTCCCCCAACGGCGACGAGATTCAATCCGATCGCCAGCAGCGGACTCACCCTCATCAGACCGATGCCCAACACGATGAGCACCGCGGCGAGTACGGCCGCGACGAACGCCGCGACGGTCAGCCCGGTACCCCAGGGAGTCGGTTCCTCGGGCTTCACGGCGCGAGCCTATCCCGCTCGTAGAACGCCAATGCCGCTGCTGTCGCGACGTTGAGGGAGTCGGTCCCGCGTGACATCGGAATGCGGGCGCGCACGTCGCAGGCGCGCATCGTGTGCTCGGTCAGACCCGGCCCTTCCGCCCCGACCAGGATGCCCACCTTCTCGCCGACCAGGCCGGCACAAGCGTCGGCCAGCCGCTGCGCAGCAGGATCTGGGGTCATCGCGATCAATCGAAAGCCGTTGTCGCGCAACAGGCTCAGATCGCCCGGCCAATTCTGCGCCCGCGCGAACGGAACCAGCAGCGCATGCCCCATCGAGACGCGCACGGCGCGCCGATACAGCGGATCGGCACACCCCGCGCCGAAGATCACCGCCCCCACCCCGAGGCCCGCGGCGTTACGGAAGATCGAGCCGAGGTTCTCGTGGTCGTTGACCCCCTCCAGCACCGCCACCGTCCGCGCACCGTCGAGCACCTGGGGCACGGTCAGCTCGTCGGCGCGCGACGCAGAGGCCAACACTCCGCGGTTGAGATGGAACCCGACCACCTCGGCCATCACCTCGGCGCTCGCGCGGTAGTACGGCGCAGCGAGCCCGTCGAGGTCGGCGCCGAGCTCGGCCAATCGGCGGTCGGTGCCCAGCAGCGCCCGCGGACGGAACCTCGACGCGAGCATGCGCTGCACCACCAGCACGCCCTCGGCGATCACGAGGCCTTTGCCGCTCGGCAGATCGGGCCGCCGATCGACACTGTTGAGGTCGCGGAAATCGTCCAGGCGCGGGTCGGAGGGATCGTCGACGTCGATGACGAGGGCGGGCACGGCGACCGACACTACCGACGCGTGCGTATCGATCGATTACGTTGGGTCGCGATGACGACGACACCTCCCGAACCGCCGCCGCTGCCACGCGGCCTGACCTCCCCGTGGCCCGTGATCGTCGTGATCACCGCCGGGTGGCTCATCACGGCTCTGCTCGCGTTCACGGTCGCATCGTTGGCGCCGTGGCGGCCCGTCAGCCTGGCCGGACTCGGCGTGGGCGTTCTTGGCACGTCGATCTTTCTGTGGCAACGTCACGCCGTGCGCCGCGGATCCCGCGGGGCTCAGAGCGGTTTGGACTGATTAGAGGAGGACACCGTCATGGCGGCGCCCATTCTGCAAGCGCAGATCGACATCAACGCACCGGTCTCGACCGTGTGGAAGCTGGTCTCCGATCTGGACCGGATGCCGCAGTGGAGCCCGCAGTGCCGGCTGATGAAGGCGATCGGCGGGGTCCGCCAGGGCGCCCGCACCATCAACATGAACCGCCGCGGAATGTTGTTCTGGCCCACCACATCTCGCATCACCGAATACGTGCCCGAGAAGAAGCTGGCGTTCAAGGTGAATGAGAACAACACCGTGTGGAGCTACGAGCTCGAGCCCACCGACGCCGGCACCCGGCTGGTGGAGACCCGCAACGCCGAGAACGGCACCACTGCGGCGTCGACGTTCCTGGTCGGCAAGTTCATGGGCGGGGTGCCCAGCTTCGAACAGGAACTCATTCAGGGCATGAACGCCTCGCTGGCGCGCATCAAAGCAGCCGCCGAGAACTGACGAACTAGGAGCGCTCCTCGGTGCGCTCCACCAGATCCAGCACACCGTCGTCGAACGGGTCGAACTGCGGCGAGCCCGCTCCCTTCGGCGACGGCGTGTCGGAATGGGCTCCGCACCCGTACTCGGCATCGACCACACGGCCGTCAGCGGCGTACTCGTTCGCGCAGACCCCGAACATCACACCCAGCGCCCCGCCCAGCGGCACGTAGAACCCGCAATCTCGGCACTGCCGGCGCGTGGCGCGGGCCATCGCCGAGCCGGGTCCGAAATCGCCGTCGTGCCAGCGCTGCGCGGCATCGGCGCGCCCCCACAGGCTCAGTACCTGACGCCGGCCCAGCCCGACCTCGACCGCCACCTCGTCGATCTGCGGATCGCCGGTACCCAGGAAACCCGGAACCAGTCGCGGATCGTCGGCAGGCGGTGCGAGCAGGTCACCCGGACCGAGATCACCCGCGCGGACCCGCTCCTCCCACGGCACCCATTCGGGTGCCAGCAGCGAAGACGGGCCAGGGACCAGGACGAGCTCGCTGATGGTGACCTGGGTCGCGCCGGGCCAGGCCGCCACCACGACGGCCCACTGCCAGCCCCGGTAACCGGGCAGCTCCGCGACGAACCGGTGGGTGGCCGAGAACTGGTCTTCCACCTCGGCGCCGAGATAGTCGCCGATGGTGTCGGGGCCGCTGAACTCCACGATCGCGGCGCGGGCGTCGCCGTCGGCGCCGACCAGCATCGCCACGAGTTCCGCGGGCATCGGCTCGGGCTCGACCGGTTCAGTCTCGGTCACCTCGGGCTCGACCGGTTCAGTCTCGGCCGCCTCGAGCTCGGCCGGTTCGGTCGCCTCAGAGAGTTCCGACTCAGCCGGTTCGACCGCCTCAGCAGCCTCAGCCTCCACTGCAGTCTCGGCGGACGGCTCGACCACCGACTCGGCCGCCGGTTCGGATGCCTCGGCTGGCCGATCGGGCTCGGGCGAGGAAGGTTCGGTCACGCTGTCCATCGGTGTTCATCTTGCCCGACGCAGCCGGTCGCGAGCCACACCGGTTGGCTGCACGTCCGCTGTCGCCTCCATGGGGGAGAATCGAGCGCGTGACAGGAGCGCGGCGCGACCACCAGGACCCCGCCGGTCCGACCGGCGGACGCTACTACCCGCCGCGTCCGCCCGCCGGGGAACACCCGGGGATGGCCAACTACCCCAGCGATCCGGTGTCGGGCGGCGGCAGGCGAGCCTCCTCCGCCGCCAACTCCAGCGGGAACCGCTGGTTACCGCCCCTGGACGAGCACGATCGTCGTCGCAACTACGACCGGTTCGACGAGGACCGGGCCGTCGGCGCCGAGAAGGTGACGGTCACGCGCGCGGCCGCGCAGCGCAGCCGCGAGATGGGCTCGAAGATGTACGGGCTGGTCCACCGGGCAGCCACGGCCGACGGCGCCGACAAATCCGGTCTGACCGCGCTGACGTGGCCGGTGGTCGCCAACTTCGCGCTCGACGCCGCGATGGCGGTCGCCCTGGCCAACACCCTGTTCTTCGCGGCCGCGACGGGCGAGAGCAAGAGCCGGGTGGCGCTCTACCTGCTCATCACGATCGCCCCGTTCGCCGTCATCGCGCCGCTGATCGGACCCGCTCTGGACCGTCTGCAGCACGGCCGCCGTGTCGCCCTCGCCGCATCGTTCGGCCTGCGCACCGTCCTGGCAGTGATCCTGATCGCCAACTTCGACAGCGCGACCGGCAGCTTCCCGTCCTGGGTGCTCTATCCGTGCGCGCTCGGCATGATGGTGCTCTCGAAGTCCTTCTCGGTGCTGCGCAGCGCCGTGACGCCGCGGGTGCTGCCCCCGACCATCGACCTGGTCCGGGTCAACTCCCGGCTGACGATGTTCGGCCTCCTCGGCGGCACGATGGTCGGCGGCGGTATCGCGGCCGCGGCCGAGTGGGGGTTCCAGCTGTTCGCCATGCCCGGCGCGCTCTACGTCGTGGTCGCGGTGTCGATGGCCGGCGCGGTGCTGGCGATGCGCATCCCGAAGTGGGTCGAGGTCACCGAGGGTGAGATCCCCGCGACGCTGAGCTACCACAGCGGCACCGACGGGGAATTCCGCGAACCACCCGCCGCGAAGGCTCGACAACCGCTGGGCCGCAACATCATCGCCGCCCTGTGGGGTAACTGCACGGTCAAGGTGATGGTCGGCTTCCTGTTCCTCTACCCCGCGTTCGTCGCCAAGGCCCACGACGCGAGCGGCTGGGAGCAGCTGCGCATCCTGGGGCTGATCGGCGCCGCGGCCGCGGTGGGCAACTTCATCGGGAACTTCACCGCGGCGCGCCTCAAACTCGGTCATCCCGCGCAACTGGTGGTCCGGTGCGCGATCGCGGTGACCGCGATGTCGCTCGCGACCGCACTCACCGGCAGCCTGCTCGTCGCCGCCGCGACGACCCTGGTCACCTCGGGAGCCAGCGCCGTCGCCAAGGCATCCCTGGACGCCTCGCTGCAGGACGACCTGCCCGAGGAGTCACGCGCGTCGGCGTTCGGTCGCTCCGAGTCGCTGCTGCAGTTGGCCTGGGTGATCGGCGGTGCGACGGGCGTGCTGATCTACACCGAGCTGTACGCGGGGTTCACCACGATCACGGCGCTGCTGATCCTCTGTCTGGCCCAGACGATCTTCAGCTACCGCGGCGAATCGCTGGTTCCGGGGCTAGGCGGCAACCGCCCCGTCCACGCAGCGGCACAGGGCGTGCGCGCCGAGCCGGCGGTGACCGGCGAGTGAAGCGCGTCATCGCTGTCCTCGTCGCCGTTGCGCTGCTCGCCGCAGCCGGCACCGCCGTCGTGGTGTGGCGGCTCTCCCGCGACGCGGGACCGGAGCTGCCGGAGATCTCGGCCTTCTCCGCCGGTCAGCTGACCCGCGTCGGGCCCTACCGGTTCTGCCAGGTACTCAACCCCACCGACTGTGTCGTGCCCGCAGACCAAGGCGAGTTGCCCGTGTCAGGGCGCCACCCGGTGCAGCTGTCGCTGCCCGCCGAGATCGCGAAGGCGCCATGGGTGCTGCTGCGCGCCTACGAGGACGGTGACGTGATCGAGGAGTTCCGCCCCAATGCCCGTCTCGCGGTGACGATCCCGACCGTCGACGCGCAGCGCGGGCGGCTGACCGGGTTCGCGGTGCAGCTGCCGACGCTGGTGCGCGATCAGGACGGCAACGAGTTCCCGGTGCCGCACGCCGAGTGGTCGGTACGCACCGACTGGAGCTGATCAGCCCGCGCCGTGGGCCGCGGGCACCTGCTCGCTCTCAAGCGGCGGGCCCGGCGGGGTCCCGTCACCGAATGGCCTGCCCCCCAACGCTTCTCGACCGTGCGGGGTGAGCCAGTTCGCCAGGTCCGGGCCCTTCGGCACCACCCCGGTGGGATTGATGTCGCTGTGCACGATGTAGTAGTGCTGCTTGATCTGCACGAAATCGATGGTGTCGCCGAAGCCGGGCGTCTGGAACAGGTCGCGCGCATAGGCCCACAGCACCGGCATCTCGGAGAGCTTGGCGCGGTTGGTTTTGAAATGTCCGTGATAGACGGGGTCGAAGCGCGCCAGCGTGGTGAACAACCGGACGTCGGCCTCGGTGATGGTGTCGCCCACCAGGTATCGCTGATCTGCCAGCCGGTCGGTGAGCCAGTCGAGCGCGGTGAACAACCTGTCGTAGGCCCGCTCGTACGCACGCTGGGAGCCGGCGAAGCCGCAGCGGTACACCCCGTTGTTGACCTCGGTGTAGATGCGCTGGGCCACCTCGTCGATCTCGGCACGCAGGGGGTCGGGATACAGCTGAGGGGCACCGTCGCGGTGGTAGGCGGTCCACTCGGTCGACATGTCGAGCGTGATCTGCGCGAAGTCGTTGGTCACGACCTCGCCCGTCGGCACGTCGACTATCGCGGGCACCGTGATGCCCTTCGGGTAGTCAGGGATGCGCTTGTTGTACGCATCGCGCAGGAAGTGGATGCCCAGCACCGGATCGACACCGTCGGGGTCCAGATCGAATGTCCAACTGCGCTCGTCATGGGTGGGGCCGCAGAAGCCGATCGACAGCGAGTCCTCGAGCCCGAGCAGACGACGCACGATGATCGTGCGATTCGCCCACGGACAGGCCCGCGCGACCACCAAGCAGTAGCGTCCCGCCTCGACCGGATAGCCGTCGCGGCCATCGGCAGTGATGCGGGTGGAGATGTAGTCGGTGTCCCGATCGAAGTCGCCGCCGGAACTCGACGGGTCGGCCACGTAGCTCATGGACTCTGTCTTACCCCGTCGGGCGACCGACGACTCAGGCGTCGAGTTCGCGGGCTCAGGCGTCGAGTTCGCGGGCTCAGGCGTCGAGTTCGCGGGCTCAGGCGTCGAGTTCGTGGGCTCAGGCGTCGAGTTCGCGGGCGACGGCCTTGACGACCTCCGAGACGCGACGGGCCACCTTGCGATCCGGGTAGCGCCCCTTGCGCAGCTCCGGCTGCACCGCGCCCTCGAGCAGGGTGATCATGTCCTCGACCATGCCGTGCAGTTCGTCGGGGGTGTGCTTGTGCTCGACGGTGGCCGCCTCGCGGCGGGTCCGGGTGAGGCTCGGGGGCGGATCGATCAACTTGACGCTCAGCGCCTGAGGGCCGCGGCGGCCGGCGGCGACACCGAAGTCGACACGCTGGCCGGCCTTGAGACCCTCGACACCGGCGGGCAACGCCGAGGAACGCACGTAGACGTCCTCACCGTCTTCCTGCGAGAGGAACCCGAAGCCCTTCTCCGCGTCGTACCACTTCACCCGGCCGGTCGGCACTTCTCTCACCTGCTTGTCTGTCTGAGCCGATACGTCCGCACCCAACGGGGTACAGACCGCTTACATAGAGGAAGCGCCCCGCCTGCCGGGACGCGCCGCCACGATCCTACTCGGACGTCGCCGCAGCCAGCACCCCCTTAACTCGGTAGGCTTGCCGGACCGCGGGAGGAAGAAGATGCGCCTGATCCTGAACGTCATCTGGTTGATCTTCGGTGGCCTGTGGCTGGCGCTCGGCTATCTGGTCGCCGCCCTGATCTGCTTCGTCCTGATCATCACGATCCCGTTCGGCTTCGCGGCGCTGCGCATCGCGGTGTACGCGCTGTGGCCGTTCGGTCGCACGATCGTCGACAAGCCCGGGGTCCGGCCCGGCGCCCTGATCGGCAACATCATCTGGCTGCTCGTCGCCGGGATCTGGCTGGCGATCGGACATGTGCTGACCGCCATAGCGATGGCGATCACGATCGTGGGCATCCCGCTGGCGCTGGCCAACCTGAAGCTGATCCCGGTCTCGCTGATGCCGCTGGGCAAGGAGATCGTTCCGGTCGACGGACACGGCGCCACCGGTGTCACCGGTGCCACCGGCACAGTGAGCGGATATCCACGATGACCGCCGTCGCACTCGGCGTGCCGTCGGTGCGCGGGCTGCCGCAGGGCGCTCCGGCTGACGGACCGTTGGTCGACACCTTCGGGCGGGTGGCCACCGACCTGCGGGTGTCACTGACCGACCTGTGCAATCTGCGCTGCACCTACTGCATGCCCGCCGAAGGACTCGACTGGCTACCGGCCGAGGCGAAGCTGGGCGTCGACGAACTCAATCGGCTCCTTCGACTCGCGGTGACCCGGCTCGGGGTCACCAGCGTGCGCTTCACCGGCGGGGAGCCACTGGTGGTGCCGCATCTGGAGCAGGTGATCGCAGCGACGGCAGCTCTGCGTCCCCGCCCGGAGATCACGTTGACCACCAACGGCATCGGCCTCGCCGCACGCGCCGCTGGGCTGAAGGCGGCCGGCCTGGACCGCATCAACGTGTCTCTGGACACCGTCGATCCGCAACGCTTCGCCGCGATCACCCGGCGTGATCGGTTGAATGCGGTGCTGGCCGGGCTACGCGCCGCGAAAGTCGCCGGCTTGGCCCCGGTCAAAGTCAACGCAGTGCTCGATCCGGTGAGCGGGCTGGACGACGCGGTCGCGCTGCTGCGGTTCTGTCTGGCGCAGGGCTACCAGCTGCGAATCATCGAGCAGATGCCACTCGACGCCGGCCATTCCTGGAAGCGTGAGCGCACAGTGTCCGCCGATGAGATCCTGGCCGCGCTGCGCCAGGAGTTCACGCTGACCCCGCATCCGGCGCCGCGCGGGTCGGCACCCGCGGAGCTGTGGCAGGTGCGAGAAAGCGGTGGCGAGGTGCTCGGCGATGTCGGCGTCATCGCCTCGGTGTCGCATGCGTTCTGCGCCAGCTGCGACCGCACCCGGCTCACCGCCGACGGCCAGGTGCGCAACTGTCTGTTCGCGCGTGACGAGACCGATCTGCGGGACCTGCTGCGGTCCGGCGCCGACGACGCCGCCCTCGAATCTGCGTGGCGCGCCGCCATGTGGGGGAAAGCGGCCGGGCACGGCATCAACGATCCGGGGTTCGTGCAGCCCGACCGTCCGATGAGCGCGATCGGCGGCTGAGACGTGACGGTGACGGTGCGCTACTTCGCCGCTGCGCGCGCGGCGGCAGGGGTGGACCACGAGGCGGTCGACGTGGGCGACTCCGCGACGGTGGCCGATCTGGTCGAGGTGCTCCGGTCCCGGGGTCCGGAGTTGGAGCGCGTGCTGGCGCGCTGCTCGTATCTGCGGGATGGGATGGCTGTGCGCGACATCACGACTCCGCTAGGGCCTGCGCAGACGATCGATGTGCTCCCGCCGTTCGCCGGCGGGTGAAAGCGCGGACTGTCCGCCATGTATTCCGTGATTTACGTCACATCACGGAATGATCACGGGATGGCTACGGCGAGGTTGCGCCGCCCGGCACCTGCAGGAACAACGCGCCCGCCAGGCATTTTAGAGAATTTTTAGTATTTGCCGAGGTCGGCGACACGGTGATGGCGACGAGGTGACGAGAATCTGGCGAGCCGTTACCGTTCTGGACCAGGCCGGTCACCCCCACAGACCGGCTCGCTGCGAGACCAGTTGCGCCGAGCTCCATCCGCTGGTCCGCGGGGACGACGAGACCCACCTGGATGGAGGCGGGGGACCCACCGGTCCACCGAAAGGACCTGGAGCCGATACCGGCTCCTAGGGGTGAAGCCGACGTCGTTTCGACGCCGCCGGCCGGGCGACCTCTCCAGCCCGAACCCGACAGCTGACCTCGCGGGCGCATACGAGAGGACCTCGCACACCTATGAGTGGACGGCATCGCAAGCCCACGGCATCTTCTGTCAGCGTCGCCAAGATCGCTGTCACCGGCGCGGTCATCGGAGGCGGCAGCCTGGCTCTGGCCGGCACCGCAGGCGCAGCCACCGACAACGAATGGGACCGGGTCGCCAGCTGCGAATCCGGCGGCAACTGGGCCATCAACACCGGCAACGGATATCAGGGTGGCCTGCAGTTCTCCCCCAGCACCTGGTCCGGACACGGTGGCGGCGAATTCGCCCCGGCGGCTCACCTGGCCACCAAGGACGAGCAGATCGCGGTCGCCGAGCGTGTGCTCGCATCGCAGGGCAAGGGCGCGTGGCCCACATGCGGCGGGCCGCTCTCCGCCGCAACACCCCGCAACGTCGTCAACGAGACCGCCAACGAAGCGCCCGCTCCCGCCGGCCCTCTCGGCCTGCTTCTCCCGCCACCCCCGCCCGCCGACCCGCTCGCTCCGCCGCCGCCCGCGCCCTTCGACGCGATGGCCGCCCCGCTGCCCGCTCCGCCGGCCGACCCCATGGCCCCGCCGCCTCCGGCCCCGGCCCCCGTCGACGCGATGGCCGCCCCGCTGCCCGCGCCGCCGGTCGATCCCATGGCCCCGCCGCCTCCGGCCCCGGCTCCGGTCGATGCGGCACCGCTCGACGCCCCGCTGCCTCCCCCCGCTGACCCGATCGCCCCGCCGCTCCCGGCCCCGGCTCCGGTCGATGCCGCACCGCTCGACGCCCCGCTGCCCGCGCCGCCTGCACCCGCGGTGGTCGATGTCGCGAACATCGCGCCGGCCGACCCGATGGCACCGCCGCCGCCGGCCCAGCCGGTGGTCAACGCCGCCGACTGGGACGCTGCGCAGACCCCTGCACCGGCAGACCAGCCGCAGGTATGGGCCCTGCACCCCGGCGATCTGCCGCTGCAGCCCGCCCCCGCAGCTCCCGTTCCCCCGCCCGTCCCGGCTCCCGCTGCCGTGGCAGCGCCCGCCCCGGACCCGCTGGCTCCGCTCAACGCGGTTCCGGTTCCCGCGCCGGCCTACGACGTCGCCAACCAGGCCATCTCTGGGGATCTGCCGATGCCCGACGGGATGCCGCACCTGGCCAGCCCGACGAATCTCCCGCCCGGCACCACGGCCGATCCGAACGCGGTGGCCGACCCGAGCCCGAACGTCACCTATCTCAAGGACATCTGGCACGCCATCCAGACGCAGGAGATCTCGGGCAAGGACGCGCTGCTCGCGCTCACGCAGCGTCCGCTGACCAGCGGTCCCGCCGCCCTCGAACCGCTCGCCCCGGGCGCTCCGCTTCCGGGTGCACCGGTCGACCCGGCCGCGGCGCCGCCCGCCCCGGGTGCCCCGGTTCCGCCGGCTCCGGTCCTGCCGCCCGCCTGAGCTCCGCTACGCGGAGTTGACCCACTCGTCGGTGCCGTCGACGAAGAACTGGTGCTTCCACACCGGTAGCAGTTCCTTGACGCGGTCCACCAGCCGCGCGCACGTCTGAAACGCCGCGCCTCGGTGGTCTGCGGCCACGACGGCGATCAGCGCTGCGTCACCGATCCGCAGGGGGCCCACGCGGTGGCTGACGGCGAGAGCCCGTACCCCGCTGGACTCTGCGGCCACTTCCGCGGCGACGTCGGCGAGCACCTGGGCCGCCGACGGATGCGCCGAATACTCCAGCCGGGTCACCGACCGTCCGCCGTCGTGGTTGCGTACCACTCCCGCGAACGACACCACAGCGCCTGCGGCATGGTGCGCGACGAGGGCCTCGTGTTCGGCGGCATCGATCGGATGCTCGGTCAATTCTGCCCGGACGATCTCGGTCACGGTCGGTGATCTCCGCCCCGCAGCTGGTCGAGAGCATGGTCGAGAACGTCGTCGAGGACACCGAGGCCGTCGCGCACGCCACCGAGGGAACCGGGAAGGTTGACGATCAACGTCCGCCCGGCGACCCCGCACACTCCGCGGGACAGCACCGACGTCGGCACCTTCGGTAGCCCCGAGCGGCGGATCGAGTCGGCCAATCCGGGGACCTCGTAGTCGAGCAGGGCTGCCGTCTGCTGCGGCGTCGCATCGGTGGGCGAGATCCCGGTGCCGCCGGAGGTGACGATGACGTCTGGGCTGCGCTGCAGCGCAGCCCTCAGAGCCGCACCGACCGAGTCGCCGTCGGCGACCACCACGGCCGGCGGCGTGAGGACCGTGCGCGCGTTGAGCCATTCGACGATCACCGGACCGCAGCGGTCGGTGTAGACGTCGGACGCGGCGCGAGTGGAGGCGATGAGGACCCATCCGGACCGCGGCCGGGAAGACGATGTAGTCACCTCGACCACGGGCCCGTCTTGCCGCCCTCCTTGTGCAGCACGCGGATACCGTCGATCGACGCGGCGCGGTCGACGGCCTTGATCATGTCGTACACCGTCAGAGCGGCCACGCTGACCGCCGTCAGCGCCTCCATCTCGACCCCGGTGCGGTCGGTGGTGCGGACCGTCGCGGTGATGCCGACTTCCTCGCCGGCGACGTCGAAGTCGATGTCGACCCCGGTGATCGCCAACGGATGGCACAGCGGCACCAGGTCACTGGTGCGCTTGGCCGCCAGGATCCCCGCGACGCGGGCCGTCGCCAGCGCATCTCCCTTGGGGAGACCGTGGGTACTGATCAGGTCGATCACGTCGGCACGGGTGCGCACCGTGCCATGTGCCACCGCGACGCGCTTCGTGACGTCCTTGGCGGTGACGTCGACCATGTGGGCGGCGCCGGTCTCGTCGAGGTGCGAGAGGCGGTCCGCCATCGCTACTTGTTGATGACGGTCGAGGACTGGACGAACGGAAGCTCCTCAGCCGGCAGGGGGAACGTGATGTCGCCGAACGGCGACAGTGCCCCGGTGCGGTCGGCGGCGAGCTCACTGACGGCGTGGTCGTCGGCGTCGCTCGTGGGCCAACCCGGATCGACGTATTTCTTCTTGTCATCAGCCACGGATGACATTGTGGCAGGCCGATCGCCGGCTGGCGAGGGTGGGCGGCTGCTTTACGCTGGTCAGGTGAGCGCCAAGAGCCCCGGTGTGCCGTTGGGCGTGTGGTTGGCCGAACGCGACGACGAGGCACTGATCACGCTGCTACGGCTGCGCCCCGACCTCACCCAGCCGCCGCCGGGCACGATCTCTGCGTTGGCAGCACGTGCCACAGCGCGGCAGTCGGTCAAAGCGGCCACCGACGACCTCGACTTCCTGCAACTCACGGTGCTGGACGCGCTGCTGACCGTGCACGCGGAGACGACGGCGGTCACGTTCGGCGAGCTCGCTGCGGCGCTGGGCGAACGCACCGATGAGGCCTCCGTTCGCGCCGCCGTCGACGACCTGACCGCGCGTGCGCTGGTGTGGGGCGACACCACGGGAGAGGGCGCCCTGCGGGTCGTCGCCGAGGCCGCGAACGTGCTGCCCTGGTACCCGGGCCAGGCGACACTCGAACCGCAGGCCCTGTCCGCCACGGAGGTCTCCGGGGCCCTCGACGCGCTCGACGATGCCGCGCGCGATCTGCTCGACAAGCTGCTCGAGGGCTCCCCGATCGGGCGCACCCGCGACGCGCTACCCGACGCTCCCCCGGACCGGCCCGTGCAACGGCTGTTGGCCGCCGGGTTGCTGCGCCGGCTCGACGCCGACACCGTGATCCTGCCGCGACTGGTGGGGCAGGTGCTGCGCGGTGAGACGCCAGGCCCGGTGAGCCTGACCCGGCCCGATCCGACCGTGACGACGACGTCGACCGCCGACGTCGACGCCGTCGCGGCGGGCGCTGCGATCGACCTGCTGCGCGACGTCGACCTGGTTCTCGAGAACCTCAGCGCGACACCGGTTCCCGAGCTCCGCAGCGGGGGCCTCGGGGTGCGCGAGGTCAAACGACTGACCAAGTCGACCGGTATCGACGAGCGCCGGCTGGGCCTGATACTCGAGGTGGCGCTCGCCGCGGGACTGATCGCGGCGGGCGTTCCCGAGCCTGAACCGCCCGACACCGGTTCGTACTGGGCGCCGACGGTCGCCGCCGACCGGTTCATCGAATCCCCCACCGCGGTCAAGTGGCACCTCCTGGCGACGGCGTGGCTGGACCTGCCGGGCCGCCCGAGCCTGGTCGGCAGCCGCGGCCCCGATGGGAAACCCTATGCGGCGCTGTCGGATTCACTGTTCTCGACGGCTGCGCCGCTGGATCGCCGACTCTTGCTGACGATGCTCGCAGGCCTCCCACCGGGGTCAGGCGTCGACGCCGCGAGCGCATCGCGTGCCATGATGTGGCAGCGGCCGCGCTGGTCGGCGCGCCTGCAGCCCGAGCCGGTGGCAGATCTGTTGACCGAAGCGCACGCCGTCGGCGTCGTCGGCCGTGGGGCGCTGGCCGGGCCGCTGCGCAAACTGCTCGCCGGCGAGGACGACCAGGCCGTGATCGCCTCGATGGACAAGGCGCTGCCCTCGCCGATCGACCACTTCCTGGTGCAGGCCGACCTGACCGTCGTCGTTCCGGGCCCCCTGGAGCGGGACCTCGCTGACCAACTGGGTGCGGTCGCCGCCGTCGAATCAGCCGGCGCAGCAATGGTGTACCGCATCAACGAGGCGTCGGTGCGGCGCGCTCTGGACACCGGCAAGACCGCAGGCGAGCTCCACGCGCTGTTCGCCCGGCACTCGAGAACCCCTGTGCCGCAGGCGCTCACCTATCTCATCGACGACGTCGCGCGCCGGCACGGACAGTTGCGGGTGGGCATGGCGGCGTCGTTCGTGCGCTGTGAGGACGCGGCGCTGCTGACCGCGGCCGTATCGGCCCCCGCCACGGAAGTGGTCGAATTGCGCCTTCTCGCGCCGACGGTCGCGGTGTCGCAGGCCCCGATCTCCGAAGTGCTCACCGCGTTGCGCACCGCCGGGTTCGCGCCGGCGGCCGAGGATTCGACGGGGGCGATCGTCGATCTACGCAGCCGCGGCTCCCGCGTTCCGGCTCTGGGCCGGCGCCGCACCTTCCGGCCAGGCAGCACGCCGACCGATCAGACGCTGGGCGCGATCGTCGCGGTGCTGCGCAAGGTCGCCGCGACGCCGGCCTCGGGTCTGCGGCTCGATCCGGCGGTCGCGATCTCCGAATTGCAGTACGCCGCACACCATCAGGAGTCGGTGGTGATCGGCTACGTCGACCCCGCCGGCGTCGCCAGCCAACGCGTGGTCGCGCCGATCAACGTACGCGGTGGGCAGCTGACGGCGTATGACCCCGCCTCGGGCCGGGTGCGCGAATTCGCCATCCACCGGGTGACATCGGTGGTGTCGGCAGATCCGGGTTAGATCAGCGACACCGTGGTCAGCACCAGTCCGGCGACCAGTGCCGACAGACCGGAGTCGTCCACGACGTTCACCGTGATGGTGCGGGTCGGCAGCACCCCGAGTTGCGTCGCCTTGAAGGTGACCGCCTCCAGCGCCTGCTTGTACTGAGCGATCGTGGCCGCCCCGGACAGCGTCAAGACACCGGTGCCCGAGTTGTAGAGGGCCGTCACCGGGTTGCCGCTGATCCCGCCGAAGGCGAGCGTGTCACCGGTGCGGAGGCCTGCGGTGATCGCCACCGACGCACCGGAGAGCATCGTCGAGTCGCTGTCGATGATCGTGGCCGAGGTGATGGGTTTGACCGTGTTGTTGACCTTCACGATCGTCGCGCCGACCGTGGCGATCGTCGGCCGGTCCGGGTTCTTCACGCCCACGAGCACGGCCGCGGGCAGGAGTGTGCCGACGCCGGAGTCGTCGACGACATCGATGGTGAGCGTGCGCGTTTCGAGCAGACCCACGCCGCCGGTGGCAGTGAACGTCACGGCTTCGAGCGCGGCTTCGTACTGGGCCAGCGTGCCCGCCCCGGACAGGGTCAGCGTGTCGGTTCCGTTCCACGTCGCCGACACGGGGTTGCCGCCGATCTGGGTGAAGCTCAGCAGATCGCCGTCCTCCAGACCACCGGTGATCGTCACCGTCGCACCGGTGAGTGTGGTCGAGTCGAGGTCGCCGATCTCGACGTTGGATGCCACCTTGACCCCGGGCTTGCCCAGTGTGTACGTAGGCGGCAGCGAGAGCACGGTCACCAGGGGCCGAACCGGCGCGATGGTGTTGGCGAACACCACGCCCGGAACGGGACTGGTGTCGCCGTCCTGCTCGGTGACGCTGATCGTGACCGAGCGGGTGAGGCCCACCTGGGTGGCGCTGAACGAGATCGCCTCCAGCGCGGCGGTGTACTGCTCGACACTGGCCAGGCCCGTCAGCTCGACGGTCCAGTCGTTGGGCCGGCTCACCTGGATCGTGGAACCCGCCGGAGCGGTGTAGGTGAGCTTGTCCCCGGTCAGCCGCCCCGCTCCGATGACAATCGTTGCACCGGTGAGGTTTCCGCCGTCGGCGTTGGCGACCAGCACCGAGGACAGCAGTTTCACCGGCGGCTTGCCGATGGTGTGGATCGGCGCTCCGATCGGGGTCACCGTCAACGGGAGTTCGACGACGATCGCAGGCAGCACCCCGATCACGAACGTCGCAGGGAGGACGTTGTCGACGCCGTCCTCGTCGGTCAGGCTGACGTTCACCGTGCGCAGACCGAGCCCGAATGCCGTTGCGCTGAACGTGATGTTCTTCAGCGCCGCCTCGAACTCGGCGAGCGTGCCCGGTCCGGTCAGCGTCACCGAACGGTTGTCGTCGCCGAAACTCGCCGCAATCTGGCTGCCGTTCGGCTGGGTGTAGGACAACAGGTCGCCGGTCTGCTTGTCGCCTCCCAGGGACACGGTGACCGAGGTCAGCGACGACGAATCGAGGTCGGTGATCTCGGCGACCGACACCAGCTTCACCGGGTCACCGCCCAACTGGAACGGTCCGCCTCCGAGGGCCAACAGGGACGGCGGCACCTGCACGGCCGGAAGCAGACCCAGCAGCACCACGGCGGGCAGCAGGCTCTGGACTCCCTGCTCGTCGGTGAGCGTGATCTCGACGGAGCGGCCCGCGAGACCGAGCTTGGTGGCGCTGAACGTGATGGCTTTCAGCGCTGCCTCGTAATCGGCCAGGGAGGCCAGCCCGCTGAGGGTGAGTGTGCGGTTGTCGTCGCTGAACGCCGGGGCGATGGTCACACCCGACGGCGCGCTGTATCCAAGCGCGTCACCGCTCTGCTTGCCGCCGACGATCGCCACCGTGACGCTCTGCAGGCGCGTGGAATCGGGATCGATGATGGCGGCCGCGGACAGCAGCGCGGCCGGACCGCTCTTGACCACGTACGGGAGCCCGGAGGTGGCGACCAGCGACGGCGGAAGCTGGATCAGGGGATCCACCGTGAACGTCACTGTCTGGCGGAGAGTATCGGTCTGCGCCAAGCCGATCAGGCGCGTGATGGTGTGCACCACGCTCAGCAGTCCCGGGAGGTCGACGGAGTCGTCGCTCACCACGACGGTGAATTCGACCGGCCGCGGATTCCCGATGACCGGTGTCGTCGGCGTGTAGAGGAAGGTTCCGTCGAGCGGGTTGCGCACGACCAGGCCACCGCTGACCGGTTGCACGATGTCGTAGGTGAGCGGGTCGTCGTTGGGGTCGTAGGCGTCGATCCGGACGACGACCTGGCCGGTGACGAGTTGCTCGGTGGTCACCGATCGCACCACCGGCGTCTTGTTGAACAACGTGTGGGTGATCAGCCGGCGCACGTAGGCCAGCAGTGCGTCGTCGACGGGCGAGGATGCCGGCGCCGTCGAGTCGGAGAGCGGAGCGACGTCCCTGGCCGTCGCCGGTTCGGCCAGACTCACCACCTCGACAGGTGCGGCCTGCGGCGCCGGGTCCGACACCCGAGCGAAGATGCGCTTCCTGGGCGCGGTCGCGAGCGGCGTTGCAGCCGTCACGTCGTCATCCGAACTCTGTTCGGCGGGGTCGAGAGCGGGTGCACTGGCAGCCTCGACATCCCGACTCTCGTCGACGTCGGCATGCTTGCCGCGCCGGGGACCGTCGAACTTCAGGTGCCACCGGCGCGGCCCGGCCGCGGCGGCATCCGCATCCTCGGCGTCGTCGGCATCCTCGGCGCTGTCGGCATTGTTGGCGCCGCGGCTCTTCCCCGCGCCCGCCTTCACGCCGGACGTCGTGTCCTTGCCGCTGCGCGGCGTGTCCTGCGTGGCGCCACCAGGCGAGGAGACGGTCGTGTCGGTCTCACCGTCGCTGGCTGCGGCGACGCCTGTCGCGGCGTGCGCGACCGCCAACCCGATACCCAGGGAGACGGCGAGCGCGCCCACCCGCCCGACGGCGATCGCCGACCACTGCTGCTCGGCGCGGTGCCGGGCAGAACGGCGCGGCCCTGAGTCCTCGAGGAGCCGCGCGGCCGTCCAGAACTGTCCTCCGACTGCGCTCCGCGACGTCCGATGTCCGACAGGTTTCCCACTCATGCGCCCGGCCTCCGTACCACGTCCAGTCCCCCGTGACTGTTCGCCCCCCGACCACATCGCTGGGCATAGGCCGTGCTGGTTCGTGGCCGTCTACCCCGCGCAGCGAACAGTAAGGCAAATTGACGCGCACGACTACGGTTTCTGTGAAAGTCGCCCGGGGAACCTGTATGGCGACCGAAAAATAGCCTATGAACAGGACTTCCACGGGCCTGGAAGTCTGCGCCGGGCGTGTCGACCTGCCTCGCCGAAGCTCGTTCGCACCGAGCTCGGTAGATCACGCAACGCGGGACGCCATCCACCGACTGTGTTGTTCGTCCCGTCCACAGGCTTTGCCGGAGCGGACGGTAGGGCCGCCTGTCGTAATCGTGCGGATAATGGGCAGGATGACTTTCTCCCGAGGCCGCGCATGACCGACGGCCCTTTGATCGTGCAGTCGGACAAGACTGTGCTGCTCGAGGTCGACCACGCCCAGGCCGGCGCTGCGCGGGCAGCGATCGCGCCGTTCGCCGAGCTCGAGCGCGCCCCCGAACACATCCACACCTACCGCATCACACCGCTGGCGCTGTGGAACGCCCGAGCCGCCGGTCACGACGCCGAACAGGTCGTCGACGCGCTGGTGTCGTTCTCGCGCTATGCAGTGCCCCAGCCGTTGCTCGTCGACATCGTCGACACCATGGCGCGCTACGGGCGGCTGCAGCTGGTCAAGCACCCCGCGCACGGCCTGACTCTGGTGAGCCTGGATCGCGCGGTACTCGAGGAAGTACTGCGCAACAAGAAGATCGCCCCGATGCTCGGCGCCCGCCTCGACGACGACACCGTGATCGTGCACAACAGCGAGCGCGGCCGGGTGAAGCAGATGCTGCTCAAGATCGGATGGCCGGCGGAGGATCTCGCGGGCTACGTCGACGGCGAAGCGCATCCGATCACGCTGGAGCAGGACGGCTGGGAGCTGCGCGACTACCAGCAGATGGCCGCCGACTCCTTCTGGGACGGCGGATCGGGCGTCGTCGTGCTCCCCTGCGGTGCGGGCAAGACCCTGGTCGGGGCAGCGGCGATGGCGAAAGCCGGTGCGACGACGCTGATCCTGGTCACCAACACCGTCGCCGGCCGCCAGTGGAAGCGCGAGCTGATCGCCCGGACCTCCCTGACCGAGGAGGAGATCGGCGAGTACTCCGGGGAGAAGAAGGAGATCCGTCCGGTCACGATCGCGACCTACCAGGTGATTACGCGCCGAACCAAGGGCGAGTACAAGCACCTCGAGTTGTTCGACAGCCGGGACTGGGGGCTGATCGTCTACGACGAGGTGCACCTGCTGCCTGCGCCGGTGTTCCGCATGACGGCCGATCTGCAGTCCCGCCGGCGGCTCGGGTTGACCGCGACGTTGATCCGCGAGGACGGCCGGGAGGGCGACGTGTTCTCCCTGATCGGCCCGAAGCGCTACGACGCGCCGTGGAAGGACATCGAGGCGCAGGGCTGGATCGCGCCCGCCGAGTGCATCGAGGTCCGCGTCACGATGACCGACAACGAGCGCATGCTCTACGCGACCGCCGAACCGGAGGAGCGCTACAAGCTCTGCGCGACCGCACACACCAAGATCAACGTGGTGAAGTCCATCCTGGATCGGCATCCCGATGAGCCGACGTTGGTGATCGGCGCCTACCTCGATCAGCTCGACGAACTCGGCGCCGAGCTGGACGCCCCGGTGATCCAGGGGTCGACGAAGACCGCCGAGCGGGAGCAGCTGTTCGACGCGTTCCGTACCGGCGAGATCCGCACGCTGGTGGTGTCCAAGGTGGCCAACTTCTCCATCGACCTGCCCGAAGCCAGTGTCGCCGTGCAGGTGTCGGGCACGTTCGGCTCCCGCCAGGAGGAAGCCCAGCGGCTGGGGCGTCTGCTGCGCCCGAAAGCCGACGGTGGCGGAGCAGTGTTCTACTCCGTGGTGTCGCGGGACAGCCTCGACGCCGAGTACGCCGCCCACCGGCAGCGCTTCCTCGCCGAGCAGGGCTACGGCTACGTGATCAAGGACGCCGACGACCTGCTGGGGCCGGCGATATGACGGTGGGGCGGGTGGTCCCGATCCTCACGGTGACAGACCTTCCTGCCGCCGTCGCGCAGTACCGTGCGGTGCTCGACCTCGACGTCGTGATGGACCACGGCTGGATCGTGACGCTCGCCGACGCCGAGCATCGCCACCAGCTCAGCCTGCTGACCAAGGACGCAACAGCGCCGGTCAACCCGACGGTGTCGATCGAGGTCGACGACGTCGACGCGGCGTACCGCAGCGCAGTGGAGGCGGGTATCCGCATCGTTCATCCGCTCAGCGACGAGGAGTGGGGCGTACGGCGGTACTTCTTCGAAGACGCCGCGGGCAACGTTGTGAATGTGCTGTCCCATCGCCCCGGTTCGACCTGACCGGGCGCGCGTCGGCCGCGAACCGGCTAGCCTCAATCCTCGAGTCGGGACGAGCTCGAGGCATGACGAAGGAACCCATGACGACAGACAGGCGCGTCCAGCGCGCCAGAACGCTGCGCTGCGCCGCCAGCGTCGCCGCCGCGGTGACGTTCGGTGTGCTCGCGCCGGCCGCCCTGGCCGGCGCTCAGCCGGTCCCGACCCCGGTTCCCGGGCCGGACGGCGCGCCCGCTGCGCCGGGCCAGCCGATGGCTGTGCCGGTCGATCCCGCGGTCGCGGCGCCGCCACCCCCGCCGGCCGGCCCGCCGATGGTGCCCCAGATCCCCAACGCTCAGTACGGCTCCGGCGACGGTCCGCTGGGCTTCCTGCGCGACGCCTGGCATCAGGCCCGCGATCCCTACGGCTTCATGGGGACCGCCGACATGCCGAACATGCCGCCCGCCGGCGCTCCGCCGCCGGGCGCCGGCCCGCCACCGCCGCTACCGCCGGGCTACAAGTCCCTCAACGCGCCGGGGTCGGAGACGCCCGCGACCGCCCCTGCAGCCGGTGGACCGGCATTGCCTCCCGGATACTTCCCCGTCAGCGGCCCGATGCCGCCGGGATACGAGTGGGGTGTGCCGCCGCCACCGCCGCCGCCGGACCCGAACGCGCCGAAGCCGTACGTGCCGGTGGTGTCCCCGCCACCGCCGCCGCTGTTCCCGACGCAGTAGCGCTCAGGCCAGCGCGGGCATGACCTCGCGCTCGAACAGCTCGATCCCCGAGCGGTCATAGGCCGCCTCGGGGAAATAGCAGATGACGTACTCGCAGCCGAGATCGCGAAGGTTCTGCAGCGCGTCGACTATCTGCTCTGGGGTACCACTGCCCGATTGCGGGGTGCTCATCGAACCGACCATGGCGTCGGCGGCGGAATCGCCCGCCAGCGCGGCGATCCGGGCACGGACCGCGTCGCGACGGTCGGCGACCTCGGCCTCGGTGGCGCCGACGATCATGTTGAGATTGGCCGAGCGGACGATGGCATCGAACTCGGTGCCGACGTCTCGGCAATGCGCGGCAAGCACTTTCGACTTGTGCGCGAAACCCTCCGGCTCGGAGGTGAAGTTCGTGTATTGGGCATACTTCGCCGCGATGCGCAACGTGACCTTCTCTCCGCCGCCGGCGATCCACAGTGGAATTCCGCCGTGCTGCAACGGTTTCGGCGCGACGATCGCGCCGTCGACCTGATAGTGCTTGCCGGAGAAGCTGACCGCTCCCTCACGCCATGCATCGGCCATGACCTGCACGCCCTCGTCGAGGCGTGCGAGCCGCACGCCCGCGGACGGGAATCCGTAACCGTAGGCCCGCCATTCGTGTTCGTACCAGCCACCGCCGATGCCCATCTGAATCCGGCCGCCGGAGATGACGTCGCACGTGGCCGCGACCTTGGCCAGGTACACCGGATTCCGGTAGCTCATCGCGGTGCACATCTGGCCCAGCTTGATCCGCGACGTGGTGGCCGCGTACGCGGCCATCAGCGACCACGCCTCATGGGTGGCTTCGGACGTCGGCACCGGAACGGTGTGGAAATGGTCGTACACCCACAGCGAGTCCCAGCTCTGGCCGCCGTCGACATAGGCGGCCAGATCGCGCATCACCTGCCACTGATCCCCGGGGTCGATGCCGACCAGGTCGAGTCGCCAGCCTTGCGGGATGAACAATCCGAAGCGCATACCCCGACTCTAGGCGCAGCGGGCTATGACGCGGACGAGCCCGCGAAGCAGCTGCGGTACTCGCTCGGTGTCGTGTGCATATGCCGGACGAAGTGGTAGCGGTAGGTCACGGCGGATTCGAAGCCGACGCGTGCGGCGATCTGCTCCACCGACAGGGCAGAGCCTTCGAGCAGCGGCAGGCTGGCCTGAACCCGCTGCTCGATCAGCCATTTGATCGGCGTACTTCCGGTGGCCTTTGCGAACTGCCGCAGGAAATTGCGTCGAGACATCGCGCTCTGAGCCGCCATGTCGTCAAGGGAGATCGCCGTGTCGAGATGTTCCAGCGCCCACGCCATGGCAGAGGCGATCCGGCCGTCGGAAGACGGTTCGGGAACCGGTGTCTCTATGTACTGCGCCTGGCCGCCGGCCCGGTGAGGCGCGATGACCAGCCGCCTCGCTACGTCGTTGGCGACGGCCACACCGTGGTCGGACCGCACGATGTGCAGGCAGAGGTCCAGGCCGGCGGCGCAGCCGGCGCTGGTGAGCACGCGCCCGTTGTCGACGTAGAGGGGCGCGCGGTCGATCTCGATGTTCGGATAGCGCTGCGCCAGGGTGTCGGCATACAGCCAGTGCGTGGTCGCCGACCGGCCGTCGAGCACGCCCGCTTCGGCCAATGCGAATGCGCCGGAACAGATGGAGACCAGGCGCGCGCCCCGCTGGTCCGCGGCGTGCAGCGCCGCGACGAGCTGCGGTGACACGGGCGCGTCGATATCACCCACGCTGGGGATGATGACGGTATCGGCGTCCGCCAGCTCGGCGAGCCCGTAGGACAGCCGCACCGTCGCACCGCCGAGGAGGCGCACCTCGGGCGCCTCGCCGCACAGCCGGACCGCGTACCACGGCTCGGCGATGCCCGCGGAGAACCTCTCGTTGAGTTCGGTGATTCCGAAGATCTCGGCGGCCAGGCCCGACTCGAATCCGGTCATGCCGTCGTAGGCCAAGATCGCAACGGTGTGCATGGCGCTATCTTAGCGAATAGCGGCACCCGGGCCACTGTTGGCGGGGATGCCTCCGCCGCAGGATTGGGATCATGTTCTACAAACGACCGCCCCGCCTTCGCGACCATCGGCTCTTCCGCCTATTTCGAGAGTTCGTCGCCGGTATCCACGCGGGTCACGGCGTCGCGCACGGCGTCACGCCCGCGCCCACGTCGTCCGCCCGAAGCTGTCGGGGCCCGTCTCTACGCTGAGTCCATGCCTCTGTCCGAGAGAGATCGAGAACAGTTCCTCGCCGAACCGCACGTCGCGGCGCTGTCGGTGTCCGCTGGTGACGGGCGCGCTCCGCTGACCGTGCCGATCTGGTACCAGTACCGTCCCGGCGGCGAGGTCTGGATCCTGACGGGCACCGACTCCCGCAAAGCCGAACTCATCGCGGCCGCGGGGCGGTTCTCGCTGATGGTCGACCGTACCGAACCGACGACGCGCTACGTCACCGTTGAGGGCCCCGTGGTCAGGACCGAGCCCGGCACGGATGCGCAGATGGCCGAACTCGCCCATCGATACCTGCCGGCTGATGCCGCCGAACGCTATCTGGAGTTCGCGCGCCGCAACCTGGGCGACCACGTCGCCGTAGTCATGCAGCCTCGGCACTGGCTTTCGGCGGACATGGGGTCGTTCTAGAGATCAACGAAGAATCCCCCGGAGCTGTTGCGGCTCCGGGGGATTCGACTCGTTATGCCTAGCTGGTCAGCGACGCCGGCGGGGTGAACCGCTCGCCGTACTTGGCGGCCAACTCCTTGGCGCGAGCGACGAACGCCTCCTTGCCGACACCGCCAGCACCCTGGTAGCCGACGATGAACTGCGCCGACCCACCCGTGTAGGGCGGGTAGCCGATGCCCATGATCGAGCCGATGTTCGCATCGGCAGTCGAGGTCAGCACGCCCTCGTCGAGACACTTCTGCGTCTCGAGTGCCTCGGCGAACAGCATCCGGTCGATCATGTCCTGCAACGGGATATCGGCCTTGCCTGCACCGAACGTGTCGGCCAGTCCGGGCCACAAGCCCGCCCGCTTTCCGTCGACATACTCATAGAAGCCGGCGCCCTTGAGCCGCGACGGACGACCGATCTCGATCATCTTGTTGACGACCTCTTCGCCCGGGTGCGCCTCGTAGGTGCCGCCGGCCGCCTCGGTCGCCTTGCGCGTCTCGTTGGCGATCTTCTGCATGAGCTCCAGGTTGAGCTCATCGGAGAGCTGCAGCGGGGCTGCCGGGTACCCGGCCTGCGAACCGGCCTGCTCGATGCTCGCCGCAGAAACACCCTCACCCAGCATCGCCAGCGCCTCGTTGACGAAGGTGCCGATCACGCGCGAGGTGAAGAAGCCGCGGCTGTCGTTGACCACGATCGGGGTCTTGCCGATGGCCAGCGTGTAGTCGAACACCCGGGCCAGCGCCTCGTCAGAGGTCTTCTCGCCCTTGATGATCTCCACCAGCGGCATCTTGTCCACGGGTGAGAAGAAGTGGATGCCGATGAAGTCCTCCTGACGCTTCACCCCGGTCGCGAGACCGGTGATGGGCAGCGTGGAGGTGTTGGAACCCAGCAGCGCGTTGGGCTCGACGATGTCCTCGATCTCCTGGAACACCTTGTGCTTGAGGTCCTGGTTCTCGAAGACGGCCTCGATCACGAAGTCGACGCCCTTGAGGTCGGCCGCATCGGCGGTCGGGGTGATCCGCGCCAGCAGCGCGTCAGAGCGCTCCTTGGTGGTGCGGCCACGCTCGAGCGCCTTGGCTTCGATCTTCTCGGAGTAGTTCTTGCCCTTGTCGGCCGCTTCCTGCGACACGTCCTTGAGCACGACCTCGTAGCCGGCCTTGGCCGAGACATAGGCGATGCCCGCGCCCATCATGCCCGCGCCCAGGACACCGATCTTGCGGATCTCCTGCTTGGCGATGCCGTCGGGCCGCGAGGCGCCGCCATTGATGGCCTGCAAGTCGAGGAAGAACGCCTGGATCATGTTCTTGGCGGTCTGACCGGTCACCAACGAGACGAAGTAGCGGCTCTCGATGCGGGTGGCGGTGTCGAAGTCGACCTGTGCACCCTCGACGGCCGCGTCCAGGATGGCGCGCGGCGCCGGCATCGGCGCACCCTTGAGCTGCTTCTTGAGCAGGGCCGGGAACGACGGCAGGATCGCGGCGAGTGCGGGATGCGACGGCGTGCCGCCGGGCATCTTGTAGCCCTTCTGATCCCACGGCTGGGTATGAGCCTCAGGATTGGCCTTGATCCATGCCTTGGCGGCCGGCACCAATTCCTCGATGCTGCCGACCAATTCGTCGACCAGGCCGACGTCCTTGGCCTTGCCGGGCTTGAAACGCGTTCCCTGCGAGAGGATCTCCATGAACGCCTTCTGAATGCCGAACATCCGCACCGTGCGGGCCACGCCACCACCACCGGGCAGCAGGCCCAGGGTGACCTCGGGCAGGCCGATGACGACGCCCTTGGTGTCGGCGGCGATCCGGTGGTGGCAGGCCAGCGCGATCTCCAGGCCGCCGCCGAGTGCGGCGCCGTTGATCGCGGCGACCACGGGCACTCCAAGGGTCTCGAGCCGGCGCAGGTCGGCCTTGATGAACTCGACCTCGGCGAACGACTCCGCGGCATTCTCCGGGCCGACCTTCATCATGCCCTTGAGATCACCGCCGGCGAAGAACGTCTTCTTTGCACTGGCGATCACCACGCCGGTGATCGAATCCTTCTCCTGCACAAGACGCTCCACGGCGTTGTGCATGGACTCCTTGTAGTGCTCGTTCATCACGTTGGCCGAACCGGTGGGATCGTCCAGCGTCAGGGTGACGATGCCGTCGGCATCCTTGTCCCACTGAATGGTGTTCTCTGCCATGGTTGTTCAGGCCTTCCTAGACTCGCTCGATGATGGTGGCCACGCCCATGCCGCCGCCGATGCACAGCGTGATCAGTGCACGCCGCGCGCCGCGGCGCTCGAGCTCGTCGACCATGGTTCCGGTGATCATGGCGCCGGTGGCGCCCAGCGGGTGACCCATCGCGATGGCGCCACCGTTGACGTTCAGCTTTTCGTCGGGGATGTTGAGGTCCTTCTGGAACTTCAGCACCACCGAGGCGAACGCCTCGTTCAGCTCGAACAGGTCGATGTCGTCGACCGTCAGGCCCGCGCGGTCGAGCACCTTCTTGGTGGCCGGCGTCGGGCCGGTCAGCATGATCACGGGGTCCGCTCCGCTGGTGGCGGTGGCGACCACGCGCGCCCGCGGGGTCAGCCCCTGGGCCTTGCCCGCGGCCTCGGAGCCGATGAGCACCAGCGCGGCGCCGTCGACGATGCCCGAGCTGTTGCCGCCGGTGTGGACATGGTTGATCTTCTCGACGTAGTGGTACTTCTGCAGCGCGACATCGTCGAAGCCGCCCATCGCGCCCAGGTCCGCGAAGGCAGGCCTGAGCTTGCCCAGGCTCTCCAGGGTGGTGCCGGGCCGCATGTGCTCGTCGTGGTCGAGCACGACCAGACCGTTCTGATCCTTGACCGGAACCACGGACTTGGCGAAGTAGCCCCCCGACCACGCGGCCGCGGCACGCTCCTGCGACCGCGCGGCGTAGGCGTCGACGTCCTCGCGGGAGAAGCCCTCGATGGTGGCGATCAGATCGGCACCGATGCCCTGCGGCACGAAGCCGATGCGGTAGTTGGTCTCGGGATCGCCCGCCCAGGCGCCGCCGTCAGACCCCATGGGCACGCGGCTCATCGACTCGACGCCGCCGGCCAACACCAGGTCGTCCCATCCGGACCGCACCTTCTGGGCGCCCAGGTTGACAGCCTCGAGGCCCGAGGCGCAGAAGCGGTTGAGCTGGAACCCGCCGGTGGTCTCCGGCAGGCCCGCCACCAGGCCGGCAGTGCGCGCGATGTCGCCGCCCTGGTCGCCGACCGGGGAGACGACGCCGAGGATCAGGTCGCTGATCAGGTTCTCGTCGAGGTCGGGGTAGCGCGTGCGGATCTCGTCGATCAGGCCGACGACGAGGTTGACGGGCTTGATCTCGTTCAGCGATCCGCCGCGCTGCTTGCCGCGCGGGGTACGAATCGCCTCATAGATGAAGGCTTCTTCGGACATGTGGTCTCCAGGTCCTGTTCAAATCGGAATCCGCGGCGCATCCATGACGGACGCCGCGGGGAGGCTGCTCCTCTTGCGGCATGCTAGCAGCCTCGCCCAACCGCTTGGTTGGGCCCTGGAGTGAGGGGTCACCACCCCCGGCCGAGCAGACGCGAACTCGTGCCATCTGGGCCTAGATGGCACGAGTTCGCGTCTGCTCGCGGGAAGGGGGTTAGTCGGGGGTGCCTTCGGTGTCGTCGAAGAAGGACCACTCGCCGTCGTGTTCGACTTCCATGCGCCACCCCAACTCGGAGTTGTCCGCTTTCTGGTCGACGAACCAGGCGTGCGCGTCCTCCGCGCTTTCGATGTCCTTCGTGTCGACGACGTCACCCTTGGGGTTGAGCACACGATAGGTAGCCATAGCGGCCTGATTCCCTCACCCGCCGTGTTCACACCTACGCCGACTGGGACGTCACCAATTCGTCCAGGGTGGGGTAGTCGATGTAGCCGGCCGGCCCGGGGGCGTAGAACGTCGCGACGTCGGGCTCGTTGAGCTCTGCTCCCGACTCCAGACGCGTCACCAGGTCGGGGTTCGCCAGGAACGCACGCCCCACGGCGGCAGCGCTGATCACGCCCCACGCGGCGAGGTTTTCCAGCGTCGCGAAATCGGTCTCGACCGTGCGCGGCGTGTTCAGCACCAGGGTGCCCTCCCACTGCGTCCGCAGGGCCGCGAAGGGATCGGAGGACGGCAGGGTGACGAGGTGCAGGTAACCGATGTTCAGCGACTTGATCCGGCACAGCAACGCCTCGTAGGCGCTGATCTGGTCGATCTCCGACATGTCGCCGGCGGTGTTTCCCGGAGAGATCCGCAACCCCACGCGGTCGGCGCCGATCTCGTCGGCAACGGCCTCCACGACCTCGGCGGTGAAGCGAGCCCTGTTCTGCGCGGACCCACCGTAGGCGTCGGTGCGCTGGTTCACCACATCAGAGAGAAACTCGTGCAGCAGATAGCCGTTGGCGGAATGGATTTCGACGCCGTCCATACCGGCGTCCACGGCGCGGCGAGCAGCAGAGCGGAACTGCCCGACGATCGAGGTGATCTCGTCGACCGTCAGCGCCCGCGGGACCGGCAGCGGCTTCTTGCCGGTGGGCGTGTGGGTCACCATGTCGGCGGCGATCGGCGACGGCGCCACCGCTTCGAAGCCGCTGATCTCCGGATGGGCCATCCGACCGACGTGCCAGAGCTGGACGAACATCTTCCCGCCCGCGCGATGTACGGCCGACGCGATCTCCGACCACCGGTCCTGCTGACGGTCGGTGTAGATGCCCGGCGTGTTCAGGTAGGCACCGTTGGCCTGCTCGCAGACCGCGGTGGCCTCGCTGATGATCAAACCGGCCTGCGCCCGCTGCGCGTAGTACTCCGCAGCCAGCGCCGACGGCGTGCCATCGGCATCGGCGCGCGATCTGGTCAACGGCGCCATGAAGATTCGGTTCTCGGTGGAGAGGCCGCCGATCTGAAGGGGCTTACGCAGCGCCGCATCCGCGCCGAGGGTG
This sequence comes from Mycobacterium sp. IDUB_5, assembly GCF_055419565.1. Classification (NCBI taxonomy): domain Bacteria; kingdom Bacillati; phylum Actinomycetota; class Actinomycetes; order Mycobacteriales; family Mycobacteriaceae; genus Mycobacterium; species Mycobacterium sp. IDUB_5. The sequence goes on from NZ_JBVAXX010000002.1 coordinate 655,228, forward strand.
ATCGTCATGCTGGTCTACAGCGCACCCGGAGTCGGATCCATTCCCGCCGTCATCGTCGATGATGGTCAGATGACGAATACACAGGGTTGGCCGGCACTGGTGGTGGCGGATTGGCAGGACACCCGGGACACAGTTCATCTGTGGACCCAGATCGTCGGAAAAGTGAAGTTGGCAGCCACACCGATCGTGAACCACTGGTGGAACGTGGCCCTCTACGTCGATGCGCGCGGACTGACCACGTCGCTGATGAGCTGGAAACAGAAGGCGTTCGACATCAGTTTCGATTTCGTCGAGCACGCGCTGCACATCCGCCTGACCGACGGCACGTCGCGGTCCATGGCGCTGCACCCGAGGTCGGTTGCCGACTTCTATGCGGAGTTTCGCCGCCACCTCGACGATCTGGGGCTGGACGTCCCGATCGCTCCGACGCCGGTGGAACTCCCGGAGGTCATCCCCTTCGCCGAGGACACCGCGCACGCCAGCTACGACCCGGCCGCGATGACCAACTTCTGGACCTCGCTGGTCAGCGCCGATCGCGTGATGACGGAGTTCCGGGCCGATTTCACCGGTAAGACCAGCCCGGTCCACTTCTTCTGGGGCGCTTTCGATCTCGCCGTCACCCGGTTCTCCGGACGGCAGGCGCCGCCGCACCCGGGCGGCGTTCCCAACTGTCCTGACTGGGTGATGACGGAGGCCTACAACGCCGAGGTGTCCAGCGCCGGTTACTGGCCGGGCGGCGCCGAGGAGGGTGCGTTCTACTCGTATGCCTATCCGCAGCCCGATGGTTACGCCGAAGCCGACCTCGGCGTCGAGGGCGCCTACTTCGACTCCGCACTCGGCGAGTTCGTGCTGCCGTATCGGACCGTGCGCACGGCGGACGATCCCGCAGCATTGCTCCGCAGCTTTCTCGATGCCACGGCCTCAGTGGCCCGCGACTTGGCTGCGTGGCCCGAGCAACCGATCGCCCCACCCCGTCATCTCTGACGCCGTCTCCGCCCAAACCGACGTTTGGGCGGATAAAGCCGAGACGAGCTCGCCATTTCGTCGATCTCGGCGCACGTCGGGCACGCACGCGGAGCACGCCATGGAGCACGCCACGAAGTACGCCGAGGCGGCGCTCAACTCCGCTGACCCGCATGGCAACTGACTCAGACGCTGGGTGAGCAACTAGCCTCGGGAGAATGACGGTTGAGCGGCTGCGCCCGTACGCGGTGACGATCTTCGCCGAGATGTCGGCGCGTGCCGCCGAACTCGGGGCGGTCAACCTCGGTCAGGGGTTCCCCGACGAAGCCGGGCCCGAGGACATGCTCGCGGCGGCGGAGAAGGCGATCGCCGACGGCGACAACCAGTACCCGCCTGGCCTGGGGATCGCACCACTGCGGCAGGCCATCGCCGATCAGCGCCTGCGACGCTACGGAACCTCCTACGACCCCGACACCGAGGTGCTGGTCACCGTCGGCGCCACCGAGGCGATCGCCGCGTCGATCCTCGGTCTCGTCGAACCAGGCTCCGAGGTACTGCTGATCGAACCCTTCTACGACTCCTACTCCCCCGTCATCGCGATGGCGGGATGCCACCGGCGCGCGATACCGATGCGCCGCGACGGCGGACGCTTCACCATCGACGTGGCGGCGCTGCGCGCGGCCATCACCCCGAAAACTGCTGCCATCATTGTGAATTCGCCGCACAACCCGACCGGCGCAGTGGCCGGTGACGACGAGCTGAAGGCTCTGGCCGAACTCGCCGTCGACGCCGACCTGCTGGTGATCACCGACGAGGTCTACGAGCACCTCGTCTTCGACGGCCGCAGACACCGTCCCCTCGCCGGCTACCCGGGCATGGCAGAGCGCACCATCACGATCTCGAGCGCCGGCAAGATGTTCAACGTCACTGGCTGGAAGATCGGGTGGGCATGCGGGCCGAGCCATCTGATCGCGGGACTGCGGGCGGCCAAGCAGTACCTGAGCTATGTGGGCGGGGCGCCGTTCCAGCCCGCCGTCGCCTCGGCGCTCGACAGCGGCGACGAGTGGGTGGATGCCCTGTGTCGCTCGTTCGAGGCCCGACGTGACCGGCTGGCCGAAGCGCTGCGCGAGATCGGCTTCGACGTGTTCGACAGCTTCGGGACCTACTTCCTGACCGCCGACCCGCGACCGCTGGGCTTCGACGACGGCAGGGCGTTCTGCACCGAGCTGATCGAGCGGGTGGGGGTGGCGGCCATTCCGATGTCGGCGTTCTGCGATCCGGCCGCGTCCCATGCCGGCGACTGGAAGCCGCTGGTCCGGTTCGCGTTCTGTAAACGCGATCAGACGCTCGACGAGGCGATCCGCCGGCTGGGCGCGCTGCGTTCCTAGCGCGCGCCGGCCATCACCCGCTGGCGCAGGTTCTCCAGCGCGACGTCGAGGACCAGTCGCTTGGCCCGCTTGACCAGGAACGCCGGATAGGGCGCCGCGAGATCGAGGATCAGGTCGAAGCGCACCCGCGTGCGTTCCTCACCTTCCTGCACCAGGTTGTATTCGCCGTGCTGGCAGCGCTGCCGCGACGTCTGCTGCGCGTCCCACACCACCCAGTCGTCGCCCCAGTGGTACTCCAGCAACTCTTTGTCACTCATCCCCATGATCTTCACCGTCGCCTTGACGTGGTGGGGCCGGCCGTCGGGGTGACGGTCGATGACTTCTGCGGCCTTGTGCAGCGACGACCAGGACGCGACGGCCTCGATGTCGGCCAACGCGTCGAGGATGACCTCGGGCGGCGCCTCGATCACCACCTCGCTGGAAGCACGGACTGCCATGCGGCAAAGCATAACCGCCGTCCCGAACATGTGCAGGAGATTGTCCAGCTAATTTTATGACGGTTCTTAATATGGCGCGGACCGCCACGTTTGTGCCCGCTCGCGGCGGGCAATGCACGCTGCCATGAGCGCTGCGCCCGACACCGGGCCCGACCCTGCCCACACCGAGGCCCACCTCGACTCACCGGGCGGCGGGGAGAGCGCGCTCACGGTGGTCGTCGCACTCGCCGCGAACTTCGCCGTCGCCATCGCCAAGACCGTCGCTGCGGTCATCTCCGGATCGGCCTCGATGACCGCCGAAGCGACCCACTCGTGGGCCGACACCGCGAATCAGTGCTTCCTGATCATCGCCAACCGGCGCAGTTCCCGCCCGCCGGACGGCGAGCGGCCGCTGGGTTACGGGCGCGAGGCCTATGTCTGGTCGCTGCTTGCCGCGGTGGGGCTCTTCGTCGTCGGCGGCACGTTGTCGGTGTGGCACGGCATCACCGAGATCGTGCATGGGGAATCAGGCCCGGAGAACTATCTGGTGGCCTACATCGTGCTCGGCGTCGCATTCGTCCTCGAGGGTTCGTCGCTGCTGCAGGCGTTCCGCCAATTGCGCTCGGAAGCCAGCGTCTACGACAGGGGGCTGCTCTCTCACGTGCTCGACACGTCGGATCCGACCACGCGTGCGGTGTTCGCCGAGGACACCGCGGCTCTCATCGGGATCCTGATCGCGTTGGCCGGCATCGGCCTGCACCAGCTCACCGGCAACGCGATCTGGGATGCGATCGGTTCCATCCTGGTCGGCCTGCTGCTCGGCGTCGTCGCAGTGATCCTCATCGATCGAAACCGCCGCTTCCTCGTCGGCGAATCAGCCAGCCCGCGGTTGCGTCAGGCCGCGATCGCCCAGATCGAGCGGATGCCGGAGGTGGCCTCCGTGCGCTTCATCCGGCTGGTGTTCGTCGGACCCAAACAGCTGTTCCTGGTGGCCAGCGTCGACTTGGTGGGCGACGCCGCGGAATCGCGGATCGCCGAGACGCTGCGAGATCTGGAGAACAGGTTGCAGGCGGAGCCGACCATCGTCGACGCCGTGTTGACGATCGCCGAGCCCGATGCGCTCGACCGGCTCGCCTAACCGTTGAGGACCTTGAGCACCTGCTTGCGCAGCCCCTCGGTTGCCGTCTCGACGCCGCCTTTGATCGCGCGTTTCACGATGAAGCCGGGCAGCGGAACCGACAGGTCGACCGCGATGTCGAAACGCACCCGCGTCTTGTCGCCGTCCGGGGTCAGCGTGTAGCTGGCGTCCTGCGCCTTGAGCTGGCCCGCCGACACGAGCGTCCAGCTGACTTCGTTGTCACTCCAGGTGTATTCGACGATCTGCTCGTCGGTCAGCCCGGCAGCCTTGACCACCATCTTCACCTGTTTGGGCCTGCCGTCGTCGAACCGCTCCAGCACTTCGGCCTTCTCGTACTGCGGCGACCACGTCGGGGTCGCTTCGACGTCGGCGATGACGTCGAGGATCTGTTCCGGCGTTGCTTCGATCACGACTTCGCGCGAATCCTTGGTGGCCACGGGGGGAACCCTAGAACACCGAAGCTGATGTTCGGTCGAGATCACCGGAGCAGGCCCGTAGGCTCGTCGACTGTGAGCAGTGACATCGACCCCGCGGCGCCGCCCAGCGGTACCGGATGCGTCGAGTGCGACGCCGCAGGCGGCTGGTGGGTGCATCTGCGACGGTGTGCAGCGTGCGGCCACATCGGCTGCTGCGACGACTCGCCGCAGCGGCACGCATCCGCGCACTGGCGCGCGAGCGGCCATCCGATCATCCGGTCCTTCGAACCGGGCGAAGACTGGTTCTGGGACTACTCGTCTCAGGCCTACTACGACGGACCCGAGCTCGCGGCGCCGCAGAGTCGGCCCGTCGACGAGACGGTGCCGGGTCCGCGAGGACGTGTCCCCGCGGATTGGATGGCGCAGCTGGAGGCGCGCCGCGAGTGAATGGAATGCCCGCGCCGGGGTAGTCCTGGCAGGTGAGCACAGATCCCCGCACCACTGATACAGACGCCGGCGCCGACGAGGCAGACGACGACGTGATGAGCGACCCGTCCAAGGGCGCGGACGACGACCGCGTCGACTGGTCCGACGAAGGCGGCGCGACGTCCGGCGGCCCGGCACCGGCCACGTAGGTCAGCGCCGGGCGAGTACCTCCTGCGCGGCGTTGTAGCCCGGGATGAACGTGATACCGGGCCCGCCATGGCAACCGGCACCGGCGAGGTACAGGCCGTCGGTCGGAAGCGGTTGATCCACGTGACCTTTCGGCCCCGGCCGGTTCGGCCCCATCTGCTCGGGGTGGATCAGGCCGTGGCAGTAGTCCCCGCCGGGCGCGCCGAACATCGTGCCCATGTGTTTGGGCGTGAACGTGGTGTGACGCAGGATGAGCTCTTCGAAATTGGGCGCGAGCCGGGTGATCTTCTCGATTACTCGCTGGCCCATCTCGGTCTTGCGGTCGCCGTAGCTCGCGGTTTCCTCGGTGAGGGGGAACCACAGCGAAAACGCAGATGCCGCATGCTTGCCCGGCGGCGCCAGGGTGGGGTCGTTGGCCGAGGGAATCTGCAGTGCGATGGCCGGATCGGCAGGGACGACGCCACGTCTGGCGTCCTCCCACTGCCGCTGCAGTTCCTCAGGGGTGCTGAAAATGCCGATGGCCGATTGATACTCGGGGTCGTTGAGGACCTCGTAGGGCGCTGCGAATTCGAGTGGTCCGTCCAGCGCGAAGTGCATCTGGAGATAGCTGCCGCGGTGGTCGATGCGGGCGTATCGCTCCCTGATGTCGGCGGGCACCACGGCGGGGTCGAGGAGTCCGTTGACGGTCAGGTCGGGGGCGAGGGTGGAGACGACGACGGGAGCGGTGAGCGTCGAGCCGTCCTCCAGGCGAACGCCGCCCGCGCGCCCGTCCGCGGTCAGCACCTCGGCGACCTTGCTCCGCAACCGGAGTTCGCCACCTGCGTCGGTGAACATCGCCAGGAGATGCTCGGTGACGGCGCCCATGCCGCCGCGGAACTTCTTGATCAGCGTGGCGTTCTCGTCGGGCACCGCCAGCCCGAACGCCAGGGCCGCAGCGCTGCCCGGTGTCTCGGGACCTCGGAAGGTGGTGTTGACGGCCAGGAAGGCCAGCATGCCGCGCAATGCCCCGTGCTTCTCCCGGTCCGGCAGGTGGCGGTCGAGGACGTCGCTGACCGATCCGAACAGCATGTCGCTGATCGCCTGGCGCTCGAATTCACTTGTCGCACAGGCATACATCTCATCCAGTGTTTTCGGCGAGTGCGACGCATCGAAGCGCCCCAGGGCCCGCGTCGGCGCCTGACACCACGCCATCAGACCGGCCATTCCGTTGACGGCCTCGGCGCCGTGTACCTCGTTGAGGTGGGTCAGCAGCCTCATCGGATCGGTGTAGTAGATGACCGGGTCGTCGCCGACCCCGCGCAGTTGCACGCTCATCACGTCGAGGTCGACGGTGGGCAGAGAGTCGAGCCCCAGCGCCTCGCTGACGACGGCGGAGGTGGGCACCTGTACCGAACCGGCGATCTCGAACCGGAAACCATCGAAGAGCTCCACAGTCGAGGCCATACCGCCGGCGTAGAGCTTGGCTTCCAGACAGAGCGTGCGCAGGCCGGCCCGTTGCAGCAGTGCGGCGGCGGTCAAGCCGTTGTGCCCCGCGCCGACGACGATCACGTCGAAGTCCGTCATCGCCTGAGGCTGACACGCACCCTCAGGTTTTGTCAATATTGACGAAACATGGATCAGCCGGGGTTTCCGACCCCCGTCTGCAGCAGCGCCAGCGCCTCGCGACACAGCCTGTCCAACTCGGGCAGAGAGCGGTCCTCCCCCAACATCCAGACCTCCATCGCACCGAAGACCGCCGCGGCGATGCACCGCGCGGTCACCGTGATGCGCATGCGCTCTTCTGTGCCGGGTGCCTGCGGATCCTTGGCGGCCATGCGCTCTTCGATGGCCTCCGCGAAGTCCGCCTCCACCTGCCGGATGTGCCGCACGATCCGGCCGGGGTCGAGGTCCTGAGCCCGCATCGCCGCGATCTGGGTGACGGCGGAGTCGTCGTACGGAGCGGCCGAGATCGCCGACTGCACCGATTCGATGATGGGCTCGTCCGGCGATCGCGCGGACAGAGCCGCACGGAACCAGTGCAGTCCGGCGTCGTAGTCGGCGAACAGCAGATCGTGCTTGGACGAGAAGTGCCGGTAGAACGTCCGAAGTGAGACGCCAGCATCGGCGGCGATCTGCTCGGCCGAGGTCTCCTCCACCCCCTGAGCCAGGAAGCGCACCGCCGCGGCCTGCCGGAGCGCCTCCCTCGTGCGCTCACTGCGCGCCGTCTGGGCAGGCCGGACCATGTCGGTAAAGTACCCCAAGCGCGGCGCTTCCCGACCGGCCGCCGCACGTTGCCCGGGCGCGGTCCTGCACACACGCTATGGTTGCCCGACAATGTGAGTAAGTCACATCGGTCACGACGCGGGGGGCGACGACTGGTGAAGGTCCACCATCTGAATTGCGGCACGATGCGGCCATGGGGTGCAGGCACTCTGGTGTGCCATGTGCTGCTGGTCGAGGCCGACAGCGGGTTGGTGCTCGTCGACACCGGGTTCGGCACATTGGACTGCCGGCGACCTGCGCGCTTCGGCCGGTTCCGGCCCTACTTCTTCCGGCCGTCCTTCGACATGGCCGAAGCAGCGGTGAACCAGGTCGAGGCACTCGGCTACCACCGCGGCGACGTGCGGCACATCATCACCACGCATTTCGACGCCGACCACATCGGCGGTCTGGCCGACTTCCCCGACGCCAAGGTCCACGTCACCAGGACCGAGGTGGACCAGGCGATGCGCTCACCCGCGACGCCCGATCGAGTCCGGTACCGCGCCGAACAGTGGGCCCACGGCCCCGATCTCGTCGAGTACGACGTAACGGGGGAAGCGTGGCGGGGGTTCGCGGCCGCCCGGGAGCTCACCGACATCGGCCCGGGCTTCGTGCTCATCTCGCTGCCCGGACACACCCGCGGGCACGCGTGTGTGGCCGTCGACGCCGGCGACCGCTGGATACTTCACGCCGGGGACGCGTTCTTCCAGGCCGGGACGCTCGAGGGAAAGCCCCGGGTACGGGCGCTGACGGCCTTCGAGCAGGCGGTCGCGGAGAATCGAAAACAGGTGGCGGACAACCACTCCCGGCTCATCGAGCTGCAGCGCCGCAACGAACCGGACCTGATGATCGTCTGCGCCCACGACCCGACGCTCTACGAGCAGGCCGCAGCGCCGCGCTGATCCCGGTGCCCCACCAGGGCGATGGAGGCCTCTACTGCCTCGTCGGTGATGTGACTGAGGCGGCCGCCCTCCTCGACGGTGATCGCGGTCAGTTCACGAAGGCCGCCGAGCAGCATGATGGTGCGCCGCCGGGGCACGGGACCGATACCGGCCGAACGGAATTCGGCACTGTCGCTCAGCGCGTCGACCATGTCGATGAAGTGGTCGAACGCCTCCCGCTGCAGTCCGCGGGCGGCGCTGCCCAGCGCCGGGACGTCACGAATCCAACTGTGCATCAACGCCGATCGCGCCTCAGCCGAGGCGATCCACGCCTCGATGGCTTGCCGCACCTGCTTCTGCCACGGCGCAGCAGGATCGACCGCGGCGCGGATCTGCTGGATCTGATCGGCATTGGCCTCCGACAGCAGCGCGACGAAACACTCGTCGCGGCTGGTGAACTGCTCGTAGAACGTACGCCGGGATGTCCGGGCCCTCCGTACGATCTCCGCGACGGTGGTCTTGGCGTAGCCCTGCTCGGCGATCGACGCCTCCAGACCGTCCAGCAACCGCTGGCGGAAGTCGCTCATGTCAACGGCAGTAGTTGCGGGTCGCGAAATCGAGGGCTTGGCGGTACAGCGGGTCGAGGCCGCGTGTTGTCGTCACCGACGACTTCGCCGCGTCGAGTTCGGCAGGGCACTGCGGCGAGTGCAGTTTGGGCCACTCCTCGGCCATCAGTGTCACCATCTCGCGGTTGAGCGCGTCGATGATCTCCCTCGACCTGGCCAGGTCGGGTGCGTCGGCGGGCGCCGCGGCGGGATCGAACGTCCACTGGGCCAACCGCTGGTACTCGATGCCGACGGTGGCGTCGAGCTGATCGCGGAACGCGGTGGTGACGTATGCGGGGTCGATCTGGAAGTCGAGCGCCTGGCCGGCGACGTTGTCGAGCACCTGTTGCTCGCGCGCTGCGTCGACGACGGCGGTGCGGGTGTGGAACTTGTTGGCTGCGACCGGTTCGGCGATCTGCAGGCGGCGCACCGCGGCGTCGACGAGGTCCGTCACGGTGTGCGTGGGTTGCGCTGCGGCGACCGGGGAGAGCCCTGGGACCAGGGTCACCGCCAGACCGGCGGCGCACGCTACGACCGCACCACGGATGTTCATGGGGATTTATGGTAACCGGCACTCGCGCGCGCCCGTGACACCGCAGGCGTCGACGCCGGCAGCCATGTGTTCGTCGACCTTTCCGGAACGCGGTGGATCAGCCAACGTGCAGTGAAATCTGTCTACCTTGCCGTTGGTTTGCGGCCGGTAGGGTCGCGTGTGGCGATGTTCGATGCCACCGAGGGCGTCGCGGAAGGTATGGGATCGGTAACAGGATCCGTTGTCGGTGAGTACTTTTCGCACCCTGACGCCACATTCGTGAAACCAGTGGTTGGCGGCCCGGGTCCAGAACGCTGCCGCAGTGTCTTTGCGTTCATCGGTGAGCAGTTCGCTGTAGACCAGTCGTGAGTGTGCATCTATCGCGGTGTACAGAAAGCGATAGCCGCACACCAAATGGCGATTGCGGTGGTGTTGATCCGTCGAACGACCTGCCGGTGGGGCGGTCCAGCCAGCGCAGGCGCGCGATCCCGTAGCGGGTCAGCACCCGGCCCCAACGACGGACGATCCTAGGGAGTTGAGTGCCCGGGGCGCGGCCGTCAGGCCGAACGTCAATTGCCTCGCCGCCAGGTGTTAGCCGTAATGACGAGGATGCATCAGGCTGAGTCGCCATACCGGTCACCGTTGGCGGGTCGGCTGAGTTGGCTCACAGGCATCTCGATCCATTAACCGCCCGGGATGAGATTCACTGCGAGCCCCTCGAGAAGTAGCTTGAGGAAGCGGTCCAATTCGGCAGTTCCGTCGTAGGCGGCGAGGGCGGGTGCCAGGGCGCGCACGAGCGGAAATTCGGTGATCGCCAACCGGTGCAGACCGAGACGCAGGACGTGGTCGGTTTCCTCGGGTCGCTCGACGACCTCCTGTAACTCATTGAGGATGTGGCCGTAGAGGAAGCCGAACAGCAGCCGGTAGATGTGGAGCGCGTCGTCGCCCGCGAACCCGGCGGAGATGAGCAGTGCGAGAACGTCTTCGAGCGGGCGCAGCATGCCTGGCGGTCGCTGTCCAAGCGGGGTCGCCAGCGGCCGAGTCACCAGCAGCGGCACCACGTTGGGATGGGTCAGGGCCAACTGTCGGAAAGCGTGCGCGACGTTGCGTAGTTGACCGGCCCAGTCAGGGTCCGCGGTGTCTACCGATAACTTCGCGAGGACGATCTCGGCGACCCCGTCGAGGACCGCGGCTTTGTTGGGGACGTGTCTATAGATCATCACCGGATCTCGGCCCAATGCCTCGCTGAGGCGGCGCATGGACAATCGGTCCACGCCGTCACGGTCGACGATCGCCAGCGCGGTCTGCAAGATCAGCGACCGGTTGAGCTGATCGTTGTCTCGAGCGCCCGCATCGGGTTGTCCACCATCGCCAGTGCTTGCGGCTGGCTCTCCCGGCGAGGTTGTCATTGCCGTCGCAGTTCCTTTCAGCTTCCCCCTCGTCGTCGAGTCCCTGTCGAGGCGGGTCCACACTACATGTTAACGGCATACGTCAACGGTGTGTTCACACTGTTGACAGCGACAATGATGCGGCGTGTACTGGAGGCCTACACCGAAGATCCGAGGCCTCAGCATGATTGTCATCGTTGGATTGATTGTTCTGCTCGTCGCGGTGTTCGTGGGGTTCACCGGCGTACTGGCCAACGCGGGGGCTGCGCATCCGTTGACCGAGAACTTCTCCGTGCTCGGCTATCACGTCACCGGCTCGACCGGGACGTTGTTCCTCTTCGGCATTGTGGTCGGCATGGTGGCGATGCTCGGCCTTTCGGTGTTGCTCGCGGGTGCGCGCCGCACCGCCGGCCGCGGACGCGACGCCCGCCACGAACTCGCCAGGTCGCAGCGCGAAACGACGTTTCTCAACCAGGAACGCGACCATCGCGTCGAACGGCGGTCGATCGACGCAACGACCGACTCGGATACGAACCGCCCACCGGCGCGGACCCCCCGGGGCAGGGTTCGCTTGCTTAGTCGCTTCTCGCGTGACAGACAGCCAACCGAGACCGGACCTGCGGCCGGGCGCCGGTAGCCACTCAGAACCGTTCGAATTCTGTTGATCCATAACGGTTTTTCGTCTCTGAAAAGGACTCAGATATGAGCATCGGAAAAAAGTTCGCCCATAAGGCCCAGGCCGCCAAGGGCGCCACCAAGAAGTACCTCGGGCGCGCCACCGGCAACAACCGGCTGCGCACCGAGGGCGGCGTCGATCAGCTCAAGGCCAATACCAAACAGGCAAGAGACAAAATCGTCGACGCCTTCAAACCGTGACACGACCGCCCCCGACGCCATAACCCACAGCATCGAATCAGGTAAACGTCATGATCGTCCTCGGAATCATCCTCATCGTGCTGGGGTTGCTCCTGCCCAGCCTCGTGCCCACATTCGCGTTCGCGCACATTGTTCTGGTCCTCGGAGTCATCCTCCTGGTGGTCGGCCTGCTGCTCATGGTCATGGGTCGGATGGGACGCGCCGTGGGCGGTCGACGTCACTACTACTGATCGGGCGCAACGCCCACCGCGACGTCAAAACTCGACGGTGGAATTCCCCGGACGTCATGGTCGCCGGACCACGGAATCACGGGGCGTTGATCAATCCTGTACTAATCAATCACCCTCTGCCTCAAATGAATTCACGATGCCGCGCTGCTCGACGGCAGCGATCCCGACTATCGAATCATTCAACCAATTCAAGGAACCGACATGACTTCCACCACCACCGTTCTGATCTTCGTCATCGTGGCCGTCGCACTTGCGCTTATCTCTGCAATCGCGTTGGTGGCGCGAAACAAACGCGCCCAGCATCGTCGTCTCGAAGCCGCCGGCATCCGCAGCAAAGCCACCGATGAATCTCACAAAGTGGGTTAACGTGAAGCACTCGCCGACGAGACCGCGGCGAAGGCCCGCGCAGCGCAAGCGGAGGCAGACGCCAAAGCAGCCCGCGCGGCGGCCCTGCACCACGAAGCGGAGATACGTCGCAACGACGCAAACGCGGCCCGCGACAAAGTGAACGAGACGTTCGAGCGCGCCGACAAGATGGATCCAGACACCCGAACCCGCGATCACACAGCTCGAGAAGACGACGAAACTCGAGCGACTCCTGATGTCACTTCCGTAGCGAGCAACGCATCATCGATTACCAGGGCTAGGAAGCTGGCGAACCCTTTGTCGTGAGTTCGCCATGGCCGCCATACCGAACGGTTGAGTGCGTCTGGCGATTTCTGCGCCGGTTGGCGAACACGTGGGGCTTCACGATGACACGAAATGGGCCCACGCCGCCGATCTTGCCCACGAATGCGACACGCGCTCAATGCCTCATCGACCTGACTCCCTCGATCGGTCACGACGAGCGGACCAGGCACACCACCAATGGCGACACTTCACTGCAGAAAGGACAAGCTATATCAGAGAAATGGGGCATCTCCAGAATCGGCACGCCGATGCTCGAAGTCGGTGAAACCCTCCAGGAGGTTGTCATTCGACTTCAGATCCTGCCCCTACCCCCCTTTGCCTGGACGGATTGCTTCCTCCAGACCGTTCGCGGGCATCAAGTCACCATAATCGGAACAGAGAACCACCCTGACAAGATTGAGGCGGTCGCACGCCCTGCCGAAATCGAGGAAGTCCTCAGAACAATCGACTCCGCGATTGATAACGCGAACAAATACGTCGAGAAGGTGGTGCATGCGCGGCGCCGAACGGACGACGGCGTTACGAAGGGCACGGCCGATGACCGGCGGAATCTGCAGACACAGCTTGACCAACTCGCGGACAGACTGGCCAAGCCCGCATACGCCGACACCGCCGCCTCCGAGTGAGCGCAGCCGCCGCCGGCGGTCCACAACGACCACGACCCGGAGCCCGTTACGCGAGGGCCAGTCGAAAGTAACTTGGCGAGAACGATTTTGCCTTCAGATCGCGTCGGGGTGAACGCCGGACCATCGTCGCGCTGGTCGTTCGATGTGGGTCCAGTTCGCGCGGAGACGAACAACGTGCTGGTTTACATAGCCGCGTTCGCGAACCGATCCTCGGGACAGCTGCGATGTGGATGACGCCGAAGGCGCCCCCCACGGCGCGGCCGACGATGCTGACCGCCGAGCAGGTCGCGGCGGCTCCGGTAGATGAGGTCTTCAGTTGGCTGGATAGTTCCGCGCAGGGGTCGTCCAGCGCGCAGGCGTCTGAGCGGCTGAAGTACTACGGTCCAGCCACGGCTGTTGTCTCGTACTTCCTGGGACAGCGTGCAGGCCATCATCATCGGCGTGATCTTGGCCCCAGTATCGGTCTCGGCTTTGTCAGTGAATTCCGCGCCGAAAAGCAGCCGCGGCGCTGCACACCAGTGTTCGCCACACCGCGACCGTGCGCCGCGACGGCGCGTTCGCCGCACTCGACGTCACCGAACTCGTTCCCGGCGATGGCCTAACCGCAAAGCCGCAGCGAACCCGCGGCCGCGCACATCGTATCCACCGAAGGGCCGCACGCTTCAGTCACCCCGGCGCCGTCACTGCAAGCACCTGAACGATCAGAAAAGGGACTGTGGATCTAGCGGTGTTTTCGGCCTGACACGCTGAGCGATGCTCGAGAAAGGTCGCCGTGATGACGACACGGGATGATGTGACCAAGAGGAAGGCTGAGCAGCAGGCTGCGGTCGAGCTGGTCCGGCTGGCACAAGGAAAGGGCCTGGCGCTGACAGGGCCTGACGGGTTGCTCAAGCACCTCACCAAGACGGTCTTGGAGACTGCGCTCAACGAGGAGATGACCGTCCCAGAAACGTTCGTCAAGGACGCGGGAGCGACCCTTTTCCTTCTGGTCGGCCTTCCGGGATGGGGCCGTCCGAAACGAGAGGCGATCCCGAGAAAAGCCGGCGCCGCCGCGGCATTGACCCTTGATGGCCGGTTTCTGTACTGCCGACCTGACCTGAGCATTCGGCCGACGGGCGTCAACCGCGCTGCTGGCGACACCACCACATCATTGTCGGCCATCGTCGGACCCTCCACCGCCGCGAGATCTGGCCCTGTGTTGGCCCTATAGGCACTGCACGGATCGACTCAGGGTCAAGGCGAAGTGGGGAGTGAAGTCGTCTGAACTGCACAAACTTTGAGTGGCCAGGGCCGGGATCGAACCGGCGACCTTCCGCTTTTCAGGCGGACGCTCGTACCAACTGAGCTACCTGGCCGGAAGGCGCCGGTCTCTCGACCGGGCCAGCCTCACGCCGCAATATTGCGACCCTGACGGGACTCGAACCCGCGACCTCCGCCGTGACAGGGCGGCGCGCTAACCAACTGCGCCACAGGGCCTTACTTGTGCAACCCGACCAACTCGCGTTGCGCGTACCCCCAACGGGATTCGAACCCGTGCTACCGCCGTGAAAGGGCGGCGTCCTAGGCCACTAGACGATGGGGGCCAAGTCCGAATTCCTCCGGGGTACTCACAACCAAGTTCGTTGGGAGCTTCGATAGCTTAGGGTACCGGCACCCGGATCTTCAAACGGCCACCCCCGCAGTATCCTTTTGCAGGCACACACGCCACGCCCCTATAGCTCAGTCGGTAGAGCTACGGACTTTTAATCCGCAGGTCCCAGGTTCGAGCCCTGGTGGGGGCACCACGTCACCCGGCGATCAGCACCAGCGCCGCCACCAGCACCGCGAGCACTGCCGCCGCTCCCGCGAGCAGCGCCACGACGCGCTGCGACGCGTGCGCCGCCCCGTCCAGACAGGCCCGCATCTGCTCGGCCGTCGCGAAGCGCCACCGCGGGTCCGGAGACATCGCGCGCTCGATGGTGGCCACCAACGCGGGATCGAGATCGGGCCGCAGCACCGACAGCGGTGTGATCGCCCCGGCTGCGATTGCATCGGCCAACCCGGTCAGCGTCTCCTGGGGGTAGGCCCGGCGGCCGGTCAGCGCCTCGTAGGCCACGACTCCGAGCGCGTACAGGTCGTCGCTGGGCACTGCGGGCCGACCCGCGATCCGGTCCGCCGGCATGTAGGCCATCGTCCCGAAGACCCGGTTGGTCAGCGTCTGCGGCGTATCTGCACTCTTGGCCACCCCGAAGTCGGCGACTTTCACGGTTCCGAACCATGTGTAGAGCAGGTTGGCCGGCTTGATGTCGCGGTGCAGGACCCCGCTTCGGTGGGCGGCGCCGAGCGCGTCGAGGACGTCGCGGAGGATGCCCCGGACGTGCTGCGCCGGCATCGGACCCCCGCGGGCCAGCGCATCGGCCACGCTGCGCCCCGGCAGGCGCTCCAGAACGATGTAGTGCCGGCCGCGGTGGACGCCTGTGTCGTGCACGGCGACGACGTGAGGATGGTCGACGACGGCCGCTGCGCGGGCCTCGGTGGCGAATCGACGGCGGGTGTCGGGCTGCTCGCTCACCGACGGATACAGGAGCTTGATCGCCACCGGACGGCCCAGCCGCAGGTCCCAGGCATCGCGCACTTCGGCCATGCCACCACGGCCGAGAATGCCTCGCAGCTCGTAGCGACCGCCCAGAACCTCCGGCGCGTGCATGCTTTTCAAGCTAGCCGGTACGGCGCCGACGCAAACCTGACGCGGCCGCGACGAGCCCCTCGTAGGATCGACGTCGATGCTCACCCCACGATCGCAGCGGCCCTGGTTCCGGCGCCATCCCGTGCTGACGATGTCGGCTGCCGCACTGGCCCTCTGGTGGTTGTGGCTGGGGTGGTACCCCGCGGTGATTTTCGTCACCGGCGCGGTGTTCCTCGTCGCGATGCGCCGCCGCAAGAAGGCGGCCGTCATCCGTGACGCCGGGTTGCGCGCCCGCGCCGACTACGAACACCAGTTGACGCTGGCCGGCGATCCGCATGGCATCTACGGCCGCTTCCCGCCCGCCCACTGGGCCGTCATGCCGGTGCGGGCGCTCCCACCCCGATGGTGATCTCCGGGTGCTGCGCGGGGTCGAGCCACTGCAGTACCGACCGCATCTGATCACGGCCGATCGCGACGCAGCCCCACGTCGGCTCACCGTCGGTGACGTGCAGGAAGATGCCCGCGGAGCGGCCGGGCACACGCTCCGGGTTGTGGTCGATCAGCACCGCGTAGTCGTAGATCTCCCCGGAGTCGTAAAGGTTTTCCGCGTCCTCGGAGTCGATCTCGGCGGCGTGGACGTGGGTGTTGTACGTCGGCGAGTCCACGTCCTCGTCCCACCAGTCCTCGTCGGTCGCCACGAAGTACGGCATGCGGGTGCCGGGGTTCTCGCTGCGCCCGAACGCCTGCCCGAGCGGGAACGTGCCCACCGGGGTCCGGAACACGTCGTCGGCCGGGGCGCCGACACCGAGCCGGCCGAGATCGGCAGGCGTGGGGCCCAGCACCACGCGCCAGCGTCCGTCGACCCGCTCGTAGGTCGTCAGCTCCCCGACGGGCGAATCCGGTTCCGGCGCGCTGACGACGATGCGTTGCGCCGACGCGTCGCCGGGGGGTTCGGCTGCGGCACCGCCGGCGGTGCCGGTCGCCAGGATCATCAGCAGCGGAGCGACGGTCAGTTTGCCCAGCACACCGTCGAACGTACGCGCGCTCAGACTTTCGGGCAGTAGAAGTGCGGGTCGTCGCGGTACTCGACTGGTGGAAGGTTGCGCGCCGGCGTCTCCACCAGCGGCGCGTCGACGGGTAGGCGGCCACGCGCGCGATCCCACGCCGAGCGTTTACGCGGGTGCATCAACATCCGCTTCGGCATCAGCCGGGTGCTCAGGTAGACCGCGCGACCGAAGAGTCTGTGCAGCCGCTCCTGCCGGGGCGACCACGAGTACCCCATCAACTCGCGCACCGGCGGGTCGTAGAGGCCGACCGTCGCGAAGTTGAAGAACCGCTGCATCACGGCGATGTTGAGCCGCCACAGCCCGTCCGGCAGCCAGTCGAGCGACGGGTGCTTGGGCATCGTCGAGAGGTCCATCACCTCGCGGGAAGCCCAGTTGTCCTCCAACACGTTGCGGCACATGTGGTCCCAGTACCGCTCGAAGTCCTCCCAGCTTGCGGGCACCGGCCGCATGCTCATGCCGTACATCCGGTACCAGGTGACGTGCTCGTCGAAGAGCTGACGCTTCTGCGCGTCGGTCAGTCCGCCGCCGACCCATTCGGCCGCCAGCAGCGTGGACTTGAAGAACGTGGCGTGCGCCCAGTAGAAGACGTCAGGGTTCAGCGCGCTGTACCGCCGGCCCTGGTCGTCGACGCCCTTGATGCCGATGTGGTAATCGCGGACCTGCGCCCCGGTGCGCGGCGCCCGGTCACCGTCGAAGACCACCCCGCCGATGGGGTACACCGACCGGAACAGCCGGGGCATGCGCTCGAGGAAGAAGATCGAGTGCTGCGCCACCGCGGCGCCGAGCTGCGGATGCATGTTCTGCATGGAGCCCGCCCACGGGCCCTGCAGCATGCCCGTCCACTGCCCGAAGTACTTCCACGTCAGCGAGTCGGGGCCCAGTGCTGCAGGCAGGTCGTCGTAGCCGCCGGTGACCGGGCAGCCGGTGGCGACCGGTGTGTCGGCAGCGGACTCGCTGGTCACCGGGCATGTGGCGGACGTATCTTGAGTCACTGTTCGCGCTACCCCAATTCTGACTACATACGTTGTCAAAACGGAGTCTAGGAGGACCGTGTCGTCCGGTCAACGGCGGGGCAGATGGTCGGGCGTTCCCGTACGGGAGCGCCCCGCGCTGCGCCGCGACGATCTGATCGCCGCCGGCATCGAGCTGCTGGGCAGCCCGGGCGGTCCGAACCTCACGGTGCGGGCTGCATGCCGCGCCGCGGGACTGACCGAGCGCTATTTCTACGAGAGCTTCACCGACCGGGACGACTACGTCGCCGCGGTGTACGACGAGGTCGGCAGCGCGGCGATGGCGACGCTGGCGAAATCGGAGAGCATGCGGGACGCGGTCGAGCGATTCGTCGCGATGATGGTCGACGATCCGGCGCGGGGCCGCGTCCTGCTGCTCGCCCCGGAAGCCGAGCCGGTGCTGGCCCGCTCGGGAGCGCGGTGGATGCCGAACTTCATCGAGCTGCTGCAGCAGAACCTGACCCGCATCACGGACCCGACCACCCAGGCGATGGTTGCCACCGGGCTGATCGGGGCACTCACTGCACTGTTCACCGCGTACCTGGACGGCCGTCTCTCCGCCACGCGGGAGCAGTTCATCGACCATTGCGCGGAGCTGCTGCTGCAGGCCGCCACGCGCTGAATCGCCGCGCGTGTGAGCTCCGGCGCGGCGACTTGAATGTCACCGGCGTACACAGATATATTGAGTGCAACTACGAGGTACAGATAATCGGAGGTGTCATGGCCAAGGATCTGACAGATCTGCAGCTGCTGACCGAACTGGAGCCCGTCGTCGAGCCCCTGGTCAACCGGCACATGAAGATGAAGAAGGACTGGAACCCCCACGACTTCATCCCGTGGTCCGACGGCAAGAACTACTACGCCCTCGGCGGCCAGGACTGGGACATCGAACAGTCGAAGCTCTCCGAAGTGGCGCGGGTCGCGATGCTGACGAACCTGCTCACCGAGGACAACCTGCCGTCCTATCACCGCGA
The DNA here is from genome assembly GCF_055419565.1 of Mycobacterium sp. IDUB_5. Classification (NCBI taxonomy): domain Bacteria; kingdom Bacillati; phylum Actinomycetota; class Actinomycetes; order Mycobacteriales; family Mycobacteriaceae; genus Mycobacterium; species Mycobacterium sp. IDUB_5. Next base: position 673,967 of record NZ_JBVAXX010000002.1, read on the forward strand.
GATCGCGATGAACTTCAGCATGGACGGGCCGTGGGGCTTCTGGGTCAACCGGTGGACCGCTGAGGAGAACCGGCACGGCATCGCGCTGCGCGACTACCTCGTCGTCACCCGCAACGTCGACCCCGTCGAGCTGGAGATGCTGCGCGTCGAGCAGATGACCCGTGGCTTCTCCCCCGGCCAGAACCAGCAGGGCGGTCTCGAGCTGTTCGCCGAGAGCCTGTTCGACTCGGTCATCTACGTGACGTTCCAGGAGCTCGCCACCCGCGTCTCGCACCGCAACACCGGCAAGGCCTGCGACGACCCGATCGCCGATCAGCTGCTGCAGCGCGTCTCCGCCGACGAGAACCTGCACATGATCTTCTACCGCGACGTCTCCGAAGCCGGCTTCGAGATCGCCCCCGACCAGGCGATGAAGTCGCTGCACAAGGTGCTGCGCAACTTCAAGATGCCCGGATACACGATCCCCGACTTCCGCCGGCGCGCGGTCACCATTGCCTCCGGCGGTGTCTACGACCCGCGCATCCACCTCGAGGACATCGTGATGCCGGTGCTCAAGAAGTGGCGCATCTTCGAGCGCGAGGACTTCAACGGCGAGAGCGCCAAGATGCGTGACGATCTCGGCCTTCTCGTCGAGGAACTGCAGGAGGCCGTCGACAAGTTCGAGGTCGCCAAACAGCGTCGCGAGGAGCGGCTGCGTCAGATGGCGGAGAAGAAGGCCGCCAAGGCTCAGCTGGTGGGATCATCGACGTCGTAGCACCCAACTCGTCCCGAGCGGCCCGGTCCCTGCGGATCGGGCCGTTCGACCTTCGCAGCCCGGTCGTCCTCGCCCCGATGGCTGGGGTGACCAACGTCGCCTTCCGGACGCTCTGCCGAGAACTCGAGCTCGCCCGCGCCGGCACCGTCAGCGGACTGTACGTCTGCGAGATGGTGACCGCCCGCGCGCTCGTCGAGCGGCATCCGGTCACGATGCACATGACCACATTCGCGCCCGCGGAATCGCCGCGGTCGCTGCAGCTCTACACCGTCGACCCGGTCAACACCTATGCCGCGGCCAAGATGATCGTCGACGAGAACCTCGCCGACCACATCGACATGAACTTCGGCTGCCCGGTCCCCAAGGTGACCCGCCGCGGCGGCGGCGCCGCCCTGCCCTACAAGCGGCGGCTGTTCGGTCAGATCGTCGCAGCCGCGGTCAAAGCCACCGAAGGCACCGACGTTCCCGTCACCGTCAAGTTCCGCATCGGCATCGACGACGAGCACCACACCCACCTCGATGCCGGGCGGATCGCCGCCGAGGAGGGCGCTGCAGCCGTCGCGCTGCACGCCCGCACAGCCGCGCAGCGCTACTCCGGGACCGCCGACTGGGAACAGATCACCGCGCTCAAAGCGCACGTCACCGGTATTCCGGTGCTCGGAAACGGTGATATCTTCGACGCTCGTGACGCGCTGGCCATGATGGCCGCGACAGGCTGCGACGGTGTCGTGATCGGCCGGGGCTGCCTGGGGCGGCCATGGCTGTTCGCCGAGTTGTCCGCCGCCTTCAACGACGAGACACCGGCGACCCCGCCCACCCTGGGCGAGGTGGCGTCGATCATTCGTCGACACGGCGAGCTGCTCGCTGCGCACTTCGGAGAGGACAAAGGGATGCGCGACATGCGCAAACACGTGGCGTGGTATCTGCACGGGTTCCCCGCGGGAGCCGACCTGCGCCGGTCGTTGGCGCTGGTCAAGACCATCGCCGAGCTGGACGACCTGCTCGGCGAGCTCGATCCCGACGTGCCCTTCCCCGCCGCCGCAAATGGCCCGCGCGGGCGCCAGGGGTCGGCGGCATCGGTGTCACTGCCGCAGAACTGGCTCGACGATCCCGACGACTGCGCGGTCCCCATCGGCGCCGACGTGATGCATTCAGGCGGCTGACCGGCTGCTTGACATGTGTCTCGAGTGGATATCGATCGTCGGCTGACGCCCTCCGTCGGCTAGCTCTCTCTCAGGATGTCTCAGTACGATGAGATGCCAATGTGCCCGGCCCCGAACACGGGGGCGGGACCAGTGTGTATTGAGTTGGGGATGGCGCTCACCCGAGGTGTGTGTCGCCGCCATCGAGACGCCCGCGGAGCAGTGGGAGCTGAAAGGCCGGTAGACGATGAGTGACGGTGATCACGCCACTCCCGGCCGCCCGGATTCCGACGATCCCGACCGCGACAACGAATGGCTTACCCGATCGTCGCGGCCCGCACCAGGCGCCGCGCCGTGGGAGCGCGGAACCGATCCCGCTGACGAGGACACCGCGACCCCTCGCCGGGACGACGAATCCGCGCCGATCACCGTCGCCGACCTGATCGCCAAGATCCACGGCGAAGACGCGCCGATCCCGGAGCCCACCCGCCACCACCGCGCCGAGCCAGAGGCCGAGCCGGAACCCGAGCCGGAGCCGGAACTCGAACCCGAGCCCTACCCCGCCGACGAGTTCGACACCACGATCCTGCCCGCCCTGGACCCCAGGCCCTCGGAGCTGCCGAACCTGACGGCCACACCGGCGGCGGCGCCCGAGGACCCGACGGCAGACCGGCCACGGCACAACCGCAGCGTCATCGCCGGGCGGGTCGTCGCAGCGCTGGTCGCGGTGCTGGCCCTGGTGCTGACGGGCGGCGCCTGGCAGTGGCAGTCGTCCAAGAACAACCTGCTCAACCGGGTCTCGGCGCTCGACCCGGACTCCCGCGACATCGTCGACCCCAATGCGCAGTTCGGCGACGAGAATTTCCTGATCGTCGGCACCGACACGCGCATCGGCGACAACAGCGAGATGGGCGCAGGCACCACCGAAGACGCTGCCGGGGCCCGCTCGGACACGGTGATGCTGGTCAACATCCCGGCGAACCGTAAGCGCGTGGTCGCGGTGTCCTTCCCCCGCGACCTGAAGATCGAACCGATGAAGTGCGAGGTCTGGAATCCCGAGACCCGCCAGTACGGGCCGATCTACGACGAGGACACCGAATCCTGGGGTCCCGAAGAGGCGTACACCGAATACAAGCTGAACTCCGCATTCGCCGTCGGCGGACCCAAATGCCTGGTGAAGGTCATCCAGAAGCTGTCGGGTCTGCACGTCAACCGGTTCATGGCCGTCGACTTCGCCGGCTTCTCCAAGATGGTCGACGCGCTCGGCGGTGTCGAGGTGTGCAGTTCGACGCCGATCGAGGACTACGAGCTGGGCACGGTGCTGGCCACCGCGGGCCGCCAAGTCGTCGACGGGCACACGGCCCTGAACTACGTGCGAGCCCGGCAGGTGACCACCGAGACCAACGGTGACTACGGGCGCATCAAACGCCAGCAGCGGTTCCTGTCGTCGTTGCTGCGGTCGCTGATCTCCAAGGACACGTTCTTCTCCTTGTCGAAGCTCAACAACGTCGTGAACATGTTCATCAACGACAGTTACGTCGACAACCTCGACACCAAGGACCTGGTCGACCTCGGTCAGTCCGTGCAGGGCGTCAACGCGGGCCGGATCACGTTCGTCACCGTGCCGACGGTCGGCTACCCCGACGAGTACGGCAACGAGATCCCCCGCACCGATGACATGCGCGCGTTGTTCGACGCCATCATCAACGACGACCCGCTGCCCGAGGAACGCAACGCCGACAACACCCCGGTCCCCGGCGCTCCAGCGTCGCCGACCAACGGCGCACCCGCAGCGCCGGCGCCGACGGATGGCGAGGTCGTCGAGGCCGTGGCGACCAACCCCGCCGACGTGACCGTGCGGGTGTCGAACTCGACCTCCGAAACCGGTCTGGCCTCCGACGCCGCGGACGCGCTGCGGACCCACGGCTTCGTCATCACCGATCCCGACGACTATCCCGGCCCGCTCGACCACACCACCGTGTTCTTCTCCCCCGGTAACGAGGAGGCGGCTGCGACCGTGGCATCGTCGTTCCCCGACCCGACGATCGAGCGATCCAGCGGACTCGGCGACGTCGTACAGGTCGTCCTGGGCAAGGACTACTCGTCTGTCGGCGCGCCGATTCCCAGCGGCGCCACCGTCAAGGTGCACGTACTGCGCGGGTCCAAGAACACCGCCAGCGCGCTGCCCGAGGACCTGACCGTGACCAACGCCGCGGACACATCCTGCGAATAGCAGGCGGCATTCACCTGGCGTTCACCCCGCGGCTCGTGACGATCTGTGCAGGTAACCCGTAGGCTTTTGGTCATGCGTACCGCTTACCACGAGCAGCTCGAAGGCCTCAGCGCCCAGCTCGGCGAGATGTGCGGACTCGCGGGTGCTGCCATGGAGCGCGCCACGCAAGCCCTGCTGCAAGCCGACCTCGCCCTCGCCGAGCAGGTGATCACCGACCACGAACAAATCGTCTCGATGAGCGTGCGAGCCGAGGAGAGCGCGTTCGTGCTGCTGGCGCTGCAAGCCCCGGTCGCCGGCGACCTTCGCGCGATCGTCAGCTCGATCCAGATCGTGGCCGACGTCGACCGGATGGGTGCGCTGGCCCTCCACGTCGCCAAGATCGCCCGGCGCCGTCATCCTCAGCACGCGCTGCCCGAAGAGGTCAACGGCTACTTCGCCGAAATGGGCCGCGTCGCAGTCGAACTCGGCCAGAGCGCCCGAGAGGTGTTGGTATCGCGTGATCCGGAGAAGGCGGCGCGCATCCGCGAAGAGGACGACGCGATGGACGACCTGCATCGTCACCTGTTCACCGTGCTGATGGACCGCGAATGGCGCTACGGCGTGGCCGCGGCGGTCGACGTGACACTGTTGGGCCGCTTCTACGAGCGCTTCGCCGACCACGCCGTGGAGATCGCACGCCGCGTCATCTTCCAGGTGACGGGGCACTCGCCCGACGAAGCGGAGCTGCCGGCCTCCCGCTGAGGCCCCGCGCGAGTTCTCCCCGCGAGCAGACGCAAAATCGCCCCATTTCGCGAGAGATGGGGCGATTTCGTGTCTGTTGGCCGGGTCTGCTGACGGGAGGAGGCCCCGGCAAGCCTCAGCCGAAGCGGCCGGAGATGTAGTCCTCGGTCGCCTTCTGCGTCGGATTCGAGAAGATCTTCTCGGTGTCGTCGATCTCGATGAGCTTGCCCGGCTTGCCCGTCGCCTCGAGGTTGAAGAACGCCGTCTGATCGCTCACGCGGGCGGCCTGCTGCATGTTGTGGGTGACGATCACGATCGTGAAGTCCTGCTTCAGCTCGGCGATGAGGTCCTCGATCGCCAGCGTCGAGATCGGGTCCAGCGCGGAGCACGGCTCGTCCATCAGCAGCACGTCGGGCTGCACGGCGATCGCCCGGGCGATGCAGAGCCGCTGCTGCTGCCCGCCGGAGAGCCCGCCGCCGGGCTTGTCCAGCCGGTCCTTCACCTCGGTCCACAGGTTCGCGCCCTTGAGGGAGCGCTCAGCCACCTCGTCGAGGGTCTTCTTGTTGCGCACGCCCTGCAACTTGAGTCCCGCCACCACGTTGTCACGAATCGACATGGTGGGGAACGGATTCGGCCGCTGGAACACCATGCCGATGGTCTTGCGCACACCGACCGGGTCGACGCCGGCGCCGTAGATGTCCTCACCGTCGAGCAGGACCGAGCCTTCGACGCGCGCGCCCGGGATGACTTCGTGCATCCGGTTGAGCGTGCGCAGCACCGTCGACTTGCCACAGCCCGACGGTCCGATGAACGCCGTGACGCTGCGCGGCGGCACCGACATCGACACGTCGGCGACGGCGTGGAAGGCGCCGTAGTAGATGTTGACATCTTTCAGATCGAGACGCTTGGCCACGGTGTTGTCTCCTAGACCTTCTTGGGGGAAAAGAACTTAGCGATGAATCGAGCGCCGACGTTGAGCAGCGCGATGACGATGATCAACGTCAACGCCGCGCCCCACATTCGGTCGGTGGGAACCGGATTGGCGCCGGCCCCGGCGGAGGTCTGGTCGTACATCATGCCGGGCAGCGACCCCATGAACCCGCTGAACATGTCGAAGTTGATGGCCTGCGAGTAGCCCACCAGGATCAGCAGCGGAGCCGTCTCACCCATCACGCGGGCCAGGGACAGCAGGATGCCGGTGACGATCCCCGACATCGCAGTCGGGATCACGATGGCCGCGATCGTCTTCCATTTCGGCACGCCCAGTGCGTAACTCGCCTCGCGGAGATCCATCGGGACGATGCGCAGCATCTCCTCGGTGGAGCGCACGATGACCGGAATCATCAACAGCACCAAGGCAAGCGACACGGCGATACCCGACCGCTCGAACCCCAACGTCGCCACCCACAGCGCGTAGATGAACAGCGCCGCGACGATCGACGGCACACCGGTGAGGATGTCGACCATGAACGTGGTGAGCTTGCCCAATCTGGTGCCGCCGCCGTACTCGACGAGATAGATACCGACGAACACGCCGATCGGGATCGAGATCACCGCGCACACCGCGGCCTGCAGGAGGCTGCCGACGATCGCGTGATAGGCGCCGCCGCCGGCGGCGAACGCTGTCATGCCCGCCTGGGAGTTCATCCACCACGTGCTGGAGGTGATCACGCCGATCCCCTTGGCCACCACGGTGTAGAGCACCCAGAGCAGCGGCACCAGGGCCACGACGACCGAGGCCGTCACCAGGACGGTCGCCACGGTGTTGGTGACCTTGCGGCGTGTGCTGACGCCCTGGAACGTCGGAGCTTTGACGGGGCGGTCCAGCGTCGGCGAACTCATGATGCAGACCGGTCCTTTCCGGAGACCGCGGCGCGGGCCAGCGAATTCACCACGAAGGTCAGGATGAACAGCACGAGGCCGGCCGCGATGTAGGCGCCCGCCTTGTACTGGTCGTTGAATTCCGATGCGGCAGCGGCGATCTTGCTGGCGAACGTGTAGCCGGCATCGAACAGCGTCCAGCCGAACGCGGACTGTGTGCCGCGCAGGATGATCAGCAGGGCGATCGTCTCACCGAGCGCGCGACCCAGGCCGAGCATCGCGCCGCTGATGTATCCCGACATCCCGAACGGAAGCACGGTGGTGCGCACCACCTCCCAGCGCGTCGCGCCGAGTGCCAGCGCCGCCTCGATCTGTCCGCGCGGCGTCTGGACGAACACCTCGCGCGTGACAGCGGTGATGATCGGAAGGATCATCACCCCCAACACGATTCCGGCGGTGAAGATCGTGCCGCCGCCGGCGACCGAGGCGTTGCCCGTCCCGAACAGGAAGAACCAAGCCCCGACGTTTTCGTTGAGCCACAACGCGACCGGCCTGATCACCGGCGCGAGCACGTAGAGGCCCCACACGCCGTAGATGATCGACGGCACCGCGGCGAGCAGATCCACCATGTAGGCGAGCGGACCGACCACCCGCTTGGGCGCGTAGTTCGTCAGATAAATCGCGATACCCAACGCGATCGGCATGGCCAGGACCAGTGCGAACACCGACACGAACACGGTGACCTGCAACAGGTCCAGGATGCCGAACTGCATGGCCGAGGTGTCGGTGGTGATCCAGTTCCCGCCGTACAGGAAGAAGTTCTGCTCGTTGCGCGCCAGCGCGGGGATCGCCCGCCAGAGCAGGAAGAACCCGATCGCGGCGATGATCGCGACGATCAGAACGCCTGAGCCCTCGGCCAGTCCGCGGAAGATCCGGTCGCCCAGGCGCACCACGCCGTTGCGCGAAGGGTCCGTGGAGATCGGCGTCGGCTCGGGGTGGGGTGCGGCCAGGGCCTCACCCGACCCCGCGCCCGTCGGATTGGGGATAGTCACAGAAGTTCCGTCAGAACCCTTCTCGATACTGTTGAACGTCATCGGTGTCTGGCACCCATCCTCGCCTCGAACTCGTTACCGCGCCAGCGAACAGTGGTTACTTGATGGCGTCGATGGACGTCAGCAGCCGCTCCTTGAACTGCTCGGGCAGCGGCACGTAGCCGGCGCTCGACAGTCCGCCCTGGCCGTCGTTGGCGGCCACGGTCAAAAACGACTTGACCGCCGCAGAGGTGTCCGCGTCGTACCCGGCCGAGCAGACGATCTCGTAGGTGGCCAGCACCAGCGGGTAGGCGCCGGCTTCCTTGGTCCCGTACAGCGAGTTCAGGTCGAGGGTCAGGTCGTTGCCCTCGGCGGCGAACTTCGCGGCGTCGATCGCCTTGCCTGCGGTCTCGTCCGTCAGCTCGACCGCACCGGCACCGGTGTCGATCTGGGCGTACTTCAGCCCCGCCTGCTGGGCGAAGCCCTTCTCGACGTAGCCGATCGAGCCGGGTGTGGCCTGCACGGCCTGCGTGACGCCCGCGGACTTCGAGGCGCCCTCACCGGCGCCGCCCTGGAATTCGCTGCCGGCGTCCTTGGTCCAGGACTCGGGTGCGGCGGCCTTCAGGTACTTCTGGAAGTTGTCGGTGGTGCCCGAGGAGTCGGAGCGGTAGATCGGGGTGATCGCGGTGTCCGGCAGGGTCGCACCGCTGTTCAGCGCGGCGATTGCCGGGTCGTTCCACTTGGTGATCTGGCCCTGGAAGATCTTGGCCAGGGTGTCGCCGTTGAGCACCAGCTTGTCGACGCCGTCGAGGTTGTAGGCCATCGCGATGGGCCCGAACACCAGGGGCAGGTTCCACGCCGGGTTGCCACCGCAGCGCTTCGCGGCAGCGGCGATCTGGTCGCCCGAGAGCGCCGAATCCGAACCGGCGAAGTCGACGGTCTTGGCGATGAACTGCTCGCGGCCCGCGCCGGAACCGGTCGGGTTGTAGGACAGGTTCTTGCCCTGGCACTTCTGGCCCCAGACCTGATTGAACAGGGCGACGGCATTCTGCTGAGCGGTCGAACCTTCGGCGGTCAGCGAGTTCTTGCCGCCGCAGTCGGCGGGGGCTGAGCTGCTTCCCGACGCGGTCTGCGAGCCCGAGCCTGCCGCCGGCGCGTTGTTGTCGCTGCCGCATCCGGCGAGGGTGATCGCGGCGACCGCCGCGACCGAGACCGTCGTGCCGAACGTCTTGCCGATGCTCCTGCGCTTCACTGATCCCACTTTCGTCTCCACGTGTGTCGGCGGCCGGTGCGGCTCCGAGCTCACTCGGGAAGCTATGCGGCGGTAGTTGACGCATTGGGGATGACGAGTGAACGAGAGGTGAACAGGTACAGCGATTTCACAGGTGATCGGCCGTGCGGCGGCTGTAGGCCGCATCGACGATTGCGACCTCGAAACCCAATCGTCGGTAGGTCTTCACCGCGGCGGTGTTGTCCGATTCGACGTAGAGCATCACCTCGGCGTCGCGGCCGGGGACGGCCAGCCGGTCGGCGAGGTGGTGCAGGCCGGTGAGGGTGAGCGCGGCGCCCAGGCCGCGGCCCTGCGCGGACGGGTCGACGCCCACCACGTACACCTCCCCCAAAGCGTCGGAATGTGTTTTGGTCCAATGGAATCCGAGAAGTTCACCACTGGTCTCGTCGTAGGCCAGGAACAGCCCAGCCGGGTCGAACCAGGATTCGGTCCGGCGTTCGGCGATGTCGGCGTCGGTCCAGCCGCCCTGTTCGGGGTGCCAGGCGAACGCGGCGTTGTTGACCCGCAGGAGGTCGGCGTCGTCGGCCGGGCCGGAGTAGGTGGTGATCCGCACGCCTTCCGGCGCTGGCGTCGGGGGCAGGTCGGCCAGGCTCCGTCGCATCTGCCACAGCTCGCGCACCACGACGAGGTCGAGAGCGTGGGCGGTGGCTCGGGCCGGCGCGAGGTTGCCGTGGGCCCAGATGCGGGTGTCTTTCCCGCCGGCGGGCAGGCCGACGTCGATCATCTCCGTGCCGATACCGCGCCGCCGGGCCTCGGGGTGCACGACGAGCTCGGCCATCGCCGGAGCGTCGTCGCCGGCGGGCGCCAGATTGAGATAACCCTGCACACCGCCGTCGTTCTCGGCGAGCAGGTGCCGGGTGCGATCGTGGGCCAGTTCGCGGAGGACCTGATCACCGACGGGGGCGATCCCGTCGTGCTGCGCAGCCGCGGAGATGAGATCGCGGACGAGGTGCTGTTGGTGGTCGGAGAGCCGCTCGCGCCAGCCGACCGTCGTCACGTTCTGCGCAGGGCGTCGGCGGGCGCTCCGGGGACGTCGGCGTGATCCAGACCGTCCATGTCGGCGACGTCCTCGTCGTAGGGGTCTTCGTCCATGTCCTCAGCCAGGTCGGCATCCGCGGCCGGGGGACGCCCCCGGGCGGGGCGCACGGCCTTGTAGCCGACGTTGCGCACCGTGCCGATCAGCGACTCGTACTCGGTGCCCAGCTTGGCGCGCAGACGTCGGACGTGCACGTCGACCGTGCGGGTGCCGCCGAAGAAGTCGTAGCCCCACACTTCCTGCAGCAACTGCGCCCGGGTGAACACCCTGCCCGCGTGCTGAGCGAGGTACTTCAGCAGCTCGAATTCCTTGTAGGTGAGATCGAGCGGGCGACCACGCAAGCGGGCCGTGTACGTCCCCTCGTCGATCACCAGTTCCCCGAGGCTGATCTTGCCCACGTTCTCCTGGTTGGCCATCCCGCCTCGGCGGCCGACGAGCAGCCGCAACCGGGCATCGATCTCTGCGGGGCCGGTACTGGGCAGCAGGATCTCGTCCAAGCCCCACTCCACGTTGACGGCGACGAGGCCGCCTTCGTTGACGACGGCGACGACGGGGACGGCCGTTCCGGTGGTGCCGAGGAGGCGGCACAGGCCGCGCGCGGCAGCCAGGTCGGTGCGGGCGTCGACGATCGCCACATCCGCGGTTCCGGCTTCCAGCAAAGACGACACTTCGGTGGGCGCCGTCCGCACATTGTGCGCCAGAAGCGACAACGAGGGCAGGACGGATTCGGGATGCGGGTCAACAGTCAGTAGTAGTAGGTCCAACTGTCCCCTCCAGCGCCGTGGAGATCATCTGAGACCTCGCCGGTACGCCTTTGTCGCGCGGTGACTTCCCAGATTCATGTCTGACATACGTCCGTTACTCGGCCGATGGTTTCCTAACGATAGCGTGCCACCTGCTCTTAAGCCGCGCCGAACGGGAGACCGCGATGTCGTGGGCAACAATGTCGGCGTGCGCAGGTTCGTCGTCGGTGCCATCGCCACGCTGGTCGTGGTCCTCCTCGGTGCGCTCGGAGTAGATTTCGGAACCGCGATCTATGCCGAATACCGCCTGGCCAGAAGCGTGCGGACGGCTGCAGACCTCCAGTGGGACCCCTCCGTGGCGATCCTCGGTTTCCCTTTCCTGACGCAGGCGGCCGATCACCACTACAGCGAAGTGGAGATCAAGGCCAGTGGCGTTGATCACGCCGTGGTCGGCAAGGCCTCGCTGGAGGCGACCCTTCATTCGGTGGATCTGGGCGATTCCTGGCTGATCGGCCCGGACGCAACGCTGCCCGTGGGCAAGGTGGAAAGCCGCATCATCATCGACTCCACCCACGTCGGCCGTTTCATGGGAATCCCCGATCTGCTGGTGGAAGCGCCCACCCGGGAGACCAACGATTCGACCGGCGGAACGACCGAGTCCGGCATTTCCAGCAACAAGGGCGTCGTCTTCACCGGCACCCCACGCCAGGCGGGTGTCGACGAGCGCGTGAGCATCGCCGTCGACCTGTCGGTGACCGGGCCCGCCAAGACGACGTTGACGGTGACCGCGACCGGCGTGCTGACCGGACCAGGCACAGCCGATCAGGACGTCCCGGCCGACAAGCTGGCGGCGGTGCTGGCCGCGTTCTCCACCGAGCTGCCCGGACAGAAGCTGCCGTTCGGGATCGCGCCGACCAGCGAGGGCGCCCGCGGCTCCGACGTGATCATCGAGGGCATCGCCGAGGGAGTAACGGTGCCCCTTGACGAGTTCAGATTGTCATGAGCTCTTCGTGGATGGCCGTGATCGCGGTGCTGATCGTTGCGATCGGCCTCGCGGTCGTCGTCGGCCGGCTGCTCAACCGGCGCGCGGGCGTGATGACGGCGACCGAGGATGCGCCTGCGGTGGACACCAGCGAGTTGGGTCTTTCAGGCACCGGACCGACGATCGTGCACTTCGGGGCGGTGTGGTGCGGTCCGTGCGCGGGGGTGCGCCGCGTCGTCGACCAGGTGTGCGCGGGACTGCCCGAAGTCGCCCACGTGGAGATCGACATGGACGCCAATCCCGAAGCCGCCCGCCGCCTTTCCGTGCTGTCTCTACCGACGACGTTCGTGTTCGACGCCGAGGGGCGGCAGCGGTATCGGGCGTCCGGCGTGCCGACGGCCGCTGACCTGCGGTCCGCGCTGTTGCCGCTGTTGGCTTGATCACCCTGTCATTCGGTAAGCTGTCAGCCGTGCCATCCCGTTTCGAGCTCCGGCTCACCAAGCGCCGCGCAGTCGATCTGTGCCGCGTCGCGGGTTGTTGCTGTTGTTGTCGTAGCTGCTGAGTAGCTGCGCGGTCCTTCGCGCCGCACTCTCCGGCGGTCTCGTCGCGAGCCGCACCAGCCAGTCCAGACAACAGGAGTATTTCTATGTCGCACGTGTCGAACACCACGCAGAACCGCGTACCGGACCAGGTCGACGTCCGCGGTCCGCGCTTCGTTGCGTGGGTCACCACCGCCGTCCTGGTCGCCACCTTGCTCGTGTCGACCGTCAGCACCACACTCGCCGCGGCGCTGCTCGCCGCCCAGGCGGTCGCGTTCGCCGTCGGCGCCACGCTCGGTCCGAGGCGGCACCCCTACGGGGCGCTGTTCGCGCGTCTCGTCGCACCGCGCCTGGGACCCGTCACGCAGCGGGAACCGGTCCCTCCGCTGAAGTTCGCCCAAGCGCTCGGCCTGGTATTCGCCGCAGTCGGTGTTGCCGCCTTCGTCGCCGGGCTGCCGACGCTCGGGCTGGTGGTCACCGGGTTCGCCCTGGCCGCCGCATTTCTCAACGCAGCCTTCGGCATCTGCCTTGGCTGCCAGCTCTATCCGTTGTTCCTCCGCCTCATACCCACTCATTCGTAGTCGAAAGGATCTCCTCCATGGCACGCTCCGACGTCCTGGTCACAGCAGACTGGGCCGAGAGCAATCTCGACGCGCCGAACACCGTCTTCGTCGAGGTCGACGAAGACACCAGCGCGTACGACACCGGGCACATCCCGGGCGCGATCCGGCTCGACTGGAAGACCGATCTGCAGGATCCGGTCAAGCGCGACTTCGTCGACCAGCAGCAGTTCTCGAAGCTGTTGTCGGACAAGGGAATCAGCAATGACGACACCGTGGTGCTCTATGGTGGCAACAACAACTGGTTCGCCGCCTACGCCTACTGGTACTTCAAGCTGTACGGCCATGAGGACGTCAAGCTGCTCGACGGCGGCCGCAAGAAGTGGGAGCTCGACGCCCGCCCGCTGTCCACGGACACGGTGACCCGCGAGAGCACCAGCTACACCGCCAAGGAACCGGACACGAGCATCCGCGCGTTCCGTGACGAGGTCATCGCCGCGATCGGCACCAAGAACCTGGTCGACGTGCGCTCTCCTGACGAGTTCTCCGGGAAGATCCTGGCGCCGGCGCACCTGCCGCAGGAGCAGAGCCAGCGTGCCGGGCACATCCCGTCGGCCATCAACGTGCCGTGGAGCAAGGCGGCCAACGAGGACGGCACCTTCAAGTCCGACGAGGACCTGACCAAGCTCTACGCCGACGCCGGCCTGGACGGCGAGAAGGAGACCATCGCCTACTGCCGCATCGGGGAGCGCTCGTCGCACACCTGGTTCGTGCTGCAGGAACTGTTGGGCCACAAGAACGTCAAGAACTACGACGGCAGTTGGACGGAATACGGCTCCCTGGTGGGCGCCCCGATCGAGTTGGGAAGTTGATATGTGCTCTGCACCGAAGCAAGGACTGACGTTGCCCGCGAGCGTCGACCTGGAGAAGGAAACGGTCATCACCGGCCGTGTGGTGGACGGTTCGGGTCAGGCCGTCGGCGGAGCGTTCGTGCGGCTTCTCGACAGCTCTGACGAGTTCACCGCCGAGGTCGTTGCGTCGGCGACCGGTGACTTCCGGTTCTTCGCCGCGCCGGGCACATGGACGCTGCGCGCGCTGTCGAAGGTCGGCAACGGCGATGCGACCGTGGCGCCCTCGGGCGCCGGGATCCACGAGGTCGACGTCAAGGTCGCGTGACGACGTAGGAGTCGCGCCATCAGGCACCGCGTAGATCGTGACGACGGGAGTCGCGCCCCTCGGGGCGCGACTCCCTGGCAAGTCCCTCTTGATCTTGCTGTGAAAGTCCTGCGCGATTAGCTGATGTCGGCGACGATAGGTGCACTGCCCGCGTACCCGCGTAGGCCACCACCTTCGAGGACCCGACAATGAAGATCACCATCGCCTTTGCTGCGGCCGCGGCGTTCGCCTCGGTTGCCTTGATCAGCGCGCCTGCCGCTCTCGCGGATCCCGAAGGCGATTTCCTGACGGTGATCGGCAAGGGCGGCATCACCTGGCCCTCGGACAAGACCCAGCAGGTGCTCGACACCGGCCGCGCGGTCTGTCAGGACTGGGAGAACGGCGCCACGTTCGAGCAAGAAGTCGCCGATCTGACCAGCGTCACCGACTGGTCCGACTATCAGGCCGGTTACTTCGTCGGGGCGGCCACCGGCGCCTTCTGCCCCGAATGGGAGAGCAAGGTCAGCTGATTCCAGCTGACCGCTGAGCGGAAGCTAGACTCTCCCCCGTGGTGCTGTTCTACGAACTTCTGCTCGTCGCGGCCGTCGTGGTGATCACGTGGTTCGCGCTGTATGCGCTGTACCGGCTGATCACCGACGAGTCGTGACCTCTGGCGACGAGGCGGTCGCCGCTGCTGCCGAGCGCGCCCGGCAGACCGCCACGCGCAACATTCCGTCGTTCGGCGACCTTCCGGTACCCGCCGACACGGCCAACCTGCGTGAAGGCGCCGATCTCGACGATCGCCTACTGGCCCTGCTGCCTCTGGTCGGGGTGTGGCGCGGCGAAGGTGAGGGGCGCGGTTCGCACGGCGATTACCGGTTCGGACAGCAGATCGTGGTGTCCCACGACGGCGCCGACTACCTGAACTGGGAAGCGCGCTCCTGGCGGCTGACGGACGACGGCGAGTACGACGGCCAGACGCTGCGGGAGACGGGTTTCTGGCGTTTCGTCGACGATCCCGGCGATCCGGGTGAATCGCAGGCCATCGAGCTGCTGCTGGCGCACTCTGCGGGCTACGTGGAGTTGTTCTACGGCCGGCCGCTCAACCAGTCGTCGTGGGAGCTGGTCACCGACGCGTTGGCGAGGAGCAAGTCCGGGATTCTCGTGGGCGGCGCGAAGCGGCTGTACGGGATCGTCGACGGCGGCGATCTGGCCTATGTCGAAGAGCGGGTCGACGCGGACGGCGGCCTCGTTCCGCATTTGTCCGCCCGCCTGGCTCGGTTCGTCGGTTAGTGCGGCGCGCGACGGCCGCGGCGGTGTGCGCGGCAGGCATGGCCTTGGCGTACTCCACGGCGTGCTCATCCCCTGCCCAGCAGCAGCCCGCCCCGTCGTCGACCACGGTGTCGCCCAGCGTCGGGCATGGGTCGTTGGCGTACTGCCTGAGCCAGCACGGGATGCCGAGCGCACCTGGGCCGATGACCGGCCCGCCGGCCGGTGTGAATCCGGCGACGTGGGAAGCCGCGATGAAGGAGTGTTCGTCGCTGGCCCCGGGTCCAGCCGGCTAGATATCCGGTCCGCGGCTGCACTCGCCTCGTCGCCTACGACAACTTAGTGCACGTCGCGCCGCGTGTGCCGGTTCAGCGCAACCCATTTCGCGGGCTGACACATGACGATGTTCAACCGATCCGCAAGTTGCCTGTTCCCGCGGTCAGCGTGGTCTACCATCCCACGAATGCGGGGAGGCGGCGTCAAATGGTGGCGGTAGTCCCCGGTTTAATCATGGTGTTGTTGCGGGCGCCGCAGGCCGTCGCCTCCCGAGGGATGTTAGAAGCCGTGCTCGACGCGCTCACCGAGGCCGAGCGAATTGCGGTGCGTGCGGTGAGGGCGCACCTCGCCGAACTGGATCCTCCGCCCGTCACCGACTCGGCCACCGATCTCGCGATCGACGAGCCGCTGACGACGCCATCCGCATTGCTGCGCGCGCTTCTCGCACAGTCGATAGACCTTCGGCCCGTAGAGAGCCGAACAGCACTTCACATCGCGATCTTGCAGAACCTGGTGCCCGACGAGGCACGCATCCTGGCGGCGTTGTCCGATGGCACGGCCTATCCCGTGATCGACGTCTTCGAACCGACCCTGGGTACCAGTAGCCCGGTCGTTCTGATGAACGCCTCCACAGTCGGACGCGCGGCGGGGGTCGCCCTGCCCCACCACACGCCGTTGTACGTCACCCGCCTCGTCCATGCCGGATTGGCCGAGATCGGGCCGGAGGGTGGGTCGGCGATGCACGACGACTACGAGATGTTGCTCACCGACAGTGCGGTCAACGCCGCGATGTTCCGTGCACGACGCGGGATCCGCTCGGCGCGGGTGCTGCGCAGAACGGTCCGGATCAGCGATCTGGGCAGCGAACTGTGGGAGGCAGCGACGTGACCGCCATGTTGGACAACGCATTCACCCATCCGTGGTGGGTGTACGTCATGATCCCCCTCGGCGCGGCGCTGGTGGGGTGGGCGACGAAAATTCTGGCGCTCAAGATGATGTTCTATCCGGTCGAGTTCAAAGGCATCAAGCCCTATCTCGGCTGGCAGGGGCAGATTCCAAAGCGAGCGCCGAAAATGGCTGCCGTCGCGGTTGATTCACTCACGTCCGGCATCATCAAACCGGAGGAGATG
Organism: Mycobacterium sp. IDUB_5; assembly: GCF_055419565.1. NCBI lineage: Bacteria > Bacillati > Actinomycetota > Actinomycetes > Mycobacteriales > Mycobacteriaceae > Mycobacterium > Mycobacterium sp. IDUB_5. The sequence goes on from NZ_JBVAXX010000002.1 coordinate 690,649, forward strand.
TTCGACCGGATCGATCCTGAGGAGATGGCCGCGGAGCTGTCGGAGCCGCTGCATGCAACCGCGGCCGACATCGTCGACACGATGATGATGGCAATGCAGCCGCAGGTTTGGCGCGCCACCCCGGACCAGGTCAAAGACCTCATCGTGGCCAACGTCGACAAGCGCATCCCCTCGCTGGCGCGCGACATGTTCGACGAACTGCGCGGTCGGGTCGACCAGATCTTCGATATCAAGCACATGGTCGTGACGAACCTCGTCCGCGACAAGGTCAAGCTGAACAACGTCTTCCAGGACATCGGCCGATCGGCGTTCCGCTTTCTGGTGCGCGCAGGTCTGTGGTTCGGCTTCATCATCGGACTGGTCCAGGTCGTCGTTTTCGGCGTGACGGGCTGGACCTGGACCCTGCCCCTGTTCGGACTGATCACCGGCGGCCTGACCGACTATGTGGCGCTGCAGATGATCTTCCGTCCGCTGCAGCGTCGCACCGTTTTCCCTGGCATCAAGTGGCAGGGCGTATTCCAGGCCGAACGCGACGACGTGATCCGCGGCTACGCGGGGCTCATGGCCCGAGAGATCTTCACCCCGCAGGCGATCATGGAGAGCATGCTGACCGGCCCGATGTCGGACAAGTTCTACGACATCATCGACGGCGAGGTCCGTAAGACCATCGACAATCAACTGGGGCCGGCGGTCAGGGTGATCAACTTGGTCGGGAGCCGGCAGTACCAGGAGATGAAGCGCGACGTCGCGGCCGCGGTGATCGCCACGCTGCCTGAGACATCCAGCTACATGGAGGGTTACCTGCGGGAGCGGCTTGCGCTGGAGGAGACGATGATCGAGAAGATGAAGGATCTCGATTCTCAGGCCTACGAGAACCTTCTGCGGCCGGCGTTCAAGGACGACGAATGGATAATCGTCGTGCTGGGCGCAGCCCTTGGATTCGTCTTCGGACATCTGCAGGCCGAACTGATCCTCCTGCTCGCCTGACGTGGATAGCCGGCCCCAGAAACGGAGCAGCCCCCGAGCCGTTGTCCTCGGTCGGACTCAACCGAGGGGCTCGGGGGCCGGGTGGCCGCGGGGAATTCGCCAGCGCGCGCAGTAGGCGTCAAGCGCTCCCCGGCGCTGCTAGCTCGCAGCCACCTCACATGTCCATAAGTCAATCAATTTGTCGGACCACCTCCTTCCCTGTGTACAGGCGAAGGTACTCGCGCTCCGGCTGCGCGACAAGGGAATTACTCTGTCAGCGATCGCTGAGGATGGCGGCGTCGACCAGAGCAGCGACGTCGGCGGCCATCGGTGCAGGAGCCAGCGCAGTGCTGTCCAGGGTGTGTACACGCGCCGCCAGCGTGATGCTCGATACCAGCCACACCCCCTGTGCGGTCAGCAGATCGGCGGGCCTCAGGGCCTGGTAGTCGCAGTCGTAGCCGGCCGTGCGCGCCACCTCGAACAGCGCCCGCTGCGTGGTGCCGCGCAGGATCGGATACCAGGGCGGTGGCGTCAGCAGGCAGGGCCGGCCGTCGTCGGAGGTCGTGGCGATGACGACAGTCGAGCGGGGGCCTTCGAGGACGTTGCCGTCGGTGCTGACGAAGATGACGTCGCCGGCACCGTTCCGCTCGGCGTGGCGCAGGGCGGCCATGTTGACGGCGTAGGACAGCGTCTTGGCTCCGGCGACGAGCCACGGCATGCTCTCGTCGGCGTTCGAGGCGAGACCGCGGTCGAGCGTCAGCGCGGCCACGCCGGCGCGGCGAGCCTCGGCCACACGCGGGGCCAGCGGGCCGATGGTCGCGTAGGAGGTTCCGGTCGGCTCGCTTTCCCTGCCGCGGCTGTACACCAGGCGCAGCACGCCTTCGTCGCCGCCGCCGGTGAGCCATCGGGTCACGGCCTGGTCGATCGCTGACCTCCACGCCGGCAGGTCGGGGGCGGGCAGGTCCATCAGCTGCGCCGAGTGCGTGAGTCGCGCGAGATGCGCCTCGAGCAGGCAGGGTCTGCCCTCGCGGATCAGCAGCGTCTCGAAGATCCCGTCGCCGCGCACCGCGGCGAGGTCGTCGGCGTGCAGCAGCGGCGCAGACGGATCGACGACGCCGGCGTCGAGGGAGACCACCACGCTGAGTCCGGCCATGGGGCATCAGCGTAGCCGCGCGCGTGAACCGCCGGCTCGTAGAGTTGAGGTATGTCTTCCCACACCTCCGCGGTTCCCGCGCCCGAGAACGGACCCGATTCCGGCGCGGTCTGGCATCACGGCGATCCGCTGGGTGAGCAGCGCGCGGCCGCCCAGGGTGCGATCGTGGTGGACCGGTCGCACCGGGCCGTACTGAAACTCACCGGAGCGGAGCGCAGGAGCTGGCTGCACACCATTTCCAGCCAGCACGTCAGCGATCTCCCCGACGGTGCGGTGACGGAGAATCTCAGTCTCGACGGGCAGGGGCGTGTCGAAGATCACTGGCTGCAGACGCAGCTCGACGGCGTCACGATCCTCGACACCGAACCGTGGCGTGGCGAGCCACTGTTGACCTTCCTGCGCAGGATGGTGTTCTGGGCCGACGTGGTCGTGGAGCCCGCGGACCTTGCGGTGTTGTCGCTGGTGGGCCCCGCGGTGGCCGAGACAGCGGTCCTCGAGGCGATCGGGGTGCCGGCCTTGCCGGTCCCCGGCACGGCCGTCGCATTGCCGGACGGCGGCTTCCTGCGCGCGCTGCCGGGCGCCACCGACGAGGTCGACCTCGTCGTGCCGCGTGATCAGGCGGCAGCGTATCTGCAGCGGCTGGAGGCGGCCGGCGTGCGCCGCGCCGGGGTGTGGGCGTACGAAGCGCATCGGGTGGCGGCGCTGCAGCCGCGCCTGGGCGTGGACACCGACGAGCGCACGATCCCGCACGAGGTGGGGTGGATCGGATCGGCGGTGCACTTGGACAAGGGGTGCTACCGGGGCCAGGAGACCGTCGCGCGGGTGCACAACCTCGGCAAGCCGCCGCGCATGCTCGTGCTGCTGCATCTCGACGGTGCCGGTGATCGGCCGGAGACGGGCGACCCGGTGCTGGCCGGTGGCCGCACCGTGGGCCGGCTGGGCACTGTGGTCGAGCACGTGGACGAGGGGCCGATCGCGCTGGCGCTGCTCAAGCGTGGCCTCACGGCGGACACCGAGCTGGTGACCGGCGGCGAGGTGGCGGTGTCGGCGGCCATCGATCCCGATTCCCTGCCGGCCGCCGATGTGGCGGGAGCAGGCAGGTTGGCGGTCGACCGGCTGCGGGGCGCCGCGCGGTGACCGAGCCAAAACGGGGCCTGCCAGCGCTGCGGCGTTCGGCACGGTAAAGTGTCAGCAGGACAATAGACACACTCAGATCGGAGCCGCCTAGCAATTGGGCCGCTCCGTTATTGCGCGAGGGGGTTCCCCCATGGGCCGCGGCCGGGCAAAGGCAAAGCAGACCAAGGTTGCTCGTGAGCTCAAGTACAGCTCACCGCAGACTGATTTCGAGCGGCTCCAGCGCGAGCTGGCCGGTGGTGACGACGACCGCCTCGGCGGTGACGTCCCATCGGACGATCGCTGGGTAGACGAGGACGACTGGCGGCCCTAGCCGCCGGTGTGTCCCACGCCCCTGGTCAGAATCGGGGGTGTTGGCCCACGAGCACCGCTCGTGACGCGTCCTTGCTGCCCTTCTCGATAGTTCCGAGGGTCCAGCAGCTCAGGTGACGAGCGGTCAATACGGCCAATGCGCGGTCGGTGTCCTCCGGCGCGACAACGGCCACCATCCCGACGCCCATGTTGAACGTCTTCTCCATTTCGACGCGTTCGATGCGGCCGCGCTGGGCGATCATGGCGAACACGGGTGCTGGGGTCCAGGTACCGCGGTCCAGATGGGCGACCAGACCGGGCGGGATGACCCGTTCCAGGTTTCCGGCCAGTCCACCGCCGGTGACGTGGCAGAACGTGCGCACCTGCGTTTCGGCGGCCAGCGCCAGACAGTCCTTGGCGTAGATGCGCGTAGGCTCCAGCAGCTCTTCACCCAGGGTGCGGCCGAACTCTTCGACGTGGCCGGCCAGGTTCATGTGGTCGATCTCCAGCAACACGTGCCGGGCCAGGGAGTACCCGTTGGAGTGCAGGCCGGTCGACGCCATCGCGATGACCACGTCGCCGGGGCGGACACGGTCAGGGCCCAGCACGTCGTCGGCCTCGACGACGCCGATGCCGGTCGCGGAGATGTCGTAGTGGTCCGGCGCCATCAGGCCGGGATGCTCTGCCGTCTCACCGCCGAGAAGCGCGCATCCGGCCGCGACGCAGCCCTCCGCGATGCCGCCCACCAGCTCGGCGACGCGTTCGGGGACGGTGCGCCCGACGGCGATGTAGTCCTGCAGGAACAGCGGTTCGGCTCCGCACACCACGAGGTCGTCGACCACCATCGCGACGAGGTCGATGCCCACGGTGTCGTGCTTGTCCATCGCCTGGGCTACGGCGAGCTTGGTGCCGACGCCGTCGGTCGAAGAGGCGAGCAGTGGTTCGCGGTAGCCGCCGCGGAGGGCGAACAGGCCGGCGAACCCGCCGAGGCCACCCAGGACCTCGGGTCGGGTGGCCTTTTTGGCGAGGGGTTTGAACAGCTCGACGGCGCGGTCGCCTGCTTCGATGTCGACCCCTGCCGACGCGTAGGAAATGCCGTGTTGTTCGGCGCGATCGGTCATCGGCCATAAGGCTACCGCTCGGCGACCGTGGCCGGTACGTCGCCGGCCGACGTGTGCGGTCTTGCACTCGTGGTGGTCTCTGCCGTGCGACCCTGACGACCGTGGCACGAATGCGGCGATGGTGTGCGGTGGTGCCGGCGATCGCCGCACTGGCCGCGGTGGTGGTCACTCCGGGCGCAGCGGGGGCAACGCCCGGTGTCGGTGTCGACGCCGTCACTCTGTCGGATTCGACGGCCGAAGGCAGCCACTATGTCGCCAAGCTGCTGACGATCGCCCCGGGTGGGGGCACCGGCTGGCATTACCACCCGGGCAACGTGTTCGGGGTGGTGCGTTCCGGCACGCTGACCCACTATTCCGCGGACTGCTCGGTCGACGGGGTTTACCCCACCGGGTCGACGACCACGGAGCGCAGCGGCCCGGGGTACGTGCACGCCGGCCGCAACGACGGTCCGGACCCGCTGGTCATGTGGGTGCTGTACGCGAACCCGGCGGATCCGCCGGACCTCGCGCTCGTCGTCGACGCGCCCGATCCGGGCTGCGCGCTTCCCGGTTCCGGTTGATTCGGCTGTTACGGGGCATCCAGCTACGCATCGGCACCGAAGACCTTGTGAGTGTCGGCGACGAACGGAGTGCTGGTGTCGGCTGAGCAGATCAAGTCCCTGGTGACGGGTGCGACCGGGTACATCGGCGGGCTGTTGGTGCCCGAGCTGCTCGGGCGGGGTCATGTGGTGAGGGCGATGGCGCGCAAGCCGGCGAAGCTGGACACCGCGCCGTGGCGCGGCCAGGTCGAGGTGGTAACGGGCGATCTGACCAAGCGGGAATCGTTGGTGGCGGCGTTCGACGGGATGGACGTCGTCTACTACCTGGTGCATTCGATGGGCACGTCCAAGGATTTCGTCGCCGAGGAGGCCGAATCGGCGCGCAATGTGGTGGCCGCGGCCGAGAAGGCGGGTGTGCGCCGCATTGTGTATCTGAGCGGTCTGCATCCCGAGGGTGCCGACCTGTCGCGCCACCTGGGGTCGCGGGTCGAGGTCGGGGAGATCCTGCTGGCCTCGTCGATCGAGACGGTGGTGTTGCAGGCAGGCATCGTGATCGGGTCGGGTTCGGCGTCCTTCGAGATGGTGCGTCACCTCACCGACAGGTTGCCGGTGATGACGACGCCGAAGTGGGTGCACAACAAGATCCAGCCGATCTCGATCGACGACGTGCTGTACTACCTCGCCGAAGCGGCCGGCGCGGATGTGCCGGAGTCGCGCACGTGGGATGTGGGCGGGCCCGACGTCATGGAGTACGGGGATGCGATGCAGACCTACGCCGATGTCGCGGGTCTGCGCCGGCGCGTGATGGTGGTGCTGCCGTTCTTGACGCCGACGATCGCGAGTCTGTGGGTGGGTCTGGTGACGCCGATCAAGGCGGGCTTGGCGCGTCCTTTGGTGGAGTCGTTGGAATGCGACGCGATCTGCCACGAGCGGGACATCGACGCGGTGATCCCGCCGCCGGCGGCCGGGTTGACCTCCTACCGCGATGCCGTGGTGGCCGCGTTGAAAGAGGATCACACCGGACGCAGGCACCTGCTGCGCTTCAGTAAGGTTACTGCGCCGCAGTGATTTTCGACGCCGGAGGCGTCAAGGGCAGCACGACGCCGGAGGCGTCAAGGCCGACGAAGCGCCGAGGCGTTGTCGTTCTCCGGCGTGAGCGGGATGCCGCTGCGCGCCGCGGTGGCGAGCATGTGCTCGATCACGTTCTTGCCGAGCGCGGTCTCGCCGGGCAGTTCGATCGGGTAGTTGCCGTCGAAGCAGGCCGAGCACAGACGCGTTGCGGGCTGCTCGGTGGCCGAGATCATGCCCTGCTGGGAGATGTAGGCCAGGGTGTCGGCGCCGATCGCGTGGCGGACCGCGTCGAGCATCTCCTCGCCGGCGCCGTCGGCGTTCGCCGCGTTGGCGATCAGCTCGGCCGGGGTCGCGAAGTCGATGCCGTAGAAGCAGGGCCATTTCACCGGCGGGGAGGCGATCCGCACGTGCACCTCGACGGCTCCCGCCTCGCGCAGCATCCGGATCAGGGCGCGCTGGGTGTTGCCGCGGACGATGGAGTCGTCGACGACGATGAGCCGCTTACCGCGGATCACGTCTTTGAGCGGATTGAGCTTGAGCCGGATACCGAGCTGACGGATGGTCTGGGACGGCTGGATGAAGGTACGGCCGACGTAGGCGTTCTTCATCAGGCCCTGGCCGTAGGGGATGCCGGATTCCTGGGCGTAACCGACAGCGGCCGGCGTCCCCGACTCGGGCACGCCGATCACGAGGTCGGCGTCGACGGCGCTCTCGCGCGCGAGCCGGCGGCCGATGTCGACGCGGGTCGCGTGCACTGAGCGGCCGACGAGGGTGCTGTCGGGCCGGGCCAGGTAGACGTACTCGAACACGCAGCCCTTGGGTGTGGGATTGGCGAACCGGGTGGACCGCACGCCGTCGGCGTCGATGGCGAGCAGCTCGCCGGGTTCGATGTCGCGCACGAAGGACGCGCCGACGATGTCGAGAGCGGCGGTCTCCGAGGCGACCACCCAGCCGCGGTCGAGCCGGCCGAGAGACAGCGGACGCACGCCGTAAGGGTCGCGCGCGGCGTACAGGGTGTTCTCGTCCATGAAGGTCAAGCAGAAGGCGCCGCGCACCGTCGGCAGCAGCTCCAGCGCGGCCTGTTCGAGCGAGGAGTCCGCCGCGCCGTGCGCCAGCAACGCGCCGAGGATGTCGGAGTCGGTGGTGGCCGCCACCGTGCCGCGGTTGCCCATCAGGCCTTCGTCGCGGGCCCGCGCGGCCAACTCGGCGGTGTTGACGAGGTTGCCGTTGTGCCCCAGCGCGACGCCGGTACCCGCAGCGGTGTTACGGAACACCGGCTGGGCGTTCTCCCACGTGGTGGAGCCGGTGGTGGAGTACCGGCAGTGTCCGACGGCGACGTGCCCGGGCATCGCGGCGAGCGTCTGCTCGTCGAAGACCTGACTCACCAGACCGAGATCCTTGAAGACCAGCACCTGTGAGCCATCGGCCACCGCGATGCCCGCTGCTTCCTGGCCCCTGTGCTGCAGGGCATACAGGCCGTAGTACGTGAGTTTGGCCACTTCCTCGCCGGGTGCCCAGACTCCGAAGACTCCGCACTCTTCTCGAGGCTCGTTCTCTTGCTGCTCGGGCTGCTCGGCGGTCACGATCGTCGCTGCTCCCTAGGGGCGGTGGGTGACGGCCGTCAGTCTACGGTGAACCGAGGCCAAACGCGGAATCTCGCCGCGCCGTACACGTCAACCACCCTGAGCGCGCGCCGATTCCCCTGTCACTGCGGCAGCGCGACGATCGGTAGCGCCGCCGCGATCTCGCGAGCTCGTGAGCCGGACAGCGCGATCGCACCGGCAGCGGCCGCGTCGTCGAGGGTGCACAGCCCGGTGGCGAGCAACAGCCAGGTGCGGGGGTCCGTTTCGACGATGTTGGGCGGGTTGCCGCGGGTGTGGCGTGGCCCGTCGACACACTGAACCGCGACGAACGGCGGAACTCTGACTTCGACGGATGCACCGGGCGCCACGGCCGCGAGCGTTCTGGCCGTTGCGCGCACCGCTTCCGCCAGCTGGGGGCGCGGCGGGGCTTCGGCGTGCTCATCGCGCAGCCACTGCGCCACCGCCGCCACGGCGGCGCGGGTCTTTTCCGGATCGGCAGCACGGCGAACGGCCATGATCTAGGTTCTCAAAGTGTCTGTAGCCCGGGACGCACCGCCCTATCGGCGGCTGGGCGCGCTGATGCTCGTGGCGATCGCTGTCCTCGGCGCAGCGCTCTTCCTGCAGTTCCGGGGTGACTTCACGGCGTTGTCGACGGTCACCCTCGTCTCTGACCGGGCCGGGCTGGTCGTCGAACGCGGCGCCAAGGTCACGTTCAACGGGGTGGAGATCGGCCGGGTGGCGCAGATCGTGCCCGATCCCGCCGGCGCCCGCCTCACGTTAAACGTCGATCCCGACCTGATGACCGTCATCCCCGCCAACGCGGGGGCCCAGATCAGGGCGACGACGGTGTTCGGCAACAAGTACATCTCGCTGATGTCGCCGCAAAAGCCTGCGGCACAACGACTTTCCGACGGAAGCGTGCTACAGGCCGCGGCGGTGACGACGGAGTTCAACACATTGTTCGAGACGGTCACCGAGATCGCCGAGCAGGTCGATCCGGTGAAGCTGAACCAGACGCTGAGCGCGACCGCCGAGGCGTTGCACGGGCTGGGCAACCGCTTCGGCGCGTCCCTGGCGGACGGCAACCGCATCCTCACGGAATTCGACGACCTGATGCCTCAGTGGCGCTCGGATGTCCGCGTCCTCATGTCCCTTGCCGACATCTACGCCGATGCCGCGCCGGATCTGTTGGACGGGCTCACCGCGGCAGTCACCACCGCGCGCACGGTGAACGCGCGGTCGGCCGACATCGACGCCGCGTTGATGGCGGCGGTCGGCTTCGCGGAGCCGGCGACCGCGGCGTTCGATCGCGGCGGCCCCTACCTGATCCGGGGCGCGGCCGACCTGCTGCCCACCTCGAAGCTGCTCGACGACTACCGCGGCATGATGTTCTGCACGATTCGCAACTACGCCGAGGTGGCCCCGGAGATCACCCGGGTCCTGGGCGGCGACAACGGCTATTCGCTGCGCTCGGCGGGCACCATCACCGGGGCCGGTAATCCGTTCGTCTACCCGGACAATCTGCCCCGGGTCAATGCGCGGGGCGGCCCCGAGGGCCGGCCCGGCTGCTGGCAGAAGATCACCCGTGAGCTGTGGCCGAATCCGTATCTGGTGATGGACACCGGCTTCAACCTGGCGCCCTACAACCACCTGGACCTGGGCCAGCCGCTGCTCGTCGACTACGTCTGGGGCAGGCAGGTCGGCGAGAACACGATCAATCCCTGACCTGGCGCGAAAACACCACCGCCGCAACGGCTCCGGACTCGTTGACAGCCAGGTGGGCCAGCATCGGCGCCGCCAGGCTGCCCGACCTGTCCCGCAGCCAGGAGAAGACCCAGCCCGCCGCCCCGGTGATGAGCACCGTGCCAGGCACCGATTCGCCGGCGGCGCGGGCGTCCGGAACGTGGGAGAGGCCGAACACCGCGGCGGCGAACCAGCGTCCGCCGGCGACGCCGAACGCACGCGCCGCCGTGGAGCCCAGCGCAGCGCGGTAGCCCGCCTCCTCCGACCACACGGTGCCGAGCGGGATCTGCAGCAGCAGCCACCTCGCGGGCGACGAGGGCGGTGTGCGCGCGGCGATTCCCGCGCGCACCGGAGCCAGTGTCGTCGAAAGTGCGACTGCTGCAACGACAAAGCCGCCCGCGGCACTCCCCCACCGCAGCCCGCGCAGCAGGGCGGGCGGACGCAGACCGAGCGGGGCGCCGGTCGACGTCACGGCGGCGGTGCCGAGCAGCAGGTGCGGAGCAGGATTCCAGCGCCGTGGAATCCGCGGGGCCACCAGACTCCACCCCAGGAGTATGCCGACGAGCGAGAGTGCTTGGCGGCGTTCGCCCTTCACTGACCGTCCTCGGACTCGGTGCGTTGCATCGCGGCCCGGATGCGTTCGGTGTCCGACGGTGTCCACCCGGGAGGTGGCGCCACTGCTGCCCACCCGTCGAGGATGAAGTCGCCGTAGTTGTGGCCGTGCCCGCCGGGCACCGAGGAGGCGTTGGTCATATCGGCGGCGACCTGCCAGAACGTGATGATCGGGTACCACCGCATGGAGGCCGTCCGATCTCGGCCTGGCGGTTCGGCCAGCCAGTCGGGCCGGCTGAACAGGAGGTCCTGCGACCACCACACGATCGGGTCCGAGGGGTGTTGCAGGAACAGCACTCTGGTGCCCTCCCACGGTTCGGCGGCGTCGCGGGCGATCTGAGCCGCGTCGTTGCCCATCGAGAACCGCACGGTGCGGCCGTTGTCGTAGCGGGGGTGCACTTCGGGGGTGCCGGGATCACGGCGGACCGTGATCGCGTGCCACAGTGAGCTCGCGTTGGGCGGTCCTACCCACAGCACAGACGAGAAACCCATGCGGGAGATGTCGGGCAGCCAGTCGAACGCGCCCTGACCGGCCATCGAGCCCAGGCTTTCGCCGTACAGCAGCAGCTGCGGGCGGCGCTGCGGAGGCAGTTTCGCCCAGCGGTCGTGGATGGCGTCGATCATCAGCCGGCCGAATTCCACCGACTTGCGCTGATCGCCGATGAACGAAATCCAGCTCGGCAGAAAGGAGTACTGCGATCCGACGATCGCGGTGTCGCCGTTGTACATCATCTCCAGCGACCGCGCGGCGATCGGATTGATCCATCCGGTGCCGGTGGTGGGGGCGATCACGAGCACTTTGCGGTCGAAGGCGCCGCTGCGTTCGAGTTCGCTCAGCAGCACCGCCATCCTGGCCTGGTCGTCGTCTGCGGTCTCCAGCCCGACGTAGACCCGGACCGGTTCTCTCGCCGGCCTGCCGTTGATGGCGGTGAGCTCGGCGGCGCTCGGCCCGGTGGCCACGAAGCTGCGGCCCTGGTAGCCCAGGGTGTCCCAGGGCGCGAACGACTCTGGGCTACCCGATCTTTCCGGCGCCTGCGGCTGGCTGATACCGGCCATGGTGGTGGCGTTCTGGGGCTGGAAGACCCGATTGGCGCCGGCCAGGAACCCGCGCAGCAGCACACCGTTGACCAGCGTGATCACCAGCACCACGACGATCGCGGTGCCGATGAACAGGGCGAGTTCGTCGGAGATGCGCCAACGCCGGATCAGGTAGCGCGCGAGCGTGCGGATCAGGTCGATGAGCGCGCGGGTGATCGCAACGCAGAGGCCACCGATGACCGCGGCGAGCACCAGGGTTCGCAGATAGCTCGCGGTGCTGGGGCCGGGCAGGCCCATCAGCGCCGACACCTGGCGCTGCCAGCCCGCGGCCGGGATCACCATAAGCACGCAGGCCAGCAGCGACAGCACCACAGTGCCCGTCTTGAGCGCCGAGGACACCGTGAGCGACGGCGGCCACCAGGAGCGGCCGGCGAGGACGAACCGGCGCACCATCCGCGCGAGAAAGACTCCGATTCCGTAGCCGATCGCGGCGTTGATGCCGCCGATCAGCCCCTGGAACAGCCAGTCGCGCGGAAGCAGAGAGGGTGTCAGCGACAGGCAGAAGAACAGCGCGGCGAATGCGATGCCGGTGAAGTCCAACCGCAGCAGGCCCCACGCCCAGACGTAGAGGGGGTGTTTGGTGGACTCCCGAGAGGTCACCCGAACAACCCGGGCAACACACCTTCCGACGTCTGCCGCAGCTCCTGCAGGGTGACCGTGAACAGCCCTTGCACCTCGACGGAGGGCTCACCGCCGTCGGGGCCCTGGTCGACGACGCCGACGCGGGTGGCCGGCAACCCGCGGGCCTCGCACATCGCGGTGAATCTGCTCTCCTCGGTGCGCGGCACCGCCACCAGGACGCGGCCCGCCGACTCGGAGAACAGGTAGACGAATGGGTCCGATCCGTCGGGAAGGATGAGGCGGCAGCCGGTTTCGCCGGTCAGCGCGCCTTCGACGGCCGCCTGCATCAGACCGCCCTCCGACAGATCGTGGGCCGCCGAGACCAGACCGTCGCGGGAGGCGGCGGTCAGCACCTCGGCCAGCAGCCGTTCGCGTTCGAGGTCGACACGGGGTGGTACGCCGCCGAGGTGGTCGGCGGTGACCTGCGCCCAGATGGAGCCGTCGAACTCGTCGTGGGTGTCGCCGAGCAGGATCAGCGTCTCGCCCGGTTCGGTGCCGAATCCCGTGGGGATGCGCCGTTTCACGTCGTCGATGACGCCGAGGATGCCGACGACCGGGGTCGGCAGGATCGGCGTCGTGCCGGTCTGGTTGTAGAAGCTGACGTTGCCGCCCGTGACCGGAATACCCAGTGCCGCAGCGCCATCGGCGAGACCGCGGACAGCTTGGGAGAACTGCCACATCACGCCCGGATCCTCGGGTGAGCCGAAGTTCAGGCAGTTGGTGACGGCGACGGGCGTTGCGCCGGTGACCGCGACGTTGCGGTACGCCTCGGCCAGGGCCAGCTGGGCACCCGCGTAGGGATCGAGCGCGGTGTAGCGGCCGGACGCGTCGGTGGAGATCGCGATTCCGCGGCCGGTCTCCTCGTCGACGCGCAGCACTCCGCCGTCGGCGTTCTCGGCCAGCACGGTGTTGCCCCGCACGTAGCGGTCGTACTGCTCGGTGATGAACGCCCGGCTGCACAGGTGCGGACTGCCGATCATCGCCAGCAGCGTCGAGCGCAGCTCGTCGCCGGTCGCGGGTCGCAGCAGCGTCGCGGAGGTGTCGGCATTGAGCGCGTCCTGGGTGTCGGGACGCTGCACGGGCCGTTCGTAGACCGGTCCCTCGTGGGCGACGGTACGCGGCGGAACGTCGACGACAGTCGCACCGTGCCACGTGATTTCGAGTCGGTCGCCGTCGGTCACCTCGCCGATCACGGTGGCCAGCACGTCCCACTTGCGGCACACGGCGAGGAACGCGTCGACGTTCTCGGGGGTCACCACCGCACACATGCGTTCCTGCGACTCGCTGGACAGGATCTCCGCGGGGGTCATGTTGGCCGCACGCAGCGGCACCCGATCCAGCTCGACGCGCATTCCGCCGTCGCCCGCCGACGCCAATTCCGATGTCGCGCAGGACAATCCGGCGCCGCCCAGGTCCTGGATACCCACCACGAGGTCGGCGGCGTAGAGCTCGAGGCAGCACTCGATGAGCACCTTCTCGGTGAACGGATCGCCCACCTGCACGCTGGGCAGCTTCTTCCTGCCTGCGCCGGATTCGTCACCACCGAAGGTCTCTGACGCCAGCACCGACACCCCGCCGATACCGTCGAGGCCGGTGCGCGCGCCGAACAGGATGATCTTGTTGCCCGCACCTGAGGCGAAGGCGAGTTTGAGGTCCTCGGTCCGGAGCACGCCGACGCACAGCGCGTTGACCAGTGGGTTGCCGGAGTAGCTCGCGTCGAACACGGTCTCGCCGCCGATGTTGGGCAGTCCGAGCGAGTTGCCGTAGCCGCCGACACCGCGCACCACACCGTCGAGCACGCGGCGCGTGTCGGGGGCGTCGGCGGCGCCGAAGCGGAGCTGATCCATCACCGCGACCGGGCGGGCGCCCATCGCCATGATGTCGCGGACGATGCCTCCGACGCCGGTGGCCGCGCCCTGGTACGGCTCGATGTAGGAGGGGTGGTTGTGGGACTCGACCTTGAACGTCGCCGCCCAGCCGTCGCCGATGTCGACGACGCCGGCGTTCTCCCCGATGCCTGCGAGCATCGCCTCGCGCATCTTCGCGGTGGTCGTCTCCCCGAAGTACCGCAGATGCACCTTCGAGGACTTGTAGGAGCAGTGCTCACTCCACATCACCGAGTACATCGCGAGTTCGGCGTCGGTGGGGCGACGACCGAGGATCTCGCGGATCCGCGCGTACTCGTCGTCCTTGAGGCCGAGCTCGCGGAACGGCTGCGGCTGATCGGGGGTGGAAGCGGCGTGGTCGACCGTGTCGACTTCGTGGGTGAGCCCGGACGTCACGCCCGACAGTCTAGTTCGCGGCCTGCGACAAGCGTGCCGCGGCGGACGGCGCGATCAACCCGTGGATGACGACGCTGCCCAGCACCACCACCACCATGACGGCCAGGGCGTCGTGCTCTTCGGCCCCGTCGAGCACGTTGTAGGCCAGCAGCCCGAACACGACGGTCGACGTTCCGCGCGGACCCAGCCAGGCCAGCATCATCCGTTCCCGCCAGGAGAACCGCGATCGCAGCATCGCCAGCGCGACAGGAACCACCCGCACCACGGTCAGTGCCAGCAGGCAGAAAACCACCGTCTGCCAGGACACTCCACGTTCGACAGCAAGGACGGCGACGGCGCCCACGACGAACCACATGATCGCCGAGAGCAGGAACCCGATGTCGTCGACGAACTCCAGTTCCTCGTGCCAGGACGAGGTGTGTCGCAGATAGTGGAACGCGATCCCGCAGACGAACGCCGAGACGAACCCGTTGCCGTCGAACGCGAGGCTCAGCCCGTAGGCCAGCATCGGCGCAGTGACCAAGATCATCCGCACGCTCTGGTCCGTCATCCAGCGGCGCCGGGTGGCGCCGTTGATGGCGAGCGCGAGCAGCGCACCGACAGCGCCACCGACGACGATCGCGGTCAGGGCCTGGGGCACGGCCGACCCCAGTGCGCGCAGCGGTGTCTCGGTGCGCAGGTCCCCGCCAGCCAGGGCCAGCGCGAAGATGAACACCGGGGCGACGATGCCGTCGTTGTAGCCGGCTTCGACGTTGAGGACGTTGCGCACCCGCTCCGGCACCCGTGCGTCGCGCAGGATCGTCGCCGCGGGCGCGAAATCGGTCGGCACCACCGTGCAGGCGATGACCAGCAGCACGGCGAAGGACAGCTCGGGCAGCATCCACGCCCCGAGCAGTACCGACAACCCGAGGCTCAGGGGCATGGCGAGGAACAGCACGCGCAGGGCCGCGCGGGGCTCCCGGCCGAACAGCCCGCCGCGGACGTCGGTGGCATCGACGAACAGCAGCACCGCGAGGATGATCTCGGCGCCGTGCTGGGCGACGTCGGCGTTGAGCGCGACGGCCAGCGCGTCGGAGGTCGTGAAGCCCGCAGCCACGCCGGCCAGGATCAACACGATCGGCGCCGTCACCCGGGCCCGTTCGAGCCGGCCCGCGCCGAGCGCCCATGCGGCGAACACCGCCGCGAAGGCGATCAGCGAGATCAGCACACGGCGATCTTGCCAGCGGTTACCCGTCCGCGACGCAGAACGCGTTGCCGTCGGGGTCGGCGAGAACCACCCAGTCGAACTCGGGGCCGAAGCTGTGCCGCCCGGTCTCCCGCGCGCCCAGTTCGACCAGGCGCTTCACCTCTGCGTCCTTGTCGGCGGCGTGCAGGTCGAGGTGCACCCTGTTCTTGCCGGGCGTCGGGTCGGGCACCTTCTGGAATCCCAAGGTGGGGCCGTCGTCCTGCGCGACCATGACGAATTCGCCTGGCGCAACGGCATTCACCTCGCTGCCGAGCGCCTGGGCCCACCAGCCGGCCAGCGCGTCGGGATCCGAACAGTCGAAGGTGATCATCGCGACTTCGAGTGACATGTCGCAGACCCTAGGTCAGGCGGGTGACAAGAACGCCGCGAGCGCGGCCGAGTAGTCCGCGACGTCTGCGGCGCCCATGACTTCGCGCGCCGAGTGCATGGCCAACTGCGCGGCGCCCACGTCGACGGTCGGAATGCCGGTGCGCGCGGCGGTCATCGGTCCGATCGTCGAGCCGCAGGGCAGGTCGGCCCGGTGCTCATAGCGCTGCAGCGGCACCCCGGCCTGCTCGCACGCCAGCGCGAACGCCGCAGCGGTCCGTCCGTCGGTGGCGTAGCGCAGGTTGGGTTGCACCTTGAGCACTGGCCCGGCGTTGACCTCGATCAGGTGGCCGGGTTCGTGGCGCTCCGGATAGTTGGGATGGGTGGCGTGCGCCATGTCGCCGGAGGCGACCATCGAGGTCGAGCAGCGACGCAGGAAGTCTTCCCGGCCGCCACCGGCGGCCAGCGTGATCCGCTCGAGCACCGTCAGCAGCAGATCGGACTGCGCGCCGTGATCGGATTGCGAGCCGACCTCCTCGTGGTCGAACAGCACCAGGACCGGGATCACGGTCGACGCCGGTGCCGCAAGAAACGCCTCCAGCCCGGCGTAACAGGTCGCCTGGTTGTCCAGGCGCGGCGCGCTGACGAATTCGTTCTCGACGCCGGTCAGCCGCGAGGGGGTCAGGTCGTGGGTCATCAGGTCGAAGCCGAGCACCGCGTCGGCATCGACGTCGACCTGCCCGGCGACGTAGTCGAGGAACGAGCGCGGCCCGCCGATCCCCCAGACCGCGTTCACGTGCCGCTGCGGGTTCAGCTCGACACCCTTGCGGTCCTCGGAGAGATGGATGGCCAGCTGCGGGACACGCAGGATCGGGTCGTCGATGCGCACGAGGACGTCTTCGGCGGAGGTGCCGGTGCGGACGGAGAGGCGGCCGCTGAGGCCGAGGTCGCGGTCTAGCCAGGAGTTCAGCCATGCGCCGCCGTAGGGCTGCAGCGCCACTACCTGGCAGCCTGCGACGGTCCGGTCCGGATGCTGCTTGACCCGCAGGTTCGGGCTGTCGGTGTGCGCGCCGACGATGCGGAACGGCTGGTGGGGTTCGCCCGTCGAGCGCCAGGCGATCAGGGACCCGGCGCGGATGACGAAGAAGTCGCCCTCGCCGGTCCACGCGTCGCGCTCGGACAGTTCGGTGAAACCGGCGTCGAGGAGCCGCGCGGCGGCGGTCCGGCAGGCGTGGAACGGCGACGGAGACGCGTCGATGAATGCGCAGAGGTCTTCAGCACGTGCCGACATGGTTGCCCATCTTCGTCGATCGTCGGTACTGATCATGATCTAGGGTCGCTGTGTGCCCGCCCCTCTCCCGCAGCCGGTGCTCGCGCCGCTGACCCCGGCGGCGATCTTTCTCGTCGCGACCATCGACGAGGGCGGCGAGCAGGCGGTGCACGACGCGCTGGGCGACATCGCGGGGCTGGTGCGCGCGATCGGCTTCTGCGACCCGAGCAAGCACCTGTCGGTGGTCACGTCGATCGGCTCCGAGGCGTGGGATCGGCTGTTCTCCGGCCCCCGGCCGGCCGAACTGCATCCGTTCGTCGCACTCGACGGAGGCCGGCACCAGGCCCCGTCCACACCGGGCGATCTGCTGTTCCACATCCGCGCGGAGACAATGGACGTCTGCTTCGAGCTGGCGACCAAGATCGTCGCCGCGATGGGTCCGATCACCATTGTCGACGAGACGCACGGCTTCCGGTTCTTCGACAACCGTGACCTTCTCGGATTCGTCGACGGCACCGAGAACCCCGACGGTCCGCTGGCTGACTCCGCGACGCGGATCGGTGACGAGGACCCTGATTTCGCGGGCGGTTGCTATGTGCACGTTCAGAAGTACCTGCACGACATGGCCTCGTGGAATGCGCTGTCCACCGAGGAACAGGAGCAGGTGATCGGCCGCACCAAACTCGACGACATCGAGCTCGACGACGCGGTCAAGCCCGCGAATTCGCATGTGGCGCTCAACGTGATCGAAGACGCCGACGGCACCGAACTGAAGATCGTGCGGCACAACATGCCGTTCGGGCAGATCGGGCGCGGCGAGTTCGGCACCTACTTCATCGGATACTCCCGCTCGGCCGCGGTCACCGAACGCATGCTGAGCAACATGTTCATCGGTTCGCCGCCCGGCACCACCGATCACATCCTGGAGTTCTCGACGGCGATCACGGGGTCGCTGTTCTTCACTCCGATCCAGGACTTCCTCGACGACCCACCCCCACTTCCTGTTTCGGCACCGGAGCGCTCCACCGGGTCTCTGGCCATCGGCAGCCTGAAAGGACAACCGCAATGAACAACCTGTACCGGGAGCTGGCTCCGATCACCGACGCCGCGTGGGGCGAGATCGAGCACGAGGCGACGCGAACGTTCAAGCGGCACATCGCGGGACGTCGCGTGGTGGACGTCAGCGAGCCCGGCGGTGCGGTGACGGCGGCGGTGAGCACAGGCCACCTGATCGACGTGGTGACACCGGGTGACGGGGTGATCGCGCATCTGCGTGAGGCGCGTCCGCTGGTTCGGCTGCGAGTTCCGTTCAGCGTCAAGCGGATCGACGTCGACGACGTCGAGCGCGGCTCGCAGGACTCGGACTGGGACCCGGTCAAGGAGGCGGCCCGCAAGCTGGCCTTCGCCGAGGACAGGGCGATCTTCGAGGGCTACGGCGCGGCGTCGATCAGCGGAATCCGCAAGTGCAGTTCCAATCCGGCGCTATCGCTGCCCGAGGACCCGCGCGAGATCCCCGACGTGATCGCCCGCGCGGTGAGCGCGCTGCGGTTGGCGGGAGTCGACGGGCCGTATGCGGTGCTGCTGTCGGCTGAGGTGTACACCCGGGTCGCCGAGACGACGGCCCACGGCTATCCGATCCTCGAGCACATCAACCGCCTGGTCGACGGTGACATCATCTGGGCCCCCGCGATCGACGGTGCGTTCGTGTTGTCCACGCGTGGCGGCGATTTCGACCTGCAACTGGGCACCGACGTCGCGATCGGTTACCTGGCCCACGACGCCGAGACGGTGCAACTGTACCTGGAGGAGACGCTGACGTTCCTCTGCTACACCGCCGAAGCCTCGGTCGCCCTGACCCCATAGCCCGTCCGGCGAGCGCGCGAGTCTGCACGCGACACGCCGCCGCAATATGGCGTCTCACGCACGCTCGCGACCCGTCGACAGGGAGCCCTGAGCACACTCGTTTACCAAAACTCTGGCACGCGCGCGCAGTGGCTGATAGCTTTTGACAGCTGCTTGAATGCGCAAGGAGCTGGGGGAACAGCTTCGCACCACTCAACCGCGGGTGAACACACCTGCGGTTCAGGCCGCATGCGAGCAAAGTGTCGGGTCGACTAGGTGGGGGAATCTGTGCGTCGTACATCGTTGGGACGTGTCGGGGTTGCGGCGGCTGCGATGAGCTTGGGGGTGGTGTCACCACTGGTGGCGAATGCGGCCACACCGACCAAGCCGACGTCGGGAAACCTCTCGATTTCGATCAACGGTGAGGTCAAGCATCAAGAAGGACGGGCCCTTGCCGTGTCCACCGGTGCCGACTCTTTCGCCCTCGCCATCGGCCTGGGAGCCGAAGCGACGCTCTCCAGCGGCGACTCGCGCGCCGAGGCAAACGGTGACGGCACCCGGGTCATCCTCGACGGGACCGGCAATGCCGTCCGCGCGATCGGCGACAGGGTGACCGTGCTCGTGACTGGCGACAACAATAAAGTCCTGAACAACGGAGACTTCTCGTACTCGCAAATCACCGGAGACGGCAACTCCGTCGGCATCAACTCGCAGGGGTTCCACATGACCCTCACCGGAGACTCAAATGTGGTGTCGGTCGTCGGCTACAACCTCCGCCAGGTCTTCTGGACCTTCAGTGACGGGCGCGTCTGCTGGAGCCCGGGCTGCGTCTCCGGCTCGTCCGCCGCAGCACGAGACCGGGTCGGCTCCCCCGCCCCTCTCGTCGCCGCCGATCAACGAGTTCGCCTGTTCGGCAACGGGGCCGACGCCGCACAGGACTGCACCGGCGACGCCTGCAACGGTGGTGCCGGCGGCCTGCTCTGGGGCAACGGTGGTGCCGGCGCCAACGGCGGAAGTGGCGGAGCAGCGGGACTTTTCGGGACAGGTGGAGCTGGCGCCGACGCCACCGCGACAACGGCAGCGGGTGACGGCGGTCGAGGCGGAACCCTAGCGGGCAAGGGCGGCAAGGGCGGAGACGCCAACGACGATTTCACGACCGCAGGCAACGGCGGTGATGCAGGGCTGTACGGAACCGGGGGTGACGGCGGCAGCGCCGGCGAGGCCGATGACGGGACCGGCGGCAACGGGGGCAGGGGTGGTCGCCTCGGAGGCAACGGCGGCGACGGCGGCCAAGGCGGAAGCTACTACGGCACGGGAGGCGACGGCGGCGACGCCGGCTCTCGCGGTGACGGCGGCGAGGGTGGCGCGGCCGGATCGGAGACAGCGAACGGTGCGTACGGCGGCGACGGCGGTAGCGGCGGCTCGGTGTCCGGCCAGGGCGGCCGTGGCGGCAACGCCTACGCAGCATCGACAGCAGTGGCCGGTTGGGGCGGCGACGCACTCGGTGTCGGGCGCGGCGGCAACGGGGGCAACGCCTACGCCGTCGACCCCGACAACGGGGTGGCCGTCGGCGGCGACGGAGGTGACGGCGGTCGTGTCGGCAACGGCGGCATCGGTGGCACCGGCCGTGGCATCTACGCGGGTGTCGGTGGCGACGGCGGCAACGGCGGCACCCGGTCCGGCAACGGCGGCTTCGGCGGCGCGGGCATTGGCGATTCAGAACTCGGCATCGGAGGCGGCGGCGACGGCGGCGACGCCGGCCGACAGGGCAACGGGGGCAGAGGCGGGCGAGGCGACGGCGGATCAGGGTCCGGCGGTGCCGGCGGCCACGGAGGAAGCCGCACGGGTGACGGTGGGGACGGCGGCGACGGCAGCGACAACGGCGGCAATGGCGGTAACGCCGGAGAACGCGGGAACGGCGGCGACGGTGGCGATACGGGCGCCGCAGGCACGCCAGGCACCGGCGGCAAAGGTGGCTCGAAGTCGGGCAGTGACGGCAAAAACGGCACCGCCTCCGACGACTAACCCCCGGCCGCGAGCGTACGTGTCTGCACGCAAAACGCCGCTCTAATGTGGCATTTCGCGCATGCTCACGGGGGCTCAGAGAGTCAGACGGCGCCCAATTGATCGCGAAGGCGTTGCGCCGCGCGCCCGTCGGTCAATTCCTCACGGGCCTCGGGATGGCGCCAGTAGAACTGCACCAGATTCCGCAATGCAACACCGCCGGGGGTGTAGGCAGAGGCCGTGAACGACAACACCGTGCCATCCGACAGGATGAACACAATCGCACTCGGCGGGGACTTCTTCGGTTGAGGCGCTTGTGAAGTCACGTCCTCCACCGAAGACCAATCAGCCGATCGCGGGCGCCAACCCTCCAGGAATTCGAACCCTTGCTCGGTTAGCCGTAGACGACTCATACTGCCGCGGCGCAGGTTTCGCCACAACATCGGCGCGATCCCTACCACGAGGAAAGACGCCGTGAAGGGCAGGGCATAGCGCATGTTCGGTGGGACCGGAATCGCGAGGCGCCCCGCGGGAAGAAGTATCAAAATCAGTACCGAAGACATGAGGGCACCGGCCATACCCACCTGTAGGGGAGTCTCGATCCCTCGATCAGGCAAAAACGTCGTTCCGTCACCAGCGGAGTGCACGCGTGGCTTCACTCGGCCAGGAACGTTCTTGAAAGCGGGAATGACGAACCCCAGGCAGAAGATCGATCCTCCCAGTGCCACCAATCCGCTCGGCACCTCCAGCCTCGCGAACTGGACACACGCAACTGCTGCCGTGAACGCAGCTAGAGCGCCGAACACGACGGCCGACCAGACGACAACGGACGACTTCATCAGCGGCATACCACGTTGCCGACGATGCCGCCCAGATATCCGAAGCCCCAACCACCAAGCACGTCGCCGGCACCTGCAGCAATCGGGGCGAACTGGGGCTGCCCCAAGGCGGTGATGCCCGCCGCACCTAGACCTCCAAGTGCATAGGCCCCCGCCACTCCCGCCGTCCCCGAGATAGCAGCCACGCACGCATCCTGAAATGTCTTCGCAGTGACCGTGTCATACAGGGCGGTCGCGACCCCGAGAGCGGGGCCGCCGTATTTGCCTGCTTTGCCGAGGTTTTCGACGGACTCCTCGGTCAGCATGGGAATGCCGCGCTCTGCCTGCTTCTCCAAGCCGGTCAGCACACCTCCGGTGACGGTGATTACGGGGTGGGTGAAGAACTCGTCGGGCAGGACTCCGTGTCGCCCATCGCCTGTCGTAACGCCACCAGAAGTCTTGCCATCAGCGGATCTCGTCATCGTCACCTCGGTGCCGTCCCTGAATTTGATGGAGGTGTACTGGGTTCCGTCGTAGGACATCCTGTCTTGTGAATAGGTGCTCGAGATGAGATTGCCGTCCTTGTCGTAGTATTCGTCCTCGACACTGGGCAGCATGTCGCCCCACTCATAGATCTCGTGTCGGCTGCCGTCCATCATCGTCAGCGTCCGTCGGTACTGACCGTCTTCGGTCTCCCACTCTTTGTAGTCCCTCACAGTTTGCGCTATGTCGTTGTCACGCAACACTCCTTGCTGCACGATCCCGGTCAATGACATGGGGTTGGGCACCTCGTCACCGGGCGCCACAAAGCCTGATGTCGGATCGAGCCGACGCATGTCACCAGGCCCCGGCATGGCGAAGCCAAAACGCTCACCGGCCGATTGCACTTCGCGGGCTGTGCCCGCGTCGGCCTCACCAACGGCCGTCAACAGGCGGTTGATCTCCGCCTGTTCCGCTGTTGCCTGAGCCTGCAGGGCAGCCGCTTTTTCCGCGGACACACGCGCCGGTTTGATCAGCACGACCCACATGTCGTTGACCGACAACTCTCCCCGGTCGACCTCGTCCGCATGATTCAGCAGCGCGGTGCGGGCCGTACCGATCGTTCCCGCGCCGTCCGACAACGCCTGGGCGACTGCCTCGGCGTAGTGCTTGAACGTCGAAGCCTTGTCCGTCGCGCGCCCGAACATCGCGCTGGCCGCCTTGTGGGACGCCCCACTCCACGCGTCGGCGGCCGGCATGCGGTCGACACCGTCATCGAGGTCGCGAACCGCTGCGTACACCGACTCCCCCGCTTTCGACAGCGTGTCGGCAGCCGCCCTCATCGAATCTGGGCGCCAGCCTTGAAGGCGGGACCGGGATGGCAGCATTGATCAGAACAGCTTGTCGAAAGAGCCGGCCAACGCGGTGTCCTCGACCTGGAACGTGTCGCCCGCCCCGCGTACAGCGACACCCATCTTCGTGACGTTGGTGGCAATCGCGTCCGCAAGCGTCGTCATGTGCGCACCCACCAACCGCATCGCCCACTGCGTCGTCGACCCGGGAAGTCCGTCCGCGGACGTAGACGCCGTGTGCCCTGCATTGACGGCTTTGATGGCGCTCGAGGCTTCCTCCACCTGTCCCGCGAAGGCCCGCAACACCTCTGGATCAACCAGCACAGAACAACGCTAACGCACAGTGCAGGGGTGCCCGCGCACCGAAATGTGCACGCTAGTACCGACGCGGAACCGTCCACGGGCGCCCGAACTCGAGGTTGAACGAATCGGGATCGAACGGGCTGTCTCCGCCCGCAGGAAAGCTCGTCAACTCCCCGAACACCACTCGTCCGTCCACGTCGTACAGGTCGACCCTGACGAAATCCGTTTTCGCACCCAGCTTTTCGGCAACGTCGATCATCTCGGACAGACGAACAGGCCGAATAATCTCGACGTCAGCGCACGGCGCGCTGCCGCGTAGCGCGAGGTGCTTCCACTCTGCCGTGAAGAAATCCTGGGTGCGCGAACCGAATCGGCCCCTGTCCACCTGAACGAACCTGCACACGCCGTGGAAGACGAAGAACTTGTAGTCGTCCGGCACCGAGCCGTCACCAGCGGCGAGCATCTCTTCGACGATCACCCGCCGCGGAACGCGCCCGTACACCCACTCCCGGTTCGGCCCCTGGCCGTACAGCTGCGCCAACCAGCCCGTCGCAATGCGGATCAGATCGGATAGCGGCGCCGCCTCCGGCCGCACATGCGAGTACACCCAACTGTGCGGCTCGGTCGGCAGCCGTGCCGCAGGCGACGCTCGATCGGAAACGACGATCGCCGCCCCGCTGCCGTGGGTCGGTTTCACGACATAGGCGCTCGGTAACGCGATGTCGCGCAACGCTTCCGGATCGTCGACGATCGCGTACACCCGCGGGAGGTAGCGGTCACCCACGACGCCGGCGACGTATGCGCGTACCGCAGCCTTGTCGGCGAACGTGACGATCAGGGGGCGGTGGTCGCGCAGCATCTTGTACCGCACCTTCTCGCGGAACGTGCGTGGGTTCCGCGTCCGCCACAGGCGCACCGCGCGCACCAATCGGCTGCGTTCGCGCCAGCGGACGGGCACCGGGGTCAGGAGACCAGAATCGCGTCCAGCGCCGAGTAGAACATGCCGAGCCCGTCGTCGGACGGACCGGTCAGCGCCTCGGTGGCGTGCTCGGGGTGCGGCATCAGGCCGACCACGCGGCCATTGGCCGAGCTGATACCGGCGATGTCGCGCATCGAGCCGTTGATGTTCTCCCGGTACCGGAAGACCACCCGACCCTCACCTTCGAGTTCGTCGAGTACTTCGTTGCTGGCGACGTACCGGCCTTCGCCGGACTTCAACGGCACCAGCAGATCCGCGCCCTGTTCGTAGCGCGTCGACCACGCGGACGTGTTCGATGCGACCTCGAGCCACACGTCGCGGCAGACGAAGTGCAGACCGATGTTGCGGGTGAGCGCACCGGGCAGCAGGCCGGCTTCGCACAACACCTGGAAGCCGTTGCAGATCCCCAGGACGGGCATCCCACGCTCGGCTGCGGCCACCACCTCGCCCATCACCGGCGCGAAGCGCGCGATCGCGCCGCATCGCAGGTAGTCGCCGTAGGAGAAGCCGCCGGGCACGATCACGGCGTCCACGCCTTTGAGGTCGGCGTCGGCGTGCCACAGGTTCACCGCCTCGCCGCCGGCCAGGCGCACCGCCCGGGCCGCGTCGATGTCGTCGAGCGTGCCGGGGAACGTGATCACGCCCACTCGGGTCATGCGCCGTCCTCCCGGGTGACCGTCCAGTCCTCGATCACGGTGTTGGCGAGCAGCGATTCGGCGATCGCGGCGAGCTTCTCGTCGTCGACCGCGTCGTCGACCTCGAGCTCGAAGCGCTTGCCCTGCCGCACATCTGAGATGCCGTCGAAGCCGAGCCGACCCAGGGCGCCGACGATCGCCTGCCCCTGCGGGTCGAGGATCTCGGTCTTCGGCATGACGTGAACCACCACTTTTGCCACGCGGTCACTCTACCTGCGACGACCTCAAGCCCGCCTCACCGGCACGAGCCCAGGTAGGCGGCGCACAGCGGCGCCGCCATCGTCTCGAAGACCTGCGCGTCCGGCACCGCACGCCACTCGACCCGCGCGGGCAGCGTGGTCCATAGTGCGACCTCGACGATGGTGCTGTTGGCCGGGTCCGCCAGCAGGTAGACGTGCATGACTCGGCTACCGGTCTCGCTGATCACGGCGGCGATTCGGTCCACCTCGTTGGTGGTCAGTGACGGAGACACCCCATCCCCGCAGGTCGCCAGGGCGATGCGCGCCTTCTCCAGCACTTCGAGTGCGGTCTGGCCGCCGGTGACGGTGTCCCCGCGCCAGTGGAGGACCTGCACCTGCAGGTTCCACTGACCGTCCGGATTGGGCACCGTGGCGCGCGCGGCGACGGCGTAACGGCGCGGATCGGATGATGAGTCCGGGGTGACGCACCATGACTCGAATTCAAACCGGGGTGCCGGGGCGGTGACCGCCAGACCGGGCAGCGACGGCCATCGGTAGATCGAGGCCAACGGCAACGAACTCGGCTCGACCCACGCTGAATCCGGGATCGCGTCGCAGGTGGGCGGGCAGAATCCCGGCACCGCATGCGCCCCGCCGGGCGCCAAGAACACCCCCGAGAACGCCACTACCAGTGTGAGCATCCACCGCATCCGCACTACCCCCGCTCCCCTGTGCGCGCCAGACTATAGGCATGCAGCTCACACACTTCGGCCATTCCTGCCTGTTGGCGAGCTTTTCTGACGGTGCTCAGCCCGGTGGCGACACGACGATCCTGTTCGATCCGGGCAATTTCTCCCACGGCTTCGAGGGCATCACTGGGTTGTCGGCGATCCTGATCACCCATCAGCATCCCGATCACGCCGACCCCGAGCGGCTGCCCGCGCTGGTGGAGGCCAATCCGCAGGCCGCGCTGTACGCCGATCCGCAGACCGCGGCGCAGTTGGGCGAGCCGTGGCGGGCCGTGCACGTCGGGGACACGCTCTCGATCGGGCATCTCAGCGTGCGCGGGGTGGGCGGTCGACACGCGGTGATCCACCCGGAGATCCCGGTGATCGACAACATCTCCTATCTCGTGGGTGACGACGGGCACGCGGCCCGGTTGATGCACCCGGGTGATGCGCTGTTCGTTCCGGACGAGCCGGTCGACGTGCTCGCCACCCCGGCGGCCGCGCCGTGGATGAAGATCTCCGAAGCCGTGGACTATCTGCGTGCAGTGAATCCGACGCACGCGGTGCCGATCCATCAGGCGATCGTCGACCCCATCGCGCGGCCGATCTTCTACGGCCGGCTCAAGGAGATGACGAACGCCGACTTCCAGGTCCTCGAGCCGGAGAGCGGCACCGAGTTCTGAGTGTGGGAGGAAAAGCCTGCCAGCTGGGAGGATTCCGGTCCTGGCCGTGAGATGACACGGCGACCACGCTGGGTGTCATGCGACGACATCTGCACAATCCGGTGCTGCCCACCGCCGCCGCGCTGGCTGCCGCCATGGGCGTCGGGCGATTCGTGTACACCCCGATCCTGCCGCTGATGACAGCGCAGGCTGGTCTGACGGCCCAGGACGCCGGGCACCTGGCGACGGCCAACTACGTCGGGTATCTGGCCGGCGCAGTGGCCACCACGCTGTCCTCACGGCTCGCGCGTTCCGGGGCAGCGTGCCGAACGGGGCTGATCGCCATCGTGATCAGCCTGGCCGCGATGCCGATGACCACGCAGCTGCTGGTGTGGTTGTCGGCACGTGCCATCGCAGGGTTCGCCAGCGCGGTGGTCTTCGTCGTCGCGGTCAACGCGCTGCTGGAGCGGCTGCCGGAGAAAGCCGGGTGGGGGTTCGGCGGGGTGGGTGTCGGTATCGCGCTCTCCTCGGCGTTGGTCCTCGCCCTGCCGACGAACGACTGGCACACCGCCTGGTGGACGGCAGCCTGCCTGGCCGCGCTGTTGGGGGTCGCCGGGTGGTCGGTACACCCGCAGCGCGACTCGCACAGAGCCCACCCGGACGCGCACACGCATCGAGCCGGCAGCACTCGATTCCTGCTCCTGTTCACCGGATACACGTTGGAGGGCGTCGGCTACATCATCGCCGGAACCTTCCTGGTGGCTGCGGTCGCCGAGCACTCTCCCGGTGCGCTCGGCGCCGGCGCCTGGCTGGTGGTCGGGCTGGCCGCCGTCCCGTCGGCGGCTCTGTGGGCGCGACTGGGAACGCGGCTCGGCCAACCCGCGATGCTGACCGCCGCGCTGACCGTGCAGGCCGTCGGTATCGCGCTGGCCTGTCTCGGTACCGGCCCGGCCAGCCTGCTCGGCGCCTTGCTGTTCGGTGGCACCTTCATCGGCGTGAGCACGCTGGCGGTGGCCGAGGGACGACTGCTGGGGATCCGTTCGGCGGTGGCGCTGTTGACCGTCGGCTACTCCGTCGGGCAGATCGCCGGACCGCTGCTGGTGGCGCCGCTGACGGCGGACGGGTACCGGACGGCGCTCGCGGTGTCGGCGATCACCGTGTCAGCGGCCGCGCTGGCCACCGCCGCGGTGTGGCTCCGTGGCAGGCACCCACGTACCCGGTTCGTCGACAGTCAGATCGCCAGTGTCACGGGTGAATTCGTCGACGACGGCGCGCACTGCAGGTCGGTCTTCTCCCGAACGCCACACCAGTGACCACGTCCACAACGGGGTCGGCTGGATCACCGCACGTCGCACGAGGTCTCGAGGAGCGGGATCGCGCTGCCCCCTCGGGTTGACGAGAACGGGCCGGCGCAGACGGCGGACGTGTTCGAAGAACGTCGGGCCGGTGAGTCCACCGTCGTCGGTGCGTACGACGCGTACGCCGGTGGTCTCGGCGAGTTCTTCGGCGTACCGGTTCCACGACGACCAACTCGCGGTGTCGCTGTCCACCAGTACGACGGTGTCGGAGACCGACACCGGCGATTCGTCGGTTCCGAGGCACAGGGCCTGCAAGCGATCGATGCCGACGAGCCGGGCCTGCAGCGACAGCGCAGCGAGATCGTCGCTCTGGACCCAGCAGATCGCCAGGTCGAGGACGCCATCGGCCACGCGCGCGGCCTGGGTGTGCGAGGGCAGCACCCACGTGTCCACCCGCAGCTGCGCGACACCGGCCGCGCGTTCGACCCAGTCGGTCGGACACCAGTTGACCCACCCGATCCGGACCGGTTCCGACACGGCCAAACCTGTTGCGCGTCTGCGTAATGCGTCGGCCTGATCGATCAGTGCACGCGCGTCGGCCACGAGTGCTGCGCCGGCCGGGGTCAGCGCGACGGATCGGCGGTCGCGGTCGAACAGCTGGACTCTCAGATCGCGTTCGAGCGACTTGATCTGCTGGGAGAGCGACGGACCCGCGATACGCAGCCGTTCGGCCGCCCTGCCGAAGTTCAGTTCCTCGGCCACGGCGACGAAGTAGCGCAACTGACGCAGCTCCACCTTCGGCAGCGTAATAGCCAGCTCCTCTCAGCAACGAGGAAACCGGTCCTGCCCCGAGGACATGGACGGCGCCGACGCCACGTTGAGCAGGACATGACAAACACGTCTCCAGTAGCAGTCATCACCGGCGCCTCCCAGGGCATCGGAGCGGCGCTCGTCGCCGGATACCGCCGGCTCGGCTACGCCGTCGTCGCCAACTCGCGCACCATCTCCCCCAGTGCCGATCCCATGGTCCTGGCCGTGCCGGGCGACATCGCCCAGCCGGGCGTCGGGGCCGACCTCGTCGACGCCGCACTCGCCCGTTTCGGGCGGGTGGACACCGTCGTCAACAACGCGGGCATCTTCATTGCCAAACCGTTCACGGAGTACACAGACGCCGACTTCGACGCGGTGGTCGGGGTGAACACCCGAGGGTTCTTCGAAGTCACCCGCGCCGCCGTCGCGGCGATGCTCGAGCACGGTGGGCACGTCGTGAACATCTCGACGAGCCTCGTCGATCAGGCCGACAAGCAGGTCCTGTCGGTCCTCGCGTCCTTGACGAAAGGAGGACTGGACGCCGCGACCAGATCGCTGGCCATCGAGTTCGCCGAGCGGAGCATCCGGGTCAATGCCGTGGCCCTGGGCACCATCGACACACCGATGCACGATCCGTCGACGCACGACTTCCTCGCCGCGCTGCAGCCGGTCGGCCGACTCGGAACCCTCGACGATGTGGTCGACGCCGTGATGTATTTGGAGAAGGCAGGATTCGTCACCGGGGAGATCCTGCACGTCGACGGAGGACAGAGTGCCGGACACTGACGACGACACTGACCATGACATCCTGCGCGCCGTCCTCGACGAGTGGCAGGCCGGGATCGACGCACACGATGCCGATCGGGTTGCCGCGGTGTTCTCCGAGGACGCTGTCTTCCAGGGGCTGGCCCCCTACACGGTGGGCCGCGACGGGGTGCGGCGCTACTACGACGGGCAACCCTTCGGTATGACGGTCCGCTACCGCGTCGACGAAGTCCGTCGCCCCGCCGAGCGGGTGGTGCTCGGCTACGGCTCCGCCGACTTCCACCGGCCCGACGGCACGGTGGTCGCGCTGAGGCTCGGTGTGGCGCTGACCCTCGGGACCGACGGCTGGCGTATCCAGCAGTACCAGGTCAGCGCACCCCCGGTGTGACCGGCTGGTACTGCTGTACGAGCTGCACCCGCGAGGACACACCCAGTTTCGCGTAGACGTGCGTGAGATGGGTCTGCACCGTGCGCGGTGACACGAACAGCCGCTTGCCGATGTCCTTGTTGGTCAATCCTTCTGCGACCAGACGGACCACGTCGACTTCGGCACGGGTCAATGCCGACCACCCGGACGACGCACGACGGCGACGCCCGCGACCGCGCAACGCATAGGCGATGATCTCATCGGGCGTCAGGGCCATCCCTTCAGCCCACAATGTGTCGAACTCATTGTCAGACAAGGTCTCTCGACACGCCTGCTCGGCGCCCTCGAAGTTGGGCCGAAAGTGCGGCCAGCGGACTTCTCCCGACCGCTCACGCGCCCCGTTCGCACCACCCAGCAGTCGAACAGCCACCGTCGACTCCCCGTTGTCGGCGAGCACGCGGGCCAGACACTCCAGTATGTCGGGTAAGCGCAGATAGGCCCGGAACGACGCCACGACGGTCAGTGCAGCACAGAGGTCGTCGAGGGCACTAGCCGGCCGGCCCTCCGCGAGGGCGATCAGCGCACGTCCCAGCAGTGCCGGCGCCTGGAAGTAGCCGGGAACGCAGGCGACCGCCTCATCCACCCACCGACGGGCGGCGGCGACGTCGCCGGTGGCGAGCAGAGCCAACGGCATCGGATTGGCAGATCGAACGTAGGCCTCCCGCAGTGGATTCGTATTGGCCCACGCGGTTTCGCAGGCCTCCAGAGCTCTTTCACCGTCACCGGTGAGCAGTGCGATCTGCGCGTCCACGGTGTAGACCGTGTCAGCGAAGAGGCCCCCGGCGTCCTGCGACGCCGCTATCGCCTCCGCCGCGATCGCGGATGCGGTGTAGCGGTCACCGGCGTGGCTTGCAAGCCCAGCCCGCCCGACGAGCCAGAAGAGCTTTGTGACCGGGTCCTCGCAGGCGACACCGGAATCGAACTCACCGAACGCAGACTGCGCCTCGGCCAGCCTGCCCTGATGCCAGAGCGCCACCCCCAGCCAGATGCGGCCGTGCGCCGCGAAGAAATGGTCGCCCACGTCCTCCGCCGCCACCGCGCCCGCCACCGCGGCTTCTTCGGCTGCGACGGGATCGCCTGCGAAGACTTTGGTGATGGCCTCCATGATGCGGATGGGGCCGATCTGTTCTCGGTGACCAGAAATCTCGGCCAGCTCGGTCGCTTCGGTGAGGCACGCGTGCGCCCGCGCGAGGTCGTAGAACGTCACCATCCCGCAGGCCAGCAGAGCGCGTGACACCAGGGCGGCATTGCCGAGGTCACGCGCACAAGCCAGCGCCTCCCATGCACGCTCCTCGTCGACTGGCACGGCCACCGCGGCAGCCAAGATGGCGTGATCCACGACGCCGCGCACCCACAGGTCGGCGGGCACCGCGCCCCGACAGAGCGGGTCCTCGAGCAAGGCGGTCAGCGCAACCACCCCCTCGTTCTGTCGCCCGCGGCGGAACCACAGGTCGTGCAGGGAGGTCACCAGTTCCAGGCTCGCGACGAAGTCGTGGTTCTCGCGGCTCCACATGAAGGCCGCCCGCAGGTTGTCGATCTCACGCTCCGCCCACGCGATCAGCTGCAGGCGTCCGGGGGCATCGGTCGACTCGAGATGCTTTGCCACGGAGGAATAATGGTCTCGATGCCGTGTCCGGACGCTGTCCGCTTCACCGGACTCGCCGAGCTTTTCGAGTGCGTACTGGCGCACCGTCTCGAGAAGCCGATAGCGCATCGCACCGTCGTTGTCTTCCGCGATCACCAGCGACTTGTCCACCAGAAGCGACAGCAGATCCAGCACGTGCACGCGCTCGATGCCAGAGTCGACGCCGCCGCCCGCACCCACTGCCTCTGCCGCATCGAGGTCGAACCCGTTCATGAACACCGAAAGCCGCTGCAGCAGGGTGCGTTCCAGATCGGTCAACAGTGCATGCGACCATTCGACAGACGCTCGCAACGTTTGCTGACGTCGTACCGCCGAGCGCGCGCCGCCCGTCAGCAGCCGGAACCGATCGTGGAGGCCGTCCCGGATCTGCATCGGAGTGAGTGTCCGGACACGTGCGGCCGCGAGTTCCACGGCCAGTGGCATGCCGTCGAGGCGGCGGCAGATCTCTGTCACCACATCCGACGAACCCTCGACGAGGCGAAAGTCCGGTCTCGCCCGTTGTGCGCGGTCGACGAACAGCTCCACCGCTTCGGTGTCGAAGGGCAACGAGGGGACGCGCCACACCACCTCGCCGGTGAAGCCGAGGGGTTCGCGACTGGTGGCCAGGACCGTGACGCCTGGGCAGCGCTCGATGAGCGTGGCCACCAACTCGCTGCAGGCGTCCAGCAGATGCTCGCAGTTGTCGAGGGCGAGCAGTATCCGTCGCTCACCGCAGAACGTGACGAGGGTGTCGGCGGCCGAGCGGCCAGGCTGATCGGGTAGACCCACCGTCCGCGCGACCGCCAGCGGCGCAACGCGAGAATCGGTCAACGACGCGAGATCCACCCACCACACGCCGTCGGTGAACACCGGCACGACGTCTGCTGCGACCTCGAGGGCGATCCGCGTCTTCCCCACCCCGCCGGCGCCGGTCAACGTGACGAGTCGGTTGCTCGTCACGAGATCGACCACTTCTGCCTTTTCGCCACTCCGGCCGACAAAAGTCGTCAGGGGTCTGGGGAGCCGCTGGGATGTGCTGGTGGTCGCACGCAGGGGCGCGAACTCGTTGCACAGGTCGGGGTGGCAGAGCTGGATGACCCGCTCGGGGCGAGGAAGGTCGCGCAGCAGGTGGGTGCCCAGATCGTTCAGCCAGACACCGGCGGGCAGGTGATCGACGACCATCGCTTCGGTTGCCGACGAGATGACCGTCTGACCACCATGCGCCAGATCTCGCAGGCGGGCGGTGCGATTGATGGTGGGCCCGACGTAGTTTCCTTCGTCGCGCAGTTCGACCTCACCGGTGTGCACACCGATGCGGAGCCGCAACGGCGCCAGCGGTGCGCGCTGGAGGTCCACCGCGCAGGCGACGGCGTCGCTGGCCCGGTCGAACGCGAGGACGAAGCTGTCACCTTCCCCCTGCTCCACCGGTCGGACGCCTCGATGAACACCGGTGAGGTCCCGCAGCACCTCGTCGAGCAGGGCGATCGCCGGTTTGATCTGGTCGGGCTGGGTCTCCCAGAGCCGTGTCGACCCCTCGACGTCTGCCAGCAACAGCGTCACGGTTCCGGTCGGCAGCTCGGTCACGCCAGGTTCGCCCCACTCAGTCGCGCTCATGCTAATCAGCGTGTGACGTCTGTGCAGGGCTTTACATCAGCATAAGGGCGTATATCTAGCGCACGTCGCGGGCTGCGGCACGGCCGGCGGCGCGTCCGGAGAACACGCAGCCGCCGAGGAACGTGCCCTCCAGCGAGCGGTACCCGTGCACCCCGCCGCCGCCGAAACCGGCGGCCTCACCGGCGGCGTACAGCCCGGGCACCGCGGCGCCGTCCGCCCCCAGGGCCCGGGAGTCGAGATCGGTTTGCAGGCCGCCCAACGACTTTCGGGTCAAAATGTGCAGCTTCACCGCGATCAGCGGGCCGGCCTTGGGGTCGGTCAGCCGGTGCGGCGCGACGACGCGGCTCACCCGGTCGGGCAGGTAGGCGCGCGCCCCACGGATCGCGGTGATCTGGCTGTCCTTGGTGAACTTGTTCGTCACCTCCCGGTCGCGTGCGGTCACCTCGGCCTCGACCGTCGCGAAGTCCAGCGGCACCACGTCGGGCACCGCGTTCATCTTCGCCACCAGCTCACCCAGCGTGTCGGCGGTGACGAAGTCGACGCCCTTGTCGACGAACGCGTGCACCGGCGCGGGGCCCTTGCGACCGCGCTCGAGGACCAGGCGCACGCTGCGACCGGTCAGGTCCGGATTCTGCTCCTGCCCGGAGAGGCCGAACTCCTTGTCGATGATGCGCTTGTTCAGGACGAACCAGGTGTAGTCCTGTCCGGTCTGGCAGATGTACTCCAGCGTGCCGAGGGTGTCGAAGCCCGGATACAGCGGGACCGGCAATCGCCGGCCAGTGGCGTCGAGCCACAGCGACGACGGGCCGGGCAGGATGCGGATTCCGTGGCGCGCCCAGATCGGGTCGTAGTTGGTGATGCCCTCGGTGTAATGCCACATCCGGTCGCTGTTGATCATGTGGGCGCCGGCCGCCGTGGAGATCCCGAGCATCCGCCCGTCCACGTGCTCGGGCACACCGCTGAGGAGCTGCTCGGGGACCCGACCCATCCGGGCCGGCCAGTTCGCCCGCACCAGGTCATGGTTGCCGCCGATGCCGCCGCTGGCGACGATGACCGCCTGGGCGCGAAATTCGAACTCGCCAATGCTGTTTCGTGACGACGGGGCGCCACGTACCGCGGATGACGGCTCGAGCACCGCGCCGCGCACACCGACGACGGCACCGTTCTCGACGATGAGCTCGTCCACGCGGTGACGGTGGGCGAAACGCACCCGCGGCCCGGTGAGCCTGTGCGCGAAGATCTCGACCAGACCGGGCCCGGTGCCCCAGGTGATGTGGAAGCGGGGCACGGAGTTGCCGTGGCCTTGGGCGCCGTAGCCGCCGCGCTCGGCCCATCCGACGAGCGGGAAGACCTTGAGCCCCCGGTCTCCCAACCAGCGGCGCTTCTCGCCGGCTGCGAAGTCGACGTAGGCGTGCGCCCACTGCTTCGGCCAGTGGTCCTCGGGGCGGTCGAAGCCGGCGGTGCCCAGCCAGTCCTGCAGCGCCAGCTCGTGACTGTCCCGGATGCCCAGGCGCCGCTGCTCGGGACTGTCGACGAAGAAGAGCCCGCCGAAGGACCAGAACGCTTGGCCGCCGACGTTGGCGGCGTTCTCCTGGTCGACGATGAGCACGCGACGGCCCCGCTCGACCAGCTCGCATGCCGCGACCAGACCAGCAAGGCCGGCGCCGACCACGATGACGTCAGCATCATCTGCCATGCGGCCAATGTAGCGAGCGGAACCCCTCAGGCGGCGTCGGACAGCGCTTCCGGGGTGCGCCACGCGTACACAGTGGGTGCGCAGCCGTGCATCAACGCCAGGTCGGCGGCGTCGAGCATGGCCTGTCGGGGACCGGGCCGGCGCAGATGTCGCGCGGCGACCGCGACCCGGACGATGCCGCCTCGGCGCGCGGTGCGCTCGGCGGCGAGCACGACGGTGCGGCACCACCACGGTTCCGTCAGGAATCCCTCACCGATGCCGAGCACTCGCCCTCGTTCCGTCGTACCGCGGACCAGATCGGTGATGCCGCCCAGCCCTGCCATCACCCGAAATCCATTGCGCGGCAACGCGGTTATGGCACCGTCGGAGACGTTCCAGCCGGGCGCGGCGAACAATCGGGTGCGCAGCCCGAGATGTTCGAGGACCCGGTCGGCCGCCATCAATCTCAGGTTGGCTTCGTGCGCGGGCAGCGTCGCGAACTCCCCGCGCCGCGCTTTGGTGGCGGCCTCGTCGTAGCCATGCAGCACGATCGCGTCACCGGCGTCACGGCGCCGGCCGAGCCATTCGACGGTACTGGGATCACGGTCGAGCCGGTACCCGCCTTTCAACCGTGGCGCCACCAGAAACGATGCCGGCACGCCACGCCGCGCGAGCTGCCCGTGGAATGCCGCGACGTCGTCGATGGTGCGGTCGCTGGCTCCGGAGATCGAGACGATCAGTTGTCCTGCCACTGCAGCAGTGTCGCAACGTCAGGTGTCACGATGGACAACTCCACGACTCGTGTTGCTGAACTATGGCGGCTACCCGAGGAGGCGCTCGATCGCCGCGATGACCTCCGGCGCGTCGGGTGCGGTGCGTGGCCGGAACCGTGCGACCACCTCGCCGCCGGGCGCGAGCAGGAACTTCTCGAAGTTCCACTGCACGTCACCTGCCTCGCCGCTGCCGTCGGGGGTCTCGGTCAGCGTTGCGTAGAGCGGATGCCGGTCGGGCCCGTTGACGTCGGTCTTGGCCAGCAGCGGGAACGTCACACCGTACGTCGTCGAGCAGAACGTCTGGATCTCTTCGGCGGTGCCGGGCTCCTGTCCCATGAACTGGTTGCAGGGCACCCCGATCACCGTCAGACCGCGGTCGCGGTAGTCCTTGGCGAGTTGCTCCAGAGCGCTGTACTGCGGCGTGAGGCCGCACTTGGAGGCGACGTTGACCACCAGCGCGGCGCCGCCGGCCAATTCACCCAGCGTGGTGGTTTCGCCGTCGAGAGTGGTGAGGGCAGTGTCAGCAATGCTCATGGAGCCGACGCTACGTCGGCTCCCCGTAATCCCGCCACATCGAGCATCCACGCGTACTGGAATGCGGTCTCCTTCCAGCGTTCGTAGCGTCCGCTGATGCCTCCGTGACCGGCGTTCATCTCGGTCTTCAGCAGCACGCGGGCTCCGTCGCTGTCGGGGTCGAGCTGCGCGTGCCGCAGCGCGGCCACCCACTTCGCGGGTTCGACGTAGTAGACGCGGGTGTCGTTGAGCGACGTCATCGCCAGGATCGCGGGATAGCGCTTGGCTTCGACGTTCTCGTACGGCGCGTAGGACTTCATGTACCGATAGACCTCGGCATCATCGAGGGGGTTGCCCCATTCGTCCCACTCGGTGACCGTCAGCGGTAGCGACGGATCGAGGATCGTGGTGAGCGGATCGACGAACGGCACGGCGGCCAGGATGCCGGCGAACAGGTCGGGCGCCATGTTGGCGACCGCGCCCATCAGCAGGCCTCCCGCGCTGCCGCCGTAGGCCACCATCGTCTCGGCTGTCGTGACGCCTGTGTCGACGAGATGCTGTCCCGCCGAGATGAAGTCGGTGAACGTGTTCCGCTTCTCCAACAGCTTGCCGTGCTCGTACCACGGCCTGCCCAGTTCGCCGCCGCCGCGTACGTGTGCGACCGCGTACACCATGCCGCGGTCGAGCAGTGAGAGCCGGGCGATCGAGAACCGCGGGTCCTCGCACGATTCGTAGGCGCCGTAGCCGTAGAGCAGCAGCGGTGCGGGCGCGCTGACACCGACCCGGTGGATGATCGACAACGGCACGCGCGCACCGTCTTCGGCGATCGCCCAGTCTCGGCGTTCGACGTACTCCTCGGGCCGGTAGTCGCCGAGCACCGGTTGCTCGCGCAGCAGAACTCGCTCACCGGTGGTCAGGTCGAGGTCGTAGATCCGTACCGGCGTGACGAACGATGTCGACCCGATCCGCAAGCGCGGCGCCGACCAGTTGGGGTTGGCGGACAGCCCCACCGACATCAGTTCGGAGTCGAAGCTCACCTCGCGCGCCTCACCGTAGCCGCGACCCCGTAGGGGCCACAGTTGAATCCGCGGCAGCGCCTCGCTGCGGTAGCTCACCACCAGCAGATCGGCGAACGCGTCGACGGCATCGAGGCGGACATCGTCACGATGTTCGATCAGGGTGCGCGTGGCCGACAGGTCGGCGACTGGCGCCTCGACAAGAGTGAAGTTCTCCGCACCGTCGTTGTGCAGGATCAGGAACCGGTCCTCGTCGGCGACGACGGCGTGTTCGACGGAGTACTCGACACCGTCGCGACGGGGCCACACGATGGTGAAGTCCGCGTCCGCGTCGGC
Source organism: Mycobacterium sp. IDUB_5 (assembly GCF_055419565.1). Classification (NCBI taxonomy): domain Bacteria; kingdom Bacillati; phylum Actinomycetota; class Actinomycetes; order Mycobacteriales; family Mycobacteriaceae; genus Mycobacterium; species Mycobacterium sp. IDUB_5. The sequence goes on from NZ_JBVAXX010000002.1 coordinate 728,077, forward strand.
CGCGTCGGCGTAACGCATCTCGGAGGTGATCGCGCTGCCCGCCGCGATCATCACGTACCGGTTGCTGCGTGTGCGCCCGCAGGCGACCCAGAACCGTTCGTCCGGTTCGTGATACACCTTCTCGGCGGGCAGGCCGGCGCCCAGCCGGTGTCGCCACACGGTGTCGGGCCGCCATGCGTCGTCGACGGTCACGTAGTAGACGGTCTTGTTGTCGGCAGCCCAGGTGGCCCCGGCGCCGATCCCGACGATCTCATCGTCGTAACGCTCTCCGGTCCGTAAATCCTTGAACCGCAACGTGTATCGCTCATCCCCGACGACGTCGACGGAATAGGCGAGCACGTTGCCGTCGACGCTGACGCTGGCGGCACCGAGGGAGAAGAAGTCGTGCCCTTCGGCTTCAACGTTCTCGTCGAGCAGGACCTGCTCCCCCGGGATGTCGGCGTCTTCGGTCAGGTGCGGCGGCGTCCAGTCGTCAGGATCGGTGACAGGGCACCGGCAGTGCACGCCGTACTGCTTGCCGGCGAAGCTGCGTCCGTAGTACCACCAGTCGCCGCGCCGCGTCGGCACCGACAGATCGGTCTCCTTGGTGCGGGCCTTGATCTCGTCGAAGATCGACTGCCGCAGCGGAGCCAGATCTGCGGTGACGTGCTCGGTGAAGGCGTTCTCCGCTTCGAGGAGGTCGATCACCTCGGCGCTGTCCTTCTCCCGCAGCCACTCGTAGGGGTCGACGAACACGTCACCGTGGTGCTCTCGTCGATGCTCGACACGTTTCGCCACCGGCGGCTTCACCGCTGTCCTCCGATCCAGTCCGCGAAGCTTCGACCCGAAATGCGTTCGTAGGCTTCGATGTATCGTGCTCGGGTCGCCTCGACGATGTCCGACGGCAACGGCGGTGGCGGTCGGTCGCCGTGCCGGTCCCATCCCGAGTCCGGGCCGGTGAGCCAGTTGCGGACGAATTGCTTGTCGAAACTGTTCTGCACGGCACCTTCGGTGTAGTCGTCGGCGCGCCAGTAGCGCGACGAGTCGGGGGTGAACACCTCGTCGGCGAGGGTCAGCACACCGTCGGCGTCGACCCCGAACTCGAACTTGGTGTCGGCGACGATGATGCCTGTGGTGAGTGCGTGCTCGGCGCCGTGGCGGTAGGTCTGCAAGGTCAGGTCGCGCAGCTCCTCGGCCCGTGCGCTGCCGACGAGGTCGACGACGTCGTCGTAGCTGATGTTGACGTCGTGGTCGCCCAGGTCGGCCTTGGTCGCCGGGGTGAACAGCGGCTCGGCGAAGCGGCTGGCCTCCATCAGACCCGGGGGCAGGTCGATCCCGCAGACGCTGCCGGTCTTCTGGTAGTCGATCAGCCCCGAGCCGGTCAGGTAGCCACGCGCGACGGCCTCCACGGGCAGCATGTCGAGTTGGCGCACCAGCAGCGCGCGGCCCAGCACGTCCTCGGGGATCCGCGGATCGTCGGGCGGGCCGGCGAGATGGTTGGGTACCGGCAGGAAGTCGAAGAAGAACACGCTCATCGCGGTGAGGATGCGGCCCTTGTCCGGGATCTGACTGTCGAGGATGTAGTCGTAGGCCGAGATGCGGTCGGTCGCGACGAACAGCAGGTGTCCCTCGTCGACCCGGTAGAGCTCACGAACCTTGCCGCTGGCCAGGTGCTGGTAGTCGGACAGAGCGGGACGCATCGGGTCAGCCTATCGGGCCATCGTGGGCGCTCTGTGTGCTGTGATCGATCGCATGAAATCGCGGTGGGTTCCCTATGCCACGACGCCGGCGCGGCTGCTGCGGCAGTTGTTCAGCGACGTCGTCATCGTCGCCTGGACCACCGTCTGGGTGTTCGTCGGCCTGGCGGTGCACTCGGCCGTGGCGGTGATCGCCGAGTTCGGCTATCAGGTGCAGAGCGGCGCCAACGGTGTGGCGGGCAATCTCGACTCGGCCGGCAACAGCGCCGGCGACGTGCCGCTCATCGGCGACTCGCTCGCCAAACCGCTCAGCGCGGCCGGTGACGCCGCCAGGGAGATCGCCGGGGCAGGCCAGTCGCTCGGTGTGACCGCGGGGTGGCTGGCCTGGCTGTTGGCGCTGGCGGTGGCCGCTCCCCCGATCCTGGCGCTGATGATGCCGTGGCTGTTTCTGCGGGTGCGGTTCTTCCGTCGTCAGTGGACCGCGGTGACACTGGCGTCGACGCTCGCCGGCGAGGAGCTGCTCGCGCTGCGGGCGCTGGCCAACCGTCCGCTGCCCAAGCTCGCGGCCGTCACCGCCGACCCGGTCGGTGCGTGGCGCAGCCAGGATCGGGCGGCGATCCGCGGGCTGGCGGCCCTCGAGTTGCGGGCGACGGGCATCCGGGCCACGAGCTTTCGAGCCCCGGATTAACGCAGGAACCGGCGCAGCGTCGCACCGAACGGATGCCGCACGGTGAGGGAGCCGAACCGCACCTTGCCCGTCACGACGAGATGCAAACCGGTCGCCGTCGGGGCGGTCGGCACCTTCACCGACAACGACGAACCGACGTTGTTCACGGCGTTGAGGTCCGCGGTGGCGCCGTCGGGCAGGATCATGTCGGTGGAGCTGCAGTAGTCGTCGACGTCGATGCGCACCACCGGACCCGGCACCACGGCGGAGGTGAAATCGAGCGTCGTCGAACACATCCGGGTGATCACTCGAAGATGCGGCGGCACGGTCCACTGGCCTTTACGGGTGATGCTCGACATCCAACTGCGCACCTCCTCGGGTGCTGACGCCGGCACCGGTTGACGCCGCACGTGAGGCAGGTCCGCGATCACCGTGTCCAGTTCACCGCGGGTGCGAGCGGCCAGCGCGACATCGGCGCGCTCGCTGTATTCGTCGAGTGTCAGCATGCCGTGGCCCACCGCCTGCTCGAGGATCTGCATCACCGCAGTGCGATCGGCGTCGGACGCTCTCATGTCCGGAGTCACTACTCCATCACTACCATCAGGTGCCGCAGACCTGTGTGCCGGTTGCTTCTCGTCCACTCCGCCGGCGCGGCCAGCCGCATGGCCGAGAACCGGCTCAGCAGTTCGGAGAAGATCACCCGCAGCTCCAGCCGGGCCAGGTTGGCGCCCAGGCAGTAGTGCACGCCCTGCCCGAAACCCAGGTGAGGGTTGGGTTTTCGGGCCACGTCGAACCGGTCGGGGTCGGCGAACACCGCCGCGTCGCGGTTGGCCGACCCTTCCCACACCAGAACCTTCTGCCCGGCGTCGATGTGGTGATCACCCAGTGTCGTCGGTCGGGTCGTGGTGCGGCGCTTCGACGGCGAGGGAGAAGTCCACCGGACCATCTCCTCGATCGCCGTCGGCAGTGCGGCCGGCTCGGCATGCACGGCGGCGTACGCGGCCGGGTTCTCGATGAGCGCGAGCAGCCCGCCGGCGATCGCGTTGCGGGTGGTCTCTGCCCCGGCGCTGAAGAGCAGGCTGAAGAACAGATAGCTTTCCAGGTCGGACAGCTCGGGGTCGGTGGAGTTGACCACCACCGACAGCATGTCATCGCTGGGCGCGGCCCTTTTCGCGGCGATCAGCTCCTGACCGTAGGCGAACATCCGGGAGCCGGCCTCCTCGACGGAGAGCCGTGAGATGGTGGCGCTGCGGGCGTCGCCGAAGTCGAAGCTCGGTTCGATGGCTTCGAACAACCAATGCCGTTCGGTCTCCGGCACGCCCAGCAGGATGCAGATCATCTGCATCGGGATCTCGGCCGCGATCTCGGTGACCACGTCCACCGGCTCGCCCGGCCGGACGGCGTCCAGCAGCCGGCGAGCCCGCACCCGCAGGTCGTCCTCGACGCGTCGGATCATCCGCGGCGTCAAGCCGGAACTGACGAGACGGCGCACCGAGGCGTGGCGCGGGTCGTCCATCATGTTGAGCAGCTGACCGGCGATCGGCAGGTCCTGCAGGAGGGTGCCGCCGAAGGGCCGGTCACCACCGGTCACCGACGAGTAGGTGTCCGGATCGCGCAGCACGGCAAGGGTTTCCGCATGGGTGGCCACCGACCAGAAACCCTCGCCGTCGGGGGTGTTCTCGGTCGGCGGGTGCCAGTACACGGGGGCGTGCTCGCGGTGGCGCGTGAACAGCTGGTGGGGAAAGCCCGCGGCGAAGTTGTCGAGATCGGTGAGGTCGATCCCGCGCCACCCAGAAGTCGAAGCGTCCGCGGGTGCCGTCACAGAATGGCGCCCGAGGTGTAGTCGGCCGCGCCCGGATAGCGCGCGACGAGATCGTCGACGGCGGCGATGACCCGGTCCACCTGATCGGCGGCCGCGCCGGTGAAGGCCGCCTTGTCGGCCAGCGCGCCGTCGAGGGCAGAGCGGTCCAGGGGCAGCCGCGGGTCGGCGGCCAGCCGGTCCAGCAGGTCGGGTTCCGCGCCGCGCTCGCGCATCGCCAGCGCCACCGCGACGGCGTGCTCCTTGATCACCTCGTGCGCGGTCTCGCGGCCCACGCCGGCGCGCACCGCGGCGATCAGGATGCGCGTCGTCGCCAGGAACGGCAGGTAGCGGTCGAGCTCGCGCTGGATCACCGCCGGGTACGCACCGAATTCGTCGAGCACGGTGAGGAACGTCTCGGTCTGCCCGTCGATGGCGAAGAACGCATCGGGCAGCGCGACACGGCGTACCACCGAGCAGAACACGTCACCCTCGTTCCACTGCGCGCCGGCCAATTCCGCGGCCATGGAGGCATATCCGCGCAGGATCACCTGCAGCCCGTTGACCCGCTCGCAGCTGCGGGTGTTCATCTTGTGCGGCATCGCCGACGAGCCCACCTGGCCGGGCGCGAAGCCTTCGGTGACCAGTTCGTGGCCGGCCATCAGGCGGATGGTGTGCGCGAACGACGACGGGCCGGCGCCGAGTTGCACGAGTGCGGACACCACGTCGTGGTCGAGGGAGCGCGGGTACACCTGGCCGACGCTGGTCAGGATGTCGGTGAAGCCGAGGAACTGTGCGACCCGCGTCTCGAGGTCGGCCAGTCGGGCGGTGTCGCCGTCGAACAGGTCGAGCATGTCCTGGGCGGTGCCCATCGGCCCCTTGATGCCGCGCAACGGATAGCGGGCGATGAGTTCGGAGATGCGGCGCAGTGCGACCAGCGTCTCCTCGGCGGCGGAGGCGAACCGCTTGCCCAGCGTGGTGGCCTGGGCTGCGACGTTGTGGCTGCGGCCGGCCATCACGAGGTCGCGGTAGAGCGCGGCCCGCTCGGCGAGCCGGGCGGCGACGGCGATGCCGCGCGCATGGACGAGTTCCAGCGACCGCCGGATCTGCATCTGTTCGACGTTCTCGGTGAGGTCGCGGCTGGTCATGCCTTTGTGCACGTGCTCGTGGCCGGCGAGTGCGTTGAACTCCTCGATGCGGGCCTTGACGTCGTGGCGTGTGACCCGTTCCCGCGCCGCGATGGAGTCGAGGTCGACGTTCTCCAGGACGCGCTCGTAGTCGTCGACCACACCGGCAGGGACCTCGACGCCGAGTTCGGCCTGCGCCCGCAGCACGGCCAGCCACAGCCGACGCTCGGCGACGATCTTGGCTTCCGGCGACCAGATCGCGACCATCTCCTCGCTGGCGTAGCGATGGGCCAGGACATCGGGAATCGACGCGCGGTTGCTCACGGCCCAACAGCCTATCGGGCACAGTAGGGGCCATGTATTTCGTCGGTCTGGACCTGGCGTGGGGCCAGCGCAAACCCACCGGTGTCGCCATCGTCGACGACGCCGGCAGGCTGGTGGCGGCGTCGGCGGCCACCGACGACGCGAGCATCCGCTCGATGGTCGCGCCGTATGTGGGGGGCGAGTGCGTGGTGGGCATCGACGCTCCGATCGTGGTGCGCAATCCGACCGGCCAGCGGCCGGCCGAGCGGGCGCTCAATGCCGACTTCGCGAAGTTCCAGGCCGGCGCGCATCCGTCGAACATGGGCAAGCCGGAGTTCGCGGACGGGACGAGGGCGGGGCGGCTCGCCGAGGCCCTCGATCTGGACATCGATCCGCGCGGCCACGCGCCGCGCCGCGCGCTCGAGGTGTATCCGCACGCGGCCACGGTGGCGTTGTTCCGGCTGGGCCGCACGCTGAAATACAAGGCGAAGCCCGGCCGTTCGGTGGCGCAGCTGCAGGCCGAGCTGCTGCGGTTGATGGATCTCGTCGAGGGGCTGGCGACCGCGGAGCCCTCGCTGCGAGTGGCGGACTCCCCCGACTGGGCGCGGTTGCGGGTGAACGCCGAAAGTGCCGAACGCAAAAGCGAATTGCGTCGCGTGGAAGATCCCGTCGACGCCGTCGTCTGCGCCTACGTGGCGCTCTACGCCGCCCGCCGTCCCGAGGGGTTGACCTTCTACGGCGACGCCGAGACCGGATGCATCGTGACGCCGACGTTGCCGTCGGACCTGACACCCGCCCCGCCCGAGCCGACACCCGGGGTTGTGCACGAGGCGATCGCGACCTACACGCAGCGGCGCCCGCAGCTGGTGGCTTCCACCACGCGGTACCTGACGATGGTGACGGCGCTCCTCGACGACGCGGGCATCGACTATCTGAGCGTGACGGCGCGCACCAAGTCGGTGGCGTCGTTCGCCGCCAAGGCCGACCGGCACGTGGACGGGCGCCGGCTGTACGCCGATCCGCTCTCGGAGATCACCGATCAGATCGGCCTGCGGGTGATCACGTATCTGCGCGACGACGTCGCCGCGGTCGCGCGTCTGCTCGGCCAGGAGATGCAGCTGCTCGACGATCGCGACATGGGGGTGGAAACCGCCAGCGAGGGCCGGTGGGGGTATGCCAGCCGGCATCTGCTGCTGGCCACCGAGGGTGAGCAGCAGCCGGCATCGGTGCAGGTGCGCACGATCCTGCAGCACGCGTGGGCGGAGTTCGAGCACGACGTCCGCTACAAGGGCTCGATCCCCGAGGAGGACGCCCCCGACCTGGATCGGCGGTTCACCCTCGCCGCGGGCCTGCTGGAGCTCGCCGACCGCGAGTTCTCGGCGATCCGGGAGCGGCTGCGGTCGACCACGCCGGCCGAACGGCCGCAGAGCGCCGGTGAGGCGGGCATTCCGACGCCGGTGCTGGCCACGTATCTCGCCAACCGCTTCCCCGACGCCGGCTGGTCACGCACCGACCACTACGGCTGGATGGCCGGCCTGCTCCTCGATCTCGGCATCGACTCGATCGACGAGGTCGACGCTGCGCTGGCCAGGGTCGACACCGACGCGGTCAACGCCGCGATGGACTATCGCTTCCCGCCGGGTGCGGTGCGGCGTCTCGATGACGCACTGCTCGCGGCGTACGGCAGGCGCTACATCGACCTGCCCGGCAATTCACATCGAATCCAGTTGCTGGAGAACAGGTCCGAACGTCTGACCTGAGGCGCTCACACCGCGAGCATGCCGCGCAGCCAGTCGTGGAAGGCTCCGATGTGGTGCTCGCTGGGCACCAGCACGCCGCCGGCGCGGTACACCCGCGAATTCATCGCCGGCTGGCACCGTTCGGCTGCTTCGAAGTCCTGGCTGTTGACCCGGTGGAACAGTTCCACCGAATGGCTGACGTCACGACCCGATTCGACGACGTCAGGCAGGTACAGCCAGTCGCACTCGACCACGGTGCGGTCGGCGGCCACCGGGAACATCCGGTGCACGATCACATGGTCGGGCACCAGATTCACGAACACCTGCGGCCGCACCGTGATCGCGTAGTAGCGGCGGTCCTGCTCTGGTGTGACGCCGGGGATGTGATCCAGACCTTCGGAGCCGTCGATCGTGAAACCCTGGACCTCCTCGCCGAATTCGGCGCCGTGTCCGACGTAGTACTGGGCTGCGTAACCATCGGCGAACTCGGGCAGCACCTCGGTCAGTTCGGGGTGGATGGTGGCACAGTGGTAGCACTCCATGAAGTTCTCGACGATCAACTTCCAGTTGGCCTTGACGTCGTAGACGATGCGGCGGCCCACGCTCAGCTCGGCGATGCCGTAGCCGTCGATCGACTCCAGGTCGCCCAGGCGATCGACGATCTCCTGCATCACCGTGCCCTCGAAGGACGGCGGCTCGTCGGCCAGACACACCCACACGTATCCCAGCCATTCGCGCACGGCGATCTTTCGCAGCCCGTACTCGACCCTGTCGATGTCGGGCATCTTGGTCAGGTTCGGGGCGGCGATGAGCTTGCCGTCCAGATCGTATGTCCATGCGTGATAAGGACATTGGAATGCCCGTCGCACCTCGCCGCTGTGCTCGGTGCACAGTTGAGCCCCGCGGTGACGGCAGACGTTGAAAAACGCGTTGACCGCTCCCGTGCGTGATCTGGTGACCAGGACGCTCTCACGGCCCACCTGGACCGTCTTGAAGGCACCGGGCTTGTCCAGATCCGAGGAGCGCACCACACAGAACCACATGGCCTCGAAGATCTTCTGCTGCTCGAGCGCGAAGACCTCGGGGTCGGTGTAGTAGTGGCCGGCCAGCGTGGAGATGAGGCTCTCGGGTAGTTGAGGCGCCGCTTCGAACGTGGTCATGGGACTCCTGAGAATGAGGCGGGACTGCAAGTATCAGACGGCAACCGGAGGTGCCGCGAGTTGGCGGCGCCACCGGGTGAACAGCTTGGGCTGGTCCACGCCGAGCACGGCGACCAGCTGCCCGGCACGCCGGTAGGTGGCGAGGAAACTGCCGCTCTCGCAGCTGCCCACTTCGATGGTGACCTCGTCGTCGGGAAGTGCGTTGCCCGCGAACTGGATCCGCGAGCCGTACTGATCAGACCAGAAGTACGGCGCCTTGACGGCGGTGCCGCAGTCGAGCCCGCCTGACAGGAGCGCGGCGACGGCGATCGCGGGCCGCTCGAGTGCGCCCGTCCAGTGCTCGACGCGACGCGCGACGCCGGTCGACGCGTCGTGCCAGGCCGCGCAGTCACCGACTGCGACGACGTTGGGGATGTTCGTCTGGCCGCTGGGGCCGCAGATGACGCCGTTGCCGAGGTCCAGGCCGCTGCCCTGGAGCCATTCGATGTTCGGGATTCCGCCGATGCCGACGACAACGACGTCGGCCGGCAGGTGGCGACCGTCGGCCAGGTCCACTCCGGTGACCCGGTCCACACAGTCGGAGTCGCGCGGCGCGCGTTTCTGCCCGGTCAGGCCCGCCACCCCGACGCCGCAGATCAGTGTCGTGCCGTGGGCGGCGTGCGCCTGCGCGACGACCGCGCCCAGGCGCGCGCCGAGTTGCACCTGCAACGGTGTCGGCGCGGCCTCGACGACGGTCACGTTCATACCGAGTTTTCTTGCGGTGGAGGCGACCTCGGCTCCGATGAAGCCCGCGCCGATCACGACCATCTGACCGCCTGGTCGCAGTTCCGAGCGCAGCGCGATCGCGTCGTCGATGGTGCGGATGACATGGATTCCGGCCATCGCCTCGCAGCCGGGCCAGCGCCGGGCGCGCGATCCAGTGGCGATCACGAACCCGTCGGCGTGCACGCGGCGTCCGTCGGCGAGTTCGACGGTGTTCGAGGTGGTGTCGAGTGCGGTCGCGGCCGAGCCGAGCAACCACTCGGCGGCCAGGTCGTCGGTGTCTTCGAGGCTCAGGTCCTCCTCGGTCACGACGCCGGCGAGGAAATCCTTCGACAGCGGCGGGCGGTCGTACGGCCGCCGGGCCTCGTCGCCGATGACGGTGATACGGCCCGTGAACCCTTGCGCGCGCAGGGCTCTGACGGCCGACAGGCCGGCCAGCGATGCTCCGATGACGGCGATGTGCTGCATCATTGCCCCTGGCCGAGACGCGCGCGGATGTCGGGCGGGAGGTTGGGCTTCTCGGTGCTGAGCTCGACGCGGATCATGCCGTCGTCGATGACGACGGTGTGGGTGCGCACGGGCAGTTTGGCGGGAGGCGCGTCGACGGCCCCGGTACGCAGGTTGAAGCGCGACGCGTGCAGCGGGCATTCGACCTCACAGCCTTCGAGCCATCCGTCGGCCAGTGAGGCATCCTGATGCGAGCACGTGTCGTCGATGGCGAAGACCTCGCCACTTTCGGTGTGGAAGACGGCAATCGGCGGGTCCGCGACGACGCGGACCGACTCGCCCGGCGGCAGGTCGGAAAGCGGGCAGACGTCGAGCATGTGTTGCCTTCCTGTTTCGGTTAGATGACGCGTATTAAGGAACGCAATTCGTAATACGCAACAGTGTGTGGGCCGTCACAGACCTTGTCAAGCCGAACGGGGGCATCTCTCACTGTGAGTTTCCTGACCCTCTTCCGACGATGAAAGCACTGGTCGCCGCATCATGCGGGCCATGCGGCGACCAGTCCCGTCGACACTCGTTCTAGGGGGTCGGGTCGGGAACCCGCGTCTCGTCGGGGACGGCCGTTTTCTCCAGATCGGCCATCATCGGATCTCGCGTGACGTCGAGGAACAACGACACGCACATGCCGATCATCACGAGCACGAACGGCGCGGCCACGATGATCGTCATCGTCTGCAGGCCGTTGAGCGCGTCGTTGCCGCCGGCCCACAGCATCAGCACGGCGACCGCACCGGTGCTCAGGCCCCAGAATGCGACCACCCACCGCGAGGGATACACCGAGCCGCTCTGCGAGAGCGTGCCCATCACCATCGACGCGGCGTCGGCACCCGAGACGAAGAAGATCGCGACCAGCGCCATCACCAGGAGGGAGGACAGACCGGCCAGGGGCATGTGGCTCAGCAACCCGAACAGTGTGGACTCGGGCTCGCCGCTGCCGAAGATGTCCTCACCGTCGCGCTGCAACCCGATTCCCGCTCCGCCGAAAATGACGAACCACAGCAGGCTGACGGTGGTCGGGATCAGGATCACGCCGACGACGAACTGCCGGATGGTGCGGCCCCGGCTGATCCGCGCGAGGAACATGCCGACGAACGGCGTCCAGCTGATCCACCACGCCCAGTAGAAGATGGTCCACGAGGAGAGCCACTTCTCGGTGTCGCCTCCGGCTTCGGCGGAGCGGGCCGACATGGCCGCGAGATTGGCGAGATAGTCACCCAGCGCCGTCGGCAGCAGATTGAGGATCAGCACTGTGGGGCCGACGACGAAGACGAAGACGGCCAGGATGAGCGCCAGCACCATGTTGATGTTGGACAGCCATTGGATGCCGCGCGACACTCCGGAGACCGCGGACGCGACGAAGGCGAGGGTGAGTAGCGCCACCACGGCCACGAGCAGCAGCGTGCCCGCCTTGCCGACCCAGCCGAGAACCTCGATGCCCGAACCGATTTGGAGTGCACCGAGGCCGAGCGACGCCGCGGTACCGAACATGGTCGCGAAGATCGCGAGGATGTCGATGGTCTTGCCGACCGGCCCTTCGATGCGTTTGCGGCCGAAAATCGGGATGAATGACGCGCTGATCAGCTGGCGACGACCCATGCGATAGCTGCCGTAGGCAATGGACAGGCCGACCACCGCGTACATCGACCACGGGTGGAAGCCCCAGTGGAACAGGGCCGTGGCGAGCGCGGTGCCGGCCTTGGAGTCGGCCAGCCCGGGCGGCGGGTTGACGAAGTGGGTCAGCGGTTCGGTCACGCCCCAGAAGATCAGCCCGATCCCCATGCCCGCACTGAACATCATCGCGACCCAGCTCACGGTGTTGAACTCGGGCTTCTCACCGTCTTTGCCGAGCGGAATCCGGCCGTAGCGGCTCAGCGCCAGCCAGGCGGCGAACAACACGAAACAGCTGGCGGAAACGATGAACACCCAGCCCATGTTGCTGACCACCCAGCTCAGGATCGCCGACATCGTCGCGCTGAACGGCGCGGGGGCCAGCAGACCCCAGGCGAGGATGGCGACGACGATCAGTGCCGTGACGCCGAAGACCACCTTGTCGGTGACCGGCGGCCGCTGACACAGTGGGACCTCGTCCTCGTGACCGGGAGGTATCGGCGCACCGGGCCCCGGAAACGTGTGGTGCAGCTTGGCTTTCAGCTCGTCAGCGTCGAGCTGATGTTCATGTTGTGCAGTCACCTTTGTCACTCCCGACCAGTCCTCAACGCGTGTGACGAAAGCCACACTCGTGATATATTAGAACGCGGCGCAGTGATACACCACCTGGTCGAGCGAAATTTACCGAGGGAAACGTGCTGGAAACGCTGCGGGCGTCAGCCCCGGTAGCCCATGCGTTCGGAAACCGAGGCCGCCGCGGCCACGACTGCCGGAACCACCTCGCGGGCGCGGGCGTCGTCGAGTCGATACACCGGGCCCGAAACGCTCAGCGCGGCGATGACGATGCCGGCGTGATCCCGGATCGGTGCCGCCACGGCGGTCAGCCCGTGTTCCAGCTCCTCGGTGGACACCACGTAGCCGTCGGCCGCGATCACCGCCAGTTGGCGTTCGAGCTCGTCGAGGGACGTGACCGTGCGGTCGGTGTATCGGGTCAGGCGGGCCTCGGAGAGGACATCGCGGCGCGCTTCTGCAGACATGTGGGCCAGCAGGATCTTGCCGCTGGAGGTGGCGTGCAGCGGGGTCAGCTCGCCGACCCAGTTGTGGCTGCCGACCGACCGCGGACCGCGGGCCTGATCGACGTTGACGGCGTAGTGCGACCGCAGCACTGCGATGTTGACGGTCTCCCCCAGCTCGACGGCCAGTCGCTCACAGATCTCCCGGCCCTGCTGGGTGATGTCGAGCTGGCCGGACACCGCGTTGGACAGGCGCAGCAGGCCGAAGCCGAGACGGTACTTGCCCCGATCGTGCGCCTGCTCGACCAGCTCGTGGTCTTCGAGCGCCGACAGCAGCCGCGACACCGTGGATTTGTGTACGCCGATCTCGTTGGCGAGTTCGGTGACGCCGACCTCGCCGAGGCGGGCCAGGATCTCGAGCACGGACACTGCGCGGTCGACGGACTGCACACCTCCGCCCGAGTCGGAGCTCCCGCTGCTCATCGCAGCGACACTACCGGGGCGGGGACGGTGCCCTCATGGCGCGCTGCCGAAGATCGCAGCGGTCCAGACGTGGGTGAGCGAGCGATGCACGTCGTCGGCAGTGTCGAGACCGTAGCCGCGCAGGAATCGCTCCAGAACGCGTTCGTTGAGCGAGAGCAGCGAATGCGCGAGATCTCGCGAGGAACACCCCGCTTCGTGCCCGCGGTGCTCGTCGATGTAGGCCGCCACGAAGTCCTCGTAGCGGGTCAGCCACGATTCCCAGATGGCTCGCGTGTCGGCATTGGCGTCCCGGGCGTCGAGCATCGCCTTAAAACTGTTGCGCTGTGCGACCCAGGACTCGACGGTGTGCAACAGAACTCGCGAGAGGTTCTCGCGGGGGTCGCCGCTTCCACCCAGAACTTCAGCGGCATCGCTGATCTGAGCATCGAAGATGCCGGCCAGCAGATGCGTCACGGCCTCGTTCTTGCTGCTGAAGTAGAAGTAGAACGCCGACCTCGCCAGCCCGGCTTCGCCGGCGACGTCGGCCACCGAGACCTCGGCCAGTGACTGCCTGTCGAGTCGGTGCGCGAGGGCGGCCAGCAGCCTGGATCTGCGTTCTTCCCCGCGCGGCTGCGGACGCTGTGTGCTGCGTCCCGACGGCCGCGCCTCCGAATCAACGGCCGTGCGATCAACGGCCATGCGATCAACGGCCATGCGTCGACGCCTGCGGGATGCGGCCGGTGAGCCTCACGGGGCCCTGCCGCGCCGCCCGGCGGGCGCCTGCCGGGAGTTCCCGCTTGCGCATGTCGCGCTCGTAGTCGAAGTAGTCCACCTGCTGCGTGTGCCGCGGCCGATCCGCGAAATGGCCGATGTACTTGCGCTCGTCGGCAGCGATGGTCGCGTGCATCTCGCGGATCGACGGCGGTCGATAGGTTCCGCCGAGGTAGGCCGCGGCCATGCGGGCCTGGCATTCGACGAACGGGAACAATGTGGGCAGCGCCTGGGCGAAGCCCACGAAGATCAGGTCGTCGAGCTCGGGCTTGAGTATCCGCTTGTACAGGGGCAGCTTGTTGTTCGGGGCGCTGAGGAAGTCGGGATCGAAGAACGGGAACGTGATGTTGTAGCCCGTGGCGTAGATGATGACGTCGGCCTGCACCGACGATCCGTCGACGAAGTGCACCGTGTCGCCGTCGAGGCGTTCGATGTTCGGCTTGGCGACGGCGTCGCCCGCGCCCAGTCGCATCAGCAGTTCGGCCGACTGCGTCGGATGTGCCTCCAGGAAGTGATGATTGGGCGTGGGCAGTCCGTAATGCTCGGGGTTGCCGAAGAGCAACCGGGGAACCGGCCGCATCAGGCGGCGCTGCCACGACAGCGGAATGACCGGCAATGTCCTGGCGATCTTGTCCGCGGTCACGCCGAAGATGTACTTCGGCACCACCCAGGCGCCCGAGCGGGTGGACAGGTAGACCGTGTTCTGCCATGCCTTCTGGGACAGTTCGGAGACGACGTCGGCCGCGGAGTTCCCGATTCCGACGACGATGATGCGCTTGCCCTTGAGGTCCAGGGGCTCGGTCGGGTCGATGTAGGCGTGCGAGTGGATGGTCTCGCCGTCGAAGTGGCCGGGGAAGTCGGGGAATCTCGGGTCCCAGTGGTGACCGTTGGCGACCACCAACGCGTCGTAGTCGCGGCTGCGGCCATCGCTGGTGTCGATGCGCCACCCGCCGCCCGGGTAGCGGTGTGCGTGCTGGACCGCGGTGTCGAAGCTGATCCGTTGCCGCAGACCGAAGGCGTCGGTGTAGTCGTCGAGGTAGTCCTTGATCTGGGAGTGGTGCGGATAGTCCGGCAGGCTCGGGTCCATCGGGAAATCCTTGAAGCACAGCAGATCCCGTGATGTGTCGATGTGCAGCGAGCGGTACGCGCTCGAGTGCCCGTTCGGGTTGCGGAATGCCCAGTTGCCGCCGACCCGGTCGGACGCTTCGAAGCAGTCGAAGTCGACGCCGGCGTCCTGCAGGTTCTTGGCGGTGGTGAGGCCGCTGATGCCGGCTCCGATGATCGCGGTGCGCGGTGTGCTGTGCATGTCGCTCCTGAGGGGATTGTGGCGTCGCTCACGCTCTCCGGACAACCTACGGAGAAAACCTGACAGCAGTCAAGATTTTGATGGGCAATTTCTACGGCACGTTCGAATACTTGCCCGGCTCCCCGCACAGGTTGACCACTGATGTCCGGCACTTTAGGTTGGTATATCAGTTGTTGATCAATCATCAAGGAGTGGCCACGCACATGGGATCCCCTCGCGTCGTGATCATCGGTGCCGGCATCGTCGGCACCAACCTGGCCGATGAGCTGACCGCCCGCGGCTGGGACCGCGTGACGGTCCTGGATCAGGGGCCGCTCCCGCTGACCGGCGGATCGTCGTCGCACGCGCCGGGCCTGGTGTTCCAGACCAACTCCTCGAAGACCATGACGACGTTCGCGTCGTACACGGTGGAGAAGTTCCTCGCGCTCGACGTCGACGGCGCGTGGTGCTTCAACCAGGTCGGCGGCCTCGAGGTAGCGACCACCGAAGATCGGCTCGCCGAGCTGCATCGCCGCCACGGCTGGGCCACTGCGTGGGGAGTGGGCGCGCGGGTCATCGACCCGCAGGAGTGCGCCAAGCTCCATCCGTTGCTCGATCCCGCACGCGTCCTCGGCGGGCTGTACGTCGAGACCGACGGACTGGCCAAGGCGTCGCGGGTCGTCGTCGCCCTCGCCCGGCGCGCGCAGAGTCGCGGTGCCGAATTCCGTGGCTCGACGAAGGTGGTCGGGATCGAACACAGCGGAGGCAAGGTCACCGGCGTCGCGACGACGACAGGGACGGTGCCCGCCGACATCGTGGTGTCCTGCGGCGGATTCTGGGGACCCGAACTGGGCGCGCTCGTCGGTATGGAAGTGCCCCTGCTTCCCCTGGCACACCAGTACGTGAAGACCCACCAGATCCCCGAGCTGGCCGGGCGCAACACCGAGGCCTCCGAGGCCGGCTTCCCGATCCTGCGCCATCAGGACCAGGACCTGTACTTCCGCGAGCACGTCGACCGCCTCGGCATCGGATCGTATGCCCACCGGCCGATGCCGGTGGATCTGCGCGAGCTTCCCGACGGTGAGATCAGCTCGGACGCAATGCCGTCGATGCTGGCGTTCACCGAGCAGGATTTCGCGCCGGCTTGGGAGCAGAGCAAGCTCCTGCTGCCCTGTCTGCAGACTGCGACCATCGATTCGGGCTTCAACGGGATCTTCTCGTTCACCCCCGACGGCGCTCCGTTGGTCGGTGAATCGCCGGACGTCGCCGGATTCTGGATCGCCGAGGCGGTCTGGGTGACGCACTCGGCCGGTGTCGCGCGCGCCGTCGCGCAACTGCTGGTCGACGGCCGGTCCGAGGTCGCGCTGAACGGCTGCGACGTGCATCGCTTCGAAGAGGTGCAGCTCGACCCCGATTACGTCAGCGAGACCTCCCAGCAGAACTTCGTCGAGGTCTACGACATCCTGCATCCGTTGCAGCCCAAGGAATCCCCCCGCGATCTGCGTGTCAGTCCGTTTCACACGCGCCAGAAGGAACTCGGGGCGGTGTTCCTGGAGGCGGCCGGCTGGGAACGGCCGCACTGGTTCGAGTCCAATGCCGACCTCGTCGCCGAGCTGCCCGCGGAATGGCAACCGCCGCAGCGTGATCGGTGGACAGGCATGTTCCATTCGCCGATCGCCGCCGCGGAAGCATGGCGCACCCGGACGGCCGTCGCCCTCTACGACATGACGCCGTTGAAGCGCCTGGAGGTCACCGGACCCGGCGCCCTGGCGCTGCTGGAGCGGCTCACCACAGGCAAGATGGACAAGTCGGTCGGATCGGTCACCTACACACTGATGCTCGACGCCGCCGGCGGTGTGCGCAGTGACGTCACGGTCGCCCGCCTGGCGGCCGACACCTTCCAGATCGGCGTCAACGGCAACCTCGACCTCGACTACGTCCGCCGTCAGGCCGACGACAGCGTGGTCGTGCGGGACATCACCGGCGGCACCTGCTGCATCGGCGTCTGGGGTCCTCTCGCCCGCGATCTGGTGTCGGCACTGAGCCACGACGATTTCTCCAACGAGGGCTTCAAGTACTTCCGGTGCAAGCAGGTTCGCATCGCCGGTGTGCCGGTGACCGCGATGCGGCTGTCCTACGTCGGTGAACTCGGGTGGGAGCTCTACACGACCGCCGAACACGGTCTGCGACTATGGGATGCGCTGTGGGCGCAGGGCCAGCGCCACGGGGTGATCGCGGCGGGCCGGGCCGCGTTCAACAGCCTGCGCATGGAGAAGGGGTACCGCTCCTGGGGTACCGACATGACCACCGAACACAACCCCTACGAGGCCGGCCTCGGTTTCGCCGTCCGCCCGCAGAAGGACGGCTACCTCGGATACGAGGCACTCGCGGGCGCCTCCGACGACACCGTCGAGCGTCGGCTGGTCTGCCTGACCGTCGACGACGGCCAGTCGGTCGTCCTCGGTTCCGAACCGGTGCTGCTCGACGGTGAGCCGGCCGGCTACATCACCAGCGCGGCGTTCGGGCACACGGTCGGCACCCCGATCGCCTATGCCTGGCTGCCCGCATCGGTGACCGTCGGAACTCCTGTGGAGATCGCGTACTTCGACCGTCGGGTGGCGGCCACCGTCGTGGCCGAACCGCTCGTCGATCCCGAGATGGCGAAGATTCGCTCATGACACAGACATTCACGTTGACGCTGAGCTGCCCGCAGCGGCCCGGCATTGTGCACGCCGTGAGCTCGTTCCTGTTCTCCCGCCGCTACGACATCGCCGAACACCAGCAGTTCGACGACGACGTGAGCCAGTCGTTCTTCCTGCGCACCACGTTCTGCTGCCCCGACGACGGAGTGGACGCGGCCACTCTGGTCAACCAGTTCTCCTCGGTGGCAGCAGGTTTCGACATGACATTCCGGATCGACGGCACGCGACCGCCACGGGTGCTGGTGATGGTGTCGAAGCTCGGGCACTGCCTCAACGACCTCATCTTCCGTTGGCGTGCAGGGACTCTCGGTGGCGAGTTGATCGCGGTCGTGTCCAATCACGAGGTGCTGCGACCGATGGCCGAGGCCGCCGGCCTGCCGTTCGTGCACATCCCGGTGACGCCGAGCACCAAACCCGAGGCCGAAGCCGAACTCATGCGCGTGGTCGAGGACATGGACGCCGAGGTCGTGGTGCTGGCGCGCTACATGCAGGTGCTCTCCGACGAGACGTGCACCGCGCTACGGGGCCGCGCCATCAACATCCACCACTCGTTCCTGCCCGGTTTCAAGGGCGCCAAGCCCTATCACCAGGCCTACGACCGCGGGGTGAAGATGGTCGGCGCGACGGCCCACTACGTGACCCCGGATCTGGACGAGGGCCCGATCATCGAGCAGGAAGTCATCCGGATCGACCACTCCTACAACCCCGCTCGGCTCGCGACAGTCGGGCAGGATGCCGAGGCGCTCGCACTCTCCCGGGCCGTACGCTGGCATTGCGAGAACCGGGTGCTGCTCCACGGTCACCGCACCGTGGTGTTCCGCTGACGGTCAGACGACCCGATAGTCACACGACGGCACGGACCGCTTCTTCGAACCCGGTGACGTGAGCCAGCGCGATGGCGGCTGCCGCATCGCCATCGCCCCCGGCGATGGTCCGCAGCAGGGCGGTGTGTTCGCCGACGTGGTGGGCGACGACCGTGAGCCGGTCGAGGAACAGGCAGAAGATCCGGGTGGCCAGGTTGTCGTAGCGGATCAGGACGTCTTCCAGATGTGGGTTGCCCGCGGCGGTGTAGATGGCGCGGTGCACGCGCAGATCCCAACGCATGAGTTCGCGACGATCGATGGTGGCGATCTCGAGGGCCTCGGTCTGGTCGGCGAGCTCGAGCAGGTGCGTGCGCATCGAGGCCGATGCGTTCTCGGCGGCGGTGCGGGCGGCGACCGGTTCGAGGTTGACCCGGATCTGCGAAATGTGGCGCAGGTCAGCGACATCCACACCTGTGGCGAACGTGCCGCGGCGCGGGAAGGAGATGACGAGCCGGTCGGCTTCGAGGCGCTTGAGGGCTTCCCGCACCGGCGTGCGGCCCAGCCCCAGGCTCGCGGCCAGCTCGCTCTCCACGATCGCCTCGTTGGGCCGGATGTCCAGCATGATCAGTTTGTCCTGGATGATCAGGTAGGCCTGATCGGCCAGCGACAACGCGGCGAGATCGACCTCGCCGAGCGACTCCACTCCGACAACCGTCACCGACACAATCCTTTCGCTGGTGCGCCGATGATATATCAGTGTTTCGCCGACGTTACCGCAACACCGTCACAGCAACGCGCGGATGGCCTGCTCGAAACCGGTGACGTGCGACAGCGTCAGCGCAGACGCAGTCTCACTGTCACCGGCGACGATCGCGTCCAACAGAGCGATGTGTTCGCGGACGTGGGTGACGACGTCCGGGAGCCGGTCGAGGAACAGACACCAGATCCGGGTGGCGTGGGCGTCGAGGCTCACCAGCACCGCCTCGAGATGAGGATTCTGCGCCGCGCGATAGATCTCCCGGTGCACGCGCACATCGTGGCGCAGCACCTCCCGCGGATCGTCGGAGTCGCCGATCTGCTGGATACTGTCGGCGAGACCGGCCAGTGTGCGACGCGACTCCGGCGTGGCCACTCGCGCGGCGCGCGCGGCGGCCAACGGCTCCAAATGGTTTCGGATCTCCGAGATGTCGGCCAGGTCGGTCATGTCGACCGCGGTCGCGAACGTTCCGCGCCGCGGGTACGCGACCACCAACCGGTCCCGCTCGAGCCGTTTGAGCGCGTCGCGCACGGGGGTGCGACCGACTCCCAGTTCGGCGCCGAGCCGGTCGTCGTTGATGGGTTCGCCTGGCCTGATGTCGAGCATCACCAGTCGTTCCCGCACCGCTTCGTAGACACGGTCGGCCGTGCTCTCGACGCCGGCGTCGGCGTCGCCGGCTGTCACCACCGATGAAGTCATGACCGCTCCTCTGCGCGCTGTTGACGTGGACGCGAACTGATCCTAATCTATCCGACAGTTGATATATTAGTCACGTATCAATCGACTCAGAAGGGCCACCATGACCGTCGACACCGCTACCCCGGCCTCGGCCCACGGCGCCAATCCGATTCTGGGCGAAACCCTGGCCACCATCGATCATGAAGTGCACGAGGCGATTTCGGCGGAACTGGCACGCCAGCAGAACACGCTGGAGATGATCGCCAGCGAGAACTTCGCCCCGCTCGCCGTCATGGCTGCCCAGGGTTCGGTGTTGACGAACAAGTACGCCGAAGGCTATCCCGGTCGGCGGTACTACGGCGGGTGCGAGCACGTCGACGTCATCGAGCAGCTCGCGATCGACCGGCTCACGAGCCTGTTCGGCGCGTCCTACGCCAACGTCCAACCGCATTCCGGCGCGCAGGCCAACGCAGCCGTGATGGCCGCGCTACTCACTCCCGGCGACACCATCCTCGGGCTGACCCTGCCCCACGGCGGCCATCTCACCCACGGCATGAAGCTGAACTTCTCCGGCAAGCTCTACGATGTCGCGGCCTATCAGGTGGCCGAACATGACCATCGGATCGACATGGCCGAGGTGGAGCGGCTGGCCCACGAGCGCCGGCCGAAGCTGATCCTCGCCGGCTGGTCGGCCTATCCGCGGCACCTCGACTTCGCCGAGTTCCGGCGCATCGCCGACGACGTCGGCGCCTACCTGATGGTCGACATGGCCCACTTCGCCGGCCTGGTGGCGGCCGGCCTGCACCCGTCCCCCGTACCGCACGCCCACGTGGTCACCTCGACCACGCACAAGACACTCGGCGGCCCCCGCGGCGGTGTCATCATGACCAACGACGAGGCGTTGGCCAAGAAGATCAATTCCGCTGTCTTCCCCGGCCAGCAGGGCGGCCCCCTCGAGCACGTCATCGCCGCCAAAGCCGTGTCATTCCTGCTCGCCGCGCAGCCGGAGTTCCGTGAGCGCCAGGAACGGACGCTGACGGGCGCCGCGATCCTCGCCGATCGCCTGCTGCAGAAGGATTCGCGCGCGGCCGGCATCAACGTGGTGTCCGGCGGCACCGACGTCCACCTGGTGCTGGTGGATCTGCGCGATTCCGAGCTGGACGGAAAGCAGGCCGAGGACCGGCTGCACCGAGTCGGAATCACCGTGAATCGCAACGCCGTTCCCTTTGATCCGCGGCCGCCGATGATCAGTTCCGGTGTGCGAATCGGGACCGCGGCGCTGGCCACCCGCGGATTCGATCTCGACGGCTTCACCGAGGTCGCCGACGTCATCGCCGCGGCGCTGCGCCCCGAGGCCGACGACGCCGATCTCGACGCACTGCGCGCCCGTGTCGACGTGCTGGCGCGCCGCTTCCCGCTGTACCCCGAGCTGACGGAGACCGCACTGTGACATCACACGCGACGACATCACACGCGACGACATCACTTTCCACCCCTCCTGGCGCGCACCTACCCGACCATCCCGAATTCCTCTGGCGGACACCCGAACCGAAGAAGACCTACGACGTCGTCATCGTCGGCGGAGGTGGACACGGCCTCGCGACGGCACACTACCTGGCCAAGAACCACGGCATCACCAACGTCGCCGTGCTCGAGCGCGGCTGGCTGGCCGGTGGCAACATGGCCCGCAACACCACGCTGATCCGCTCCAACTATCTGTGGGACGAGAGCGCCCAGATCTATGAGCACGCACTCAAGCTCTGGGAGACCCTCGAAGAGGACCTGGACTATCCGATCCTGTTCAGCCAGCGCGGTGTTCTCAACCTCGCCCACAGCCTGCAGGACGTGCGCGACAGCGTGCGCCGCGTCGAGGCCAACAAGCTCAACGGCATCGATGCCCAGTGGGTGGGCCCTGACGAGGTCAAGAAGCTCTGCCCGATCGTCAACGTGTCCAGCGAGATTCGCTATCCGGTGCTCGGCGCGACCTACCAGCCCCGGGCCGGGATCGCCAAACACGACTACGTCGCCTGGGGTTTCGCCCGGCGCGCCGATCAGGCCGGAATCGACATCATCCAGAACTGCGAGGTCATCGGGTTCGAGACCGACGGTGACCGGGTGACCGCAGTGCGCACCACCCAGGGCACCATCGGGGCGGGCCGGGTCGCACTGTGCGCGGCCGGACACACCTCGACGCTGACCGACATGCTCGGCATCCGCACACCGCTGCAGAGCCACCCGCTGCAGGCTCTGGTCTCCGAGCTGCTGGAGCCGGTGCACCCGACGATCGTGATGTCGAATGCGGTGCACGTCTACGTCTCCCAGGCGCACAAGGGCGAACTCGTGATGGGCGCAGGCATCGATTCCTACAACGGGTACGGTCAGCGCGGCGCCTTCCACGTGATCGAGCGCCAGATGGCCGCCGCCGTCGAACTGTTCCCGGTGTTCGCCCGGGCCCATCTGCTGCGCACCTGGGCGGGCATCGTGGATGTCTGCCCGGATGCCTCCCCCATCGTCGGGCGCACACCCTACGAGAACCTCTACCTCAATGCCGGTTGGGGCACAGGCGGTTTCAAAGCCACCCCCGGAATCGGGTGGTGCTTGGCCGACACCCTCGCCACCGGCGAACCGCACGACTTCATCGCACCGTTCAGCCTCGACCGGTTCGTCACCGGCGCGCTGGTCGACGAACACGGCGCCGCGGGCGTCGCACACTGACGAAAGGTAAGCGACCCCATGCAACTCATCGAATGCCCGTCGTGCGGGCCCCGCGAGGAAACCGAGTTCCATTACGGGGGGCAAGCACACATCGCCTACCCCGAAGACCCCCAGGCACTGACCGACGAACAGTGGGCGCACTTCGTGTTCTTCCGCGACAACCCCAAGGGACTGTTCGCCGAAAGGTGGTGCCACAGCCACGGGTGCCGCCGCTGGTTCAACGCCGTGCGTGACACCGCCACCTACCGATTCCAGCGGACCTACCGCCTGGACGAGCCGAAGCCGACGATTCGATGACTTCATCATGTGATTCATTCCGCACCGCCGCGGGCGGTCGCATCGACCGCGACACCGCCCTCACGTTCACCTTCAACGACCGGGAGTACACCGGACACACCGGTGACACACTCGCCTCGGCCCTGCTCGCCCACGGTGTGCACCAGGTGGCCACGAGCATCAAACTCGGTCGCCCCCGAGGCTTCACGGCCGCGTGGGCCGAGGACACCGGCGGTCTCGTCCAGGTCGAGCACCCGTTCCCCGAGCCCATGCTGCTGGCGACCACCGTCGAATTGTTCGATGGCCTTGTCGCGCGCGGACTTCCGGGCCGGGGCCGGCTCGCCGAGATCCCCGACACCGCAAAGTACGACAGCACCCATGTGCACACCGACCTCCTCGTCGTCGGTGCCGGGCCGGCCGGGCTCGCGGCCGCACTGACCGCAGCCCGAGCCGGGGCGCGGGTCGTGCTGATCGACGAGCAGAGCGAAGCCGGTGGCTCCCTGCTCGGTTCTGCCGACGAGATCGCCGGTACCCCGGCACTGGACTGGGTCGCCGAGGCCGTCGCCGAACTCGCCGCCCATCCCGATGTGCTGCACCTGCAGCGCACCACCGCGTTCGGGCACTACGACGACGGGTTCGTGCTGGCGCTGCAACGGCGTACCGACCACCTCGGCGCCGAGGCGCCGGCCGGGATCAGCAGGCAGCGGGTGTGGCGGGTTCGCGCGCGCCACGTCCTCGTCGCGGCGGGCGCGCACGAGCGGCCGGTCGTGTTCACCGACAACGACCGCCCAGGCATCATGCTGGCCGCCTCCGCGCGGACGTTCCTGCACCGGTTCGGGGTGAAGGTCGGTGAGCAGCCGGTCGTGTTCACCACCAACGACAGCGCCTACCGGTCGGCGTTCGACCTGCACGACGCCGGAGTGAGCATCGTCGCGATCGTGGACGCGCGCGACGAGGTGAGCGCTCCGCTGCGCGATGCCTGTGCGGCGCGGGGTATTTCGCTTCACCCCGGTTCTGTGGTCACCGGCACCCGGGGTGATTCTCGCGTCACCCACGCCGTCGTCGGCCGGCCCGACGACGACACCGACGCCACGCTCATTCCGTGTGACGTGCTGTTGGTCAGCGGTGGCTGGAATCCCGCGGTGCACCTGTTCAGCCAGGCCCGCGGCACGCTGCGCTACGACGACACGCTCGGTGCTTTCGTCCCCGGTGAGCGTCTCGACGGGATCAGTGTCGCCGGCGCGGCCGACGGCGTGTTCGACCTTCCCGGGTGTGTACGCAGCGGACGAGAGGCCGCGGCGGCCGCCGTCACCGCACTGGGCCTGACCACTTCAGCGGAGCCCTTTGCCGCAGAAGCGGACCCCAGCGAGCCGCAGGCACCTGCCGCGGTGCTGTGGTACGTGCCCGATCCGTCGTCGGCGACGCGGCAGTTCGTCGACGTGCAGCGCGATGCCACCGTCGCCGATCTGGTCCGTGCCGTCGGCGCGGGGATGCGCTCGATGGAACACATCAAGCGCTACACGACCATCGGCACCGCACACGACCAGGGCAAGACCTCGGGTGTGGTGGCATCGGGCATTGTGTCGGCATTGCTGGGGACGCCGGTGGAGACGCTCGGTGTGACGACGTTCCGGCCGCCGTACACGCCGGTCGCGTTCGCCGCGCTGGCCGGCCGGGACCGCGGCAGCCTTTACGACCCGGAGCGGGTGACGGCGGTACACGACTGGCATGTCGCCGCCGGCGCCGTCTTCGAGGACGTCGGCATGTGGAAGCGGCCCCGCTACTACCCGCATCCCGGCGAGAGCATGGATACCGCAGTGCTGCGCGAATGTGCCGCTGTGCGAACCGGAGTCGGCATTCTCGACGGTTCCACGCTGGGCAAGATCGACGTGCAGGGCCCCGACGCCGGTGAGTTCCTCGACCTGCTCTACACGAACATGATGAGCACGCTCAAAGTCGGCATGGTCCGCTACGGCGTGATGTGCGGCGTCGACGGCATGGTCATCGACGACGGCACCGTGATGCGTCTTGCCGAGGACCGGTACATGGCGTTCACCACCACAGGCGGGGCGGCACGCATCCTCGACTGGATGGAGGAGTGGTTGCAGACCGAGTGGCCGAATCTGCGGGTCCGGCTGACGTCGGTGACCGAGCAGTGGCACACGTTCCCGGTCGTCGGCCCGAAGTCCCGCGACGTGGTCGGCGCGGTGTTCGGCGACCTCGATGTCAGTAACGACGCCTTCCCGTTCATGGCGTGGCGCGACACCGCCATCGACGGTGTGCACGTGCGCGTCGCCCGAGTCAGCTTCTCCGGTGAGCTGGCCTACGAGGTCAACGTCATGGGCTGGTACGCAACGGCGTTGTGGGAGAAGCTGATCGAGGCCGGCGAGCGGTACGGCATCACGCCGTACGGTACCGAGACGATGCACGTGCTGCGCGCCGAGAAGGGCTACCCGATCATCGGGCAGGACACCGACGGGACGATCACCCCACAGGATCTGGGCATGGCGTGGGCGGTGTCGAAGAAGAAGCCGGACTTCATCGGGAAGCGGTCTTTCACCCGCCGGGAGAACCTGAACCCACTGCGCAAGCAGTTCGTCGGGCTGCTACCCACCGATGCGGACACGGTCCTGCCGGAGGGTGCGCAGATCATCGAGTTCGCCGAGGACGGCCAGCTGCCCGCGCCGCCGGTGCCGATGCTCGGTCACGTCACGTCGAGCTATCGCAGCGCCGAACTCGGGCGCCCGTTCGCCCTGGCTCTGGTCAAGGGCGGTCGCGACCGCATCGGAGAAACCCTGCACGTCCCGGTCGACGGCACGCTGGTGCCCGTCGAAGTGACCGGTTCGGTTCTCGTCGATCCTGAAGGAGCTCGCCGCGATGGCTGACACCCTGACCCGCCGCAGTCCGCTGCGCTCCCACGAGTCGCGGCTGGCCGCGCTGCCTGCCTCGGCGGCGGTGACCGAGGAACCGTTCTTCACGATGGTGGACCTGTGGGTCGATCCGGTCGGCCCCGGGGGCACCGCCGCCGCGCACGTCCTGGGTGTCGACGCGCTGCCGACGGCACCGTCGACCGTCGTCGACGGACCCGATGGGTCGGTGATCTGGCTGGGTCCGCAGGAGTGGCTGGCCGTCTCGGCCACCCGCGGCGGCGAGGACCTGGAGGCCGCGCTGCGCGACGCCGTGAGCAGCCACGGTGGTGCGGCGGTGGACGTTTCGGCTCAGCGCACCTCGGTGCGGCTGCGCGGCGCCCACGCCCGGGCGCTGTTGGCCAAGGGGTGCTCGCTCGATCTGCACCCCCGGGTGTTCGGGCCGGGCAGCGCCGCGCAGACGATGCTCGGGCACGCCGGGGTGGTGCTGATGCCGATGAGCGACGACGCCACGGACTATCGCATCATCGTGCGGTCGTCGTTCGCGCGCTATCTGGCGGACTGGTTGATCGACGCCGCCGAAGAGTTCACCGCGTAGTTCTCCGCCCAAACCGACGTTTGGGCGGGAAAGTGCGAGTAGACCACGCCATTGCGTCGATTTCGGCGAGACGATGTGAGGTATTCTCGGCGAGATCTGAAATCTCAGACGACGCGCGTCGTGTACGAGGAGTCCGCATGCCGAGTCCCCTCCTGTCCGACCGGGCCTACGACGCCATCCGCGACAAGATCGTCTCGTTGCAGATCGCCCCGGGCGCCCCGATCGAAGAAGAACAGCTGGCCGCCGAGCTCGGCGTCGGCCGGACCCCCGTCCGCGAGGCGATCAAACGGCTCGCCTACCGCAAACTGGTCGTCATCTATCCACGCAGCGGCAGCTACGCCGCCGACCTGGATCTCGCGGATCTCGAGGCGATCTGCGACATCCGCGAACGCCTCGAAGGGCTGGCTGCAGAACGTGCCGCCACGGAGGCCCGCTACGAGGAGCGCCAGGAACTGCAGTCGCTGCTCGACGACATCAACGCCTGCACCGATCACGAGAAGCTACTCGAGCTCGACGTGCTCACCCACCGCGCGATCCACCGGATGGCCCACAACCCGTATCTGCTCGACACTCTCACCCAGAGCCTCGACCTGTCGCTGCGCATGTGGAACCTGGCCAAGGAGCGGCTGCCCGACCTCGATCACCACGTGCACGGTCAGACCGAGGTGCTCACCGCGATCCTGGACCGCAACGCCACGCGCGCCCGCAAGCTCGCCGAAGCGCACGTGCGCGAGTTCGAAGACGGCATCCGCGCGATGTTCTGACCGGTCAGGTCCGGCGCTGCAATCTCACCGTGATCGCCTTGGACACAGGGGTGTTCGATCTTCTCGCCACATGATCCAACGGAACCAACGGGTTGGTCTCGGGATAGTAGGCCGCCGCGTTACCCCGAGGCGTCGGGTACGGCACCAACCGGAAGTCGTCGGCGCGCCGCTCCTCGACACCGCCGTCGGGCAACAGCCATTCGGACACCAGGTCCACTCTGTCACCCGCAGCGAGGCCGGCCTCGGCGATGTCGTCGGGATGGCAGAAGACCACGCGCCGACCCCCTTTGACGCCTCGGTACCGGTCGTCGAGGCCGTAGATCGTGGTGTTGTACTGATCGTGGCTGCGCATCGTCTGCAGAATCAACCGGCCCGTCGGCACTGGAAGCCAATGCAGATCGTTGACCACGAAGTTGGCCTTGCCGGTGTCTGTCGCGAACCGGCGTTCGTCGCGCGGCGGGTGAGGCAGCACGAACCCGTCGGGCTCTCGCACCTTCCTGTTGAAATCGTCGAACCCGGGCACGACACGCGCGATGGCGTCCCGAATCCTGTCGTAGTCGGCGGCGAACTCCGCCCACGGCACACGGTGGTCACCGCCCAACAGCGCCGTGGCCAGTCCGCACACGATCGCCACCTCGCTGCGCAGGTGCTCACTGGCCGGGGTGAGGCCGCCGCGGGACAGATGCACCACCGACATCGAATCCTCAACGGTCACAACCTGATTGCGTCCACCGGATAGGTCCTTGTCCGTCCTGCCCAGCGACGGCAGGATCAGCGCGGTGCGCCCGCCGACAAGGTGTGAGCGATTCAGTTTCGTCGACACCTGCACGGTCAGAGAGCAGCGGCGCATGGCGGCCTCGGTGACCTCGGTGTCGGGGGTGGCGGCCACGAAGTTGCCGCCCATCGCCATGAACACCGACACGCGGCCGTCACGCATCGCACGAATCGTGTCGACGGAGTCGTACCCGTGCCGCCGCGGGCTGGTGATGCCGAACTCGGTGTCCAGCGCATCCAGGAAGCTCTCGGGCGACCTCTCCCAGATCCCCATCGTCCGGTCGCCCTGCACGTTCGAGTGCCCGCGCACCGGACACACTCCGGCACCCGGTTTGCCCATCATTCCCTGCATCAGAAGCAGATTCGTGGCGTCGGAGATCGTGGCCACGCCATGGGTCTGCTGGGTCAGCCCCATGGCCCAGCAGATGATGGTCTTCTTCGACTCGATCAGCGCCGCGGCGGTCGCGTCGAGCTGAGCGCGGGTCAGCCCGGTCGCTTCGAGCACGGTGTCCAGATCGACCTCGCGCACGTGTTCGGCCCACGCCTTGAAGCCGGCGCAGTGGTCAGCGATGAACGCGGCATCGAGCACCGTGCCCGGAGCGCGGTCCTCGGCCTCCAGCAGGAGTCGCGCCAATCCCTGGAACAGCGCCTGGTCGCCACCGATGCGGATCTGCAGGAAGTCGTCGGCGATCACGACGCCGTCGCCGATCACCCCGTGCACTTTCTGCGGGTCTTTGAACCGCAGAAGTCCGGCTTCCGGGAGCGGATTGATCGCAATCACCCTCGCGCCGTTGGCTTTTGCCTTCTCCAGCACCGAGAGCATACGCGGGTGGTTGGTGCCGGGATTCTGACCGGCGATCAGGATCAGGTCGGCGTTCTCGAGGTCGGGCACGGACACCGACCCCTTGCCGATTCCGATGCTCTCCTGCAGCGCGGTGCCCGACGATTCGTGGCACATGTTCGAGCAGTCCGGCATGTTGTTGGTGCCGAAGCTGCGGATCATCAGCTGGTAGACGAACGCCGCCTCGTTCGAGGTGCGGCCCGACGTGTAGAACGCCGCCTGGTCGGGTGAATCGAGTGCGCGCAGTTCGTCGGCGATCAGGGTGAACGCGGCGTCCCAGTCGATCGGTTCGTAGTGCGTGGCGCCGGGCCGCAGCACCATCGGGTGGGTGAGGCGGCCCTGCTGGCCCAGCCAGTAGTCGGTGTGCTCGGACAGCTCTGCGACGGAGTGTGCGGCGAAGAAGTCCGGGCCGACCCGGCGTTTGGTGGCTTCCTCGGCGACCGCTTTGGCGCCGTTCTCGCAGAACTCGGCGTGCTTGCGGTGTCCGGGCGTCTCCGGCCACGCGCATCCAGGGCAGTCGAAGCCGTTCCGCTGGTTCAGCGCGACCAGGGTGCGTACGGTCCGGACGGCGCCCATCTGCTCGATACCGCGCCGCAATGAGACCAGGACGGCGGGAACTCCCGCGGCGTAGGTCTTCTCACCGGTCACGACGACGTCTTTCTCGTCGATGTCTTCGTCGATGCCGTCGGCCATGTCTTTGACCGTACTCAGTGACCGCGCGCGATCCACTCGGCAAGGTGCGGCGCCTCCGCACCGATCGTGGTGTGGTCGCCGTGACCGGTGTGCACACGGGTGTCCTCGGGCAGCGTCAGCAGCGAGTCACGGATGGAGTCGATGATGGTTGCGAAGTCACTGTAGGACCGGCCGGTGGCGCCCGGGCCGCCCTGGAACAGGGTGTCCCCGGAGAAGAGAGCACCGGCTTCCGGGAGGTAAAGGCACACGGAGCCGGGAGAGTGGCCGGGGGTGTGGATGACCTGGATGTCGCTGCCCGCCAACCGAATCCGTTGGTCGCCGGAGATCGAGGCGTAGGTTGCCTCGGGGTGCGACATCGTCCACAGCACGTCGTCGCCGGGGTGCAGCAGGACCGGGGTGTCGAGCTCGGCGCCCAGGGTGGGCGCGACGGTCACGTGGTCGTCGTGGCCGTGGGTGACGACGACGGCGACGACGTGGCGGCCGTCGACCGCGTCGATGATCTGCGGTGCGGTGTGTGCGGCGTCGACGACGACGACCTCGTCGTCGTCACCGACCACCCACACGTTGTTGTCGACTTCCCAGGTGCCTCCGTCGAGGCTGAACGTTCCGGAGGTGACGACGCGGTCGATACGCAGTCCGCCGCTCACAGCACCACCACCGAGCGCAGCACCTCTCCCTTGTGCATGGTGTGGAACGCGTCTTCGACCTCGTCCAGTTTGATCCGCTCGGAGACGAAGCGTTCCAGCGGCAGCCGGCCCTGCTGGTAGAGGTCGACCAGCGTGGGGAAATCACGCTCGGGCAGGCAGTCGCCGTACCACGACGACTTCAACGATCCACCGCGGGAGAAGAAGTCGACGAGCGGCATCTCGAGAGTCATGTCCGGTGTGGGTACCCCGACCAGCACGACGGTGCCGGCGAGGTCGCGAGCGTAGAACGCCTGACGCCACGTCTCGGGACGCCCGACGGCGTCGATGACGACGTCGGCGCCGAAGCCACCGGTCAGCTCCTGCACCGCGGTCACGATGTCGACCGCTGTCGCGTCGACGGCGTGCGTGGCGCCGAGTTCGCGCGCCCACTCGAACTTGCGGGCGTCGCGGTCGATCGCGATGATCGTGCGGGCACCGGCCAGCCGCGCCCCCATGATCGCCGCGTCGCCCACTCCGCCGCAGCCGATGACGGCGACCGAGTCGCCGCGTGAGACGTTGCCCGTGTTGACTGCGGCACCGAGGCCGGCCATGACGCCGCACCCGAGCAGCCCGACGACGGCGGGATCGGCGTCGGCGTCGACCTTCGTGCACTGTCCGGCATGGACGAGTGTCTTCTCGGCGAACGCGCCGATACCCAAGGCGGGGGTCAGCTCGGTGCCGTCGGTCAGCGTCATCTTCTGGGTGGCGTTGAAGGTGTCGAAGCAGTACTGCGGACGGCCGCGCTTGCACGCGCGGCACTGGCCGCACACGGCCCGCCAGTTGAGGACGACGAAGTCGCCTACGGCGACTGAGCTCACGCCGGCACCGATCTGCTCCACCACTCCGGCAGCTTCATGGCCGAGCAGGAACGGGAACTCGTCGTTGATGCCGCCCTCGCGGTAGGTCAGGTCGGTGTGGCAGACCCCGCAGGCCTGCACCCGCACGACGACCTCGCCGGGTCCGGGGTCCGGGATCGTGATGTCGACGACCTCGACGGGGGCGCCTTTGGCGCGGGCGATGACTCCTCGGACCTGGTGCGGCATAGGGGAACTCCTCACAAATGATCGGCTGGGGGTTTACAGAGCGATGCAGAGCCGGAAGGCGTCGTACACCGCGGCGTGGATGTTGCGGCTGGCCACCGCGTCGCCGATCCGGAACAGCTGATAGCGGCCCTGCGGGTTGCGGATGACGTGCTGCGGGCGCAGATCGAGCAGTGCCTGCTGGTCGACTTCGCCGGCGTTCGTGGAACCGGGGATCAGTTCGAAATACAGGTCGTCCTGCGGCAGGGTTCCGTGCTCGACGACGATCTGATCCACGACGCGCTGCCGCGTGGCGTGCGCGTATTCGTTGTAGAGGTCCACTTCGAGGCGGCCGCCCTTGCGCCGCACCCCGGTGACACGCTCGTTGAGCGTCACCCGCACGTCGTGCTCGGCGAACGCCTTGAAGTAACCGGGGTAGTTCACGCCGCCCACATCGGGTGCCAATGTGCGCTCCGGCGTGACGAATTCGACCTCGACGCCGCTGCGCGCGACCATCTCGGCGGCATCCATCCCGGGGTGACCGCCGTTGTCGTCGTAGAACAGCACGCTGCCACGGGGGCGTACGGCCCCGCACAGGATGTCCCAGGCATCGGTCACCAGAGACGTTCCCTCACTCAAGAATTCGGTGTTGGGCAGGCCACCGGTGGCCACCACCACGATGTCGGGTTCCTCGGCCAGCACGTCGTCGGCCTCGGCGTAGGCGTTGGTGCGCATGTCGACGTCGAGCAGCTTGCACTCGGCGAGCCGCCAGTCGACGATGCTGATCAGGTCACGTCGGCGGGGCGCCGAGGCGGCGAGCCGGATCTGTCCACCCGGAGCGTCGGCCGCCTCGAACACGACGACCTTGTGTCCCCGCTCGCCGAGTACCCGGGCCGCCTCCAGACCGGCCGGGCCGCCGCCGATGACGACCGCCCTGCGCGGGGCGCCCGTGGCCGCGGGGACGTGGTGCGGCATCCGGTCCTCGCGCCCGGTGGAGGCGTTGTGCACGCATTTCGCGTCGCGCGCCTGGTAGATCTCGTCGAGGCAGTAGCTCGCTCCGACACAGGGCCGGATGCGATCTTCCTCTCCGGCACGAATTTTCGCGACGATGTGCGGATCGGCGATGTGGGCGCGGGTCATGCCGACGAGGTCGATCAAGCCGTCGCGGATCGCGTGCCGGGCCGTCGCGACATCGTTGATGCGGGCGGCGTGCATGACCGGGATCTGCAGGGCCGCCTTCACCTGGCCGGCGAACTCGAGGTGCGGAGCGACCGGGGTGCCCATCGGCGGAATGACCCGGGACAACGCCTCATCGCTGGCCATGTATCCCTTGATCACGCTGATGAAGTCGATGCCCTCGGCCACCAGGAGCTTGGCGATCTCGACTCCCTCGGAGTACTGCAGTCCGCCGTCGATGTCCTCGTCGAGCGACATCCGGATGCCGACCGCGAAGTCGGGACCGGCGGCCTCCCGTACGGCGCGAATCACCTTGAGCGGGAACCGCAGCCGGTTCTCGATGCTGCCCATCCCGTACTCGTCGTCGCGTCGGTTGGTCAGGGGGGACCAGAAGGAGTCGAAAAGGTGTGTGTACGCCTCGATCTCGATGCCGTCGAGACCGGCTTCGCGGCACCGAGCCGTCGCGTCGGCGTAGGCCTTGACGATGCGGTCGAGGTCCCATTCCTCGGCGACCTTCGGGAAGGCGCGGTGCGCGGGTTCGCGGATCGCCGAGGGAGCGATGACGGGGAGCCAGTCACCGTCGTAATTGCTGGTACGGCGGCCGAGGTGGGTGATCTGGCACATGACGGCGGCGCCGTTCTCGTGCACGCCGTAGGCCAGCTCGCTCAGCCATGGCACGATCTCGTCCTTGTAGAGATGCAGGTTGCCGAAGGCGGCCGGGCTGTCGGGCGCCACGACAGCGGATCCGCCCATCATCGTCAGACCGATCCCGCCCTTGGCCTTCTCCTCGTGGTATAGGCGGTAGCGGCGCTTCGGCATGCCGTCTTCGGTGTAGGACGGCTCATGCGACGTGCTCACGACACGATTACGCAGCGTCGTGTTCTTCAGCGTGAAGGGCTGCAGGAGGGGATCGATGAGCTGCGTCATCGCGCACCAGCTTTCTGACATTTCAGAGGAATTATCTAACACCTCAGCTTCACAGCAAGGTATGCCACCGAACGCTTCGGGTCAAGGGCAAAAGCCCACCTTGAGCGCGCCCTTGACGCGCTGACCAGGCTGACCTACGGTTGACGCCGGAACTCATATATCAGTATGCGATCAGACGGACGGAGAGCGAGCATGACGATCAGCGTGTTCGACCTCTTTTCCGTCGGCATCGGACCCTCGAGTTCGCACACGGTCGGCCCGATGCGGGCCGCCGCCCTCTTCGTCGAGGATCTGCAGACCATGGGGGCCATCGACACGGTCGCCGACGTACGAGGCGATCTGTACGGGTCGCTCGCGGCCACCGGCGCCGGGCACGGCACGTTCACCGCGGTCCTCCTCGGTCTCGAAGGCCATCGGCCGGACGAGATTCGTTCCGAGGAGATGGAACGTCGCGTCGAGGAGATGCGCGCGACCGGCATGATCTCGCTGGGCGGATCTCGCCCCATCCGGCTGACCGAGCAGGACCTCACGCTGCGCCCGCTGACGATCCTTCCGTTCCATCCCAACGGAATGACGCTCACCGCGCTCGACGCGCAGGGCCGGGAGCTGCATCGCCAGACCTACTTCTCCGTCGGCGGCGGCTTCGTCGTCACCGAGGCCGAGACCCTCGACGCGGCACCCCGGACCGCCGACCCCCGGTCGCTGGCGTTCGGGTCGGCAAAGCAACTCCTCGAACTCTGCCAGCGGCACGAGTGCAGCATCAGCGATCTCATGCTGGCCGTGGAGACCGATACGCGTCCACAGGACGAGATCCGGCGCAGGTTGCTGCACATCCGCGACGTCATGGTCGAGTGCGAGAAGCGCGGCGTCAGCCGTGCCGGCTATCTGCCCGGGACTCTGCGCGTCCGCCGACGCGCCAAAGACTGGTACGACCGTCTCACCGCCGAAGACCCCGACCGGTTACCCGAATTCGCCCAGGACTGGGTCAATCTCGTGGCTCTGGCCGTCAACGAAGAGAACGCGTCCGGAGGGCGGATCGTCACCGCACCCACCAATGGCGCCGCCGGCATCGTGCCCGCCGTGCTGCACTACGCGGTGCACTACACCGAGCGCGGCAGGCAGGATCCCGACGGCACCGCTGTGCGCTTCCTGCTGGCAGCAGGAGCCATCGGCTCGCTGTACAAGGAGCGCGCCTCGATCTCCGGAGCCGAGGTCGGCTGCCAGGGCGAGGTCGGCTCGGCAGCATCGATGGCAGCCGCCGGGCTGGCCGAGATCCTGGGCGGCACAACGGAACAGGTGGAGAACGCCGCGGAGATCGCGATGGAGCACAGCCTGGGCCTCACGTGCGATCCCATCGGGGGCCTGGTGCAGATCCCGTGCATCGAGCGCAATGCGATCTCGGCGGGCAAGGCCATCAACGCCGCCAGGATGGCGCTGCGCGGTGACGGCTCACATCACGTGACGCTCGATCAGGTCATCGAGACGATGCGCACCACCGGGGCCGACATGCACGCCAAGTACAAAGAGACCTCCACCGGAGGCCTGGCCGTCAACGTGCCCGTGAACTACGTCGAGTGTTGAGGTGAAGCAGATGCACCTGGATTGGTACGACCGCGAGATCCTCACGTTCGTGATGGATCAACCCGCCGACCGGCCACTGTCCGACGCGGGCTGCCGCAGCCGGTTCGGCATCACCCCCGGCGCGGTGATGCGCCGGTTCGGCGCCGTCGTCGACGTGTACCTCTCGGCACATCTAGCGCTGGCGCCCGCCGATCAACACCTGCTCGACCGCGCCGCCGCCCGCAGGCCCCACGCCGCGGCGGTCTGACTCAGTCGTCCGGCCCGGCGCCCAGATGCGTCGGATCGCTGATGCGGGCATCGCGAATGCCGAGCTGCCGGTTGATCAGCTGGGTGACGAAGAACAGCACCACACCGAGCGCGACCAGCGCGCCGGCCACGACGTACTGCTGGACGGGGCGGCCGGACAGCGGCGTCACCAGATACAGCGAGACGAGGAAGCCGATGACCGGCAGGATCGTCGGGGTCTTGAAATGCCCGCCCGCCTCGCGCACGTCACGCCGCAGCACCAGCACCGCCACGTTGACCACCGCGAACACCGCGAGCAGGAGCAGGCTCGTGGTCCCGCCGAGCACTGAGATCGCGTTGCTGCTGGCGAAGGCGCTCACGTAGAGGATCAGGCCGAACGCGATCACCGTGGTGAACAGGATCGCCACCCACGGCGAACGGCGCGTGGGATGCACGGTTCCCAGCACCGGAGGCAGCACATGCTGACGTGCCATGCCGTAGATCAGCCGGCTCGCCATCAGCATGTTGATCAGTGCGGTGTTCGAGACCGCGAACATCGTCATGAACGGCAGGATCGAGTCGATCGGCAACCCGGGTGCACCGGCCTTGACGACCTCGACCAGCGGGGTGTCACTGGCCTCCAGCTCGCCGATCGGCACCAGCGCCACTGCGACGATCGACACGAGGATGTAGACGACCCCGGCGATCGACAGCCCCGACAGCAGGATCTTCGGGAACGTCTTCACCGGGTCCTTGGTCTCCTCGGCCATGTTGACCGAGTCCTCGAAACCGACCATCGCGAAGAAGGCCAGCGACGTCGCGGCGGTCACCGCCAGGAACGTGTTCTTGTCCTCGGCGGTCTCGAACGCGACGATGCGGGAGAAGTCGACGTCGGCACTGTTGGTGAACGCCCACAGGCCGACGAGGATCACGACCACCAGGCCGGTGATCTCGACGATCGTCAGGACGACGTTGAGCTTGACGCTCTCCCCCACCCCGCGAAAGTTGATGGCGGCCAAGGCGGCCATGAAGCCCAGAGCCAGCAGGGCCACGCCGAGTTTGGAGGGATCGACGTCGATCCCGGTGAAGAAGTTCGCGGCGAATGCCCTGGAAGCCGTTGAGGCCGAGGTGATTCCGGAACACATGACGACGAAGGCGACCAGGAAGGTCACGAAGTGGATGCCGAAGGCCTTGTGCGCATAGAGCGCCGCGCCGGCAGCTTGCGGATACTTCGTCACCAACTCGAGGTAGCTGAACGCGGTGATCGTCGCGACGCCGAACGCGACGAGGAACGGAAGCCATGCTGCACCACCGACTTCGGCGGCGACGTCTCCGACGAGTGCGTACACGCCGGTGCCGAGGATGTCCCCGACCACGAACAGCAGCAGCAGGCCCGGCCCCATCACCCGCTTCAACTCAGGCTGTTGAGTCTCCTGACCGGTCATCGCCTCCGCCATGCGCCTCCCCTGTCTCTCGCTCGATCCACCCATCTTCGGTCACGGCGCCCCGCGGCGCAGAGGCTACGCGTAGGGAGCCAGCACGTCGATCACGTCGATCAACGTGGCGCGGGCCGTGGCGCGTGGTCCCTCGCCGTCCGCGACGAGCGCGGCCACCACCGCCCCGTCGACGGCGCACACCAGCGCTGTCAGCAACTCCGGGTGCACCGAGCGTCCGCACCGTTCGACGACCGCGACCACCGCATCGGTGCGGTGTTTGAGGATCCTGCGCTGGATGTCGCGCAGGTTGGGCTGGCGCGCGCAGGCGATCAGCCGCTCGTAGCGTGAGATCAGCTGCTCGCTCACCTGTTCCCGGCTGTCACCGACGAGGAGATCGACGAGGATGTCGGCCGTCGATTCCGGGCCTCGCCGGCGTCGCGAGAGGTCCGCCACCCTGTTCTCGAGGTCCTGGGTCTCCAGCACGCCGACGTATTCGACAGCGTGGGCGATCAGGTCATCCAGCGAAGAAAAGTAGTACGTCGTCGAGGCCAGCGGCAGCCCGGCCCGACGCGCGACCGCACGATGCCGCACCGCGTCGAAGCCGCCCTCGCACAGCAGGTCGGCAGCGGCGCTGACCAGCGCATACCGCCGACGTTCTCCCTTGGGAGTGACTGCTGCCGTCACGCCTAGCATCGTGCCAGTCACGGGGGTACGGCATCGGGCTTTCGGCAATTCACTCAGGCACCGATGGCATGATGTCGCGCATGCCGACGATCAGCCGGCGGGCGATGCTCGGGCTCGGGTGCCGAGCCGGACTCGTGACCGCAGCAGGAGCGACCGCAGTGTCCGCGTTGACCCGGGCCGTGGTGTCAGCCGCGCCGCCCGCCGCGGCTCCGACCTATGCCTCCGGTACGTTCGCCTCCGCCGCCCGGGGCGGCGCGCCGACGAACTGGATCATCGTCCGTCCGCCCGGCCAGACCGCTCCGCTGCGCGCGGTGATCCTGCTTCACGGCAAGGACAGCAGTGCCGCGACGGTCATGTCGATGGGCGCCGAACAGTTCCTCGCCGACGCGGTGGCCGCGGGTGTGCCGCCGTTCGCGTTGGCCGCCGTCGACGGCGGCAACGGCTACTGGCATCGCCGCGCCTCCGGGGACGATCCGGGTGCGATGGTGCTCGACGAATTCCTGCCGCTGCTCGCCGGGCAGGGCCTCGACACCTCCCGGGTCGGTTTCCTCGGGTGGTCGATGGGCGGCTACGGCGCCCTGCTGCTGGGCGCGCGCCTCGGCGCACCGCGCACCGCGGCGATCTGTGCGGTCAGCCCGGCGCTGTGGACATCTGCCGGGGCAGCGGCCCCGGGCGCGTTCGACGGTGCGGCCGACTACGAGGCCAACAGCGTATGGGGGCTGCCAGGGCTCACCGGCATCCCGTTGCGCATCGACATCGGCAACGACGATCCGTTCGCATCGGCGACCCGGCAGTTCATCAGCCAGTTGCCCAACCCGCCCGCCGGCGGATTCTCCCCCGGTGGCCACAACGCCGAGTTCTGGTCGTCGCAGCTCAGCTCCGAGCTGACCTGGATGGCACCGCTGCTGACGGCCTAGAGGGCGATCTCCCCCTGGGCTGCAGCAAGCCCGATGTCGGTGCGGAAGTGGCTGCCCGGCAAGCGGATCGAGTCGATGATCGCGTAGGCCGACGCGCGCGCGGCCGCCAGGTCGGTACCGGTGCCCACCACGGAGAGCACGCGTCCGCCGGACGACACCACCGCACCGTCGTCGCGGCGCGCGGTGCCGGCGTGCAGCACGCCGTCCGGGTCGGCGCCGGTGATGACGTCACCGACCCGGGGCCTGCCGGGGTAGTTCTCGGCCGCGATGACGACGGTGACCGCGGCGCCGTCACGCCAGCGCGGCTCCGGCGTATCGGCCAGCTGGCCCGTGGCCACCGCCATCAGCAGCGCTGACAGCGGGGAGTCGAGCAGGGCGAGCACGGCCTGGGTCTCGGGATCGCCGAAGCGACAGTTGAATTCGACGACGGCCGGGCCCTGCGACGTGATCGCCAGACCGGCGTACAGCAGTCCGGAGAACGCACTGCCGCGCCGAACCAGTTCCGCGGCAACGGGTGTGACGACCTCGTCGACGATGCGCCTGGTCATGTCGGCGGGCAGCCACGGCAGCGGGGTGTAGGCGCCCATCCCTCCCGTGTTGGGCCCGGTGTCCCCGTCGCCGACCCGCTTCGAGTCCTGCGCAGGCAGCAGCGGCACCACGGTGTCCCCGTCGACGAGGCAGAACAATGACACCTCGGGGCCGTCGAGGAACGATTCGAGCAGCACCGGGTGGCCCGCCTCGAGCAGGCTGGCCGCGTGCG
Organism: Mycobacterium sp. IDUB_5; assembly: GCF_055419565.1. Lineage (NCBI taxonomy): Bacteria > Bacillati > Actinomycetota > Actinomycetes > Mycobacteriales > Mycobacteriaceae > Mycobacterium > Mycobacterium sp. IDUB_5. Next base: position 766,834 of record NZ_JBVAXX010000002.1, read on the forward strand.
CGCGGGCCGTGTCGCGATCGCCGGTGACGACAACGCCCTTGCCTGCCGCGAGCCCGTCGTCCTTGACCACCCAGGCGTGTTCGCCTGCGGGCGGACCGAAGCGGTCCAGCGCGGCGTCGAGATGGCCGGGGTTGTCGACGATCTCACTGGTCGCGGTGCGCACCCCGGCCGCGGTCATCACGTCTTTGGCGAACGCCTTGGAGCCCTCGATGCGCGCCGCGTCCCGGGTGGGGCCGAAGCAGGCGATACCGGCGGCGCGTACGGCGTCGGCCACACCGAGGACGAGCGGCACCTCCGGACCGATGACCACCAGGTCCGCTCCCACCCGGCGGGCGAGCGCGACGACCTCGTCGGCCGAGGTCACGTCGACGTCGTACTGATCGGCGACCGCGGCGGTGCCGGCATTGCCGGGCGCGACCGACAGCGCCTCCACCCCGGGGTCTCGGCGCAGTGCGAGCAGCAGCGCGTGTTCACGGGCTCCGGAACCGATCACCAGGACGTGCACAGGTCAACACCCTAATCGCCCGGCCCAGCCGCCGACACACGGCTGATCATACAGATGGCCGCATAGGTGTATGGTCAAGTACAAGTGCCGTACGTCACACCCGGAGGTCCGCCATGACGAGCTGCCCGTTCCTACCGACCGGATACGACTTCACCGACCCGGACGTGCTGCTCCGCGGCCTGCCGGTGCGCGAGTTCGCCGAGCTGCGCGCGACCGCGCCGGTGTGGTGGAACGCCCAGCAGGAGTCGGTGTTCGACGACGGCGGCTACTGGGTGATCACGCGGCACGCCGACATCAAGGCGATCTCACGCGACGGCGACCTGTGGTCGACCAACCGCAAGGGCGCGGTCATGCGGCTGCCCGACGGGGTGACCGGTGATCAGCTGGAGCTGACCAAGGCGCTGCTGATCAACCACGACGCACCCGAGCACACCCGGCTGCGCAAGATCGTGTCGCGGCTGTTCACCCCGCGGGCCATCGCGTCGCTGGAGGAGAAGCTGGCCGGGGCCGCCCGCGAGATCGTCGCGGCAGCCGCCGAGAAGGGCAGCGGCGACTTCGTCGGTGACATCGCGATGTCGCTGCCGCTGCAGGCGATAGCCGACCTCATCGGCGTACCGGAAGCCGACCGCGAGAAGCTGTTCGACTGGACCAACGCGATCATGAACACCGACGATCCGGATTTCCAGGCCGACCACGTTGCCGCCAACGCCGAACTGATGGGTTACGCGTACGCGATGGCCGAGGAGCGCCGTCGCTGCCCCGCCGACGACATCGTCACCCGGCTGGTGCAGGCCGACCTCGACGGTGAAGCGATGTCGGACGTCGAGTTCGCGTTCTTCGTCATCCTGCTTGCGGTGGCGGGCAACGAGACCACGCGCAATGCGATGACGCACGGGATGAACGCGTTCCTGGAGAACCCGGACCAGTGGGACCTCTTCGTGCGTGACCGCCCGCAGACCGCGGTCGACGAGATCATCCGCTGGGCCACCCCCGTGCACTGCTTCCAGCGCACAGCGACCTCCGATGTCGAGCTCGGCGGCACGCTGATCCGCGAGGGGCAACGGGTCGGACTGTTCTACAGCTCCGCGAATTTCGACGAGGAGGTCTTCGACCGGCCCTTCGACTTCGACATCCTCCGCGACCCCAATCCGCACCTGGCCTTCGGCGGCAACGGCGCCCACTACTGCATCGGCGCCAACCTGGCCCGCATGGAGATCAAGCTGATCTTCGACCAGGTCGCCGAGCAGATTCCCGACATCACCAAACTGGCCGAACCGCAACGCCTGCGGTCAGGGTGGATCAACGGGGTCAAGGAGATGCGGGTCGCATATCGCTAACGGTGGTTAAGGTGCGTTCGTGCGCACCCACGGTTGGTCAGGAGCCAAACCGGCCTCCGACGAGGAGGCCATGGGTCGGATCCTGGCCGCGGCGGGCAAGGCCATCGAGGATCACGGCGCCGACTTCTCCATCTCCGACGTCGCCCGCTCGGTCGGGGTGACCCGGCAGACGGTGTATCGGTACTTCCCCAGCACCGAGGCGCTGCTGGTCGCGGCAGCAGTCCGCACCGTCGACGGATTCCTGCAGCGGCTGGCGGTGCATGTCGCCGGCATCACCGATCCGGCCGACGCCGTCACCGAGGCCGTCGCCACCGCCCTGGAGTGGTTGCCCGACGAGAAGTACATCGGACTGCTACTGGTGCCGGGCGGCACGACGCACGCCGAGTCGGTGACCTCCGACGTAGCGCTGCAGTTCGGCCGCCACATGATCGGCCGGCTCGACGTCGACTGGGCGGCACGCGGTTACGGCGATGACGATCTCGACGAGCTCGCCGAACACCTGCTGAGGGTGATCCAGTCCTTCGTGATCGACCCGGGCCGTCCCCCTCGTCGCGACGCGGCGCTGCGCGCCTACATGCGGCGGTGGGTGGGCGGAGCGCTGCGCGCTACACCACCGTCAGCGGCAGCGACCGCCTCGGCTGGAACTCGAAAGAAGCTCCCCCACTGATCTTGACGACCGCCACCTCGCCCAGCTCGCGGGCGGGGGTGTCGCGGCGGACCACCTGCGCGGTCCAATCCGTGCGGGTGCCCGACACCTCCACGTCGAGGTGCGGATCGACGGCGGCGACCGCGGCCTGCAGGGGGCGACGCTCGTCGGGATGCACCAGTGCCACCCAGGCGCCGTCCTCATGCGCCGCTGACCGCTGCACGTGCACCGTGTCCGGACCGAAGTCGGCCTCCACGTAGGCGGCGGGATTCAGCAGCGGGTGCAGCCGCAGCATCGCGACCGCGCCGTCGATGCCGTCGGGCAGGGCCAGCGCACGGTGGATGCGCTCGGCCGCCAGACCCGCGACCCCGGTGAGCTGCTTGGTACAGATCTCGGTGGCCAGCGCCTGATCGGCGCCGGCCCGGGCGCCCACCGCGATCACGAACGACAGGTTGAGCAGGTGCATCTGTAGACACACCTCGTCGGCGATGCGCACCAGCGCCGAGTGGGAGAACGCGCGGAAGTCGAAGTCCGACAACAGGTCTCCGGCGTAATCCCCGCTTCCCTCGTCGGCGGGGTCGATGGGGTCGAGTTCGGTGCGCGCCGCCCGGGTGCGCGCGATGACCTCGAGCACCGGATGGTCGGCGACCTCGGGGTGGGAGTCATCGATGTTCACCGTCCACGCGCAGTGCGGGTGACGATCGGCGGGGGTCCGTGGCGGCCGGTGGATAGGACGGATCTGCGCCCTGCGGTTGGTGGCCACCGCGGTCGCGTCGAACGTGGGGTCCTCGATGTCGTGGCACATGCCGCGCACGTAGTCCTCCCCCATCGGCTCCACGTCGAGCAGCGCCCCGCAGTGGTCGAGGTGGAACTCACCGTGCCAGCGATCGTGCACCGTGTAGCGGAAGTCCATGAACTGTGGCGGCGCACCGATGTCGAGCTGCAGACCCTTGAAGATGGTGACGACGTCGGTGCCCTCGTAGTGCAGCGCCTTCTGCATCCGGCGGGTGTAGATCGGGCTCGCGCCCATCCACTCCTCGATGGCGATCTCGAGCATCGCCTCGCGTCCGAAATTGCTGATGCACCAGGCCATTCCGGAGCGGTCGATCATCTGACCGATGAGCAGCAACTCGGGCACCAGGACGGCGAGCTGCTCGCGGGACAGGTCGGCGAACCTACTACTCATGCGGAGTGCTCCCGGAATGCATCTGTACCGCTGCCTCCATGTTCGCCTTCTTGTCGTCGGCCTGACCTGCCTGGGCGGCCTTGCGGCGCTGCTTGGCGACCTTGGTCACCACGCCGTCGAACTTGGAGCCGAGCGGAAAACCCAGATAGTGCGTCAAGAAGATCGCCATCTCCTTGAGCTCGTCTTCAGTGAGCTCCTCGTTGGCCAACGCCGCGTTGGCCTGGATCTCGGCGAGATCGGTGATCCCGAGCGCGGTCACCACCGTCAGCGTCATGATGCGCTTGTCGCGCATCGACAGACCCGGCCGCGTCCAGATCGTGCCGAACAGGTGGTCCGCGGTCAGGGCGAAGTAGTCGCCCGGCATGTCGGGCATCTCCCAGCCGTAGACCTCGTTCATCTTGTCCAGGCCCCTGCGGCGCAGCTCATCCATGTCGGTCACTCCTGTGCTGTCGAATTCGGTTGCGGCAGGCCCAAACCGGCCGCCATGTCACGCAGGGCGATCTGTGCCATCGGGAGGTCCACGCCGACAGCATCGCCCATCTTGAGCGCCAGCCGCAGGTCCTTGTCGGCGAGCCCGCGGGTGTGGACGAACATGTCGTGGAGCCAGTGGTCGGCGGGCAGCGGGCCGAGATCGTCGCGGACCATGATCGCGCCCGGGCCCCCGCTCTGCGCGTCACTGTGCCGGACCACCCGGCCCAGCTTCTGCAGATCGATTCCGGCCGCCTCGGCGAGCCTCTGCGCTTCGAATGCGGCCGCGAACCCGACGAACGTCAGCATGTTGCGGGCCACCTTCATCCGCGTGCCCGCGCCGGGTTCACCTGCGCGGACCACCATCGACGCCCACCGCTTGAAGACGGGCTTGACGATCTCGTAGGAGGTGTCGTCGGCGCCCACCATCACCGCCAGTTCGCCGCTGGCCGCAGCCGCGGCACCGCCGCTGACCGGTGCGTCGACGATACGAATCTGCCTGTCGCGCAGTTTCTCCGCCAGCTCGGGAGCGGTGTCGGGTTCGATCGTCGAGTGGATCGCGATGACGGTCCCGGGGCGCGCGTGATCGGCGAGCTCAGCGACGACGTGACGGACCTGCGCGTCGGTCAGGACCGTGACGCTGATGACGTCGGTCTGCGCCACACCCGCGATGTCGTCGGCGGTGGTGGCGCCCCTCTCGGCGAAGGGTGCCATCGCCTCGGCCCGCACGTCGTACACGGTGAGCCCGCCGGGCCAGCCGACCAGCCGCTGAGCCATGGGCGCACCCTGATTGCCCAGGCCGATGTAGCCCAGCGAAGGTTCGGTCATGAGCGGATGATCTGTCCGCCGTCGACGTTGAAGATCTGTCCGGTGATCCACTTCGCCTGATCCGACAGCAAGAACAGACACATGCCGACGAGGTCGTCGGGCTGGCCCATCCTGGACAGCGGGATGTTCTTGACGATGTCGGCGACCATCTCCTGCGGCGTGGTGGTGCGGTTGGCCTCGGTGTCGATCGGGCCGGGCGCGATCGCGTTGATGCGGATGTTCTGCCCACCCAGCTCGCGGGACAGCTGTTGGGTCAGACCGTTGACGCCCACCTTCGCCAGCCCGTAGAAGTTCGCGTACAGCCATGCGGCAGTCGATGACTGGTTGACGATCGCACCACCGCCGCGCTTGGCCATCTTGCGGTACACCGCCCGGGTGCACCACAGCGCGCCGTCGAGGTTCACGCTCATGAACTTGCGGTAGTACTCCGGGTCGACGGTGACCAGGAAGTCCAGCTTCATGCCGCCGAAGATCGCGGCGTTGTTGACCAGGTAGTCGATGCCGCCGAAGTGCGACAGCGTCTGTGCCGCCATCTCTTTCGCCGATTCCGGATCGGATACGTCGACGCGCACCGCCAGCGCGTTGCCACCCTCTCCGGCGATGCCGTCGGCGACCTTCTGTGCGCCCTCGGTGTTGATGTCTGCGACCACCACCGCCGCACCTTCGCGGGCCAGCGCCTCCGCATATGCCTGGCCGATGCCGCCGCCGGCACCCGTGACGATCGCGACCTTGTCCTGGAACTGATCTCCGTAAAGACCCATGCGCACGCCCTCCGTTTTCTCTTCGATTCGCTGCTCAGACCGCGGTGGCGATCGCCTTGGTCTCGAGGTACTCCTCGAAACCGGCGAGCCCCATCTCCCGGCCGATACCGGACTGCTTGTAGCCGCCGAACGGCATGTCGGCCGAGTACCAGACCCCGCCGTTGACGTTGACGGTGCCCACGCGCATCCGCGCGGCGATGGCGGCGGCACGGTCCTCGTCTCCGGAGAAGACCGTGCCGGAGAGCCCGTAGGGCGAGTCGTTGGCGATGCGCACGGCGTCGTCGTCACCGTCGTGAGCGATGACGGTGAGCACCGGGCCGAAGATCTCCTCGCGCGCCACCGTCGCAGTGTTGTCCAATCCGGCGATCACCGTCGGCTCGATGAAGTAGCCGACGTCGCGGTCCGCGGGACGTCCACCGCCGCAGGCGAATCGGCCGCCCTCGGCGATCGCCGCGTCCAGATAGCCCTGCACCCGGTCGCGTTGGCGTTCGGAGATCACCGGACCACAGATGGTGCTGGACTTGTTCGGGTCGCCGGGCTTGAGTCCACCCATGGTGGCCGCCGCGGCCTCGACCGCCTCGTCGTACCGGTCGCGCGGGACCACGAGCCGGGTGGTGATCGCGCAGCCCTGGCCGGCGTGCATGGACGCGGTGAACGCCGCCATCGAGCACGCGCCGGCCAGGTCGGCGTCGTCGAGGACCAGGAATGCCGACTTGCCACCGAGTTCGAGGAACACCTTCTTCAGCGTCGCAGCGCTGTCGGACATCACCGCGCGCCCGGTCGCGGTGGAGCCGGTGAACGACACCATGTCCACGCGGGGGTCACGGGACAGCAGCGCGCCGACGCCGTGGTCGCTGGAGGTGACGATGTTGATGACTCCCGCCGGGAAGTCGGTGTGCTCGGTGATCAGTTCACCGAGGATCGCGGCGGCCCAGGGGGTGTCGGGAGCGGGCTTGAGCACCAACGTGTTTCCCGCGGCCAGCGCCGGGCCGACCTTGGCCAGGTTGATCTGGTGCGGAAAGTTCCACGGCGTGACCGCGCCGACGACGCCGACGGCCTCGCGCGCGACGGTGCGCCTGGTCTTGATGCCCATGGGTGCCGCGATACCGAGATCCGTTGTCCAGGAGTAGGACTCGGCGGTGTCGGCGCAGAAGCTGAGGTCCTCCACGGGACCCTCGAGCTGGGCCGCGGCGGTGAGCATGCGGGGAGCACCGACTTCGGTGATCGTCAGCTCGCGCAACTCGTCGATGTGCTCGCGCATGGCCTGCTGCAATTGACGCAGGCACCGCACACGCAGGTCGGTGTCTGTCGACCAGCCGGTCTCGTCGAACGCACGCCGGGCAGCAGCGATCGCGGCTCCCATGTCATCGGCCGTGGCGTCGGCGGCCACGCCGAGAACCTCTTCGGTGGCGGGATTGACCGTCGGGAAGACGCCGGCACCGCCGGCGACGAGTGCACCATCGATCAGCAGCCTGCTCTCACGGTCGGCCGAGATACCCATCCGCACTCCCTGTCTGCTTTCTGGACAGCTGTCTGACAAAGCCCTCCGACGCACCATAGCGTTGCGCTCGGCAGCAGGCAAGGACGCGCTGGCTGTCCGCGTCGATTCTGGCTTCTATCAGGTAATTTCATCGATCACTTGCCTGTGCGGACAGGATTCCGATACGTTGGACATGTGTCCAGCGATGCCGTCACCGCAATCACGACCGCGGACCGGACTCCCCGCCGCAACCGGCGACAGGAGGAGACCTTCCGCAAGGTGCTCGACGCCGGGCTGGTCATGCTGCGGGAGTCCTCGTACGCGGAGCTGACCGTGCGGGCAGTAGCTGCACGCGCGAAGGTGGCCCCGGCCACGGCGTACACGTACTTCTCGTCGAAGAACCATCTGATCGCGGAGATCTATCTCGACCTGGTCCGCCAGGTGGAGTCCTTCACCGACGTCAACGACCGGACCGCGGTCCGGGTCGAGAAGACGTTGCGCGCCATGGCGTTGACCGTCGCCGACGAGCCCGAGGTGGCGGCCGCCTGCACCACCGCCCTGCTGTCGGGCGGCGATCCCGCGGTCCGCGCGGTCCGGGACCGTATCGGCGCCGAGATCCACCGCCGCATCCGCTCCGCCGTCGGCCCCGATGCAGACCCCCGCACGCTGGCCGCACTGGAGATGACGTTCTTCGGCGCGCTGGTCAACGCCGGCAGCGGCGCCTTCACCTATCACCAGATTGCCGATCGCCTGAGTTACGTGGTGGGCCTCATCGTCGGAGACGAGTCATGACGACCAGCGAGATCCTGCTCGACCCCTACGACTACGCGTTCCACGAGGACCCGTACCCCTACTACCGTCGCCTGCGCGACGAGGCGCCGCTCTACCGCAACGACGAGCTGGGGTTCTGGGCGCTGTCACGCCACCAGGACGTGCTGACCGGATTCCGCAACAGCACATCGCTGTCCAACAAGTTCGGCGTCTCGTTGGATCCGGCGTCACGCGGTCCGCATGCGTCGAAGACCATGTCGTTCCTCGCCATGGACGATCCCGCCCATCTGCGGCTGCGCACGCTGGTCTCGAAAGGCTTCACGCCGCGCCGGATTCGTGAACTCGAACCCCGCGTCACCGAGATCGCGGTGCGCCACCTGGACACGATGCTCGAAAAGGCCGCCGCTGGTGAGACGGTCGACTACGTCGACGAGTTCGCCGGCAAGCTGCCGATGGACGTGATCTCCGAATTGATGGGTGTCCCCGAGGCCGACCGCGCGCAGGTGCGGGCGTGGGCCGACGGGGTCATGCACCGCGACGAGGGCGTGACGGATGTGCCGCCGGCGGCGATCGAGGCATCGCTGAATCTGATCGTCTACTACCAGGACATGGTCGCCCAGCGGCGCCGGGAACTCACCAACGATCTGACCTCGGCACTCCTGGAAGCCGAGATCGACGGGGATCGCCTCACCGACGACGAGATCCTCGGGTTCATGTTCCTGATGGTCATCGCCGGCAACGAGACCACCACCAAACTGCTTGCCAATGCGGCGTTCTGGGGGCATCGCAATCCCGATCAGTTGGAGCCCGTCTACGCCGACCTGAGCAGGGTGGCCCTGTGGGTCGAAGAGACACTGCGGTTCGACACCTCCAGCCAGATCCTGGCCCGCACCGTCGACGGCGAGCTCACGCTCCACGACACCGTGATTCCCGACGGTGACATCGTGCTGCTCCTGCCCGGCTCGGCACACCGCGACGAGCGCGTGTTCGACAGGCCCGACGATTTCGTCATCGGCCGCGAAATCGGTTCCAAGCTCATGAGTTTCGGCAGCGGTGCGCACTTCTGCCTGGGTGCCCACCTGGCACGCATGGAGGCCCGTGTCGCCTTGACCGAGCTGTTCGCCAGAATCCGCGGCTTCGAGGTGGACGAGGACAACGCCGTCCGCGTCCACTCGAGCAACGTTCGCGGGTTCGCCCACCTGCCCATCGACGTGAAAGTGCGCTGATGCCCCGTTTCGAACCTCTGCCCGCCCGCAGACCGGCGCTCGTCGCCGGCGCGTCCTCCGGTATCGGCGCCGCCACGGCCGTCGACCTGGCCTCGCGCGGCTTCCCCGTGGCGCTCGGTGCCCGCCGGGTAGAAAAGCTCGAGGAGATCGTCGGCCAGATCCGCGCCGACGGTGGTGAAGCGATCGCGGTCCATCTCGATGTCACCGATCCCGATTCGGTGAAGGCCTGTGTCGAGCAGACGACGTCCGAGCTCGGCGACATCGAGGTGTTGGTGGCCGGTGCGGGTGACACCTACTTCGGCAAGCTCGACTCGATCAGCACCGAGCAGTTCGAGTCGCAGGTGCAGATTCACCTGATCGGCGCCAACCGGGTGGCCGCCGCGGTGCTGCCGGGCATGCTGGAGCGCCAACGCGGTGATCTCATCTTCGTGGGATCCGATGTCGCGCTGCGGCAACGGCCGCACATGGGAGCCTACGGCGCGGCCAAGGCAGCGTTGGTCGCGATGGTGACGAACTACCAGATGGAGCTCGAGGGCACCGGGGTGCGCGCGTCCATCGTGCATCCGGGACCGACGAAGACGTCGATGGGCTGGAGCCTGCCGGCCGAGCTGATCGGGCCGGCACTGGAGGACTGGGCCAAGTGGGGGCAGGCCCGCCACGACTACTTCCTGCGCGCCGCTGATCTCGCACGCGCCATCACGTTCGTCGCCGAGACACCGCGCGGCGGTTTCATCGCGAACATGGAGCTGCAGCCGGAAGCGCCGCTGGCCCAGGCGAAGGACCGCCAGCGGCTCACGCTCAACGAGGAGAACCTCGCATGACCATGACCACGGCGGTCCCCCGCGTCTCGGGGGGCGAAGAGGAGCACGGCCACCTCGAGGAGTTCCGTACCGATCCGATCGGCCTGATGCAGCGGCTGCGCGACGAGTGCGGTGACGTCGGCTGGTTCCAGCTCGCCGGCAAGCAGGTCGTCATGCTCTCCGGCGCCGAGGCCAACGAGTTCTTCTTCCGGTCCAGCGACAGCGAGCTGAACCAGGCCGAGGCCTACCCGTTCATGACCCCGATCTTCGGTGAGGGCGTCGTGTTCGACGCCGACCCGGAACGGCGGGCGGAGATGTTGCACAACACCGCGTTACGTGGCGAGCAGATGAAGGGCCACGCCGCGACGATCGAGAACGAAGTCCGCCGGATGATCGAGAACTGGGGCGACGACGGCGAGATCGACCTGCTCGACTTCTTCGCTGAGCTGACCATCTACACCTCGACGGCGTGCCTGATCGGTCTCAAGTTCCGCAACCAGCTCGACTCGCGGTTCGCGAACTACTACCACCTTCTGGAGCGCGGCACCGATCCGCTCTGCTACGTCGACCCGTATCTGCCGATCGAGAGTTTCCGCATCCGCGACGAGGCGCGGGCCAGCCTGGTCGATCTGGTGCAGGAGGTCATGACCGGACGCATCGCCAACCCACCGACCGACAAGAGCGACCGCGACCTGCTCGACGTGCTGGTCTCGATCAAGGACGAGGAAGGCAATCCCCGGTTCTCGGCCAACGAGGTGACCGGCATGTTCATCTCGCTGATGTTCGCCGGCCACCACACCAGCTCGGGCACCTCGAGTTGGACCCTGATCGAGCTGCTGCGTCACCCCGAGTACTACGCGCAGGTGCAGCAGGAGCTCGACGACCTCTACGCCGATGGCCAGGAGGTGAGTTTCCATGCGCTGCGCCAGATTCCGAAGATCGACAACGCGCTCAAGGAGACACTGCGGCTGCATCCTCCGCTGATCATCCTGATGCGGGTGGCTCAGGACGAGTTCGAGGTGGCCGGCCATCCGATCCACAAGGGACAGATGGTCGCCGCCTCCCCCGCCATCTCGAACCGCATCGCCGAGGACTTCCCGAACCCCGACGACTTCGATCCCGACCGGTACGACAAGCCGCGCCAGGAAGACCTGATCAATCGGTGGACGTGGATCCCGTTCGGGGCCGGCAAGCATCGCTGTGTCGGCGCCGCCTTCGCCCAGATGCAGATCAAGGCGATCTTCTCGGTCCTGTTGCGCGAGTACGAGTTCGAGATGGCGCAGCCACCCGAGAGTTACCGCAACGACCATTCGAAAATGGTGGTGCAATTGGCCCGCCCGGCGACGGTGCGCTATCGCAGGCGAGTCGAGAAGGCCTGAACCCGTGGGTTGCTACCGGATAGAACTCGACGAAGACCTGTGCCAGGGGCACGCGATGTGCGAGCTGGAGGCACCGGATGTGTTCCGGGTCCCCAAACGCGGCGTGGTCGAGGTCCTCGATGCCCACCCCCCCGACGAGCTGCGCGATGCCGTGGAGCTGGCCGTCGAGATGTGCCCTACCCGAGCCCTTTCCATTACCGACCTAGAGGAGTGACGATGGCGTCCCGCGAACAACTGGAAGACTGGGTGCAGCGCTGGCTGGACGCCAACCGCGCCGCCGAGGCCGCCGGCGACTGGAAGCCGCTGGCCGAGTTCTACACCACCGACGCCACATACGGCTGGAACATCGGCCCCAAGGAAGACGTCATGTGCGTCAACAAGGACGAAATCCGGGACGTGGCACTGGGTCTGGAGATGGAAGGCCTGGAGAACTGGGTGTACGAGTACCAGAAGGTGCTCATCGACGACAAGCAGAACGAGATCGTCGGGTTCTGGAAGCAGATCGCCCACAAGAGCGATGGCTCGAGTGACGAGATCTACGGCATCGGCGGCAGCTGGTTCCGGCTCAACGATCAGCTGCTGATCGAGTGGCAGCGGGACTTCTTCGACTTCGGGCACGTGCAGAAGGCCTTCATGAAGCTGATCGAGTCCGGCGACCTCACGCCCACGATGCAGAAACGCATCGAGCGCTCCCTCGCCGGAGAGAAACTCCCCGGGTATTACCCGATCGGCGAGGCACCTGTCCCGATCTGGTGAGCACACCACCAAGCGGTTGCTTGGGGGCGGTGTGATGTGGCTAACTAGAGCCTCTAGTCTGGATTGCACGAGCACTCGTCGAAAGCAGGAGATATGAAGACCAAAGGCGCTCTGATCTGGGAGTTCAACCAGCCCTGGTCGATCGAGGAGATCGAGATCGGCGACCCCGTCAAGGACGAGGTCAAGATCCAGATGGAAGCCTCGGGCATGTGCCACTCGGACCATCACCTGGTCACCGGTGACATCCCGATGGCGGGCTTCCCGGTGCTCGGCGGACACGAGGGCGCCGGCATCGTCACCGAGGTCGGGCCGGGCGTCGAGGGCCTCGAGCCGGGCGACCACGTGGTGCTGTCCTTCATCCCCTCCTGCGGCTCCTGCCCCTCCTGTCAGGCGGGCATGCGCAACCTCTGCGACCTGGGGGCGATGCTGCTGCAGGGCACCGCGGTCTCGGACAACACCCACCGCATCCATGCGGTCAAGGACGGCACGCCCGTCATCCCGATGACGCTGCTGGGCACGTTCAGCCCGTACATGGTCGTCCACAAGAGCTCGGTGGTGAAGATCGACCCGTCGATCCCGTTCGAGGTGGCCTGCCTCGTGGGCTGCGGTGTCACCACCGGGTACGGCTCTGCCGTGCGCAGCGCGAACGTGCGCCCCGGCGACGACGTCGTGATCGCCGGTATCGGCGGTGTCGGCATGGGCGCCCTGCAGGGCGCGCTGAACGCGGGCGCCCGCAACATCTTCGCGATCGACCCCGTCGAGTGGAAGCGCGACCAGGCGCTCAAGTTCGGCGCCACGCACGCCTACCCGGACATCGGCGCCGCGATGATGGGCGTCGCCGAGACCACGCAGGGCCGGATGGCGTCGAAGACGATCATCACCACCGGTGAGCTCAAGGGCGAAGAGATCGACAACTACCTCAACATCACCGCCAAGGGCGGCACCTGCGTCGTCACCGCGGTCGCCAACATGGCCAGCTCCGACGTCACGCTGAACCTGTCCATGCTCACCCTGCTGCAGAAGAACCTGCAGGGCACCATCTTCGGCGGCGGTAACCCGCACTTCGACATCCCGCAGCTGCTGTCGATGTACAAGGCCGGCCGGCTGAACCTCGACGACATGGTGACCCGCCAGTACAAGCTCGAGCAGATCAACGACGGCTATCGGGACATGCTCGAGGGCAGGAACATCCGCGGCGTGATCCGCTACACCGACGCCGACCGGTAGGCCACCATGACCGAGACAGCGCTGGCACCGGTGGTCGCCGCGTCGCAGGCGTCGTGGCGCTGCGTGCAAAGCGGTGACCGCGACGGGTGGCTGGCCCTGATGTCCGACGACATCGTGATCGAGGACCCGATCGGGGAGGCCGTCACCAACCCCGACGGCACCGGGGTGCGCGGCAAGGAGGCGGTGGCCGCGTTCTTCGACGCGAACATCGGGCCCAACCGGCTCCGCGTCACCTGCGAGGAGACGTTCCCGTCCAGCAGTCCCCGCGAGATCGCGTACATCCTGGTGCTGGAGACCACGTTTCCCAACGGGTTCGTCGCGACGGTCCGCGGCGCGTTCACCTACCGGGTCGACGACGCCGGTCTGATCACCAACCTGCGCGGCTACTGGAACATGGACGCGATGACGTTCACCGAAGCGGGAACCACGCATCAGCGCTGAGTTGTCCGGCCGCGCTGCCGTCGTCGTCGGCGGCACGCGCGGCATCGGGCGAGCCGTCGCTGCGCTTCTGTCCGAACTCGGCGCCGGTCTTGTCGTCAACGGCCGGGATCCTGCTGCCGTCGACGAGGCCGCACGCAGCATCCCCGGCGCCGTCGGTTTCGCGGGCTCGCCCGCGGATCCCGCGACCGCGAACGCGTTGATCGGCGAGTGCGTACGGGAATTCGGCCGCATCGACATCCTGGTCAACTGCGCCGGCACGGCGGAGCCGGCCGGATCGTCGATCCTGTCCGTGACCGCCTCGCAGTTCCGGGATCTGATGGACGCCCACCTCGGCACGGTCTTCCACACGTGCCGGGCCGCCGCACCGCTGATGGTCCGGCAGCGCTCCGGGGCGATCGTCACCACGGGATCGTTCGCATTCCTCGGCGACTACGGGGGCACCGGCTATCCGGCCGGCAAGGGGGCGGTGAACGGCCTGACGCTGGCCATCGCCGCAGAGCTCGCCGAACACGGGGTGCGCGCCAATGTGGTGTGCCCGGGAGCCAAGACCCGGCTCTCCAGCGGCCCCGACTACGAGGCGCACATCACCGAGCTCAACAGGCGTGGGCTGCTCGACGACATCAGCATGGCCGGAGCACTGGATGCTGCGCCGCCGGAGTACGCCGCCCCCACCTACGCCTACCTGGTGAGCGACCTGGCCGCCGACATCACAGGCCAGATCTTCATCGCCGCAGGCGGTTTCGTCGGTCGCTTCGGCCGGCCCACGCCGCAGATCGTGGCGTACCGCGACCACCACGACGCGCCGCCGTGGGCGATAGCGGAGATCGCCCGGAAAGTCTCGGAGCAGGTCAGGAGCTGACGCCGGGCAGCTCGTGGTCGCGATACTGCTTTCGCAGCTCGAGTTTGAGGATCTTGCCCGTCGCGGTGTGGGGCAGCTCGTCGACGAACACCACATCGTCGGGCAGCCACCACTTGGCGACCTCGTCGGCAAGGTAGTCGAGGATGTCTTCCCGGGTTGCGCTGTGGCCCTCGCGCAGCACGGCCACCAGCAGTGGCCGCTCCTGCCATTTCGGGTGCGGAACCCCGATCACCGCGGCCTCCGCGACCGCCGGGTGGCCGAGCGCGGCGTTCTCCAGGTCGATCGAGCTGACCCACTCGCCGCCGGACTTGATCACGTCCTTGGCGCGGTCGACCAGCTGCAGATAGCCGTCGGGGTCGATGGTCGCCACGTCGCCGGTCGGGAAGAACCCCTCGGCATCGAGCTTCTCCCCGCCCTCGCCCCGGTAGTAGCCGCTGGCGATCCACGGACCGCGCAGCCACACTTCACCGAAAGCCTTACCGTCCCAGGGCAATCGGTTGCCATCGTCGTCGACGATCTTCAACTCGACACCGCAGATCCCGCGCCCCTGTTTCAACAGGATCTGGTTCTTCTCGGCCTGCGGGAGCCCTTCGTGCTTGGGCAGCAGCCGGCCGATGACGCACAACGGGGAGGTCTCGGTCATGCCCCAGCCCTGCATGGCCTGCGCACCGAAGTCCCTGTCGAACCGCTCGATCATCGACAGCGGCAACGCCGCGCCGCCCGTGCCCGCGATACGCAGCCCGAGTTCGTGCGGGTCGATCTCGGGGTGGGCGTCGAGGTAGGAGAACAGCATCATCCACACCGTCGGAACGCCCTGGGATTGGTTCACCCCTTCGGCTTTCATCAACTGGTACACCGATTCACCGTCGAGGTGGGGGCCGGGCAACACCAGCTTGGCACCCACCATCGCCGCGGTGTAGGGGGTACCCCACGCGTTGGCGTGGAACATCGGCACCACGAGCAGGATCACCGACCCGCTGTGCACGTCGTTGGCGTCGCGCGCCGCGGCCATCAGGGTGTGCAGCATCGTCGAACGGTGGGAGTAGAGAACACCTTTCGGATTGCCGGTGGTACCGGAGGTGTAGCACAGCGACGACGCGCTACGCTCGTCGAACTCCGGCCAGTGGTAATGCGTGGACTGGCGCCCGATGACGTCCTGCCAGCACAGCAGCGCACCGTCGGGCAATCCGGGCACCTCGGGCATGTGGTCCCGGTCGGTCATCGCTACGTATGCGGTCACGGTGGTCAGCTCGGGTGCGATGTCGGCGACCAGCGACGCGAACGTGGTGTCGAAGAACAGGATTCGATCCTCGGCATGGTTGATGATGTAGACGATCTGCTCACGGAACAGCCGCGGGTTGACGGTGTGCATCACCGCGCCGGAACCCGAGACACCGAAGTACAGCGCGAGATGGCGGTCGCTGTTCCAGGCGAGCGTGGCAACCCGGTCCCCGGCGTCGATGCCCCACTCGGTCAGCGCGTTGGCCACCTGCTTGGACACCTCGCCGACTTCGCGCCACGAGGAGCGGCGCACAGTGCCCTTGGGGCCCTCGGGCACATGCGACACGATCTCCGCGTCCCCGTGGAACGCCGCGGCGTAGTCGATCAGCGACGAGATCAGCAATGGTCGGTCCTGCATCAAACCCAGCATCTGGCCAGGCTATGGAATGCTCGGTGCCATGGCGACCGTCTTCACCAAGATCATCAACGGCGAGCTGCCGGGCCGATTCGTCTACGAAGACGACGAGGTGGTGGCGTTCCTGACGATTCAGCCGATGACGCAGGGACACACGCTGGTGGTACCGCGCGCGGAGATCGACAACTGGCAGGACATCGACGCGCCCGTGTTCGCCCGCGTGATGGAAGTCTGCCAGCTGATCGGCAAGGCGGTGTGCACAGCGTTCGACACCGAGCGCTCCGGCGTCATCATCGCCGGTCTCGAGGTGCCGCATCTGCACGTGCACGTCTTCCCCGCACGGGACCTCGCGGACTTCGGCTTCGCGAACGTGGACAACGATCCGTCGCCGGAGTCGCTCGACGAGGCGCAGCGCCGCATCAAGGCGGCGCTGGCCGAACTCAGCTGATCGGGACGTCCACCGAGGCGGGCACCGTGCCCTCGGTGACCTCGGCAGCCTCCGCGATCCGCGGCAGGCTCACTCGGAACGCGCAGCCCTGCCCCGGCGCGGTGGTCACCCCTACTGTGCCGCCGTGGGCATAGACCAGCGAATCGACGATCGACAACCCGAGGCCCGTGCCGCCGCTGGCGCGGGCCCGCGACGAGTCGGCGCGATAGAAGCGTTCGAACACCCGCTGGGCGTCCTCGACGCTCATCCCCGGGCCCTGGTCGCGCACCTCGAGGACCGCGGAGTCCCCCTCGGTGCCGACCCGCACGGTCACCGCGGCCGTTTCGGGAGTGTGCTGCAGGGCGTTGGCGACCAGATTGGACAGCACCTGACGCAGTCGCGCCTCGTCGCCGAGAACCTCGGGGGTCCCCGGGCCGTCGAACACTTCCATGCGGATCGGCCGGCGCGGCGCGATCGACTGCGCGTCGTGCACGGCGTCGCTGGCCAGGGCGAGGAGGTCGACCCGGCGCTGCTCCAACGGCCTCTGCGCGTCGAGTCGTGCCAGCAGCAGCAGGTCTTCGACCAGCAGGCCCATCCGCCGCGATTCACTTTCGATGCGGCCCATCAGCATCTCGACGTCACGGGCCGCGCCCTGGCGATACAGCTCGGCGAAGCCACGGATCGTCGTCAGCGGGGTCCGCAGTTCGTGGCTGGCGTCGGTGATGAACCGGCGCATGCGTTCCTCGGATTCGCGGGCCTGGTCCGCCGACGACTCCGAGGACGCCAATGCCCGTTGGATCTGGGCGAGCATGCCGTTGAGCGCCAGGGAGAGCCGCCCGACCTCGGTGCGGGGGTCGCGCTCGGGAACGCGGCGGTCCAGCTGGCCCGCGGCGATGGCGGCGGCGGTCTGCTCGACCTCGGCGAGGGGACGCAGGCTTCGGTGCACGACGGCGTACCCGGCGATGCCGAGCACGATCAGCACCGCGACGCCGATGCCCATCTGCGCGGCGACCAGGGCCCGGGTCGTGGACTTCACGTCGGACAGGTCGATCGCGACGGTGGTGAGCTCACCGTCGGCTCCGGGCACCGTCATCGCGCGCCATTCGACCGGAGAGTCAGCTTTGCTTCCGACCGTGACCGGATCGGGTCCGACGTCGTTGTCAGCGGGCAAGGCGGGTTCGGCATCGCTGTCGTTGACTGCGACCCAGGCGCTGCCGCCGGGTTCGATGACCCGCACGTAGTAGTCCGACGGCGGCCTGCCGGTGTTAGGGCCCTGGTCCTCCGGATCGGCGGGTGACTGTCTGGGCACCTGGGCCCAGCCCCGGGAGGCGTCGCGCAACGTGTCGTCGACGCGGTTGATCAGCGTGTGGTGCATGATCGTCGTCACCGCGATACCCGAGGCAAGCAAACCACAGCCGACCAGCAGCAACGTCGCTGCGACCAGTCCTACCCGAAGCGGAATCCCGCGTCTGATGTGGGGCACATCCCCATTGTCACCGGGGTTCGCGAAGTACATACCCCACACCCCTCAGGGTGTGCAGCAGACGCTTGTCCCCGGTGTCGATCTTGCGGCGGAGATAGGACACGTAGGACTCGACGACGTTGACGTCGCCACCGAAGTCGTAGCGCCAGACGTGGTCGAGGATCTTCGGCTTCGACAGCACGGTGCCGGCGTTGATGATGAAGTACCGCAGCAGGGTGAATTCCGTGGGCGAGAGCGACACCGGCTCGCCGGCTTTCCACACTTCGTGGGTGTCCTCGTCGAGCTCGATGTCGGCGAACTTGAGCCGTGAGGTGCGCGGCTCCTGCACGCCGCCACCCGCACGGCGCAGGATCACCCGCAACCGGGCCACCACCTCTTCGAGGCTGAACGGCTTGGTCACGTAGTCGTCGCCGCCGAGGGTGAGTCCGGCGATCTTGTCCTGCAAGGAGTCGCGTGCGGTCAGGAACAGCGCCGGGGCCTCGATCCCATCGGCGCGCAGCCTGCGCAGCAGCCCGAACCCGTCCATACCGGGCATCATCACGTCCAGGATGATGGCGTCGGGGCGCATCTCGCGTGCGAGGTCGAGGGCGGCCGGACCGTTGGATGCCGTGTGCACCTCGAAGCCCTGGAACTTCAAGCTCACTGACAGCAGCTCGACGATGTTGGTCTCGTCATCGACCACGAGGATCCGAGCTTCGGGGACGCTTTCCTGCACTGGCATGGCCATGGTCCTCAGTTTCAACCCCTGGATTGGAAAAGTGCTGCACGCTCGCTGTGTGGTTCCTGTGAGTTCATTCTTGCGCTGTTCCTACACTGAGCGCATGAACCTCGGCAGATCCCTCAGCGATCTCGCATTGACGCCGGCACGGGTGGGTCTGGCCGTGGCCGATGCCGGGCTCGGGATGGCCAGCGGTGGCCTCGGCATCGCGCGCAAGGCGCTCGGTGAGCCCGGAAGTGGTGTCCGCCAGCCGCCGACCTCCTTCGCGGCGATGATCGGCGTCCAGGATGCCGTGGAGCGGGCCAACCGGCTCGCACGCCTGATGGACGAGGACCAGCCGCTGGGCCGGGCGCTGGCGCCGGGCGGGGCCCTGGACCGCCTGTTGCAGCCCGGCGGCGTCATCGACAGGCTGACGGCCCCCGGTGGCGCGTTGGAGCGGCTGACCGAGGACAACAGCGGGCTGATGCGTGCCATCGAGCCCGGCGGACTGGTCGATCAACTGCTCGCCGAGGACGGGCTGGTGGACAGACTGCTCGCCGAGGACGGGGTGGCCGAACGTCTGTTCGCCGAAGGCGGCGTCGTGGACACCCTCACCGCCCGCAACGGCCCACTCGAGCAGCTCGCGACGGTTGCGGACACATTGAACCGGTTGACCCCGGGTCTGGAAGCGCTGGAGCCGACGATCGAGGCGTTGCGTGAGGCCGTGATCGTGCTGAGTCAGGTGGTGAACCCGCTGAGCAACATCGCCGACCGCATCCCTCTGCCGGGACGCCGCCCGCGTGCCCGATTCATCGCGCGACCGGCGACGCCGCAGCGGGTGATCGATGTCGAAGAGTGAGGGCACAGCCGTTAAGCTGACCTTCCACGCCTCCTTAGCTCAGCGGTAGAGCAACGCTCTTGTAAAGCGTAGGTCGTCAGTTCAATCCTGACAGGGGGCTCCATGACGGGCGGTGAACGACCGCCGTCTCGCCAACCGGGTTTGCAGCGTCGCGGCATGACTCCGGAAAAGCCAACGATCACAGTCGCGAAACGATATCGGGGCCTTTACGCCCTTTTGCTGGCCGACTCCTGTGAGATGCGATTGAATGGCGCTACGTCGGGGGACGAGAGACCGGTTTCCAAAGGGGTTTTCTGTTGAGTTCCGCAGCGTATATCGGCCGTGTCGGCGCCTTGGCCGTCGCCCTGGGCATCGGGTCGGCGGTGTTCGCGGGGCAGGCGTGGGCCGATGACACCGCCTCGGCCTCGACGTCCTCGTCGGCTTCGTCGTCCCCGTCGTCGACCGAGAAGCCCTCGACCGCGGCGGGCCCCAAGGCCCGCACCACCCCGAGATCCGACCGCGCCGACAAGCCACGGCGGTTCGGCAAGCCCGACAAGACGGACGCATCCGACACGGCCGATCCCGCCGATTCGGTGACGACGACACAACCGACCACGAAGCCGACCACGAAGCGCACGACGAGGCCGACCTGGAAGAAGGCGGACAGCACCCCCGGGGCCACCCCCGACTCGTCGGCGTCAACTCCTGCGACCGCCGACACGGACAA
This sequence comes from Mycobacterium sp. IDUB_5, assembly GCF_055419565.1. Classification (NCBI taxonomy): domain Bacteria; kingdom Bacillati; phylum Actinomycetota; class Actinomycetes; order Mycobacteriales; family Mycobacteriaceae; genus Mycobacterium; species Mycobacterium sp. IDUB_5. The sequence goes on from NZ_JBVAXX010000002.1 coordinate 787,312, forward strand.
GGCGCCGTCGCGGTCCGCGCGACGCACCCAGGTCGTCTCCCCCGATCCGGCCGAACCGCCGCGCATCTCGTTGCGGTCGACGCTGCTGCGCCCGGCACCGGACACCGCCGTGCCCGCACAGCAGATCGACCGGCCGATCGACAGACCAGTCGTCAAGGCTGTCGTCGAAGTTGCCCGCAGCATGGTCGACTGGGCGCACCAGAAGGCTGACGCCGGCCAGGGCCAGACGGCACCGCCCCCGTTCCTGTTCGCACTGCTGTCGGTGGCACGGCGCGAGCTCGAGACGGTGTCGGCCGCACGCACCACCCGCGTCGCCACCTCGAGCCTGACCACCGACACCCCGCAGGCCGCCCCGCTGGCTGCCGCCGCGGTCACGCCGTACTCGCCGTGGCTGAACCCTCAGGTCAGCCCGTCGACCAACTTCGTCAGCTGGGTGACCGGCGGCTACTCCTACGGCGATCCGCTGAAGGCGAACACCGTCGACCGGTTCAGCGTGTGGGGCACCGACGTCGGCACCATGTGGGACAACGGCATGGTCGACGACCCGACCACCCCGTACAACGAGCACCAGGTGCTGATCGCCGTCGGCGACACCTTCAGCGGGCCCAACATGACGGGCCGGCACATCTTCAACACGCTGTTCCGCAGCTCGGACACCAATCTGAGCGACGGCATCACGATCCCCAACGGAGAATGGTTCACCGGCAACTACTTCGGCGGTGCACCGCTGGACGGTCCGGTGAACGCACGCCCGATCATCAATCCCGAGAAGTGGTTGCCGAGTTCGGTGACGATGATCCCGACCGCGGGTATCTCGGTCAACGTGCCAGTCACCAAGGACACGCCGTACGGCACTATCCAGTACGTCAGCTACATGTCGGTCAGCAAGTGGGGTTCGTCGGGTAAGTGGACCACCAACTACTCGGCGATGGGCTACTCGACGGACAACGGCGAGAACTTCACGATCGACCCGAAGAGCATTCGATACAACTCGTTCCTCAGCGGCAACAAGAACTTTCAGCAGTCGGCCTTCGTCAAGGGCGACGATGGCCTCATCTACGCGTATGGCACACCGAACGGCCGTCAGGGCGCGGCGTACCTGTCGCGTGTGGCGCCCGAGAACATCCTCGATCCCTCGAAGTACGAGTACTACAAGGCCGCCTCGAAGAGCTGGCTGGGCACCACGCCCGCCAGCTGGGTGAAGGGAAACCCGTCTGCAGCGACGGCGATCATCGGAAAGTCGGGCGGTTTCCTGGGTTTCACCAAACCCGGCTACACGGTCAGCGAAATGTCGGTGCAGTACAACGACTACCTGGACAAGTACATCGTGCTGTACGGCGACCAGAACAACAGCATCGTCATGCGGACCGCGGACACCCCCGAGGGCGCCTGGTCGGATGCCACCGTCCTGATGAGCCAGCAGTCCGGCGGCATCTACGCACCGATGCTGCACCCCTGGTCTCCGTCCACATTGGGCACCGGATCGGATCTGTACTTCAACCTCTCGCTCTGGTCGAGCTACAACGTGATGCTGATGCACACCGATCTGACCAAGGTGTAGCGAGTCCGCGGCGGGCATAGACTTCGCACGTGCGCGACGTGCTCGACGAGTTGCTGACCGTCTGGCGTGCCGGCGGTACCGCAGGCCTGTCGACGGTCGTCCGCACGATGAACTCCGCACCACGTCCGCCCGGCGCGGCCATGGTGGTGACCCCCGACGGCGCCGTCGCCGGCTCCGTCTCGGGCGGCTGCGTCGAATCTGCGGTCTACGACGTGGCCGGTGACGTCATGGCGAGCGGCCGCGCGCAGTTGCAGCGGTACGGCGTCAGCGACGACGAGGCGTTCGCTGTGGGGTTGACCTGCGGAGGCATCATCGATGTCTTCACCGAACCGGTGTCGCGCCAGTCGTTTCCACAGTTGCAGGCCGTCGCTGACGACATCGCCGCTCACCGCGCGGTGGCGGTGGCCACCGTCATCGATCATCCCGACCCGCTGCACCACGGGCGACGGATCGTCGTCGGGCCTGAATTCGCCGACGGCTCAGTGGGTTCCGAGCGCGCCGACGACGCGATCGTCGACGACGCCAGAGGCCTGCTGGCCGCGGGCCGCTCGGCCGTTCTGAGCTACGGACCGGACGGGCAGCGGCAAGAGACCGGGATGGCGGTCTTCGTCGCCAGTCACGCGCCTCGGCCGCGGATGATCATCGTCGGGGCCATCGACTTCGCCACCGCACTCGCCGCCCAGGCAACCCTGCTGGGCTACCGGGTCACCGTCTGCGATGCCCGGCCCGTATTCGCCACCGCGGCAAGGTTTCCCGCGGCCGACGACGTGGTGGTCGACTGGCCGCACCGCTACCTCGCCAGCGAGGCCGAGCGCGGCGCCCTCGACGCGCGGACCGCTATCTGCGTGCTCACCCACGATGCGAAGTTCGATGTCCCGGCGCTCGAGGTGGCGTTGCGGCTGCCCGAGATCGGCTACGTCGGCGTGATGGGATCGCGGCGCACCCACGAGGATCGGACGCGCCGCCTGCGGGACGCGGGTCTGACCGACGACGACTTGAGCCGACTGTCCAGCCCCATCGGGCTCGATCTCGGTGCCCGTACCCCCGAGGAGACGGCGGTGTCGATCGCCGCGGAGATCATCGCCTCCCGATGGGGCGGTGGGGGCCGGCCTCTGACCGAGACGCGCGGCCGCATCCACCACGACCAGGGCAACTAGTCCGGTACGACGCCGCGCAGACCGTCGGCACCGAAGACCGGTTCGAGCATCGCCGAGAAGTCTGGCCCGCGGCGCAGCATCATGCCGCCGTCGACATTGATCAGCTGTCCGGTGATGTAGCTGGACGCATCGCTGAGCAGGAACACCGCCGCATTGGCGACGTCCTCGGCCTCACCGGGACGCGGCAGCGGCGTGGCTGCCGCGTAGTCGCCGCTCACCTCTGGCGACATGAAGATCGCCGCCACCAGGTCCGTGCGGATCAGGCCCGGCCGGATGCAGTTCACCCGCACCAGCGAGGGGCCGAGCTCGTCGGCGGCCAGCTGCATCAGGTGATCCACCCCCGCCTTGGACACGCCGTAAGCACCGAACCAGCGGTGGGTGTTGCTCGCCGCGATCGAAGAGATGCCGACGAACGATCCCCCGCCGCCGCGCACCATCGCCCGTGCCGAGTGCTTGAGCACGTAGAAGGTGCCGTTGATGTTGAGGTCGACCAGCCGCCGCCAGGCCTCGGAGTCGAGCTGGGTGATCGGGCCGATCGTGTCGCTGCCGCCGGCGCAGTGCACCACGCCGTCGAGCCGACCCGTCCACGCCGTCGCCGCATCGATCGTGCGGGCCACCTCGTCCTCGTTGGTGACGTCGCCGGGCTCGTAGCGCACCGCGCCGCCGATCTCCTCGACTGCCGCAGCCAGCTTGTCCGCATTGCGGCCCATCAACATCGCGTTGCCGCCTGCCGCCACGACCGCTGCGGCCACTCCCTTACCGATCCCGCTCCCCCCGCCGGTGACCAGCACCGTTCGGCCCGAGAGCATCGCATCAGAGAGCTGCATCCATGCACCTTTCACCACATCAAAACGAGAACGTGTTCTAGTTATACGCCACCGGGGCCGCCACGAACGGGTTTCGGCTCCCGGCCCCGCCATTGGCTAGAGTTGTGCCATGCCTGCCAAACCTGACCCTGCCGAGATCGGCGACGTCGAGCCCATCGCCGACAGCACCGAGCGCCAGGCGCGACGCGTGGTCGCCGCCTACGCCACCGACGCCGACGAATGCCGGGTGTTCCTGTCGATGCTCGGTATCGGACCGGCAAAGCTCGACGCGTAATGCCTGCTCCGGGCGGCGTAGAGGACCGCTCGGGCCCGGCCGCGTCGGCCGATTTCGTCGTCGTCGCGAACCGCCTCCCCATCGACATCGTCCGCCGGCCCGACGGTTCCACGGAATACAAGCGCAGCCCGGGCGGACTGGTGACTGCGCTCGAGCCGCTTCTGCGTAAGCGCAGCGGCGCCTGGATCGGGTGGCCCGGCGTTCCCGAGGAGGCCGACGACCCGGACAGCTTCGATGAACCCATCGAGCAGGACGGCATGACGTTGGTTCCGGTACGGCTGTCCGCCGACGACGTCGCCGAATACTACGAGGGGTTCTCGAACGCGACCCTGTGGCCGCTGTATCACGACGTCATCGTCAAACCGATCTACCACCGGCAGTGGTGGGACCGCTACGTCGAGGTCAACCGCCGCTTCGCCGAGGCGACCGCACGGATCGCGGCCGAGGGTGCCACGGTGTGGGTGCAGGACTATCAGCTGCAGCTTGTCCCGAAGATGCTGCGCATGCTGCGGCCCGACCTGACCATCGGTTTCTTCCTGCACATCCCCTTCCCGCCGGTCGAACTGTTCATGCAGATGCCCTGGCGCACCGAGATCATCGAAGGTCTTCTCGGTGCCGACCTCGTCGGGTTCCACCTGCCCGGCGGTGCGCAGAACTTCCTGATCCTGTCGCGCAGGCTGGTGGGCGCCAACACCTCGCGCGGCAACGTCGGCGTCCGCTCCCGCTTCGGCGAGGTGTTCGTGGGCTTCCGCACCGTCAAGGTCGGCGCGTTCCCGATCTCGATCGACTCCGGCGATCTCGATCAGCAGGCGCGCACCCGCCGAATCCGACAGCGCGCCAGAGAGATTCGCGCCGAACTCGGTAACCCGCGCAAGGTGCTGCTCGGCGTCGACCGGCTGGACTACACCAAGGGGATCGACGTGCGGCTGCGGGCGTTCTCCGAGCTGCTCGACGAGGGCCGCATCGACCCGAACGACACCGTCCTGGTGCAGCTGGCCACGCCGAGCCGCGAGCGGGTGGAGAGCTACATCGCGATGCGGGAGGACATCGAGCGCCAGGTCGGCCACGTCAACGGCGAATACGGACAGGTCGGACACCCGGTGCTGCACTACCTGCATCGCCCCGTGCCCCGGGAAGACCTGGTCGCGTTCTACGCCGCCGCCGACGTCATGCTGGTGACCCCGCTGCGCGACGGCATGAACCTGGTGGCCAAGGAGTACGTGGCGTGCCGCAGCGATCTCGGCGGAGCCCTGGTGTTGAGCGAATTCACCGGTGCCGCAGCCGAATTACGACAGGCCTATCTGACCAACCCGCACCACCTGGAAGGCGTCAAGGATGCCATCGAGGCGGCGCTGACACAGACCCCGGAGGAGGGTCGGCGCAGGATGCGGGCGCTGCGTCGGCAGGTGCTGGCCCACGACGTGGACCGCTGGGCGCGGGCCTTCCTCGACGCGCTGGCCGACTCTAAATCGGCGTGATGTAGTTGATCAGCCACTTGCCGTCGATCTTCTGATAGTCGACACGTAGGCGGCTGCCGTCGTAGATGGGCTGGCGGGACTTGTCGGTCACCGTGCGGTTCATGTAGACCATCACTGACGCCGAATTACGTTGCGCCTCCAGCACTCCCACGCCCACCACGTTCGCCTGGCTGACCAGCTGGCGGTCCCGTGCCTGCGGGATGATGTCCTTGGCCGCACGGTCCTCGAACTCGCGGCGGTAGTTGGGCGTCAGCAGGGGGTACACCTTGCCCAGGCTGCCCTCGACCGTCTGGTAGTCGTAACCGAAGACCTGGGGAATCTGTTGCTGGGCAAGCGGAGCCAGCTCGTCGCGCGCCGCCTGCTCGCCCTGCAACTGCACCCGGTCCCAGTACAGCCAGCCGCCGACGCCACCGAGCGCCACCACGCCGAGTGACAACAGCACGCCGACGGCGGCCAGCAGCCGCGCGGTCCACTTACCCATCAGTTGCCGCCGTCGGGGTATTTGAGGTCGTAGCCCGTCATGTGCCCGTTGTCGTCCTCGTGCACGATCACCCGCATGCGGTAGGGCTGCGACGGCTTGTTGGTGCCGTCGACGTCGGTCACCGTCACGCGAGCGGACACCAGCACCGCGGCGTTACCGCTGACTTGGTCGACCTTCTCGAGTGCGGCGCCGTTGATCACCGCCTCGGAGCTGGCGTTGGTGTCGCGGAAGATGGCCTTGAGGTTGTCGACGTTGTCGCCCTGGCTGAGCATGTCGCGCAGCGGTCCGCTCGTGCCGTTGACGAAGCGGTTCACACTGTCGTCGATGTCGTCCTGCGTGTAGCTGAACATGTTGACCACCAACTGCGAAGCCGTGTCGACGAACCGTTGGTCGCGGGCCAGCTGGGCCTCTTGGGCCCGCTGCTGGTGCAGCATCCACGCCACCCCACCACCCAGCGCACCCGCTAACACGAGCAGGGTCAGCAGGGACACCAGCGCGACGAGGCCACGATTGGCCCGGCGACGTGGCGGCGGCGCCGCGGACGCCGAGCCCGGACGACGGACCGTGGTGGTGCCGGGGGCGTCGAGCACAACCGCCAAGGACTCCGGTTCGGCACCGGAGGCCGGCCCGGCGGCGCGGGAGGCGCGACGCCGCGGGGGCCGGCTCGCTTCACGCGGGCTAGCTTCTACCAACTCGTCCTGCCTATAGCTGCTTCGGGGCCAACATCAGATCGACCCAGTTCTCTGCAGGCGCCAGTTTGTCAGTTCCACCAGCGAACGTGCCAGTTCCGCCGGCAGGGTCGACGAACTTGCCGTTCTGGTCGTAGGTCGCCATCGCGGGTCCCGCGGCCTGCGGCGTGGGTCCACCCGGCTGCGGTACCGCCTCGGCGGGCAGCAGCGGGCCAGAGGGGGCAGCGGGAGCCCCGGGAGCGGGTGGTGCTGCCGGTGCGGGAGCAGCCGGAGCGGGTGGCCCGGGTGGGGTACGGCCGTACGGCGGCACCACTTGATCCGGCGGCGCGAAGTACGGCCACGGCGGAGGAGGTGTTCCCGGCTCGTTCGGCGGCACCGGAAGCGGGAACGGTGCGTGCGGGGCAGGCCCGGGTCCAGGCACCGCGCCCGGGGGCAGCTGCACCACGGGCGGGCCGGGATCCGGGTCCACCTGCGGCGGGATGAAGGGGAACTTGTTGGGCGGCAGGATGTTGCGCCCATCCTCGATCGGTGTGCCCAGCGGGACCGGCGGCCCGCGCCACGGGTTCGTGCCGATCGGCACGTAACCCTTGGGGTCGCGGCACAGCTGGATCGTCGGGGCGCGCTTGCCCGGGAACTCCTGGCATGGATAGTTGCGCGCACCGCGCACCACCGAGGGATCGTTCTGCGGGGTCTTGCAGTACAGATCGGTCGGCAACTCGCGCAGCGTCGTGTCCGCGGGCGAGCGGATGGTCGTCGGCGGCAGGAAGCCGACCGAGCAGGTCGGCGGATCGTTGAGATGGACCTTGAAGTCGAGCTTGCCGCCCTCGTCGGCGGGCACGCCGCCGGCGACGGTGTTCAGGCCGGCCATCAGGGCGGGGAAGATCACAAGGGCCTGCTCGATCGACTTGTGATAGATCGCCCCGATCCGGCCCAGGTTGGCCAGATTCGCCGCGAGCATGGGGAAATTGGGGCGGATGCCCTCGAAGGTCTCGTTCGCGACGCCTGCGGCGCCCGGGGCGGTCTGCAGCAGCGTACGCAGCTGTGGGTCAGCGTTTGCGACCTCTCCGGTGAACCGGGCCAGCCCGTCGGCCAGAGACCGGATGTTGTCGCCGCTGGCTATCTGTGCGTCCAGGAACGGGCCGGCCTGGTCGATCAATTGGGTGGTCTGCCCGTAGTTGGCGTTGGCCTCGTCGACGAGAAGCCGCGCGGACTGGATCAGTCGGGCGAGCTCCGGCCCGGATCCGTTGAATGCCTTGAACGTTTCCCGCAGCAGGTCCTTGATCCGGCTGTTGCCGACGCTGCTGACCAGGGAGTCCGCCTGCTGGAGCAATCCGGCGATGTCCTGCCCGATCGCGGTGCGGCTCACCGGGATGTCCGCGCCGTTGCGCAGCTTGTCACCGGCGGGATCCTCAGGCGGCACCAGATCGACGTACTGTTCGCCGACGGCCGAGACGCTCTTGACGGTCGCGGTCACGTTGGCGGGCACCGGCGTTCCACTGTCGAGCCTCATGTGTGCGACGACGCCGTTGTCGGACAGGCCGATCGACTCCACCTGACCCACCGTGACACCGCGGTAGGTGACGTTGGCGTTCTGGTAGAGGCCGCCGCCCGCGGTGAAGTTGGCCGTCACCTGGTAGGAGTTCAACCCGATCGCCTCGGGCACCCGCAGATAGAAGATCGAGATCGCGCCGACGGTCAACACGGTCACGACCGCGAAGATCGACAGTTGGATCTTGGAGAGCCTGTCCAGCATCTACGGTGTCCCCTCGTGCTGGGTGGCCGTTCCCGGCGCGATCTTGAAGGGGTCGGCGGCCTGACCCGAAAGGTTGGCCAACTCGCCGGTCAGGAAGTCCGGGGGGTTGACGACCTCGTTGAGCCGCTTCATGTTCGGGTCGAGTCCGAGCGAGGTGGTGAACACCGTCTCACCCAGGCGACGCAGGGTCAGGTCGAACGTGACGAACACGTTGAGGTAGTCGCCGCGGACGGCCTTGCGCAGATACTGATAGTGGAACGGGAACGTCGGAAGAAGCTCCAGGCTCTTGATGAGGTCGTCGGCGTTGTCGTTGAGCGACTTGACCACCGGGAACAGATCTTTCAGATCGGCGGCCAGGTCGACTTTGGTCTCGGCGAGAACCTTCGACCCCACCACGGCCAGTCGGCGCAGGGCGGTGAAGGTGTCGACGATGGTGGCCCGGTTGCGGTCCAGCACATCGAGTGCCGCGGGCAGCGTGTCCAGGGTGCGGCCCAGGCTGTCCTTGCTGCGCGCGAGGATGCCGGCGAAGCGGTCCAGTCCCTCGGCGGCAGAGATGATGTCATCGGTCTGCCGGTCCAGCGAGGACGTCAGCTCCGCCAGTCGCGGGATCAGATCGGTGAAGGTGCCTTGCCTGCCGACGACTGCGTTGTAGAACTCCTCGGTGATGTCCTGCAGCGCACCGAGATTGCCCTTGTTGACCACGACGCCGAGCGACGACAGCACCTCTTCGGTGGTCGGATAGCGACCGGTGCGGTCCAGCGGGATGTTCGAGCCGTTCTCCAACCGGCCGATCGGCTTCTCGGGGGGATCTGCCAACTCGACGTGCTGGGAGCCCAGCAGCGAGGTCTGCGCGACCTTCGCGATCGCGTTGGCGGGCAGATTGACGTCCTTTTCCAGCGACAGCTTCACCGCCGCGTAGAACGTCCCGTCGGGGCGCTGAACGGCATCGATGCCCGACACACTCCCCACGGTCACGTCGTTGACCATCACCGGTGAGTTCTGCGGCAGCGTCGCCACATCCGGCAACTCGACGGTGACGGTGTAGGAACCCTCGCCGTGACCCGCGGTGCCGGGCATGTCCAGCGAGTTCAACCCACCGAACTCGCACCCGGACACCAACACCGTCAGGGTACCCAGCGCCAACACGGGACGGATGGCCTTGCGGATCATCAGTTCCCCCCCGTGGGAGCGGGTACGGGGCCCGGCGCGGGACCAGAACCCTGCGACGGCGCGGGACCGGGTGCCTGGCCCGAACCCTGGGTCGGCGCGGTCGGCGCGAACAGCGCAGCCAGATCCGCTCCACCGGGGGCGATCTGCGGCGGCGTCGTCCCCGGGGCGTTCTGCCACTGCAGGTACGGCACCGGAGTCTGGGCCTTGGCTTCCGTCTCCGGGGTGTCGTACTGGATCTGCCCCTTGTAGGCGGTGATGCTGTTGATCGGGTGGAACAGCAGCGGCGGGAAGTTCATCGCGATGCGCTTGAACACCGGACCCATTCGCTGGCGGCAGATCTCCGCGCGCTTGTAGTTGTCCGGGTTGGCGCCGATGTCGAAGGTGCCGCCGCAGATGAACTGCACCGGATTGGCGAAGTTCGGCAGCGTCAGCAGACCGCCGACGGTGCCCTGCGCCGGGTTGTAGATGTTGTAGAAGTTGGCCAGCCCGTTGGGCGTGATGTGCAGGATCTGCTCGATGTCGTCGCTGTGTTCGGTCAGCAGGTTGGTGAAGTCCGTCAGCTTGGCCACCTGGTCGATCAGTGCTTTGTTGTTCTCTCCCAGAAGGCCTTTGACGTCCGACAGCGCCTGGTTCAACGTGCCCAGCGTGTTGTCCAGATCGGCGGAGCTGTCGGCGAGTACCTGCGACACCGACGCGACGTGGTCGGTGAACTGCACGATCTGCTGGTTGCTGTTGGACAGCGCGTTGACGAGTACCTGCAGGTTGCGGATGGTGCCGAACAGGTCGGTTCGGGAGTCGCCGAGGCGCCCCGCGGTCTGGGACAGCTCGCGGATCGCCGACCGGAACGAATCCCCGTTGCCGTCAAGGGTGTCGGCAGCCTGGTCGACGAACGCCTTCAGTGGTCCCTGCACCGAGTTCTGTTGCGGCCCCAACTGACTACTCAATTGCGTGAGTTGCTCTTTGACCTCGTCCCACTCCACCGGGACGGCGGTTCGATCGAGACCGATCTCGGCACCGTCGGCCATCACCGGGCCTCCGGTGTAGGCGGGCGCCAACTGGACGAATCGGGCCGCGACCAGGTTGGGCGAGATGATCAGCGCCTGCGCGTCAGCCGGGATCTTGACCCCGTCGTCGATGGATATCGTGATCTTGACGTCCTTGGCGCGCGGTTCGATCGAGTCGATGCGCCCCACCGGGACACCGATGACACGCACCTCGTCGCCGGAGTACAGGCCGACCGCCGACGGGAAGTAGGCGACCAGCTTGTTGCCACCACGCGACGGCCACACCAGATACACCGCCGACACCAGCGCGACGACGAGCACGGCCGCCAGTGCGATACGCAGCACGCGGCCCTTCGAGGAGGACGAATCTGGTTGCGTCATGGCGATTTCGGCCTGATGATCAGCCGCTCGGAGATGAATCCGCGCAGGTAGTCGGCAAGGCTGTCGGGCAGTTTGCCCGGCTGGAAGTAGGTGTCGAGCAGGACTTCGGACAGCGTGGCGGGCGGCAGACCGTAGAGGTTGATCTGGAATCCGGGGCCGGAGCCGACCACTTCACCGAGTGCGGTCGCATAGGGCGGCAGCCGCTTGAGCGCCTCACCGATGTGCTCGCGCCGTTCCAGCAAATTGTCCATCACCAGGTTCAGCTGCTTCAGTACCGGGCCGAACTCCCGCTTGTTGTCGGCCACGAAACCCGAGAGCTGTTGTGAGACATCGTCGATCCCACCGATGAGATTGCTGAGCGCCTGGCGGCGCTCGTCGAGAGCGGCGAACAGCATGTTCCCGTCGATGATGAGCTGATTGACCTGGCCGGACCGCTGCGCCAGCGTGTCGGTGACCCGCTTGGCGTGGGTGAGCAGCTGCTCGAGGGCCTCGTCGCGCTTATTCAGGCTCCGCGACAAGTTCGTGACACCGTCGAGGGCACCGCGCAGCTGCGGCTTGGCATCGCGTAGCGAGTCGGTCAGCGTCTGCAGCGCCTGTTCGAACCGCGGCTTGTCCAGCTCGCTGGCGTTCTGCCCCAGATCCTGCAGCGCCGTGTTGAGCGTGTAAGGAGTCGTGGTGCGGCCCACCGGGATCGACGTCACCGAACCGCCGCCCTTCGGCGTCACGGCCAACGACTTCTCGCCCAGCACGGTGTCGGTCTTGATCGCCACCAGCGACTGGTCGCCGACCCGGATCTTACGGTCGACAGTGAATGTCACCTTCGCGGTGTCGCCGGCCAGCGCCACATTCTTGACCTTGCCGACGTTGATCCCCGAGACATTGACGTCGTTACCCGGGGAGATGCCGCCGGCGTCGGTGAAGAACGCCTCGTACGGCTTGCCCTGCGGCATGAACGGGAGGTTGCTGTAGCCGAACGACACGAGGACCAGGCAGGTCACCAGCACGATGCCGAAGATGCCGGTGCGCAAGGGGTTTCCACCGTCAGGTCTAGCCATTCTCAGAGCACCTCCCCTTGGACGGATCCGGTGGGCCACCGAACGGGATCAGGATGTCGCTACCGGCGGGCCCGTTGATCTTCATGCGGATCGAGCAGTAGTAGATGTTGAAGAACGAGCCGTAGGCGCCGAGTGCGTTGAGCCGCAGGTAGTTCTCCGCGAGCGGCTCGATGACCTTGTTGATGTCGCCCTTGCGCTCGTCCATCCGCTGCGCCAGGGGCCGCACGTTCTCCAGCACACCCTGCAGCGGTCGGCGGCTCTTCTCCAGTGTCTCGGTCAGATCGTTGGTGGCCGAGGCGAGCGGGCCGATGGCGCCGGCGATCGGATCACGGCCCTGGGCCAGCCCGGTCAACACCTTCTGCAGTTTGTCGACGGTCGCGTCGAACTCGGCACCCTTCTCGTCGACCGTGCCGAGCACCGTGTTCAGGTGGGTGATCAGGTCTCCGATCAACTGATCACGCGCAGCTAGATCCTGGGTGAACGCGCTGGTAGAGGACAGCATCTGCGAGAGAGCGCCGCCCTGGCCCTGCAGCAACTCGATGATCGCGTTGCTGACCTCGTTGATCTTCTGGCCGTCAAGGCCTTTGAAGACCGGCTTCAGTCCGCCGAGCAACGCATCCAGATCGAGGGCGGGAGCGGTGTTGGTGATGGTGCCACCGGGCGGGAGCTTCACCAGGTCCCCTGGGCCCGAGGCGATCTCGAGGTACCGGTCGCCCACCAGGTTTTCGTAGCGGACCAGCGCCTTGCTGGAGGTGTAGAGCTGATAGCGCTCGTTGAGGCTGAACGCGACGTCAACCGTGTTGTCGTCGTTGAGCTTGATGTCCTTGACCGCCCCGACGGGCACACCGGCGATGCGCACGTCCTGACCGGCCTTGAGCCGCGAGGCGTCGGTGAACGTCGCGTGATAGTCCTTGTCCGAACCGAAGCGGAACTCGCCGAACACCACGATCAGCATGCCGGCGACGAGCAGCATCACGACGGTGAAGACACCGACGTTGATCATGGTGCGGTCCTGCGCACCGAGTCTGCGCGCCACTAGAAGTCATCCCGCTCGGCGAAGGCCCCGTTGAACAGGAACTGCAGCGTCGAGGGTGCGTCGAACTGCAGCTCGGTGTTCGGCTGGTAGGGCACGTAGGCGTTGTCGGTCACGAGGAACGGTGAGTGATACCACGATCCGCCGAACTGCTTGCTCGGAGCGTCCGGCAAGCCGCGGCAGTTCGGACCGCCGGAGGCGTTGACGAGGGGCAGGCTCTCCGGATAGGTGTAGGCCGGCGAGCCGGGGATGAAGTTCGACGCCACGAACAGGCCCGGCCGGATACCGCCGATGATCGGCGCGAACCGGTCGATGCCGATCGAGATGCCCTTGAGCAGGCAGCCGAACTCCGGCGAGTAGTCGCCGAGCACCTTCAGCGGCGCCCGCAACCGCTGGACGGCGGCGATGAAATTGTCTGCCGCCGGTTCGAGGGTGTCGGCGGCGTTGTTGCCCAACCCGGTGGCCGCCAGCAGCGTCGCGTTCAAGTTGTCCTGCTCGTCGACCACCGTCTTGCTGACCGTCGGCGCGTTGTCGAGAATCGTCGCCAGATCCGGTGCAGCATCACCGTAGATGTTGGTGACGATCGCCGCCTTGCGGAAGTCGTCCTGCAGGGTCGGCAACTTCGGATTCAGCTGCTGCAGATAGTAATTGAGACCCGACAGACCGGCGCCGAGGTCGTCACCGTGCCCGCGCAGACCCTCGGCCAGCGCCGACAGCGTCGCGTTCAGATTGACCGGATCGATCTTGCCGAGCACGTCGGTCAACGTCTGGAACAGCGTGTTGACCTCGAGCTGAACGTCTTTGGCCTGCACTTGGGTACCCGGCCGCAGCGACGTCGAGTCCGGATTCTCGGGGGTCAGGAACTCCACCGACTTGGCACCGAAGATCGTGTTGCCGGCGATGCGGACCGGTGCATTGCTCGGGATGTAGCGCATGTCGTCGCTGCGGATGGCCAGCGTCAACTTGGCGTCCTGACCCGCGTAGTCGATCGATTCGACCTCGCCGACCTGGATGCCGCGGTACTTCACCTTCGCCTTGGTCTCCATCACCAGCCCGGCCCGTGGCGAGAGGACCGTCACCTTGTCGGTGGAGGTGAAGGCCGCGGTGTAGGACAGGTACGTGAACACCACGGCGGCGAGCACCACCACAGCGAGAATCGCCGCAGCGATCCTCACGTGGGTGCGCTTTGCGTCACCGTTGGCCATTGAGCTGTCGTCCTATCCGGAGAGGTTGAAGTTGCCCGAGGCGCCGTAGACCGCCAGGGAGATGAACAGAACGATCGTCACCACGACGATCAGCGAGGTCCGCACGGCTTGGCCCACCGCGATGCCCACGCCGACCGGGCCTCCGGAGGCGTTGAAACCGTAGTAGGTGTGCACCAGCATCACCGCCACCGACATCACGATGGCCTGCAGGAAAGACCACAGCAGATCGCTGGGGACCAGAAAAGTGTTGAAGTAGTGGTCGTACAAACCGGCGGACTGACCGTTGATGTAGACGGTGGTGAAGCGGGCGGCGAAGAACGCTGCGAGCACCGAGAGTGCGTAGAGCGGAACGATCGCGATCAGCCCGGCGATCAATCGGGTCGACACCAGATACGACACCGCATGCACGGCCATCGATTCCACGGCGTCGATCTCCTCGGCGACGCGCATCGCGCCGAGCTGGGCCGTGGCGCCCGCGCCGATGGTCGCCGCGAGCGCGATGCCCGCGATCACCGGCGCCACGATGCGCACGTTGAGGAAGGCCGACAGGAAGCCGGTGAGTGCCTCGATGCCGATGTTGCCCAGCGATGAGTAGCCCTGCACGGCGATGACGCCGCCAGAGGCCAGGGTCATGAACGCCGCGACGCCGACCGTTCCGCCGATCATCACGAGAGCGCCGGTGCCCATGGTCATCTCGGCGATGAGCCGGATCGTTTCCTTGCGGTATCTCGTGACCGCGTTGGGGATGTAGCGGACCGACTCGCCGTAGAACAACGCCTGCTCGCCCACGGTGTCGACGGCGCGCGGCACGACGCGGAACGCGCGCCGGAACCGGAGGGTGAGGTCATAGCTCATCAGAACGGTCTCTTCTTCGCGTGAACGCTCATCGGAGTCTTCTGCTCTTCGCGTAAACGCTCATCGCGCCAGCACCCTGACCCCGACCGCCGTCATGATCACGTTGATCACGAACAGACAGATGAACGCGTAGACCACGGTCTCGTTGACCGCGTTGCCAACGCCCTTGGGGCCGCCCTTGACCGTGAGGCCGCGGTAGCACCCCACCAGACCGGCGACGACACCGAACAGCAGAGCTTTGATCTCGGCCAGCACCAGCTCCCCGAGCCCGGTCAACACCGTCAGCCCGTTGATGAAGGCACCGGGGTTGACGCCCTGCAGGAACACCGAGAACACGTAACCGCCGGCCAGACCGATCAGACAGACCAGGCCGTTGAGAAGCAGCGCCACGAACGTCGACGCCAGCACGCGGGGCACCACCAACCGCTGGATGGGGTCGATGCCCAGCACGCGCATGGCGTCGATCTCTTCGCGGATCGTGCGGGCCCCCAGGTCGGCACAGATGGCGGTCGCGCCGGCTCCGGCGACGACGAGCACCGTCACCACCGGCCCCAGCTGCGTGATGGTGCCGAACGCGGTGCCTGCGCCGGAGAGATCCGCGGCACCGATCTCGCGCAGCAGGATGTTCAGTGTGAAGGCCACCAGAACGGTGAACGGGATCGCCACCAGCAGGGTGGGGACCAGGGAGACGCGCGCGATCATCCACGTCTGATCGAGGAATTCGCGGAACTGGAACGGTCGGCGGAAGGACTTGGCGAAAGTGTCCAAGGACATCTCGACGAACCCGCCCACGGCCCGCGCGGGCGCCGCAAGCTGTTCGATCAACCTGTGCTCCGATCTCGGTCCGAAGGTGTCGACACGTACGCCTGGCGAACTCTTACCGGGAAGCTGCCTGCGTGGGGTTCCCACCCCTGCACCCAGCGCTGTCTCCCGTGAGCCGGATCATACTAACTAGAACACGTTCGCAGTGTCAAAGAACGCTAATCGGCTGCATATTGTTATGTTCGCGCTGTTCAAGACCGGTGTGACGTAGGTCATTCTAGAACACGTTCTACCTGCGGAGTGGCTGTGACAACAGAGACTGTCAGTCTCGGTCCCCAAGCCCCATCGTTGCGGAGAAGCCCTTCTCCGGATCACGATCAGCAAAGTATTCCTGCAAGCTCGCTGACAACGCGGACGGGTCCCACTCGTCGCCGTCGGCACTGAACTGCTTTTCGGCCGTCGGCGCCGCCAGGAGCGTCACCGTCGGACCATAGACGATGAACAGCTGTCCGTTGACGGCTTCGGCGGCAGGAGATGCGAGGAACCGCACGAGGTTCACGACGTGCTCGGGCGACAGGTGGTCCACCGCGCCGTCGGGCAACTCCGGTGCGTCACCGAAGACACCGGCCGTCATCGCCGTCCTGGCCCGCGGAGCGATCGCATTGGCCCGGACGCCGAAGCGCCCCAGCGCGCGCGCCGCCGACAGCGTCAGCGCCGTGATGCCCGCCTTCGCCGCGCCGTAATTGGGTTGACCGACGGGGCCCGACAGGCCGGCCTCCGACGAGGTGTTGATGATCCGGCCATAGACGGTGCCGTTCTTGTCGCCGTCCCCGGCCTGTTTGGCCTTCGACCGCCAGTAGGTGGCGGCGTTGCGCGTCAACAGGAAGTGCCCCCGCAGATGCACGTTGATGACCGCGTCCCACTCCTCGTCGGTCATGTTGAACAGGATGCGGTCGCGGGTGATACCGGCGTTGTTGACCACGATGGCCAGACCGCCGAGACCGTCGGCGGTCTCGACGAGCTCGTCGGCGGTGGAGCGCTCGCTGATGTCGCCGGCGACTGCTACTCCCTTGGCACCGACCTCGGCGATCTCGTCGAGAACATCGGAGCGGTCCAGCGCGGGCGCGATGTCATTGACCACCACCGTGGCCCCTGCCCGGGCGAGCCCGACGGCCTCGGCCCGGCCCAGCCCGGCGGCTGCCCCGGTGACGACCGCGACGCGTCCGGACAGATCGATGTCGGCTGCAGAAGATGTCACTTATGAATACCTCTAGTCGTGCCGGATGAGGGCGGCGCGGGGGCACTCGACGATGGCCTGATCGGCCACCGCCTCCTCGCCTTCGGGGACGGGGTCGGCCTTGACCACCGCGTAGTCCTCGTCATCGAGGTCGAACAGGTCGGGCGCTATTCCGACGCACACGGCGTTGCCCTCGCAACGGTCGCGATCCACTTCCACTCGCATGACTTCCTCCTGACGGTCTAGGGCTGTAGGCCGGTTCGCAGAGCACCCAGTGTGGCACCAGCCTGGACCCCAAGACTAGAACGTGTTACAACCGGGGAAGACCTGAGGTATCCAGACGGGCGTCCGGGACGGCACCGGGTACAGGCTCGCAGACTAGTGAGGATCGCGATGCGGATCGGCTACACCCCCGAGCAAGAGGAGCTGCGGCGCGAGCTGCGCGCGTACTTCTCGAAGCTGATGACCCCTGAGCGTGCCGAGGCACTGTCGAGCAACGACGGCGAGATGGGACGCGGGAACGTGTACCGCGAGACCGTCGCCCAGATGGGCAAGGACGGCTGGCTGACGTTGTCGTGGCCGACGGAGTACGGCGGTCAGGCGCGGCCCCCAATGGACGGCCTGATCTTCAACGACGAGGCCGCCATCGCCAACGTGCCGGTGCCGTTCCTGACGATCAACAGCGTGGCGCCGACGATCATGGGATTCGGCAGCGACGAGCAGAAGAAGTTCTTCCTGCCCAAGATCGCCGCGGGTGAACTGCACTTCTCGATCGGCTACTCCGAACCCGGCGCTGGCACCGACCTGGCCTCCCTGCGCACGACCGCGGTGCGCGACGGTGACGAGTACGTGATCAACGGGCAGAAGATGTGGACGTCGCTGATCGCGTACGCCGACTATGTGTGGCTGGCCGCGCGCACCAATCCCGACGCCAAGAAGCACCGCGGTATCTCGATGCTGATCGTGCCGACGACGGCCGACGGTTTCTCCTGGACGCCGGTGCACACCGTCGCGGGCGTGGACACCAGCGCGACCTACTACCAGGATGTCCGCGTCCCGGTCAGCAGCCTCGTCGGTGAGGAGAACGCCGGTTGGAAGTTGGTGACCAACCAGCTGAACCATGAGCGGGTGGCGCTCGTCTCCGCGCAGCCGATCTTCGTCGCCCTCGGCGCGGTGCGCGAGTGGGCCCAGAACACCAAGGACGTGCACGGCAGCCGGCTCATCGACGCGCAATGGGTGCAGCTCAACCTCGCGCGGGTGCACGCCAAGGCCGAGGTGCTCAAGCTGATCAACTGGGAGCTCGCATCCACTGAGGACGCGGCGCCCTCCCCCGCCGACGCGTCGGCGGCCAAGGTGTACGGCACCGAGCTGGCCACCGAGGCCTACCGGCTGCTGATGGAGGTGATGGGCACCGCGGCGACTCTGCGTGCCGATTCCCCGGGCGCCCTGTTGCGCGGCCGGATCGAGCGGATGCACCGGTCCTGCCTGATCCTCACCTTCGGGGGTGGCACCAACGAGATTCAGCGAGACATCATCGGCATGGTGGCGCTCGGGCTGCCCCGCGTGAACCGATAAAGGAGACCTTGGACATGGATTTCTCGACGACTGAGGCCAGCGACGATCTCGGCGGCCTGGTTCGCACGATCACCGAGTCGGTGTGCACGCCCGAGCATCAGCGCGAGCTGGACGGGTTGGGGCCGCAGCAGGGCGGTCGGTTCGACGATGCCCTGTGGCGCAAACTGATCGACGCCGACATCCTGTCGACCA
The DNA here is from genome assembly GCF_055419565.1 of Mycobacterium sp. IDUB_5. Lineage (NCBI taxonomy): Bacteria > Bacillati > Actinomycetota > Actinomycetes > Mycobacteriales > Mycobacteriaceae > Mycobacterium > Mycobacterium sp. IDUB_5. Next base: position 806,001 of record NZ_JBVAXX010000002.1, read on the forward strand.
CTGCACCGGAAGCGGTGGGCGGCGGCGGTTTCGGCGTGCTTGAGGAGGTGGCGGTACTCGTAGCGCTCGGACGCCAGCTCGCGGCCGTGCCGTACCTGGAGTCCGTTGTGCTGGGCGCGGGCGCCCTGACCAGATTCGGTTCCGACGCCGTCGCTCAGGAGTGGGCGGCGCCGGCCGTGCGCGGCGAGAAGATCCTCACGATCGCGCTCGACGGCGAGATGGGTGAGGGTCCGGTCCGGGCGCGCGCCGACGGTTCCACCGTCACGCTCACCGGAGCCCGAACGCTGGTGCCCTTCGGCCCGAAGGCCGACGCCTTCCTGGTGCCGGCCGAAACCGATTCCGGCATCGGCGTTTTCCTGGTCGCCGCGAGTGACAGCGGGTTGACCGTCACCGCACTGGACACCACGGGACACGGCAGTGTCGGAGCGCTCGATCTGCACGAGGTCACGGTGCCTGCGGATCGCCGCGTCGGCGGACCTGAGGTCGTGGACTGGCTCGTCAACCGCGGCGGTCTCGGCCGCAGCGCCTACCAGCTCGGCGTCGTGGAACGTGCGCTGGAGATGACCGCCGCCTACGCCCGGGAACGCGAGCAGTTCGACCGACCCATCGGCAGCTTCCAGGCGGTCTCGGCCCGGTTGGCCGACGGCTACATCGACATCAAGGGGCTGCGGCTCACCGTCACCCAGGCCGCATGGCGGGTGTCGGAAGATCTGCCCGCCGACATCGACGTGGCCAGTGCGGCGTTCTGGGCCGCCGAGGCGGGGCATCGGTTGGCCCACACCGCCGTTCACGTCCACGGCGGTGTCGGGATCGACACCGATCACCCGATCCACCGCTATTTCCTGGCCGCCAAGCAGACCGAATTCGCGATCGGCGGCGCGACCGGACAGTTACTGCGTATCGGCCGCGAACTGGCCGACACGCCGGCCTGAGACGCGGTGGGCGCCCCCGTCGCATCCACCGTCGCCGCCCTGCTCGCGCCGTTGGCCGACGTCCAGGACGGCGGCGTGCACGGCATCGATGGTTCCGGGCAGGTCTCGTTCGTCTCCTGGCGTGATCACCTTCGCGATGCCGCGGCCCTGGCTGCTGCGCTGCGCGCGCGCCTGGACCCGGATCGACCACCGCACATCGGAGTCCTCGCGGGGAACACACCGTTCTTCTCGCGGATGCTCGTCGCCGCGGCGATGTCGGGCATCGTCCCTGTCGGGTTGAACCCGACCCGACGCGGGGCGGCGCTTCAGCGCGACGTCGACCACGCCGACTGCCAGCTGGTACTGGCCGACCGCGACAGTGCCGTGCCGGGTATCGCGTCGATCGACGTCGAATCCTGTTCCTTCACTGCCGAACTGGACAGGCACGCCGGAGCCGATGTCCGGTTCCGCGACGCCGCCCCCGACGACCTGTTCATGCTGATCTTCACCTCGGGTACCAGCGGGGATCCGAAAGCGGTGCGCTGCACACACGAAAAGGTCGCCCTCCCAGGACTGATGCTCGCCCAGCGATTCGGTCTGGGCCCGTCGGACACCTGCTATCTGTCGATGCCGCTGTTCCACTCCAACGCGATCATGGCCGGCTGGGCGCCCGCCGTTGCCGGCGGAGCCTCGATTGCGTTGCGGCGCAAGTTCTCCGCCTCACAGTTCCTCTCCGATGTCCGCCGAGTCGGCGCGACCTACGCCAACTACGTCGGCAAGCCGCTGTCCTACATCCTCGCCACACCCGAACGCAGCGACGACGCCGACAACCCGTTGCGAGTGGCCTACGGCAACGAAGGTGCGCCGCGGGATCTGAGCCGCTTCGCGCAGCGATTCGCCGTCGAGGTCGTCGACGGGTTCGGCTCGAGCGAGGGCGGCGTCTCGATCGCGCGCACCCCAGACACCCCTGAGGGCGCGTTGGGGCCTCTCGTCGGCGGGGTGACCATCGTCGACGTCGACACCGGGCTCGACTGCCCGCCCGGGGTGATCGGTGAGCTGGTCAACACCGAAGGGCCCGGTCAGTTCCGCGGCTACTACAACGATCCAGAGGCCGACGCCGATCGGTTGCGGGGCGGCGTCTACCACAGCGGCGACCTCGCCTACCGAGACGACCGCGGGTTCGCGTATTTCGCAGGCCGATTGGGCGATTGGTTGCGGGTCGACGGGGAGAACCTCGGTACCGCCCCGATCGAACGCATCCTGATGCGCTACCCGGGCGTGACCGAAGCCGTCGTCTACGCCATTCCCGACGATTCCGTCGGTGACCGGGTGATGGCAGCGCTGGTGCTGCCCGATCCTGCAGCGTTCCGACCGCAAGACTTCACCGAATTCCTCTGCGCCCAGGACGATTTGGGACCCAAACAATGGCCGGTATACGTGCGGGTGGCCGCCGTCTTGCCGCGCACCGAGACGTTCAAGGTGATCAAACGGCAGCTGTCGGCCGAGGGTACCGACTGCGCCGATGCCGTGTTCGAGATCGTCCGGCCATGACCGGGCACGCCGACATCGCATCGATGCTGCTGGCACGATCAGGTGACACCCATCCCGGGTTGCGCACCCGAGAGCACACCTGGACCTGGGACGAGGTGGTGACGTGTTCGGCGGCCCGCGCAGCGCTGGTGAGTGCCCAGCGGTCCCGAATGACCGACGGCACACCGTGTCACATCGGGGTGCTGTTGGACAATGTGCCCGAATTCGTGTTCTGGCTCGGTGGTGCGGCGTTGGCCGGTGCGACCGTCGTCGGCCTCAATCCGACCCGCGGCGCGCAGGATCTGGCGGCAGACATCCGGCATGCCGACTGCGCGATGATCGTGACCGACACCGCGGGCGCGGACCGGCTGCACACCCTCGATCACGGCGTCGACGCCGAACGGATCTGGTGCGTCGATGACGAGCGATACCGGCACCTCGTCGACGAACACCGCGGCGCTGCCCACATGGCTGCCGCCGGTGTCGACGCGACGACACTCCTGCTGCTGTTGTTCACCTCCGGCACCACCGGCACGTCGAAGGCGGTGCGGTGCACGCAGGGTCGACTGGCCCGCATCGCGTACTCGGCAACGGAGAAGTTCGGCCACCACCGTGGCGATGTGGACTACTGCTGCATGCCGTTGTTCCACGGCAACGCGCTGATGGCGCTGTGGGCGCCGGCCCTGGCCAACGGCGCCACGGTCTGCCTCACCCCCGCGTTCTCCGCGTCGGGCTTTCTGCCCGATGTGCGCTTCTTCGGCGCCACGTTCTTCACCTACGTCGGCAAGGCGCTCGCCTACCTGCTGGCCACCCCCGAGCTGCCCGACGACGCCGACAACTCGCTGCAGCGGGGCTTCGGCACCGAGGCCTCACCGGAGGATCAGAAGGAATTCCGCCGCCGCTTCGGAGCGGAGCTGTTCGAGGGTTACGGGTCCAGCGAAGGCGGCGCGGTCGCCGCTCCCGATCCCACCGCGCCGCCGGGCTCCTTGGGCCGGCCTGCGCACTCCGACGTCGTCGTCATCGATCCCCAGACGTTACGGCCCTGTCCGGCAGCGGTACTCGACGACGCGCGCCGTGTCCTCAACGCCGGTGAGGCGGTCGGCGAGATCGTCGACCGACGCGGCGCCCGTGACTTCGAGGGTTACTACCGCAACGACGCGGCCGAGGCCGAGCGCACCCGCAACGGGTGGTACTGGTCGGGCGACCTCGGTTATGTGGACACCGACGGGTTCCTGTACTTCGCGGGTCGGCGCGGTGACAGGATTCGCGTCGACGGCGAGAACATCTCGGCGCTGGCCATCGAACGGGTTCTACGCCGGCACCCAGACGTGATCGCGGCGGCGGTGTACGGCGTGCCTGATCCACGCTCCGGAGACCAGGTGATGGCAGCGGTGGAGGTGGCCGATCCGCAGACATTCGACATCGAGGATTTTGCGCAGTTCCTCGGCGAGCACGAGGATCTGGGCGCCAAAGGCGTGCCTCGGTTGCTGCGAGTGTCGGCTGATCTCCCGGTGACAGGGTCGAACAAGGTGCTCAAGCGGGACCTGCAGGCGCAGCGATGGCACACCGATGAATCGGTGTACTCCTGGGCCGGACGAGGCCTGCCGGAGTATCACCTGATGACCGTCGCCGATCGAAACGCGCTCGATGCCGAGTTCGCCGCCCACGGAAGGGAACGCCATGTCTGACGGGAACTGGGACTCTGAGATCGACGTCATCGTCGCCGGGTCGGGCGCCGGCGGCGTCACAGGCGCCTACACCGCCGCCCGCGAAGGCCTCGACGTGCTGCTCGTGGAGGCCTCCGACAAATTCGGCGGCACCACGGCGTACTCGGGCGGCGGCGGAATGTGGTTCCCGTGCAACCCCGTTCTGCAGCGCGCCGGTTTCGGCGACGCACCGGATGACACGATCGACGATGCGCTCGAGTACTACAACGCCGTCGTCGGCGAGCGCACCCCGGCCACCCTGCGCGAGACCTACGTGCGCAGTGGCGCCCCGCTGATCGCCTACCTCGAAGCCGACGATCAGCTGAAGTTCTCGCTGCTGCCCTGGCCGGACTACTTCGGCCACGCACCGAAGGCACGCGCCGACGGCATGCGGCACATCGCTGCCAAGCCACTGAAAGTCGCTGCCGCACCTGATCTTCGCGAGTTGATCCGCGGGCCCCTCGACACCGACCGGCTCGGACATCCGCAGCCCGACGATTACTTCGTGGGTGGACGGGCTTTGATCGCCCGGTTCCTGATCGCGCTGCGTCGCTACCCCCACGCGCAGACCCGGCTGGGCACCGCGCTCACCGACCTCGTCGTCGAGGGCGATGCCGTTGTCGGCGCGATCGTGACCGACGCCAATGGAAGCCGCAGGATCCGCGCACGGCGGGGAGTGCTGCTGGCAGCCGGCGGATTCGAACACAACGACGCGATGCGGGAGCGCTACGGTGTGCCGGGCCGATCACGCGACACGATGGGGCCGCCGTCGAACCTCGGCCTGGCCCACCTGGCCGGTATGGCCGCCGGGGCCGACGTCGACCTGATGGATCAGGCGTGGTGGTCGCCAGGCCTGATGCATCCCGACGGAACAGCAGCATTCGCACTGTGGTTCACCGGCGGCATCTTCGTCGACGATCAGGGGAGGCGGTTCGTCAACGAGTCCGCCGCGTACGACCGGCTGGGCCGGGCAGTGCTCGACGCGATGGCCGACGGGTCGGTGACACTGCCCTACTGGATGGTCTACGACGATCGCGAGGGAGCCGCGCCGCCGGTCAAGGCGCCCAACGTGTCGATGGTGGAGACGCAGCGCTACGTGGACGCCGGATTGTGGCGCAGCGCCGGCACTCTCGAGGAGCTGGCGGATGCCATCGGCGTCCCCTCGGACTCTCTCGTCGCCACGGTGCGACGCTTCAACGAGTTCGCCCGCCGCGGGGTGGACGAGGATTTCGGTCGGGGCGACGAACCGTACGACCGGGCCTTCTCCGGCGGCGCGTCCCCGCTGCACACCATCGATCAGCCGCCGTTTCACGCCGCGGCCTTCGGTGTCTCCGATCTGGGTACCAAGGGCGGGTTGCGGACCGATGCGGCCGCCCGGGTGCTCGACACCGCCGGCGCGGTGATCCCCGGCCTGTACGCGGCGGGCAACACCATGGCCGCTCCCAGCGGAACCGCCTATCCCGGCGGCGGCAACCCCATCGGCACGTCCATGGTGTTCAGCCACCTCGCCGTGCGGGACATGACAGGAGACAGGACATGAACCAGCTGATCCGCGAGATCGACACCGGCACAACGCCCAAGCGCTTCGCCCGGGGCTGGCACTGCCTCGGCCTCGCCCAGGACTTCCGGGACGGAAAGCCGCACGGCATCAATGCGTTCGGCTCGCTGCTGGTGGTGTTCGCCGATTCCGCCGGCGACCTCAAGGTCCTCGACGGCTACTGCAGACACATGGGCGGCAACCTCGCCCAGGGCACCGTCAAGGGTGACGACATCGCGTGCCCGTTCCACGATTGGCGCTGGCGCGGCGACGGTCGATGCTCGCTGGTGCCCTACGCCAAGCGAACACCTCGGATGGCGCGCACCCGCGCATGGCTCACCACCGAGGTTAACGGGCAGCTGCTGGTGTGGCACGACCCGGAGGGCTCGACGCCCGATGCAGCCCTGACTCCGCCGACTATCGAGGGTTACGACGAGGGCCGCTGGTCGCCGTGGCAGTGGAGTTCGGTGCTGATCGAGGGATCGCACTGCCGCGAGATCGTCGACAACAACGTCGACATGGCGCACTTCTTCTATATCCACCACGCCTACCCGACGTACTTCAAGAACGTCATCGAGGGCCACACCGCCAGCCAGTACATGGAGTCCAAGCCCCGGCCCGACTACGTGGCCGACCCGGAAAAGCTCTGGGAGGGAACCTATCTGCGGTCCGAAGCCACGTACTTCGGGCCCGCGTACATGATCAACTGGCTGCACAACGACCTCGCGCCCGGTTTCACCGTCGAGGTGGCGCTGATCAACTGCCACTATCCGGTGACCCACGACTCCTTCATGCTGCAGTGGGGTGTGGCGGTGGCGGCGATGCCCGGCCTGCCCGCGGACAAGGCCGTCAAGCTGGCCGGAGGGATGAATCGCAGTTTCGGAGAAGGCTTCGGTGAAGACGTGGAGATCTGGAAGAACAAGTCCCGCATCGACAATCCGCTGCTGACCGAGGAAGACGGGCCGGTGTATCAGCACCGGCGCTGGTACGAGCAGTTCTACGTTGATGCCGCCGAGGTCACCCCCGACATGACCGACCGCTTCGAGCAGGAGGTCGACACCACCCACGCCTACGATCTGTGGCAGCAGGAGGTCGAGCAGAACCTGCGCGAATCGACGCAGTCGGGCTAACCCAGCAGGGACGGCACCAGCGCGTCGATCAGATGGGGGCCCGGCTCGGCGAACGCGTGGGCCAGCGCGGCGGCGAGTTCCTCGGCGGTACTCACTCGCCGGCCCGGCACCCCGAGACCCTCGGCGATCTGTACGAAATCGATTGCTGGCGAACCCAAGTCGAGGAGCTTGCGAGCCTTGGGGCCAGGGTCGGTGCCACTGGTCGCACCGACCCTCTGCAGCTCGATGCGCAGGATGTCGTAGGCACCGTTGTCGAAGATCACCGTCGTCACGTCGAGGTTCTCGCGGGCGTGCGTCCACAGCGCCGAGATCGTGTACATCGCTGAACCGTCGGCTTGCAGGGCGAGGACGGGGCGGTGCGGTGCGGCGATCGCTGCGCCGATCGCCGCGGGCAGACCGTAACCGATGGCACCGCCGGTCAGCGTCAGGACGTCGTGGGCGGGCGCGCCGGCGGTGGCCGCGGCGATGCCCACGCCCGCGGTGTTCGACTCATCGACCAGGATCGCGTCGTCGGGCAGCAGAGCGCCGATCACAGCGGCCGCCGAGAACGCGGTGAGCTCCCCGCTGGGCACCTGGGGGCGCGCCGCGGACGCCGTTGACGCCGTCGTGCCGGGCGCCACGGCGTCGGCGAGACGTTCGAGGGCCTCTGCAGCTCCCCGGTGCGAGGCCAGCACGTGCACCGCGCAGCCGTCCGGTACCAGGTCGCTGGGCTTGTCCGGGTAGGCGAAGAACGACACCGGCGACGGCGCCCCGGCCAGGATCAGGTGCCGCGCGCCAGCCAGTTGTTCGGCGGCGGCTTCGGCGAGGTAGGCGAGCCGCTCGACAGCCGGCACGCCCGCGCCTCGCTGCAGCCGGGCGGGAAACGTCTCGCTCAGCACGGTCGCTCCGGTGGCCTCACCGATGCGCACCGCGGCCGCGAGCCCCGGTCCGTGGGTGGCGTCGCCGCCGATGAGGAGCACGGTGCGTTCCCCCGACCGCAGCGCCGCCTCCGCCCCGTCGAGAGTGCCGGTGTCGCCGTGTTCGAGCTCGACAGTCACGGTCGCATCACGTTCAGCGGCGGCCCCGTCGCTCCACGACACATCGGCGGGCAGGATCAGCGTCGATACCGCGCCACGCCGGGCAGCGTCGAGAGCAGCCACCGCGTCGGCGGCGACGTCGTCGGGACGCATCGTCCGGCGCACCCAGCCCGAGACAGTTCCGGCGACCGCGTCGATGTCGGAATCCAAAGGGGCGTCGTACTTCTTGTGGTACGTGGCGTGGTCGCCGACCACCACGACCATCGGGGTGTGCGCTCGGCGCGCGTTGTGCAGGTTGGCCAGGCCGTTGCCCAGCCCCGGCCCCAGATGCAGGAGCACCGCGGCGGGCGTGCCGGCGATGCGCGCATAGCCGTCGGCGGCTCCGGTGGCGACACCCTCGAACAGCGTCAGCACTGCCCGCATGCCCTCGACAGTGTCGAGCGCGGCGACGAAGTGCATCTCGGATGTCCCGGGGTTGGCGAAGCAAATGTCCACGCCGGCATCGACGAGCGTGGTGAGCAGGGAATGCGCGCCGTTCACTCCTGCTTTATACGCCCGCTCAGCCCTCGCGGATGCCGTCGAGGCGTTTCGTCGCCTCGCCGAAGCCGCTGACCAGTTCGGCGATGATGTCGGCGACAGGCCGGATCTCGTTCATGCGGCCGACGATCTGGCCGACGGGCATCGCGACCGCCGAGGGATCAGAAGACTCGCTCATCCGCTGATGAGCCTCGCTGACGAGGATGTTCTGCAGCGGCATCGGCAGCGGCTCTGGTGCACCGTCGGCGTCCCAGGCGTCGGTCCAGCGGCTCTTGAGCAGGCGTGCCGGCTTGCCTGTGTAGATGCGGCGGCGCACGGTGTCGGCAGACGTGGCGTTCAGCATCGCTTCCTGGATCACCGATCGGCCCGAATCGAGGCGCACGCCGAGGTCGTATTCGGCCGAGGTGAGGAACGCCGAGCCCATCCAGACTCCCTGCGCGCCAAGGGCCAACGCCGCCGCGACCTGCCGTCCCGTCCCGATGCCGCCGGCCGCCAACACCGGGGTCTGGCCGTCGAGAGCATCGACGATCTCCGGCCAGAGCACCATCGACCCGATTTCCCCGGTGTGCCCCCCGGCCTCATGACCCTGGGCGACCACGATGTCGACGCCGTTCTCCGCATGCCGGAGAGCGTGTTTGGCGGAGCCTGCGAGCGCCGCGATCGGCACGCCGGCCTCGTGCACCTGGTCGATGACATCCTTGGGCGGGGAGCCCAGCGCGTTGGCGATCAGCTTGATCGGGTGCTTGAGCGCGACCTCGACGTGGCTGCGGGCCACTGAATGCAGCCACCCCAGAACACCTTCGGAGCGTTCCTCGTCGGCGGGCAGAGGCGGCACACCGAGATCGGCGAGCGTCTTGTCGACGAACTCGCGGTGCTGGGCGGGGATGAGCTTGTTGATGTCGACCGAGGTTCCCTCGGTCGGCACCTTGGCGGGCATGACGATGTCGACGCCGTAGGGCTTGCCGTCGGTGTTGGCGTCCATCCACTGCAGGACGTTCTCCAGATCCTCGGCGTCGTTGAACCGCACGCAGCCGAGTACGCCGAGGCCGCCGGCCTTTGTGACCGCCGCGGCGACCTTCTCCGACGGGGTGAATACGAAGATCGGGTACTCGATGCCGAAGCGATCGCAGAGTTCGGTTCTCATGTCTATTTCACCGCCGCATGCTTTTCGTGGACCTCGTCGGCCGGGCGCGCCTCGGTCACGTCCTTGGCCCATCGATAGTCGGGTTTTCCTGCAGGCGAACGCTTCACCTCGTCGACCAGCCACAGGCTGCGCGGCACCTTGTACCCGGCGATCTCGCTGCGCACGAATGCATCGAGATCGGCAAGCGTCGGCCTGCTGCCCTCGCGGGGATGCACGACAGCGGCCACGTGCTGTCCGAACCGGGGATCGGGCACGCCGACGACCAGCGCGTCGAACACGTCGGGATGGCCCTTGAGCGCGGCCTCCACCTCTTCGGGGTAGATCTTCTCGCCGCCGCTGTTGATCGACACCGAGCCGCGGCCCAGCATCGTCACGGTGCCGTCGGCCTCCACCTCGGCGTAGTCGCCCGGAATCGCGTACCGCACACCGTGATACGTGCGGAATGTCTCAGCCGTCTTCTTCTCGTCCTTGAAGTATCCGACCGGGATGTGACCGCACTTGGCGATGATGCCGCGCTTGCCCGAACCCGGCTCGATCTCGTTGCCGTCCTCGTCGAGCACCTTGGTGTTCTTGTCGATCGTCACGCGCGGACCGCCGGTGTGCGACTGCCCCTTGGCCACCACGCTGGTACCGCCGAAACCCGTCTCCGACGAGCCGATCGAGTCGGTGATGATGCGGTTGGGCAGCAGCTCGAGGAACTTCTCCTTCAGGCTGGTCGAGAACAACGCGGCTGTGCTGGCGAGCAGGAACAGCGAGTCGAGGTCGTAGGTGTTGCCTGCATCCTGATGGGCAAGCAGGGCGTCGAGCAGGGGGCGAGCCATCGCGTCACCGGTGAAGAACAACAGGTTCACCTTGTGCTCGTGGATGGTGCGCCACACCGCGTCGGCGTCGAATTCCGGGACCAGCACGGTCGTCTGGCCCGAGAACAACGCCATCCAGGTGGCGGACTGCGTGGCGCCGTGGATCATCGGCGGGATCGGGTAGCGCACCATCGGGGGGTTCGCCGCCGCCTGCTGGGCCAGGCCGTACTCGTCGGCGATCGGCTCACCGGTGGCGAAGTCCGTGCCGCCGAACAGAACCCGGTAGATGTCCTCGTGGCGCCACATCACGCCCTTGGGGAATCCCGTCGTGCCGCCGGTGTAGAGGAGGTAGATGTCGTCCTCGCTGCGGGTTCCGAAGTCCCGCTCCGGCGAACCCTGCGCCAGCGCCGAGTAGAACTCGACCCCACCGTAGCGGCCGAAGTCGTCGTCGGTGCCGTCCTCGACGACCAGGATGGTCCGCACGTTGGGCGTCTCGGGCAGCACGTTGGCGACCCGGTCGGAGTACCGCCGCTCGTGGATGAGCGCGACCATGTCGGAGTTGTCGAACAGGTACTTCAGCTCGCCCTCGACATATCGGAAGTTGACGTTCACCAGGATCGCGCCGGCCTTGACGATTCCGAGCATGCCGATGACGATCTCGATGCGGTTGCGGCAGTACAGTCCGACCTTGTCGTCCTTCTTGACGCCTTGGTCGAGCAGGTAGTGCGCGAGCCGGTTGGCTTTCTTCTCGAGCTCGGCGTAGGTCAGCGTCAGGTCGCCCGAGATCAGGGCGACGCGGTCAGGCACGGCGTCGATGGCGTGCTCGGCGAGATCGGCGATGTTCAGGGCCACGCTTCTAAACTAGAACGTGTTACATTTTCAGACAAGTCTGTGGCAACGACGCTGGAAGGCGGCCTGATCTGTGAGTGACGCGCAGAATTCCGAGAAGCAGCCCGACTGCCTTGTTGAGCAGCGCGGACACACGCTGATCGTCACGATGAACCGGCCGCAGGCGCGCAACGCACTCTCCGGGGAAATGCTGGAGATCATGGTCGAGGCCTGGGATCGGGTGGACTCCGATCCGGAGATCCGCACCTGCATCCTTACCGGCGCGGGCGGTTATTTTTGCGCGGGCATGGACCTCAAAGCGGCATCGAAGAAGCCGCCGGGCGACTCGTTCAAGGACGGCAGCTACGACCCGTCGCGCATCGACGGTCTGCTCAAGGGTCGGCGGCTGACCAAGCCGTTGATCGCGGCCGTCGAAGGCCCCGCGATCGCCGGCGGCACCGAGATCCTGCAGGGCACCGATATCCGCATCGCCGGCGAGAGCGCCAAATTCGGGATCTCCGAGGCGAAGTGGAGCCTGTACCCGATGGGTGGTTCCGCGGTGCGCCTGGTGCGCCAGATTCCGTACACGATCGCGTGCGATCTGCTGCTGACCGGCCGCCACATCACCGCCGCCGAGGCTCTGTCGTACGGCTTGATCGGCTATGTCGTGCCCGACGGCGGCGCGCTGGACAAGGCGCTCGAGATCGCCGAGGTGATCAACAACAACGGCCCGCTCGCGGTGCAGGCGATCCTCAAGACCATCCGCGAGACCGAGGGCATGCACGAGGAAGAGGCTTTCAAGCCCGACACCGCCAACGGCATCCCGGTGTTCCTCTCCGAGGACGCCAAAGAGGGCCCTCGGGCGTTCAAGGAGAAGCGGGCGCCGAACTTCCAGATGAAGTAGCCGAGCCGCGACTGTGCGGTGTCACCCGCGCCGCGGCAGGCGGATCGGGACCCACACTCGGCGGGTCAGGCTGGCTGGAGTATCTCGCATCGAGCTCCGCGTACGCCGCATCGAGGTCCTCGACGTCGAACATCACTGCGGCCGTCATACGTCCCGCGGCATCGACCTCGGCGATCGTGAACGTATCCGTGTGCGCCTGGCTCGACGCGACTCCCCTCTCTCCGAGGCTGGTCCGTGAGAGTACGAGTCGCTCACCCCTCACGGCGAGGACGGTGAACGTCACGTCAGTGAGACCGACTTCGGTGAAAGCCCGAAGATCCTCCAGCTCGGCGTCGCGCCCTTCCCGGACACCAGCCCCGATCACGCGACGGCGATCGTCCAGGGTGAAGTCGCTGTGGATTCTGTCGGTCATGGCTTCCCAATCACCGCTGGAGAAGCCCTCCACGAATCGCTCAATGGCTCGGCTCGCAAAGTTCTGTACAGCCATCGCGCCTGGCGCGTCCAGCTCGTCGAAATGGGTCAGAGCATCGGCGAGATCCCGCTCGTCGTAGAGCTCGCAGCGGCTGATCGCGTCGCCGTCGAACATCAAGAGCGCGACCTCCCTCCACTCGGCGGCGAACCCGTCCTGCGAGCTACCGCGCTCGTTGTGGGTGAAGACCGCGCCGCGAGCGGTCAGCCGGTGCACGGCCTCGATGCGGGTGCTGATGTCGGGGACGAGATTCCACGACGCACTGACATAGGAGTTCATGTCGCCGGGTGCCGATCCGACGCCCAGCCGATGATCGATGTTGATCCAGTCCGGCGTCGTCGTCGACAACTCATGCCGGTTGAACGCCGCGTATGCCTGGGTGACGAGCCACCAGATGTGCGCATACGGCGCCGCTTCCCCCGCCATGTATCGCGCGTCGAGTTCGTCGAGGGCGGAATGCAAGTCTTCGCAGTCGAAAGTGACGCCCCGAGCGAAGAGATTGCCGGAATCTACCTCCACCACGCTCGCGACCTCGAATCCATATGCGTCTGAACGCGCGTCACCCGAGACCCGCTGTCGTACGAGCGCAAGCCGGTCACCGCGGGTTGCGATGACACTGGAGTCGACGTTCGTCACCCCGACGGCCGTCATGGCCTCCATATTGGCCACCACGGCCTCTGGGCCGTTCTGGATTCCACCGTTGACCACTCGACGCCGATCCTCGAGCGTAACGTCGTCAGCCATCAACTCGCGCATCGCGTCCCAGTCGTCTCGACGGAAAGCCGTCACCCAGCGGTCGTAGGTTCGACTTGCGGAGTTCGCCAATTGCGCAGCTGGACTGATGAGCTCGTCGAAACGCTCGAGCGCAGCGTCGAGCGCATCATCGTCATACATCTCGCAGCGGTCCAAGAGGCCGTCGACGACCGTCAGGATGTCGACGATTCGCCACTCGAGACGCAGCCCCTCCTGCGACGAGCTCGTTGCCACATGGGTGATCACTGCGCCAACGTCGTTCAGTCGGTGGACGGATTCTGTGTAGAGCAGATTGCTCTGCGTGTCGTGGAGAGCGACGGCCAGGTAAGCAAGCAAATCGCCCTCGCCGATCTTCGCAGCGGTCCGATGATCTACGTCGACGAAACAGTCTGTCGTCGCGGGGACTTCGCGCTGATTGAGTGCGGTGAACGCATTGGTGATAGTCGAATACGTTCGCGCGAACGGTGCAGCCTCGCCGGCCAGGTATCTCGCATCCAACTCGGCGATCGCGGCATCGAAATCGTCCACGTCGAACATCACCAGCCGCGCGAGCTGGTCTCCGGCGGTCCACTGCGCGACGCCGAACCACTCAGCGTGGAACGTTCCACACCCTCGATCTGAACCGGACCACGCGACTCGCATGAGCACCAGATTCCCTCCCCTGGTGGCGATTTCATTCCAGTCCACATCGTTGAAACCGACGTCGGCGGCAGCCTTCAGCTCGAGGACCTCGGCATCTCGGCCTGTATGGCTTCCGCCGTTGACCGTTCGTCGACGGTCATCGAGAAAGAAGTCGTCAGCCAGCATCACCCGGACGGATTGCCAATCCCGGGCGAGGAAGCTCTGCCGAAAGCACTCCACCCAGTGGGTTTTCTTAGCGCCGGACTCGCGCGCATCCCGGTCGAGCCGATCGAATCTCTTGACCGCGGTGTCGAGGTCGTCCGCGTCGAACAGTTCGGTACCGGTGATGAGACCGCCATCGAGCGTCAGCAAGTTGACGTCACGCCACTCCGCCTCGAAGCCGTTGTGCGACAACCCCCTCGCGGCGTGCGTCACGACGGCACCTGTGTCGGTCAACCGGTGCACCGCGTCGACGTAGATCCTGGTGTCGGGTGAATCCGCCCACGCTGCCGACAGATACGCCACCATATCGCCCGGAGCGAACCCCGCACCTCGACGGTGGTCGATGCTCACCCAGCCCTCGGAGGTCGGGGCGATCTCGCGCCGGTTGAACGCGGCGTAGGCGTCGGCGACCGCGGACCACGCGTGGGTGAACCGCGCAGCCTCACCCGCCGAGTATCTCGCGTCGAGTTCGGCCATCGCGGCATCGAGGTCCTCGACATCGAACGCGACGAAACCCGTCAACTGAGAAGCCTCAGAGACCTCGACGAGGTGGAGTACGTCGACGGAGAAGGCATCCGGCCGGAGGTCGGGGCCCCAGAAGCGAGCGCGCAGCAGCGCCAGACGATTCCCTCGGGTGGCCAGAACCGTGGAACCTGAGTGCGTCACACCGAGATCGGCGATGACACCAACGTGTGCGAGCGCGGCGTCACGTCCGCCACGACCCGCTCCGACCACGCGACGGCGATCGTCGGCGACGAAACCGTCTGCCATGGTTTTGGCCAGGCCGATCCGGTCGCCTGTGACCATGCACGCGTTGAATTGTTTGTAGCAGTGGATCGCCGCATTCTCCGGAGAGTGCACCGAGCCGCCGAGTTCGGCCAACTGGTTCATGGCCGCATCGAGGTCGCCTGTATCGAAGAACACCTGACGAGCGATTCTCCCTTCACTATCCAAGCCTGCCAGCATCAGGAACTCATCGACCGGTGCGCCCTCATCTGTATCTTCGGCCTCCGCTGACAATCGGATCAAGGCGAACTCGTCACCGCGAACAGCGATGCACGACTGTCGATACCGGGTCAACCCGAGTTCGACGTATCGCTCCATTTCATGCCGCCACCGGTCGAAGGGCAGGCGACTACGGGGGACGCCGACGATCATCCGACGACTCTCGTAATCGATCGACGGCGCGAGGAGCTGCTGCACTTCATGCCACGCTCGACGTCGAACGGCGCCGACCATCTGCCTACCAGCTCGCGCACACGCGTTGCTCGGCTCGTCGCCGGCCACGACAGCTGAGGCAGACGAACCTGCACTCAGCTGTTCCCCGAGGAAGGCGCGCGCCTGATCAACCAGTGCTGCAGCGCCTTTGAGCTGGTAGAGATCGGCGGCCCGCTCCGCCGCGGCCCGAGCGCCCGACGCATCGCCCGCCGCGTCCAGCACCGCCGCCAGTGCCAGGCAGGCATCGCCGTGGTCGACCAGCGCATCCGTGCGCTCGGCGAGAGCGACTGCCTCCTCCGCCACCCGGCGAGCATCCACGGAGTCACCACTACGAGCCAGCAGCTGCGCACGCACCGTGCGCCACGCGATCGATGCTTTCAGCGCATGGCCCGACAAGCGTTCACTCTCGCCACAGAGGCTGTCGGCGTCGTCGTCCTGCCCAAGGGCAAGACACGCCCGGGCGAGCAACGCCGCCGTCTCGGCCGTGTCCGCGTCCAACCGCATCCGACGAAATCCGAGGTAGGCCATACGCAGATGTCGCTGGGCTGCAATCGCATCGCCGGCAATCAGCTCCGCGATGCCCGCGAACTGCTCGACTTCGAGAACGGCGTGGCGCATGCCCAATTCGTCGAGACTGCGCCGCGCCGAGTCGATCAGTGCCCGAGCGGCGGCGGTCCGACCGCGCAGTGCGTCGAGCACTCCTTGACAGCGGGTCGACGCCGCCTCGACGACGGGCGATCCGGTGGTGATGCGAAGTAGTCGCACGACGTCGAGGCACCGGCCGCCTGCCCGTGGAACCGGGCTCGGGCCCCACAGGGCCGCCAACGGCGCGCCGGCCAAAACCGCGTTGACGCGCCGGTCGTCTCGCGCGCGTCGTGCAGCGGTCAGCGCTCGGTCCAACGCCGCCTCACAATCGCCCACTCTGCCCAACCGCCCCAGACATGTCGCACGCACAGTGTGCGCCTTGGCTTCACCGGCGGCATCGCCCAAACTGGCCAACACGGCGGCAGCGTCCGCGACATCTCCCTCGATCTCGTCGAGTCGCTCGGGCTCGGTCAGCATGGTCAACTGGCTTGCGAAGCATGTTCCCCACGCCCGCAGTCGATCAGAAGCCGAGGCGGTGGAACGTAATTGCGCCACCGCGCCGGCAGCTGATTCCACGTCACCGGCGGCGAGCAGTGCCTCGCACCGCGCGATCAGGAGTTCGGCCTGCTGCTCGACCATATCGGCCGGTTCATCGTCGAGTTCGTCCAGCGCATGTAGCGCCTTGTCGTAGAGGTCTGCAGCGCCTTCGTACGCCAGTCGCGCCATCGCCTGGTCCGCTGCCCGCCGGCAGTACTCGACCGCCTTGAGTGCGTTTCCTGCCCAGGCACATTCGTAGTAGTGGTAGGCGAGCTCGGCCAGAATCTCGTCATCGGCGCTCGTGCGGGCTTCCAGCGCCGAGCCGATCCTCTGATGCAATCGCATGCGTCGCACCGACGGAAGTTCGGCGAGCAGCGACTGCCGCACCAACGCGTGGTTGAAGCGGTAGCGTCCACTCGGTTCCTCGATCAGCAGGCCGGCCCGGGCTGCCTCGTCGAAAGCATCGACGAGATCTCGCTCGATCACCTGCTCGACGAGTTCGACGGCGAAGACACTTCCGACCACGGCTGCCGCGGCGAGCGCCGTGTTGGTCGCCTCCGGTAGCCGAGACAACCGGCGGCTCACGGCTTCTCGCACCCCCTGAGGCAGCGTTCCGGCATCCCAGTGGCCGCCGCTCTCGCCGACGTGACGCAGTGCCTCGATGAGGAAGAAGGGGTTCCCTCCGGTCACCGAGGCCAGAGCCCGAGCCAATTCTGCGTCGTCGTAGCCGGATTCAGCGACGTACGTGGTGACGTCACCCTCGTCGAGTCCATCGAGGGTCAGCCTGTCGGCGTGCCCGTCGCGATGCAGATCGGCGAGCATCGCGGCCAGCGGGTGGGAGCGGTCCAGATCGGTGTTGCGGTACGTGCCGACGATGTGGACACGGGCGTGGTCACCGAAACGGAGCAGATGTCGTAGCAGCAGCAGTGTCGATTTGGCAGCCCAGTGGAGGTCGTCGAGGACCATGACGATCGGCGCATCGCCCGAGGCGATGTTCAACAGGGCGACGACCGCGTCGAACAGTGCGTAGCGCTCGGTGTCCGGGTCCGCGCGGGGTGCTTCCGTGATGCCAGGGAGCATGTCGGCCACACCGGGAACCAACGGAAGCAGAGATTCGACACCGCGTACGGTACGCATGCGTTCGCCACCCAGGTAGGTGACCAGTGCGCGCAGGGCTTCGGCGAAGGGCTGATAGGGGGCACCGAGGTCCTCGTCGCAGCGTCCGTACACGACCACTGCGCCCATGTCATGGGCCTGACGGGACCATTCGCCTGCCAGCCGGGTCTTACCCACGCCGGGTTCGCCGGCGATCAGTGCTGCCCGCACCCCCTCGACCACCGTGGTCTGCCAGACCAACGCTAGCCGTTCGAGCTCCCCGCCCCGGCCGACGAACGGACCGGTTCCCGCGAGGGCGGTAGGTACCGCCGGCCGATCCAGCGGTACGGCGTTCGGGGCGAGGGCTGGGTCTTCGACCCCATGTCGGCACAACTCGAACACGTGCTCCGGCCGGGCGAGATTCTTCAGTGTTCGCATTCCGAGATCGGTCAACACGACGTCGTCACCCAGGGAGTCGATGACGAGTTCCGCGATGGCCCCCGAGCACAGCGTCTGGCCACCGGCGGCCAGCGATCTGAGCCGCGCGGCACGATTGACTGCGCGACCGAAATAGTCGCCGTCGCGGAACTCGGCCTCACCGGTGTGCAGGGCGATGCGGATTCGCATCGGCCGGGCGAGTGTCCATTTCTCCGAAGAGACGGCATCCTGTAAGGCGATCGCGGCCGCCGCGGCCGCCGAGGGGCGGTCGAACACCGAGAACGTCGCATCGCCTTCCCCGCGTGTCTTGATCAGTCGCCCCCCGGCGAACGTGACGATCTGCTCGACCATCTCATCGTGGCGCGCCAACGCTGCCGCCATCCCGGGGGCATCCGCTTCCCATGCTGCTGTCGAACCTTCGATGTCGGTCAGGCAGAACGTGATCGCGCGAGTGACGACGGGGAACCGTTGCTCCACAGCTACGTCGAGCGACATGTCTTGGCCGACGATCTTGTTTTCCAGCCTGCGCAGTTCCGGACCCGGTTCGATGCCCAACTCCGCAGCGAGCAGGGTGCGGACACGTTGGAACGCCGCGAGCGCCTCCCCCTGCCGACCGGCGCGGTAGAGAGCGAGCATAAGTTGGCCCCAGCGACGCTCACGCAATGGCGCATCGGCGATGGCGGCTTCGAGCTCACCGATGAGCTCCGCCGCGCGGCCACTGGCGAGTTGAGCATCGGCGCGGTCCTCGACGAGCGCGGCGTGCCCCTCGATCCACCGCACCCGCTCCGCGTTGCCACGTCGCCCCTCGGGCAGTTCAGGTGCACCTCGCCACAACGCCAGTGCTTCGTCGAAGGACGCAGCCGCGGCTCCGACGTCACCGGCGGCCATGGCGTCGCGCCCACGCCGGACAGCCCTCTCGTAGACAAGCGCGTCGACCTCGATCGAACGGAGTGCCCACCCCTCACCCCGCGTCAGCACGATCCCATCGCCCAATGCTCGCCGCAGCGCAGATACGTGGGTCTGCAGTGCTTTGGCGGCAGTACGGGGCGGGTCCGGGCCCCAGAGCAGCTCCATGAGTGTCTCGGCCGGAACAACGGCGCCGCCGTACAACCCCAGCATCGCGAGCACGGCGCGGGGTTTGGCACCAGGAATCGGGACCGGTAGGCCGAACTGCCGGACCTGTAGAGGGCCGAGAACTCCCAGCTCCACCGGAGAAAGCGTACTCACATACCCACCCTGACGGGCGGGATTCAGCGCCTGGTCAAGATTGGGTAAAGGCCGTCGTGCCGCGAGTGTGCGGTGTCATTCGCGACGCGCCGCGGCAGGCGGATGGCGATGCACACTCGGCACGCGCTGGCTCCTAGTCGAGCACCTTCGCCGTCGGCGTGAACACGACCGGCATCGACTCCAGGCCGCTGACGAAGTTCGCCGGCCGCAGCGGCAGCATGCCCTCGTCGGCCAGCCGCAGATCCGGTAGCCGGGTCAGCACCTTGGTCATCATGATCTTCAGCTCGAGGCGCGCCAGCTGGTTGCCCAGGCAGAAGTGCGTGCCGAAGCCGAAAGCCAAGTGGCTGTTCGGGTTCCGGTCGATCCGGAAGTTCTGCGGATCGCCGAACACCGACTCGTCGAAGTTGGCCGACTCGAACATCAGCATGATCTTCTCGCCGGCCGTCATCGACGTGCCGTGGAACTCGGTGTCCGCGGTCAGCGTCCGGCACATGTTCTTGACCGGGGACGTCCAGCGCAGCGTCTCCTCGATCGCACCCGGCAGCAGTTCCAGATCGGCACAGAGCCGCTGCCACTGATCCTGGTGCCGCAGCAGCTGTTCGGTGCCGCCGGACAACGTGTGCCGGGTGGTCTCGTCACCGCCGATGAGGATCAACAGCGTCTCGAAGACGATCTCGTCGTCGCTCATCTTCTGACCCTCGACCTCGGCGTTGACGAGCACCGAGAACAGGTCGTCGGTCGGGTTCGCGCGACGGTCGGCGATCACCTCCATCGTGAAGGCGGTATACGCGGCAAACGTCTCCATGAGCTTCTGGATCGTCTGCTCGTCGACCGTGGAGGACAGCCCGCACACCAGATCGTCGGACCACTCGAGCAGCTTGTCGCGCTCCTGCGGCAGCACTCCCAGCATGTCGCCGATGACGGCCATCGGCAGCGGAGCGGCGATGTCGCGGACGAAGTCGGCCTCTCCGCGCTCACACACCGCGTCGATCAGGGCGTCGCAGAGCCGCTCGATCGAGGGCACCTTGTCCATCACGCGCTTGCGGGTGAAGCCGGAATTGACGAGTTTGCGCCGCAGGATGTGCGCCGGGTCGTCCATGTCGATCATGTACGGCATGCCCGGCTGGTCGGGCCGGATTCCGCCTGTGCTGGAGAACAATTCGGGGTTGCGCTCCGCGTCCAGCACCGCCTGATACGTCGCCGCCGCGGCCAACCCGTTGCGGTCGCGGAACACAGGCTGGTTGGCCCGCATCCACGCGTACGCCTCTCGCGCGGCACGACCGTCGGCGTAGAAGTTGCCGTCGGCGAGGTCGACGTCGGGCTTGGCGGGGGCGATGGCAGTCACACGATCTCCTTGGCGTCGGCAAAGGTCATGTCCACGTTGGCAGCAGAACTGGAGACCAGGGCGCGTTTCGGCAACCCCAGTGCCGCGAGTTCGGCGGCATACGGGTGGGTGCCCAATCGGACGGTGACGCCTCCGGGCCGGTACCGCACCCCTGTCATCCGCATCTCCCCCGGCGTCTCCCGGATGACGCCGTCGGCGTAGGAGTACGTCGAATGCACCTGCGGACGCGCGGTGAACCGCTCGGGCACCGGCAGGCCCGGCGAGAAGTCCATCGAGATCACATGCGCCCCGTCGATGGTGACGTCGAATCCGTAGCGCCGGCCGTCGCGAGCCTCGGCCCAATTGTCCGCTCCGCGAACGGTGAAGTCTGCCATCACCTTCGGATAGCCCCAGATCGTGCGGCCCGCCTCCAGCGTGAACGACTGGTCGACGGGCAGGTGGTGTACGAACGCGCCCGCCGACTGCAGCGCAGCCAGGCCCTCGGCGTTCGAGCCCGGCGGGTTCACCATCACGTTGGTGCCGTACTCCCAGTACTGCCCGAGATCGGTGTCCTCGTAGCGCATCAGCATCAGCACGACCATCGCCCGGTTGCCCAGGAAGCGGCACACCCGCAGCCCGCTGTAGTCGATCATCCGCTGCGCAGCATCGGCGTCGACGACGAACATGGCGGTGTGCTGATGGGCGGTGCGCACGCGCACCGGCATGCTCAGCACTGTGCCCTGGATGGTGTGTTGGCTCACACCGCCAATCTAGAACCTGTTCTAGACAGTCAGCAAGATTTGTCTACACCAGCGCGGCGAGATCGCGGATCTGCTCGGCCGACCGGGCGCCGACGACCATCATCGTCACCCCTGCGGCCTCCCAGGCCTTGATCTGCTCCTGCACGTAGGCCAGATCCCCGACGATCGCGGAGTCGTCGACCAATTCGTCCGGAATGATCTTCGCCGCCTCGTCTTTCCGATCACTGCGGAACAGCTTCGTGACGTTGTCGACGACCTCTGCATAGCCCATGCGGCGGTACACGTCGGCGTGGAAGTTGGTGTCTTCGGCTCCCATACCGCCCATGTAGAGCGCCAGGTGCGGCTTCATCAGCTCCATGATCGCGGGCCGGTCATCGGTGACGACGACCTGCGCGGTCGCGCAGATCTCGAAGGTCTCCCGGGTGCGGCGCGCACCGGGCCGGGCGAAGCCCTCGTCGAGCCACTCGTTGTACATCGTGGCGATGCGCGGCGAGTAGAAGATCGGGAGCCACCCGTCGCAGATCTCGGCGGCCAGGGCGACGTTCTTGGGCCCTTCGGCGCCCAGCATGACGGGGATGTCGGCGCGCAGCGGATGGGTGATCGGCTTGAGATTCTTACCCAACCCGGTGGTGCCCTCACCGGTCAGCGGTAGCGGATAGTGCGGGCCGCCGCTGTGCACCGGGGCCTCGCGCGCCCAGACCTGGCGAAGGATGTCGACGTACTCGCGGGTGCGGGCCAGCGGCTTGGGGAACTTGGCGCCGTACCAGCCCTCGACGACCTGCGGGCCCGACACTCCCAGCCCGAGGATGTGTCTGCCGCCCGAGAGGTGGTCGAGCGTCAAGGCCGCCATCGCACACGCGGTCGGCGTGCGGGCCGACAGCTGAATGACCGAGGTGCCCAGCCGCATCCGGCTGGTCTCACGCCCCCACCACGCGAGCGGTGTGTACGCGTCGGAGCCCCACGCCTCGGCGGTGAACACCGTGTCGAAGCCGGCCTCCTCGGCAGCGGCCACGAGTTCTGCATGGTTCTCCGGGGGCTTCGCGCCCCAGTATCCGAGCTGCAATCCCAACTTCATGCGGTCGCCTCCACACCCGTCCTTGAAACCATTCTTAGAACCTGTTCTACTCGATGCCGTGACCACCAGCCAAAGCAGTCCGGTGCAGATCGATCCCCATGAGCCGCCGCTCTCGGCGCCGCTGAGGCTCTCATTCGACTACACCCGTTCAGTGGGACCACTCCTCGGCGAGTTCTTCACCGCTCTGCGCGAGCGACGCGTTGTCGGGGTGCGTGGCTCCGACGGTCGAGTCCACGTTCCGCCCGCTGAGTATGACCCCGTCACCTCCGAGCCCCTGACCGAGGTCGTCCCGGTGTCGAGCGTCGGCACGGTGCTGTCGTGGACGTGGCAGGCCCACCCGCTGGAGGGCCAACCGCTGGACCGACCGTTCGCGTGGGCGCTGATCCGCCTCGACGGCGCTGACACCGCTCTGCTGCACGCCGTCGCCGCCGACGGTCCCGACGCCGTCACCACCGGCGCCCGCGTGCACGTGCACTGGGCCGAAGAAACCGCCGGCGCGATCACCGATATCGCGTACTTCGAGCTCGGCGAGGAGGCGGAGGAGACGCCCGCCCCTGCCGAGGGGCTCGACCCGGTGACGATGGTGATCTCGCCGTCGTCGATCGAGATCCAGCACACCGCTTCGTTTCCCGAGAGCACGTTCCTGCGCGCACTCGAGCAGGGCACCCTGCTGGGAGCTCGTTCCGGCGATGACGGGAAGGTGTACTTCCCACCCAAGGAAGCGAATCCGGCTACCGGTCGACCGCTCGACCAGTTCGTCGAGCTGTCGGACAAGGGCACCGTCACGACGTTCGCGATCATCAACATTCCGTTCGCGGGGCAGCGCATCAAGCCTCCGTACGTCGCCGCCTACGTGCTGCTCGACGGGGCGGACATCCCGGTGCTGCATCTGGTGTCGGACATCGAGGCCGACAAGGTGCGGATGGGCATGCGCGTCGAAGCGGTGTGGAAGCCGCGCGATCAGTGGGGCCTCGGTATCGACAACATCGAGTACTTCCGACCGACCGGCGAACCCGACGCCGACTACGACTCCTACAAGCATCACCTCTAAGGACACGCAATGACTGACGTAGCAGTGGTCGGGTTCGCGCACGCCCCGCACGTGCGCCGCACCGACGGCACCACCAACGGCGTGGAGATGTTGATGCCGTGTTTCGCCGAGATCTACGACGAGCTCGGCATCACGAAGTCCGACATCGGGTTCTGGTGCTCCGGATCATCGGATTACCTTGCCGGGCGCGCCTTCTCGTTCATCTCCGCGATCGACTCCATCGGCGCGGTGCCGCCCATCAACGAGTCACACGTCGAGATGGACGCAGCCTGGGCGCTGTATGAGGCCTACATCAAGATCCTCACCGGGCAGGTGGAGACGGCGCTGGTGTACGGCTTCGGCAAGTCCAGCGCGGGCACGCTGCGCCGGGTTCTGGCCCTGCAAACCGACCCGTACACCGTCGCTCCGCTCTGGCCGGACTCGGTCAGCATCGCCGGCCTGCAGGCCCGCCTCGGGCTGGACTCGAAGAAGTGGACTGCCGAGCAGATGGCCGAGGTCGCACTCGTTGCCCAAGCGGCGGGCCGGGTGGATCGGCTGCAGTCCGGCAGCAGCGTCGACGAGCTGCTCTCCCAACCCTATTTCGCAGAACCGTTGCGGCGCCACGACATCGCTCCGATCACCGACGGTGCGTCGGCGATCGTCCTGGCCGCCGGCGACCGGGCTCGTGAGCTGCGTGAGCGGCCGGCCTGGATCACCGGTATCGAGCATCGCATCGAGACCCCGGTGCTGGGCGCCCGCGATCTGACCACGTCGCCGTCCACGGCGGCGTCGGCGCAGGCGGCCACCGGTGGGGACACCTCATCGATCGAGATCGCCGAGATCTATGCCCCGTTCAGCCATCAGCACCTGATCCTCAAAGAAGCCATCGGGCTGGGTGACTCGACGCGGATCAACCCGACCGGTGGTGCCCTGGCCGCCAACCCGATGTTCTCTGCCGGGCTGGAGCGGATCGGCGAGGCAGCCCGCCACATCTTCACCGGTGAGGCCTCCCGGGTGCTGGCACACGCGACGAGTGGGCCTGCGCTGCAACAGAATCTGGTCGCCATCCTGGAGGGGAAATAGCCATGGCCAAACATCTCGCGGCCGTCCTGGGGACGGGGCAGACCAAGTACGTGGCCAAGCGCACCGACGTGTCGATGAACGGATTGGTGCGCGAGGCCATCGACCGCGCGCTGGCCGATGCCGGGGTGACGTTCGCCGACATCGATGCTGTCGTGGTCGGCAAGGCGCCGGACTTCTTCGAGGGCGTCATGATGCCCGAGCTGTTCATGGTCGACGCCACGGGTGCGACGAACAAGCCGCTGATCCGAGTGCACACGGCGGGTTCTGTGGGCGGCTCGACGGCGATCGTGGCGGCGAGCCTGGTCCAGTCGGGCAAGTACCGGCGGGTGCTGACGATGGCGTGGGAGAAGCAGTCGGAGTCCAATGCCATGTGGGCGTTAAGCATTCCGGTGCCGTTCACCAAGCCCGTCGGCGCGGGAGCGGGCGGGTACTTCGCACCGCACGTGCGTGCCTACATCCGCCGCTCGGGTGCACCGACACACATCGGCGCGATGGTCGCGGTCAAGGACCGACTCAACGCGGTCAAGAATCCGCTGGCGCATCTGCACCAGCCCGACATCACGCTGGAGAAGGTGATGTCCTCCCCGATGCTGTGGGATCCGATCCGCTACGACGAGACGTGCCCGTCGTCGGACGGGGCGGCCGCGATGGTGATCGGTGACGAGGCGAGCGCGGATGCCCGTGTCGCCGAGGGACATCCGGTGGCGTGGGTGCACGCCACCGCGTTGCGCACCGAGCCGCTGGCCTACGCCGGCCGTGATCAGGTCAATCCGCAGGCCAGCCGCGACGCGGCGGCGGCGCTGTGGAAGGCCGCCGGGATCACCAGCCCGATCGACGAGATCGACGTGGCCGAGGTGTACGTGCCGTTCTCCTGGTACGAGCCGATGTGGCTGGAGAGCCTGGGCTTCGCCCCCGAGGGCGAGGGCTGGAAGCTGACCGAGGCCGGCGAAACAGCCATCGGCGGGCGCATCCCGTTCAACCCGTCCGGCGGGGTGCTGTCGTCCAATCCGATCGGCGCGTCCGGCATGATCCGGTTCGCCGAGTCCGCCATCCAGGTGATGGGCAAGGGCGAAGACCACCAGGTCCCCGGCGCCCGCAAGGCTCTGGGGCACGCGTACGGCGGTGGGGCGCAGTACTACTCGATGTGGGTGGTCTCCAGTGACAAACCCGCGGACAAGCCCGGCGCATGATGAAGTACACCTGCAGTGTGGCGATGGGGCCCATCGACCAGCTGATCGAGATCGCCCGCACTGCTGAAGAGGTCGGCTTCGACGCGATCGCGCTGCCCGATTCGCTGTTCTACATGGAGAAGCAGGCGGCGGACTATCCGTACACACCCGACGGTTCGCGGATGTGGGACGAGAACACCCCGTGGGTGGACCCGCTGATCGCCGCCGGCGCGATGGGTGCTGTCACGTCGACGCTGCGGTTCTACACCAACGTGATGAAGTTGGGTTCGCGCAATCCGCTGCTGCTGGCCCGTCAGGTCGGCTCGGTGGCGAATCTCACCGGCAACCGGTTCGGATTCGGCGTCGGAATCGGCTGGGCACCTGAGGAGTTCGAATGGTGCGGAGTACCCTATGCCAAGCGCGGCAAGCGCGTCGACGAGATGATCGACGTCATCAAGCTGGTGCTGGGCGGCGGCATGGTCGAGTTCCATGGCGACTTCTACGATTTCGACCGGCTGCAGATGAGCCCCGCACCCAGTGAGCCGGTGCCGTTCTACGTCGGAGGCCACACCGACGTCGCGCTCAAACGTGCGGCTCGGGTCGGGGACGGCTGGACCAGCGCGATGATGACAGGCGCTCAACTCGCCGAGACCATCGGCACGATCGAAGCGCTGCGGGCCGAATACGGCCGCGCGGAGGGATCTTTCGAGTACCAGGCGGTCTGCATCGATAAGTTCGGCGTGGACGGGCACCGAGAGCTCGCCGAGGCCGGCGTCACCGACAATATCGTGATCCCCTGGGTGTTCGACGGATTGAATTTCGACGCCCCGATCGAGCAGAAGAAGGATTCACTGAAGCGCTTCGCCGACACCTACATCCACTCGGGGTGGCAGGACCGCTAGGAGCAGCCCGCCCACACCGCGTCGACCAGCGCGCGCACCCCGCGCTCGGACAGCGGCGGCATCCCCAACACCAACCGGTAATAGGGCGGTGACACCAGCGCGTCGACCACCACCTCGATGTGGGTGTCTGCGGGAATCTCGCCGGCCGCCACTGCGTCGGTCAGCGCAGTGACCACGGCGCCGCGCCGCGGTTCGATCCACTGGGCCAGCAGGGCCGCCTGGATCGCGGGATCGGAGGCAGCCGCTGCGATCACGTTGCGCAGCAGGGCGCCGACGCCGGGGTCGGCCAGGATCGCGTTGAGCGCGCTGACGTGGTGGATGAGCGCCTCGACCGTGGTGCTGCCGGGCGGCCGCACGATCGACTCCCGCACGGATTCCAGCAGGCCTTCGAGAACGATCGCTGCAGCCGACGGCCACCACTTGTAGATCGTGGTTCGGCTGACCTCCGCACGACGGGCGATGGCGTCGATGGTCGCCGCGCCCGGGCCGCCCTCGGCAGCCAGTTCCGCTGCGGCAGTGAGGATGGCGCCACGCGCCGCCTCGCTGCGTGGACGTCCCCGGCGGGTGGCCATGGGTCAACCCTAGGGCTGCCGGACACCGCTCATCATCACAGTGCCGATCTTCACGACGACCAGGCAACCGCCAGCCAGCACCGCACCCGCGCCGAACATCGCGGGGTACGGCACCCCGACCCCATTAAGCACTGACAGCACCGCGGGCACGCCGAAGCCCAGATAGCTCAGGCTGTAGAACACCGCCGTCAGGCCTGCGAGATCATCGGGGCCGGCGAGCCGTTGGATCTGCTGAAGGCCGGCCAGCAGCGCCATGCCGTAGCCCGCACCCAGCACCGCCGCCGCGATCAGCGCCGTCGTCACGGTCAGCGCGGCGGCCGCCCAGGCCGCGCACAGCATGCCCGCGACCAACAGCAACAGCGCAGTCACCACACCGCGCGGACCGTCGGCGCCCAATGCGCGACCGGCCTGCTGCACGCCGAAACCGACACCGAGCGCGACGACGCACAGCAGTGCGGAGAACGCGATCGGCGCCTGCGCCACGTGCTCCGTCAGCAGCGCGGGCAGCACCGCGTACGCCGAACCCGCCGCCCCGAAGACCCAGGGAGCGACGGGCACCACGACGTAGAGGAAGCGCCGACGAGCCGCGACTGGGATCGCCAGGTCCGCCCACCACGGCCCGACCGCATCGTGACGTTCGCGAGTCTCGGGCGCAACGGTCAGGACAGCTGCCGCGGCCAGCGCCAGGGCGGCGTTGCACGCATAGGAGAGCACCGTCGGCGCCGGCCCCCACTGCGCGAGCACGCCCGCCGCTGCCGCACCCAGCCCGAACCCCGCCGTCAGACTCATCGCCGCGCGCCGCGCCCCCGCGGTGCCGTCCCCGTAGGGCGGCGCGGACAGTTCCTTGAGCCAGCTGCCGCCCACGGCCATTGCCAGCCCGAGCGCGAGACCGCTGAACACGCGGCCGACGGCCAGGACGACGGCGGAGTCGGCGCCGACCGCCAGGATCAGCGAGCCCGCGGCGGCGAGCAGGGGTGCGGGGATCATCAGCGGGCGACGACCGAAGCGGTCCGAGAGCGGCCCGCCGACCAGCAGAGCCGGGACGATACCGAGCACGTAGGCGAACAGCAGCAGGTCGACGGTCAGGCCCGAGAAGCCCTCCCCCGAGCGGTACATGACCAGCAGAGGGGTGAACTCGTTGCCGCCCCACGCGATCGCGAAGGTCGCGGCAGCGACGGCCAGCCAGCGCCGAGTTCCAGCGATTGGCGGGGCCTGATAAATAGTGGACACAGTGTGCACTATATCTGGCATGGTGCTGTCACGGCCACCGGGGTACCCGGGCTCGACGGCGGATTCGGGGTGAGATGCGCAACGTTTTCCGCTGGTGAGAGTCGACCGATTGCGCGACAGCGGCGAAAAACTGTAACGTGTTCTAATTCGAGCAAGATTGGGGAGGGCCCAGGTGAGCACCGACACGGCGGGAACCGCGAGCATTCGCGAGATCGACACCGGCACGCTGCCCGACCGCTTTGCGCGCGGCTGGCACTGCCTGGGGCCGGTGAAGGACTACCTCGACGGGAAGCCGCACGGCATCGAGATCTTCGGCACCATGCTGGTGGTCTTCGCCGACTCAGCGGGCGAGGTGAAGATCCTCGACGGCTACTGCCGCCACATGGGCGGGAACCTGTCCCAGGGCACGATCAAGGGCGACACCGTCGCCTGCCCGTTCCACGACTGGCGCTGGGGCGGTGACGGCAAGTGCAAGCTCGTGCCCTACGCCAAACGCACGCCGCGCCTGGCGCGCACTCGCGCCTGGCACACCGACGTCCGCGGCGGCCTGCTGTTCGTGTGGCACGACCACGAGGGCAACCCGCCGCAGGAAGAAGTGCGCATCCCCGAGATCACTGAGTGGGCCAGCGGTGAGTGGACCGACTGGAAGTGGAACTCGATGCTCATCGAGGGCAGCAACTGCCGCGAGATCATCGACAACGTCACCGACATGGCGCATTTCTTCTACATCCACTTCGGTCTGCCGACGTACTTCAAGAACGTCTTCGAGGGCCATATCGCGTCGCAGTATCTGCACAACGTGGGCCGGCCAGACATCAACGACATGGGCACCGCATACGGGGAGGCCAAGCTCGACTCCGAGGCCAGCTACTTCGGCCCGTCGTTCATGATCAACTGGCTGCACAACACCTACGGCGATTTCAAGGCCGAGTCGATCCTGATCAACTGCCACTATCCGGTGTCCCAGGACTCGTTCATGCTGCAGTGGGGCGTCATCGTCGAGAAGCCGAAAGGGTTGGACGACAAGACAACCGAGAAGCTGGCCGACGCGTTCACCGACGGGGTCAGTAAAGGCTTCCTGCAGGATGTGGAGATCTGGAAACACAAGACCCGCATCGACAATCCGCTGCTGGTCGAAGAAGACGGCGCGGTGTACCAGATGCGCCGGTGGTATCAGCAGTTCTACGTCGACGTCGCTGATGTGACGCCGGAGATGACAGACCGCTTCGAGATCGAGGTCGACACCACGGCTGCGGTGCAGAAGTGGAACGTCGAGGTCGAGGAGAACCTGAAGGCAAGGGACGCCGAGAAGCAGTCGACATGAGCGACACACCGGATGTGGACCGTCTCGCCAAGTCGATGCTGCTGTTGCACGGCCATGACGACGAGGATCACGAGCACGGTCATCCGGGGCAGGGCACCAACCGACATTGGGGTAAGGCACCGGATTTCGCGTCGGACCCTGAACGTGCCGCCGCGGTGCGTGCGAGCAGTCAGGCCGATCGCGAGCGCTACCTGAATTCAGGGCTGGCCTCGGTCGACTGCCGTTTCTGCCATGTCGCGGTGCGCGTCAAGAAGCTCGGGCCGGCGCACACGTCGGTGCAGTGGACGGCCGAGGCGACGCAGCGGTGCGCCCATTTCGCCGAGATCCGCAGTGCCGGCGGCGATCCAGCGCGCGAGCGAGCGTGCCCGCGACTGGCCGACAGCATCCGCCACGCCGTGGCCGAGGGGTGCCTCGAGGAATACTCGAGCGCCCCCTCCCCCGGCGACGGCTGACCCCGGCCTCTTCTCCCGCCCAAACCGACGTTTGGGCGGGTTTGTGCGAGTGATTCGCGCCATATCGTCGATCTCGGCATGCGACCAACCGCTAACGGCGCCTGGGCGGGCCTGATGCCTGGGCGTCGCGTGCCCGTACCGAACACGACGAAATGGCGTGTTTCACTCGAACAACTGCGCCCAAACGTTGGTTTGGGCGTAGTTACAGGCCGGCGAAGTGGGCTTTGACCTGCTCTTCGGTCAGCCCGTAGTCAGACAGCGAATAGGTGTGCTTCGGGGCGCGCGGACCTTGCTGGCTCTTCTCATGGGTCGCCGCAACGGCGTGGCGCGCCTCGTCGGTGAACTCGATACCGAACGCCCGGTAGATGTCCTCCACGACCGCCACGGGATCCTTGATCAGGGCGAAGTAGTCGAGATCGTAGAACTGCGCCGGATCGTGCCTGGCCCGCTCGGCGCTGAACAACCGCAACCCGCGAGACCATGTCTCCAGCGAGTCCTCGCCGATGACCCTGCCGTGGAAGCTGTTCGACCACCCCTCGGTGGTGTGCTGCGCCAGCGAGCACATCGACGCCATGATCGTCTCCGCCGGCCGGTGACACTGGATCACCAGCGCGTCGGGATAGGTCGCGAACAGCGCATCCAACGCGAACAGATGGCTGGGATTCTTGAGTACCCAACGCTTCCCGACGTCGTTGAGCCCGATCAGCTGGAGGTTCTTGCGGTGCCGCTGGTACGGCTTCGTCCAGTCCTGCCGCGCCAGCCACTGCGAGTAGGTCGGCAGATGAGCCAGCGTCTCGTAACTCACCGAATGCAGAGACTGGCGTAGCAGCTGCCAGCACTCCTCCACCTCGTCGGCGGTCATGTAGTGCAGGCCGGTGTAGTCCGGATTCTCCGCGTGCGCCTTGGCGAACTGTGCATCCAGCTGTTGGAAGACCGGGTTCTGCGACCAGGTGTCGCGCGGCGGCCGGGGCTGCGGGAACTCGGCGAGCCACAGCTCCAGACCCTGATGACGAGGATCGGCGGCCAGTAACCGATGCACGACCGTG
Source organism: Mycobacterium sp. IDUB_5 (assembly GCF_055419565.1). Lineage (NCBI taxonomy): Bacteria > Bacillati > Actinomycetota > Actinomycetes > Mycobacteriales > Mycobacteriaceae > Mycobacterium > Mycobacterium sp. IDUB_5. The sequence continues at coordinate 837,177 of NZ_JBVAXX010000002.1, forward strand.
GTACCCGTACGGGGCAGTCCTGTGACGAAGATCGGCCGTTCGATCGGTACGTCGGCGTGCTCGGGGTACTGCGCAAAGGCCGCCTCCGACACCAGCCGGGCCACCAGTGCGTTGCGCACGAAGAACCGCTGCATCTTGCTGCCGAACTCGGTCAGGTCGGCGTCGCGCTGATAGGACTCGAGCAGGACGGCCAGAGCTTCGCGGTAATTGTCGTCGTCGCTGCCGAAATCATCGAGCCCGCAGGCCTTCACCGCCGAGGCATGCAGGTCCTCGACGGTGCCAACGTTGGTCCGGGAGGAAGAAGTCACGCCTTGTACTCCCCGCAGTTGACGTCCAGCGCCTGGCCGGTGATCCCACTGGACAGGTCGCTGGCCATGAACAGGATCGCCGAGGCCACCTCGTCTTCGGTGGGCAGCCGCTTGAGGTCGGAGTTCACCGCGGCGGCCTTGTAGATCTCATCGACCGTCGTGCCGTACTTGCCGGCCTGGTGCTCGAAGTAACCCTGCAGCGTTCCGCCCCAGATATAGCCCGGCAGAACAGAATTCACACGAATTCCCTGCTCGCCGAGTTCACTCGCCAGCGACTGCGACATGGCCAGCAGCGCTGACTTGGCCATCTTGTAGGCGCCCTGCTTGGGATCGGAGTGCCGCACCACCATCGAGTTCACGTTCACCACCGAACCGTTGGCCTCGGCCAGCGCCGGCGTCAGCCCCTGGATCAGCCGGAGCGCGCCGAGGACGGTGAGCTCGAACGTCTCCCGGATGTGGTCGAAGCTGGTCTTGCCCAACGGTTTCATCGACGGCACCTTGAACGCGTTGTTGATCAGCACGTCCACCCGACCAAAGGATTCGAGTGACTTCTCGACCAGGTTGGTGACCTGCGACTCGTCGGTGATGTCGGTGCCCACCGAGACCGCTCGTCTACCGATGCCCTCGATCTCCGCGGCGACGCCCTCGAGCCGCTCGACGGTGCGCGCTGCCAACACCAAGTCGGCGCCCTCCTGGGCACATCGACGCGCGAGCGTGGTGCCCAACGCCGGGCCGACGCCGCTGATGAGGACGACCTTGTTTTCGAGCATGCCCATCGTTATCCCACCATCCTGTAGCCGATCTGCTCCTGGCGCAGGGCGATTCGCGCCCGCCAGTCATCGGAAGAGATCACGTTGTCCCTGTGGTACGGCAGCGCGTCGGCGACGTCGTCGACGCCCATCACGGCCACTGTGGGACCGTCGGCCTCGGTCATCTGCCGTGACACCCGCTGCCACCGGAATTGCAGGTAACCCTTGCGGTGGCCGAGTGTTTCGACCCAGTTGGTCACCCCGGGGTTCGCATCGGAGACCACGATGCGGATGAAGCCGTCCGGATCCACCTGCGCCTGAGTGCCGTTCAACGAGGTCTGGTGATTGATGTAGTCCAGCGAGATGTACCAGAGGCTGCCCAGCTGGAAGCCCATGTAGGGCGCATCCGAGACCGGCACGGTGATCACCATGGCTTGGTCTGGGCCCAGGTCGAAGTGACCCACAGACGAGTACTGGGTGGCCAACCCGCCCGGGGTGAGCCGCGGCGGGACCATCGTGTTGACCGGCAGCGTGTCGTAGAACCACTGCGGGAACTGCAGCCAGGTCTTGACCCGCTGCACGAGTTGCTTGCCCGCGACCGCGAACCGTTTCTCGATCAGCTCGGGAGTCAGCGGCGGCGGCGCGGTTCCCGCGGTGTCGGTGCGCGCGATCGCCAACGTGCCGCGCTGTGCGGACCAGTCGTTGTAGACCTCGCGAATCACCAACTGCGCGGGCGACTTCGGGACCACGCGCCACTCGAAGGTACCGTCGGGCGCGATGTCGAGTTCGCGATCGTCGAACGCCGTCTCACTGTCGGGGACGTTGTCGTCGGTGTACTCGCCTCCGAGCATCTGGAAGCTGAGATCGGTTGTCGTGCCACGACGCCCGGTCACGACGTACTCACGGCCCGGCACCACGCGGGTTCCGAAGTACAGAGTGTCGGGGTTGTCGAGGCCCATCTTGGTGAACGGCCCGGTCCCGCTGTGCAGGAAGGGATGGTCCCGGTCGTAGTCGAACGCCACGTGCGTGCATGCCGCCACACATCCGGCGAAGTACTGCAGACCTTCGAGGAGGTCGGCTTCGGATTCGATGAACGGGGCGGCGACGACGAGCGCCTCGGCCTCGGCGATGGCGTCGATCAACGGCTGCGCGTGCACGACCCTGAAACTAGAACGCGTTCTAGCAGGAGTCAATATATCGACCGCAGCGTTCCATATATGTACCGTGCAGCATGTGGCCCCCACCCCTCGCCGCGTGTCGCCGCCGACCGACCGAGTCATCGCGATCCTCGATTTCCTCGGTGCGCACCCGACGGAACGCTTCGGTGTCTCGGAACTGGCGCGGCGCCTCGGTCTGAGCAAGCCGACCTGCCTGGGCATCACGACCTCGCTCGCCGAGGCCGGCTATCTGGTGCGCGACGACACCGACAAGACCTACCGGCTGGGACCGTCGTTGATCACGCTCGGCCACCGGGCTCAGGAGGCGATGCGGGTCAGCCCGGCCGCACGCGACGAGCTGCGCCGCCTGTCGACGGGGTTCGGGGTCACCGCCGCGCTGTCGGCGGTGGTCGACGATCGGATCACCGTGCTCGACCTGGTCAGCCCGCCCGGCGCGCACCCGGGCGTCGAGGTGGGACAGAGCTATCCGTTCGCCCCGCCGGTCGGACTGATGTTCGTGCTGTGGGACGACCTCGCGGCGCAGGCCTGGTTGGCCAAGGAGCCGACGATCCCGCTGCGCACCGACACCCAGCGGCTGCACCGGGTGATCACCGCGTGCCGCGCGGACGGCTACCTGGTGGAACGACAAACCCCGGCGGGCCGGCGCTTGTACGCATTGATGGCCGGCATGTCCGCGACGCTGCCCGGCGAGTTGCGCGCCCTGCTCGGCGAACTGGTCTCCGACATCGGCGAGCGTGTGTCATTGCGAGAGGACAGGCGCGCGGGCCGTCACGACATCAGCGTGATCTCCGCCCCCGTGTTCGACCAGCATCAGCGTCAGGCCATGGTGGCCTCGATGCACATCGGTACGGCGTTGAGCGAGCGCGAGATCGGCGAACGGGCACGGGCAGTCGTGGCCGCCGCAGACGCGGTCACCGGCCAGCTCGGGGGGGTCCGACCCGGCCGCCTGCTGGTCACGACGTAGCGGCCAGCGCGAACGGCAGCACGTCGGAAGCGCCGGCCGCCCGTACGACGCGCGCGGCCATCGTCATCGTCCACCCGGTGTCCGTGCGGTCGTCGACGAGCAGCACCGGACTCTCGGGCAGCGCGTCGGGCTCCGACCATGCGCCGTACAGCGCCGCGACCCGGTACGCCGAGTTGGCCGCGCTGACCGGTCGATGATCGGGCGCGTAGCGCAGAGTGCCGAGGTCGGTGAGCCGCCCCAGCTCGGCCAGCCGAACGCGCAGCGACGAGATCAGCAGCGGGTGCGTGGCCGAGTCGAGCGCCATCACTGCTGTCGGGCGTACCTTCCAGTCCCACGCCGCGAGCACCTTCACCGCCGCGCCCACCACGTCGTCGGGCACCTGGGCGTCCGGGCCGTCGAGCAGCGTACGAAGCCGTGCGCCCCACCCCAGATCCGTGAGCCGCCCGACCACGCGACCGGACGACGGCCCGTCGGTGATGCGGCCCGACAGCTCGATGCCCAGTTTGGCGAGCCCGGTCGGCCACTGCTTACGCGGCGCCAACTCGACCCCGGGCCGCATCAGCGCGGCGCGGGTCTGCTCGGCATCTGCGGCAGCGACATCGCCGCTGACGCGATCACCGGTGCAGTTGTCACAGCGGCCGCAGCGTTCGTCAGGGTTCAGCGTCGGATCGTCGAGCTGGCCGCGCAGAAACGCCATCCGGCAGCCCTGCGTCACCTGGTAGTCGAGCATGGCCTGCTGTTCGCGGCGGCGCGCCTCGTCGAGCGTCCGATAACGCTGCTCGTCGTACTCCCAGGGCACCCCGGTGCCGATCCAGCCACCTTTGACCCTGCGGACCGCGCCGTCGACGTCGAGGACCTTGAGCACCATCTCCAGCCGGGAACGGTTGAGGTCGACGAGCGGCTCCAGCGCCGCCGTCGACAGCGGACGCTGTCCATCCAGCTCGCGAATCACCTTGCGCACCAATTGTTCCGGCGGGAAGGCCAGCGATCCGAAGTACCGCCAGATATCGGCGTCCTCGTGGCCGGGCAACAGGATCACCTCGGCACGCTCGGTCGCACGTCCAGCGCGGCCAACCTGCTGGTAGTACGCGATCGGCGATGACGGCGCACCGAGGTGGACCACGAACCCCAGATCGGGCTTGTCGAACCCCATCCCCAACGCCGACGTGGCGATCAGCGCCTTGACGCGGTTTCCCAGCAGATCCGCTTCGAGCTGCTCCCGCTCGGCCGCCTCGGTGGAGCCCGTATAGGCCGCGACCGGATAGCCGCGCTCACGCAGCAGGGCGGCGACGTCGTGCGCCTGGGCGACGGTCAGCGTGTAGACGATGCCGGACCCGGGCAGCTCACCGAGGTGAGCGGCCAGCCAGGCCGCGCGCTGAGCGGGGTTGCCCGCGGTGACGACCGACAGGCGTAGTGACTCCCGGTCCAGACCGCCGCGCAGCACGAGCGTGTCGCGACCGCCGACGCCCAGCTGAGCGGCCACGTCGGCGACCACCCGGTCGTTCGCGGTGGCGGTCGTGGCGAGCACGGGAACGTCGCTGCCGAGGTCGGCGAGAAGAGTGCGGATGCGGCGGTAGTCGGGGCGGAAGTCGTGGCCCCAGTCCGAGACGCAGTGCGCCTCGTCCACGACGACGAGGCCCGCGTCGCGCGCGAGCTCCGGCAGCACCGCGTCGCGAAATTCGGGATTGTTCAACCGCTCCGGACTGACGAGCAGGACATCGAGATCGCCGTCGCGAACCCTTGCCTGAATACCGTCCCAGTCGGTCATGTTGCTCGAGTTGATGGTCGCGGCCCGCACCCCCGCCTTCTCCGCGGACGCCACCTGGTTGCGCATCAACGCCAGCAGGGGCGAGACGATGACCGTGGCACCGTGGCCCCTACGACGGAGCAGGGTGGCCGCGATGAAATAGACCGCCGACTTGCCCCAGCCGGTGCGCTGCACCACCAACGCCCGGCGCCGGTGCACCACCAGCGCCTCGATCGCCGTCCACTGGTCGTCACGCAGGCGCGCGCCCGGCCCGGCCAACTGCTCGAGGATCGCTTGCGCGTCGTTTCGGGTCACCATGGCCCCCATCGTGCCGTCAGCCGACGACAAGCCAGATAGCGGCGAAGTGGCACGCGGCCGCGGCGGCGGTGAAGGCGTGGAAGAACTCGTGATGGCCGAACGTCCTCGGCCACGGATTGGGCCATCGGAGCCCGTACAGCACGGCGCCGATGTTGTAGAGCACGCCTCCGGCGATCAGCAGCGCCACCACCACAGCGCCCGCACCGTCGAGCAGTGTCCCGGCGAACCAGATCCCGACGTACCCGAGCATCAGATAGGGCGGCACCCCGACCCAGCGCGGCGCTGACGGCCAGCACAGCTTCAGGACGACACCCACTGCCGCCCCACTCCAGACGATCACCAGCACTTGCGCACCGATGTCGGGCGGCATCGCGAGCAACGCGAACGGCGTGTAGCTAGCGGCGATGAACACGAAGATCACCGAATGGTCGAGACGCATCATCCACTTCTCCGCGGGCAGTGATGCCCACGCCACCCGGTGGTATGTCGCACTGATGGTGAACATCGCCACGACGGCGCAGACGTACACCGCAGCCGACCAGAACACCTGAGGTGACGTCGCGATGGCGGCCGACTGCAGCAGGGCGAAGCCGCCGGCGGCGGCGAGCACTGCGCAAACGACGTGAATCCAGCCTCGGACGCGGGGAATGTCGGCGGTCGATAGGCCGTCGGTCAAGAAGACTCCGATGTCGCGAGCGGGCCGAACTTGCCGGGACGGACCGCACCGGCGCAGCCAGAGCGTAGCTTCCACACAGAAATTCACCGTGCCCACACGACGTGGACACGGTGAACATCTGAGAGAGCGGTCAGGTGGTCGGCATCTCCGGGGCTGCCGGCACTGCCGCCTCGCCCTCAGGCGCCGGCATCACGGGTACCTCAGGTGACTGCTCGGAGGCGCTCCACACCGCCTGTGCCACCGGCGTCGGCGCCAGCTTCACACCGCAGCGGTCCGAGAGCGCGCTCACTGGCTCGTGAATCGCCTTGAGCTGGTCCTCGACCTGCGGGTTCTCCGCGAAGTAGGCCATGTACGCCTGGCTGGCCTGCGGCTGCGGCTCGGCCGCGATCTTCGTCAGCGCCTCGTTGGCCTGCGGGTTCGCCGTCAGGAAAGCGCCCTCTGATGCGGCTGCGGTGCTGACCGTGCCGGCCACGGTGCTGGCCGTGCAGTCCTGGTCCTGTGCGGGCCCGGGCGCGGGCTGCGCATTGGCCACTGGGGCGATGATCGCCGCCGATCCGAAGGCGAGCAGGCCGCCGGCGAACATGCCGAACAGTCCACGGCGAACGGTGTTAGCGGTAGTCACGAAAAATCACTCCTTTGGGTCTGCGATCAAACAGTCGCACCCCCACTGCTAGCCGATCGCTCCCGATGCCAAACACCCCGCACCGTCGCCCAACTCACAACCCGCACCGTCCGCGCAGGTCAGATGGCCGGCAGAAAATCCCAAAAAAGTCAGTCCCGCGGCGTCGAGTGCACGGTGTCTGGTGTTCGCGTGGCAGAGTGTGCATTCGGCCGGGCTATGGGGAGGCGGCGTCCATTTCGCGTTTGATTTCCAGGGCGATGTCGATCAGTTGGTCTTCCTGGCCGCCGATCAGCTTGCGCTGCCCGGCACGGTGCAGCAGCTGGTGCGCAGGCACCCCGTAGCGCTCGGACTGACGGATCGCGTGTTTGAGGAAGCTCGAATACACCCCGGAGTAGCCCATGATCAGCGCGTTGCGATCGAGCAGGCACTCGGCGGGCATCGCGGGGGCGACGACCTCTTCGGCGGCGTCGGCGATGTCGAAGAAATCGATGCCGGTCTTGACACCGATCTTGTCGAACACCCCGATCAACGCCTCGACCGGCGCGTTGCCCGCCCCGGCACCGAAGCGGCGGCACGAGCCGTCGATCTGCTTGGCCCCCGCCCGCACCGCCTCGATCGAATTGGCCACCCCCAACCCGAGGTTCTCGTGCCCGTGGAAACCCACCTGCGCATCGTCGCCGAGCTCGGCGACCAACGCCGCCACCCGGTCGGCCACCCCCTCCAGCACCAGGGCACCCGCGGAGTCGACGACGTAGACGCACTGACAGCCGGCATCGGCCATGATCCGGGCCTGCGCGGCGAGCTTCTCCGGGGAGATCGTGTGGCTCATCATCAGGAAGCCGACCGTCTCCAGCCCGAGCTCACGCGCCAGCCCGAAATGCTGGATCGACACATCCGCCTCGGTGCAGTGCGTGGCGATCCGGCAGATCGACCCACCGTTGTTCTGCGCCTCCTTGATGTCCTCCTTGGTGCCCACCCCGGGCAGCATCAGGAACGCGATCTTCGATTCCTTCGCGGTCTCGGCGGCCAGCTTGATCAACTCCTGCTCGGGCGTCTTGGAGAACCCGTAGTTGAAGCTCGACCCGCCCAACCCGTCACCGTGGGTCACCTCGATCACCGGCACCCCCGCCGCATCCAAGGCCGCAACGATCGCCCCGACCTCGTCGAGGGTGAACTGGTGGCGCTTGTGATGGGAGCCGTCGCGCAGCGACGTGTCGGTCAT
>NZ_JBVAXX010000003.1:0-159673 GCF_055419565.1 Mycobacterium sp. IDUB_5
GCTTCGGCACGAGATTGATCCTTCCAGCAAGGACGAATCCTCACAGGTCAGGAGTCAACCAAACTGGGGGCAGTCCCATCCGTCTTAGCAGCCTCAAGGCGATTGTCTATCGTCGTTCATCACGAACCTTCGCTCCAATGGCCTCCTCGCAGCTTATGCACCGGCAGCGACACGACTCGATAGGCAGCACCGCGATCAGCGGACCGGTCGAGCTGCCCTTAACCCCGACCGTGCAGCTTCGCTCGCCCAGGTTGTTCGCAAAGCGACGCTGCTCAGTCGACTGCCGAGGAACTCTGGGAGGTCTAGCGTGGTCGGAATGGGTTTGTTCAGTCATGAGGAAGTTCGGGACTCGGCCGACGACGGCAGTAGGGGCCGTGTTCAGAGGGTCCGAGCCGCTGACGTGGACGAGTTCGGCGTCGACGGTCCTGTGGTCGTGGGTCCAGGGCCAGCGCCTGAAGATGGTTCGTGTGGTCAGTACGCAGTGCAGTTTCACGTGACGACATCAATGCTCGTCGGGCTGAAACGCATCGCTGATAGGCAGGGAGTCACTGTGCCGGAGGTGTGCCGTCAAGTGATCGGGGTTTTTGTTGCCCAGCAAGAGGGCGACTTGTCTGCGTTGATTGCTGCCGAAACTGACGCGGATGGTTACCGGCCGAGGTTGGGGCAGGCATAGGCGCATGCAATGAAAGGTCGCCGGTGGCTTCTCGAGGTAAAGGATGCGCCGGCCGTTCGTTGAGGGTGTCGCACCGGCGAGCTATCTTCTCAGCGGGAGGGGACGATGGATAAGGCTGGGTCGAGAAGCAACAGGGCTGCCGCCGAAAAGCGCTTATGGGTGTTCCGAGATGACGACGGCGGCTACTTGTCGTGGGTTGCGGCGCACTCCGACGGATATGTTGTCAACGTCCCGAGGGGATTCAGCTTGGCGACGGCGCGACTCCATCGTGCTGATTGCCGCACAATTTCCGGTGCTATCCCTAGGGGTCGACGCTGGACCGGTCCGTACGTCAAAGTGTGCGCGGACCACATGAGTGAACTCGAGCAATGGGCGGCGGAGAAGTTTGACGCCTCGATCCAGTCGTGCGGAAGCTGTCACCCGCGGTCAGCGCGAAAGAAGCGCTCCGTCTGCACGCGGTCTGAAGACGAGACCGGTCATGTCTGAAACCGCTCCCAGCTATCAGATTCACGGGCCCATTTCCGATCGACCGGTTGTTGAAGCCTGGGCTCAGGACTACATACGGTTTGAGCGTCTTCCGTTGTGGCAGAAGCACTTGCGGACCGCGATCCGGACGCGTTGCGGCGATCTTTACCCGGCGGCTGATCAGGTGCTGCACGCGGTTTTTGTTGGTACCAAGCTAGCCAATTCAGATGTCGAGAATCTCCTGCTCTACAACATCGACACGTTCAAGATTCCCGGCCGTAATGGCATTCGCTTCGAGCATGGTGTGGGCCCCGCGCTCACCCCAGCCGGTGACACTTACTCGGTTGGATATCGCTATGCACTTGCGGCAAGGTCTGGCAGTTTCGACGCTTGGCGAGAGGTTCGCACGCTCGCGTCGTTCGAATGGATCGACCTGGGCGTGTTCAAAGGTGAGAAGAAGCTGGCGCAGGTGTGGTGGGCTCTGACGAAAGCGTGTGCCCAATGCGCAATTTCGGCAGGCGAGCCGTTGTTGCCGGGCACGCCATTCGCGGTCCGTTTACAGATCCGGCCACCCGTTGGGGTTTCACCAATTTGGGGTGGGCTCTTAAAGGGAATTTTCGACGGCGTGATCTGCGCCTTTCAGGCGCAGATAGATGATAGCTCGCTAGAGGAAGTCGCCGATCGGCTTGCCCTCCAGCTTCCTGCCAATCAGGCAGAAATCATCGAGCGTCTGGCGGAGCAGCGATGCGCAGTGCTCGGAGCTGTACCGCGCCTTGTCGCTCCCTACCGTTCAGGTGTCAAGTGGAACCCTGCAGACCACGATTGCGTTGCAGGAGAACTTGTTTCCGCTGGATCGGTAGATGCAAGGTGGGCCATCAAGGGAACCCTCGTCGAGGTCGCTCGCCCCTGATCTATCTACACAGGTCGAGGTGACCTGGGAGGTAGAGACAGAAAACGCTGTATGGGGCCACGACGGGGGCGTGGCGTCAAGCCACGAGCGGTGCTGATGCATGTTTGTCATGTGGCAGCTATCGCGGGGTGTTAGGTGGCAAGTGACCGCGCGACCGCGCCGGACAGGCGATCGAAGTCGACGAGGCTCTGCTGGCTTGCACTCTTCGACCATTCGAGCGGAACGATCAGGCGCGCGCTTTTCGTATTGCTGCGAGGGTCGCCGCGGCGGCTCTCCGGATGACGTCATCGTCGCTTGCTTCCCCGTGGATGTTCCATTGCCAACTGCCGACGTACTTCGGCCGCCTGTCCTCCATAGCGGGGAAGCCGATCTGCAGCTCATTCGAGTAGTCGTTGATGGCGGGATGGTCAGACCAGGCGTCGAGCATCTCTAGTATCACCTCGGGCGAATTGCCGACATAGATGGCCCTATCTGAATCGGGGCGGCCGACGAGATAGGCGGTTGGCGGGCCGTCCCCTGGCAGGCTTCGGTCGATGGCGACCCACAAAGCGTTGGAATCGTGGCCAACTTGCAGGCCACTTGCGATCCAGATCAGTGGCCGGTCTACAGCAATTAACCCGGTGCAGAAGGTCTTGAGCGCGTCATGCGGGTATCTCCACAGCGAGTGTTTGGATGTGCAACCGCCGACGTCCCATTTGCGTGCGTAGGGGACCGTGAGTCCCTCACCTACCCGTATACGCGCACGCAGTGACTCGAGGATCTGGACTACGCGTGGGTCGCTTTCCGTCACTTGTGGTCATCTCCTGTGAACTCGACCTCGGGGAATCTTGAGCCTGACGATGCATTTTCACCGGTGTTGCTTTCCCCAGGGCCAGGCGAATGCGGTAGCCGGTTCGCAGTCTGTTTCCCGCGCAGTGTCAGATTGAGCCAACAGCACCACGGCCACACGGTGGTGTCGTTGAATGCATCAATGTAGTAGCGCTCCATCCGTGAGATCACATGGTCGATTGGTTCCGGCCAGCGGACGAATCCGTGCTCGGCAGTCACGTCGCCGATTTCGAACAACCCTTGCTCGACCACGTCGCGAATCAGCTCCACGGCCGCTCGTTGAATCTCAATCGTCGGAGATGTCGCCATGTCACGGGCTACCTCCCGGTGGACGTGGTCAAGCGCCACCCAGTCGTAAAGACCTATTAGGAGCAGATTTTCGCGCGCTTTAGTCATATCGGCGTTCCTCTTCGTCCTCCAGGTTGGTAGATCAGAATTGGCGCATCTACGACCTCCAGAGCACTGGAGTAGCCGTGCATTGTTAACAGCGATCGGCTCGCATGCTCCGCCCGTTTACTCGAGATTTGAACTAGACGGGCGTTCCGCGATTCCAACCCGGTTTTTCGATCAGGCGCTCGTCACTTTCCCGTTTGCGACATGACTCGGCAAAGAGCCGCGCAGCAACAGGATCCGCAAGAAGTGATTCGTATTCGCGAGGACTCAGTTCGTAGTACTCCTCGTAGTCGAAGACCCCGTTGCTGACCGGTATGGACAGGTACCGCTTCTGCGTGTCGTCCTCGATTCCGATTGAGTAACGATCTTCTCTGGAGAAGAAGGTGTCGACGTAGGCCATCACTCGCTCCCGAAGTCTGAAAGGTCTGAGATGTAATAATCTTTGGGCTGCACCGACGAGCCATCTATTACAGCCTCAGCCAACCCATCAGGCAGCAGGCCACCTGGTAGCCATTGATCGTTCGCACCTGCTTCGTTCCCGGACGGAATTCTCGCATCGTGGTTTTGCGGCTGGGGTATGTCGATTCTCAAAATACGGTGCTTCTCCAAGAATCCTTCGGGCATACCCAATGCCTGCTCGAGCGCGCGCGGATCGCCGTGCGTCGATGCTAGCAGTTCTTCAACTTCGCTCGTGGCCATGACAAACGATGATCCATCCCGTTGCGCGATACCGTACTTGTTGAAGTTGTCCTCGGGCATAAGCCTGGTGGCGCCATCGTCAAACTTCGCCATGTGCTGGTCAATGTATGCCTGAGATAGGTACTCCGAAGGATCGGGGCGGCTCCCCTTCTCCATAGCGAGGATCTCGTTGCGCACCTGATCGGACAGCACGTCTGGACCATCAAGACCGTCCTGGCCGTGGGCGTGGTCATCGATGGCGCCGTCACCGAAGAAGTCTTGCTGAGCGTGATCGGGTGGATGATCAGGTAGCTCAGTACTCTCATGGTTTGAGGTGCTGCCCAGGCGTTCATGAGGAGAAGCCCCACCTTGGTCGTGCGCAGACGGTGCCTGATGAGGAGCGGCCTGGCTTGTTACCTCGTGCGTTAACGATCGATCGGGCGGCTGAATGTGTGGCGCCTCTTGGTGGGGCCGATTGGTTCCGGGGGGAGTGCTGTCCACTGCAGTACTCGGCGCGGAATCGGTAGAACCGGCCTGCATTTTGGGTCCGGTGGAAGACTGGGATCCATCGGAGTATGTCGGCGACGATCCACCAGCATGCGACCCGTCGGGCGCTGCTCTACCGCCCGGCACCGTCGGCTCGGTGGCCCTTGGCGTGGAGTTATCTAGTGGAGGGTTGGCACGCGCAGCCTCCACTGGCGCCTTCCCGCCCACTCCCGGAACACCCTGTGCCTCCTGCACTTTGATGCCGTCGAGCTTCGTGCCCACCTCGCCGGCCTTGGTGGTGATCCCTTCGGTCGCGGACGCTGCGCGACCACCGGCGGCCGCCGCTGCATCCCGTGTGCCCGCTCCGGCCGCCCGCGCCTCGGCGCCAGCCACTCGTGCTTCTGCCGACGCGGCACTAGCTGCCGGCCCTGCCTCACCCGCACCCGGCAGGAACATCGTCCCGACCTGCGCCACGTTGTACCCCAGCGCGCGGAATGGGTCGCCGTTCTCGACATCCTTCCAGTCGACCATCTCTTTCGCGGCGTCAAGACTGCCCTGCGGATCCGAGATCACCTTCTCCGTCAGTAGCGCCGGATTGGTCAGCATCGCAGTCGAATCCGCGAGACTCTTCCATGTCTCGAGCGCACCTTGCGGGTCGTAGGCAAAGCGTCCCGGGTCGAGAGCCTGCAGCCCCTCAGCCGTGACCCCGAGGAACTTCAGTCCGCCTGCAGGCAGACTGGTCAACGCCTTGAAGTCCTGCGACAGCGCGGTACCGACGTCCTCGCCGAACGCTTCCACGAATTCCCTGGAGGCCCAGCTCTGCAGCGATGTCGTCGCTGAATCGAGCGCATTCATGCTCTGGCTGAACAACGTTCGGGAGGCATCGGCCTGCCGCTTCATGTTGGCCATCACCGTCTTGATCTCGTCGGCGACCTCCTGGACCTTCTGCCACGGGTTCTCGCCGCTGAAGAAGTCGCCCAGCGCGTCGAGGACTCCACTGATGCTCAGCTGGTGCAGCAGTGCCCGGATCGCATTCTGCGTCGCTTCGACGTTCGCTGCGAAAGCTTCTACTTGCGCAGCCAATTCGTTTGCTTGCGCGGCGATGTCAGTCAGACCGCGGCTGATCTGCCCTGTGGCGTCACCCATGTGACCAGCCTCGGGAATCTGTTGTCCCGCGAACGCCGCACCAGCTGCAGCCACGGGTTCCGCCACCGCGCCGACCGCGGTGCCGAACGATCGCCAGGCCGCTGCAGCCGCCCGCATCTCTCCGGGATTTCCATCGGGCCAGACGTCGCCCACCAACGATTCGACGACCGTCCATGCCAGCGGCGCCACGACCCCGCTGCCCATTGGTGGCGGCATCGACGGTGCCGTGAACGCATCAGGCGCGGTGGGCTGATGCACAGATGTCTCGCCACCGCCCACCGTCGACGCGGCGTTGGCTCGCTCGTAATTGAACGCCGACATCTGCACGCCGAAGCCCACTTTGCGGCAGGCATTCACCGCCGACGCCGCGGCGTCGAGAAGTGACGCACCTGCCTGTGTGTAGGTCTGCCGGAAGAGGAGGCCCGCAGCGTCGTGCCCGAATAGTGCCCCGGCTCCTGACAGCGCGGTCGACAGGGTGTGTACCGCGGTGGCGACGGTGACGCCGTCACTGGCAACGGCCGCGCCGGTTCCGGCGAGCGTGACGGGGTCGACGGTGATGGGAGCCGTCACGGGCTAGCCCCACATACGCAGATTCGTCTGAGCCGCCGACGAATAGTTGCCGTGCGCGGTCTCGGCGATCGACCGGAGGCGCGCCAACGCATCACGCATCTCTCGGGCGCCCTCGTTCCACCGTGCCTGGGCTGCCTGCTCAGCCTCGCCGGCATCCCCATGCCACGACGTACCCAGCCGGGCCACGCTGCTCTCGGCCTGCGCCAGGTGCGCCGCCAGCTCCGAGTCGAACGCGGCCATGCGATCCACCGCAGCGAGCAGTGCGGCCGGGTCGGCGCTGAACGCACTCATCAGAGACCAGCTCCGGACACCTCGTCGCCAGATGCCTCATCGGTGAATGAGTACCGTTCGGCCGCCTCCTGCAACAAGCTTGACATCCGACTCAGCCCCTCGGCCACCGCAGCCGCGCCGTCATGCCACTCGCGCCAGACCCCGGTGTAGGCAGCGGCCGCTTGCCCGGACCAGCCTCCGCCCAGCAGTTCTGAGATGTCGGTATCGAGGGAGCCGATGTCCGAACGCAGCGTCTGCGCGAGAAGGTCGAGCTCACCCGATACGGCGACCAGCTCCGACGTCGATACCTGCAGACGCGACACGTCCACGACTCCTTTGCAGTCGAGCGGAATCCCGCCGACCAGCCTATGACTGCCGCGAGGGGGGTCTGAACACCAATTCGTGCTGTTCAGATTGGTGATTGACAGCAAAGAATCGTGCCGTCGATCTTGATGACGGGGGGATTCCCCGATTCCTCATCCCCAATACGTCAGTACCGTCAAAATGGTCAGATCAGGACTCGTCGCTGCAGAATCCAGGGTGGGCAATGAAACGCATCGCCGTTTTGCTCGGAGCACTTCTCATCGCGCCGTCGGCAGGTGTGGCGAACGCGTCGACGGCACTGCTTCTCGGCGGTAAGGGGATCTACGCCGAGCTCAGTGAAGAGCAGATGGCCAACGCGTTCGGCGGCTACTTCTCCACCTACGACCGCCGCATCAACGTCCCCTTCCCGGGCAAGGAGTTCTACTCCTCGGTCAAGATCGGCACCGAGAATCTCTACAACGCCGTCTACGACCCGCAGTACGCCGGACCCAAGACCATCGGCGGCGTCTCCGAAGGCGCGCCCGCTGTCATGGAGGTCCTGCGCCGCCTCGAAGCCGACCGCGAAAACACCACGGATGGTAAGGAACCACCGCCGCCGTCGGAACTGAACGTCGCCGTCTACGGATCGCCCAGTGGCCACTGGATGGGCAAGCTGGCGAACCTCCCGATGCCCGTCACGCCCTACAACATCATCATCGTCACGGCCCAGTACGACGGCATCGCCGACTTCCCCGACAACCCGTGGAACATGCTCGCCGTCTCCAACGCGATCATGGGCGCCGCGATCCTGCATGTGAAGCAGTCCGAATTCGACATCCGCAACAACGACACCTACTACACCGTGGAGACGAACGAGGCCGGCGGCACCACCACCATCCTCATCCCGACCGCGGTTCTGCCGATCCTGCAGCCGATGGTCGCGTTCAACTTCGACCCCGACTTCGTCGCGGCGCTGGACGCCAAGCTGCGTCCGAAGATCGACAAGGCCTACAAGCGGACGCCGATGGAGTACGGCATCCCGGACACCCTCAACGGACCGCCCGGAGAGACGCCGACGGTCGCCCGCCAAGATGCCGCCGACGAACAGGACGCGGTCACCGAGTCCACCACCAAGGCCACCAAGAAGAGTTCCGCAACGTCATGGAAGGACGCGGCCGCCGAGCGTCGCGAGGAGCGTAAGCGTCTCCGCGCTGAGGCGCGGGCTGAAAAGCAGGCAGTCAAAGAGGATTCGGACGATACGCCGTCCGTCACCCGGCCTCGTGAGTCCGAGGACAAGGACACCACGTCTACAAACGATCGCGACACGACCAAGCCTGCTGACAAGCCCGAGCACGCCGCGGCGACGTCATCGTCGAGTGACGCCGAGTAACGACAGTCACGCCGCCCCCTGACTCCCGTCGCGCCGCCATGCGCAGACGATACGAGTGAGCACCGACAAAGTTCGCGCACAAAAGTCAGGATGACTGACCGGACGCCGACAATGTCGCTACAGCTGGGCTTTCGCCGCACATGGGTACCGCTGCGGCCCTGCACTCCAAAGTGATTCAACCGCAACGCGATTTGCGTCAGGCCGAGTGGGTAACTGTACGTTCGAGATGATGGACGTATACAACCTCGCCTTCGAATGGACCGAGACCAACCGGCACTGGCTGCTCGAAGTTCCCATCCGGATCGTTGCCTACATCCTGGTCGTGCTGATCGCGCGCTTGCTGCTGCACCGGATGATCGACCGCGCCGCCACCGGTCGACACAACAAAACCCACGACGACGCGGCGGGCAAGAAACCGCCCTTGCTGCGTGGTCTGCGGGACCGCGCACCCTCGAACGCCCGCACCGCCGAACGTCGGCAGCAACGGGCTCAGACCATCGCCTCGGTGCTGAAGTCCAGCGTGTCGATCGTGCTGCTGATCTGGGTCGTGCTCGGCATTCTCAACGTGCTCGGCGTGAACATCGCCCCGTTCATCGCGTCCGCCGGCGTCGTCGGCCTTGCGATCGGATTCGGTGCGCAGAACCTGGTGCGCGACTTCGTGACCGGCGTGTTCATGCTGCTCGAGGATCAGTACGGCGTCGGGGACACCGTCGACCTCGGTGACGCCGTCGGCGAGGTGGAGAGCGTGGGCCTGCGCGTGACCACGGTCCGCGACATCGACGGCACCCTCTGGTACGTGCGCAACGGCGAGATCGCCCGCGTCGGCAACATGAGCCAGGACTACGCCGTCGCCCGCATCGAGGTCCCGGTCGCGCTCGGCGCCGACGTCGAGCGCGCCGAACAGGTCGCCCTCGACGCCGCGCACACTGCCCTTGAGGACCCCAAAATCGCTGCCAAGGTGCTCGGCGAACCGGAGATGCTCGGGGTCCAAGAGCTGCGTCCCGACCAGGTCACGCTGAGGATGACGGTGAAGACCCGTCCCGGTGTCCAGTGGTCGGTGCAGCGCCGGCTGCGTCGCGAGATCCTGCGCGCCTACGACGAGAGCGGCATCGAACTGCCGTACCCGCCCTCGCGCTACGCCGCGGCCGTCAACGCGGAGTGACGTCGGACAGGCGCTGAGCCACTGCTCCGTACCGCTGGAACTTCTCCGGGTCGGCCAGTGCGTTGTACAACACGAGGCGCGTCGCGATTCCCTCGTAGGTCGCGGCCAACGCGTCCGCCAGGCCGTCCCATGTCGACTCCGTCGCGAACGCCGCGATGTGCTCGTCGGTGATCTGCGCGGCCATGCCGGCGAAGTCACCGGCCTTCTGCCGTTCGCGGATGCGCGCCGTCGTGCCCTCGAACCCTGCCTCGTCGAAGATGAACGCGTAGTTGGGGGTGCTGCCGTAGAAGCTCAGGCTCGCCCGCACCAGCTCGCGTTCGCGATCGCGCTCCTCGTCGGTGTCTCCGACGATCGTCAGCACCGGAACGATGACGGCGACGTCGTCGGGGGAGCGGCCCGCCTTCTGCGCCCCCGCAGCCCGGTTCGGCAGCACGTGCCGGGCGAGATAGCCCGGCTCACCGAGCGGGTGGACGTGGATGCCATCGGCGACCTCGCCGGCCATGCGCAGCATCCACGGACTGACCGCCGCGACGTCGACCTTGGGATCCGGAACGCCGATTGGGCCCGGACTCCACTGCGGCGTGATGAAGTCCAGGTCGTAGAACTCGCCGTGATGATCCAGCTGTCCGGTCCGGAACGCCGAGAAGCAGGCTTTCACCGCCAGCACGTAGTCCCGCAGCCGTGGTCCGGGGTGCTCGAACTCGGCGCCGTAGCGCCGGATGATGTGGGTGCGGACCTGCGTGCCGAGACCCAGCCGGAACGTGCCACCGGCGGCTTCCTGCAGTTCCCACGCCGTCGCCGCCGTCACGAACGGGCTGCGCGGGAATGCCACCGCGACGCCCGTGGACACGTCCAGGCCCGGCGCGGCCTGCGCGACGACTGCCGCACTGAGGTACGCGGTGCGTCCCGTCTCGGTGAACAACAGACCCGAGAAGCCGGCGTCCTGGGTGCGTGACGCCAGGGCGGCGACCTCGCGCAACGGCTGCGGCATCGTCATCGCGTCGACCTGCACGGGCCGAACCCTACGCCGCGAGCTTCTCCGGCACGTCGTGCTCCTCGGGCACGTCCTCGGCGGGGCGGTAGCGCTGCAGATAGCGCTGGACCTGCGCGTTACCAACCGGCTTCGACCAGGCGTTCTTGCCGCGCCGTGAGCCGGCGATCATCGCCACGATGAACACCACCAAGGCCGTGCCGTACGCAACGGCAGCGGCACTGCCGGTGGCGATCGCGTGCACGAAGAGGCCGAGCGCAACGAAGGTCAACAGGAAACTGAGGTAGGCGAACATCGCCATGGTTCTCCTTTCGCCAGAAGCGCTACGCTCACCGTAGCGCTACGTTCAGTGTAGCGTTTTGTCCGACGGGTGTATTCCGGGCGAGGGGAGCGATGATGGCGACGACGAGAGCCGACGTGGACGTAAAGATCGCCGCGGCGACTCTCGAGGTGCTCCGGACCAGGGGCCCACGGGCGGTGACGGTCGAGGCCGTGACCGCACGCTCCGGCGTGGCGAAGACGACGATCTACCGCCGATACAGCGACCGCCGTGACATGCTGGCCGCCGCGCTGTCCTCGATCAGCACAACGACCCCACTCGGCGCACAGACCGACCCGCGCGACCGCCTGCGCTGGGTGATCGACCACGCCGTCGACGCCGTCGAGGGCGGCATCGGCTTCGGTGGTTTTGCCGCGCTGCTCACCGACGACGACCCCGAATTCGCCGAGGTGTTCCGGCGCATCCTGGCCGAACAGCGCGCGACGCTGGAATCGGTGGTCACGCACACCTGGCCCGGTGTCGACGCGGCGACGCTGATCGATGCGATCGTCGGCGCCTACACCGCCGAGCGGGCCCGCACCGGGGCGGTCGCCGACGGCTGGCAGGACCGCCTGTTCGCGGTGTTCTGGCCCGCGGGCAGCTCAGGCTGAGTCCCGCACCGCCAGATAGTGGTGCGAGGTCGCCGCGCCCTCGACGAGGTCCTCGACCCTGGCCTCGACCGCCTGATCCTGGTTGGTGAGCCGGGTGTAGTGCTGGTGCATGTGCTCGCCCCACGAGCGCACGACGAACGTCTCCACGAACGTCGACTCCTCTTCCACACTGCGGAACAGCCGCCACTGCGAGGCGCCCGTGCGCTGCCGCGAGCGGCCCAGCACCGTCATCGCGGCGATGAAGCGCTCCTCGTTCTCGGGAAGCACCCGATACGACGTGAGCACGAGAACCGGGCCGTCCAGCGGTTCGGGCTCGAACACCAACGAGGGTTCGGGCCAGTGCGACGACGGGGTGAGGTCCAGGTTCCCTGTCTTCGCGTGCAGCGGCCACCACAGTGACGACAGCCCGCAGACCAGCAGCAAGCCCACGCTGACCAGCAAGCTGGTGACGCTGGTGGTCGCGCCCGCGAGCACGCCCCAGACGACCGAACCCAGGGCCTGTCCGCCCATGAAGATCAGCTGGTAGACCGACAGACCGCGCGCCCGCACCCACGCCGGCAGGCTCAGCTGCATCGACGCGTTGAGCGTCGACAACGACAGCAGCCACGACGCGCCGCCCACCACCAGCGCCGCGATCACGATCCCGAACACCGGCACCAATGCCAGCACCGCCGTCGCCGCGGCGAAGCCCACCGCGCCGAGCGTCAGCAGGATGTTCGCGCCGAAGCGCGACCGTAGCCGCGAGAGCACCAGGGCACCGAGCAGGGCGCCGACTCCGAGCGCTCCGAGCAGCAGCCCGTACCCCGCCGAGGACAACTGCAGTTGGTCGGCGGCGATCACCGGCAGCAGTCCCCACAGCGCGCTCGCGGGGGCGATGAACAGCGCGGTGCGCAACAGGATGCGCCGCACGATCGGCGAGCTGCGGATGAAGCGACCGCCGGCGCTCAGGGCCGCCATCGCCCGCTCGGGCGGATAGTCGTGCTGCACCGGCGGGCGGCGCCACCACAGCAGCACCGCGACGATCCCGATGAACGACACGGCGTTGAGCCCGAACACCAGCGTCGGACCGGCCAACGACACGAGCGCGCCCGCGATTGCGGGCCCGATCGCCCTGGCGCCGTTCATGCTCATGCTGCCCAGCGCGGCAGCCGCGGGAATCTGTTGTGGTGGAACCAGATCCGGCTGGATCGCCTGCCAGGCGGGCATCGTCAGCGCCTGCCCGCAGCCGATCACGAACAGGACGATCAGCAACACCGCCGGCGTCGTCAACCCGAACCCGGTCAGCGCTGCCAGGAACGCCACCCCGGCCGCCATCGCGCCCTGCGTCGCAAGCAGCAGACGCCGCCGATCCACCAGGTCGGCCAGCACCCCGGAGGGCAGCGCCAGCAGCATCACCGGCAGCGTCGTCGCGGTCTGCACCAGCGGCACCAGCACATCCGCGCGCGGATCGCCGACGAGCATCCACTGAGCGCCGACGGTCTGCATCCACGTCCCCAGATTGGAGACCAACTGCGCGATCCACAGCGCACGAAAGACCGGCGAGCGCAGCGGCGCCCAGGTCGAGCTCGTCACGTCGACAATTTTGCGTCGAGAAGCTTCAGCGCGTGCGGGACTGCGTGCTCGGGCAGCGGCGTGTTGTGGGCGGCTCCGAAGATCACGCCGACCATCGCGCCGGCAAGCACCCGCCGCTCGTCCTCGGGGGTGGGCTCCTCGAGCCGGTCCTGCAGGGCGTCGGTGATGAGGTTGATGAGCTTGATGAACTCGGCGTAGATCAACCCGTGCGCTTCGGGCACCTGATAGAGCAGCTTCTGCCCGACCAGGTCGTCCTCCCGATCCTCCGGGGACATTCCGCCGAACACCTCGGAGACGGCGTGTTTGTAGGCGGCGATCGGCGTGAGGTGCCGCGGGGCCGCGCGAAACGCCGCGACGATCAGCGGGGAGTGGTCGGTCGAGATGAGTACCGCTTCCTTGACCCCGAAGTAGCGGTAAAAGGTTCGCGGGGAGACCTCAGCGGCGTCGGCGATCTGCTCGACGGTCGTCGCGCCGAAACCCTGTGTGCTGAACAGCGCGAACGCCGCACGCCGGATCGTCCGGCGGGTCTGAGTCTTCTTGCGTGCCCTCAGCCCGAGTGGCTCTTCGGTCATTCGCGGTCCATGACGCGCGCGGTGTACTCGAGGATCGGCTCACGCAGCGCGGTGACGTCGTCGCCGCGGGTCAGGGCGTTGGTCACCAGCGTCGACACCGCCGCGACCAGCGCCTGACAGGCGAACTGCGTCGAGTCGTCGCGAGCGTCGAAGATCTGCGCGACGCCGCCGACGAACTCCTGCTGCAGCCCCACCCGGGTGCGCATCGCCTCCGGGCCTGCTGCATAGACCTCGAGGAGGTACAGCCGGGCGGTCGCCGGGTCGAGAGCGATGAAGCCCAGGTAGCGGTCCAGCATCACCGCGAACCGCTCCATCGGTGTGCCCTCGACCGGCACCGAGCGGATCGCGTCGATGACGTGGCGCTGCATCCGGCCGTAGCCGGACATGAAGAGGTCCTGCTTGGAATCGAAGTGTTCGTAGAACGTGGCGCGAGAGACCTTGGCTTCCTTGATCACGTCGTCGACCGTCGTGTTGCTGTACCCGTTGGCCGTCATCACCGTCGCCAGCGCCTTGTACAGACGGTGCTTCTGGTTGGCCGCCACCTCTGCTCGACTGAGGTGATGCCGGCCGGCGGCCAGCCGCTCGGACACTGGTCGCTCCCTTGTGAACGGTTGCCCCATCGGCATGGGTTTTGCGGATGCGAGGGCCTTCGCAGTATAGGTGGGGCTGACCTGGAGCCCGGCACGAGCAATCCCTTAAGTTTCTCAGAAACGGCGATGTTTATGTACGATGCTCTTGGTTTCTCTCGTCGGGACTGTCGAGGCGCGCGCAGTGAGGGGTTGAGCGAAGCCTTCTGCAGTGACGCGCCGGCCCTGATGTCCGTGGATGGGGGAGCAGTGGCCATCGGGGCCGGCGCCGTCGCTGTTTTTCGTACGATGACGCAGTGCGCACTCTGGGTCTGATCGGCGGGATGAGCTGGGTCAGCACCGCGCACTACTACCGGGTGATCAACGAACTCGTCGCCGACCGACTCGGCGGACTGCACTCGGCGCGCATCGTTGCGTCTTCGGTCGATTTCGGCGAGATCGAGGCACTCAAACTCGCGGGGGACTGGGATGGAGTTGCCGCGCGCCTGGTCGACGAGGGACGGCGCCTGGAGGACGCCGGTGCCGATGCGCTCGTGTTGTGTACCAACACCATGCATTACGTCGCCCCGGCCATCGAGGCTGCCGTCACGGTGCCGTTCCTGCACATCGCTGACACGACTGCGCGGGCCGTGAAGGCCGCCGGGCTGACCCGAGTCGGCTTGCTGGCCACCGCCTTCACGATGGAGCAGTCGTTCTACGTGTCGCGGTTCGCGTCCTTCGGGGTGGAGGTGGTGACGCCCGACGCCGACGACCGTGCTCTGGTGAGCCGGATCATCTATGACGAGTTGTGCCACAACGTCGTTCGCTCTGAGTCGCGGGCTTTCTACCGCGACGTCGTCGCGCGGATGGCCGGGGTGCAGGGCGTGATCCTCGGTTGCACCGAAGTCGAACTGCTGCTCGGCCCCGACGACGTGGCCGTGCCCGTGTTCCCCACGACGCTGCTGCATGCGCAGGCCGCGGTCGACTTCGCGCTCAGTGGGCCAGCGCCGGAACCTTCGCCCGCATCTGGTGGCGCAACTCCGTGAACTCCGCGATCGAACGGGTCGCCACCGTGGCCACCGGCCGGGCGTTGCGGCCCGTCGCCTCGGTCTTGCTGACCATCACCACGCTGTCGATGTAGGGCTGGATCGTCGTCGCGTTCTGCACCGTCGCGACGATCACCAGCTGGAAGCCGAACTTGCGGAACGCCTGCAGCGCCTGCTGAGCGAACTGCGGATCGGACTTGGAGAACGCCTCGTCGAGCATCAGCTGCGCGAACACCGGCTTGTTGTCGGTACTTTCGGGGCTCGCCAGGTTGAAGCTCAGCGCGCCGGCGAGACAGAACGCCATCAGCTTCTCCTGCTCGCCGCCCGAGTTGTCGCCGGCGTTGCTGTGCGTGCGGATCAGCTCGTCGGACGCGACATCCCACTCGGCGCAGTCGAACGTGAACCGGTTGCGCACATCGAGCGCATCGCGCGTCCACGCCTTGTCCTCCGGCGCCGTCGACGCCAGCCGGTTCCGCAACCGCAGGATGTCGGCGTACTGGTCGAGGATCGCCTGCTTGTCCCCGAGCCCGACCTCGGCGATGCGCCTGCTGATCGCCCGCACGATCTCCGTCAGCTCGGATGCCGCGGTCAGGCTGCGCGGGGTGGCGCGCAGCGTCAGACGGGTGCCGCGGTTGAATTCGACTGCCCCCAAACCAGTGTTGACCCGCTCGATCTGCTCGGCGATGCGGCGTGCTTCCTGCTCGGCCACCCGGTGCAGCGTTAGGATCGCATCCGGCGCCTGCTCGGTGACCAGCCGCATCATCCGCTCGTAAGCCTCGGGCAGCTCACGCTCGTCAATGTGCCGGCATAGCGCCACATAGTCGTGCACGCGCTCGTCGAAATTCTCCGAGTCGTTCGGGATCGCGTCGGGGAACGCCGTGTCGAACGTGTTCAGGATGCGGGCGAGCTCGTCGTAGGAGCGGCGCCGGCTCTCCCGCAGCTGCTCCCGTTCCTTCTTGATCGCGCCAAACAGTGCATCGCGGAAGGGCTCTGGGTCCAGCAGCTCGAGGCTGACGGGAAGCTGCGCGCAGTAGCGAGTGAGCAACTCCGTCAGCGGCTCACTGACGAACGCCGGCGACAGCCGCTCCTCCAATTCGAGCAGCCGCGTCCGCCGGGCGTCCAAATCGTCGCGGCGGGTCTGGATCGCGCCGCGACGCGTCATCAATTTCTGGATCTGCGACCAACATTCGTCGGCGCGTGCGTTGAGAGCCTCGATGTCGGGGTTGTCGGCCAGCAGCAGCTCGTACTGTTCGCGCAACCGGTCGGCGTGCCCGTCGGCGGTCTCGGCGTCGATCTGGCTCCACTGCGGGAACTGCTCGCAGATCGCCTTGCACGCCGCCGCGCGGTCCCGCCACTGCTGACGCTGCGCGGCGATGTCGTCGGCGGTGCGGCGCGCATTCTGGTACGCCTCCTCGGCGGCCGCCAGATCGACGGTGAGCGCGTTGATCTTCGCCGACACGTCACCCTGGTACAGGTACTCCGACTGCTTGAGCGGGCGCCGGTCGTCCTTAATCGCGAGCCGATCGGAATCCTTGTACAGGCCCGTGTCGGTGACGGCGCGGCGGAACCGTGCGAACACCTCAGGGGTGTCCACGCAGACGTGATCGCCCGCGGCTGCGACGACGTCGACGGCCTCGGCCGCACACGGATGTGAGGGGTCGACCGCGAACAGCTTGCCCGCCAACGTGTTCAGCTCCGGCTCGACCGGATCAGCACCCAGCATCTTGGCCCGCACATGGTGCAGCGACAGCCGGCCGCGCATGTTGGTCTCGTTGACGAATGCCAGCACCGCGGTCCAGTGCTGATCGGGCACCATCAGACGCAACCCGACCCCGCGCAGCACCTTCTCGACCGCCGTGCGCCAGCGGGTCTGATCGGCCCGCAGATCCATCAGCTCTGCGACATAGGGCAATTCGGCGGCGTCGACACCGACGGCCGCGCAGATCTGTTCGCGCATCAGCAGCGCGAACTCGGGCAGTGCCGATCCGACGTGTTCGACGCGTCTGAGTTCCTTGGCGGCGTCGTCGCGGGCCATGCGGGCGGCCTTCTGCGCGTACTCGGCGTCGGTGGACGCCTCCCGGTGGCGTTCCACCTTGGCGAGCAGTTCTATGGCCTGCTGCAGGAGCTCTTCGCGAAGGTTCCAGAACTCGTCCGCGGTGTCGGGGACGTCGAGGTCCTGCGCGGTCAGCATGTCCTCGTAGGCGGCGCGGCGGCGCGAGACCTGCTCTGCCTCGGTCTCCGCGGCGGTCACCTGGCTCTGCAGCGGACCGATGTTCGCGCTGGTGCCGCTGATCTGTGCGTTGAGCGAATCCGCCTCGGCCTTGGCGAGATTCAGCGCTCGGGTGACGTCTTCGTACTCGTTGTCGAGCTGGTCGATCGTGGTGTCGAGCTGGCCGATCTGCGCCGGGCACTGCGCGAGACGGACGTGGTCGGTGTACGCGCGCACCATCGGAAGGTCGACGAGGTCGATGATGCCGAGATCGCTGGATTCCGACGCGTAGCGCTGCTGGATCTTCTCGATGTCACCGAGGATCTTGCGTTTGCGCTGCGCGACGGCCAGCAGCTCGCGGGCCTCCACCAGCGGGTCGATCTGCTTGAGTGCCTCGGGAAGACGGGCCAGGCTGCCCGGCTCGTCGAGCATGAACTCGCGCACGAACTGCTCGAGGCCGCCGACGCTCTTGAGCGACTTGGCTTTTCCGAGCAGCTGCTGGGCCGCGTCGGACGCGCGGATGCCGATGGTCGCGTAGAGCTGCGCCAGGTACTGCGATTCCACCTTCGTGGTGAACCGCCAGCCGTCTTCCTTGAACACACCGGTGTCGAAACGCCCTGCCGCCCAACGGTTACAGACGTCCTCGATGCCGAGGTCGCCGTCGCCGAGGACGAACCGGCTCGACGAGTCATTGCGCGACTCGCCCGTCAGCCACTTCAACACCAGGCCCGTCACCGTGCGGCCGGAGTCGCTGGCATAGGTGACCGCGACCGCCGACCACGCCGTCCCGTCGCCGCGCAGATACATCACCCGGCTGGTGCCGCCGTCGCTGCGCTGGCCCCACGCGCCACGCACGTACTTGTCCACCGTGCGTCGGCCCGCGCTCGAGCCGGCCGCGGTGTTGTCACCCGAGGCGTTGAAGTTGCGTCGGTTGAACGGCAGGAAGCCCAGAGAAATGGCATCCAGCAGTGAGGATTTGCCACTACCAGAGGCGCCGGCGATCAGCGCGCCGCCCTCGCTGAAAGGAATCGAGTGGTATCCGTCGAACACGCCCCAGTTGATGACCTGCAGCCGCGCGAGGTGGAACTGCTCAGTCAAGGTCGGTCTCCTGGTCCTGCGCGGTGTGTACGCCGGTGGTCAGCATCTCGAACTGCTGCTGCAGCTCGGTGATGACGCTGGCCGTCATCACCGCGGTGATCACCGGGCTGATCGTGTAGCTGTCCTCGTCGTCGCGGCTGCGGCGCAGGATCTCCAGACCCGTGAGCCGGGCGATCGCCGCGTCGATGCGGCCCGTGAACGTGACCGCGTCCCGGTCCACGTCGTTGAGCACACCGGAGAACAAGCCGTGCATCTCCTCCCGCGAGATCAGCACGCTCTGCCCGCCCGCGGCGCGCATCATCTGTGCCAGATGCAGAGCCAGGATCGAGTCGTACGTGCCGAGCGGTTCGCGGCGTAAGAGCTTGATGCCCTTGGCCGATTCGTAACGGGCCTGCTCGACGAACGCGACGTCGGTCCCGTCCACGATGCGCAGCAGCAGATCCAGTTCCGAGAGCCGCACCGAGAGTTGATGGCGGTACTCGAGCACCCACGCGTAGATGTCGGCGTCCGATTCGGCGCTGATGTAGCGGCGCGTCAGAAGGTGCTGCAGAGCCCAGCAGGCACGGTCGGGGAGTTCGGAAACGTCGCCGTCGAACCGCGGCCGGCGCTGATGCGGCGGACGGGCGGTCTGGTCGACCTGCGGTAGGTCGGAAAACGCGGCGAAGTCGGTGGTTGCGTCGGTACTCACGGGGTTACTCCCACGGCAATCGGTTCGGTGAAAGTCACGTCGGGAACGGCGATCTCGCGGTCACGGCCGTCCAGGGATCGGAACCGGACCGTCGTCGACGCTCGGCTGGACTCCTGGGGTTGCTTGAGCGCCCACGACCACAGGACGATGACGTGACCGAGGTAGGCCCCTTGCCCGGACGTGTCCAGTTTCGCCACGGCGTCCGGCAGCGACACCGGCAACGTGCTGTTGATCATCTCCGCCATCGCGGCCGCGTCGACCTGCGTGGTGAGCGCCGCGAAGCTGGTGAGGTCGACATCACCCTCGGCGGGCGCGGCCGGCTTGGGGTTGGACAGGTCGCCGATCTTGAAGCTGAGCGCACCGACGGAGCTGATCGCGTGCCGGGCCAGCGGCAGTTCGAGATCGAGGCGCGAATCGGTCAGCGAGGTCTTGAGCAGCGCCCGCGCGGCACCGATCGCCTCGTTGAGCTGGCGGGCGATGCCGCGGCTCTGCTCGAGAGTGCCGAATGCGGTGAACCGCTTCACCCGCTGCGCGCAGCGCTGCTGGATGCGTTCGACCTCGTCGATCTGATGGCCCACCAGTTCGAAGAAGCCGGCCATCACCGACCGCAACGCCGGGTCCAGATCCGGTAGCGCCCCGGCGACCGCGGCCACGTCGGCCTCGAACTCGGCGCGCTGGTCGGGGTCGTTGATCATGCGCAGAAAGGCGCGGTGGCTGTCGCGGCCCTGTGAATCCCACGCGGCCTGGTAGTCGGCGTACATCTGCCGCTGCCGATCGCGGTAGGCGACGTTGCTGTCGATCGGCTCGTCGAGCGCCGCGGTCGCCTGCTCGATCATCGTGCCGTACTGGCCGATGTCGGTGATCAGGCGTTCCATCTGCAGGGCGATCGCGCGGGCCTCGTCGTAGGCGTCCGTGACATCGGGGGCGGGCCGTTCCCCGGAGTCGAGTTCCTCGAGCTCGCGGCGCAGCGCGTCGATCTCGGCTTCGATGCTCTTGCGGATACGGGCCGGATCGTTGCCGACCCGGATCGCGACCTGCTTGAGCCGGCCGGCGATGCCGGTGATCGACCCGCCGGTGGCGATCGTGTCCTGGCGCCGCATGCTGCGCAGGAAGTCCAGCGCACGCCGCGCGTCCTGGGTGAGGTAGCAGACGTTCTGGTCGCTTCTCTCATCGACGATCCGGTGCAGCCACCCCTGGCTGGCCCAGGACTTGACCAGCGCGAGGCCGGGCTGATCGTCTCCGAGGTCGGTCAGATCGCGCTCGATACGGACCACGAGATCGGTCTCGGCGACCACGCCGCCGCTCAGGTGCCGGTCCATCAGCGTGGCGTAGAGGTTCAGGTTGGTGGCCGACAGCAGCCGCACCGTCGGGGAGGCCTGCAGCTCGCGGTTGCGCTCGAGCAGCTCGGTCGCCGACAGCTGGTCGTCCACGCACCCTCCTTCTGGTCTCTGGCCGGAGGCCCCAACATAGGCCACGGCGGGGACACCACCGCCGTCCGCGGGGGAGTGTCGCGATGTTTCCGGCGCGTCGTGTGACGGGTGTGACCAGCGGGATTGTCGGGTCTGGTGAGGGTGTCGTCCAGGCCCTCGGCAGGCTGGCCTGGTTGACTGCTCGGATGACCTCGGCGCGGTGGCACACCCCTGCCGTCAGGCTGCTGGGCGCCGCGATCCTGGGCCTGGCAGCCGGCGCTGTGGCGTCCGTCGAGTTCGGGTGGTTCGCGATCCTGATCGGCTGGGACGTGCTCGCGCTCACCTACCTGGTGTGGACGTGGTCGGTGCTGTGGCGATTCGACGCCGACCAGACCGCGTCGCATGCCGAGGTCGAGGAGCCGGGCCGCAGCACCGTCTTCGTACTGATCCTCGTCGGCGCGCTTGCGAGCCTGGTCGGTGTGGGCCTGCTGCTGGCCAACGCGCGGCCCGAGTACATGGGTGCGGTTGCGCCGTTCATCGCGGTGGCCAGCGTGGTGATCTCCTGGTTCGCCGTGCACACGCTCTTCGCGCTGACGTACGCGAAGATCTACTTCCGCGAAAAACCCATCGGTGGAATCGATTTCAACACCTCGGAGCCGCCACGCTACAGCGACTTCGCCTACGTGGCCTACGCCGTCGGCATGAGCTTCGCGATCTCGGACACCAATCTGACGTCATCGCGGATGCGGGCGACCGCACTCAAACACGGTCTGCTGTCCTACCTTTTCGGCTCCGTGATCGTCGCCTCCGTCGTGAACCTGATCGCCGGCGGGCTGTAGCTCACACCAGCCCGAGATCCCGCAGCGAGGCCACGGTGTCGCGCATCGTCTCCGCCAGCGGGCGCGGCTGCCAACCGAGCGTGGCCTTGGCCTTCGCGTTGCTGATCTGCGGCCGTGTGCCCGACGCCTCGTCGGCACGGTCGACCCCGATCAGACGCGCCAGCTCACCGAATGTCACCGCCGGCTCGTCGGCCACCACCAGGAAACGTTCGCCTGCAGCGTCGTTCGTGGTCATGGCGCGTACATGTGCGTCGGCGACATCGCGGACGTCCACGACGCCGAAGTACTGCGACGGCGGGAACTCGCCACCGGTGAGCATCGAACGCACGATCTGTACCGACGTCGAGAGATGCGGACCCAGCGTCGGTCCGAAGATCCCGACCGGGACGATCGTCGTCAGCTCCAGCGCGCCGCCCTCGCTGTCGATGAAGTCCCACCCAGCCCGCTCGGCAATCGCCTTCGACCTGATGTAGGCGGTGTTCTCGTCGGCCGGATCGGTCCAATCCTTTTCCGACCAAAGCTGTTCGGTACTCGGTGAGTACCCCACCGCGGCGAACGACGACGTCATCACCACCCGCGTGCACCCTGCATCACGTGCATGGCGCAGCACTCGCAACGTGCCGTCACGCGCCGGCGCGATGACCTCGTCGTCGGTGCGCGGGTTCTGTGCCGGGAACGGGGACGCGACGTGCATGACGACGTCGGCGCCGGCGACGGCGTCCGCCCAGCCGTCATCGGAACCGAGATCGGCGTACGCGAATTCGACGGTGTCGGAGTCGAATCCGCCCGCGGCCACGGTCTCGCGGACGTTGTCGGCGCGAGTCGGAGCCCGGACCGCGGCGCGCACCCCATAGCCCTCTGCGAGAAGCTGATTGACGAGATGACTGCCGACGTACCCGGCCGCGCCGGTTACCAGGACCAGGTCGCTCACGTCGCGGCCAGCCAGTCGGCGAAGCGGAGCGTGCCCAGCCGGGCACCGTCGCCCGTGACCAGGCTGTCGGTGTCGAGGTGCGCGCCGAAGTAGGTGGCTGCGTCGTCGTCGACCACGGCTGCATCCTCACCCCGGTGGGCCAGTACTGCGCGCGCCAGGTCGGCGAACGTCATCTTCTCCGGACCGCCCACCTCGACGATGCCGTTGGCAGGAGCGCCCTGCGCTGCGTCGGCGACCGCGGCCGCCACCTCCGCCGATGCGATCGGCTGGATTCGGGCCACCGGGACGCGGTACTCACCGCTCACAGCCAGCGATCCGACGATGAGCTCGGCGAACTCATGGAACTGCGTCGCACGCACGATCGTGAACGGCAGCCCGGAGTCGGCGATCGTGCGTTCCTGGACGACCTTGGCCCGCATGTAACCGCTGTCGGTGATGCCGTCCGTGCCGACGATCGACAGCGCGACGTAGTGCTCGACCCCGGCACCCGCGGCGGCCTTGACGAGGTTCGCCGATGCCTTGGTGAAGAACTCGAGCGCTGGATCACCCTCCAGCTGAGGCGAATTGGCGACATCGACCAGTACCGCCGCCCCGGCGAGCGCGTCGTCGAGCCCCTCCCCGGTCAGCACGTTTGCGCCCGTGCGCAGCGATGCCCCGACGACGTCATGCCCGGCTGCGGTCAGAATTTCGACTACTTGAGTGCCGATCATTCCCGACGCGCCCACCACTGAAATCCTCATGACTCCACTCTGACAGTCGGGGCGCGAGAAACAACCCCCGGAAAGTCCGTAGTCTTGAGCGCCATGACGGCGGTGTTCGTACATGGTAACCCGGAGACCCCCGCGATCTGGGGTCCGCTGCTCGCGGTCCTCGGCCGCGACGACGTGGTGCTGCTGACGCCGCCGGGTTTCGGGGCGCCGCTGCCCGACGGGTTCGGTGCGACCTTCCTGGAGTACCGCGACTGGTTGGAAGACGAGCTGTCGTCGATCGAGGGTCCCATCGACCTCGTCGGCCACGACTGGGGTGGTGGGCACGTCGTCAACCTGGTCATGCACCGGCCCGAATTGGTGCGCAGCTGGGCCAGCGACGTCGTCGGATTGTTCGACCCGGAGTACGTGTGGCACGACATGGCGCAGGTGTGGCAGACGCCCGGGGCGGGCGAGGAGTCACTGGACGCCATGCTCGGCGGTGACCTGACCGCGCGCACCGACCTGATGATGTCGTTCGGCATCCCGGCCGACGTCGCCGCGGCGATCGCCGAACACCAGAACGCCGACATGGGCCGGGCGATCCTGGCGCTCTACCGGTCGGCTGCGCAGCCCGCAATGGCCGAGGCGGGGCGGGACCTCGAGCGGGCTGCCGTGCGGCCCGGTCTGTCGCTGCTGGCCACCGACGACGCCTTCATCGGCGCCCACGACAACCGGCGTCGGGCCTCCGAGCGCGCCGGTGCGCACATCGAGGTGCTCGAGGGGCTGGGGCACTGGTGGATGGTGCAGGACCCGCACCGCGGCGCCGAGGCTCTGAACGCGTTCTGGGCGACGCTCTCCTGAGCCCTGCGGGGTGCTGTGTCATGACTTGCGTGCAGTGGCTGCCCTCTGCTTCTTGGTGTCGGCCAGCTGCTCGAGTCGTTCTGCCTGAGCCCGACTTTCGTCGGCTTCGGACTGCTTGGCGTGTGCGCTGTTCAGCTGGGACTGCGCAGCTGCAGTGGCCTTGCCTTCGTTGACGCGGATGTTCTCCTGCGCTGCGCGTTTGGCCTCATCGACTGAGTTCTTCCGGCGTTGCGCGACTTCGTCTGCCTGGTGCTTGTCCGCTTCTGCACGCTCGCGGGCAGTCTGTGTGGCCCCGTTCTTGCGCTCCTCGGCGTCGGACCACGCGCGCCTGATGTCGCGGTTGGCCGATGCGCGCGCCTGCTTGCTCTTCTCGGCAACGTTGTCGACTGTGGATCTCAAGTCCGCTGCCGCATGCGCTTCCTTGCGCGCGGCGGCTGCATCGATGCGGGCGGCACGACTGAGTGCGGCACTGCGCTCGGCAAGAGCCTCACCGCGCATCTGGAGCTCCGAGTCGCCCAGCGCGTTGCCGACGGCCGCGTCGATCAGGCCGAGTGAGCGCTCGTACAACAGACGTGCGGGAGTTTCCGCGTCCATGCGCGCGAACAGCCTGTCCTCGATCACCTGGAGCGGGAACCGGGCGATCTTGTACTGCAGACCCAAGACGGCGAAGGGGATAGTGGTGATTCTCATCGATGACTCCTGCGGCTGGCCGGTGCTCATGGCAGATCGGCTTCGTGGGTGAGGCGCGCGGCGCGTGCCCTGATGCGGTCGGCTTCTTCGTGGGCGTTGGTGGTGACGTGCTCCACGGTCTCCCGCTCGTCGACGGCATGCGCGACATCCTGCGCGGCCGCCGACATCTGGGCCTGCTCTTCGGCCTTCGCCTGTTGCACATCGTGCTGCGCGTCGACATCGGCCTGCACCTTTTTCTCGGCGGCCTGTGCAGCGGCGGCGCGTTCGGCCTCGCGCTTCTGATCCTGCTGCTGCTCGTGCACCGCCCGCTCGGTGGCCGCGGCTTCGGCGTTGACCGCGCTGCGCTCCTGCGCACCCCGCCGCTGTGCTTCCGCTGCCTCCGCGCGGGCCTGCACTGCTTCGGCGTCGGCGACCGCCTCCACGGTGTTGGCGTGTTTGTGCTCTCGGGCCGCCATCTGCTCGAGTTGGCCCTCGGCGGTCATCGAGTCGTTGCCAGTCACCGCCCCGACGAATTCTTTGGCCTTGCCTTTCACCATGTCGATCAGACCTTTGCGGGCTCGGCCGGCATCATCATGCTCTGTCATTGTTTCTCCTTGTGTGACAACACGATCGGCGTCGTCGTGAGGCGACCTCGGTGTCGTTGGAAATCGGAACTCTGATCGCTTGCGAGCGGGAAATCAGTCCCGCACTCGTCGTGCCAGCGAATTACCGACGCCGGTGAGGATCTGCGTGGGCCGTTGCTGCTCGCCTTGCTGTGCGCTCAGGATCAGGATCGTGCCCGTGAGTACGGGTAATGCCCACTGCAAGTAGCGCAGCTGACGTTGTGCGTCTGCCACCTCGTCTGGAGTGGCTGCCGTTGGATCTGTCGCCCCTTCTGCCGGAGTCCCATCGCCATCAGTAGTTTTGGCGCCGAGTAGTCCGCTGTACGCGGTGGCGCCCAGCGCTGCACCGGTGAGGAGGGTCTTCGCGATGGTGTTGGACGTGACGCCCGACTGGTGCCTGGCTCGATCGCGATTGGCATAGAGGATCGCGGCGCCACCCAACAGGTGCGCTCCGATGGCCACGGCGCTGACAGGTGCCCATTTGGCCCAACCCACGGCGGCAACGCGGACGCGGTCATGAGAATCGCGAACAGAGGCAGCAGCGCCGTTGACCCCGACAGCCCCCATCAGTGAACCGCCGAACCACGCTGCGGCGCCGAGGTCGTGCAGGGATCGAACGAGCGTATTGCGTGATGACATGAAAACCTTTGAGATCGTGAGTACGTCGTGGATGCCGAGTGGCTGTCCCGGTCAGTTGGCAACGTCGGGACTCGACGCGACTACACAAGCTCACATGGTGTGTCTGCGACGAATCACATTCGGGTCGAATGAGATTCGATCTTGACCTGGCTGACTCTCTTGAGTGTACGCCTTGCCTGCTGCCACTCCGGCGATGTTTCTCCGAGCGCGCTATCGGGTACGCCTCTGCGCCGAAGAGCGGATCAGTTTCGCTCCCACAGTCGGTCGATGACGCCGGCGACGGATTCGACCGCAGTCAATTCCCCGACGCCCAGCCCGGCGTTGACGGGCGCCAGCCGGTAGTCGTGGAGGGCGACCGCCTTGTGGAGAGCATCTGTCGCTGCGCTGTCGATGTCCTGCTCGCGGCCGCTCCAGCGGTCAGTGAAAGCGTTGCGTAGCAATCGTTCCGGCGTGTCTTCCGGCCACGGGTAGCCGAGTGCGACGTCGAAGACGCGAGAGATGACAGTGTCGTCGGCACTCGCGGTGATCATTGCCTGACGTGCCCCGTCCGGGAGCAGAGACTCTCGGCAGGCTGCGAACGCCGTGCCGATCCACGCACCTACCGCTCCGGCGGCGAGCACGTCGGCCAGCGAACTCCGGGACGCGATGCCGCCAGCGGCCAGCACGGGCAATTCCGTGTGGTCCAGGATCTGCGCAAGCAGCGCCGAGAGTGCCATGCGGGGCTGACCATGGCCGCCGCCCTCGGCGCCCCGCGCGACCAGCACGTCGACGCCGGCGTCTTCGGCTCGTCGCGCCTGGTCGAGGTCAGCGACCTGGGTGGCAATCAGCGCACGGGCATCGTGGGCGGTGTCGACCCACGAGAAGTCGTCGCAGAAGCTGACGGACAGCAGGGTCGGATGTGCCGCGAGGGCGGTCTCCAGCAGGCGGGGGTCATTGCGCACCCGCCAGCCGATCAGGCCGATGCCGAACGGGATGTCGAGGACGTGTGGCAGTTCTGTGAGCAGAGTGGATGGTGTTGCGCTGCTGCCCATTCCGATCATGCCCAGGCCGCCGGCGCGCGAGACCGCTGCGGCCAGCTTCCCGCCGGCGACCCCACCCATCGGTGCGTTGAGGATCGGGACCACGAGATCGAGCATGAAGTGATCGTAGGCAGATGTGCTGCGCTCGGTGTGTGGCGAGCGCACGCATGCTCGCGGGAAAAGCGGTAACTTGCATGGGCACTATAAAACTCCCCGTCTCGAGAGTGAGGTCCTGTGAGCGACGACATCGTTCGGCTGATGGAAGAGAACCTGCTTGCGGTGTTCAACGTACGTGATGCCGATGCCCGGCTCGCGGTGGTGCGCCGCAACTACGCTGCCGACGTTCGGTGGTCAGACGCCGAGGAGACCGTGGTCGGCCAGGATCCATTGCACGCGAAGGCGCAGGTGCTGCTGGACGGGCCGCTGGCCGGGTTGTCGTTCACCCAGGCCGGACCGGTGCATCAGGTGGCCAACATGGGCTACCTGAACTTCGAGGTCTACGTGCCGGGCACCCGCGATGTGCTGGTCGCGGGGTTCGACGTCGCGCTCATCGAGAACGGCGTGATCGCGCAGTTGTTCACCGTTCTGACCCAGGAGCCGGCCACGCCATGAGCGCGATATCGGCCGCGGCGCGCAACTGCCGGCGGGACGCCCCGTCGCGTGCCTTGGCCGACAATCCCCGCAGCACCAGGTCGATGTAGTCGGTCAGCGCGGTCACGTCGACGGTTGCGGGCAGATCACCAGCTCGCTGGGACCGGCGTAGGCGGCGGGCGATCGCATCGCGGCCGGAATCGCGGCGTGCGCGCAGCGTCGGGTCGGAGATGACGAAGCAGCCCGGAGGGTGCGCCGGACGGGTGTACAGCTCGACGGCCCGGTCGAGCATCGTCGCGAACACCTCGTGCGCGGTGGGCGCCTCGAGCGCCGGCGGCACGACCGCGGACCGCTCGTAGAGCTCGACTGTGGCGTCGAACAGCGCCTGCTTGTCGCCGAAAGCGGCATACAGACTCGGTGGGGAGATGCCCATGGCTGCGGTCAGATCGTTGATCGAGGTGCGGTCAAAACCTCTGTCCCAGAACAGATGCATCGCCGCCTGCAGCGCTTCTGCGCGATCGAACTTCGGCGGCCGGCCCACCGTCTGATCCTATGCACCTTCGCGGGGCCTCTGCTAGCGTCGTCGCTTGAACGACCACTACAAAAAAATCGAGAGGCCGCCATGAGCTACGCGATCATCGGTTCGGGGAACATCGGCTCTGCGGTGGCGGGACACTTCGCCCGCACCGGCATCGACGTCGCCGTCGCTGCGTCACGCGGCCCCGACACCGTCGCCCCGTTGGCGCAGCGCCTCGGGCCGAACGTCACCCCGTCCGACGTCTCCGACGCGCTTCAGGCCGGGGTGGTGATTCTGGCCGTCCCGTTCGACGCGGTGCAGGCGCTCGTCGGCCAGGTGCCGGACTGGTCCGGCAGGATCATCGTCGATGCCACGAATGCCATTGACTACAAAGACTTCTCGCCAGCGGACCTCGGCGGGCGCGCGTCGTCGGATCTGGTGGAGGAGTGGGCGAGCGGAGCCCGCGTGGTGAAAGCCTTCGGACACACGTGGGCCAAGGTGCTCGCTCGCGAGCCCGGGGACGGCCGCGGCGGGCGGCGGGTGCTGTTCGTCTCGGGCAACGACCCCTCTGCCAATGGCGAGGTCGCGGCACTGATGGAACGCTTCGGTTTCGAGTCGGTCGATCTCGGCCGCAACGACGCCGGCGGGTTGCTGCAACAGTTCGGCGGACCGTTGACCACCCGCAGTTTCATCTCGCAGGCGATCGGGGGAGCGTCGCCAGGGGAGATGGACCTGGTGTAGCGCGCCCGCGGAGCGGGCCGTCACCAGTGCGCGGCGAGGAAGGTGCGGAGCGAGGTCGGGGGGCGCCCGGTGATGTCGCGGACGGTTGTCGTCACGAAGTCCTGCTCGACGGCGCGGATGCATTCGTCGAGCCCGGCCAGCACATCCGCGAAAGCCTGCGGATAGCCGGCAGTGGCCAGGCGGGTTGCGAGTTCGGCCACCGAGACGTCGACATGGCGGATCTGCTCACCGAGCACGTCGGACGCGATCGCCGCGGCATCGGTGTAGGACAGCGACTCCGGGCCGGTCAGGAGCAATTCTTCACCGAAGTGCTCGGAGGCGACCAGAGCTTCGACGGCGACGGCGGCGATGTCGTCGGCGTCGATGAAGCCGAGCCGGCCCGCGCCGGTGGCCGTGACGATCTCGTGCGTCTGCCGAATGCTCTGCGACAGCGGGTGAGGGCCCACGAAGTTCTGCATGAACCACGAGGGCCTGAGCACAGTGGCTTCGGCGAAGGTGTCGGCGACCATCGCGTGGATCTCGCCCAATCCCGGCTCGCCGCGCTCGATCGCCGACGAACTCAACGCCACGACCCGCTGCACGCCCTGCGCCGCAGCCTGTGCGACGAAGCGGCGCACCATCGGCGCCGGATCGGCCGTGCTCGTCGGAGCGACCAGATAGATGGCGTGCGCACCGTTGAGCGCAGCGGGGAAGGTCGTGTCGTCGGCCCAGTCGAAGGCGACCGCGTCAGGATCGGTGCGATCCGGGTGACGGCTGGCCGCTCGCGCCCGGTACCCCAGGGCGCGCAGGCGGGCGACAACGGGCGTGCCGGTGTTGCCGGTCGCCCCGAGGACCAGGACGGGATCAGTCATTCCTGACGCCCTTCGCCAGGACGTCTCCGTCACCGAGCGCCGCGGCGGCTGCAGCCGGGCTCCAATAGTCGCGGTAGTGCCGCACTCCGTCGGGGCCGACGGTGATCACGCCGACGTAGTCCATGTGGTACGGCGAGTTCGATTGCAGGACAACACCGTCGGCGGAGAATTCCAGGATCACGGTCTCCGGGTCGAGGGTGTGGTGGCGCCGCAGCTCGGTCACGGTGTCGATGTGCAGGATGGTGCTGTAGTCCTTGAGGTAGTCCTGGACGTCTGCGCGGCTGCGCAGCACCGGATAGTCGGCCGCGGCGAACGGGAACTCCATCGACCCGTCAGGCGCCCATTGCGCGGCGAAGGCGGACATGTCGTTGCGGCGCAGGCTGTCGAGCAGGGCGTCGATCACCTCGTCGGCGTGGGCCCGGCGGTCTTCATCAGTTGGCTGAGTCATACGAGACGGAACGGTGTCGTCTCGTTTACTATTCCTGTGATGACGAATCTGCGAGCCCAGGTCACCGATGGAATCGTGGAAGCGGTGCTCGACGAGCTGGCCGCGGTCGGTTTCGGGCGGCTGTCGATGGACGCGGTGGCGCGGCGGGCGCGGGCCGGCAAGGCCGCGCTGTATCGGCGGTGGCCGTCGAAACAGGAGATGGTGCTCGACGTCGTCGCCGGGCTCAGCGTTCCCGCCGCGGCCACGGTGCCGTCAGACGATCTGCGGTCCGACGTCGCAGCGCTCGTCACCGGGGTCGACGAGTGGCTGAACGACTCCCGGATGTCGCGCATACTGCCCGACCTGCTTGCCGAAGCCATGCGCAATCCCGCGCTGGCGGCAGCGCTGACCGACCGCATCGGAACGGCCCGCCGCGGCTACGGACAGGCCGTGATCGACGCGGCGATCGCCCGCGGCGAGGTGGCACCGGACGCCGACAGCGAGTACGTGTTGGATCTGGTTGCCGCGCCGGTGTTCTGGCGGATCTGCGGGCGCCGACAGCAGACCAGCCCGGAGTTCCTCGACCGGGTGGTCGACTCGGTGCTGCACGCCATGGGGTTCCGTGCGCATTGAACGCGCGCTCGGTGGCCGGTGAGCGCGCGCAGAGGCACGCGACACGCCGCGCG
The DNA here is from genome assembly GCF_055419565.1 of Mycobacterium sp. IDUB_5. Lineage (NCBI taxonomy): Bacteria > Bacillati > Actinomycetota > Actinomycetes > Mycobacteriales > Mycobacteriaceae > Mycobacterium > Mycobacterium sp. IDUB_5. Next base: position 30,439 of record NZ_JBVAXX010000003.1, read on the forward strand.
GGGATGTACAGACACGCGCGCTCGCGGAACGAGGGCTACCGCACGACGATCGTGTGGTCGGTGCGGGGGACCAGCTCGCCGATGACCGGCGCGCCGGGGATCTCGCCGGCGATCAGCAGCCCGCCCGAGGTCTGCGCGTCGGCCAGCAGCAGCGCCTCGTCCTCGTCGACCGACAGCTCGATGTGCGGACGGACCCACTCCAGGTTGCGCCGCGTGCCGCCGCTGACGTACCCGTCCCGCAGCGCCTCCCGGGCGCCGTCGAGATAGGGCACGGCGCCCGCATCGAGCACGGCTGTCACCCCGCTCGCGCGTGCCAGCTTGTGCAGGTGCCCGAGCAGACCGAAGCCCGTGACATCGGTGGCGCAGCGGACACCGGCCGTCAAGGCTGCCTGAGATGCCTCGGCGTTCAACGTCGTCATCGCATCGATCGCCTGCTCGAAGCGTTCCCCGGTGTTCTTGTGCCGGCTGTTGAGCACACCGATGCCCAGTGGCTTCGTCAACGACAGCGGCACACCGGCCACGCCGGCGTCGTTGCGCAGCAACCGGTCCGGATCGGCGATGCCCGTGACCGCCAGGCCGTACTTCGGTTCGGGATCGTCGACGCTGTGTCCGCCGGCGAGGTGGCAGCCCGCCTGCACGCAGACGTCCATGCCGCCACGCAGCGTCTCGGCGGCCAGGTCGAACGGCAGCACGTCGCGCGGCCAGCCCAGCAGGTTCACCGCCACCACCGGCCGCCCACCCATCGCGTACACGTCGGACAACGCATTGGTCGCCGCGATCCGGCCCCAGTCGTAGGCGTCGTCGACGACGGGAGTGAAGAAGTCCGTCGTCGCGATGAGCGCGGTGCCGCCCTCGATCCGGACCGCGGCAGCGTCGTCGCCGTCGTCCAGGCCGACGAGCAACTCGCCGAGAGCATTCACCGGCGTCCGGTGCCGGAGCCCGCGAACCACCTCTTCGAGCTCGCCGGGCGGGATCTTGCAGGCACAGCCGCCGCCGTGGGCGTACTGCGTGAGCCGGTGCGTCATGGCGTCCATGCTGCCCTGCCATGATGGGGAGGTGGCTCAGGGAGGCGTATCCGGTCTGGTGACCGGCCCGATCTTCAAAATCGCTGAGCGGCAGTTCCTGTCGCTGGCGGGTTCGATTCCCGTCCGCCTCCGCCATTTCCCCCGCGATTTCGGCGTGATCGACGTCGCGGAGCGCAGACAACCACGCCGAAATCGCCATGAGTGACCCGCGCCGTCGGGTGCCGCGCACTGACGCCGTGCTCGCCGATCCGCGGCTGGTCGCCGCGGCTGACACGCTGGGCCGCGTGCTGGTCAAGGGTGTGGTGGCAGACGCACAGCAGCGGGCTCGCGCCGGGGAGATCGACCCCGAGCAGGTCGCCGATCACGCGGTCGCATCGCTACCCACGAGCGCGGCCACGCTGCGGCCTGTCATCAACGCGACCGGCGTCGTCGTGCACACCAATTTGGGCCGCGCCCCGCTGTCGCAGGCGGCGATCGATGCGGTGACCACCGCCAGCGGCGCCACCGACGTCGAGTTCGACCTCGCGACCGGGCGCCGGGCCCGCCGCGGCAGGGGTGCGCTGGCCGCCCTGGCCGCCGCGGTGCCCGCCGCCGAGGCTGTGCACGTCGTGAACAACAACGCGGCCGCGCTGCTGCTGACCGCGATGACGCTCGCGCCCGGCCAGGAGATGATCGTCAGCCGCGGCGAGCTCATCGAGATCGGCGACGGATTCCGGCTGCCCGAGCTGATGACGTCCACCGGCGCCCGCATCCGCGAGGTCGGGACCACCAATCGCACGCACCTGCGCGACTACGCCGACGCGATCGGGCCCGACACCGGCTTCATCCTCAAAGTGCACCCGTCGAACTACCACGTCAGCGGTTTCACCTCGACGGTCTCGGTGCGCGACCTCGCGACGCTCTGCCGGGGCGAGCGAAGCGACGGGGGAAATTCGGTGACGCTGGTGGTCGACATCGGCTCGGGCCTGCTGAGCCCGCACCCGCTGCTGCCCGACGAGCCCGACGCGGCAACCGTGCTGCGCCACGGCGCCGACCTGGTCACCGCCAGCGGTGACAAGCTGCTCGGCGGTCCGCAGGCCGGGTTGCTGCTCGGTGCGGCTGAGCTCATCGAACGACTGCGCCGACATCCCGCGGCCCGCGCACTGCGCGTGGACAAGCTGACGCTGGCCGCGCTGGAGGCCACCCTGGTCGGACCGCCGACGCCGGTCGCGCAGGCGCTGATGGCCGACGTGGCCGAGCTGAGGACTCGAGCCTCGAGGTTGGCGGTTCAGGTGCCCGGCGCCGAGGTCGTCGACTGCATGTCCGCGGTGGGCGGCGGCGGCGCTCCGGACGTCGAATTACCCAGTGTCGCAATCGCTCTCCCTGTGCAGTACGCCGCCGCGCTGAGGACCGGTGAGCGTGCGGTGGTCGGACGTATCGAGGACGGTCGCTGCCTGCTCGACCTGCGCACCGTTGCGCCAGAAGACGATGAGGCGATGCTCGAGGCAGTGCGGTCATGTATGTCGTAGCGACGGCAGGACACGTCGACCACGGCAAATCGACTCTGGTGGAACGGCTCACGGGTATGGGGCCGGACCGGCTCGCCGAGGAGCGGCGTCGTGGCCTGACCATCGACCTCGGCTTCGCGTGGGCCGACATCGCCGGTCGGGAGATCGCATTCGTCGACGTCCCTGGCCACGAACGCTTCGTCGGGAACATGCTCGCCGGCGTGGGGCCCGTCCCGGCCATCATGTTCGTCGTCGCCGCCACCGAGGGCTGGATGCCGCAGTCCGACGAGCACGCCGCCGCACTGCGCGCCCTCGGCGTGCGCCACCTGCTGGTCGTCATCAGCAAGGCCGACCTCGCCGACCCGGCATCGGCCATCGCTGATGTGCGTCAGCAGCTCCCCGACGCAAGGATCGTGCTCGGCACCGACATCGATTCCGTGCGAAGCGAACTCGTGGCGCTCACGGACCGTCTACCGGCGCCGGATCGAGATGCCGATGTGCGGCTGTGGGTGGACCGGTCGTTCACGGTTCGTGGCGCCGGCACCGTCGTCACGGGCACGTTGGCGGCCGGCACCATCCGCGTCGGTGACGAGCTGGTACACAACGGCCGTCGCGTGACCGTGCGCGGCGTGCAGTCCCTCGGCCGAGATCACCAGAAGGTCGCTGCGGTGGCACGCGTCGCCGTCAACCTCCGCGGCGTCGACCACCACGACATCACGCGCGGCGACACCCTCTGTACGCCCGAAGCCTGGCGCGGTACCTGCGAGATCGACGTCGCGCTGCGGGCAGCCGGAAAACTGCAGCAGGAGTTGGTGCTGCACATCGGATCCGCGTCGATGCCCGTCCACGTGCGACCGCTGGGCGATGCAGCGGCACGGCTGCGACTGCCGCGCGCGCTGCCCCTGCGCATCGGCGACATCGGGCTGCTCCGCGATCCCGGCGAACACCGCATTGCCGCCGGAATCGAGGTGCTCGACGTCGCGCCGCCGGCCTTGCGGCGGCGCGGCGATGCCCGTACCCGGGCAGCCGAACTCGCCACCGGGCGGGTCTCGCCACCGGTGTGTGCACGCGTGAAAGATCTGCGCGCCAGGGGTTTCGAGCCTGTGGGCGAGCGCGTGGGGGAGTGGGTGGTCGACGCGAAGTGGTGGGCGCAACGACGCGAGGACCTGGTGAGCGCGGTGGCGCGCTGGTCAGCCGGGCATGACATCGCCGCGGGCATGCCGACCGAGGAGCTGCGGCGCGATCTCGAGTTGCCCGCCATCGAGCTCGTCACCGCATTGGCCGCCGGCACCGGTCTCGAAGTCGCCGACGGCCGGGTCCGGCGGCCCGGTGCCGCGCTGCCCGATCGCGTGGAGAAAGCGGTGTCCACGCTCGAGGAGTGGCTGGCCGCCGAGCCGTTTCGCGCGCCGGACGCCGACGAGCTGGCCGAGCTGCACCTAGGGCCGAGGGAGCTGGCGGCGGCGGTGCGGGCAGGCCGGCTGGTCAAGATCGCCGACGGCGTGGTGCTCGGTCCGCAGGCCTACCAGCGCGCCGCCGAGGTCCTCGCCGGCGTGCCGCAGCCGTTCACCGTCGCCGACGCCAAACGGGCGCTGGACACCACCCGTCGGGTCGCCGTGCCCCTTCTCGAGGCGCTCGACGCGCGCGGGGTCAGCCGACGCCGTCCCGACGGGACGCGCGTTCTGGCTCCGTGACCGCAGTGTTCTTGGGAGTGGCGCGCAGCGAGCCCGGATGGGCCTTCGCGCTCGGGTCCTTGCGGGTCTTGGCGAGGCTGGCGATCGTGGTGATGGCGAGGATCACGATGATCACCACCAGGCTCAGGTAGGTGTTCACCTCGGGGATGTTCGGGTTGATGTCGACGTGGGCCCAGTGCAGCACCAGCTTCACGCCGATGAACGCCAGGATGATCGATAGCCCTGTCGACAGGTACACGAGCCGGTCCAGCAGGCCCTTGACCAGGAAGAACAGGGCGCGCAGGCCCAGCAGTGCGAACGCGTTCGCGGCGAACACGATGTAGGGCTCGGACGTGACACCGAAAACCGCGGGGATCGAGTCCAGCGCGAACAGCAGATCCACACTGCCGATCGCGATCAGCACCGCGAGCAACGGCGTGGCCATCTTGCGGCCCTGGATGCGGGTGGTCAGCTTCCCGCCGTCGTAGTCGTCGCTCAGAGGCAGGAACTTGCGCGTCGCCTTGATCATGACGTTGTTCTCGACGTCGGGGTCCTCGTCACGGTGCCGGAAGAGCTGCACCGCCGTCAGGATCAGCAGGATGCCGAAGATCAGGAACATGAACGAGAACAGCGACAGCAGCGTGGCGCCGACCGCGATGAAGATCGCGCGCATGATCAGCGCCAGGATGATGCCGAACGTCAGCACCTTGTGCTGATGTTCCTCGGGCACCGCGAACGTCGCCATGATGATCACGAACACGAACAGGTTGTCGACCGACAGGCTCTTCTCGACGATGTAGCCGGCGAAGTACTGCGTGCCGAAGTCGGTGCCGTAGGTGGCCATGAACCACACCCCGAACGCGATCGCGACGGCGATGTAGAACACCGACCACGCAGTGGCTTCCCGGAATCCGACGCGGTGGGGGCGAACCGCGGCAATGATCAAGTCGACGGCGAGCAGAGCGACGATCAGACCGATCGTCACCCCCCAGGTCAGAAGGCTGATCTCGAGCATGCACCCTTTGTACAGGAGGTTCGAAGGTTAACCTGCTGTTCACCGGGTAGTCCCGGCCTTGCCAACGCGCACAACCTTCGGTTGGATCGGTGGTGTCGCGGGTGAAGGAGGCGGTGGGTGGATTTCAAGAAGTTGATCGAATCCTGGCCTGTGTACCGACAACTCACCGGCGATGACAAGCTCGGCCGCGGCCATGCCGCCCAGTCGCGGCGTTCGCTGACCCTGACCCCGCGCACGGCCGAAGCCGACCACGTCGCGCACTCGGTGTGCCCCTTCTGCGCCGTCGGCTGCGCGCAGAAGGTGTACGTCAAAGACGACAAGGTCGTCCAGATCGAGGGCAACCCCGACAGCCCGATCTCGCGCGGCCGGCTGTGCCCGAAAGGCTCGGCCAGCAAGCAGCTGGTGACCGGGCCGCAGCGGCTCACGAAAATCCGCTATCGCGCGCCGTACGCCACCGAGTGGCAGGACCTCGATCTCGAGACCGCGATGGACATGGTCGCCGACCGCGTGCTCGACGCCCGCGAGAAGGGCTGGCAACAGTTCGATGCCGACCGCAACACGCTGCGCCGCACGATGGGGCTGGCCAGCCTCGGCGGCGCCACGCTCGACAACGAAGAGAACTACCTGATCAAGAAGCTGTTCACCGCGCTGGGCGCCCTACAGATCGAGAACCAGGCGCGTATTTGACACAGCGCCACGGTTCCCGGTCTGGGGGCCTCCTTCGGTCGCGGCGGGGCGACGCACTACCAGCAGGATCTCGTCAATTCGGACTTCATTGTCATCATGGGGTCGAACATGGCCGAGGCGCACCCGGTCGGCTTCCAGTGGGTGATGGAGGCCAAGGCGCGCGGGGTCGAGGTCGTCCACATCGACCCGCGGTTCACCCGCACCAGCGCGTTGGCCGACCGGCACGTTCCGCTGCGCGCCGGTAGCGACATCGCGTTCCTCGGTGGGGTGATCAACTACATCCTGTCCAACGAGCTCGACTTCCGGGAGTACGTCACCGCGTACACCAACGCGTCGTTCCTCGTCGACGAGGGCTACCAGGACGCCGAGGATCTCGATGGGTTGTTCTCCGGGTACGACGAGGCGACCGCGTCCTACGATCCGGAGACCTGGCAGTACCAGAACACCGACGCCGAGGGCGGCGGGTCGAGCGCCAAGGAGCACGCCGCACCGGATCAGCAGGGCTCCGGCGGGGCTCCGATCCAGGGTGCGGCCGACATCCCGAGCGACCCGACGCTGCAGGACCCGCGCTGTGTCTACCAGATCCTCAAGCGGCACTATGCGCGCTACACCCCCGAGATGGTCGAGCGGGTGTGCGGGGTGCCGTCCGAGCAGTTCCTGGACATCGCACGCCAGTGGACGTCGGCGTCGGGCCGCGACAAGACTGCCGCACTGGTGTACAGCGTCGGCTGGACCCAGCACACGCTGGGCGCGCAGTACATCCGCGCCGGAGCGATCATCCAGCTGCTGTTGGGCAACATCGGCAGGCCCGGCGGTGGCGTGTTCGCACTGCGCGGCCACGCGAGCATCCAGGGCTCCACCGACGTGCCGACGTTGTTCAACCTGCTGCCGGGCTACCTCGCGATGCCGCGGGCCGGACAGGAGACACTGGCCGACTACTTGGACGCGATCACCAGTCGCAATCAAAAAGGCTTCTGGCACAACGCCGATACCTACATGGTGTCGCTGCTCAAGGAGTACTGGGGCGACGCGGCGACGCCGGAGAACGACTTCTGCTTCGATTACATGCCGCGCATCAACGGCGACCACGGCACCTACCGCACCGTGATGGACATGGTGGACGGCAAGGTGTTCGGCTACTTCCTGCTCGGGCAGAATCCGGCCGTGGGGTCCGCGCACGGAAAGTTACAGCGTCTCGGCATGGCGAATCTGGATTGGCTCGTGGTGCGCGATCTCGTCGAGATCGAGAGCGCGACGTTCTGGAAGGACGGGCCGGAGATCGAGACCGGGGAGATCTCGCCCGAGACGTGCCGCACCGAAGTGTTCCTGTTCCCGGCGGCGTCGCACGTCGAGAAGGCGGGTACCTTCACCCAGACCCAGCGCATGCTGCAGTGGCGTGAGAAGGCCGTCGAGCCCCCGGGTGACGCCCGTTCGGAGCTGTGGTTCTTCTATCACCTCGGCCGCATCCTGCGCGAAAAGCTCGCCGGCTCAACCGATGAGCGCGACCGTCCACTGCTCGATCTGTCGTGGAACTACCGGATGGACGGCGACGAACCCTCGGGGGAGGACGTGCTGCGACGCATCAGCGGCATCGACGTCACCACCGACCGCGCCGTCAGCGGCTACACGGAACTGAAGGCCGACGGGTCGACGATGTGCGGCTGTTGGATCTACAGCGGCGTGTACGCCGACGAGGTGAATCAGGCCGCCCGCCGGAAGCCGCACACCGAGCAGGGGCCCTACGACAACGAATGGGGCTGGACTTGGCCGTTGAATCGGCGGGTGCTGTACAACCGGGCGTCGGCCGATCCGGCAGGCAAGCCCTGGAGCGAGCGCAAGAAGTTGGTCTGGTGGGATCCGGACAAGGGTGAATGGACCGGTTACGACGTACCGGATTTCGAGAAGACCAAGCCGCCGGATTACCGTCCCCCCGACGACGCGGTAGGGGTGGCGGCGCTGCGGGGTGACGACCCGTTCGTCATGCAGGCCGACGGCAAGGCCTGGCTGTTCGCCCCCAACGGGGTGCTGGACGGCCCGCTGCCCACCCACTACGAACCGCATGAATCGCCGGTGCGCAACCCGCTGTACCCGCAGCAGGGTAATCCGGCGCGCAAAGTGTATGGGCGAGAGGACAATCCATCGAATCCGTCATGGCCTGACGCGCACGGCGACGTGTTCCCGTTCGTGTTCACCGCAGCCCGACTGACCGAACATCACACGGCGGGCGGAATGAGCCGTCAGCTGCCGTATCTGGCCGAGCTGCAACCCGCGCTGTTCGTGGAGGTGTCGGCCGCGCTGGCGGCCGAGCGCGGGCTGACGCACATGGAGTGGGCGCACGTGGTGACCAGCCGCGCGGCGGTCGACGCTCGGGTGTTCGTCACCGAACGCATGCGGCCGCTGCGCGTGGATGATCATGTGGTGCATCAGGTCTGGATGCCCTACCACTGGGGCGGCTCGGGGCTGATCGACGGTGACGTGGTCAACGACCTCCTGGGTGTGGTCGCCGATCCGAACGTGTTCATCCAGGAGAGCAAGGTCGCCACGTGCGACATCCGACCGGGACGGCGGCCGCGCGGGCCTGCACTGCTGGAGTATCTGGCGGTCTATCGCGAGCGGGCCGGGATCACCAAGGCCACCGGCACCGATCTGGACACCACTCGGGTGTCGCCCGATCACACGGAGGAAACGCCATGAGCGGCAACAGCTTCTACGGCCCCCTGCCCGATCCGGCGGGCGACGCGGGCTATGACGAGCATCCGCCGCGGGTCGGCTTCTTCACCGACACGTCGGTGTGCATCGGCTGCAAGGCGTGTGAGGTGGCGTGCAAGGAGTGGAATGACGTGCCCGTCTCCGGTGAGGGCGACGGATTCAACCTGCTCGGTATGTCGTTCGACAACACCGGCAATCTGGGGGCCAACTCGTGGCGGCACGTGGCGTTCATCGAGCAGCCCGGTAAAGCGCCCGTCGACCTCGGGATGCCCGAGGTGACCCAGAAGGCCATCGAGATGGTGGGCGAATTGCCGGACTTCCGCTGGTTGATGGCCTCGGACGTCTGCAAGCACTGCACGCACGCCGGCTGCCTGGACGTCTGCCCGACGGGTGCGCTGTTCCGCACCGAGTACTCGACCGTCGTTGTGCAGCAGGACATCTGCAACGGCTGCGGGTACTGCGTCTCCGGTTGCCCCTACGGCGTGATCGAGCGGCGGGAGGGTGACGGCCGGGCGTGGAAGTGCACGCTCTGCTACGACCGGCTGCACGACGGGCTCGAGCCTGCCTGCGCCAAGGCGTGCCCGACCGACTCCATCCAGTTCGGGGTTCTCGACGAGCTGCGGGAGCGTGCCGCGCAACGCCTGGATGCGCTGCACGAGCGCGGCATCACCGAGGCGCGGCTCTATGGCGAATCGCCCGACGACGGCGTGGGTGGCGACGGGGCGTTCTTCCTGCTGCTCGACGAACCCGAGGTGTACGGGCTGCCACCCGATCCGGTGGTACCCACGCGCGACGCCGGGGCGATGTGGCGCTACGCCGGCATGGCCGCCTCGGCGCTGGCGGGTATCGCAGTGTCGGCGTTCGTCGGGAAGCGGACCTGATGCGCGAAAAGCTCAGCGACACTGACGCATCGGACCGCAACGCCCAGACTCGACACCGTCGCGGCGGGCGAGAGGACATGGCGGTACCGACGGCAGAGTTCCGGTCTTATTACGGCAGGCAGATCCTCAAGACGCCCGTGTGGAACTGGATGATCGCGGCGTATCTGTTCAGCGGCGGTCTCTCGGCGGGCTCGGCACTGCTGGCCGCCGGGGCCGACCTGACGGGCCGCACGCAGCTGCGTCGGGTGTCGCGGCTCGGGGCGCTGGCGAGCCTGCTGGCAAGCATGTACTTCCTCATCGGGGATCTCGGCCGGCCCGAGCGGTTTCACCACATGCTGAGGGTGGCCAAGCCGAGTTCACCGATGAGCATGGGAACGTGGATTCTCGGCGCCTACGGCCCGGGTGCCGGATTGGCCGCCGTCGCCGAGCTGTTGCCGTCCCGGTTGCGGCGCTCGCTTCCGGGGCGGCTGCTGATGTGGGCGGCGCGGCCCGCGGGCCTGGAGGCTGCCGCTGTCGCCCCGGGGGTGGCGTCCTACACCGCGGTGCTGTTGTCGCAGACGGCGGTTCCCGCGTGGAACGAGGCGCACCCCTACCTGCCGTTCGTGTTCACCGGCTCGGCCGCTGCGAGCGGGGCAGGCTTGGGCATGCTGGCTGCCCCGGTGTCGGAGAGCGGACCTGCGCGGCGGATGGCAGTCGCGGGGGCAGCGTTGGAAGTGGTCGCGTCGCGCGCCATGGAACGCAAACTCGGGTTGGTCGGCGAGGCGTACACCACCGGCCGACCGCACCGGTTGCGCCGGGCGTCGGAACTGCTCACCGTCGGCGGAGCTGTGGGCGCCGTCATCGCCGGTCGTCGGCGCTGGGCCGTCGCAGCCTCGGGCGCCGCGCTTCTGGCGGGCAGTGCGTTGCAACGCTTCGGCGTGTTCGAGGCGGGTGTGGCCTCGACACAGGACCCGAAATACGTGGTGGTGCCGCAGCGGGAGAGATTGGCGCGCCGAGAGGCGTAGCCGTGTCGCGAGTGTGCGTCCTGATACGGGCTCGGTAGCGTCGACTGATGACCTGGACGCTGGACCCTTCGCACGGCGAGCTGCTGGTGACCACCGGCGTCACCGGCCCTGCCGCCGCGATGGGGCATCGGCTGGTCCTCGCGATGACGGCATGGCACGCGACGGTGACGTGGTCCGGCGACGAACCAGCCGGGGTCGACGTGACTGTCGACGTCGACTCCCTGCAGGTGCTGCGCGGCGAGGGCGGAGTCAAAGGCCTCTCCGGCGTGGAGAAGTCACTCGCTCGCTCCAATGCGCTGAAGACGTTGGACGCCAAGCGCTTTCCGCAGATCCGGTTCTCTGCAGACCAGATCGTCACCGCTATCGACGGGGGCTACCAGCTGACCGGCACGCTCGAGATCCACGGCAAGACCCGCCCGCGGTCAGTGGACCTTCGCGTCAACGATCTGGGCTCGGCGTGGCGCATGACGTGCGACGCCGCGGTGAGCCACGCCGACTACGGTCTCACGCCGTACTCGTTGATGATGGGCGCCGTGAAGGTCGCCGACCCCGTGACCGTGTCGTTCCGCGCGGAGTACCCAAAGGACTGACGACGAGTGACCTACGGCGCGGGCTTGCGTTCCGTGATGAGCTTCTCGCCGCGGTCGTAGTCGTCGTCGGCGTTGAACGTGAGCACTCCCACAGTGGCGCCGTCGGATGAGTACCAGACGGTGAAGCCGTCGTCGTGCTCGACGAATCGGCTGTCGTCGTACCCGTCACCCCAGGCGTGGTACTTGACGTCGGCGTCGCCGATCGACGTCCAGAAACCCGGCACACCCGACCACGTCGGCTCGTCGTCGCCGGCTGCCGCCGCTCCGGCGACCTCACCCTGGTCAGCTGCGTCCTGCCAGTGTTCGATCGGCAACGCCCGGCCGGCGCCCGCGTTGACCGCAACGGCGACGTCACCGGCGGCGTACACCCCGGACACACTCGAGCGCATGTGCTCGTCGACGAGGATGCGACCGTCCTGCATGGCCAGGCCCGCCGTCTCGGCCACCGCACTGTTGGGTGTCACACCGGTGGCCGCCAGCACGACATCGGCGATCAATACGTCGCCGTTGTCGAGATGGACTGACCGATCGTCCAGTGAGGTCACCTTCGCGCCGCCGACATACCGGGCTCCTGCCTGCTCGACCAATTGCCGAAGGCGTTGCCCGGCCTCGTCGCCGAGACGCTTCTGCTGAGGCACCTCATCGGGGGCGACGAGGGTCACCGAGAGCCCCCGCATCGCCATCGAGGCCGCGGCTTCACAGCCGATGAAGCCCGCACCGATCACCACCGCCGTCTGCGCTGCACCGACGGCGGCACGCAGCTTCTCCGCATCGTCGAGCGACCGCAACTGCAGTGCACGTTCTCCGCCGGGCACCGGAAGCGGACCGGGACTCGCCCCGCACGCGATGACCAGCGCGTCGTAGCCGTATCGCTGCCCGTCGGCGACCACCACGCGCTCATCGACGTCAATGCGTTCCACGGCGGCGCCATGGGTGACCTTGACGGCGTGCTCGTCGAACCACTGCTGCGGATGCATCTCGACGTCGTCGGTCTCACCGCGCAAGAATTCCTTGCTCAGCGGTGGTCGGCTGTACGGGTGCCGGCCGTCGGCGGTGAGAATGCGGATCGGACTGTCGGGACGTCGAGCGCGGTAGGCCTCGGCGGCACCCAGACCCGCCGGGCCGCTGCCAATGACGAGCAAGCCGGGATCAGACATCGGTCCGGCATACCCACTGAACCTCGGCTCACGCCTGTGCCGCGGGGGCGCTTAGCGCTGGTGCGACCGGCCTCCGGACGTCGCGGGACGGCGGGACCGCCGACGCGCAGAACCCGGCGAGCGCCGCGGTGCGGCCGAAGCCGAGGGGCGCGACGGCGCGACCGCACGCTCGACCGGAGCCCGGTACGGCGCGACCTCACCGGCCACCTTGTGCACAGCCTCGGAATGGGCGGTCACCTGCTGAGGAGCCACCTGAATCCCGGCGCGACGCAGCAAAGCCTGTGTCTCCCTGCGCTGTTCGGGCAGAACCACCGTGACGACGTCGCCTGCGCTGCCGGCACGAGCGGTGCGGCCGGACCGGTGCAGATACGCCTTGTGCTCGGCGGGCGGATCGATGTGCACGACGAGTTCGATGTCGTCGACGTGTACGCCGCGGGCGGCGATGTCGGTGGCGACCAGCACGCGGACCTCGCCCGAGCTGAATGCGGCCAGGTTGCGATCGCGAGCCGGCTGAGACAGGTTGCCGTGCAGGTCAACTGACGGAATACCGGCATCGGTGAGCTGCTTGGCCATCTTGCGGGCGTGATGCTTGGTGCGCATGAACAGGATTCGGCGCCCGGTGCCCGACGCCAGCCGGTGCACCAGATCCTTCTTGTCCTGAGGGCCGGCGACGTGGAAGACGTGGTGCGTCATGGCCGGCACATGCGATTCCGGGGTGTCGACCGAATGCAGCACCTCGTTGCGCAGGAAGCGCTTGACCAGCTTGTCGACGCCGTTGTCCAGCGTCGCGGAGAACAGCATCCGCTGCCCGCCGGCCGGGGTGGCGGCAAGGATGCGGGTGACACCAGGCAGGAAGCCGAGATCGGCCATGTGGTCGGCTTCGTCGATGACCGTGACAGCCACGCTGTCGAGGCTGACCAGCTTCTGCTTCATCAGGTCTTCGAGACGGCCCGGGCAGGCCACCACGATGTCGACGCCGGCACGCAGCGCCGTGACCTGCCGGTGCTGTGAGACGCCACCGAAGATGGTGGTGACAGTGAGGTTGTTCACAGCGGCCAGCGGTGCGAGGGCGGCCGAGATCTGGGTGGCCAATTCGCGCGTCGGCGCCAGGACGAGGCCTGTCGGATGCGACGGGCGGCGCTTGCTGCCGGCGAGGCGGCTGACCAGGGGCAGGGAGAATGCCAGCGTCTTGCCGCTGCCGGTCTTGCCGCGGCCGAGCACGTCTCGGCCGGCCAGGGTGTCGGGCAGGGTCTCCTGCTGGATGGGGAACGGGGAGGTGATCCCACGCGCAGTGAGCGCGTCGATCAGGGGTTGGGACACGCCGAGATCGGCGAAGTTCTTGTCGCTGTTCAACTTTCGAGTGCCTTTCAGGCATTGGTGTGCCAAGGCGGCGCAACGTCGGGCGCGGTCCTCAACACAGGGTGGCGAGAGTGCCGGTGGGCACCATCGATCGCCGTGACTTATCTGTGTAGGTCCGCGAGCCATCAGGCCGGGGCGGCCTGGCAAGGGTGCCGGCGCCACTGTCGATGGCTTGCGTTTCACGACGCACCGGCCTGGTGTGAACCGGCCGGTGTGACTCCACCCTACCGCACGTGATCAGGCGAGCCGAATGTTGCGAAGGATGTGACAAGGGCCACCCGCCCACCCTGAGCGACTTTGTCGGCGGAAATCGAGCTCACCTCACCAACCGCCGACACTGTCGCTGACAGTGGGCCGACACCACGGTCAATCCTGGCCTGCAGCTCCCAGCGCCAGCAGCGACACCAGGTCGTAGGCCACATGCGCAGCCGCCACCCCGGTCATCTCGGCGTGGTCATAGGCAGGTGCGACCTCCACGACGTCGGCCCCCACCAGGTTCAGGCCGCGGAACCCGCGCAGGATCTCCAGCAGCTCACGGCTGGTGATGCCGCCGGCCTCCGGTGTGCCGGTGCCGGGTGCATGGGCGGGGTCGAGGACGTCGATGTCGATCGACACGTACACCGGGCGCGTGCCCACCCGGGTGCGCAGCCGGTCGATGACCTCCCGCACCCCCTGGTAGTACACGTCGGCCGACGTCACGATCCCGAAGCCGAAGCGGCGGTCGTCCTCGAGGTCCTTCTTCCCGTACAGCGGGCCGCGGGTACCCACGTGGCACAGCGCCTCGGTGTCGAGGATGCCCTCCTCGACGGCGCGGCGGAACGGGGTGCCGTGGGTGTAGGCCGCCCCGAAGTAGGTGTCCCACGTATCGAGGTGCGCGTCGAAGTGCACGAGCGCGACGGGCCCGTGCGTGGCCGCCGCGGCGCGCAACAGCGGCAGCGCGATCGTGTGGTCGCCGCCGATGGTCACCAGCTTGGTGTTGTCGGCCGTGAGCTGCGCGGCGGCACCCTCGATGGTCTCGATCGCCTCGTCGATGTTGAACGGGTTGGCCGAGATGTCCCCGGCGTCGGCGACCTGCACGAGCTCGAACGGCGACACGTCCATCGCGGGGTGATACGGCCGCAGCAGCCGCGACGCCTCACGCACGTAGGTCGGGCCGAAGCGCGCGCCGGGACGATAGGACACCCCGGAATCGAACGGGACACCGGCGACGACGATGTCCGCGCGCGTCACCTGATCCAGGCGGGGCACCTTCGCGAACGTGGCCGGTCCGGCAAAGCGTGGGGTGACAGAAGCGTCGACGGGTCCGACAGGCATGGCTCAATCCTCCGAGACGATAGGGATGTTGGCGGCGGGCCCGGCGGGTGCCAACCGGGGGCCTTCAGGCCCGAACACGTCGGCCGGCTCCGGAAACAGCCGCAGCGCAAGCGGATACAACACCGCGGCCAGGCCGAGACCGACGGGGATGCTCAGATCCACTCCGGCGGCGAGATCGCCGAGCGGTCCGACGAACTGGCCCGGCAGATTGACGAAACAGATCGACAGCGCCGCCGCGATCAGCCACGCCCCGAGCCCCCGCCAGTTCCAGCCGTGGCTGAACCAGTAGCGACCGCCCCGCTGACGCCGGTTGAACACCTGCAGGGCATCCGAGTCATACCACCCGCGACGGGTGAACCAGCCCAGCATCATCACCACCATCCAGGGCGCCGTGCACGTGACGATCAGCACCGCGAACGTCGAGATGCTCTGCACCACATTGAAAGCGAAGCGCCCGACGAAGATGAACACGATCGCCAGCGTGCCGATGAAGACGGTGGCCTGCACTCGGCTGAAGCGGGGAAAGACGCTGGAGAAGTCCAGGCCCGTCCCGTAGAGCGCGGTGGTGCCCGTCGACATGCCGCCGATCAGCGCGATCAGGCACACCGGGACGAAGTACCACCCGGGGGAGACGGCGAGCAGGCCGCCGACGTAGTCACCGCCGTCGATGAATTCCGGTGCGGTGGTGGCCACGACGGTCGCGGTGACGAGTCCGAAGAGGAACGGCACCAGCGTGGCGATCTGCGCACCGAACGCGGCGAGCATCGGTTGCCACGACGGGGTGTCGCGGGGGATGTAGCGGGCCCAGTCACCCAGGAACGCACCGAAACTCACCGGGTTCGACATCACGATCAGCGCGGCGCCGACGAATGACGGCCAGTACAGCGGATCGCCTGCGGTCAGGGTGCCGGCGTAGGCCGGGTCGAAGACGCCGCCGAACGCGAAGATGCCTGCCAGGAACAGCAGGGTGGCGGCGACGACGGCGATCTTGTTGACCAGCAGCATGAATCGGAACCCGTAGATGCAGACGACGAGCACCAGGAGCGCGAACACGCCGTAGGCCACGCCGACGGCGATGTCGTTGTCCGGCAACCCCATTGCGCGGTTGGCGCCACCGACGAGCACGTCTCCCGACGTCCACACCGAGATCGAGAAGAACGCGATCGCGGTCAGCAGTGACAGGAACGAACCGACCACGCGGCCGTGCACGCCCAGGTGAGCCGACGACGACACGGCGTTGTTGGTGCCGTTCCGTGGGCCGAACAGCGACATCGGCGCGAGGATCGCTGCCCCCAGCAGCAGGCCGGCCAGCGTCGCGAGCACGGCGTCGCGGAACGAGAGTCCGAAGATGATCGGGAACGTGCCCAGGACGACGGTGGCGATGGTGTTCGCGCCGCCGAAGACCAATCGGAACAGGTCGAGGGGGCCGGCGGTGCGCTCGGCGTCGGGGATGGGCTCGACACCGTGGACCTCGACCTCGGTGGCCTTCGGTGGAGCGGTGCGGCCGGTGGCGGCAGTCGAGGTCATGAGCGGCTCCTGGGGAGTGTGATCGGGACAACGTTAAAACCACTCCCGGTGTGGCGCAATCGATACGATCACGCTCGGACCTCATGTGATCGTGAAATGCCGACTGCAGGTGCCACTACCGTCTTTGATGACAGAATCACGCCAGGCGTACGCACGATCTGGTGGCAGGGTGAGGCGGAAAATTCGTGGACGAAATTGACGGCGCGATCGTCGGCCTGCTGGAGCAGGACGGCCGACTGACCCATCTCGAGATCGCCGCGGCGGTCGGACTGTCCCGGTCGGCGGCCGCGACCCGGGTCCACCGACTGCTCAGCACGGGTCAGGTCGTGGTCCGGGGCGTCGTGCATCCGACGGTGCTCGGCCGCGGCGCGCTCGCGCACCTCGGCATCGTCGTGTCGGGTCGGGCTGCGCCTATCGCGCATGCGCTCGCCACGCGCAGCGATGTCGCGTTCCTGTCGTTGACCAGCGGGCCCCACGGGATGGTCGCCGAGTTCCGGGCAGGGTCGATGGCCGATATCGACCGGGCCATCGGAGAGGTGCGGGCAGTGACGGGAGTGGTCGGCGTCGACACGTTGTCGTATGTGGAGGTGGTCCGCGACGTGGTCGGCCCGGTCGGGGAGGTCGGTGTCACGGTCGACGACGTGGACCGCCGGCTGCTGCGTGCGCTGCAGGACGACGGCCGTGCCTCCTATGTCGATCTTGCTGCGGCCGTAGGCCTTTCGGCCGCCGGTGCGCGACGGCGGGTGGTTCGGTTGGTGGCGAACAACGTCGTGCGGGTCGGTGCCGTGGTGCGGCATTCGGGGCAGGATCGGCAGAGCGCGCTGGGGCTGGGAATCCGGCTGGCCGGGGCGCCCGAGCCGGTGGTCGCCGCGCTGCGCGCGATGCCCGCGGCGATCTTCGTCGCGCGGGTGCTGGGTCGGTGTGACGTGCTGGCCACGGTACGGGCCTTCTCTGCGGCTCAGCTGGTGGACGTCGTCGACGAGATCAGGGGTCTGGCCGGTGTCACCGCCGTCGAGAGCTGGGTGCACCTCGACGTGGTCAAGGAGAACTACGCGTCGGGTTTTCCGGAGTGAGTGTGGCCAGCACGTCGTCGACCTCCGCGGCCGTCGTCGCCCAGGAGCACACCAGCCGCCACACCGGCTCCCCGAGATCGGGCTGGTGCACCTGATAGGACCGCGACACCCGTTCGGAGGCAAGCGGACTCAGCCGCACGAACACCTCGTTCGCCTCGACAGGCGAGGCCAAGCTGAGGCCGAGACCCTCGAGGCCGGCGCCGAGCGCGCTCGCCATCGCGTTCGCATGAGCGGCGGCGCGCAGCCACAGCTCGTCGGACAGCAGCGCCAGGAACTGAGCCGCCACATACCGGTGCTTGCTGGCCAGATGGCCGATCTGCTTCTGCACGAAGCTGATTCCGGGGAAGTGTTCGGGCCGGCGAACCAGGATCGCGTCGCCGAACAGCAGGCCGTTCTTGGTGCCGCCCACGGTCACGATGTCCGCGTCGCCGACCGCGTCGATCGGTGACACCTGTTGGCTGGCAATGGCATTGGCCACTCGGGCGCCGTCGACGTGGACGAGCAGACCGAGGTCGTGGGCGTGATCGACGAAGCCCTTGATCGCCGGCGCCGACCAGACGCGCCCGTTCTCGGTCGACTGCGTGATGGTCACGATCCGTGGCTGCGAGTGGTGCACCGGGCCACGGCGGGTCACACGGCGGTCCAACTCGTCGGTCGCGATGATGCCGTCGCTGCTCGGGAGCCGCGTCAACTGCGCACCCGAGAGTCTTACCGGGCCGCCCGCCTCGTCGAGCAGTACGTGTGCGACGTCGCTGCACAGGATCTCGTGCCACGGCTGCACCGCCGAGCTCAGCGCGATGATGTTCGCCGCCGTGCCGGTGAACGCGTAGAGCACCTCGGCACCGGGGGAGTCGAACGCCTCTCGCAGCGCGGCGGCCGCCTCGGCGGTGACGGCGTCGTCCCCGTAGGACGGCGCGGGTCCGGTGTTGGCGCGGACCAGCGCCTCGAGGACCGCGGGGTGTGCGGGTGCGGCGTTGTCGGACGCGAAGGCGGCGGAGACAGGCACGCTTGCCATTGTGCCCCCGGTCAGCGGCCGGCGAGCCAGGCGAAGAACTCCTCGGCCTCGAACACGGGCTTGCCGTACTCGGAGGCCTTGCGCGCCTTACCCGACTGCGTGCCGGCCTCCGCCGTGACTAGCACGTCGCAGCGCGTCTTCGACACCGTCTTGACCGGCACCAAACCGGCTGCTGCCGCCAGCGCCTCCATCTCCGGGCGCTCGACGATGCGTCCCGCGGGATCCTGCGCGGTCCCCGTGAAACAGATGCGCGTGCCCGCAGCGAGTACGGCGTCGATGTCGGGGTCGTCGGCGGCGTCGGCGATGTCCGCGACAAGGTCGACCCCGAGCAGAACCGACGCGGAATGCAGGCGTGCGCGGACGTCGGCAGGCAGGCGCACCGCCGATGCAGCACGGCTCAGCTGGTCGGCCACCGTCTGTCGCGCCGCTGCGTCCCACGTCGACCTCGTCCCGGACACCGCGCCCGGCGCCGGCTGCGTGCCGAGCAGCACCGCCCCGACGTCGCGGTTGATCCGTAGCAGGGCTGAGAGCCCGGGCAGGTGCTCGGGCGCCGGTGTCGGCGCCGACGGATCCCGGCTGACCAGCAGCCCCGCGGACTCGACCGCATCGGGCTCGTCGAACGCCGTCGACCCGTCGCTGATCTCCAGATCGCGGTGGGCGTGCATCGCGGCGCGCGCCCGCTCCAGCGCGGTGCGTCCGGTCGCGCGCTCGCCCCGGAGGTCGACGCCCAACGGCATCGCGGTGACATAGCCGAGCCGCTTGAGCTCGAAGTCGATCAGGCCCAGCTGCTCGTCGACCTCGGGCCCGACCGGCGTGAAGCCCGCGAGCATCGGCGCGATCACCGCCCACGCCTCGCGCAGCGTGGGGGCCAGTAGTACGTCGGCCACCGAGATGCCGTACGCCGTGCGCGCGTCGGCCAGATCACGCTGGGGGTTGATCAGCGTCGAGACCGCCGTGCCGTCGTCGAACGCGACCGCGAACTCCACTGGCCGCGGCCGCGACATCCGGCCCTCGTCACCCACCGTCAGCATCCCCAACGCGCAGAATCGGCGCGTCCTTGCGCCGTCGTCGCCGCCCCGCAGGAACCGCGCGATCCGCCGATCGGTCTTCAGATCCTTCGGCAGCACAGGCCTTTTCAGCACCAGACCGGACAGTGAGGTACAGCGGCTCAGCGCCACGTAGAGCTGCCCGGTGGAGAACATGCCGCCGGTCAGGTCGACCACCACGCGGTCCAGGGTCTGCCCCTGGCTTTTGTGGATCGTGATCGCCCACGCCAGCTTGAACGGCAGCTGCGTATAGGAGCCGATCACCTCGCGGCTCAGCGTGCCGCCGTCGAGCACCGGCCGGGTGGCCTCCCAGCTGAACGGGGCCACGTCGACGCACGAGCCGTCCGGGAACTCCACCTCGACCACGGCGCCGTACCGGTCGTAGCCGACCCCGACGACGCGACCGATGCTGCCGTTGACCCAGCGGTCGGCCTGATCGTTGTTGCCCATCATGATCTGCGCGCCCACCTTGAACCGCAGCGTCTCCTCGACCGGTGGATCGAAAAGGCTCAGATCGCCGGAAACCTTTGCCTGATGGACGAACTCGTCACCGGAAAGCCTCTCGAGCTGCTGCCGGTTGCGCGCCGTCACCAGACGGTTCGTGGGGGCCAGGGTCAGCCAGAACTCATCGTCCGGCGGGACGAAGTCCTTGTCGGCGCGGGCGTTGAGCTGCTCCTGGGCGTGCCCGAGGAGCACACCCTCGCGGATCTCGTTGAGAATGGCCGTCATTCGGTCATCGCCGAGCTGGCGGAACACGGTGGTCAGCGAGACGGTCGGGAAGTCCTCACGGCGGAACGACTGAGCCGAGAAGAAGTACGGCGTCTCGTAGGTGGAACTGAAGTACCCGGTTTCGTGCTCGCTGACCACCGGCGGCAGCTGATACAGGTCACCGACCAGCACGATCTGCACGCCCCCGAACGGGGTGCCTGGCGCGGGACCGAACCGGGAGAGCGCCGCCGCGATCATGTCGAAGATGTCGGCCCGCACCATCGACGCCTCGTCGATGACCAGCGTCTGCAACGACGCCAACGTCCTGGTGAATCGGCCGGGCCGGTAGTCGCCGCCGCGCACGTCGGCCAGCGTCGTCGTCGCCCGGAAGCCGAACAGCCGGTGAATGGTGTACCCGTCGACATTGAGCGCGGCGATACCGGTCGGCGCCACCACCACGACGCTGCGATCGGTGTCGGCCAGGAACCGGCGGATCAGCGTCGACTTGCCGGTGCCGGCCTTGCCGGTCAGGAACACGTGCCCGCCGGCGCCGAGTCGGTCGAGTGCGTGGCGGAACTCGTCGGTCAGGACGATCACGGCTTGGACCGCCAGGCCCGCCAGCCGCGGTGCGCGGCGTACGCCCCGGCGCCGGCGGTCAGGCACCACACGACGATCGCGGCGATCAGCAGCGGCGCCGAGAACGAACCGAAGGTCGAGCCCAGCGCTGTGTAGGCGAACGCCTTGGGCGCCGAACCGATCACCGCGCCGGCCGCCATCTGCCACACCGGCACGCCGAAGGCGCCGAACGTGTAGGACGCCAGTGCATCGTTGATGCCCGGCACGAAGCGCTGGCCGACCACTGCCCACAGCCCGCCGCGGCGGATCAGCGCGTCCACTTTCGCGGAGCGCTCGGGCCCCAGCAGCGCGTGAGCGCTCTCCCGCCCCGCGCGCCGCCCCGCCACGGACGTCAGCACCGCCGAACCCACCGTGGCACCCAGCGTGACGAACGTGCCGAGCACAGGGCCGAACAGGAAGCCGCTGCCGGCCGCCAGCAGCGGGCCGGGCACCAGCACCGCGCCCAGGACCGAGGACACCGCCACGTAGACCAGCGGCGCCAGCGGGCCGGCGGACTCGATGAACGAGCGCACCTCGGCGACGTCGATGACCTGGCGTATCGCGGTCAGGAAGAACAGCACGGCCAAGACCGCGACGAACAGCGCGAGCCGCACGATGTGGCGGCGTCGCGACGTCTCCGGAGTGTGTTCGGGGTCAACCATGCCGAGAGCCATCCTGCCGTAGCGCTTAAGTTGGCAGGGTGACTGCGACGCCGGGGGAGCTGACGGGAACCGAACGCGCGGTGCTGCTGGTCTTGATGGCCCGGGCCAAGCCCGTGCCGAATTCCGAGCTGGCAGCTCTGGGCCCCGCGCTGGACAAGGCGGGACGGGAGAAGCTGAACCGTTCGGGGTTGATCGATTCCGAGCGGGTCGGCAATCGGTACGTCCACGAGTTGACCGACCGCGGCTGGCGACTGTGCCGCGAACTGCTCGATGCGCCACCACCAGCGCGAGCCACCAGTCCGGCGAAGGCATTGCAGACGATCCTCGCGGGGTTGGGCCGCTACCTCGAGACCGCGCACCTGAGTCTGGCGGACGTGTTCGGCCCTGGGGACGCGCCAGCGCACACGCCGACTGTCGAGGACCGCATCCGCGCGGTCTACACCGAGCTGGCACCGCGGCCCGGCGGCTGGGTGCCGCTGCGCCGGCTGCGCGCCGAGCTCGACGCCCCGCGCGACGCCGTCGACGCCGCGCTGGCCGCGCTGCACCGCAGGCCGGGGGTGAGTGTGATCCCCGAGGAGAACCAGAAACAGCTGACCGACGAAGACCGTGCCGCCGCCGTGCTGATCGGTGACCGGCCCAAGCATCTGATCGCGATCGAGGGCTGATGGACGCATCACAGCGAGAAGCGCTGACCGCGCTGCGCCTGACCTGGGCGCCCACCAGCGACGACCTGTGGCGTCCGCAGGCCGCCACTCACGTCAGCGGGCTCAACGACGCCGCGGTCGACGACGTGATGGCGGCGTTCGGCGACGCGCAGGCCGACCCGGAATCCAGCCCCCTGGGTGTAGTGATCCGCGGCCCCGCCGGCTCGGGCAAGACGCATCTGCTGGGCCAGATCCGTGAGCGCGTGCAGACCGACGGCGGCTTCTTCTTCGTCGTCGAACTGCTCGACGCGGCCAGCTTCTGGGAGTCGGTGCGCAGCGGCGTGCTGGAGAGCCTCGGCAGACCGGGACATCGACTGGAGACCCAACTCAAGGACGTGCTCTGGGAGCTGGCCTCGCTGGCGCATGTCTCCCGTGCCGATCGGCGGGCGCTGGTCGGCGACGACGACCTGGACGCCGAGACGCTGTACCGCTTCGTGATGGCCCTGGCCAAGGAGCCGTCGGCGAAAGAGACGGTGCGGCAATGCCATCAGGCGCTGCGCGCATTGGTTCTGCTGGCGTCCAACGACTTCATCGCCCACGACATCGGCGAGGGATTCCTGCAGGGCAGTGAGGAGTTCACCGCCGAGGAGCGTGGCCCCTGGGGATTGCGGACCGCGCCCGCCTCGGCGCAGGAATGCGTGCGCGACATCGCCAGGCTGGTCGCGCTGGCCGGCCCTGCGGTGCTGGCCGTCGACCAGATCGACACGCTGATCGCGCAATCACTGGCCGCCACAGGACAATCCGCCTCCGACGACGGTGACACCGGCGGGGACATCGTTCTCGAGCAGGTCGCCCACGGGTTGATGGCGGTGCGGCAGACGATGCGGCGGACCGTGCCGGTGGTGGCGTGCCTGCCCGCGGTGTGGGAACACATCCGGGACACGGCGACCGCCAGTGTGGCCGACCGCTTCCGGGTCACCGGGGTGCTCACGCCACTGCCGACCGCCGACATCGGGCGGGCGATCCTGGAGCGCCGCTTCACCGCCAGCTATCGGGCGGTCGGCTTCACGCCGCCGTACCCGAGCTGGCCGATCGCGCCCGAAGCGTTCGACGACGCGCCGTCCTACACGCCTCGACAGCTGCTGATCCGCGCGGACACCCACGTCCGCGAGTGCCTCAAGCACGGCGACGTCGCCGAACTGCACCACCTCGCGGGCGATGACGTGGTGTGGGAGACGTTGTCGGACAGTGGGTCTGGTCAGGAGGGCGCGGTCCTCGATCGCCGGTTCGCCGAGTACCGGCGGCGTGCGGTGCCGTCGGCGGCGACCGCCTCCGACGGCGAGGACATCACGATGCCCGAGCTGCTCGGCGCGGCACTGACCGCGTGGATCGCCGAACGCGACGGTGAACAGACCTTCGCCTGCGACCCGCCGCCAGGAACGCATGTCACGCTGCACGCCCGGCTGCGCGAGACGCTGGACAGCACGACCGAGGACGAACGGCACTGGGCCTTTCGCGCCGTCGCGGCCGACAATGCCAGCGCCGCGCTGAGCCGGGTTCGAAAAGCCGTCACCGCAGCGGGTTTCGGGCCTGGAGCCGGCCGGCGCCAGCTGTTTCTGATCCGGAACACGCCCTGGCCGACGGGGAAGAAGACCGCCGAGGAGCTCGCGGCGTTCCACGCGTGGGGTGGCGCGACGGTTCCGGTGTCCGAGGACGACGTGCGGACGATGGCCGCGCTGCGCGACCTGTTCGCCGAGGACGATCCCGGACTGGCGGGGTGGTTACGGACGCGTCGGCCGGCGCACCGGATGACGCTGCTGGCGGACACCCTCGGTGAGGGGGTGGTCGAGGACGAGCCCGAGATCGATACCGGGAGTGAGCCTGTGGACGAGCCGGTCGACGAGACGCCCGCCGTCGACGTCCCCGACAGCGAGGTGCCGCTGGGCCGCGACCTCCACAGCGGCGAACCGGTGTCGATCCCGATGTCGGCGCTGCGCACACACGTCGCGATCTTCGCCGGATCAGGATCGGGCAAGACCGTCCTGATCCGCAGGTTGGTCGAGGAGTGCGCGCTGCGCGGCGTGTCCTCGATCGTGCTGGACCCGAACAACGACCTCTCCCGACTGGGCACCGCGTGGCCGCAGAAGCCCGACGGGTGGCACCGTTCCGACGACGACCGCGCCGAGGACTACCTGCGCTCCACCGAGGTCACGATCTGGACGCCGCGACGCACCAGCGGTCGTCCGCTGAGCTTCCAGCCGCTGCCCGACTTCGCCAGCGTCGTCGACGACCACGACGAATTCTACGAAGCCGTCGAAGCTGCGTGCTCGGCGCTGGAACCGCAGGCGCTGATCACCGGCAAGACCCCGAAGGCCACCCGCGCCCGGGCAGTGTTGCGAGAAGCCTTGCAGCACTACGGCAGAACGACCGATCCGACCTTGGCCGGATTCGTCAGTCTGCTGGCCGATCTGCCGGAGGACGTCAGCAACATGGCCGGCGCGCACGAGATCGCCGACGACCTCTCCCAGAATCTGCGCGCCGCGATGGTCAACGACCCGCTGTTCGGCGGCGCGGGCACCCCTGTGGACCCGGGGATTCTGCTCACCCCCTCCGACGGTTACCGCGCGCGGGTATCGGTGATCAGCATGATCGGGTTGCCGTCCGACGAGCAGCGGCAGAGCTTCGTCAACCAGCTGCAGATGGCGCTGTTCGCGTGGATCAAACGCAACCCCGCCGGCGACCGGCCGCTCGGTGGCCTGCTCGTGATGGACGAGGCGCAGAACTTCGCTCCCGCACGGGGTTTCACGGCTTGCACCCGCAGCACGTTGGCTCTCTCGTCCCAGGCCCGTAAATACGGTCTGGGGCTGGTGTTCGCCACGCAGGCGCCCAAGGGGCTGAACCTGAACATCCCCGGCAACGCGGCCACCCAGTTCTACGGGCTGCTCAACGCGCCCGCGCAGATCGAGACGGCGCGCGAGATGGCCAGGGCCAAGGGTGGACTCGTCGACGACATCAGCCGGCTGCGGGCGGGCAACTTCTACGTCGCGACCGAAGGAGAGTCGTTCCACCGCGTCGTCGAACCGTGGTGCCTGTCCTACCATCCGTCGAGCCCGCCGTCGGCCGACGAGGTCCTCGCTCTGGCGGCGCAGCGATGAGCGGCACGGACGTCTTCATCAGTACCGCGGAACTGGCCGGGATGCTCGAGCGCGGCGAGCCCGTCACGCTGCTCGACGTCCGGTGGTCGCTGCCCGAACCCGACGGGACCGAGGCCTATGGGCACGCTCACCTGCCGGGCGCGGTATACGTGTCGCTCGACGACGAGCTGTCCGACCACAGCGTCACCGGGCGAGGCAGGCACCCGCTGCCGTCGGGCGCGGCGCTGCAGGCCGCCGCGCGGCGCTGGGGCGTCCGCACCGGCGTTCCGGTGGTGGTCTACGACGACTGGAACCGGGCCGGATCGGCGCGGGCCTGGTGGGTGCTGACCGCCGCCGGTATCCCGAACGTCCGCATCCTCGACGGCGGCCTGTCCGCCTGGCGCGGTGAATTACGTTCGGGCACCGAGGTCGTCGAGCCCGGTGACGTCACCGTAGCCCACGACGACCTGTACGACGGTGCGTTGCCGACGGTCACCGCCGACGAGGCGGCCGCGGCGCCGGTGCTGATCGATGCCCGCGCGCCCGAGCGGTTCCGCGGCGACAGCGAGCCCGTCGACCCGGTGGCCGGACACATCCCCGGCGCACGCAACGTCCCCAGCACCAGCCTGCTCGCCGCCGACGGGACGCTGGCCGACGATCTCACCTCTCGGTTCGGGTCCGTCGGCGCACACCCCGCCGTCTACTGCGGGTCGGGTGTCACGGCGTCCCTTGTCGTGGCCGCCCTCGCGTCGGTCGGGGTGGACGCGGCACTGTTCCCGGGCTCGTGGTCGCAGTACAGCGCCGAGTCAGTGCGCCCGGTCGCTCTCGGCGAGTGACCCCGTCTCCTCGAGATCGAGGACGGGGGTGGGCCGCTGGAAGCCGCGCGTCACGACGGCCAGCCAGACGAAACCGATGGCCAGCCAGATCAATCCGATGGTCAGGGCCTCCCCGGACAGGCTGGTCCACAGCCATACCGTCAACAGGAAGCCGATGGCCGGCAGCACCACGTTCAGCACGACGTTGCGCTGCCGCTGATCGACGAAGTAGTGCTTGATCACCGACAGGTTGACCACCGAGAACGCCACCAGCGCACCGAAACTGACCACCGATGCCAGGATCGCGAGATCGATCACCAGTGCGAGCAGCGAGATGACGCTGACCGTGATGATGGCGTACACCGGGGTGCTGAACTTGATCGAGACGTGGCCGAACACCTTGCGCGGCAGGATGCCGTCACGGCCCATGGCGAACAGGATGCGCGCGACCGACGCCTGTGAGGTGAGCGCCGAACCGAGCGCGCCGGCGACGTAGGCGGCCGTGAAGAACACGTTGGCGAACGACCCGCCCGCGGCGAGCATCACGTCCGTCGAGCCGGTGTCGACGGATTCGAACTGGTTGGACGGGAACACCAGCTGCGAGACATACGACAGCACGATGAAGATGATGCCGGACACAATGGTCGCGATCATGATCGCCTGCGGCACGGTGCGTTTGGCGTCGCGGGCCTCCTCGGACAGCGTCGACACGGCGTCGAAACCCAGGAACGACAGGCACAGGATCGCGGCACCGGCCAGAACCGGGCTCATGCCGCCCGCGCTGCCGTCGCCGGTGAAGGGTGCCATCAGATCGACGGTGCCGTAGCCGGAGATCTTCGACAGCGCCAGCGCGATGAACACCACGATGAAGATCGCCTGGATCGCGATGATCAGGAAGTTGGCCCGCGCCACCGACACGATGCCGACGATGTTGAGCACCGTGACGATCGCGATCGAGACGAGCACGATCACCCACGCGGGAAGCGCGGGGACGGCGGCGTTCAGATACAGCCCGATCACCAGGTAGTTCAGCATCGGCAGGAACAGATAGTCGAGCAGCAGTGACCAGCCGGCGAGGAAGCCCACGGGCGCACCGAACGTCCGCTGTGTATACGTGTAGGCGGAACCCGCCACCGGGATGGCGGCCGCCATCCGGGCGTAGGACAGCGCGGTGAACACCATCGCGATCGTGGTGACGACGTAGGACGTCGGCACCCGGCCGCCGGAAGTCTCGGTGACGATGCCGTAGGTGGTGAACACCGTCAGCGGCACCATGTAGACGAGGCCGAAGAGCACCAGCGACGGCAGGCCCAGTGCCCGTTTCAGATGACCCTCGTTGGGGTCGGCGAGGAACGCGCCCGAATCTGTGCTCATGTCAGTTCTCTCCGTTCTCGGCCCGGTAGGCCGGTGCGCCGCGCAGGTAGGTGGCGCGGATGCCGATACCGGGAAGATCCAGCGGCGGCACGGCCCGTGGGTCGCGGTCTAGCCATACCAGGTCGGCGCTCGCCCCCGGGGCGATAACGCCCCAATCGTTATCAGCGAACGCCTGATTCGCAACGCCGGCGGTATATGCCGACAGTGCGCGCTCCACAGGCAGGATCTCGTGCGGCGTCCAGCCGCCCTCCGGCTCGCCCGCGGCGGTGCGTCGTGAGGCCGCCACGGCGATCCCGTCGAGCGGGGCGCCGGAGGACACCGGCCAATCCGAGCCGAAGCCCAGCGGCGCGCCGGAGGTGTCCAGCGTGCGGATCGGATACTGACGGTCCGAGCGTTCGGTGCCGAGCCGGGGGACCGTGAGGACCGTCATCAGCGCGTCGAGCTGCGCCCACAGCGGCTGCATGTTCGGGATCACGCCCAGCGCGGCGAACCGCGACAGGTCGGCCTCGTCGATGAGTTGGCAGTGTGCGATCACCGGCCGACGATCGCGAGGACCGTTCTGTGCGACAACGTATTCGATGGCGTCGAGGGCCTGGCGCACCGCGGCGTCACCGATCGCGTGGATGTGGATCTGCAGTCCGAGCTCGTCGACGCGTTGGGCGGCGTGCGCCAGCGAGTCGCCTTCCCAGTTCCGCATCCCGCGGTTCTCGTGCGCGTGCATTCCTGTGCAGTAGGGCGCCAGCAGCGCACCGGTCTCGTTCTCCACGACTCCGTCGGCGAAGAACTTCACCGTGTTCGCGGTGAGCAGGGGGTTCGCGGCGTCGGCCACCGCGCGCTCCTGCTCGGCGAAATGGGTGACCTGGCTGTCGAAGTGGCGCGGATCGCCGTAGAGAGCGAGGTTGAAACGCATGCGCAAGGCACCGCGGCGGGCCGCCTCG
Source organism: Mycobacterium sp. IDUB_5 (assembly GCF_055419565.1). Taxonomy (NCBI): domain Bacteria; kingdom Bacillati; phylum Actinomycetota; class Actinomycetes; order Mycobacteriales; family Mycobacteriaceae; genus Mycobacterium; species Mycobacterium sp. IDUB_5. The sequence goes on from NZ_JBVAXX010000003.1 coordinate 58,888, forward strand.
ACGTACGTGGCGACATCGGCCGGTTCGACCCAGGCGTCCTGCACCCACGTCACGCCGCGGGAGAGGTAGTAGTCGGCGGCGGTACCGAGAGCCCCGATGCGGACGTCCTCGTCGCGCGGGGGCATCACGTTCATCACGAGATCGGTTGCGCCCCACTCGCGCAGCGTGCCGAGCACCGATCCGTCGTCGCGGTGCGGGATCTCGCCGAGCGCCGGGTCGGGAGTGTCGGCGGTGATGCCCGCGCGCTGCAGCGCCACGCTGTTGCACCACACCGTGTGGTAATCCCACGCGCGCAACACCACTGGCCGATCCGGCACCGCCGCGTCGAGCCAGCGCGCGTCGAACAGCCCGCCGGGGGCGAGGCTGCCGTCATAGGAGGCGCCGACGATCCAGTCCTCGTCGGGATGATCTTCCGCGTACTGCTTGACGGTCAGCACGATCTCGTCGACCGATGTGCACGGCCGCACGGCCGGCCCGACGGACTCCAGGCCGCCGTAGAGCGGATGGGCGTGTCCGTCGCCGAACGACGGCATCAGGAAGCCGCCGTCGAGATCGATCGTCTCTGCCTGCGCGGCGCTTGCTTTCGCGTCCTCACCGAGGGCGGCGACGACACCGTCGACGACGAGGACGGCGTCGGTCTCCGTCTCGCCCGCCCACACCACGCCGCCTGCGAACAGCGTCGCGCTCACGCGAGCACCAGAGTGAAGGTCATCGAACTCCTAAAACGAATGAAGTTCGTTTATTGTGGACTCACTCACCCGACCGTGCAAGAGGGGAGCACGACGTGGGCCGACCCCGTACGCCTCTGCTGTCGCACGACCGGATCGCCGAGGCCGCCCTGGACCTGGTGATCAGCACCGGTGGCTTCACGATCGCCGGGGTCGCCCGCAAGCTGCGGGTGCGCCCGTCGTCTTTGTACAACCACGTCGGCGGCCGCGACGACGTGGTCGAACTCCTGCGCGAGCGCGCGATGTCCGACGTCGAGCTGCCCGTCGACGACCCCGAGCGACCGTGGCGCGATGTGGTCGCCGACATCGCACGCTCCTACCGGCGCAGCTTCGCCCGCTACCCGCAGCTCATCCCGCTGCTCACCGAGTACGCCGTCAACAGCCCGCAGGCCATCACGATGTACAACGCGTTGGCGGCCACGCTCACTCGTGCGGGCTTTGACCCGGCGGACACGCTGCGGTCCATCACACTGGTGGATTCCTACGTGCTCGGCTCCGCGTTGGATGTCGCCGCGCCGGACCAGCCGTGGCGCCACCGCGAAGAAGTCGGGCCGGAATTGGCCGCCGCACTGGAGACCGGAGCACCCAAACCACAACGCGCCGACGACGCGTTCGAGTTCGGTCTCGCGGTGCTGTTGCGCGGGCTGGGGTGAAATCACCCGGATTCAAAGGGTTTCGTCGCCGCACCTGACTGCGGCAGCATCGCCAGGAGTGAGCACCTCGCGCAATGACGTGTGCCTGCAGACCGACGTGCTGGTGATCGGGGGTGGGCCCGCGGGAACGTGGGCCGCGATCCGAGCGGCGGAGGCCGGCGTCGACGTCGTGCTGGTCGACAAGGGCTACACCGGCACGAGCGGCGCGACAGCGTCAGCAGGCACAGGAGTCTGGTACGTCGAGCGCGACCAGCGTGAGGCGGCTGTCCTCTCCCGCGAGAAGCTCGGCGCGGGCCTGACCGATCGCACCTGGATGATGCGCGTGCTCGACGAAACCTACTCGCGGATGGACGAACTCGCGCGGGTGCAGCGCTACCCGTTTCCGATCGGCCCTGACGGCTGCCTCGTCAAAGACGACCTCCAAGGGCCCGAGTACATGCGCCGCCAACGGTTACGGGTGCAGAGGCTGGGCGTGCGCATCCTCGATCACACGCCGGCGCTGTGTCTACTCCTCCACGACGGTGTCGTGTCTGGAGCCGAGGCCGTCGAACGCAGCACCGGTCGAGGCGTACGGATCGACGCGGGCGCCGTGGTGATGGCCGCCGGAGGGTGCGCATTCCGGTCGAAGACGCTGGGGTGTGACGTCGACACCGGTGACGGTGCCCTGATGGCCGTCGAGGCGGGCGCAGTGCTCTCGGGGATGGAATTCTCCAACGCGTATGCGATCGCCCCCAAGGGCACCGGTATCACCAAGAACGCCTTCTACAACTGGGCGACGTTCTACCGTGCCGACGGATCTGTTCTCGACATCCCGCGCTCCAAAGACCGCACGGTGCTCGCGCAGACGTTGCTCAGCGAACCGGTTCTGGCCTGCATCGACCGCGCAGCACCCGCACAGCAGGCGATGATGCGCACCGCGCAGCCCAACTTCTTCCTCGGCTTCGACCGGCTCGGCATCGACCCGTTCACCGAGCCCTTCGAGATCACCCTCGTGACCGAAGGCACCGTGCGCGGCACCGGCGGTGTCCGTATCGCCGGAATCGACTGCGCCACAGATGTTCCCGGACTCTATGCGGCCGGCGACACGGCCACCCGCGAACTGATCACGGGCGCGTGGACGGGCGGCGGGGCGCACAACGCGTCCTGGGCAGCCTGCTCCGGGGGATGGGCAGGCACCGGGGCGGCGGACTTCGCGAGGCATCGGGGTCGGCCCGCGCCCGAGGCCGTCGCCACCGAGGGTTCCGAGATCACCGCACACCGCGGCGTCGTCGACGACGTGAAGAGTCAGGTGTTGCCCTACGACATCAACTGCCTCCGCCACGGCGACCGGCTCGGACCCGCGTTGGCCGTGTTGAACGATCTATGGAACTCGACTCGGACGTCACCGCGAGCGACGGGCGAAGACCGGTTCCGCGCTCGCGAGGCGGCTGCCATGCTGGCCCACGGCCGGTGGATGTACCACGCGGCGTTGGCGCGCACGGAAAGCCGCGGGATGCATCGCCGATTCGACCATCCCGAACCCGACCCGGCGCAGTCCCACCGATTGATCACCGGTGGGCTCGAGGAGCTGTGGTCAGTTCCCGAGCCGCGATGGTTGGATGACCGGAGACACGCCGCATGATCGAGATCGTCGACAGTGATCGGTGTATCGGGTGTGACCGCTGCATCGACATCTGTCCCACCAGGGTTTTCGACCGTGGCGCCGACGGAGTGCCGGTGATCGCGCGCCACCTCGACTGCCAGACATGCTTCCAGTGCGAGGCCTACTGCCCTGTCGACGCCCTCTTCGTCGCCCCGATCGTCGAACCGGCGCCTGTCAGCTCACCACTGCGCAGCCTCGAACACGTCGAGAGCGCTGGCCTGCTCGGCTCGTATCGGAGTGCGCTGGGGTGGGGCAAGGGGCGAACTCTGGGTGCGCGCAACGCCATTCAGCCGGACATGGCGTGAACGCTCAGGGCTTCGGATCGTCGCGGTCGTAGTCCCGGAAGGAAGAGACCCGGCGGCTCAGCAGCCAGACCACCAGAAGCATGGCGAGGCCGCCTGCTGTCAGCGGACTCCAGATCGCGAATGCGCTGGCCACCGCGCCGGTCACCACATCGCCGACCCGCGGTCCCCCTGTCACGATGATCGAGAAGATGCTCTGCACTCGGCCTCGCAACTCATCGGGCACCGCGGCCTGCAGAATCGCCCCGCGGAAGATCGCCGACACCCCGTCGGCCGCGCCTCCGACCGCCAGAGTCGCTGCCAGCGCCGCGATCGCGGCAGTCGCCGTTCCGTGTGCCGGTCGCGCCAGCGCGATCAGGATCACGACACCGCCGGCGACGATGGACGCCGCGTAAAGATAGGACACCACCAGGATGGCGACGCCCTGCCGACGCACTGTGCCGGTCCAGCCGGAGAACAGTGCGTTGACCATGGCGCCCGCCGCCGACGCCGCGGACAGCACGCCCACGGTCGTGACGCCGCCGCCCAACGTCACCGCCCCGAGTGCGGGGAACAGCACCCGCGGCTGGACCAAGGCCATCGCGACGAGATCGAGTGTCAGCGCGAATCGGATGTTGTCGGCGCGCCGCAGATAGCCCAGGCCGTCCCGTACCGCCCGCAGCGCGCCGAGCTGCCGCACCCGGTCCAGCGGCCGCAGGGCCGGCAGGGACCACACCCCTATGAACGCTGCGGTGTGCAATACCGCGTCCACCAGGAATGCGGTCTGGAATCCGCCGGCCCCGACCGCCGCGGCACCCAGCAGGGGACCGATCGTCGCCATCAGACCCATGTTGATGCCGTTGAGTGCGGCGGCCGCCGGCAGCAGTTCGCGGGGCAGTAATCGCGGCACGATGGCGCGGCGAGTGATGCCTCCGACCGTGTTCGCCACCGAATTGACCGTGGCCGCGGCGTAGAGGATCCACAGCGACGTGCCGCCCAGCCAGGCGTGGCCGGTCAGCACGAGGATCGCCATCCATGACACCACGGAGGCGACCATCGCGACGCGACGTCGGTCGAACCTGTCGGCCAGAGTGCCTCCGTACAGGCCGATGACGACCATGGGAGCCAGAGCGATACCGGCGATCAGCGACACCGCGAACGTCGACGAGGTGATGGAGTACACCTGCAGGGCGACGGTGACGACCGTCATCTCCTGCCCGATGCTGCCCAGTGCGGTGCCCGCCCACAATCGGCCGAAGGCGCGGCTTTCCCGGAACGGGGAGAGGTCGAGCAGGAGCCTGCGGCGCGTGCCGGGCGGGCTCACCGCGCGAGGCTGCGGGACGGATCGGCGGTCCACTCCGATGCCGACCCCACGTAGAGGCGCGCCCGCACGCCCAGAATTGACAGCACGAACACCTCCGATGACGCGGCGACCCCGCTGCCGCAATACGCCGCCGGTTCGGTGCCCGCCGCGATGCCGAACGCGGCCGCGGTGGCGCGCAGAGCGTCATCGGGCAGTAGATACCCTGCTGCGTCGAAGTATTCGACGATCGGAGCACTGCGAGCGCCGGGTATGTGTCCCGCAGCCGCGTCGAACGGGTGTGAGAATTTGGCGGCGGGGCGGGCGTCGAACAACAATCCCTGGTCGGCGAATCCGGGCACCTCATCGATCTCCACGACCGGCAGACCACCCGGCCGGATGGTGAACGCGGATTCCGGCCTGCCCGTCTCCGATTCGCCGACAGCGATCTCGCCGCGCCACGCGTCGAAGCCGCCGTCGAGCACACGGACCGAGTCGATGCCGGCCCACCTCAGCAGCCACCACGCCCGTGCCGGTGCGGCAGAGCGCGGCGTTCCATAGACGACGACCTCGGTGTCGGAGTCGATTCCCCACCGTCGGACCGTCTTCTCGAAGTCTGCGGGGTCAGGCAGCGGACGCTTGCCATTACGGCCCGTGCTCGTTCCGGCGAGATCGCGGTCCACATCAACGAAGACGGCGCCGGCGATGTGCGCAGCCCGGTAGGCCTCAGGGTCGGGCCGGTCCTCCTCGGCGACGAAGCGAACGTCCAGCACCACGGTCTGCGGCCGGCGGGCGAGTTCCTCGGCGTCGATCAGGTGAGCCGAGCGCGCCGTGTCACCCATCAGTTTTCTCCTCACTCTGAACGTGCCTGTTCCCGAGTTATGTTTCATAACATTGCGAGCGGCACGCGGGGTCGGGAAAAACTACGCCTGACGCAAACTCGCCCGACTTATTCTCGTGGCAAGGGAAATTATGGACGGTCGCCCGCAAAGCTCCTTAATGTGCTTGCACAGCAATGGTTTTGTATCAATTGCGAAGTGACACAAAAGGAGCGTGATGGCTCTCATCACCCGCAGCATCGTCTCGGTCGAGGAGCTCGATGCCGGCCTCGGCGACCCGAACCTGGCCGTCATCGAGGTCCATGCCACCGCTCCCGAGCGCGCACTCATTCCCGGCGCGCGGCCTGTGTACTGGAAGGACCTCGCCTGGCATCCGCTCGAGCGGGAGCTCGCCACCGGAGCTGAGCTGTCCGCGCGGCTGTTCCGTCTCGGCGCCGGCGAAGGGTCGCGCATCGTTCTGGCCGGCGACCCGACGCAGTTCGCCGCCTACGTGCTGTGGGCGCTGCGCGTCCGCGGATACGACGACATCGCCTATCTGGACGGGGGGTTGGAGGCATGGCGGGCATCGGGTGCCGACTCCGACCGCACCGTGGAACGGGTCGCCCCCCGCTCACCTCTGCCGGTTCCCGAACCCACCGCCGAGCACGTGAGGCTGCGCATCGGCCGCGACGACGTGCGCGCGCTGCTGGATCGCGACGACGTCGTGATCGTGGATTACCGCACCCCCGAGGAGTACAGCGGCGCACGGGTCAGCGGACCGAACGCCCCTCTCGACCACGGCGCCGAACGGCACGGTCGGATTCCCGGCGCCCGGCACCTGTTCTTCCGCGACCTGCTCGACGCCCACGGGCGGCTGCGGGACCGTGCTGAACTGCAGCGCATTGTCAGCGAGAAGATCGGTGCCACAGACAATCTCGTGATCAACTACTGCCGACTTTCGCACCGCTCGACACTGGGTTGGATCGCGCTGTCCGAGGTGCTCGGCATCGACAACGTCCGTGTCTACGACGGCTCCTGGACCGAGTGGGGCAGCATCGTCGGCTTCCCCATCGAAAAATAGCGGCGCGACAACGAAAGAACCACATGAGCTTTCCTCACGATTCGATCACCCTCAATCTCAACCTGATTCCCGGCGGTGTGTTCCCCGGAGCATGGCGCGCAGGAGACGGCGACGCCCACCAGTACTCGAGCCTCGAGCACTACATCGAGGTCGCCAAAATCGCCGAACGCGGGCTGTTCGACGCCGTGTTCCTCGCCGACACCCCGGTATGGCGCTACCGAGGTGAGTACCGCCCTTTCCGCGGACTGGATCCGACACTGGCTTTCGCCGCCGTGGCCCAGCACACATCCCACATCGGTCTGGTCGCCACCGGTTCCAGTTCCTACAACTCTGCCTACAACCTCGCGCGGCGCATCTCCACACTCGACCACATCAGCAGCGGCCGTGCGGCCTGGAATATCGTTGCCACCAACGGTGACGACGTGGCACGCAACTTCGGCCGGGACCAGGGGCTCGATCACGACGCCCGATACCGCCGGGCGCACGAGTTCGTCGAGGTCGTGCTGGCACTCTGGGACGGCTGGGCCGACGACGCCTGGGTCGCCGACCGCGCCACCGGCACGTATGTCGACGAAAAGCGGATCAGGGCAGTCGATTACACCGGCGAATTCATCAATGCCGCCGGACCGCTGCCCTTGCCGCGTTCTCCCCAGGGACATCCGGTCCTGGTCCAGGCCGGTTCCTCGCCGGACGGAATCGGCCTGGCATCGAGGTTCGCCGACGCCGTGTACACCGTGCAGCCGACGATCGAATCGGCCATCGCGTTCCGCGACACCGTGCGGGATCGGGCCCGGGGCTGGGGCCGCGACCCCGACACGATCCGTGTGCTTCCCGGTCTGATCACCCTCGTCGCTCCCACCGAGGCCGAGGCCCGTGCGCGCGAGATCGAACTGCGCGAACTGCACACCGAACATTTCGCGATCAACGCGCTGGCACTGCAGATCGGCGTTCCCGTCGAGGTGCTCGATCTGGACCGGGAATTGCCATGGGATCTGGTTCCGGCCGACGGTGAACTCGGCGCGCAGGGAGGGCATTTCGCCGCACTGATCGGCACGGCGCGGCGCGAGCGATACACCGTGCGGCAGATCCTGGCCCGTCAGGGTGGTGGGTTGACCCATGTCACCGCGATCGGTGCGCCCGAACAGGTCGCCGACCAGATCGAGACCTGGGTGAAGGCCGGTGCCGCCGACGGCTTCAACATCATGGCCGCGCAATTACCCGACGTGGCAACCGAGTTCGTGGATCACGTGGTGCCACTGCTGCAACAACGAGGTGTGTTCCGCACCGAGTATCCAGGGTCCACGCTGCGCGACACTCTGGGTCTGGAGCGCCCCGACGACGGCTTCGACGGTCACGTCGCTTCCGGTAAGAGCTTGCACACGGTGGGGGAGGCCGCGTTCGGCTGACCGCCTGACGCGATCACGATGACGCTCCTCGAGACCACACACGCAGGCCTGCCGGATCCCACGGCTCTTCCCGCGCCACATGTGCGACACACCGGCCGTTTGTCAGGACTGGCTTTCCAATTGCGCTACATCGGCGAGAAAATCTTCGCCGCGGCAGTCGTGTTGTGGTTGGCCGCGTCCGCAGCCTTTCTGGCCGTCCACCTGTCTCCCGGGGACCCCGTCACGCTGCTGATGGGTGAATTCGACACCCCCGCACTCCGCGCGGCCATCGAAGCCCAATGGGGCCTCGACAAGCCTTTGATGGTCCAGTATCTCGACTTCCTGGTTCGCCTGCTCCACGGCGACTTCGGGACGTCCTATGTGCAACGAGTGCCGGTCAGCGACATCCTGTTCGGGCATCGTCTGATCGCCAGTGCACAACTCACCTGCACGGCCACGTTGATCGCCGTCACGGTGGCGCTGCTGGTCGCCCTGTCCACCGCGGGACGGCGCGGCGTGGGTGCTCGGATCACCTACCTGGGTGAGTTGACGTTCGCGTCCATCCCGACGTTCTGGCTGGGAATCGTGTTCATCACGGTGCTGTCGTTCCAACTCGGGCTCTTCCCGGTGGTGGGAGGCAGCACGGCCGCGAAGCTGATCCTGCCCAGCCTCACCCTGGGTCTGCCGCTGGCCGCGGTGCTATCGCAGGTTCTTCGCGAAGGCATCGAACGGTCGCTGGAACAGCCTTACGCCGTGAGCGCGGTGGCGCGCGGCATCTCACCGTGGCGCCTGAAGGTGCGTCACGGTCTGCGGCATGCGCTGATTCCGGCTGCAACCCTTGCCGGCTGGTCGGTCGGCGGCATGCTCACCGGCACCGTCATCGTCGAGCAGGTGTTCGGCCGGCCCGGCATCGGGCAGGCCACCGTCGTCGCCGTCACCCGCCAGGACGTACCCGTGGTGCTGGGCATCACGCTGCTCGCAGTTGCGCTGTACGTGGCGGTCAACACCGTCGTCGACATCCTCTATCTGTGGATCGACCCCCGGTTACGAGTGGGATGAGCTCGATGGCAACCACTTTCGCATTTCCGGGCCGATCCCTGTCCTCGGGGTTGACCCGATTCCGGCGTCCCGGCGTGCTCGTCGCCGTCGCCGTTCTCGCTCTACTCCTGCTCGCCGTTGCCGTTCCGGGGTTGTTCACCGGGCGGGACCCGCTGGCCAGCGACATGTCCAACGCCCTTGCCGCGCCGAGTCTGGAACACGTCTTCGGAACCGATCACCTAGGGCGCGACGTGTGGTCCCGCGTCGTGCACGGAGCGCGCTACTCCATCCTCATCGGGGTGGCCTCCACCGCCATCGGTGTGGTGATCGGTGTGGTTCTCGGACTGATCGCCGGAGTTTCCCACCGGCGCGTCGACGAGGCGATCTCGCGGGTCTTCGATGCCCTGGGTGCCTTCCCCGACCTGTTGTTCGCGCTGATGCTGATCACGCTGATCGGGCCCGGCACGACGAACGTCATCGCCGCGATCGCGATCGCGTCGGCTCCGCGGTACGGACGCGTCGTCCGCGCCGAAACGCTGCGGGTGCGCGAGTCCGACTATGTGGCGCAGTCTCGGCTCGCCATCTCGTCGGCGATGCGGCGCACAGTCCGCCATGTGTTTCCCAATGCGCTCGGCACCGTTCCTGTTCTCGCGACGCTGGGTGTGGGTACCGCGATCATCGGTGCTGCGGGACTGAGCTTCCTGGGTTTCGGACCCACCCCGCCGCTACCCGAATGGGGCTCGATGCTCTCCGACGCGCGGCAGGACCTGCGCCTGGCGTGGTGGGTCGGGTTCTTCCCCGGGGCGTTCATCACCCTCACCGTCGTGAGCGTCTCGGTCGCCGGTCGTCATCTGCAACGCCGCTTCGAACGAAGGGCCCAGGCGTGACGACCTCCGCGGACGATCTCCTAGTGGACGTCACGGGCCTGACGGTGGCTTTCGACAGCGTCCGGAACGACGACGGGTCGCCGCTGGAGGTGGTGGCTGACATCGACCTACACATCCACCGAGGCCGCATCACGGCGATCGTCGGCGAATCCGGTTCTGGGAAGTCGGTGACCGCCCGCAGCCTCGTCGGTCTCGCCGGCGACGGAAGCCGAACCACCGCAACGACTCTGAACATCCTCGGGGTCGACGCCCGGTCCTACACCGAGCCCGAGTGGCGTGCGGTCCGTGGCGCCCAGGTCGGGTTCGTGCTCCAGGACGCGTTGACGTCGCTCGACCCGCTGCGCACCGTGCAGGCGGAGGTGAGCGAGGCGCTGAACGTCCCGCGCAAGACGCGCACCGACGCCGTCGAGTCGCTCCTGGCCTCGGTCGGTATCCCCGACCCGTCGTACCGGCGGCGCAACTATTCGCACCAGCTGTCGGGCGGCCTGCGTCAACGCGCGCTGATCGCGTCGGCGCTCGCCGGGCAGCCCGACGTGCTCATCGCCGACGAGCCGACGACCGCGCTCGATGTCACCGTGCAGGCGAGAATTCTGGCCCTACTGCGCGAACTCGCCGATGACGGCAGAGGCATCCTGCTGATCAGTCACGATCTCGCGGTCGTGTCCGAGATTGCCGACGACGTGCTGGTCATGCACCGGGGCAGCATCGTCGAACAGGGCCCCGTCGGCGAGGTGATCGGTACCCCGCGCCACGACTACACCCGCGCTCTGGTGGCCGCGGTTCCCGGGCGCGCGACGCGCGGCCGCCGCCTCAGCGACCCGGACACGCCGGCCCCGCCTCCGGTGGCGGTCGGCCCGGACACCGTCGTCGCGGCCGTCGGGTTAGGCAAGTACTACCGGCGCCACCGCCGAGAAGAGTTCGCCGCCGCCGCCGATGTCAGCTTCACGATCCAGCGGGCCGAGATCGTGGGTCTGGTCGGAGAATCCGGTTCGGGCAAGTCGACGATCGCGCGCATCGTGACCGGACTCACCCCCACGGACACCGGCTATCTGGAGATCGGCGGACGGCGCTGGACGGGACGCCGCGGCCATCAACCCCCACGGCTGGGCGCCGTGCAACTCGTCGCGCAAGACTCGATCGCATCCTTCGATCCTCGCTTCACCGTGCGGGAGATCATCGACGAGACCGTCGCCGTGGTGCAGCCGTCGAAAGACAAGCGCGAGGCGCGGATTCGGGAACTTCTCGACCTGGTCCATCTGCCCGAAACGGTGATCGACCGGCATCCGCGATCACTTTCCGGCGGCCAGCGCCAACGCGTGTCGATCGCGCGGGCCCTCGGATCGGATCCGGAACTGCTGGTGTGCGACGAAGCTGTATCCGCGCTCGATGTCTCCATCCAAGCGCAGATCCTCGACCTATTGCTCGAGATTCGCGCTTCGCGAAAGACCGCTCTGCTGTTCATCTCCCACGACATCGGCGTCGTACATCACGTCGCCGACCGCGTGCTCGTGATGTACCGGGGTCGCGTAGTGGAAGAGGGCACCGCCGACGAGGTGTTCGACGCCCCGCGTGACTCCTACACCCGCGCGCTTCTCGCGGCGGTGCCCGCCCTGTGACCTGTCCACGTTCCTGACCAACCCCCCACCCGCCCCGCGGGCCGCGCACGCTGCGCGGCTCCCACGAGATGGAAACACTGAGATGAGACACCAACGACCGTCACGAACCGTCGTCCTGCGCTGGGCCGCCTTGGCGCTGGCCGCACTCCTGACGCTGTCCGCGTGCGGCAGCGACTCCGGCGGCGGATCCGCCGGCGGCGAACCCGTGCGCGGCGGCACGCTGACCGTGGCACAGTCCGACTTCCCCGAAGAAGGCCTGAACCCCCACGTCCGCGGGTGCTGCACCGAAGTGCAAGTGCTGCGCAATGTCTACGACAGCCTGGTGGCCATCGACTACGACGAGACCATCCACCCGTGGCTTGCCGAGAAGTGGGAGCGTTCTCCCGACGGGCTGGTCTACACGTTCACCCTGAAGCGGGGAGTCACGTTCACCGACGGTGAGCCGTTCAACGCCGCCGCCGTCAAGGCCAACTTCGACAAGATCACCGGCGACAAGGAGTATGCGCCGTCGACGGCCAAGAGTACGTTCCAGACGCTGAAGTCCACCGAAGTCGTCGACGACTACACGGTGCGCACCGTGCTCTCGGAACCGACAGCGAACTGGCTGAACACGTTGGCATCCCTGCAGGGCGCGCAGATCTCGCCGAAGTCCCTGAGTAAACCCGACGTCGCCGCGGGCGGTGTCGGGGTCGCAGGTACCGGCCCGTTCGTCCTCACCGAAGTGGTCCCCGGCTCCGAACTCCGCTTCACGCGGAATGACAACTACACCTCGGCGCCGGCACTGGCAGCCCATCAGGGGCCCGCCTACCTCGACGCACTGGTGGTCAAGATCGTGCCGGAGCCCAACGTCCGCGCGGGACTACTCACCTCCGGCGAGGTGGACGGCGTCGCCCAGGTGGCTCCCGCCGACATCGCCTCGTTCGACGGTGTAGACGGCTTCCAATTCGAGTCCAAGCCGTCCAACGTGTCTCCCTGGTCGCTGTACTTCAACGTCACCGGGGACAACACCAAAGACGTGCGAGTCCGGCGCGCGCTGCGCGAAGCCGTCGACCTCAACCCGATCATCGACACAGTGCTGCAGGGGAGTTCGGAGCGGGCCTGGAGCATCGTCGGCCCGCAGAGCCCGTACTACGACGCCAAATACGAGAATGCCTACGGCGGCAACGTGGACCTGGCCAACCAGTTGCTCGATCAGGCCGGATGGACGGGCCGGGACAGCGACGGCTATCGGACCAACGCTGCGGGGCAACGCCTCGTCGTTCGGCTGATCGCCACCGAGCCGAAGCCGCCGCTGTCCACCGTTCTCGAGGCCTACCAAGCAGAGCTGCGGACCAACGCCGGCGTTGCACTGGACCTTCAGTTCCGCGACGAGGGAACCGTCGACGTAGTCCGCGAGGCCAACGCCTACGAAGCCTTCCCCCGCGCCGTGGGCGGCGTCGACATCGGGGTCGTGCTGGAGAAGATCTACGAGACCGGCGGCGCCATCAACGGGCCCAAACTCGAGGATCCGGTGGTCGACGGATGGCTGGCTGACGGGCGTGGCGCCCTCGACGACACCGCGCGCAAGGACGCCTACAACAAGGTGGCTCAGTACGCATTGATCGACCAGGTCACCACGCTGCCGTTGTACACCGAACGCTACAACGCCGCGGCCACCAGTCAGGTCCATGAGATCGAACGCTGGCTGGACCCGCCCCGCGGCATGGTGAACTTCTGGGCCTACGACACGTGGAAAGATCAGTGACGAGACTGCCGGAATTCGGAATCTTTTTCCGGCTCAACGACACCGAGGCCGATCCGGTCCAGCAGTACCACGACGGCTTGGACCTGATCTCCTACGCCGAGGATCTCGGGTTGTCGACGGCATGGATCACCTCCCACCACTTCAGATCCGACAAGGGGACGATCGCCTCGCCGCTGGTGTTCCTGGCGGCGGCCAGTCAGCGAACGCGTCGCATCAAACTCGGTGCCGGGGTCGTCGTCATCACGCTCGAGAATCCGATCCGGGTGGCCGAAGACGCGGTGATCGCCGACGCGCTGTCGCGGGGGAGGCTGCAGCTCGGTCTCGGCTCGGGACTCGAGGACTGGGCGTTCGGTCCGTTCGGTGTCGACTGGGAGGACCGGTTGACGGTCTACGCCGACAAGGTCGCGCGCTTCCGGGAGGTGCTCGCCGGCGCAGATCTCGGCGGCGGCCGGCGGCTCTATCCGCCGGAGCAGGGTTTGCGCCAGCGATTGTGGCGCGTCGCCAGCGACCCCGCGCACGCGGGCGAGATCGGACGTGCCGGGGACAACCTGCTGCTGAGATCGTCGAAAGCGCTCGACTACGAGGGGAATCTACATCGGCACAGCGAAGCCATCGACGCGTTCCGAGAGGGTGCGGGCCCACAGCAGCGGATCGCCGCCACCCGCACCGTGATCGTGGCGGAGACGACCGCCGCCGCCCGTGCACTGGCCGGACAGGCCGCCATCGACCTGCATCGTCGGAACGGAAACGGCGATCCCTGGTATGGCGACGCTGACCACGTGCGGACGCTGCTCCGCAACGACGCCGAACTCGAGCACGTCGACGAGGTGCTGCTCCAGGTCGCGCCGGCCAAACTGACGCTCGGCCAGTGGCGGGACAGTCTCGCGCGGACGGTGTCGTACGTCTTGGAACCGGAACGCGCTGCGAACCCGAACCATGCCTACGCATCCTGATCGGGGGCGACGGTGGTAACACAGCAAGTCGATGCGGTGTGGCTGGCCGACAAGCTGCGAGCCACATCGTCGAAAGACATCGGCCACGGCCTGACGCGGCTGATCGACGGGGGCGAACTCGCGCCGGGCGTACACCTCCCGACGATCCGCGACTTCGCCCGAGCGGCTGGCGTCAGCCCCGGCACCGTGGTGTCCGCGTGGAGCCGAGTGCGTGACACCGGTCGCCTGCACACACACCGGCGCGGGGGCACCGTCGTCGCCGATCTCTTCCGCGCCACCGCACCGACACCGCCCGTGGCGTGGTCGTCCATCGAGATGTCGATGGTGACACCAGATCCCGCAGTGCAACCCGACCTCGGCGCAGCTTTCGCGGCCGCTCTGGCCACCACCGGCGACCTTCACCGGCCGGAGCGGGCCTACATCACCGAGCGCCTGAGAGCCATGGTCGAGTGCGACTGGCCGTTCACCGCCGAGGCGTGGAACTGCGTGGGCGGCGGCACCGAAGCGGTGGTGCTGGCGACCGCCGCCGCCGCCGGGGGCGGACCCGTGGGCGTGGAGGAACCGGTCAGCCCCGGTTATCTCGACATTCTGCGCCAGCTCGGGATCGACGCCCACGGCATCGAAGCTGACGCAGAAGGACCTACCGTCGAGTCGGTCGTCGATGCTGTCCGTCGCGGCGCGGCCGCGCTGATCCTGCAACCCAGCGGCGCCTACGCCGTCGGTGGAGCGCTCAGCATTCGCCGTGCGGGGGACGTGGCGTCGGCCGTCGCGTCGGTCGCTCCGAACACGTGGATCGTCGAGGACGACAGCGCCGGACCGCTCGCGACGTCCGTGCCGGCGTCCGTGGGCGCCCACCTACCCGATCGCGTCCTTCGGATTCGCAGCTACTGCAAGGCCTTCGGGATCGATCTGCGCAGCGCCGTCCTGGGGGGCAGCGCCGAGCTGATCGACCGAACAGTCCGGTTGCGTAGCTTCGGCATGGCGTCCAACAGCCGCATCATGCAGAACGCGCTGGCGCATCTGCTCGAGGATTCGGCGACCGAGCTGCTCGTCACCCGTGCCCGTGGCCGCTATCGTGCGCAACGACGGGCATTGCTGAAGGCTTTCGCCGACGTCGGGCTGCACGCCTCGGCGAGCAGCGACGGTTTCGTGGTGTGGGTTCGCGTGCCGGACGAGACCACTGCCCTGATCAACCTCGCCAGGCAGGGCATTGTGGCAGCCGCCGGATCGAAGTCGTTCCTCAGTGATGGGGACGGTCTGCTTCGCTTCTCGATCCTGCAACTGCCGGCCGAGCGTGCCGGTGAACTGGCCGAGGCGGTGCGGGGCGCTGTCGACTCCGCCGCGCGCGAATACTTCGACTGATCGAATCTGCGTGCGTCGATGGGGTGCGCACCGATGTCAGGGGTAGCAGATTGGTCGCGTGCGGCTTTCGCCGCCGAAAGGAGTTCGTATGAGCGACAACATCTATCGGGTCGTCGAGATCGTGGGCACGTCATCGACGGGCATCGATGACGCGATCACCAACGCCATCGCCAGGGCGTCGGAGACGTTGCACGGCCTCGATTGGTTCGAGGTGACCACCATCCGAGGTCATCTCGCCGACGGCGCTGTTGCCCACGTCCAGGTGGCATTGAAGGTCGGATTCCGGCTCGACAGTACCGATCAACAGCATTGACTGCGATCAGAACTGCACGCCGCGCGTCAGCGCTCCGTCCACCACGAGATTGGTGCCGGTGATGAAGCTGGCGGCCGAGCTGCTCAGGAACACCACCGCGTTGGCGACCTCCTGCGGCGTGGCCATTCGGCCAGTCGGGTTCAGCGCGAGCGCCTCGGCGAACAACGCGGGATTCTCCGCCTCGATCGTCGGCCACACCCCGCCGGGAAAGTAGGTGTTGCCGGGGCTGACGGAATTCGCGCGCACGCCCTGGGCGGCCAGCTTGTGCGCCACCCCCTGCGTGTAGTGGATGATCGCCGCCTTCATGGTCCCGTACGGCCCGGCCGCGAAATCGACCTCGCGGCCCGACACGCTGGAAATCGTGACGACGGAACCGGATTCGGCTTTCAGCAGGTGCGGCAGCGCCGCGTCGACCAGACCGATCGTACCCATGAGATCGACCTCGAATGTCGTGCGCCAGTTCTCCGCCGACTCACCGATCGCCAGCGCGCTGACGTTCGCGACCACCCCGTCAAGACCGCCGAACGACTCGGCCGTCGCGTTCACCCACGTCGTCAACGCCGCTGTGTCACCCACGTCCACGACCGAACCCACAGCGCTCTCGCCGAATTCCTGCTGTGTGTCGGCGACGGCTTCGGGTGTGCGTGCGCAGTAGGCGACGCTGGCGCCCTCGGTGAGCAGACCCTCCACGACCGCACGGCCGATGCCGCGGGTTCCGCCGGTGACCGCGAAGCGCTTCCCCGCCAGCCCGAGATCCATGCGGTGTCCTCCTAGTAGTTGACGGTCCCTAAACCGTTGGCAGCCGAGCGCATTTCGTTGTGTACGCCGCCGAAGGCCGCCGCGCCGGGCAACAGTCGCTTGTCGATCTTGGTGACCGAACTGTAGTTCGTGTCGACGACGTTGGCGATCGGTGCGAGCGATATCTGGGTCAGCAGCTGGTAGGCGTCGAGACGGTCGAGGTCATAGAGCTCCCCGAGCCAGGTGATCATCTCCACCTGGCCGGCGCGCCACGCCTCCTCCAGTGGGCGGCCCGAGCCCACGCACATCAGATGCGTGTCGGTCTCGATGCGCGGCCACACCGGTCCGCCGCCCTTCACCAGCCCGACGATCGCGGTCACGTTCATCGCGCCCTCGACCGCCGTTCCGCAGGACTCGCCCTCGCCCTGTCGGTAGTGCCCGTCGCCGAGGGAGAACAAGGCGCCGGGCACGTTGACCCGCAGGTAACAGGTGGCGCCCGCCGCCATCTCCGGGGTGTCCATGTTGCCGCCGAACACGTCGGGCACCAGCGAGGTTCGGACCTCGCGGCGGGCCGGTGCGACACCGACGGTGCCCAGCATCGGGTTGGCGGGCAGCGCGAGATCGAAGTCGCTGCCCTGCGCGGAGAACCCGACCGTGCCTGCGGCGGAGTCGTACTCGTAGATGTACGTGCGCTCGGGCAGCGGGTCCTGCAGCGTCGGGCTGGCCGGAACGCTGGTCAGCCCGCCGAAGAACGGGATCAGCGTCGACGCACCCCAGGTGCGCGCGGGCGTCAGGTCGACGAGGTGGACGACGAGCGTGTCTCCGGGTTCGGCGCCCTCGATCCAGAAGGGTCCTGTCTGCGGGTTGAGGTCTTCGGTGTCCAGAGCGGTGGTCGCGACATCCGCTGCGCTCGTGATGCGGCCCCCGTAGGCGTCCTCGGTCCACAGCGTCAGCACCGTCGGAGGCGTGAGCCGCAGGACGGGTGCCGCGCCGCCGAACGTGTACGCCATCTGGTCGGCGGTCGGGATGAAAGTGACGTGATCCATGCCCGCCATACTCGTCCGGCGCACCGCGTCCCGCCATACGATCGAGGCATGGCCGAGGACATGAGCGGTGAACGCAGCTTCAACCAGCGAACCATCGACGAGTTCCGAGCCAACGCCGGCAAGGTGGGCGGCCAGTTCGAGGGTTTTCCGCTGCTGCTACTGACCTCTTCCGGCGCCAAGAGTGGCGAGCAACGCGTGAACCCGGTGGCGTACTTCGAGTTCGACGGGGCGCTGTACATCGTCGGATCCGCGGCCGGCCGCGATCGAGATCCCTCGTGGGCGTTCAATATTCGCGCGCACCCGGAGGCGCAGGTCGAGATCGGTTCCGATCCGCCGCGGCCGGTGAGGGCGCGCGAGCTGCCGCGCGAGGAGCGCGATCGCCTCTACCCTCGGGTGGTCGAGCAGGCGCCCGGGTTCGGCGACTACGAGAAGCAGACCGAGCGCGTCATCCCGATCTTCGAGCTGGTCCCGCACCTCGAGTGATCAGCGCGGCGCCGGTGCCGGCGGGGGCGGCGGCAGGGGTGCCGGCGGCGGAGGCGGAGGCGGCGGGGCCAGCAGGCGCACGATGTCAGGCTTCATCGCCTGCAGCTGCGCACCCCAGTACCCCCAGCTGTGGGTGCCGTTGGGCGGAAAGTTGAAGATCGCGTTGCGCCCGCCGGCCGCGAGGTACTTGTCGCGGAACTCTTTGTTGGTCGCGATCGTGATCGTCTCCAGAGAACCTGCGCTGAGGTTGATGCCCAGATCCGTTCCGGTGTCGAGGTCGGAAGCGACACCGTTGCCGCAGTAGATCCACAGCGCGGTGCGGTTGGCGACGAGCCGGTTGATGTTGAGCATCGGATCGGCCCGCAGCCAGGCCGGCGAGCCGGACGGACCCCACATGTCGTACGAATCGAAGCCGCCGGCGTCCTGCATCGCGATGTCGATCAGCGGCGGCCAGAACTTCTGTGACGGCGCCAGATATCCCGACAGCGAGGCCGCGAACTTGAACTGACGCGGGTAGTAGGCCGCCATCGTCAACGCCGCACCACCTGACATCGACAGCCCGACAACCGCATTGCCGAACGGATCCTGACCGCGGTTGGCGGCGAGCCACGTCGGCAGCTCGTTGGTCAGGAACGTCTCCCACTTGTAGGTCAGCGTCCCGTTGCGGTTCTTGGCCGGCCGGTACCAGTCGGCGTAGAAGCTTGACTGTCCGCCGACGGGCATGATGACCGACACCCCGGACTGGTAGAACCACTCGAATGCGGCGGTGTTGATGTCCCAGCCGTTGAAGTCGTCCTGGGCGCGGAGCCCGTCGAGAAGCAGCACCGAATGCGGCCCGCCACCCTGGAATTCGACGCGGATCGTGCGGCCCATCGACGGCGACGGCACGTCGAGCTGTTCGATCGGCAGGCCCTCGCGGGAGAACGCGTGCGCCTGCGGGGTGATGGTCGGTGGGGTGATGGTCAATGCGGTCGCCGCGAGCAGCGCCGCCACGGCGACGCGACGCAGTCGCTGGCCCAAGGAGATCACGCGCGCGAACCTATTCGCGATCTCGGCGCGGCACCCGGGGGCGCGCTCGGCAGTGACCGGGTTGTTATCGATCCGCGATTTCGGCGTGTTCGTCGCCGCTCAGCGACGACAAGCACGCCGAAATCGCCACCGGGCCTTGTGCCATGAAACGCGGTGTGTGGCCGCGGTGTTCGTCGGCGGCATGCACGGTGAACGGATGCAGGACGTACATGTCGCCGGGCTCACCGGTGGCGTACCGCACGGGCCGTGACGCGCTCGCGGCGTCGACGAGGGCGCCGGCCGTCACCGCGTCGAGCGGCTCGTCCCCGAGCACGCGTGCCGTGTCGTGGTGGGACCCGACCCGGATGCGCGTCGGCGCGTCGTCGATCGAGACCTCGGACAGCAACGTCAGCACCAGCAGCGTGCGCGGCCGGCTGGTCACGCACCAGACACCGTCCTCGCCGGGGGTGTTCAGGTCGATGTGCCAGCCACGGTCTTCGGCGGGCGGGTGCACCGGGAAGCGAACGGGGATGTTGCCGAGCGCGCCGCGGGGGAGCCACCCACCCTCACCGCAGATCGCATCGAGCGCGGTGGCCAGGCGGGCGCTGCGGACCAGTTCACCGAAGGGCCCCTCGCCGGTCAGGTCGGCGGTCCACACCACCGGTTGGGTCCAGTCCGCGGGTTCCCGTGTGACGCCGAGCCGTTGCCACAGGAGCTCCCGCGCGGCGTCGGCGGCTGCGCGGGGCGCGGCCTGCTCGAGTCTGAGGTAGCCGTCCGCAGTGAAGGTGTCGAGATCGGCCATTCCGGGAGAATGGCACAGGTTCCACGCGGCCTGCCATCGGTTTTCCGCTCAGCGGCGTGCGCTGAGGAACCCGACGAGCGCCACCGCCGCGGCGCACACCATCGCGATACCCAGCGGTGTCGCAGTGTGCTCACCGCCGAGTCCCACGAGCGGCGACACCACGGCCGCGAGCCCGAACTGCGCGGCACCGAGCAGCGCTGACGCGGTGCCCGCGGCCCTGGGCGCGGCGGACAACGCCAACGCGGTGGTGTTGCCGAACACCAGGCCCATGCCCGCGACGGCAAAGAACAGCGGCAGCGACAGCCAGCCCGCGGCAACGCCGGAGATCGCGATCGCCAGCACCGCGACGCTGGCGGTCGAGATGACGGCGAGGCCGGCACCGGCGAGCGTGCGCGGCTCGACGCGCGCGGCCAGCCGTGCGCTCGTGGCGCTCATCAGCAACAGGCCCAGCGCGTTCACCCCGAACATCGCTCCGTACTGCGCCGAGCTGAGCCCCATCATCGTCTGGTAGACGAACGGTGAGGCCGAGATGTAGGCCATCATCGCCGCGAACGCGAAGCCGAATGTCACCAGATGCCCGAGGTATTCGCGGCGGGTCAGGTCCCGCAGCGGGGAGCCTTGGGTGGCCTTGTTCGCCTGCAGCGCGGCGCGACGTTCCTCGGTGTGGGTCTCGCGGATCACCACCAGCGCGGCGACGAGCATGGCGACGACGAGGGCCAGGATCACCGCGAGCGCTCCGCGCCACCCCAGCGGCTGTACCAGGAAGCCGCCCGCCAGCGGGGCGGCGATCGGGGCGATGCCGCCCACGATCATCATCAGGCTGAATGCGCGAGCCGCGGCACGTCCCGTGGCCAGATCCGAGATGATCGCCCGGCCGATCACCATGCCTGCCGCACCCGTCAGGCCCTGCGCGAGCCGCGCCGCGACCAGTACCTCGATGGTGGGGGCGAGGACAGCGACGACACTGGCCAGCACGCACACCGCGGCGCCCAGCACCAGAGGCTTGACGCGCCCGTAGCGATCCGAGAGCGGACCGAACACCAGCTGGCCCGCAGCAAGGCCGACGAGAAACGCGGTCAGCGTGAGCTGCACGTTCGTCGGAGAGGTGTGCAGGTCGTCGACCATCTGGGGGAAGGCCGGCAGGTAGAGGTCGGTGGCGAACGGCGCGACGGCCGACAGCAGGGCGAGCGTGACGAGCAGCCCGACGGTGATCTGTGGCGGGGTCTGGCGGCGCGCCGTCGTGTCGACGGTGGAGGTCATGGGGTTCTCCAAGTAGTTATCAGAAGATAGTTATCATTTAATAAGTATCAGGTAGGGTGGATTCGTGCAAGCCAGCCCGCCCCGCGCCGAGCAACTCGCAGACCTCGCCGATGTCGTCATGGCCGTCGCGCGCGCGGTCAGGTCACAGGCCTCCGCGCACCCCGACGTCGTCGAACTGTCGGCCACCGAAATCACGGTCCTGCGCTACATCGACCACCACCCCGACGTCAGCGCCGGCGCCGTCGCCGCCGGAACGGGCTTGCAACGCAGCAACCTGAGTCGGGCATTGCGCGACCTCGAGGCCAAGGAGCTGGTGCGTCGATCGGCTGACCCGACCGACAGCAGACAGGTCGTCTTGCGGTCGACCCGCCGCGCCGAGGAGAACCTGGCCCGGCTCCGCTCGATCTGGGCGCGCCTCGTCGGCGATGCGCTCGATGCGACGGGGCAGGAGTACGACGTCCCCGCGGCGCTGACGCTCCTGCGTGCGCTGGAACGCGAACTCGACGCGCTCGCGCGATGAACCCATTCCGCCGCCGGCGAATCAGCGTTCCTGTCGCCCGTTTCGATGCCGACGCCGACCGTTGGCGCGGTGTGGACGACCACGGATCGATCGCATCTCATCAGCTGACGGTCGCGACGTTCAACATCTGGTTCAACGAGCTTCACCGTGAGCAGCGCTACCGCGCGATCGCCGACCTGCTCTCCGCAGAAACCCCCGACGTGATGGTGTTCCAGGAGGTGACCCGCTCGGCGCTCGCTGTATTCCTTGCCCAGCCGTGGATCCGGGAAGGCTATCGTCGCGCCGCGGTGGTCGGCGACCACAACTACGGGATGCTCATGCTCTCGCGGCTCCCGGTGCGCCGATGCACCTACACACGGTTGCCCAGTCGCCTGTCCCGGGGCTACCTGGCGGGTGAATTCACCGTCAACGGAAGCGATCTGACGATCGTGTCCGTACACCTCGAAAGCGGTAAGACGGCTGCGCAATTGCGCGCGCACCAGATGTCGAAGCTGTGGCGCGCATTCGGTGACGACCGCGACGTCGTGATGCTGGGCGACTTCAACATGCGTGACGACGAGAGCCGTGCGCTGGACCCGCGGTATCGAGACGTGTGGCCGCACCTGCGGCCGGACGACCCGGGGTTCACCGAAGACACCGCGATCAATCACATGCGCTACGACATGAAGAACAAGCACCGCCAGGTGCGGTTCGACCGGGTCCTGCTCACGGGGCCGGCCTGGCAGGCCGTCGACATCGGCCTGCTCGGCCGCGACCCGATCGCGCCCTCGTTGCTGAGGATCTTCCCGTCAGACCACTTCGGGGTGCTGTGCCGGCTCGAGGCACAACCGGTCGCCGCGGTCGCCGCGGTCGCCGACGACCGTCGACGATGGCTTCGTCGGACTATGCGCGAAAATTCGCGTTGATCCGCTGCTGCAGATAGTCTTTCGCGCTGATTGCCGGATACTTCGCGCGGGGGCCTTCGATGGTCACTTCGCTGTTGGCCTGGGCGAAGAACGCGATGCTGTATCGCGCGGCTCGGTCATCAAACGGGCCGGGACTCTTGACGCGGTGGAAGTTCGACGGCAGCAGGTCGTCGCTCCAGCGCATCAGCATGTCGCCGATGTTGCAGGTGATCGCGTCCTCGGACGGATGCACCGACGTCCACTGCTGGGCGTCGCGCTCCTTGCCGGGGCAGACCTGCAGCCCGCCCTGCCCCTCGCGCTGGAAGAGCAGTGTCAGGCAGTCGAAGTCGGTGTGTGCTCCCGCGCGCCACACCCCGGTCAGATCCGCCTCGGCCGGCAACGCGAAGTAGTGCAGCAGCCGCAGCGTGCTCTGGTAGGTCGGCGACGCCGGGTCATGCGCGCGGGTGAAGAACTCGCGATCGAAACCCAACTTGCCCGCGAACAACGACAGGAGTTCCATCGCGAGCTTCCAGCACCGATGCTCGAAATCGAGCATCGTGGACCGGAAGCCGGCCAACTCCTGGTCGGTGGGCCACAGGTCGTCCATGTTGGACAGCGTCACCTGATAGGACTCCTTCTGGTCGGGCACCCCCACCGACGGCCGGATCTGAGTGAGCTGTTCCCAGCCCGAGTTGAACCGCTTCGGTCTGCGGGCCTTGACGCCCTCCGGAAGTGCGAAGAACCTCTCGGCCATCGCGAACGCACTGCGCACCACCTCGAGGTCGATGCCGTGGTCGACGACCTGGAAGAACCCGATATCGGTTGCGGCGCTCCATATTTCGTCCGCGATAGCGTCCCGGCGTGATTCCAGGTCTGATAGAGATATGCGCCGCACCTCCCGGTCGCTCTCGGTGCCCATCGCCCCCATCGCCCGTTCCCGCTGCAGTTCGGTCATGTCGGCGGCGGTGTCGTGTGACTCCACAGTGTGTGACATCGGTGATCCTCCGGTCAGTTGGCAGCGATCGACGGATCGCTGAATCGGTTGGTGAACAGGTCAGCTCCGGTCATGCCCGCGGGGACGACATTGCCCGTCTTCGCCAGCACTGCACGGAGGTCTTCGACGTTGCGCTCGACGCGGGCCTCGTCGTACACGCCGAATGCGCCGTTGTCCTCGGCGGCCAGGAGGCCTTTCTCCACCAGCAGTGCGGCGCTGAACGCCGCCTCGCCCGCCGAGTACGGCGAGTAGGTGTCGTCCTTGGAGACCACGTCGACGATCGTCGCGTTCGCCGCTTCCGGTGACGCCGCGTAGTCGACGCCGGCCTGCTGGATGATCGGCACCAGCTTCTTCAGGCACGGCGACAGGCTGTCGAGCTTGTCGGCGCGCACCGACATGTTCGACGCATAGATGTCGTAGCCGACGTCTTTGATCAATCCGTAGGCCACCGGCTTGTTCCAGGCGGGGGTGTCGTGCTCATAGGTGTAGGGCTCGGAGTTGGCGAATCCCTGCTGCGCCAACGTCGGATCGCCGACGAACCGCGCCGGCGCGCCGTCGTAACTGGTGTCGATCTGGGTGGCCTTCAGCATGCCCTTGGCCACCATCCACTGCGGGAAGATCTGGTCCTTGGACACGACCACGGTGGCGTCGGTCTTGCCGATGTCGGCGACCGTCTGCCACTCGGGATGACTGGCTGGATCCCACATCAGGATCGCCGGGCTGTACTTCAGCAGCGGGGTGACACCGACGACAGGCTGGTCGGCGGCGGCGGCGATCAACTGGTCGCCGTGCACGACGCCCATGGTCAGCGAGTCGTCGACGTAGAGCTGTGAGGGCACCGACTGGAATCCGATCGCCGGACCGCCTGACTTTAGTGTGAGGTCGACGCCGGTGTCCTTACCGCCCGCCACCAGCGGCCCGGTGACCGATTTCTCCTCGGTGTCCACCCGGTATCCCGGGCCCAGCATGGTGAACAGCGCACCCATGTCGGACTGCGGTTGCCACTGCAGCTGGATGCCGACGTTCGCCGGGCACACACCGGCCAGCTGCTGACCCTCCGGCGCCGATTCCAGCGTGGATTCGGGCCGGGTGTCCTCGGTGCCATAGGCGCAGGCGCTCAGCGCCACGGCACAGGTTGCGGCGGCGACCGCCTTCCGCAGGGGTGACGAAAACATGGGGCTCCTCGATAGCGTGGGGTGGACGGGCGTCGCCAATCCGCGTGGAGCGTCGGGCGGCGGTTGAGTGATTACATGCAATCACAAAACTGCGCCCGCGGTCCTGACGATCCCGCAAAGATCGGTGCTCTCGGGGCGCTCAACTGGACATTTGCCGAGAACTTCGAAAAGTTCTTACACGTGGTTCACGCGACGAAACGTCGTCGTAATACATGTAATCGACTCTTAGGCGGCATATAAAACGTTCTTGCTACATGTAGTCGAGATGAATGGCCAACCCGGGAGTCCTCGTGGAACCGACCCAGACCTTGCCCCGTGACGGGGCGGACGTCGCCCAACCGTCGCCACCGATCGTTTTCGCCGGCGTCTCAAAGCGTTTCGACACCGGCACCGTGGCGATCGAACACGCCGACCTGACGATCGGCGACGGCGAGTTCGTCGCGGTCGTCGGGCCGTCTGGGTGCGGCAAGTCGACGCTCCTGCGGATGGCCGCCGGGCTGGAAGACCCGACGTCCGGATCGGTCGTCGTGAACACCGAGTCGGTCGGTTTCATCTTCCAGGAACCGACGCTGTTGCCATGGCGCTCGGTGCGCGCCAACGTCGAGCTGTGCGCCGAACTGGGTGGAGCCGATCGCAGCCAGACGAAAGAGATTGCAATGGAGTCCATTTCGGCTGTCGGGCTGGAGCAGTTCGCCGACCAACTGCCGAAAACCCTCTCCGGCGGCATGAAGATGCGTGTCTCGATCGCGCGTGCGCTGACGCTCTCGCCGGACGTGCTGCTCTTCGACGAGCCGTTCGGCGCTCTCGACGAGATGACACGCCTCGACATGCAGGTGGAACTGCAACGTCTGTACGCGCACCGTGGCTTCACGTCGATGATCGTCACCCACTCGGTCTCCGAGGCGGTCTATCTGGCCAGCCGAGTCGTGGTGATGACCCCGCGCCCGGGTCGCGTCGCCGGCATCGTCGACGTCGATTTCCCGTACCCGCGGTCGAAGGACCTGCGGTTCGAATCCCGGTACACCGACTACGTCGCCGACGTGTCGACACTCCTGCACCGGGGGGCGGCGTGACAGTCCTGGGCTCAGCACTCGACATCCCGGCCCGTCTGACGGCCAGGCGCGCATCCGGAGACGCGCCTGCTGCTCCCCGAAACGCTGGGCGCAGCAGCAGCATTCGCAGCGCCGTTCTCTATCCGCTGCTGTCGCTGGCCGTCGGGCTCGCGGCCTGGTCGGCAGTCAGCTATCTGGTGCTGGAACCGAATCGGCGGTTCATGCTGCCGCCACCCATCGACGTCGTGCGCCACTCGCTGCTCGACTGGAACCGCCTCGAACCCATGCTCGCCGCGCTGTCGGTCACCGCGCAGGTGACGCTCGTCGGCTTCGTCGTCGCCGTCGTCGTCGGTGTCGCCACCGGCGTCCTGATGTGCCAGGCGCGATGGCTGGAGAAGATCATCTACCCGTACGCCGTAGTCATCCAGGTGATTCCGATTCTCGCCATCGTCCCGCTCATCGGACTCTGGCTGGGCTACGGCATGTCGGCGCGCACGCTGGTGTGCGTCCTGATCGCGGTGTTCCCGATCATCACCAACACCCACTTCGGCATTCGATCCGTGGATCAGGGGATGCACGAGCTGTTCACCATCTCGAAGGCGTCACGCTGGGACCGGCTGGTCAAACTCGAACTGCGCGCGGCGTTGCCCGCCATCCTCACCGGGGTGCGCACCGCGGCGGGGCTCGTGGTCGTCGGCGCCATCATCGGCGACATGTTCTTCGCGAAAGGACAGCCCGGTATCGGCACACTCCTGGACGTCTACCGCGGCCGACTGCAGTCGGATGACCTGATCGCGGCGATCGTGCTGGCATCGCTGTTCGGAGTGATCGTGTTCTCCGCCATGGGCCTGGTGACCCGGCTGGCCGTCGGGCGCTGGCACGAATCCGGCCGTCAACTGTGACAATCAAGGGAGACAACATGTTCGACGTTCCCGTACTGGACGTCAGCTGCTACGTCGCCGGCGGCGACGCCGCGACCGACCACGACTGTGCAGCGGTGGCCGCCGCGCTGGACGCCGCATGCCGCGAGGTCGGGTTCATCCAGATCGTCGGACACGGCATCGACGCGGCCGCGATCGAGGGCCTGACCGCCGCCCTGGACGAGTTCTTCGGACTGCCGCTGGCGGTCAAGAGTTCTTACCGGCGCGACCCGTCGGCCAACCGCGGATACTCGCCGCCCAAGAGCGAATCGCTGGGCATGAGCATCGGGGTGTCGGTCAACCAGATGAACGACTACTACGAAGCGTTCACGATCGGCGCCGAGGCGGAGGCGTTCCTGCCTCTGGATCTGCCCGAAACCAGCTACGCGCGCAACAACTGGCCGGACGCCGCTGCCGGATTCCGGCCCCGGATCGAAAGATACTTCGCCGAGGCGCAACAGCTGGCCCGGACGTTGATGACCGCCTTCACCGACGCGCTGGCACTGCCGCCACGATATTTCGACCCGATGATCGACCACTCGATCGAAGTGCTGAAGATGAACAACTTCGCACTCCCCGAGGGCGATAGCGAGGTCGCCGGTGAGTTGCAGGGGATGGGCGCGCACACCGACTTTTTTCGGGATCCTCACCATCCTGTGGGCCGACCAGGTGCCCGGGCTGCAGGTACTCGACCGCGACGGCCACTGGCACGACGTGCAACCCGCCGACGGCGCGCTGCTGATCAACCTCGGCGACGCAATGGCCCGCTGGACCAACGACCGGTGGATGTCGACGGTGCACCGCGTCGACCCGCCGGTGGTCGACGGGCAGATTCAGCGCAGGCGCTCGGCCGCGTTCTTCTTCGACGGCAACTACGACGCGGTGCTGGAAGCGCTGCCCGGCACCCTGGCCGACGGCGAGATCGGATACGAACCGATTACCGTTGCCGAGAACATCGCGATGAAGGTCGCCGGGCTGCGGACGGGGGTGGCACCCACCGCGGTGCTGCGGGAAGCGGCCCGGGTGTCCGCCGCGACGACGTAGGGAGGGTACGACCATGACGTCCTCCGACGGTGCGCTGCTGACCGAGTCGGTGCACCACTCTCTGCAGGAGATGATCTTCAGCGGCGAGCTCGAACCGGGTAGCCCGCTATCGGTGCCCGCTCTTGCGGTCCGGCTCAACGTCAGCCGCACGCCGGTCAGGGAAGCGGTGCAACAGCTGATCTACGAAGGCCTGGCCACCCACACCCGCAACGCCGGGGCACGGGTGACGCTGCTGGACGACGAGACGGTCAAGTCCGTCTTCGATGTCCGGGAAGTCCTCGACGGGCTGGCGGCGCGCAACGCCACGCTGATCGCCAGCCGTGCCGTCGTCGAGCAGCTTCGCAAGATGGTGCAGGTGCAGCGTGAACTGCTCGACGAAGCGCCCGACAGGCACCGCGACGCCAGACTGGACCTGGAATTCCACACCCTGATCAGGGACACCGCACGCAACCGACCGCTCAGCGACGCCCTCGCTCGCCTCGACGGGCAGTCGCACCTGTACCGGTCCGACATGTGGACCACCGATGTGAACCGCCGCCTCGCGGTCGGCGAACACGAACGGATCGTCGCTGCGATCGAGGCCGGTGACGCCGAAGGCGCGAGGGCCGCGGCGTGCGCGCACGTGGCCGGACTGTACGTGCGGACCCGGCGGATCTGAACGGTGACCGCTGCCGCACAACCTGTTTCACTGCTACGGGGGGCCACGCTGGTCGACGGCGCCGTGGTGGACGTCCGGATCGGAACCACAGACGACGGGCACGCCGTCGTCACGTCCGTCACCCCGGCGGAGCCGTGGGTCGACGACGGTCTGGATCTGCGGGGGTACGTCCTGATGACCGCACCGGCTGAACCGCATGCGCATCTGGACAAGGCGCACTCATGGGATGCGTTGCAACCAAGACTCGGTGATCTGCACGACGCGATCGCGACGTGGAAGGAGGGGTCGCTGCGCTTCGACGAAGTATCGTTTCGGCAGCGCGCCCGGGATGCGGCGCTGGCGCTGCTGCGCAACGGCACCACCGCGGTACGCACCCACGTCGACGTCCTCGCCGGTGACGATCCGCTGCGGGGCGTCCGCGCCGTCGACGCAGTGCGGCGCGAGCTGGCCGGGGTGATGGACATTGAGATCGTCGCTCTGATCAAGGCCTACTCGGATGTCGAGCTGCTGCACGGCGCGCTCGACGCGGGCGCTGACCTCGTCGGTGGGTCACCGCACAGCGCCCCCGACCCGAACGCGGAGTTGGACCGTCTGCTCGGTGTCGCCGAGGTCCGCGGCGTCGGGACGGACCTGCACACCGACGAGTTCCTGTTCGGCGATCATCACACCATCGCGGACTACGCACGACGCGCCGCGACGTGGCCTGCCGACCGCATCAGGACCGCGAGTCATTGCACGCGGCTGGGGACCATGCCTGCCGACGAGCTCGCCGGCCTGCTTCCGCAGATCGCCTGCAGCGGTTTGGGAGTCGTAGCCAACCCGATCACCAATCTGTACCTGCAGGGCCGTGACAACCCTGCGGCGACGCCCCGCGGGATCACCGCGATCGCCGCGTTGCGCGACGCGGGCATCCCGGTGGCGGCGGGTGCGGACAACGTGCGCGATCCGTTCAATCCGCTGGGACGAAGCGATGCGCTGGAAACGGCGATGCTCACCGTCATCGCGGGGCACGTGCACCCCGACGTGGCGATCACGATGGTGACCGACGAGGCGCGCGCGGTGCTCGGGTTGCCCGAGGCAGGTCCTGCGGTGGGCAAGCGTGCCGAGCTTCTCGCGGTGCGCGGCACGAGCGTCCCCGATGTGATCGCCACCGCCCCGGCCGATCGCATCGTGATCCACGACGGTGCCGTGGTGGCGCGCAGCCGAACGCACAGCTGGGTGGCCGCCGCGCCGTGATTTCGGCGTGGTTGCGATCGCTGAGCGACGACAAACACGCCGAAATCGCTAGAGATCGACCGACATCGGGCCCACGCCCCAGATCTCGTCGCAGTACTCGC
Source organism: Mycobacterium sp. IDUB_5 (assembly GCF_055419565.1). Lineage (NCBI taxonomy): Bacteria > Bacillati > Actinomycetota > Actinomycetes > Mycobacteriales > Mycobacteriaceae > Mycobacterium > Mycobacterium sp. IDUB_5. The sequence continues at coordinate 88,610 of NZ_JBVAXX010000003.1, forward strand.
GGATCGCCCGGTCGGAGGAGAACATCCCGCTGCGGGCGGTGTTGCGAATCGACATCCGCGTCCACACCTCGTCATCGAGCCATGCGCGCGACACCTCGGCCTGCTTGTCGACGTACGCCCGGTAGTCGGCGAGCACCAGGAACGGATCATGGGCGATCAGGTTGTCGACGACGGGGCGCAACACCTCGGTGTCACCGTGGGTGAACGTGCCCGCCGCGATCAGTTCCAGCACCGCGGCCAGCTCCGGGTCGCGCTCGACGTAGCTCTGCGGCCGATACCCTTCGGCCTTGACCGCCACGACCTGATCCTCGGTGAGCCCGAAGCAGAAAAAGTTCTCCGAGCCGGCCTCCTGGCGGATCTCGACGTTCGCGCCGTCGAGCGTCCCGATGGTCAACGCGCCGTTGATCATGAACTTCATGTTGCCTGTGCCCGAGGCTTCCTTGCCTGCGGTCGAGATCTGCTCGGACAGGTTGGCCGCGGGGTACACCAGATGCGCGCTCTTGACGTTGAAGTTCGGCAGGAACACGACCTTCATGTAGCGATTGACGTCGGGATCGTTGTTGATGGTCGCCCCCACCGCGGTGATCAGCTTGATGATCCGCTTGGCCATGTAATAGCCGGGTGCGGCCTTGCCGCCGAACAGGAACACCCGCGGCGGGATCGTCAGTCCCGGATTCGTCTTCAGCCGGTGGTAGAGCGCCACGATGTGCAGCACCATCAAGTGCTGTCGCTTGTACTCGTGGATGCGCTTGACCTGCACGTCGAACATCCACATCGGGTCCAGCTCGATGCCCGTGGTCGAGTGCACGTACTCGGCGAGCCGGGACTTGTTGGCGCGCTTGACCTCTCGCCACCGTTCCCGGAAGCTCGAATCGTCGATGAACGACTCCAGGCCGTGCAGGCGATCCAGATCCGTCAGCCACCCGGGCCCGATCGCCTCGTCGAGCAGTCCCCGCAGCCCGGGGTTGGACAGGGCGAGGAACCGCCTGGGGGTGACGCCGTTGGTGACGTTGCCGAAGCGCTCCGGCCACATCTCGTAGAAGTCTTTCAGCACACTGGCTTTCAGTAGTTCTGAGTGCAGCGCGGCAACGCCGTTGATCGCGTGGCTGCCGACGGTGGCCAGGTGTGCCATCCGCACCGACTTGCCGCCGTCCTCCCCGATCAGCGACATCCGGCGCACCCGCTCGTCGTCACCGGGGAACTTGTCACGCACCTCCGCGAGGAAGCGGTCGTTGATCTCGTAGATCAGCTCGAGGTGGCGCGGCAGCGCCTCGCCGAACAGATGCAGCGACCACGTCTCCAGCGCCTCGGGCAGCAAGGTGTGGTTGGTGTAGCCGAATGTGCGCACCGTCAGGTCCCACGCGTCCTCCCACGACAGGTGGTGCTCGTCGATCAGCAGCCGCATCAGCTCGGCCACCGCGATGGAGGGGTGAGTGTCGTTGAGCTGGATCGCCCACTTGTCCGGCAGCGCCGACAGCGGCAGGCCCGCCCGTTCGAGGTGGATGTTGAGGATGTCCTGCAGCGAACACGTCACGAAGAAGTACTGCTGCAGCAGGCGCAGCCGCTTACCGGCCTCCGGCTCGTCATTGGGGTAGAGCACCTTGGAGACCGTCTCGGAGACGACCTCCTGGTCGACGGCCTTGTAGAAGTCGCCACTGTTGAAGGCGTCGAGGGCGAACGATTCGACCGCCCGGGCACTCCACAGCGTCAACGTGTTGCAGGTGTTGACCCCGTAGCCCTGCACCGGTGTGTCGTACGAGACGCCCTTGAGGACCCGCTGCGGAATCCACCGCACCCGCAGCCTGCCGGCCAGATCCTCGTAGGTCTCCGTGTGTCCACCCCAGTTGACGAAGTAGCTGGCGTCCGGCTTGTCGATCTCCCACGGGTTGCCGTGCACCAGCCAGTTGTCGGTCTTCTCGATCTGCCAGCCGTCCTGGATCTCCTGGGTGAAGATGCCGAACTCGTAGCGGATGCCGTAGCCGATCGACGGGCGCTCCAGCGTGGCCAGCGAATCCAGATAGCAGGCGGCCAGCCGGCCCAGCCCGCCGTTGCCGAGCCCCGGCTCGCCCTCGCAGTCGAGGATCTCGTCGAGATCCTGGCCGAGGTCGGCCATGGCCTGTCGCGCCTCACCCTCGATGCCCAGGTTCAGCAGGTTGTTGCCCAGCTGCGGTCCCATCAGGAACTCTGCCGACAGGTAGCAGGTGACCTTGGAAGACAGGTCCAGCCAGTCCTGCGTGGTCGCCATCCAGCGCTTCTGCATCCGGTCGCGCACAGCCAGCGACAGCGCACGGTAGTAATGCTCGGCCTGCAGCACCGCCGGCGGGCGGGCGATCGAGTACACCAGGTGGTCGGTGACCGCCGCACGCAGCGCATCAGCGGTCATTCCCGTCCTGGTCTGCCCGGTCGGCCCGGGCCCTCCGCCGCTGACCTGGCCGGATTGATCGGTGGGAACGTTCACGAGGTCGGTCACCGCGCCATTCTGGCGGGTCCATGTTTCGGAAATGAATCCTGATCGTGAACGCGACCTGTAACAGGTTGTGCGCAAACGTTGCCGCGCCGGGAATTGACGCGGTTGACTGTTCCGATGGCGATGGGCGCGCACCCCGTGGTGACGCGCCGTGCTGCCGCCGCTGTGCCCCCGTTACCGCGGCTGATCGGCTGGACCCTGGCCGTCGGTGTCGCCTGCTTCGCGGTCCGCGGGCTGGTCTTCCTGGATAGCTGGTCCTACGCGATGGTGTGGCCCGCGGTCGCACCGCAGCTGGTCGCCCTGCTCACCTCGCCGCGCAGGCAGTGGCCGGTCTATGTGGTCGCGTTCCTGGCGATCCAGATCATCCCGGCACGGCTCGTACTCGGGCTCGCCCCGGAGATCGGAGTCGTGTCCACACTCGCTGCGGTCGTGTTCGCCGCCGCGATGCTCCATCGCGACCAGGACTGGGTGTCCGGCCACAGCGACTCGCTGCGCAGCTGGCAGCGGTTCCTGCTCTACGGCGTCTACCTCGCGCCGGCGCTGGCCAGCCCGATCGGCGTGGCCGGGCTGGTGATCAACGGCGAAGTCGGTACCGGACCGGGGCAGCTGCTCCACGCCGCGATGGCGTGGTACCTGACCGAGGCCGTCGGCATCGCGTTCCTCGTACCCCTGATGCTCCGGTGGCGGCATTACGTACGCCGGCACACCTGGCGCGACGCGGCATGGTTCGCGACGATGAACGCGGTCACCGTGGGGCTGTGCGCGGCGTCTGCGAGGATGACGAGCTTCGTGCTGGTGTTCCTGTCCGGTCTGCCCGCGCTGCTGGTGCTGATCCGATCCGGCATCGCGGCCGCGTTCGCCGCGATGGCCGTCGGTTCGGCGATGGCGCTGGGGGGCACGTTCGCCGGCTACGGCCCGTTCGCGCTGTCCATCGAGACTCCCGGTCAGGCGTTGATCTCGGTGCAGGTGTTCGTCCTCGGCGCGTTCACGATGCTGGTGCTCGTCGCCGCCGCCCTCGAGGATCGGATGCGGCTGGTCGCCCTCGAAGACGTCAGCCACAAGGCCTACGAACTGATCGCCGACCTGACCGGCGACGTGGTGATCCTCGTCGACTCCGACGGCGCCGTGCTGCACCGCGCCAGCAAGGGGCACGAGATCCTCGCGATCCCCGACGGTCCCGTTTCCAAGTCCGCATGGCTCGGCCAGATCCATCCCGACGACCGCGCGGCCCTCGCCGGTTTCCCGGCCGTGATCCAGAGTGCCTCGGAGCCCTTCCGCGTCCGGCGCACCGACGGATCATGGGGCTGGTACATCTTGCACAGTCGGCGCACCGCGGACGGCTTGACCGCCGCGATCATGCGCGACGTGACGCTGGAGCGCGAGGTGCAGGAGTCGTTGACCGACATGGTGAACACCGATCCGCTGACCGGGCTGGCCAATCGCCGGGGGTTGGACGTTCGCGCCGGTGAGATCTGGCTGCGGGCCAGTGCCGCCGGCGAGCAGGTGACGGCGTTGTTCGTCGACATCGACCACTTCAAATCCTTCAACGACCTCTACGGTCACCAGGCCGGTGATGAATGCCTGCGGCACATCGCCGGGGTGCTGGCGCACCTCGCCGACCCCAGCGTGTGCGTCGCTGCGCGATACGGGGGCGAGGAATTCGCGGTCGTGCTCTCGGGGTGCGACGACCCGGCCGGGTTCGCCAAAGGGCTGGTGACGGCCATCCGCTCCCTGGCGATTCCGCATGCCGGAGCTGCGACGGGCACCGTGACGATCAGCGTCGGGGTGGCGACGCTGCGGCCGTGGCGACAGACCGACCCCGATGCAGACCTGGCGATACGGGACCTGCTCGACCGTGCGGACAAGGCGCTCTATGCCGCCAAGAGCAACGGACGCGACGCGGTGTCGATGTACCGGGAGGCCGGGGTCCTACTCGGCGAGTAGGTTGACCGCCCGGCCGAACACCGACGGCAACGCCTTCGCCGCCGGCACGATCGCGCGCCGCACCGGTGATGCGCTCGACCGCACCACCACCGACGTCATCAGGCGGTAGCGGCGGGTGGATCGGCGCCAGAGCTGTTCATAGGCGTCGGGTTCGTCGGCGGCCACGCACCCGGCCAGCGCGCGGGCCGCGGCGAACGACACGCCCAGCCCCTCGCCGGTCAGCGCGTCGACGTAGCCGGCGGCGTCGCCGACGAGCATCACCCGGCCGGCCACTCTGCGGGTCACGCGCTGTCGAAGAGGCCCGGCAGCGCGGTCGGGACCGTGCGGCGATCCCGAGACACGTTCGCGCAGAGCAGGAAACGCCGCGAGGTGATCGTCGAATCCGCCACGACGAGAGGTGAGGATCGCGATGCCGACGCAGTCGTCGGCGACCGGTGTCACGTAGGCCTCCCCGGCGTCGGGATCGGCGGCCCAGTACACCTCGACGCGGTCGGTCCAGGGCGCGATGCCGACATGACGGGTCAGTCCCCATCGGCGTCGCACGCCTCCGGGACGCCGCAGACCCAGCTGAGCCCGGATCGGCGAGTGCAGACCATCTGCCGCCGCCAGGTAGCGGGCTCGAATCCCGTTCACCGACACGCTGTCTCGGTGCTGCTCGATGGTGTCCGCGGTCGTGCTGACGACCCGTACCCCTGCCGACACGGCGGCGTCCAGCATCGCCTGCTGCAGCACCGTGCGCCGCACCCCGAGGCCGGGGCCGGCGGCGAACGTGGCGGTTACCGCACGATTCGGGTCGAGGTAGGTGACACCGCGAAACGGCACCCCGTCGGGGTGGACACCGAGCGCGGCGAGATGGCGGACGGTGTGCGGCATCAGCCCCTCGCCGCATGCCTTGTCGATCGGTGCCTGCCGCCGTTCCATCACCACCGTCTCCAGACCGAGGCGGGCGGCGGCCAGCGCGGTGGCCAGCCCCGCGGGTCCGCCGCCGACTACGGCCAGATCGATCACGGGAGGCGCTCCAAAGCCTGGTTCTCACAAATGATTCGGGCGTGGAGCAGGGCCGCGTTCAGCGCGGTGAACACGACAGCGGTGAGCCAGGCGGTGTGGACCAGCGGCAGCGCGATGCCCTCGGCGACGACGGCGACGTAGTTCGGATGAGACAGGTACCGGTAGGGGCCGCCGGTGACCCGGCCCGCTCCGGGCACCACGATCACCCGGGTGTTCCACTGGTGACCGAGGGTGCTGATGCACCACCATCGCAACCCCTGCGCGGCCAGCACCACGCCGAACATCGGCCACCCCAGTGCGGGCAGGAACGCCCGATGCGCCGCCTCGAGGAGGCAGGCGGCAAGCAGAGCGGTGTGCAACACCACCATCACCGGGTAGTGCCGGGCCCCGAACTCCACGCCGCCGCGTTCCTGGCTCCACCGCAGATTACGTTGTGAAACAACCAGTTCGGCGATCCGCTCGAGGGCGACCGCGGCGATCAGAACGGTGTAAGCCAGCACGGCTCACCGCCAACCCAGCAGCACGAACTCCGCGCAGAAGCCAGGCCCCATCGCCATCAGCAGACCGGGCCGACCGGCGGGCGGCTTCTTGGCGATGGTGTCTCGCAGCACGTGCAGCACCGACGACGAGGACAGGTTGCCCACCTCGGCCAGCGAGCGCCACGTCAGCTCCAACGCATCGGGCCCGAGATCGAGAGCGTCCGTGATGGCTTCGATCACCTTGGGGCCGCCGGGATGTGACACCCACGCCGCGATGTCGTCGACCTCGAGATCGTGGGCACCGAGAAACGCGGTCACATCGTCGGCCAGGTAGCGGTCGATGAGCTCGGGCAGGTTCGCCGACAACACGAGCGACAACCCGCTTCCTCCCACCCGCCAGCCCATGGTGTCCAACGTGTCGGGGTACAGCCGGCTGCGCGAGTCGATCACCGCCGGACCGTGCGGGTCCAGACGACGGGCGCGCTCCTCGCCGACGGCGACCACGGCGGCCGCCCCGTCGCCGAACAGCGCACTGCCCACCAGGCTGGCCATCGTCGGTTCGACGGCTGGGAACGTCAGGGAGCACAACTCGACGGAGATCAGCGCGGCCGTGTGGCCGGGCGCGCCGCGTAGATAGTCGTGCATGCGAGCGATGCCGGCCGCCCCTGCGACGCAACCCAATCCGAACAGTGGAATACGGCGCACATCGGCCCGCAGTCCCATCCGCGTCGCGATGCGGGCGTCCAGGGAGGGCACCGCGATGCCGGTGACGGTGGTGGTCATGATCATGTCCAGATCGGCGGCGTGCAGCCCTGCCTCGTCGAGCGCTGCGGTCAGCGCCTCGCAGGCGAGATCGGCGGCGTGCTCGAGGTACATGTCATTGGCCTCGCCGAAGTCCTGCAGCGCGTGGTACCTCTCGAGTGGCAGGACGAAATGCCGGCTGGCCACCTTGGCGTGCTCATGCAGAGCGGTGATGACATCGGCGAAGCCGGCGAACGCGGGCATCGCGAGGAAGGTCTCGGTGACTTCCTGCTGGCTGTAGCGGTGTTCGGGGAGGGCGCCGGCGACGCCGGCGATGACACTGACAGGGCTCATGGGGATATCCGTTCCGTGTGTTCTCGAGAAGGCATCGCCGGTGCCTCGGTGAACCCGAGGCGGCGATGAATCCGGTTGAGCCACTGTGGGGCCCACCAGTTCCTGCCCCCCATCAACCGCATGAAGGCGGGTACCGCCACCATGCGCACGAGCGTCGCGTCGGCCAGCACCGCCAGCGTCAGTCCGAGACCGAACATCCGCATGACCGAAGTGCTTGCGGCGATCAGCGCCGCGAAAGAGATGGACATGATCAGCGCCGCGGCGGTGATGATGCGCCCGGTGTGGGCGATGCCCAGTGCTACCGATTCATCGGAATCTCCTGTGCGCAGCCAGAATTCGCGGATTCGAGCGACCAGGAACACCTCGTAGTCCATGGACAGGCCGAATGCGATGCAGAACAGCAGCACGGGCATGTTCGCGATCAGCGTTCCCGTCGGCGTGGTTCCGAGCCCGCCGAGATGACCGTCCTGGAACACCCAAACCAGCGCGCCGAACGCGGCGCTGAGCGAGAGAACGTTGAGCACAAGGGCTTTCAGCGGAACGACCAGACTGCCGGTGAGCAGGAACAGCAGCACGAACATGATCGCGCCGATGAGGCCGAGCACCAGCGGCAGGGTGGACGTGATGGCGGCGACACTGTCCCGGTTGGCCGCGGCGGTACCGGTCATCTCCACCGCGCGCCCGCCCGGGCCGGGTACCGCTTCCAGCCGGTTCAGTTGGGTCTCCGAGGCGTCGGAGAACAGCGGCGCGCTGCTGGCCACGGTGAGATAGGAGGCTCCGTCGCGCTCACCGGTCGGAGCCGACGGCGGGCCGGCGAGGCGGCCGTCGACGTAGGTGCCCGTGGGTGCCGAGACCGCGACGACGTCGGTCACGCGGGACAGGTCGGTGGCATACGTCGACAGCTCGGCGGGGTCCAGTCCGCGAGTGTCGGGCAGCACGATCGTGACTGCGGTGTCGGTGTTCTCGGCGAATTCGTCCCGCAACTGGTCGCCGACCTGGTGGGCCGACGCGGACCGGGGGAGCACGCGGTCGTCGGGGAAGCCCCACCGGACGCCGAGGAACGGCAGGCCCGCGACGACCAGCAGCAGGACGACGGCGAGTCCGAGAGGCACGGCGCGGCGCATCACGGCTTTCGCGCAGCGGTACCAGAAGCGCTGCTCCACGGTGACGGGCTCAGGCTCTGGGCGGCGCAGTACGCGGCGCACGAGGCGGCGTACGTCCAGGGCGGTGTGCCGATCGCCGAGCAGCACCAGCGCGGCCGGGGTGACGATCACCGCCGATGCCGCGGCGAACGCAACCGTCGCCACGCCTGCGTAAGCGAAGGACTTGAGGAAGTGCATCGGGAACAGGACCATCACCGACATCGACAACGCGACCGTCGTCGCCGAGAAGATCACCGTGCGCCCAGCGGTGCCCATCGTCGTGCGGATGGCCTGCCGCCGATCTGCGCCCGTCGCGAGCTCGTCGCGGTAGCGGCTCAGGATCAGCAGCGTGTAGTCGATGGCGAGCGCCAAGCCCATCGCGGTGGCGAGGTTCAGCGCGAAGATCGACACGTCGGTGAAGACGGTGACCGCCCGCAGCACCGCGAGGGCGCCGACGATCGCCATCACCCCGATCGCCACGGGCAGGGCCGCGGCCAGCAGTCCGCCGAACACCCACACCAGGACGAGGAAGCTCAGCGGGATCGCCAACCCCTCCATCAGCAGCAGGTCGCGCTGTGAATGCTCGGTGATCTGGACGTTGACCATCGCGGTGCCGCCGGTCCGCACGCTGACGCCGTCGGGCACGTCGCGGGTGACCTGTTTGTCGATCTGGGTGGCGTAGGTCTGCTGTTCGGCTTCGGTCCCGCTGATGCCGACCACGACGAGCCCGGCTGTCCGATCGCGGTTGACGAGGCCGGCCTGATCGTTCGGCACAGCCGACGGCGGGGCGGTCGGTGCGCTCCAGGCCGACGACACCGTCGCGACGTGGGGTTCGCGGCTCACCTCCTCGGCGATGCGTTCACCGGTCCGGCGTGCGGCCGGGCTGTCGATGCCGTCGGGCGAGGACACCACGATGACCATGGCGACATCGCCCTGACCAAAGGTGTCCGCAAGGGTCTGCGACGCCCGAGCCGACTCGGAACCCGGGTCGGCGAAGCCGCTGGGGGACAGGTGGGCGGCGACCGGCACACCGACGAGTGCGAGCAGTGCGGTGAGGACCGCCGCGGCGGCCACGATCCGGCGCGGGGCGGTGAGGGCGAGCGACGCGATTCGGTTCAGCAGTGTCGTCTCCTGTCCGATCGAAGGCCTGAACGGGACACGACGGGGCCGCCGGTTGGGTTCACCGTCTGGGTCAGGTGTGACCTAAGTCATGGCGGGGGAGTCATCGTGGGAGCTCGAAGTGCTGGTAGTCGATCGGTGTGCGCCAGTGCCCGCCCCAGCGCCAACCCCTGGTCACGAAAGCGTCGACGACCGGGTCGCCGTCGTGGAGCATGCCGGCGTCGCGGCGGGTGCGATCGAGCCATGGTGTGCCGGTGGCGGGTTCGACACCGCCACCGACACCGCCGCGGGCATCGACGTAGGGATTGACGAGCGGATTGATGTCGACCGCCCGGCCATACGCGTGCCAGGACCAGCTGGTGGACCCGGGAATGCCGCGACAGTTGAACGCCGAGGTGTTGTTGTCACGCATCGACAGTTCGTCCTCGGCGCCGGGATAGCGGTTGGGGCTGTGCATCTTCTCGATCGGGAAGCGCAGCGCCGCGAGGCGGGCGAACACGTCGATGACGGCATCGGTGATCGCGGCGTCGACCACCAGCTCTCCGCGATGGAGGCGGCCGTCGGACCCCCAGTGGTCGAGCTCGACGCGTCGTAGCTGGTCGGGAGACACCGGGCAGCCCGGGCGCCAGGTCGCCCCGAGGTCGGTGGCGGTGACGGGGGTGACGGTCGCCGGTTGAGGCTGCGGCGTCGGTGTGGTCGTGGCGGTCCGGGACGTCGTCGGTGTCGGTGTCGGTGTCGTCGGCGCCGGCGCAGGCGCGCACTGCACGAGGACGGCCGCCAGGGCCGCCATCGGGACGAGCCTGCGCAGGCGCACCCCTGCGAACCTACCGAACCGCCCGTCCTCGCTTAGGCCGCCTAATCGCTTTTGTTAGTGCAGCTTTCGATAGTGCCGTTTGCGCAGTCTTGCTGTGATTTGTGTCATTCCGGAGTTATATTTGTGTCTGCCATCACAAGGAGGACGAACATGGCCGGAATCGGCGAGGGCGCAATGGTCCCGCAGGAGATGACGCCTGCGCGCGGCTCTCACCCCGTCAACTGGCTGATCGGGTTCGTGATGGCGACGGTGTTGATCGCCGGGATCGCGGGAGTGGTCCTCGCACTGGCGGGCGGATTGCCCAATGTCGCGATCGTCGTCGCGCTGGTGACCGGAGCGGTGTTCGCCGGATCCCTCTGCTGAGGAACCGCCGCTGGAGTCTGCGCAGGCAAGATTCGGGCTGAGTTTTTCTCTTACGTAGATCCTGCGAGTCTTCGTAGCGTCTCGCGGTGTGACCGTTCCTGCCTTCTCGCGCCGTCGTGCGCTGCAACTGCTCGGCCTCGCCGGCGGTGCGGCTGTGCTCGCCCCGGCCCTGGCCGCGTGCGGATCGTCGAGCACCAGCTCTGCGCTGCCGTCCACCGCGCCGCTGTCGGGCCGCTTCGAGGGCGTCACGCTCAAACTGCTCGTCAACCAACCGCACGTGACGTCGTTCCGGGACGTCCTCGCCCCGAAGTGGGCAGCGGCCACCGGTGGAAAGCTCGAGGTGACCGCATCGCCCTACGATCAGCTGACCAGTAAACAGATTCTCGACGTACAAAGCGGCACCGGTGAATTCGATGTCTTCGACTATTTCTACTTCGGCCTCGGGGATCTCGTCGACGCGGGAGCGCTGACCGAGCTGACCCCGTGGATCGACGCCAACGCGGCACAGATCGGCGTCGACGGGTACCTGCGCTCGGTGTACGACCCCTACACGTTGCTCGACGGCAAACGGTACGGACTGCCGTACGACGGTGACATCCACATCCTCTTCTACAACGCCGAACTGCTGGATCGTTACGGGGTCACCCCGCCCACGACCTGGGACGAGTACGACGAGGTCGCCGCGAAGATCACCACCGACGCACGCGGTGCGGCATACGGCGCCATCGTTTCTGGCCAACAGGTTCCGATGATCCTCGGCTGCTCCTACATCAACCGGCTCACGGGCTACGGCGGAAACCTGGTCGACGCCGACGGAAAACCCACGTTGACCTCCGACGCCTCGATCGCCGCCCTCAAGCATCTCGTCGACGTGGCGCCGTCTGCCCTGCCGACCCCGCTTCAGATCGGCTTCGACCAGGCCAACACCGCGTTCCTCACGGGCCAGGGAGCGCTGCTCGACACCTGGACCGACATGGCATTGCGGGCCGAGGATCCCACTGCCTCCAAGATCGCCGGCAAGTGGGGTGCGGTCTCGCTACCCGTCGGAGGCACCAACACCACGCCCCGCACCGCGTTGGACGCCGGCTTCGGGCTGGGCATCTCCACCGCGACCAAGAACGCCGACGCGGCAGCCGCATTCGTCAACTGGGCGACCGCAGCCCCGCAGAACCTCGTGGTGTCCTCCACGGCGGGCGCCGGGATCGATCCCGTGCGCACCGAAGTGCTCGACTCCGACGGCTACGCCAAGGTCGTCACCAAGGCGATCGCCCCCATCCGGCAGGGTCTCGGCGGTGATCCGCTGGTGTGGCCGAAGCAAGCCGGTGCGCCGAAACTGTTGCAGGACCTGGTCGATCAGCTCGCGCTGGCGATCAGCGGCAGTCAGACCGTCGAGCAGTCGCTGGACAATGCGCAGCGTGGATGGGAGAGCGCCGCGACATGACACGGCGCGTTCCGCTGTGGCTGGCCGCGCCCGCGATCGCCGGACTGACGCTGTTCCTGGTCTACCCCACGGTCTATCTCATCGGGCTGGCCCTGACGAAATCGTCTCTGGCACATCCGCTGCGCAGCTTCACCGGTGCGGACAACTTCGCGACGGCGTTCGCGTCACCGGCCTTCGTCCCGTCCCTGTGGAAGTCGACGCTGTTCGCTCTCGTCGTCGCCGCAGCCACCACCGCCCTCGGACTTGCCCTTGCGCTGCTGCTGCGCCACCGCGGCGGCGGCTTCGGGATCACCGGGGCGCTGCTGCTGCTCCCTCTGGTGACCGCACCCGTGCTGGTCGGGGTCGCGTGGAAGCTGTTGCTGGCACCCGTCGGTGGAGGATTGGCCGGGATCTTCGCCGCCGTCGGTCTGGGTGGGATCAACCCGCTGGGCTCCGGTGCGGGCGCACTGATCGTGCTGATGGTCATCCACATCTGGCAGTGGACCCCATTCGCGACCCTCATCTCGTTCGCCGCCCTCGGTGTCGTGCGACCCGAGCTCCTGGAGTCGGCCCGCATCGACAACGCCGGATGCTGGCGGACGTTCACGACCGTGACCTGGCCGGCGATCGGCCCGACGGTGTGGGCCGTCGCGGTGCTCGAACTCGTGATCGGCTACAAAGTGTTCGACTCGATCGTCGTCATCACCTCGGGCGGGCCCGGATTCTCCACCGCGCTCTCTCCGTTCGTCATCTACCAGACCGGTCTGCGGGGCAGCTTCGACATGGGCACCGCTGCCGCGCAGACACTGGTGTTCGGCCTGGTGGTCGGTGCCGTGGCGACGGTGGTCACCACGCTGCGGGCACGCGCAGTGAAGGCCGACGGGTGAGCCGTCGGATCGCGCTGGCCTGCGCCGTGATCGTTGCACTGCTGCCCATCGCCTACCTGCTGTCGCTGGCCGTGCGACCTGCCGGTGACGTGCTGAATTCGAGCCTGCTGCCGGATGCGTGGACGATGAGCAACGTCGTGAAAGTCTTCGACACCATCGAACTGGGCAGCATGCTGCAGAACTCGTGGTCCTCAGCCGTGGGAGCTGCCCTGCTCGCAGTCGTGATCGCAGCCCCGGCCGCATATTTCACCGCCCGCCATGTGCACGGCGAGCGCTTGCTCACCGTCTTGCTGGCCAGCTATTGCGCGCCGCCGATCGTGGCGATCATCCCGCTGTTCTTCCTGCTGCGCTGGGTCGGTCTGGTCAACAGCGTCGGGGGCCTGATCCTGGTCAACGGTATCGCCGGAGTGCCCGTCGCGGCGTGGTTGTTGGACGGCTTCGTGCGCCGCATCCCCGTCGAGATCGACGAGGCCGCCGCGATCGACGGGTTGGGGCCGACGGCCACCTTCGGCAAAGTCGTTGTGCCGCTTCTTCTGCCCGGCGTGGTCGCGGCGCTGCTCGTCGTGTTCTTCCTCAGCTACAACGACTTCCTGTTCGCGGTGTACCTCGCCGTGACCAAGGAGAGTCAGACCCTGACCGTCGGGCTGTCACTGTTCCAGGGCGACCGAAACGTGCAATTCGGGCAGCAGGCCGCGGCCGGCCTTCTCGGCATCCTGCCGGTCTACGTGCTCGCGCTCGCCGCCCAGCGTCATCTGGTCGGCGGGCTGACGACAGGAGCCACCAAGTGAGTACCGTCGAACTCCACGACATCACCAAGACATTCGACACATCGTCGGGACGGACCACGGTCGTCGACAGGCTCACCCTGTCTCTTCCCGACGGGTCGATGACCGTTCTGGTGGGACCGTCGGGATGCGGGAAATCCACCACCCTACGGATCGTCGCCGGCCTCGAGTCCGCCGACGCCGGGGCCGTGCACATCGACGGGCGTGACGTCACCGCCGCATCCCCGTCCCAGCGGGACGTGGCGATGGTCTTCCAGAACTATGCGCTCTATCCGCATTTGAGCGTCGAGCGCAACATCGCCTTCCCGCTGCGCAACAGCGGGGTGCCCAAAGACGCCACCGCTGAGCGTGTTCGGCACGCCGCGAAGCGGGTGGGGATCACCGCGCTGCTCGAGCGCAAACCCCGCCAGCTCTCCGGTGGTCAACAGCAGCGGGTGGCGATCGCCCGCGCGCTGGTGCGCACCCCGGCCCTGTTCCTGTTCGACGAGCCGCTGAGCAATCTCGACGCCAAGCTGCGCGTCGAGCTGCGGTCCGAAATCCGGCGGCTGCAACAGGACTCCGGGATCACCGCGCTCTACGTGACCCACGACCAGGAAGAGGCGATGACCATCGCCGACCAGCTCGTGGTCCTGCGGGCAGGACGTATCGTCCAGGCGGGCACTCCGGCCGAGCTGTACCGGCGGCCGGCCAACACCTTCGTCGCAGGCTTCATCGGGTCGCCGAGCACCAACCTCATCCCCGGAGCGGTACGCGACGGTGTCTTCGACGGCGGTGGGTTGCGCGTGCGCGTCGCCGGCGCCGACCACACCGCCGTCACACTCGGCGTCCGTCCCGAGGACCTCACCGTCACCCCGGACGCAACCGGCAACGGAACGCTGGAAATCGTCGAATTACTCGGTCCCCGTTACGTTCTGATCGTCCGGGTGGGAGAGCACCGCCTGACAGCGGTGGTCGAGGCCGCCGCGGTGGCGCAGTGGCCCGGCGCGCCAGCACCCGGGGACACTGTTGCGGTGGACGTCCGAGCCGACCGCGTGCATCTGTTCGACACAGCAAGCGGCGACCGGCTCGGCTAGCTGTCGCGCTGGGTGCGGCCGATACCCCACGCGTATGGCGGGGGAGTGCCGTTGACGGCGTGGGCGCCCAGCACCTTCGCCTTGAACAACCGCGGGTTGTGCGAGGCCACCGTGCGGGCGTTGCGCCAGTGCCGATCCAGCCCGCGGGCGCGCGATGCCGCCGACGCACCGAGGGTGTCGAAGAGGTCGGACGCCGCCTCGACCGCCAGCCGCGACGCCGTCAATTGCGCAGCGGCCGCCTCGAGTTCGGTTCGTTCGGCGGCCGCAGGCAGCGCCTCGTCGTCGGCGGTCGCGGCTGCGTCGATCGCCTCCGCCAGCTTCAGGGCGACCGCCTCGGTGGTGTACGCCGCGGTCCAGATGTCGCCCACCCTGCCCAGGATCTGCCCGTCGTCCCGCACCCGGGCGGCGTTGGCGTGGGAGTAGTTGCGATCACGCTGCTGGACCTCGAACGTCACGTCAGTGAGAACCGCGCGGGTGATGCCGGCCAGCGTTGCCACCAGATTCAGTTGATACAGCCCGGTCTGGTAGGGATGCCTGCGGTCGAAGGGAATGACGTCGTCGGCGACGGCGTCGGTGAACTCGGTGGTGCCGGTCCCCGTACCGCGCTGACCGAAGCCGTCCCAGTCGTCGTGGACCACCACGCCGGGTTGGCGGGTGTCCACGACCGCGGTCGCCCAGCCGTCGCCGTCCTTGACGTAGACATCAGCCCATTCCGCGAAGATCGTTCCCGTCGTGTAGAACTTGCGGCCGTTCACCACGCGACGGCCGTCGCGGTGCGTGACCGTGGTCTGCGCATCGCCCATGGCCGTCGGACCGGTCTCCGTCCATGCGTTCCCCGCGATCTCGCCCTCGACGAACCGGGCGAACCACCGGGACTGGTCCTCACCGCGGCGGTGCCGGAACACGGTGTCCTCGACCAGCACGAAGTGACCGCGCAATGCCTGCGCCAGATTGGCGTCGGCCGCGGCGAGGTCGATCCACAGTGCCGTGATCTCGGTCCAGTCCAGCCCCCACCCGCCGAACTCGACCGGCACCCGCAAGGTTCCGAATCCGGCGTGTTTGAGCAGGGTAACGGCCTCGAACGGCAGAGCGCCGGACAGTTCCCGGTCCCGCGTCCCCGCGGCGATCTCAGCGAACACGTCGGCGAAGTGGGCGCGGGCCTGCGCGAGCCTGGGGCGGGTGGCGATATCTGTCACGACCGCACAGTCGAACACATCTACACCGCAGCGCACCGATTTCACTCCGCCAGAACAGAAGTCGGTACCATCGCGACACATGTCCGTACAGTGTCGGCGATGCCCCGCACGCCCTGGATCGAACCGCTGTCGCCCGCCGAAACCGAGCGCTGGGACGCTGTCTCCGACGACGTTGCGGCGGCCCTTTCTCACGACGTCCTCGAGCGAGACCGCGCCAACCGGCCGCCCGATGCGGAACTGAAGCTACTGAAGGAATCAGGCCTGGCTGATCTGTTGATCCCGGTCTCGTTCGGTGGGGCAGGAGGGCACTGGTCGACCGGGCTGCGCGCGGTGCGGCGCCTCGCCCGCACTGACGGTTCGATCGCACAGCTCTTGAGCTACCACTACTGCAATCAGGCCAGCATCGTGTTCTTCGGGGACGCGGCGCGGTGGGACCACTGGTTCACCGCGTCGGCGCGAGACAGTTGGCTGTGGGGCGACGCGGTCAACCCCGTCGACCCCGACCTGCTTCTCACCCCCGATGGTGACGGGTACCGCCTCAACGGCCGCAAGCGATTCGCCACCGGAGCAGCCACCGGTGACGTCACACTGGTGATGGCCTCGACCGGGGCGGCCGTGCTGGCATCCGTCGTCGATCACGACCGACCAGGGGTGTGCTTCGTCGACGACTGGGACGCACTGGGGCAGCGGCTGTCCGCCAGCGGCAGCGTCGAGTACAGCGACGTCAGAATCGACCCGGATGACGTACTCGGCGAGGTGGGGGAGGAACCGTACTCGACGCTCGTCACGCCGGGGGTGCAGCTCGGCTTCGCCAACCTGTACCTCGGGATCGCCGAGGGATCCCTCGCGCGGGCCCGCGAGCTCACTCTGCAGCGCCGCGGCGCATGGCTGCTCAGCTCTGCCCCGCATTACTCACGAGACCCGTTCGTGCAGCGCACGTTCGGCGAACTCCTGGCCCGCACCGCCGCCGTCGAGGCACTCGCCGACCGGTGGAACACCGCGTTCGACGCCGTGCTCGCGCGCGGCGCCGACGTCACCGCCGCCGACCGCACCGAGGTCGAAATCGGCATCGCCGCACTGAAGGTGGTGGCGACCGAGACCGCGCTCGAGGTGGCTCATCGGGTCTACGAGCTCACTGGCGCCAGCTCGACGCTCAGTTCGGTCGGGCTGGACCTGTACTGGCGCAACATTCGCACCCACTCATTGCACGACCCCGTCGACTACAAGAAGCTCGAAGTCGGCGCCCACTACTTGACCGGCGACGTGCAGCCGATCACGCTCTACACCTGAACGACTCAGATCTGCCCGTGCCGCGGCGGCAGGGTGCCCGACAGGGTGTACCGGCCGATGTGCTGCAGCTTCCACCGCGTCGGATCATGCAGCGTGTGTGTGCGAGCATCGCGCCAGAACCGCGACAGGTTGTCCGATGCGGATGCGCTTCGCGTGCCGCCCAATTCGAACAGACCGTTGGACGCAGCCAGGGCCGCGCGCACTGCGCCCACCTTGGCAGCCGCCACCGCCACCGACGCTTCGGCAGCCGACTCCTCGGTCAGATGCGCCGTGGCCTCGTCGACGCGGCGAGCCGCCTCGGACAGCAAGGCCTGGGCCGAACGCACGGTGACGGCGAGTTCACCTGCTGCGTTGATCACCGTCGGATCCTCGACAGCCGCAGGTACCCGCGCCTCGAAATGCGCCCTCGCGCGACCTGCCTGATGCACGCCGGCTGCGAGTGCGCCGGTCGCAATACCGACGTCGATGGCGCTGTGCCACAACTGGGCGCGCGCCCCGTACACCGTCGGCTTCGAGAAGATCGCACTGAACGGTACGACGTGGGCTGCCGGCACCACGACGTCGTCGAGCGTCACCGTCCCGGATGCCGTGGTGCGCTGACCCATGCCGTCCCAGTCGTCGACGACCTCCAGTCCCGTTGCGTCGCGCGGCACGAACGCGACCGCCTTCGGCGTGGACGCCACCGGGACCTCGCCGGAGCCGTCGCTGCACGACGCGCGGACGACCACCCAGTCGGCGAACAATGCCCCCGTGCTGTAGAACTTGCGGCCCGTCAGCACGTAGTCCCCATCCGCGCGAGGTGTCAGTGTCGTCGCATCCACGTCGATGGGATGGGGACCCCGTTCACTCTGTGCGTTGGCCACCAGCGCGCCGGCGAGGACCTCACCGAAGAACAACTCATGCTGTTCGACGGTGCCCTGGAGCCTCAGTGCTTCGAGAAAGGTGAAGTGCGAGTGCGGAATCTGAGCCAGTGACGGATCGGCGTGGGCGAGTATCCGGAACACCTCGGCGACTACCGTCGCCGGGGCTGCGATGCCGCCGCAGCGCTCGGGCACCGTGATGGCCAGCAGACCGGAATCTTTCAACGCCTTGATTTCGGTGTGCGGTAGGAGGCGATGAACGTCACGGTCGGCCGCACCGGCGGCGACATCCTGGGCCACCGATCGCGCAACGGGCAGGACATCGTCGACGGAGGTGATCACCGGCTCGACCCTACGAACGGAATCGACGGCGCAGCAGTGCTTCTCGTTTCTGCCGTGAACAAACCCCGATCACGCAGGATCGGCACCACGCCCTCGCCGAACCAGTACAGCTCTTCCAGATGCGGATAACCCGAGAAGATGAACTCGTCGATCCCCACCTCCGCGTACTCGGCGATGCGGTCGGCGACCTCCTGGTGGCTACCCACCAACGCGGTGCCCGCGCCGCCGCGGACCAGGCCGACGCCCGCCCACAGGTTCGGCGCCACTTCCAGAGACCGTGCGTCGTGCCAGCTTCCGTCGCTGCGACGCTGTTCGTGCAACGCCAGCATCCGCTTCTGCCCCTCGGACTGGCTGCGATGCAGGCCATCCTGAGCCTTGCGCACCGTCTCTTCGTCGAGCGCGGCCACCAACCGGTCGGCCTGCTGCCACGCCTCGTCGGCGGTGTCGCGCGAGATGGTGTGCAGGCGGATACCGAAGCGCACCGGGCGGCCCTCGTCCGCGGCGAGCTTGCGAATCCAGTCGATCTTCTCGGCGACCGCGGCCGGCGGCTCGCCCCAGGTGAGGTAGACATCTGCGTGCTTGGCGGCCACGGGACCCGCCGCCGCGGAGCTGCCCCCGAAGTACAACGGCGGCACCGGATCCGGCAGCGTCGCCAACGCGGCATCGTCGACGCGGATGTGTTCGCCCTCCAACGTCACCCTCTCCCCGGTCCACAGGCGACGAACCACCTCCAAGAACTCGTCACAACGCTGATAGCGGGCGTCTTTGTCGAGGAAGTCGCCGAACGACCGCTGCTCGTGGGCTTCGCCGCCGACGACGACGTTGAGCAACAGACGCCCCGGGGCGTGGCGGGCGAACGTGGCCGCCATCTGCGCCGACAACGTCGGACTGACCAACCCCGGCCGGAACGCGACCAGGAACGCCAGCGACGTGGTCTCCCGGGCCAGCAATGCCGCGGTGACGAACGCGTCCTCGCACCAGGCGCCGGTCGGGATCAACGCGCCTGTGAAGCCGAACGATTCGGCGGCCCGCACGATCGAGGCGAGGTAGTCGATCGAGGCGTCACGGTCGCTGTGCGCGGCACCGGCCGGCGTGCCGTGGCCGCCGCCGACGATCAAGCGGCTGTCGCCGTAGGTGGGCAGGAACCAGTGCAGACGAAGAGACATGGTGTGAATCCTTTCAGCGGCCGCGTGCGGGTTGGGCCGCAACAGAAGCCGAGGACGAGGGAACCGTGGACGGCCGGTCGACGATCGTGGAGCGGGCGCCGCCCACGCGGTAAGAGGCGCCGCGGTGCTCGGCGGGCAGTCGATCACCGGCGCCGTTGAGCTTGTGGCGCAGCGTCCCCGGTGTGTACGCCGATTGGTAGGCGCCCCGAGCGGTCAGTATGGGTACGACGTGGTCGATGAACTGGGAGAACGATCCCGGAGTGACGGCGTAGGCCAGGTTGAACCCGTCGACGTCGGTCTCCTCCACCCACTCCTGTAGTGAATCCGCCACGTGTGCGCCCGATCCCACGAACCGGGGACCGATACCGCCGATCTTGCCCCACTCCGCGATGTCGCGAACGGCCCACTCGCGACCGTCGGGATCGGCGGACTGAAACGCCTTGACCGCGGAGAGGATGGCGTTCGAGTCGACGTTGCCCACCGGCTCGTCGAGCCCGTAGCGCGCCAGGTCCACACCCATCCACCCCGACATGAACACCAGTGCGCCTTCGGGATCGCCGTAGGACAGGTACTCGGCGTGGCGCGCGTTGGCCTCCTCGTCCGTGCCGGCGGTGACGATCGTCGACAGGTTGAAGATCTTCACCGAGTACGGGTCGCGACCCGCGATCTCGAGTTCACGCCGGATGGTCGACACCGTGTCGCGCAGGATCGCCTTGGTGGGTGCGGCGGTGAAGATCGCTTCGGCGTTCTCGGCGGCGAACCGCACCCCGCGCGGGGACGCCCCGGCCTGGTAGATGACCGGCGTGCGCTGCGGTGACGGCTCACTGAGATGGATACCGGGCACGCGGAAATGCGCACCGTCATGGCCGATGTGGTGCACCTTGTCCGGATCGGTGAACACCCCGCGCGCGGCGTCGCGCACCACGGCGTCGTCCTCCCAGGAGCCTTCCCACAGCTTGTAGAGCACTTCGAGGTATTCATCGGCGTGGTCGTAGCGGGCGTCGTGGGCAGGCTGATCGGTCTGACCCATGTTGCGGGCCGCCGCGGGCAGATACCCCGTCACCACGTTCCAGCCGACCCGACCGCCGGTGAGGTGATCGAGCGTGGACAGGCGTCGGGCGAACGGATAGGGGTGCTCGAAGCCGGTGCCCGTGGTGACGCCGAAGCCGAGGTGTTCGGTGACGTAGGCCATCGCGGAGACCAGCAGCAGCGGGTCGTTCACCGGAACCTGGGCGGCCTGGCGGATCGCGGCCTCGTCACTGGCGCCGTACACGTCATAGGTGCCCAGCACGTCGGCGATGAACAGCCCGTCGAAGCGGCCGCGCTCGAGGAGGCGGGCGAGCTCGGTCCAGTAGGTCAGGTCCTTGTATCGCCACGACTGGTCTTCCGGGTGTTTCCACAGGCCAGGGGACTGATGGGCGACGCAGTTCATGTCGAAGGCGTTGAAGCGGATCACACGGGTCACCGCGAAAGGGTGCCGGGTGTGCGCGCCGGGGGCACCAGTTTGTCTCATCGCGATTCTGACTCTGCGGTGGCTTGCTGCTGTTCCGCGGGGTCGGTGGGCTCAGATCATGTCGCGGCGGGTGAGCCAGCGCATGATCGGCCAGCCGACGAACACCGGCAGCCAGCACGTCAGGATGCGGTAGAGCAGCACCGAAGGCACCGCGACCGCGGCCGGCACGCCGAATGCCGCGAGGCCACCGATCAGGGCCGCCTCGACAGCGCCGACACCACCGGGGGTGGGCGCCGCTGAGGCCAGCGTGCCGCCGACCATCGTGACGATCGTGACAGTGACGAAGCTGGCGTCACCGCCGAACGCCTCGATGCTCGCCCACAGCGCCAGTGCGGCTCCCAAAGTGGTTGCGGAACAACCGAGGATGATGAGTCCGAGCCGTTTGGGTTCGCGGGCCAACTCGATGAGATCGTCGACGACCTCCTTGAGGCGCGGCCGCACCGCCGTGGCCAGCCAGCGCCGGAGCTTCGGCACGAACAGGAACACTCCGACCGCCCCGAGCGCCGCCCCCGCGATCAAATACAGCACCGTGGCGCCGGGCACGAACCGGGACAGATTCGCCGATGCCCCGGCCGCCGCGCTGAACGCGATCAGCAGAGCCAC
This sequence comes from Mycobacterium sp. IDUB_5, assembly GCF_055419565.1. Taxonomy (NCBI): domain Bacteria; kingdom Bacillati; phylum Actinomycetota; class Actinomycetes; order Mycobacteriales; family Mycobacteriaceae; genus Mycobacterium; species Mycobacterium sp. IDUB_5. The sequence continues at coordinate 110,176 of NZ_JBVAXX010000003.1, forward strand.
ATGGGTCAGCACCTGCACCGACTGCTGCAGCGCCACCGCTGTCGTCGCCCGCAGTGCGCCCAGACCGCCCTTCTGCAGGAACCGGGTGCTCAGCGCCAACCCACCCACACCGGCGGGAGTCGTCGTCGCCGCGAACGTGTTCGCGACCTGCATGATGGCCAGATTGCGGAAGCTGACCAGACCATCGGCGCAGGCCCAGAGAGCCGCTCCCGCTCCGAGGTACTTCAGGGCCGAGACCGTCAGCCCGAGCACCGCCCACCACCAATTCGCCGTACTGAGTTCGGCGAAGAACACCGGCACGGAGCTGATGAACGGGTAGGCGACATAGACGAGGGCGACCAGCAGCACGGTCTGGATCAGCTGACTGCGGGTGAAGCGGGTGATCGTCGCCGTGGTGATCTGATCGGCTCCGGTCTGGCGCTTCACCTCGTCGCGCGCGCTCGCCATCGCCTGCGCCGGATCGCGCACCGACTGCCGAATACGTTGGTGCATGGCAGCTTTGGTGAGTCGACGGGAGGCCGCCAGGACGGCGTCGTTGCCGAAAACCGTGATCGCCGCGGCCACTGCCTTGTCGGCGCCGTAGAGATCGGTGGTGGTGACCAGGAGTTGGGCGATGTCGTTGTGCAGGTGAGCTTCTGACGCGCCGTACTCGGCGAGGCCGAACCCGCCGAACAGGGGCGCGCCATCGGCGACGGTGATTTCCTTGCTCCGCAGATCGCCATGCGAGATCTGCTGACTGTGCAGCACCGCCAACGCATCCCACAACCGGGCGACCGGGGTCTGGTCGGCACAGTCGTCGATGGACGTGCCCTGAGCGGGCCGATGCGCATACAGCGTCCAGCCCCGCTCCAGTGCCGACACCGCGATCGGGGCGGTGTTGGCCAGCCCGACATCGCCGACCGCGATCGCCATCAGCGCCCGATGCTCGATCGCGCGGCGCATCGACGTCTGCAGCGGCGCTGTCTCGCTGTCGCGCAGCCGCAGCTTGCGCCAGAACTGCCGCAGGAAGCCGCCGCCGCGCTGATGCGGTCCGTAGAGCTCGACGATCGCCATGCCTTCGTCGGGGTCGGCGTGATCGGCGCCGCGGTCCTGCGTCGCGTGCAGCAGCATCGGCCCGCGGCCCGCCGGCCGCACCACGCGCAGCGCTGCCACCCGGAAACCGCGGCGCGCCATCGCCCGTGCCGCACCGTCGAGCGGAACCTCGAGCGCCGGCGTGCCGACCACGAGCACGACGAGGGCGCCGACGAACCAGCCGACCGACAACCCGAGCAGTGACCGGGCCGGCACCACCGCGCTGACCACGAGGTGGATCGGTACGAACGCCAACAGCAGCGTCCACCACCAGCGTCGCCACCGGGCCGGCAACCACGGCCCGGACACCGTCAGCACGGCGGCCAGCATCGCGATCCACCGTGGGTCGTCGAGGAATTGCGACGCCACGGTGTCGAGACGGTCGGTGAGGTCGAAATGCCAACGCGGCGCGGCGATGCCGTTGCCGGTGATCGACAGCGACAGAATCGCGATGATGCCCGCGGCGGCGTACGCGCCGAGCAGCTTCCACTGACGGGCGAGAACGAGGCCGATCAGGATCATGAAGGGCAGCGCCACGATCGCGATGCCGTAGACCAGGTAGACGGTGTTGGACTGCGTGGGGCTCAGGACGCCGACGATCTCGGAGATCGAGCGTTCCAGCGCTTCCCATTCGTAGCGGGTGATCAGCGAGCTGGTCACCACGATCACCAGGAAGAGCCCGGCCGACAGGAGCCGCAGAATGTCGTTGGTACGCCGGGTCAGTGGTTGGAGCAGATCTCCCGAGACAACGATGTCCCGCCCGTCGACGCGCATGGCCCACCGATCATAGCGGCTGGCCGATCACCTGACGGTGACGTAGACGGTCTGGTTGGCGATCGAGCGGAAGTTGTCGCCCTGCGACGTCGCGAACGGAACGCCTTGGCGCACGACGGGGCCGTGGGTGATCGACACGATCGACGCCTCGTCGAGGGGTGCGTTCGACAGGCGGGTGACGATCACGCGGTTGCCTTGGCCCTCGAGTGCTGTGATTGCGGTGTCAGCGTGGCCTGCTCCGGTCGGTGCGGCGACGGCTGGTGCGGCGAGGCTCAGTGCCGCTGCGACTGCAGCGGTCCCGGCGGCCAAGAAAGAAGGTCGGATCATCAGAGTGCTCTTTTCAGGTGGTTCGTGCATTGCGGATTCGTGCCACCCTCTACACGAGAAAGGGGCGCCTCTGGTTCGAGAGGCGCCCCTTTCTGATTCGCACTACTTGACCGTGACGTAGACGGTCTGGCTGCGGACCGTGCGGCTGTTGTCGCCCTGAGAGGTGGCGAACGGCACGCTCTGCGGGATGGCGGGACCGCGGGTGACGGACACGACCGACGCCTTGTCCAGCGGTGTGCTGGATTGGCGGGTCACGACGACCCGAAGCCCCTGAGCCTCCAACGAACTGATGGTGTCGGCGGCGTTGCCACCGGTCGGAGCGGCCTGCGCGGGCGAGGCCAGTCCGAGGATGCCGGCAGTGAGCGCGGCTACGGCGGCTGTGGTGACGGTGAACTTCTTCATTTCCGGCCTTCTTCGTTTGTGGTGATCTTGGTGATCTGACCTGTCAAACGGCTGTGAGGCGGGGTTCATTTCACCTGGCAGAAATTGCCCGGTTGGTGGCAGAAAGCGCGCGCTGGCGGGGTGCGAGCGCGCGCCGATGCACGGTCGTGGCGGCGCGGCGGCGTGCAAACGCCGCGCTCGCCGAACGTCAGGCGAGGCGGCGGGCGAGGCCCGATGCGCGCGCAGCGCGCCGGCCGACCGCGGCGCGCACCGACGCCTCGGTGCCCACCACCCGCACCCGCTTCTTGGCCCGCGTCACGGCGGTGTAGAACAGCTCGCGGGTCAGCAGCCGCGACTCCTGCGGCGGCAGCATCACCGTGACCTCGTCGGCCTGGCTGCCCTGGCTCTTGTGGATCGTCATCGCGTGCATGGTGTCGACCTCGGCGAGGCGGCCGGCGGCGAACTCCTGCTCGCCGATCACCACGCGCAAGCCGTCTCCGCGCATGATCGCGACGCCGGTGTCGCCGTTGTAGAGCTTGCGGCCGTAGTCGTTGGCGGTCACCAGGACCGGCCGCCCGGCATACCAATCCGCCCAGATCGGCTCACCGGTCGCGTCGGTCAGCCACCGCTCGACCTGACGGTTCCAGTGCGCGATGCCGAACGGTCCGCGGCGGTGAGCGCACAGCAGGCGATGCTCGTCGAGCGTCTGGAGCGCAGCCCGCGCATCACCGAGGATCGCCGCCTCGCGCAGCCGCAGTGCCGGGGGAAGCAGGACCGGCCGCAGCTGATCACCCGGCTCCTCGTGATCGATCCACTCCACGTGCTCACCGCCGTCGCGCAGCACCTCCAGCACGCCGTCGGCGTCGCCGTCGCGGATCGCCGCCGCCAGCGCTCCGATGCGGACACCGAATCGGTGCGACGTGTGCAGCGCCGCGATCCGCACGTCGGTGCGCGCACCGAGACCGTCGACCAGATCGGCGAGCACCGCACCCGCCTCCACCGAGGCGAGCTGATCCGGGTCCCCGGCGAGTACCAGGCGGCTGTCGGGACGCACCGCCTCCAGAAGGCGCGCCATCAGCGTCAGCGACACCATCGACGTCTCGTCGACGACGATCACGTCGTGAGGCAACCGGTTCTCCCGGTGATGCCGAAACCGCGAGGCGCTGTCGGGTCGCGGCCGCAGCAGTCGGTGCAGCGTCGACGCCGTCAGGGCAGGCAGCCGGTCGCGGTCGGACGCATCCAGAGCCGAGAGCTCTGAACGCACCGCCTCGAGCAGGCGCGCCGCCGCCTTCCCCGTGGGTGCCGCGAGCGCGATACGCAGCTGCGGCCGCCCCTCGAGTGCGGCTTGCTCGGCCAACAGTGCCAGCAACCGGGCCACCGTCGTGGTCTTGCCGGTTCCCGGCCCACCGGTCAGCACCGTCAGCGATTGCGCCAGAGCCACTTCCGCGGCGCATCGCTGCTCCTCCCAGCCGGACGGGAACAGACGCTCGAGTCCCGGCGCGGCGCCGGACTGCGGTGAGGCCAGCAGCGCGAGCACGTCGTCGCGGACCTGTTGCTCCTCGCGCCAGTACCGATCGAGGTAGAGCAGGTCGGTCCTGGAATCGGACAGCACGTGCACCACCTGCTTGTCCACCAGTGGGCTGGCCTTCACGGCCCGCAGCCATTCCGGCGTTGTGGGCCAGGGGAGTTCGGGTTGGCCCGTCTGCTCGGCCACCGATCTCAGATCGACACACACCGACCCCGCCCGCACGGCCCGCACCGTGAACGCCACGGCCAGCGCGACGGTCGGATCCGACTCGCCGGTCAGCGCGGAGAGGCGTTGCGCCACATGAACATCAGCGGGCTCGAGCACCTCGGCGAACGCGTCGAGCGTCGGCGCGGTCACGGTGACTCCCCGCGCAACCGGACCCGGCGCGCCGTCGAACTCTCGTCGAGTTCGACCAGGTCGTCATGCGAGCGCAGGAATTCGCTGAACGACTTGTAACCGAGCGACTTCTCGGAGAACGACGGGTCCATCCGCTTCATCTGGGCCTTGACCGCCGAGTTGTACAGCCAGTCCACGTCGTCCTTCTCCAGCCCGATGCGCAACGCCCGGGTGAGCAACGCCGTCGCCGCGTCCAGCGGGTCGGGCTCGTCCTCGGTGTCGTCGTCGGTGTCGTCCGGCGCGGTGTCCGGGGCCTTGGTCCTGCGGCCGCGCTTCTTCGGTGTCGCGCCGGCCGGGGACCCGTCGCGGGACTTGTCGGGTTCGAACACCGGAACGCCGGGCAGTGCGTCGTAGGTGACGAACTCGTCGCACGCCGCCGCCAGAGAGCGGCTGGACGAGCCGGCGACCCCGATGCCGACGACGTAGCGGCCCAGCCGTTTGCAGCGTTGCGCCAGCGCGATGTAATCGGAGTCGCCGCCGACGATCACGACGTGGGTCAGGTCGGGGAGTCGGAACATGTCCTCGACCGCGTCCACGGCCAGACGTATGTCGGCCCCGTTCTTGCCGTACGCCGCGGCCGGAAACAGCTGCACCAGATCGACGGCGCGACCCACCAATTGACCGCGGTAGTTCGCGTTGACATCGGCCGACCAGTCGGCGTAGGCGCGAGTGAGCACGAGCGTGCCGAACGACGACGCGAAGTCGACGATGGCGCCGACGTCGACGGTGGCGCGGGTGAGCTTCTCGGCGAACTCGCCGGTGCCGTCGTCGCGTGCCCGGTCGCGCTGATACGAATTGCGGCCGTTGACCTGGTCGTAGCGGCTGATCACGATGTTGTCGAAGTCGAAATAGACCGCGACGCGGGAGTCCTGGGAATCCGTCATCGCACCAGTGTCCCCGCTCCGGCCAGCAGATCCGACACCGCCACGATCAGATCCGCCGGCGGCTGCCAGCTGAACACCCCGGCCGGATGTCCGTCCACCACGGGCGTGTCCGGTCCGCACATTCCGCGCACGAACAGGTAGAGCACGCCGCCGAGGTGGCGCTGCGGTGTGTAGTCGGAGAGCCGCCAACGCAGGAACCTGTGCAGCACAACGCAGTACAGCAGCGCCTGCAGCGGGTAGTCGGAGTGCAGCATCGCCTCGACCAGCCGGGGGTGCCCGTAGTCGGCGGCGCTGAGCTCACCTCCGGGTTCGCCCAGCCAGTTCGTCTTGTAGTCCACCACCAGGTAGCGGTCGCCGAGCCGCAGCACCGCATCCACCGACCCGGTGAGGTAGCCCTTGAGCGGCTGGGCGCCCAGCGCGCCGTCGGAGAGTCGACGGGCGTAGCTCGCCAGCGGATCATCGGGCGGCAGATGCGTCTGCAGTAGTGCGCCGACATCGGCGAGGGTGAGCGCTCGCGCGGCCGAGCGAATGTCGCCCCCGGCGAGAGGAATTTCGAAATCCATCTCGCGCAATCGGTCTCGCAGCCTGATCGCCCGCAAGGTGGCGCCAGGGGCCAGCGGTCCCAGCGGGGTGTCGTGCAACGGGATCAGCGCCGCGGCCAGATCGGCGGGGGCCACGTCGACCGGCCACCACAGAGCGTGGCGGCGGATCTGGGTCTCGAGCTCGGCCCCCAGGTCGGCCGCGAACGGGTCAGCCGTCTCGAGCGCCGCATGCACCAGCGTGCCGAACGTGGCGCCGGTCGGCAGATCCGCCATCGGCGAGCGCACGTCGCCAGCGGCGGTGACCGACTCGGACACTTCGACATCGGACACGGCGACATCCGACACTGCGACATCCGACACTGCGACGTCGGCCACTTCGTCGTCGAGTTCGGTCACCTCCGGCTCGCTCGACACCCCTGGCGTCTCCTCGGCCGCACGGATCAGCCCCGAGTAGGACGTCCGGCGCCACAACGTGTCGATGCGGCGGTGAAAGTGGCGTACATCCAAACCGTCAGGCACAGAGTGTGTTTCGACGGGTACCGGCGCGGCGACAACGGACTCCTCGAGAACCGGTCCACCGGCGTCGGCCCAGGCGCGCAGCGCGGCCATGGCGTCGGGGTCGTCGATACGGGGTGGGTCGCAGCGATCGGGCACCGCCGCCTCGCCGGGCCTGCGCCCGCGCAGCAGCCGCGAAAGGCCGCCGTTGGGTTCATCGGCAGACGGCGCCCACCACGCGACGATCTGGGACTGCGCACGGGTCATCGCGACATAGGTGAGCCGGACGTCGTCGCCCGCCGCCTCCCGGCGGCCCTGACGTTGCACCGCGTCGTGATCGGGACTGAGCTCACCGCCGATGTGCAGACAGCGGGTGTCACCCTCGTGATAGAGCACCACGTCGCGGGTCTGGATGTTGCGGTTGAACGCAAACGGCAGATACACGACGGGGAATTGCAGCCCCTTGCTCACCCACACGGTCATGATCTGCACGGCGGCAGCGTCGCTGTCCAAGCGGCGGCTGCGTTCGGCCGCGCCGCCACGCTCGTCGCGCTGTGCGCGCAGCCAGTCCCGCAGCGCCGGAAGGCTGAAGTGCTCCCGGTGTGCGGTCTCCTGCAGCAGTTGCGTCAGGTGGGCCAGATCCGTCATGTGTCGTTCGCCGTCGACCCACGACAGCACCCGCGTGCTCATGCCCGAGCGCTGAGCCGCTTCGAACACCGCCGCCGCGCCACGCTCGCGCGCGTGATCAGCCCAGCCGCGCAATGTCTCGGTGATCCGGTCGGTCAGCCGATCACCCTCGGCAACAAGGGTTTCGGCGGTCTCTCCGAAGAACATCGTGGTGGCCGCGGCCCGCACCAGACCCGAGCGGTGGGGCTGGTCGAACGCTTCCAGCAGACACAGCCAGTCGTCGGCCGCGGGTGAGGCGAACACATCGGAGTCACCGGTGTAGACCGCGGGGATGTTCGCGGAGTTCAGCGCCTCGAAGCAGGCGCGGCCGTCGCGGTGGCTCTCGACGATCACCGCGATGTGGCCCGGCAGGAGCGGGTCTCCGCAGTAGGTCGCGCCTGCGGCGAGCAGCGCTGCGATGTCGGCGGCCATGTCCCTCGGGATGTGCTCGCGCAGCCGGTCGATCGGGATCGTCTTGTCGGGCCGGACCCGCAGCTGCTCGCGGGTGACGACCCGGAGCCGGAACGGTGCATCGTGCGGTGCACCGGCGAGGCGATGCTCGGGGTGCGCGGCGTCCACCGGTCGCACCACGATGCGCGGATCCCCGAGTTGGGCGTCGCGCATCACCGCCTGCAAGCTCGCCACCAGTGGGCCGTCGCTGCGAAAGTTGGTGCCCAGCGTGCGTTGTCGGCCCGCGCTGGATGCGGCGTGCAGATACGTGACGATGTCACCGCCGCGGAAGGCGTAGATCGCCTGCTTCGGATCGCCGATCAGGATCACCGTGGAGTGCCCGCTGAACGCCCGGTCGATGACCTGCCACTGCACGGGATCGGTGTCCTGGAACTCGTCGACCATGACGATCGACCAGCGCCGCCGCATCCGGGCGCGCGCGGGGGAGCCGTCGTCCTCCAGCGCATCGGCCAGCCGCGACAGCAGATCGTCGTAGTGCAGGATGCCGAGCCGCCGTTTGCGCGTCTCCAACTCCGCGCACACCGCGGTCGCGAACTCGACCCGCACCGCCGCATCTGTGCCGGGCGCTGGAGCCGCAGGACGGAGCTCGGTGTGTGCGCCTGCCACGACCTCGCGAGCCAGGCGCAGCGCGGCGTCGTAGGACAGCAGCGGCTCATCGCGCTCCTGCCCGAAATGCGCGAGGTACAGATCGTCGACGATGTCGCGCACCACGTCTTCGAGACTCTCCACCAGTTCCACCCCGGAATCGGTGTCGCCCGCCACCCCCAGGCTCTTCAGCACCAGCTGGCAGAACTGGTGTGTGGTCGCGATCGTCGCGGCGTCGAAGCCTGCCAGCGCATCACGCAGCCGCTGCCGACGCAGGTCGAGGTCCTCGGTCGGGCCCGACACCAGATGGGCCAGCAGCGCGTTGTCACCGGCGCGGGACGGGTCGCCCAACGCGAGCAGAGCGTCGAGGATCTGAGCGCGCACCCGCTCCCGCAGCTCCTGGCTGGCCGCCCGACCGAACGTGATCAGCAGCATCTGATCGAGCGTCGCCACCCCCTCGGCGACGTAACGGGTCACCAATCCGGCCAGCGTGAACGTCTTTCCGGTGCCCGCGCTGGCTTCGAGCACCGTCGTGGTGCGCGCCTCGGGCAGCGGACCGAGCAGATCGAACGGTTCCATCTACTCCGGCATCCTCTCCGCACGCAGCATCGGGGACCACAGCCGCGTCGCATACGCCGGGAGGCCGGCGGCGACGAGATCGACCAGCGGACGGCCCGCACCCCACACCGTGACGTGCGCCGGCTCGGCGTCCTCGCCCGGATACTTGCCGGACTTCCACTTCCAGCCGGCCTCCCGCGACGGCGCGCCCCGGTGATGCTCGGTCTCGGCCCACGCGTAGGACGTCTTGGGCGGCAACGGAATCGGCGCACGACGACCGTCGTCGTACATCTCGACGAGGTCGGCCAGCACGCCGACGGGGTCCTCGGGCGGCCCCAGCAGCCGCTGCCGCGGCGTGTCGCCGCGTTTGGCGCGGCCGATACACACCGCCGACCACTCCCGGCCGGGGTGGCGAGCGGCCAACGCCACCAACCGAATCCATGATTCCAGCAGATGCCTACCGTCGAGCTTGGAGTAGGTGACCCACACCAGTCGCCCGCCGTAGACGCGCGGCACGGTGCCCGTGACGCGGCGGCCGGCACCGACCGCTGTGTCGATGGCGACGTCGACGTCGAACGCCTGAGGCGCTGACGTGCGGTGCTGCTGAGCGGCGGCGGCCAACGCGGCGGCCCGCTGCGCGAGTTCCTGCGCTTGCCGCCAGCCGAGCCGGCCGGGCGGCAGCGAGCCGCGGCGCCACTCGGCCTGCTGCGCCTGCGCCGGCGTCATGCCGCGCTGCATGTCCTCGAGCATCCGAGCGCCGATCTTCCACTCCGCCAGCGCATCGATCTCGACGGGCATCCCGTCCTCGACAGCGTCGACATCCCACGGCAGCGTGAAGTCCAGCGCCCGGAAGAAGCCCTTGACCGGATCCCTGAAGAAGGCCACCAGATCGTCGAGCCCGACGTCGTCGAGCGGTGGTGCGGGCAGCGGCGCCCCGACCAACGGCGGCTTGACCGTCCGTCGGGCCGTGGCGGCACGGGCCGCGGTCAGCGCGGCGGTGTCGAACGTGAACGGCTCACCCGGACCGGTTCCCAGTGCTCCGGGCGTGACGTTGCGAACATCGAACGGCTGCAACGGATGCCGGATGTGTACGTGGTCGCGTACGGCGTGCGGCGTGGTGACGTCGAGCGCGTCCAGGAGCTCGACGAGCGGCACAGCCGGCGGCTTGCGCTGACCCGAGTATTCGTTGGCGCCGGTGTAGGTGATCACCAGCCGCTCGGTGGCCGCGCCGATCGCGTCGAGCAGGAGCTGGCGATCCTCGGAGCGACTGTCCCGTTCACCGGTCACCGGGTCGCGCGCCAGCGCGTCGTCTCCGTCGGTGACCCCTTGGCGAGGGAAGACACCGTCATCGAGACCGACCAGGCACACCACCCGGTGCGGCACCGAGCGCATCGGCACCATCGTGCAGACGGTCAGTGTGCCGGTGCGGAAATTGGCGCGGGTCGGACGGCCGGCGAGGTGACGGTCCAGTAGCGCCGTGACATCGGCGAGGCGTAACAGTGTCTCGGCGTGCGTTCCGGCGTCGGAGCGGATGTCGGCGAACTCCCGGTCCACCTGCGCCCCCTGCCACGCGTCGGCGTCCGAGGCGGCGGTGAGCTGGTCGAGACCGTTGCGCAACGCGATCAGCCATTCGCGTAATGTCCGTGTGCCGGTCAGGCTTTCGACACTCTCGCGAAGCAGGTCGACGTAGCTGGCAAGCCGGCCGGCCAGCTCCACCCGGTTGCTTCCGACGTCGTCGAGGGGGAGTGTGGTGTCCAACCAGGCGTGGGAGTCCTCGGACATCGCGACGCCGACCAACACCCGGTCGATGCCGAACCGCCAGGTGTTCTGCACGAAGTCCACCCCGTAGGGGTGGCGGTGCTCGCGATCGAAGCCCCAGCGGATGTTGGCCTCCCGCACCCACTCTCCGATCGTGTCGAGATCGTCGTCGGTGAAACCGAATCGGAGGCGCACCGGGGCGGCCTCGGCGAGGTTGAGCACCTCGCTGGCGGTCGCCCGCCCGCCCGCCAAGGCGAGCAACTGGCTCGCCACGCCCAGTAGGGGATTGGTCTGGGTCAGCGCGCGGTCGGCCAATTTGACGCGCAGCCGGTGGGCGGGATGCGTGTCCGACACTCCACCCGCATCGAGGTCGCCGAGACCGAAACCCGCGATGATCAGCGGTGCGTACGTTTCGATGTCGGGGCACATGACGAGGATGTCGCGCGGCTCGAGCGTGGGGTCATCGGCCAGCACACCGAGCAGCACCTCCCGCAGCACGTCGATCTGGCGCGCCGGACCGTGGCAGCTGTGCACCTGAACCGACCGGTCGGCGTCATCGATCCAACGGCCTTGGGGCCGAACGCTGTTGGCGGCGATATCGGACTGCAGCCAACCGAGCAGCGTCTGCGGGCGGGCGGCCGAACCGAGGAATTCGTCGACCGCGGGATCGGCGGGAAGGGTGCGTTGCAGCTCGCGCATATCGCGGCCCAATGTCGCGAGCAGCGGGTGTCCCACGGCGCGATGCGACGTGTCGGTGCGCCGCGGAATCAGGCCGTGGCTGCGCCGCAGGGCCGCCCACAGTTCGTCACTCGGATGCGGCAACCACAGGTGTAGGTCGTGGTGCGTGCTCAGGGCATGCAGCAGTTCGATCTCGGTGAGCGGCAAGCGGGTGTGGCCGAACAGCGACAACCGCTTCGGGAGGTCGGTACCGGAATCACGCAATCGCGCAAGGGTTTCGGCGTGTCGGACCGGTGGGGGATCGGCATCGACGTGGGCCAGCAGGGCGCGGTAGAGCTCGGGCTGCCAGCTCAGGTCGGCGTCGAGTGCGTCGGTCCGGCCCTCGGCCCAGTCGGTCAACAGCTGCGGGCGCTGCCGCGCGTACGAGGCGAACAGGCCGGCGAGCCGACGGGCGACGGCGTAGCGACGGCCCTGGCGCAGTTCCCGCTCCTCGCCCTGTTCGTGATGGCCGAGATGGGTGGCCAGCGTGGCGCACCAGGGTTGGTCGAGCGAGCTGTCGATGACGGCGAGCAGCGGCCAGACCATGGCGTCGGGTGCCCACGGATCGTCGTCGGTGGTGCCGGTCAGCTCGGCGACGAGCGAGCGCGGATGACGGAAGGTGATCCCGGCGCACACACCGTCCTGGCCGGTGCCGCGGCCCAGAATGTGGGAGAGCCGCTGGCTGAGCCAGCGTTCGGTGCCGCGCGCGGCCACCAGCACCAGGTCCTCGGCGAAGGGGTCGGGTGGTGGGGTCGCCAGCACGGCACCCAGGCCGTCGGCGAGCAGGTCGGTGCGATCAGCCCGATGGAGGTGTAGCGCCATCGCGACTCAGACTACGGGTGCGCGCTCGCCGGAAGGACGTCAGCCGCGCTCGATGACGTTGCCGGAACCCGACTGAGAGGTCTTCGGGTCGCCGGTGCGATAGGTCACCGTGTTGTCGAAGCCCGACACGGTGATGCTGCCCGCGGCCTCCACCGTCAGCTTGTTCTCCATGCCCGACACCGACACCTCGGCACACGACCCCCGCACCTCGATGGTGTTGTTCATGCCGCTGATGCTGACCATCCCCTGATTGCAGATCACCGTCTGCGTGCGGTCGACGCCGCCGATCGACAGCGACCCACCCGCCTCGACCGTGACCACCTGGTCGGTGCCGGGGCTTGCCGGAAGGCCGGGGAAGGACGGGATTGAGGGGATCGACGGGATCGTGGGTGCGGTGAGCGTGCCGCCGCCACCGGATACCGTGGGGCGGCCCTGAAGCGCGCTGTTCCCGAGGAAGTACACGGCGACACCGATGACCCCGCCGAGGACCAGTACGCCGGCGATCAACGGGATCAGCCACGCCGCAGGATTCGCGCGCTTACGGACGACCTGCTGCGGCATGGCGTAATACGGCGTCGGGAACGGATACGAATTCGGGGGAGGTGCCGGCACGGTCGAATCACCCAACTCGCTGGCACTGGCCTGGCCGGCGAGTGGCCGCTCCAGGTCCCGGATGCGGGCCTCGGGATCCCCAGTTGGCTCCATGGGCAGATGCTCGCACACCGGTCGCCGATGCTCGCGCGGATCTGACCAAACGCTGACCGGTGCGTACGCGCACCGGTTGAGTTCGCTGCGCGGTGGTACTCCTGCGCCATGGTGGCACCGGGTTTCCTCGCCATCGGCGGCGGTCCCGCAGGCGTCAGCGCCGCCGAGACGTTCCGTGCCCGGCACCGCCACATCCCCGTACGCATCCTCTCCGCCGATCCCGCATTGCCGTACGCGAAGCCGCCGCTGAGCAAGCAGTTCCTGTGCGGCCAGCCGGCAGAACTGGACCTGCACAGCGCCGGCTGGTTCGAACGCAACGCCATCGATCTGGTCCTCGGGGTGACGGTCGAGCGCATCGACACCGCCGCGCAGGAGATCGTCACCGCCGGGGGCGCCCGCTATCCCTACTGGCACCTGGTGCTCGCGTCGGGCTCCCGCGCGGTGCCGCTGACGGTGCCGGGCGCCGACAAAGCGCTACCGCTGCGGTCGTTCGCCGATGCGGTGGCGCTGCGGATGGCGGCCCGCCACGCCGATTCGGCGGTCGTGGTCGGCGCGGGGCTGATCGGCTGCGAAGCGGCGGCCTGCCTGTCGGCGAGCGGTCTGCACACCGTGCTCGTGGCCCCCGAGCCGGTGCCGCTGGCCCGCCGTTTCGGCGTGGACGTGGGCGAGCGTGTGGTCAAGATGCTCTCCGATGCCGGGGTGCGCTTCACCGGTGTGGCCCCGGTCGCCGCGGTCACCGACACCGGGGTGATGCTCGACTCCGGGGAATGCATCGACGCCGATCTGGTGGTCGCGGCCACGGGCGTGCGGCCCGATGCCCGGTTGGCGCAGCAGGCCGGGCTGGAGATGAGCGGAGGACGCGTCGTGGTCGACGAGCACATGCGCACGTCGGTCCACAACGTGTTCGCCGCCGGCGACATCACGCTCGCACACAACCTCACCGCGGGTCGGGCGGTCGCCGCCGAGCACTGGCGCGACGCCGCCCAGCAGGGGCTGGTGGCGGGGCTGACCGCGGCGGGCTACCCGGCGGCGTGGGACCGGGTGCCCGGGTTCTCCTGCACGATCGGCGCGGTCACGATGCGCTACCGCGGCTGGGGCGACGACTGGGATTCCTGCCGGGTCACCGACCGGCGACACGGCTTCGTCGCGACGTACACGCGTCGCGGTGACGAGATCGCAACGCTGACGGCTACCAGCCGCGCATCGTAGGAGTTCGACCGCGGTCCGCGCCGTCGTCACCGCTGCGCGACGTGCCGGCCTGACTCTGCTGGCCGCCGCTACCATCGGAATAGCGTTGGGGTGCAACGGTTCCGATGCGGTTCTCGACACCGCCGACGCTGTCATCGCAATGGCCCCACTACCCCCGAGATGCTGACCTCGTCTCCCCGGTTCGCGCGCTCGTCGGATGGGGACGCGAGGGCGGGCGTCGTAGACTCTGTGGCGTAGGCACGCGCAGGTCGTCGTCACGGCAACTCCTTCGTTTCGTCCTTTCCAGCTGCGCCTTGATGATCGGTTGGTGACATGACCCTGTCCTCGCCACCGCGCACCGAGGTCTACTTGGTGCAGAGCCGCTTCAACCCGTTCTCGGTGCGAGGCGCGCTCGAACTCACCGACGACAGCGTGCGCTGCACCGTCACCGACTACTCCGGGTGGGTCGAGAGGGCCCTGGGGATATCGGATCTCGACTCTCGGCTGAAAGCCGGAGAAGACGTCGTGGCGTTCGATTCCCGGCGCGATCAGCTGAAGATCAAGTGGCTCAAGCAATTCATGAACGCGGGGTTCTCCGTCTGTGATGGCGGCGCGAGCCGTTGGCTGGTGTCGCTCGTCTATCCCACGGGACTCCTGGCCGTGGTCGAAGTAGTGGATGGCTGGGACGTTCACAACGAATGGCGCCGGGCCCTGCCGTCGACCTGATCCGCGGATTCGTCGACCAACCCCGACCGCAATCCTTGGGCACACGCCGAACGCCACACAGCGCCTACGCTCAGTGACATGACTGACCACGACAAGGTTGCAGCACGGCGTGAGATCGCAGACGCACTTCTGACTGCGCTCGACCGCCGTCACGAACTCTTGGACGCCATCGTCGAAGCCGAGAATCGGGCTGCCGCGGTGACGGCGATATCGCAGCTTCTCGGGGCGTCACCACGTGCGGGCGAAGCCGTCATCGGCATGTCGTTCGAGCAGCTCACCCGAGAGTCGCGACGCACGATCAGAGCCGAACTCGACGATCTCAACGGTCAGCTGACGTTCACGCTCAACGAACGCCCGGCCTCGTCGGGGGACAACCTGGAGTTGAGGCTCTTCTCGTCGGAGGTCGATCGAGACATCTTCGCCGCTCGCACGGCGGACGTCGGCGCCGCGGGCGACGGTTCCGGCGCACCGGCAGGAGATCTCGACAATGAGATCGGCTCGGCGCAGGGACGGGTCAGCGCCGAGGAGGCGGCGTGGTTCGTCGTGCTCGACGGCGACGACAAGGTCGGCATGGTTTTCGGCGAACTCTCCGGGGGCGAAGTCAACGTCCGAGTCTGGGTTCATCCGGAGAAGCGGGGGCGCGGGTACGGCACCGCTGCCTTGCGCAAGTCACGCTCGGAAATGGCGTCGTACTTCCCCGCGGTACCCATGGTGGTGCGGGCCCCGGGCGCCGGCGCCTGACCGGGGTCCACCAGGCAGCCGGACTCAGCTACAACCAGTCCCGGCGCTTGAACGCGATGTAGAGGATCACGACCATCACCACGATCAGCGCCGTGCTCGTGATGAATCCGGCGACCGTCTGAATTCCGGGGTACTCCACGTTCTGTCCGTAGTAGCCGGTGATGGCCGTCGGCACCGCGATGATCGCCGCCCATCCGGTCAGCTTCTTCATCACCACGTTCAATCGCGCGTCCTGCAGCGACAGGTTCGTCTCGAAGACCGTCGTGACCATGTCGCGCAACGATTCCGTCCACTCCGAGGCCCGCAGCACGTGGTCGTACAGATCGGCGTACACCGCGTCGAGCTCCGGTGCGGTCTTCGCGTCGAGCCGGCGGTGCTGGATGGCCGAGACCACCTCCCGCATCGGCAGCACCACTCGTCGGAGCGCGACCAGATCCTTACGCAGCTGAAAGGTCCTGCGCTGCAGCCCTTTCGGTGGTGTGGCGTCAGCGAACAGATCGTCTTCGAGTCCTTCGATCGCATCGTCGAGCGCCTGCACCGCCGCGAAGTGGCCGTCGACGACGACGTCGAGTAGGCCGTGCACCAGCGAGCCGACCCCGTACTCCTGACCACCGAGCTCGTCGAACCGGCGGGACACCTCGTCGATGTCGATGTGCGGTGACAAGCGGACCGTGATCAGCCCGCGCGGCAGCACGAAACCCGAGATGCGGTGGACCTCGAGCAGCGAGGCCACCCCGTCGTCCTGCGCAGCCGGTTCTGCCATCGTGACCGCGTACACGGTGAAGAACGTGTGCGTGCGGTACACCACCGCTTTGGTGCGTTCGGATTCGGCGAGCGCGTCCTCGACGGCCCAGGAGTTCAGATGAAGCTCGGCGGCAAGATCTTTCAGGATCGCGTGGTCGGGATCGTAGATGTCGCACCACACGAGGGTGTCGTCGCCGCTGAGGCAGTCCGAGATCGCCGAGAAGTCGAAGTCGTCCTGAGGTTCACCGTGCCGCCAGATCCGGCCGCGCACGTGGGTCATCGCAGTTGGGGCATGGCTCAGCCCAGCGTGAATTCGGCGGCCAGGCCGTCGATTCCGGCTTGAATGGCGTCGAGGGCGGGCTTGCGGGCCTTGAGCTTGGTGGCCAGGTGGGCGCCGGCGTGCAGCGTGGACGCCGCCTCCTGGGCCACCTGCTGCGCGCGGGCCAACACCTGATCGGCCTCGACGATCTCGTCGAGCC
Organism: Mycobacterium sp. IDUB_5; assembly: GCF_055419565.1. Lineage (NCBI taxonomy): Bacteria > Bacillati > Actinomycetota > Actinomycetes > Mycobacteriales > Mycobacteriaceae > Mycobacterium > Mycobacterium sp. IDUB_5. Next base: position 126,734 of record NZ_JBVAXX010000003.1, read on the forward strand.
AGCCCGCCGCGATCGCGGCGTCGCCGACGAACGTCGCGGCGAGTGCGGTGCCGCGTTCGAAGGCCGCCGGGGTGAGGCGCATCCGCATGATCTCGATCGCGGAGATCGGGATGGTCATGCCGATCGCGACCTCGATCGCCTGACAGCGTGACTTCGGTGCCCCTACGCGATGGTCGGCCGACAACAGCAGGAACGATCCCATCGCGATCGCGGGGCCCGTCGCGGCGATGATCACCGGGACCGGGAACGTCAGCGTGCGCAGTGAGAGCTTGAAGCCGCCCGAGAGCATGCCGAGCGCCGCCGCGGGATCCCCGGATTGGAACACCGCGAGGTCGAAACCGCCGCTGAACACCCGCGAGTTGCCGGCGAGCACGACGGCCTTGGCCTTGTCTGCCTCGGCGCGGTCCAGTGCCTCGTTGATCGCTGCCTGCATGTCCGGGCCGAGGACGTTGACCTTGCCGTCGTCGAGCGTGATGGTGGCCACGGAATCGGCGAGCTCATAGGACACGGTGCTGGTCATCGGGTCTCCTGGGGCGAGGTGTGAGGGCGCATCGAACCTAACAGCGGAGGGCAGGAGCGAAGCGACCGGGGAAAAGACAGCGGAGGGCAGGAGCGAAGCGACCGGGGAAAAGACAGCGGAGGGCAGGAGCGAAGCGACCGGGGAAAAGGCAGCGGCGGGCAGGAGCGAAGCGACCGGGGAAAGAACAGCGGAGGGCAGGAGCGAAGCGCGCGACTACGCAATCGGTGGCGCGCAGCGTCTCCGCAATTAAGTACTCGACTACGCAAGACCTGGCCGCCACACCTCCATAGCGTGATGTCCAAGCGCGGCGGTTACGAGGGGTCGCCGCGCTTACCACGGAGGAGGACGAACGATGCGCGCACACCGCAAGCAGGCAGATCCCGAACCCGACCGCCGCAGGCACCGGGTGAAGGGCCGAAAAGCTCGGCGTACCAGCGGGATTCCCACGCTCAGCCTCTGGGAATGCGGGATCGGCGCCGGCTGGCGCTGACGGTCGATCTCAGGACGTGCTGATGAGCGCGTCCTGCGCGGCGGGCGTCTCTGTGGTCTGTGGGGAGACCATCAGACGCTCGCCGCGCGCCACCCAGTCGGGGTCGGCCCATTCCACCTGAGCGGGCAACCGTCGCCAGTACGCCGGGTGCGCGCGCAGGTAGCACTCAACGCTGGCATGCACGGCTGCACCGGCGGGCAGGCGGCGCGGCGAGACCGGATGGTGGCTTCCGGCCAGCGCGTCGATCGTATTGGGCGCCTGGTGTCCGGCGGGATCGGCGAGCTCGGCCCCGGCGCTGACCGCACCGTCGAGTACCCAGTCCAGCGCGATGTCTGAGAGCGCCGCGCACGAGTGTCGCGCACGAGTGATGTCACCGTGCGCACCGCGGAACCACACCTGCTGGTGTGCATCCGCGGCGCTGCCGAACGGGATCGCCGACGTGTGTGCGTCGATGGCCAGCGCGTGCCGAGCCGCCTCGACGTGCGTCGCGGGATCGGCGCAGGCGCCACGCGGCACACCCGGGACACCGCGGGTGTCCCACAACCCGAGGAACCGCACCGTCGCCGGAGGCTCGTCCCGTCCGCGCAGTTCCTCGGCGACTCTGCGCAGGCGCTGCCAGTCGGCCCCGTCGCGCGCGGTCCGGGAGATCGCGTAGGTGCTCAGCAGGTAGTCGCGCAGCTCGGCGAGCGAGCCCGTCGCGTCATCTGCGGGCAGCACTCCCACCGTGCCGACCAGCCGGGCCAGGGCGCGGGCGCACACGCCGTCTCGACCCGCACCCACGATGAACACGCGGTCCCCGGGCTCCCACGCATCGGTGAGAAAGTCGTAGGCAGCGACGACGTGCCCTCGCGCCGCGTCGAGTTCACGGCGGTGACGCGGCCGGCCTTCTCGTGGCACGTGAGCAGGAGTCCAGACGAGCTGCCCGGCGGATCGGCGCAGCATCCCGGCGAACGCCACGGCGTTGCCGGCCGGATTGAAGTTGTCGAAACACAGCGCGATGTTCTTCACGATGGCCCCCGACGGGATGTGCGGATGCGCCCGGGAGGGAAGTTTGCCAGAACGCGATGCCACCGGGGCCGGAATCGGCAGAACGAGGGCTGTCAGCCGCCCATCAGCGTGCGCCACTGAGCGAGACTGCTCGCACGGTAGACGTAGTTGCTGCGGCGCACGGAATCCAGCGGCGCGCTCTTTGCCGCCGAGTACCAGTGGCCGGGGAACACGGTCGGGTCACCGGGCAGAGCGGCCAACGCCTGCAGGCTGCGGAACATGTCGTCGACGTTGCCGCCCGGGAAATCCGTGCGGCCGCAGCCCTCCAGGAACAACGTGTCCCCGGCGACCAGCCGGCCGTCGAGCAGGAAGCACTGGCTACCGGGCGTGTGACCGGGCGTGTGCAGTAGCTCGATCGCGATCGAGCCGACCTCGACGGTGTCGCCGTGGTGGTGCGCGGTCAGCTCGCTCGGGGCGATCCCGGTGATCCGGGAGACCCAGTCCGCTTCGTGGGTATTGACGTGAACCGGCACGCTGACCCGTTCCAGCAGCTCGGCCAGGCCCTTGAGCTCGAATCCCATCATCGATCCGCCGACGTGATCGGGATGGTGATGGGTGACCAACACCCCGGCCAGCCGCATGCCGTCCGCGTCGAGGACGTCGACCAGATCTCCGGCGGCGTACGCCGGGTCGACGATGACGGCGTCACCGGTCTCGGAGTCGCCGATCAGATAGGCGAAATTGCGCATCTGTTCGGCGATCATGTCGCCGGCCGCGAAATCGCGGCCCGACAGGAGCTGACGGAAATAGAGACGATCGTCTTCGGCCATGCGGGTCAGCGTAGGCGGCCTGCGCCCTGAACAGCCGTGGCGTGCCTGGCACGACCAGCGGTTTGGCGCCGCAATCGGTGAGAATGTACCCTTTTCAAGGCTCGTCGCACCGTGACGTGCTGCAGGCCCCCTTAGCTCAGTCGGTAGAGCGTTTCCATGGTAAGGAAAAGGTCAACGGTTCGATTCCGTTAGGGGGCTCGGTGGACCGCTGTGCGGGTCCGTCCGGGGCGGTGTAGCTCAGCTGGTTAGAGCGCACGACTCATAATCGTGAGGTCGGGGGATCGAGTCCCCCCACCGCTACAAGACACTAACGAGACGTATCTCGAAGAGACGTAGAAGAAAGAGACGACTGCCGTGGCCTCCAGTACCGACGTACGGCCCAAGATCACCTTGGCCTGCGAGGTGTGCAAGCACCGTAACTACATCACCAAGAAGAACCGCCGCAACGATCCCGATCGGCTCGAGATCAAGAAGTTCTGCCCGAACTGCGGCAAGCACCAGGCTCACAAAGAGTCCCGCTAGGACCACCGCTGCGCCGTGTCTTTCCTGGACGAGTTCGTCGGGCTGCACTATCGGCATCCCGATCACTACGTCGTCGGCCGTGAGAAGATCCGCGAGTACGCGACCGCGGTCAAGAACGACGACGACGCGTTCTTCGACGAGCAGGCCAGTGCCGAACTCGGGTACGACGCTCTGCTCGCCCCACTGACGTTCATCTCGGTGTTCGGCTACCAGGCGCAGCGGGCGATGTTCGATTCCGCCGACATCGCGATCGCCGACGCCCAGATCGTGCAGGTCGATCAGTCGCTGAAATTCGTTCGCCCGATCCAGGCCGGCGACACGCTGTACATCGACGTGTGGATCGATTCGGTGCGCACGGCGCACGGCACCGACATCATCGTCACCAAGAACATCGTCAGCAACGGCAACGGCGACGTCGTCCAGGAGTCCTACACCACCCTGGCGGGGCGGAGCGAAGAAGACGGAGAGAGTGGCTTTTCAGATGGCACTGCGTGAGTTCAGTTCGGTCAAGGTCGGCGATCAGCTTCCCGAGCGGGTCATCCCGCTGACGCGGGCCGATCTGGTGAACTACGCCGGCGTGTCCGGCGACCTCAACCCGATCCACTGGGACGACGACATCGCCAAGCAGGTCGGCCTGGACACCGCGATCGCCCACGGCATGCTGACTATGGGCCTCGGCGGCGGGTACGTCACCGCCTGGGTGGGCGACCCGGCCGCTGTCACCGAGTACAACGTGCGCTTCACCGCCGTCGTCCCCGTCCCCAACGACGGCAAGGGTGCCGAGATCGTGTTCAACGGCCGCGTGAAATCTGTTGAGCCGGAATCGAAGTCGATCACCATCGCGCTCACCGCGACCGCAGGCGGCAAGAAGATCTTCGGCCGTGCCGTGGCGACGGCGAAGCTGGCGTAGGCAGGTCTGACTCATGGCACTCAAAACCGACATCCGCGGGATGGTCTGGAAGTACCCCGACACCTTCCTGGTGGGCCGCGAACAGGTCCGCCAGTACGCCAAGTCCGTGAAGGCCACCGATCCCGCCACTCTGGACGAGAAGGCCGCCGCCGAGCTCGGGCACGATTCGTTGATCGCCCCGCCGACGTTCATGTCGATCTTCGCGGTGATGATCCAGAACCACTTCTTCCAGCACGTCGACGTGGGCCTGGCGACCATGCAGATCGTGCAGGTCGATCAGAAGTTCCTGTTCCACCGTCCGATCAGGGCCGGCGACGCGCTCAACGGGACGATGTACATCCAGAGCGTCGACGAACGGTTCGGCGCCGACATCGTCACCACCCGCAACGTCCTCACCGATCCGGACGGCGAGATCGTGATGGAGTCCTTCACCACCCTGATGGGCCACGAAGGTGACAACTCCATCTCGGCGGGGTGGGATCCCGAGACGGGCCAGGTGGTGCGCAAGCCCGTCACACACGACACCTCCGATGACTCGCTGGGCGCGGAGCCGGCGACGGATTAGTAACTCCGACCCGCGGCGCGCTACACTCGGTCCTCGGGGTTTTCCCAGTTGAGCGCGCTGTCCGTCGGGGCTTGTGTCACCGCACGGGGAGCGCGCAAATTGTGTGGGCCCTACAGGGAACCCGTCTAGGGGCGTAGCTCAACTGGCAGAGCAGCGGTCTCCAAAACCGCAGGTTGCAGGTTCAAGTCCTGTCGCCCCTGCTCAACTGAATACTCGATACGTGGGACCGGCCGGTCTGGATACTGGACTGGAGGGGCCCGCGAACCGGGACCCATGACGACCGATCACGAGGGAGCACGCGGTGAGCGACGAGCGCGACGGTGCCAGCTCGGCAGGCACCGACAGCGGCGCGGAGACCGACGGCGGTGACGCACGAGCGCAGACCGCGGTCGTGAACCGCCCGCTGCGACCGACGGGCAAGCGGTCGCGCCGGGCGGCGGATGGCAATGGCACTGCCGATGACACCTCCGACATCGACGCGGCACCCGAGGCCGACGGGTCGGGCGGCAAGGACGACGGCAAGGGCCCGAAGGCGAAGAAGAAGACGGCGAGGAAGGCCAAGGACGGGCCGTCGCGCAATCCCATCCTCTTCGTCCTCAACTACCTGAAGGAAGTTGTCGCCGAGCTGCGCAAGGTCATCTGGCCGAACCGCAAGCAGATGGTCAGCTACACCACCGTGGTGCTGGTGTTCCTGGTCTTCATGGTGGCGCTGATCGGCGGAGTGGACCTGGGCCTGGCCAAGCTCGTGACGTTGGTGTTCGGCTGACCTGCACGGTCACCCCACCCCGACGCAATACATCTGTAGAGAGGACTGACACGTGACCAGCTTCGACGGCGAGACTGCCGCGAGCGTGTCCGAGGCGCGCGCCGAAGAGGCCGATCCGGCAGTGGTGATCGCCGACGAGGCCGCCGAGCATCTCGAGGAGACCAGCCCGGCCGAAGCCGTCGAGGACGCGCCCCTGGATGCGGCCGACGAAACCCCCGCCGAGGCCCCTGAAGCCGACGAAGCACCGGTTGTCGAGGAAGACGAAGACCCCGCGGTCGCGCTGAAGAAGGAGCTGCGTCTCAAGCCGGGCGACTGGTACGTGATCCACTCCTACGCCGGGTACGAGAACAAGGTGAAGGCCAACCTCGAGACCCGCGTGCAGAACCTGGACGTCGGCGACTACATCTTCCAGGTCGAGGTGCCCACCGAAGAGGTCACCGAGATCAAGAACGGCCAGCGCAAGCAGGTCAACCGCAAGGTGCTACCCGGCTACATCCTGGTGCGCATGGAGCTCAACGACGAGTCGTGGGGCGCCGTGCGGAACACCCCCGGTGTCACCGGCTTCGTCGGCGCGACGTCGCGGCCCTCGCCGCTGTCGCTCGACGACGTGGTGAAGTTCCTGCTGCCCCCGGCAGCGGCTAAGAAGCCCGGCAAGGCTGCGTCGACGTCGGCGGCATCGTCCGAGGCATCGATGGAGCGTCCCGAGATCCTGGTCGACTTCGAGGTCGGCGAGTCCGTCACCGTCATGGACGGGCCGTTCGCGACGCTGCCGGCATCGATCAGCGAGGTCAACGCCGAACAGCAGAAGCTCAAGGTGCTGGTGTCGATCTTCGGTCGTGAGACACCGGTCGAACTGACCTTCAACCAGGTCGCCAAGATTTAAGCCGGGCCCCTCGGTCGTGAGGACGCCCACGAGATAGAAGAAGGACAGCACAACCATGCCCCCGAAGAAGAAGGTCTCCGGGCTGATCAAGCTGCAGATCCAGGCCGGGCAGGCCAACCCCGCCCCGCCGGTCGGTCCCGCGCTCGGCCAGCACGGCGTCAACATCATGGAGTTCTGCAAGGCGTACAACGCGGCGACCGAGTCGCAGCGCGGCAACGTCATCCCCGTGGAGATCACCGTCTACGAGGACCGCACCTTCACGTTCGCGCTGAAGACGCCGCCTGCGGCCAAGCTGCTGCTCAAGGCTGCCGGCGTGCAGAAGGGTTCCGGTGAGCCGCACAAGACCAAGGTCGCCAAGGTGACCTGGGATCAGGTGCGCGAGATCGCCGAGACCAAGAAGGAAGATCTCAACGCCAACGACATCGATCAGGCCGCGAAGATCATCGCCGGTACGGCCCGGTCCATGGGTATCACGGTCGAATAAGACCACCCCTGTGGGAGAGCCCGCTTCGGCTCGCAACCACGACCTCTGAATCAAGGAGACATCAATGAGCAAGAACAGCAAGGCCTACAAGGAAGCCGCCGAGAAGGTCGACAAGACCCGGCTCTACACGCCGCTCGAGGCCGCGAAGCTGGCCAAGGACACGTCGTCGAAGAAGCAGGACGCCACCGTCGAGGTCGCGATCCGCCTGGGCGTCGATCCTCGCAAGGCCGACCAGATGGTGCGCGGCACCGTCAACCTGCCGCACGGCACCGGTAAGACGGCCCGCGTCGCGGTGTTCGCCGTCGGCGACAAGGCCGAGCAGGCGCTGGCCGCCGGCGCCGACGTCGTCGGCAGCGACGACCTGATCGAGAAGATCCAGGGCGGGTTCCTCGACTTCGACGCCGCGATCGCCACCCCCGACCAGATGGCCAAGGTCGGCCGCATCGCACGCATCCTCGGGCCCCGCGGCCTGATGCCGAACCCCAAGACCGGCACCGTCACCCCGGACGTCACCAAGGCCGTCAACGACATCAAGGGCGGCAAGATCAACTTCCGCGTGGACAAGCAGGCCAACCTGCACTTCATCATCGGAAAGGCGTCGTTCGACGAGAAGTCGCTGGTGGAGAACTACGGCGCCGCGCTGGACGAGATCCTGCGCGCCAAGCCGTCCTCCTCGAAGGGCCGCTACCTGAAGAAGGTCGTCGTCTCGACCACCACCGGCCCCGGCATCCCGGTGGACCCGGCGGTGACCCGCAACTTCACGGAGGAGTAGGCGCCAGCCGAATCCGACCATCGGCACGGAGGAGTAGGCGCCAGCCGAATCCGACCATGGGCACGGAGGAGTAGGCGCCAGCCGAATCCAGCAAGAGTCCCCCGCGCTTCGGCGTGGGGGACTTTTCGGTATGTAGGGGGTGCTGAAAAGCTCCTCGACCACCGACGAGCCCGGCCGAAGGCGCAGCCGTCGTCCCCCACGAACGACAGGTGAGCGGCATCAGCCGGAGATCCGAGTTGTCCCCCACATCGAACCCTGATGCGGTGGTCGAGGAGCCCCTGCCAGCAACATAACACCGGTGACGGGCAACCGCGCCGTCATCAGTGAAAAGGGAAGGGGCTCAGACGGCCGCGGCACCCGGCTTCAGGTAGGTGACGAGGCTGACGTCGAGCGCTTCGTCGACGTAGTAGTACTGGCAACCGGTCAGGTAGCGCATGTAGTCGTTGTAGCTCTGCTCACCGGCCGCGGCGATAGCCTCGTCCTTGTGCTGCTCGAGGCGAGCGGCCCAGATGCCGAGCGTTTTGATGTAGTGGTTCCGTAGCGACAGCGTCTCGGGCACCGTGAAACCGGCTTTCTCGCCGTGCTCCACCAGCATCTTCGTCGACGGGATGCGGCCACCTGGGAAGATCACCTCGGCCATGAACTTCGCGAAGCGGGCGAGCTCGAAGGTGAGCTTCTTGCCGCGGGCCTGCAGATCGTAGGGGTGGTAGCCGCAGCTGCTCTGGATCGTCATCCGGCCGTCCTCGGGCAGGATGTCGAAGCACGACTTGAAGAAATCGTCGAAACGGTCGAAGCCGAAGTGCTCGATGGCCTCGATGGACACGATGCGGTCGACGGGGGAGTGGAACTGCTCCCAGCCCTCCAGGCGCACGTCGAACGTGCGCTCGGTGTCCAGCCTCGACAGCAACTGATCGCAGTAGGCCTTCTGGTTCTTGCTCAGCGTCAGGCCGATGACGTTGACGTCGTATTTCTCCATCGCTCGCTGCAGCGTCAGCCCCCAACCGCAGCCGACCTCGAGCAGCGTCATCCCCGGCTTGAGGTCGAGCCGATCCAGATGCTGATCGACGTTGGCGATCTGGCCTTCCGACAGCGTTGCGTTGGGACCGGTGAAGTACGCACAGCTGTACTTGCGGGTGGGGTCCTGGAACACACCGAAGAAGTCGTCCGACAGGTCGTAGTGGGCCTGGATGTCCTCGAAATGAGGGGTCAGATCCTTCGTGCCGGTGGAGTTGTCAGACATGCGCTTGTTCGTCCTCAATTTCGTGGGCCCCCGCCCGATGCGACATCGCGATGGTGTCCCGACCGTACCCAAACAGTGCACGGCCTAGCGGTAAACACGCTCTCTTGGGCGATCAGCCTATCGGGTCGGCGTCTGCACGGGCCAATCCGCTCAGGGCTTCTTGACCAACGTGAACTGGTTGACGTCGGTGTAGCCCTTGCGGAACGAATCGGCACAGCCGGTGAGGTAGTGCATGTAGCGGTCGTAGACCTCTTCGGACTGCACGGCGATCGCCTCGTCCTTGTGCGCCTCCAACGCGGCCGCCCAGTGGTCCAGGGTGCGCGCGTAGTGCGGCTGCAGCGACTGCTCGCGAGTCAACGTGAAGCCCGCCTTGCCGGCATACTCACCGACCAGCTCGATCGTCGGCAGGTACCCGCCCGGGAAGATCTCCGTGAGGATGAACTTGATGAACCGGGCGACCGAGAAGGTCAGCGGAATGCCGCGTTCGATCATCTGCGGGATCGTCAGCGCGGTGATGGTGTGCAGCAGCATCACACCGTCGTCGGGCAGCACCTTGTAGGCGGTGGTGAAGAAGTCGTCCCAGCGGTCCTTGCCGAAGTGCTCGAACGCCCCGATGGAGACGATGCGGTCCACCGGCTGGTCGAAGCTCTCCCAGCCCTCGAGGCGGATCTCCTTGGTGCGGGGGCTCTGCGACGCGGCGAACGTGCGCTCCACGTGTGCCTTCTGGTTCTCGCTGAGCGTCAGGCCGATGACGTTCACGTCGTAGAGCTCGATCGCGCGCATCATCGTGTAACCCCAGCCGCAGCCGACGTCGAGCAGCGTCATGCCGGGCTCGAGACCGAGCTTGCCGAGCGCCAGATCGACCTTGGCGCGCTGCGCCTCTTCCAGCGTCATGTCCTCGCGCTCGAAGTACGCGCAGCTGTACATCTGCGACGGGTCGAGGAACAGGCGGAAGAACTCGTCGGACAGGTCGTAGTGCGCCTGGACGTCGTCGAAGTGGGGAGTCAGGTTTTTCTTATTCGAGGCCATGAGCGTGGCTTCCTGGGCATGCTGCCCGAAGAGGATCTCCTGAAACGGCGGTCACGCATGTCCGTCAGGCATGTTACGTGGTCTCCCCGGCAGGTCCCGAATCGCCCGAATTGACGTGCCCGGAGCTTCAGCGTCTTATCAGCGCGCCTGCGCGAACGTCGTCTTCAGCTCCCCGACGATGTCGTCCCACAGGGGTTCGGGCAGCTCATGGCCCATGCCGTCGAGCAGGACCAGTCGGGCGTCGGGGATCGCGCGGGCGATCGCGCGGCCGCCCGACGGGCGCATCAACTTGTCGGCGGTGCCGTGGATCACGACCGTGGGTGCGGTGGTCGCGCGGTTGTAGTGGCGCAGGCTGCCGCTGCCCAGGATCGCCGAGAACTGTCTGCCGATCCCCGCCGGGCAATAGGAGCGGTCGAAGCCCTCGATGGCCTCGGCGCGCAGCGCATCGTCGGACCGGGGGTATCCCGGGCTGCCGATGATCTTGCTGACCTTGACCGCGTTGTCGACGATCGCGTCGCGCCCCGTGCCCGACGGCTTGGACAGGATCGCGAGCAGTTGCTGCGGCCCGGGCGGCGGGAGCGCCGGCTGGTTGTTGCTCGAGAAGATCACGCCCAGCGACCGGGTGCGGTCGGCGTGGCGCGCGGCGAACACCTGCGCGATCATGCCGCCCATCGACGCCCCGACGACGTGTGCGCGCTCGATGCCCAGATGGTCGGCCAGCGCGGCGGTGTCGTCGGCCATGTCCTCGAGCCGGTAGGGCGCCGGGCTCGCGATGCCGAGGAACGAGCGCGCCATGCTGAACGGCAGCGGGGCCCCAGAGCGCTGGCCGCGCAGCTTGCCCGACAGCCCGCAGTCGCGATTGTCGAAGCGGACCACGCGCAGGCCCTGGTTGACCAACTTCTCGCAGAACTCGGTGCGCCAGAAGATCATCTGCGCACCCAGCCCCATGATCAGCAGGACCGCCGGGTCGCCCGGGTCGCCCATGTCCTCGTAGTGGATGTCGATCTCGCCGGACGGCGCGGTGCCACTGCGCACCTGCATCAGGCGTCCAGCTCCTGGTCATGCTCCCGGGACACTTCGACCATGAAGTTCGCGAAGTAACCCGTCAGCGCCGGGTCGCTCATCATCTGCCAGCTCGGCGCCAGCAGCTTCATGTAGCGCTCGACGTAGAGGAACTGCTTCCCGATGAGCACCAGCTCGCGGGGCAATTTCACGTCGTAAGCCTCGGCGAGCGTGGAGAGCTGCTTACCTATCTCGGCATAGCTGAGGTCACCCAGCGACGTCATCGTCAACGGGGTGGCGAACTTCTCGAGATCCTTGGCCGCCTGGGCCTCGGGCTTGACCGTGCCAACCGCACCCATCAGCACGACGATCTTGCCGGCCGCAGCGTGGTCCTTCTTGACGAGCAGCGCGTACACCAGCTCGCGCAGCAGCCACCGGGTCCGCGGATCGATGCGGCCCATGATGCCGAAGTCGAAGAACACGATCCTGCCGTCGTCGTCGACGGAGAGATTGCCGGCGTGGAGATCGCCATGGAACAGGCCGTGCCGGAGCCCGCCCTCGAACAGGCTGAACAGCAGCGCCTTGACCAGCTCGGTGCCGTCGAAACCCTTCTCGCGGATCGCGGCCACGTCGTCGATGCGAGTACCCGAGACGCGTTCCATGGTCAGCACCCGCTCGCTGGTGAGGTCCCAGTAGACCTGCGGCACCCGAATGTTCTTGCCGAGCGGGGAGGCGTGCATGTGGGCCACCCAGGCGTCCATCGACTGCGCCTCCAGCCGGAAATCCAGCTCCTCGGCCAGGTTGTCGGCGAAATCGGCCACGACGTCCTGCGCGGAGAGCCGCTGCCCGAGCTTGGCGATCTCGACGATGCGGGCACCCCGCTTGAGGATCTGCAGGTCCGCGGCCACGCGGCGGCGGATGCCCGGCCGCTGGATCTTCACGACGACCTCTTCGCCGCTGTGCAGCGTCGCGTAGTGCACCTGGGCGATCGACGCGGAGGCGAACGGCTTCTCGTCGAACGAGGCGAACAGATTCGTCGGCTCGTCGCCCAGCTCTTCCCGGAACAGTTTGTGCACCGCTTCGGCGTCGGCGGGCGGGACGCGATCCAGGAGGCTGCGGAACTCCCGGCTCAGGGGCTCACCGAACGCGCCGGGGCTGGACGCGATGATCTGGCCGAACTTGACGTAGGTGGGGCCCAGGTCAGCGAAGGCCTGGGGGATCTGCTTGACGATCTTCTGCTGCAGCGAACCGCGGGAGCGCAGTTTCGCCACCACGCGGGCGCCGGTGCGCGTCACCTGCCATCCAGTCGCGCCGATGCGCGCTGCCTCGACCGGCAGGGGCACCCGATCGAGCTTGGCTACCTCGCGGTGCTGTGTGTTCCGCGTTGTACTCATCCCTGCAGTGTCTCAAAGGAGCCTGCACGCTCGAAAATGTGTGTGCCCCGGGTCACAGGCTGCTCTGTCTGTGAGCCCGCGGCCACCCGTGCTTTCGCCTGGGTGAACTCCGGCATCGCGCCGGAGGCGGCGGAGACGCCGTTGATGATGGACCACACGAGAGCGCGCCGGGCGGTGCGCTCGACGATGTTGGGGTCGCGGTGCTGGATCAGTCCCTTGGCCCAGGACGGCATGGTGTCGCGAACGGCCCAGTTCAGGGCGGCCTGCGGCAGCGGCAGGTTCGGCCCGGTCGCCATGGCGGTGCCGTAGGTGACCGCGAGCTTGGGCAGATAGGACTTCAGGCAGTCCAGCGTGTCGGCTTTCGTGGTGGGCAGATCGGTGCCGCCCAGCGCGTGCCCGACGCGCACGAACTCACCGTAGTAGCGGTCGATCTTCTTGCCGCGCAATGGATTCGGATGGTAGAGCTCGTGCGCGGTGGCGATGCCCCAGGCGACCGTCGCGTAGTTCCAGCGCAACCATTCGGGGTCGTCGGCGTCGTAACGCGCACCGTCGGGCCGGGTGCCCTTGATCGTGTGGTGCATGGAAGCCACGGTGGTGGCCAGGCGCTCGGCGGTCTCGGTCGAGCCGTAGGCCGTGCCGATGAAGAAGGCGACCGAGTGTCCGAGCCGGGTGAGTGCGCCCTTGGGATCGATCTGGGGCATCGGGTCATCGCGGGTGTCGTCTCGAACCAGTCGGGAGTGATGGACGCCCATCCAATAGATGGAGGGGTCGAGACGCTCGAGGAACGCGGCGCACTGCAGCCCGAAGATCAGCGCGTGGGTGTGCGAGTGCACGTGCCACACGGCGCTGTCCGGGCCGAACCAGCCCGGATCTCCCGCGGGGGTCGCGAACTCCATTCCCTTGAAGAAGTGGCGGCGGACGTCCTGGTCGAAGCGACGGTCGAGCACCTGGCCGATCAGCTGGTGCGGCAGGAACATCTGGTCCTCCTGGTCACGGGTGTGCCCAGTTTAGCTTCTGGATACGGTTGTGACCAGATCTGCGGCGGCCTACCCTTATCGGGTGTCGACTCCCACGAGATGGGCGGGCGTCCCGCTGGTCGACCGCCGCGCCGAGCGACGGGAGCTGCTGGTCGACGCCGCCTACCGCATCTTCGGGGAGGGCGGTGAGCAGGCGCTCTCGGTGCGGTCCGTATGCCGGGAGAGCGGCCTGAACTCGCGCTACTTCTACGAGAGTTTCGCCGACGTCGACGCCCTTCTCGGCGCCGTCTACGACCGGGTCAGCGTCGGGCTGACCTCCGCGGTCGACGCCGCGATGACCACAGCGGGCGCATCCCTGTCTGCCCGCACCCGCGCCGGGATGGCCGCGGTGCTCGAGTTCAGCTCCAGTGATCCGCGCCGGGGCCGGGTGCTGTTCACCGACGCCCGGGCCAACCCGGTACTCGCCGCTCGCCGGGCCGCCACCCAGGACCTGCTGCGGGAGGCGGTGCTCTCGGAGGGGTGGCGACTACACCCGGGTTCCGACCCGGTGGCCGCGCAGGTGGCGGCCGCGCTGTACGCCGGCGCGATGGCCGAGCTGGCGCAGCAGTGGCTGGCCGGGCGCCTCGGCGACGATCTCGACGCCGTCGTCGACCACGCGCTCGCCCTCGTGCTGCGCTGAGGCTCAGCCAGCTGGGCGCCAGCGCTTGATGAAGTCGGTCTCCGGCCATTCCTCGTGGGCGGCCATCAACTCGTACATCGTTGCGCCATCGCAGGTTTCGCGGATGATGTCGGCGTGACCCGCGTGCCGGGTCAGCTCCTCGATGAGGTGGAATCCCACCCAGCGCACGGTCCAGAAATCCACGTCGCTGGGGAACCACGGCACCTGATGGGGCACCGGGACGGGAGTGTCGAGGTCTTTCTCGGCGAACGCCGCCAGCACGTCGTCGCTGACGCTGCGCAAGTCGTCGAGCAGCTCGGTCAACGTCTCGTCGTCGCGCATCACGTGCTGGTCGGCGTGCTCGGCCATCTGCTCCTCGATGGGCCGCGGGTCGGGGGCGGGGAAGTCGGGCGCCGCGAGGACACGTGCGAGCCAGCCGCGCTGCACGCCGGCGGCATGCTTGACCAAGCCGCCGACCGACAGCGCGCTCGCCGAGGGCGTTGCCCGGGCCTGTTCGTCGGTCAGACCGTGGGTCACCGAGAAGAACGCATTCTGGTTGAACCGGAGGAATTCGATCAGGCTCTGGCGTTCGCCGGTGGCGGGTGGGGGGAGTCCGGGCATTTGTCACTTCTCCTTGTTTTGTGCGCGAAGGTTGGTGTGTGCGTAAAGATCACGGATGCAAGCGATTTCGGCACCGTGGTGGATCATCTCTCGGTTGATGTGCAGTACCAGCGTGATCATCGGGCGCTCGCCGTACGGGCCTTCGGCCGGTCCGCACGGGCGTTCCAGGGCGTCGGCGTCGAGGCTGCGGACACCGCGCAGCCAGCGGTCGTACTCGTCGTCGAGTTGGGCGAGCGCGGTCGCGGCGTCGGTGGCGTAGGGCCAGGAGTCATAGTCCGCGGGCGGTCCCCCGAAGTGCGAGTGACTGCGCATCGCCAGCACTCCGACGATCACGTGCGCCAGCCGCCACGCGATCGTGGTGAACGGTTCGGGATCCGGAGGCGGGGCGGCGAAGTCGACGCGGCCGTCGCGGTGCACCGTCCAGCAGTCCTGGACCGGTTGCCAGTAGTACTCGTCGTCGGTGAGCCCGGTCAGCCGCGGCCGCAGCTGCGACCGCCAGTGCAGGTCGAGTTGGTCGATCAGTTCGTCGGTGACGTCCATGGCGTCAGCATCGCACCCATTCAGGACTGTTCCGGTCCTGAAACCAGACGGTCTCACAGTTTCGGTGGGTGTAGTCGTGTGACTACACTTGTGTAGTCGATTGACTACACTCTGAGGAGAAATCATGACCGGAACGACGCTCGACGCACGCCGCACCGCGGATACAGCTTCGTGGCTGCGGGGGTACTACGCGGTGCGCGGCGCCGTATCGCTGGCGTGGGTGGCCACAGCCCTGGCCGTCGGCCCGATGTCGCCCGTTCTGTCCGGCGTCCTGCTGGTCGGTTATCCGGCCTGGGATGCGCTCGCCAACATCGCCGACGCCCGGCGCGCGGGCGGTCTCCGGCGCAACCCCACCCACCTGGTCAATGTCCTCGTCAGCGTCGTGACCACGGCGGCTGTCGGCGGGGCGCTCACCCTGGGCATGAACGCCGTTCTGGCCGTGTTCGGCGTGTGGGCGGTCCTGTCCGGCCTGCTGCTCGTCGCCACCACCGTGCGCCGCGGCACGGGGGTCGGGGGGCGATGGTTTCTGGTGATCAGCGGCGTGCAATCCGCGGCCGCGGGCGTCATGTTCCTCGTCAAAGCGGGCGGCCAGAGTGTTCCGAGCGTCGCCGACATCGCGCCCTATGCCGCCTTCGGCGCGCTCTACTTCCTCGTATCGGCGGGCTGGCTCTCCGTGTCGCTGCTGCGCTCACGCTGAAGTCCCCGGGGGTCGGCGAGCTGGTCGGCCAGCGGGCCGGCGTTCGGGACGGTGGCGGGCGGCCCGTCCTCCAGGCCCGTCGCCACTTTCAAGAACGGTCCGAACAGGCGCCATCCCAGCTGCAGCGCGAGTGCATCGGCGGTGGCCACCCGTGCAGCCTGGTCATCTCCGAGACGATCCCGGGCGACAGCGATCAATTGCTCCACATTCGGGAACCGGTGCTGCATCCGCCCGACGTCGAAACCATCGAGCAACGCCCTGGCGATCACCGTCCAGTTGCGCTGGGCCAGAGCTTCGACATCGTGCGGACCCGCCGCCGTCGAGCGAGCCGCGTCCAGCTCCTCGGCGAGATGATCCAACGTCGCCGCCACCACGGCGTCCTTATTGCCGATATGGCGAAAAATGAGTCCAGCGTTGATGTTCGAGCGCTCGGCGATGTCGCGCAGGCTCGTGGCCGCCGGTCCGCGCTCGGCGAACAGATCCGCGGCATGGGAGAGCAGGACGGGCCGGATGCGCGCACCGGCCTCCCTCTGCGTGCTGCTGTCTGTAGCCACGTGACTACGTTAGCGCCCGCCTCATAGGACAGTTTCGGTCCGCAGAATCTGGCACGCTGACGAGATGTCCGAGACGACCAGCCGCGTTCTGCAGCTCCTCGGCCTACTGCAGTCACGACGGGTGTGGTCGGGGGAGGAGCTGGCCGCCCGGCTTAACGTCACCACCCGCAGCGTTCGCCGCGACATCGAACGGCTGCGCGAGCTCGGCTATCCCGTCGCCGCCAGCAGGGGACACGGTGGCGGATACCAACTGGGCGCCGGCGCCGCGCTGCCGCCGCTGCTGCTGGACCCGGACGAGGCGGTCGCGATGGCGGTCTGCCTGCGGCTCGCGGCCGGCGGCAGCGTCGCCGGGGTCGGCGAGTCGGCACTGCGGGCGCTCAGCAAGCTCGACCAGGTGATGCCGCGGCGGTTGCGTTCCCAGGTCTCCGCGGTCCACGAGGCCACGGTCACGCTGACGTCGGGCGCACCCGAATCCGTCGTCGAACCCGACGTCCTGATGACACTCGCGCGGGCCAGCCGGGACCGCGAGCACGTCACCGCCGGCTACGTGGACCGCGGCGGCACCGCGACGCGACGCCGCCTGGAGCCCTACCAGCTGGTGACCACGGGACGCCGCTGGTACCTGCTCGCCTACGACCGTGACCGGGAAGACTGGCGAAGCCTGCGGCTGGACCGCATGTCCGACGTCGCGGCCGTCGGCACCACGTTCACCGCACGCGACGCCCCCGACGCGGCCGCCTACGTGCGCCGATCCATCAGCACATCGCCCTACCGGTACGTGGCCCGGGTCCGCTACCACGCACCCGTCGACACCGTCGCCCCGTGCTTCCCGCCCGGCTCGGTGAACGTCGAAGCCGACGGCCCCGACGCCACCATCGTCACCGCAGGTGCCGACGATCCCCGGCAGATGGTTCCCTACCTCGCGATGGTCGACGCCGAGTTCGAGGTCCTCGGGTCGCCCGAGGTGGCCGAGGCTGTGGCCGCGGTCGGCGAGCGGTTGCGCCGGGCCACGCACTGAAGAAAGGACGACCTGATGGTCACGCTCGCCCTCGACGTCGGCGGCACGAAGCTCGCGGTCGGACTGGTCGACGACTCCGGTGCGCTGCGATACCGCGCGGAACTGCCGACCCCGCGCGCCGACGCCGAGGCGGTCTGGGCCGTCGCAGACGCCCTGCTCGTCGATGCCCTGGCCGCCGCCGGTGGCGATGTGGACGCCGTCGGCATTGCGTCCGCCGGACCGATCGACGTCCCGGCTGGCACCGTCAGTCCTATCAACATCGTTGCCTGGCAACGCTTTCCGATCGTTGCGCGGGTGGCGCAGCGCACGGGCGCGACCGTGCGTCTCGGCGGTGACGGATTGTGCATGGCGCTGGGGGAGCAGTGGCGAGGAGCGGCCGTGGGAGCCCGATTCCTGCTCGGCATGGTCGTCTCGACCGGCGTCGGCGGCGGCCTCGTTCTCGACGGCGCGCCGTGTCACGGACGGACCGGCAACGCCGGCCACGTCGGTCACGTGGTGGTGGAACCGGACGGCGCTCCGTGCACATGCGGTGGGCACGGCTGCGTCGAGACAGTCGCAGCCGGCCCGTGGCTGGCGCGGTGGGCGCGCGAGCGCGGATGGCAGGCCCCACCTGAGGCCGGCGCGAAGGAGCTGGCCGAGGACGCGCGGCGGGGTGACCCGGTAGCCGTGCAGGCATTCGGTCGCGGTGCCGACGCGCTGGCCCGGATGATCGCCTCTGTCGGCGCCGTGTGCGACCTGGATCGCGTGGTCATCGGCGGCGGTGTGGCCCGCGCCGGGGAGCTGCTGTTCGACCCGCTGCGGGCGGCGCTGCACCGGTACGCGGGGTTGAGTTTTCTCCGCGGCCTGGAGGTGGTGCCGGCCCACCTGGGAGGTGACGCCGGGCTGATCGGCGCCGCCGCTCTCGGCCGTTTTGGCTGATCGGGGCGCAGCAGGCTATTCTTGCCGGGTTCCACCGAAGACCGTCGGTCACCAGTCACATGGTTGAAGGTCCGGGTTTCACCCGGCGGCCCACGCAGGAGGACGAGGCACGTACCTCACATGTGTGCGCCCCGACCTGTCTGCGTCGGGGCGTTCGTCGTTTCACGACGTCACAAGACCTTCTCTCCTGCGTCCGGCCGGCGCTCCTCGACGGGACATCCGTACACCCACCACGAGGAGGCATGCATGGCCAAGGCTGAAAAGGCCACCGCGGTCGCCGACATCGCCGAACAGTTCAAGGAGGCGACGGCGACGCTCGTCACCGAATACCGCGGACTGACGGTCGCCAACCTCGCGCAGCTGCGCCGTTCGCTCGGCGACTCCGCCACCTACACCGTTGCCAAGAACACCTTGGTCAAGCGTGCGGCGGCAGAGGCAGGCATCGAAGGCCTCGACGAACTGTTCGCCGGTCCCACCGCGATCGCGTTCGTCAAGGGAGAGGCCGTCGACGCCGCCAAAGCGATCAAGACCTTCGCCAAGGACAACAAGGCGCTGGTCATCAAGGGCGGCTACATGGACGGCCGCGCGCTGTCCGTCGACGAGGTCAACCGCATCGCGGACCTCGAGTCGCGCGAGGTGCTGCTGGCCAAGCTGGCCGGCGCGATGAAGGGCAATCTGACCAAGGCTGCCGGTCTGTTCAACGCTCCGGCGTCGCAGGTCGCACGTTTGGCTGCCGCACTGCAGGAAAAGAAGGCCGCCGAGGAAGCGGCCTGACGGCTGCTCGGCACACACCACTGACATCAAGAAGTAACGAAGGAAGGACCATCATGGCCAAGCTGTCCACTGAAGAGCTGCTCGACGCGTTCAAGGAGCTCACCCTGCTCGAGCTGAGCGAGTTCGTGAAGGCGTTCGAGGAGACCTTCGAGGTCACCGCTGCGGCGCCGGTCGCCGTCGCCGCTGCCGGCCCCGCCGGTGGTGCCCCCGCCGAGGCCGCCGAGGAGCAGTCGGAATTCGACGTCATCCTCGAAGGTGCCGGCGAGAAGAAGATCGGCGTCATCAAGGTCGTCCGCGAGATCGTGTCCGGCCTGGGCCTCAAGGAAGCCAAGGATCTGGTCGACAGCGCCCCCAAGCCGCTGCTCGAGAAGGTCACCAAGGAGGCCGCCGAGGACGCCAAGGCCAAGCTCGAGGCCGCCGGCGCATCGGTGTCGGTCAAGTAGTAAGAGGTATTCCGGAGCCGTCGTTCTGACGGTGACGTCAGTCGTGGGGCTGGTCTGGCAAACAGACCAGCCCCGCGCTACGTTCGGGCCCGGTCCGGCCCCGGCCGTGTGACCGGTAGGTTATGGTGACTCAAGCCACAAGCGGGGATCCGTGGCGAGCAGATGCTGGATTGGCGAGAGGAATTCGCGTGGGTATTGGTATCCAGGTCGAGGGGTTGACGAAGTCCTTCGGCTCACAGCGAATCTGGGAAGACGTCACGTTCGATCTGCCCGCCGGCGAGGTGAGCGTTCTGCTGGGCCCGTCGGGTACCGGTAAGTCGGTGTTCCTGAAGTCGCTGATCGGTCTGCTGCGCCCGGAGCGCGGCAAGATCATCGTCGACGGCACGAACATCATCGAGTGCTCGGCCAAGGAGCTCTACGAGATCCGCACGCTGTTCGGTGTCATGTTCCAGGACGGCGCGCTGTTCGGATCGATGAGCCTGTACGACAACACGGCGTTCCCGCTTCGTGAGCACACGAAGAAGAAGGAATCCGAGATCCGTCAGATCGTGATGGAGAAGCTGGACCTGGTGGGTCTGGGCGGTGACGAGGACAAGTTCCCGGGCGAGATCTCCGGCGGTATGCGCAAGCGCGCCGGCCTGGCCCGCTCGCTGGTGCTGGACCCACAGATCATCCTGTGCGACGAGCCGGACTCTGGTCTGGATCCGGTGCGTACGGCGTACCTGTCGCAGTTGCTGATCGACATCAACGCCCAGATCGACTGCACGATCCTGATCGTCACGCACAACATCAACATCGCCCGCACGGTGCCCGACAACATGGGCATGCTGTTCCGCAAGCACCTGGTGATGTTCGGTCCCCGCGAAGTGCTGCTGACCAGCGATGAGCCGGTGGTCAAGCAGTTCCTCAACGGTCGACGGATCGGCCCGATCGGTATGTCGGAGGAGAAGGACGAGTCGACGATGGCCGAGGAGCAGGCCATGGTCGACGCGGGTCACCATGACGGTGGCACCGAGGAGATCGAGGGCGTTCCGCCGCAGGTGATGGCGACCCCTGGCATGCCCGAGCGCAAGGCTGTGGGCCGTCGCCAGGCCCGGGTGCGCGAGATCATGCACACCCTGCCTCCGGCCGCCCAGGAAGCCATCCGCGCCGACCTGGACGGCTCGAACAACAACTCGGCCCGCGATTACGACGCGGAGTCGTCCTCGCGCCGTGACGAGGACGACGCACCCACCGGTCGGATCCCCGTCGGCGGCGAGAACCGCTGATGTCCCGCCCGCTCTGCGGGCGCCCCCTCAACCTGGCGTGAGTCGCTGTCGCGCGCTCTGAATCAGGCCTGTTCGGCGCCGTCTCTTGGCGCCCGTCAAGTTTTCATCGATCGTTGTCTTGCGGCTCCGCCGCGGTGGTTATACAGTTTGCCAGAATCGCGTTGCCGTGCGGAAAATCGCACTTAGGGCACAGAAACGCGGTTTCTCAGCGCTTTCTGACACAGGAGAATAATGGTCGACCGCTATCGGGTCTGGGTTGGGGCAGGCGTTTTAGCGGGGGGAATGTCAGCTGCGATGCTGACGAGCGCGGGTGTCGCGGCAGCCGACGATGCATCGTCGTCGGGCACGGGCACCCAGGCGTCGTCGAATGCCGGCGGCGGGGATGAAGCGTCGCAGGCCAAGACGGTGACTTCGAAGACGGTGACTTCGAAGCCGGTGACGAAACGGGACCGTACATTCGGGGTGAAGCCGCACCGGACGGAATCGTACAAGCCAGAACCGGAGAAGCCAGACCAGGGCGAGCCCGGGTCGGACAAGCCCGAGCCCGACGTGTCGCAACCCGAGGTGACCCCACCGGACACAGCGGCCCCCGAGGAGTCCGCGATCGACAAGCCGGTGCGCACACCCTTGCGGGACCTGTTCGGCGGCGGTAGACACCGTGCGCCGGAGCCCGACACGGAATCCGTCGCATCCGAGGACGCCGGTGCTACCGACGAGGCCGAACCGTCCGATGAACCCACCGTGACGCCCGTCGTCGAGACATCGTCGTCCGAACCATCGTCGTCCGAAACCGTCGCGCAGCCCCGGCGTCTCGTGCGTCCGAGCATGTTCGCCACCGGCATAGAGACCGATCTGGGCGCGCCGGACGGGGCCATGGTCATGCGCCTGGCTGCCGCCGACGCGCCGCCGGCGCAGACGACGACCCTGCTCGACGTCCTCAACACCATCGGCAAGAAGTTCTACGACTTCTACACCGACACCATGCAGTTCTTTGCCGGCCCGGTCCGCGCGCCGTTCGGCAGCACTGTCCGGGTCGAATCGTCGACGCTGACCATCGGCGGCCACAAGGACGTCCCCGCCGACTGGTACTTCCCCGACACCGACACCCCCGCCGGGTTGATCTACCTGCAGCACGGCTTCCTGGCCAACGCATCGTTCTACAGTGCGACCGCGGCATATCTGGCCGAGAAGACCGACAGCATCGTCGTGGTGCCGTCGCTGACGTGGAATCCATTCGACGTCGAGAACTACCCGCTCGAATGGCCGAGCACCGGTCGAGCGATCGCGGCCCTGTTCGCCGGTGACCGCGCGGCGCTGACGGCCAGCGCACACGCCGCCGGGTACGACGGGGTGCTGCCCGACCGGGTCGTGCTGGCCGGGCACTCGGCAGGTGGCGGCCTGGTGGCGATGGTCGGGAGATACATGGTCCAGACCGGCAACGCCGACGATCTGGCCGGACTGATCATGTTCGACGGGGTCGGCACGCTCAGCTACATGAGCCAGGACATCGCCGCGATCCCGACATCGATCCCCGTGTACAACATCGCGGCCGGGCCCAGCTCCTGGAACTGGTACGGCGACACGAACCGCAAGCTCAGCGCCGTCCGGCCCGGCATGTTCACCGGCGTCACGTTCCGGGACGGGTCGCACGCCGACGGTATGCAGACCACCGCGCCGATCGTGCAGTACTTCGCCTACCTGGCGATGGGGCACTCGTCGCCGCTGGACGTGATGGCGAACAAGGTGCTCGCCGCGGGCTGGATCAACGACATGCTCGACGGCACCCACACCGACCGGCTCTACGACAGCGACGCCTCGGCGTGGAGCGTCGTCACCGGCTGGTGGTGGGATCAGTTGACCTCGTCGTCGCCCCGGCGCGTGCGCACCGTGACGATCTGATGTTCCAATTACTCCCAAACACCGCGTTGTCTCTTGACGGAACAGCGAAACCGGGCCAATCTATTGGCCAGCATGTTTGCACGGGATGAGGACGCCAGCCAGCGACCAAGCCTTCACAGCATGCGATCTGTGCCTGGATGTTGAGGAATAGCCCGTCCTGCGCTATCGTTGGACGTTGCGCTGGCTGCATCCTGCCCACCTCATCCGCACCGCCCACGTAGTCGAAGCCTGAGTTCTGCTCAGCGATCTCGACGCGTGCCGTGCGCCGGAGGCGGCTCGTGGAGCCAGCCGAACCGACGCAGAATCGCGGCACGATGGTCCGGTCTCCTCCGGTCTCCACGGTCGCATGAGGTGCTGGAAGGATGCATCTTGGCAGGGTCCCGCCAGATCGAGTCAGTAACCAACAACTCCGTTCCCGGAGCACCAAACAGAATTTCCTTCGCGAAACTCCGCGAGCCTCTCGAGGTTCCCGGGCTGCTCGACGTCCAAACCGAATCGTTCGAGTGGCTGATCGGCGCGCAGGACTGGTTCCAGCGTGCCGTCGACCGCGGCGATGTGGACCCCAAGGGTGGTCTGCAGGAGGTTCTCGAGGAGCTGTCCCCGATCGAGGACTTCTCGGGTTCGATGTCGCTGTCCTTCTCCGACCCACGCTTCGACGAGGTCAAGGCACCCGTCGACGAGTGCAAAGACAAGGACATGACGTACGCGGCTCCGCTGTTCGTCACGGCCGAGTTCATCAACAACAACACCGGCGAGATCAAGAGCCAGACGGTGTTCATGGGTGACTTCCCGATGATGACGGAGAAGGGCACCTTCATCATCAACGGCACCGAGCGTGTCGTGGTGAGCCAGCTGGTCCGCTCGCCGGGCGTGTACTTCGACGAGACGATCGACAAGTCCACCGAGAAGACGCTGCACAGCGTCAAGGTGATCCCCGGCCGCGGCGCGTGGCTGGAGTTCGACGTCGACAAGCGCGACACCGTCGGTGTGCGCATCGACCGCAAGCGCCGCCAGCCGGTCACCGTGCTGCTGAAGGCGCTGGGCTGGACCAACGAGCAGATCACCGAGCGTTTCGGCTTCTCCGAGATCATGATGGGCACGCTGGAGAAGGACAACACCGCCGGCACCGACGAGGCGCTGCTCGACATCTACCGGAAGCTGCGGCCGGGCGAGCCCCCGACCAAGGAGTCCGCGCAGACCCTGCTGGAGAACCTGTTCTTCAAGGAGAAGCGCTACGACCTGGCCCGCGTGGGCCGCTACAAGGTCAACAAGAAGCTGGGCCTCAACGCAGGCAAGCCGATCACCAGCTCGACGCTGACCGAAGAGGACGTCGTCGCGACCATCGAGTACCTGGTCCGTCTGCACGACGGCCAGACCACGATGACGGTGCCCGGCGGTGTCGAGGTGCCGGTCGAGGTGGACGACATCGACCACTTCGGCAACCGTCGTCTGCGTACCGTCGGCGAGCTGATCCAGAACCAGATCCGGGTCGGCCTGTCGCGTATGGAGCGCGTCGTGCGTGAGCGCATGACGACTCAGGACGTCGAGGCGATCACGCCGCAGACCCTGATCAACATCCGTCCCGTCGTGGCGGCGATCAAGGAGTTCTTCGGCACCAGCCAGCTGAGCCAGTTCATGGACCAGAACAACCCGCTGTCGGGTCTGACCCACAAGCGCCGCCTGTCGGCGCTGGGCCCCGGCGGTCTGTCCCGTGAGCGCGCCGGCCTCGAGGTCCGCGACGTGCACTCCAGCCACTACGGCCGCATGTGCCCGATCGAGACCCCGGAAGGCCCGAACATCGGCCTGATCGGTTCGCTGTCGGTGTACGCGCGGGTCAACCCGTTCGGCTTCATCGAGACGCCCTACCGCAAGGTCATCGACGGCCGGGTCACCGACCAGATCGATTACCTGACCGCCGACGAGGAGGACCGCCACGTCGTGGCGCAGGCCAACTCGCCGCTCGACGGTGACGGACGCTTCGAAGAGGAGCGAATCCTGGTCCGACGCAAGGGCGGCGAGGTCGAGTTCGTCTCGGCGGCCGAGGTCGACTACATGGACGTCTCGCCGCGCCAGATGGTGTCGGTCGCGACGGCGATGATCCCGTTCCTCGAGCACGACGACGCCAACCGTGCCCTGATGGGTGCCAACATGCAGCGCCAGGCCGTTCCGCTGGTCCGCAGCGAGGCCCCGCTGGTCGGCACCGGTATGGAGCTGCGCGCCGCCATCGACGCCGGTGACGTCATCGTCGCCGAGAAGGCGGGCGTCATCGAAGAGGTGTCGGCCGACTACATCACCGTGATGGCCGACGACGGTTCCCGGCACACCTACCGGATGCGCAAGTTCGCCCGTTCCAACCACGGCACGTGCGCCAACCAGCGCCCGATCGTGGACGCCGGGCAGCGTGTCGAGGCAGGTCAGGTCCTCGCCGACGGTCCGTGCACCGAGAACGGTGAGATGGCACTGGGCAAGAACCTGCTCGTCGCCGTCATGCCGTGGGAAGGGCACAACTACGAGGACGCGATCATCCTCTCCAACCGTCTGGTCGAAGAGGACGTGCTGACCTCGATCCACATCGAGGAGCACGAGATCGATGCCCGCGACACCAAGCTGGGCGCCGAGGAGATCACCCGGGACATCCCGAACGTCTCCGATGAGGTGCTGGCCGATCTCGACGAGCGCGGCATCATCCGCATCGGCGCCGAGGTCCGCGACGGCGACATCCTCGTCGGCAAGGTCACGCCGAAGGGCGAGACCGAGCTGACTCCCGAGGAGCGCCTGCTGCGCGCCATCTTCGGCGAGAAGGCCCGCGAGGTTCGCGACACGTCGCTCAAGGTGCCCCACGGTGAGTCCGGCAAGGTCATCGGCATCCGCGTCTTCTCCCGTGAGGACGACGACGAGCTGCCGGCCGGTGTCAACGAGCTGGTCCGCGTCTACGTGGCCCAGAAGCGCAAGATCTCCGACGGCGACAAGCTCGCCGGACGCCACGGCAACAAGGGCGTCATCGGCAAGATCCTGCCCGTCGAGGACATGCCGTTCATGCCGGACGGCACCCCGGTGGACATCATCCTGAACACCCACGGTGTGCCGCGTCGTATGAACATCGGCCAGATTCTGGAAACCCACCTCGGGTGGGTGGCCAAGGCCGGCTGGAACATCGAGGGAAGCCCGGAGTGGGCGGCCAATCTGCCCGAGGGCATGCAGTCGGCCCCGGCCGATTCCATCGTGGCCACCCCGGTGTTCGACGGTGCCCGCGAGGGCGAGCTGGAGGGCCTGCTGGGCTCGACGCTGCCGAACCGCGACGGTGACGTGATGGTCAACGCCGAGGGCAAGTCACAGTTGTTCGATGGTCGCAGTGGCGAACCGTTCCCGTACCCGGTGACGGTCGGCTACATGTACATCCTGAAGCTGCACCACCTCGTCGACGACAAGATCCACGCCCGCTCCACCGGTCCGTACTCGATGATCACGCAGCAGCCGCTGGGTGGTAAGGCGCAATTCGGTGGTCAGCGATTCGGTGAGATGGAGTGCTGGGCCATGCAGGCCTACGGCGCTGCCTACACGCTGCAGGAGCTCTTGACGATCAAGTCCGACGACACGGTCGGTCGCGTCAAGGTCTACGAGGCCATCGTCAAGGGCGAGAACATCCCCGAGCCGGGCATTCCGGAGTCGTTCAAGGTGCTTCTCAAGGAGCTGCAGTCGCTCTGCTTGAACGTTGAGGTGCTGTCTTCGGACGGCGCGGCGATCGAAATGCGAGACGGCGACGACGAGGACCTGGAGCGTGCTGCTGCCAACCTCGGAATCAACCTGTCCCGCAACGAATCCGCCTCTGTGGAAGACCTTGCGTAGATCTGGCCTTGTGAATTTTTCTAGTCCCGAAAGGGGAAAGGGAGTTACGTGTTAGACGTCAACTTCTTCGATGAACTCCGCATCGGTCTCGCGACCGCGGACGACATCCGTAACTGGTCCTTCGGCGAGGTCAAGAAGCCGGAGACCATCAACTACCGCACGCTCAAGCCCGAGAAGGACGGCCTGTTCTGCGAGAAGATCTTCGGACCGACTCGCGACTGGGAGTGCTACTGCGGCAAGTACAAGCGCGTCCGCTTCAAGGGCATCATCTGCGAGCGCTGCGGCGTCGAGGTCACTCGCGCCAAGGTGCGTCGTGAGCGGATGGGTCACATCGAGCTGGCCGCTCCCGTCACGCACATCTGGTACTTCAAGGGTGTGCCGTCGCGGTTGGGCTACCTGCTCGACCTGGCCCCGAAGGATCTCGAGAAGATCATCTACTTCGCGGCCTACGTGATCACCGCTGTCGACGACGAGATGCGGCACAACGAGCTGTCGACGCTCGAGGCCGAGATGGCCGTCGAGCGCAAGGCTCTCGAGGATCAGCGCGACGCCGACCTCGAGGCCCGGGCGCAGAAGCTCGAAGCCGACATGAAGGAGCTCG
Organism: Mycobacterium sp. IDUB_5; assembly: GCF_055419565.1. NCBI lineage: Bacteria > Bacillati > Actinomycetota > Actinomycetes > Mycobacteriales > Mycobacteriaceae > Mycobacterium > Mycobacterium sp. IDUB_5. The sequence continues at coordinate 153,942 of NZ_JBVAXX010000003.1, forward strand.
AAGACGAGGGCGCCAAGTCCGACGTCAAGCGCAAGGTCCGCGACGGTGGCGAGCGCGAGATGCGTCAGCTGCGCGACCGGGCCCAGCGTGAGCTGGACCGGCTCGAGGAGATCTGGACGACGTTCACCAAGCTGGCTCCCAAGCAGCTGATCGTCGACGAGCTGCTCTACCGCGAGCTGCAGGACCGCTACGGCGAGTACTTCGAAGGCGCCATGGGCGCCGAGTCGATCAAGAAGCTCATCGAGACCTTCGACATCGACGCCGAGGCCGAGTCGCTGCGCGACACCATCAAGAACGGCAAGGGCCAGAAGAAGCTGCGTGCGCTCAAGCGACTGAAGGTCGTCGCGGCGTTCCAGACCAATCGGAACTCGCCGATGGGCATGGTCCTCGACGCGGTCCCGGTGATCCCGCCGGAGCTGCGCCCGATGGTGCAGCTCGACGGTGGCCGGTTCGCCACGTCGGATCTCAACGACCTGTACCGCCGTGTGATCAACCGCAACAACCGTCTCAAGAGACTGATCGACCTCGGTGCCCCCGAGATCATCGTCAACAACGAGAAGCGGATGCTGCAGGAGTCCGTCGACGCGCTGTTCGACAACGGCCGTCGCGGCCGTCCCGTCACCGGCCCGGGCAACCGCCCGCTCAAGTCGCTGTCGGATCTGCTCAAGGGCAAGCAGGGTCGGTTCCGTCAGAACCTGCTCGGCAAGCGCGTCGACTACTCGGGCCGTTCGGTCATCGTGGTCGGCCCGCAGCTCAAGCTGCACCAGTGCGGTCTGCCGAAGCTGATGGCTCTCGAGCTGTTCAAGCCGTTCGTGATGAAGCGTCTGGTCGACCTGAACCACGCGCAGAACATCAAGAGCGCCAAGCGCATGGTGGAGCGTCAGCGTCCGCAGGTGTGGGACGTCCTCGAAGAGGTCATCGGCGAGCACCCCGTGTTGCTCAACCGTGCGCCCACGCTGCACCGCCTGGGCATCCAGGCCTTCGAGCCGCAGCTGGTGGAGGGCAAGGCCATCCAGCTGCACCCGCTGGTCTGTGAGGCGTTCAACGCCGACTTCGACGGTGACCAGATGGCCGTGCACCTCCCGCTGAGTGCGGAGGCGCAGGCCGAGGCCCGCATCCTGATGCTGTCGTCGAACAACATCCTGTCTCCCGCGTCGGGCCGCCCGCTGGCCATGCCGCGTCTGGACATGGTGACCGGCCTGTACTTCCTGACCACCGAGATCAAGGGCGACACCGGCGAGTACACGCCGGCCGCCAAGGATCAGCCGGAGTCCGGTGTGTACAGCAGCCCGGCCGAGGCCATCATGGCCCTCGACCGTGGCGCGCTGTCGGTGCGCGCGAAGATCCGCGTCCGGTTGACGCAGCAACGTCCGCCGGCCGATCTCGAGGCGCAACTGTTCGAGAACGGCTGGACCCCGGGCGACGCCTGGACCGCCGACACGACGCTGGGTCGCGTGCTGTTCAACGAGTTGCTGCCCAAGGGCTATCCGTTCGTGAACGAGCAGATGCACAAAAAGGTGCAGGCCCGGATCATCAACGACCTTGCCGAGCGCTACCCGATGATCGTCGTCGCGCAGACCGTCGACAAGCTCAAGGACGCCGGCTTCCACTGGGCGACGCGTTCCGGGGTGACGGTCTCGATGGCCGACGTGCTGGTGCCGCCGCAGAAGCAGGAGATCCTCGACCGGTACGAGAAGGAAGCCGACGGGATCGAGAAGAAGTACCAGCGCGGTGCGCTCAACCACGACGAGCGCAACGAGGCCCTGGTCAAGATCTGGCAGGACGCGACCGAAGAGGTCGGTAAGGCGCTGGAGGAGTACTACCCCGAGGACAACCCGATCATCACGATCGTGAAGTCCGGCGCGACGGGCAACCTCACCCAGACCCGCACCCTGGCCGGCATGAAGGGCCTGGTGACGAACCCGAAGGGTGAGTTCATCCCGCGTCCGATCAAGTCCTCGTTCCGCGAGGGCCTGACGGTGCTGGAGTACTTCATCAACACCCACGGTGCCCGTAAGGGTCTGGCCGACACCGCGCTGCGTACCGCCGACTCGGGGTACCTGACCCGTCGTCTGGTCGACGTGTCGCAGGACGTCATCGTCCGGGAGAACGACTGCGCGACCGAGCGTGGCATCAACGTCACGCTGGCCGAGCGTCAGGACGACGGCACCATGGTGCGCGATCAGCACATCGAGACGTCGGCCTATGCCCGCACCCTGGCGACCGACGCGGTCGACGCTGACGGCAACGTCGTGGTCGAGCGTGGACACGACCTGGGTGATCCGGCGATCGACGCACTGCTGGCCGCGGGCATCACCGAGGTCAAGGTGCGGTCGGTGCTGACCTGCACGACAGGCACCGGCGTGTGCGCGATGTGCTACGGGCGTTCGATGGCGACCGGCAAGCTGGTCGACATCGGCGAGGCCGTCGGCATCGTGGCCGCGCAGTCCATCGGTGAGCCCGGCACGCAGCTGACGATGCGTACCTTCCACCAGGGTGGTGTCACCGGCGGTCAGGACATCGTCGGTGGTCTGCCCCGCGTGCAGGAGCTGTTCGAGGCACGTGTGCCCCGCAACCGCGCTCCGATCGCCGACGTCACCGGGCGGATTCGCCTGGAGGAGAGCGACAAGTTCTACAAGATCACCATCGTTCCCGACGACGGGGGCGAAGAGGTCGTGTACGACAAGCTCTCGCGTCGTCAGCGTCTGAAGGTGTTCAAGCACGACGACGGCTCCGAGCGTCTGCTGACCGACGGCGACCACGTCGAGGTGGGCCAGCAGCTGATGGAAGGCTCGGCCGACCCGCACGAGGTGCTGCGCGTCCAGGGTCCCCGCGAGGTGCAGATCCACCTCGTCAAGGAGGTCCAGGAGGTGTACCGCGCTCAGGGTGTGTCGATCCACGACAAGCACATCGAGGTCATCGTCCGGCAGATGCTGCGTCGCGTCACGATCATCGATTCGGGTGCGACGGAGTTCCTGCCCGGCTCGCTGACCGAGCGTGGCGAGTTCGAGACGGAGAACCGTCGGGTGGTCGCCGAGGGCAACGAGCCCGCGGCGGGGCGTCCGGTGCTGATGGGTATCACGAAGGCATCGCTGGCCACGGATTCGTGGCTGTCGGCGGCGTCGTTCCAGGAGACCACCCGCGTGCTGACCGATGCGGCGATCAACTGCCGCAGCGACAAGCTGCAGGGTCTGAAGGAGAACGTGATCATCGGCAAGCTGATCCCGGCCGGTACCGGCATCAACCGGTACCGCAACATCCAGGTTCAGCCGACCGAAGAGGCCCGCGCTGCGGCGTACACGATCCCGTCCTACGAGGATCAGTACTACAGCCCGGACTTCGGCCAGGCCACCGGTGCCGCGGTGCCGCTGGACGATTACGGCTACAGCGATTACCGGTAGCGACTACCACTAGTCGGCACAGAGAAGAACCCCCACTCTCGACAGAGGGTGGGGGTTCTTTTCTATTTCTGGAACTCTTCGACGGCGCGCAGCTTGTTGGTGACGTCGAGCGCAGCGATCTTGTAGGCCTCGGAGAACGTCGGATAGTTCAGCACCGCGTCGACGAGGTAGTCGACCGTGCCGCCGCAGCCCATCACGGCCTGTCCGATGTGGATCAGCTCGGTGGCATTGCTGCCGAAGATGTGAATTCCCAACAGCTTTCGGTCTTCGGTCGAGACCAGGAGCTTGAGCATGCCGTGGGAGTCGCCGGCGATCTGTCCGCGGGCCAGCTCGCGGTAGCGGGCCACACCGAACTCGTATGGCACGGCCTTCTCTGTCAGCTCGGCCTCGGTCGCACCGACGAATGACACCTCCGGGATCGTGTAGATGCCGATGGGCTGCAGGGCGGTCATGTCGTTGGCCGGCTCGTCGAACGCGTGGTAGGCGGCCAGGCGCCCCTGGTCCATGGAGGTGGCTGCGAGGGCGGGGAAGCCGATGACATCGCCGACGGCGAAGATGTGGTCGACCGGGGTGCGGAAGTCGTCGTCGACCTGCAGGCGTCCCCGCTTGTCCGCCTCCAGGCCTGCCGCCTTCAGGTCCAGGCCGTCGGTGAGACCCTGCCGGCCGGCCGAGTACATGACGGTGTCGGCGGCGATCCGCTTGCCCGACGCCAGCGTCGTCAGCGTGGTGTCCTCGCCGATCTCCACCCCGGTGACCTCCTCGCCGAAGCGGAACGTCACCGCGTGGTCGCGCAGATGGAAGGTGAGTGCCTCGACGATCTCGGAGTCGACGAACTCCAGCATCGAGGGCCGCTTCTCGATGACGGTCACCTTGGTGCCCAGTGCGGCGAAGATCGAGGCGTACTCGATACCGATGACGCCGGCGCCGACCACCACCATCGACAACGGGACCTTCTTGAGCCCGAGGATTCCGTCGGAATCGAGCACCTTCTCGTCGTCGAACTCGATGTCTTCCGGGCGGGCCGGCTTGGTGCCGGTCGCGATCACGATGTTCTCGGCCGTGACGGTGATGTGTTCGCTGTCGTTGTCGTTCTCCACGATGACGGTGTGTGGGTCGACGAAGCGACCGTGCCCGGTGAACAGGTCGATCCGGTTGCGGATCAGCTGCGAGCGGACCACGTCGATCTCGCGGGTGATGACGTGGGACGTCCGCAAATGCAGGTCCTCGGTGGTGATGTGGTCCTTGACCCGGTAGCTGGTCCCGTAGAGCTCGCGCTGGTTCATGCCGGTCAGGTAGATGACGGCCTCACGCAGCGTCTTCGACGGGATCGTGCCCGTGTTGACGCACACCCCGCCCAGCATCCAGCCCCGCTCGATGACGGCGACGGACTTGCCGAGTTTGGACGCGGCCACCGCCGCTTTCTGCCCTCCCGGGCCCGAGCCGATGACCACCAGGTCGTACTCCGTCTGCGACGCCATGCCCTTACCTTTCCCCATTTCGGCGAGCTACACCCCACACTCGTGGGGTGCGGGTGACATCGCGGGGGTTCGGCATCCACTACACCGTCGCCGGGGTCGGCCCGACTCTGGTTCTTGTGCCGGGAACGCTGCTGGCGGCCAGTCAGTGGAAGGACCTCGGCTACGTCGATGCGCTGGCCGAGCGGTGGCGGGTGATCGCCGTGGACCCCCTCGGGCACGGCGACAGCGACAAGCCCCACAATCCCGAGGTCTACCGGGCGTCGGGTGTGGCGGCGGATCTGGTCGCGGTCCTCGACGCCGAAGGGGTCTCGCAGGCGACCGTGTGGGGGTACTCGCGCGGCGGCTGGTTGGCGGCTGCCCTGGCCAGCCGCCACCCCGACCGCGTGGCACACCTGGTCGTGGGCGCCTATGCGATGCATGCCCACGAGATGGAGGGCGCCCGGATGCTGACGCGGTTCGCCGAGCTGTTGGGCCGCCGCGACTGGGCCGGCATCTGGACGGCGTTCGGCATCACCGACACCGCGGTGCAGGACATGCTCGAAGGTGGCAACGATCCGCTCGCGGTGGCGGCCGCGATCACAGGGTCCCTGCAGCCCACCCGGTACATCGACCTCGCGTCGATCGCCTGCCCGGCCACCTACTACGTGGGAGCGCGGGACTGGATCGTGCCGCATGTCCGCGACGACGTCGCGGCGCTGTGCCGCCGCCCACTTCGTCGCAGCGTGACCCTCGACGTGATCGCCGGCCAGACCCACTTCGGGGTGTTCCTCACCGCGGTGGCGCCCGTGCTCGAGTTGATCGTCGCCCGCCTGGCCTTATAGGCGGCTCCTCAACGCGGCTCGTGCCTCACCGC
>NZ_JBVAXX010000003.1:159771-336645 GCF_055419565.1 Mycobacterium sp. IDUB_5
GCTTGATCGTCGCCCGCCTGGCCTTGTAGGCGGCTCCTCAACGCGGCTCGTGCCTCACCGCTTGATCGTCGCCCGCCTGGCCTTGTAGGCGGCTCCTCAACGCGGCTCGTGCCTCACCGCTTGATCGTCGCCCGCCTAGACTCGGCGGGGTGCTGATCGGATCCCACGTTCATGGTGACGACCCCCTGGCCGCGGCGGCCGCTGACGGCGCCGACGTCGTCCAGTTCTTCCTCGGCAACCCGCAGAGCTGGAAGAAGCCGAAGCCGCGCGAGGACGCCGCGGTGCTGCGGGCCGCGAGCACACCCATCTACGTGCACGCGCCGTACCTGATCAACGTGGCCTCGGCGAACAATCGCGTGCGCATCCCGTCGCGCAAGATCCTGCAGGACACCTGCGACGCGGCCGCCGACGTCGGCGCCACCGCGGTGATCGTGCACGGCGGCCACGCCGACGACAACGACATGGACGCCGGCTTCGAGCGCTGGGTGAAGGCGCTGGACTATCTCGAGACCGACGTGCCCGTCTACCTCGAGAACACCGCGGGCGGCGACCACGCGATGGCCCGCCACTTCGACACGATCGGTCGGCTGTGGGACCACATCGGCGACAAGGGCATCGGCTTCTGCTTGGACACCTGCCACGCCTGGGCGGCCGGCGAGGCGCTGGTCGACGCGGTCGAGCGCATCAAGGCGATCACCGGCCGCATCGACCTGGTGCACTGCAACGACTCCCGGGATGCCGCAGGCTCGGGTGCGGACCGCCACGCGAACTTCGGCACCGGGCAGATCGATCCCCAGCTGCTGGTCGCGGTCGTGTCCGCAGCCGGCGCGCCGGTGATCTGCGAGACCGCCGACGAGGGCCGCAAGGACGACATCGCGTTCCTGCGCGACAACCTCTGACGACCTCATCAGACCGTCACAACTTCGTAGCCGAACGCATGTTGAACGGCAGCTGGCCGCAAGGTTAATTAGTCTGACGCCGGGAATCCCTGCCCTTCCCGTGTCGAAAGGCTCATGTGTCCGCAATCGAACAGACGTCGATTGCGGTCGCGCCCGCTCCCGACACCCCGCCGCGGCGCCGGACCAGCCGACTGCGCATCCTGCGGTGGATCGCCGTCGCACTCTGGGCCGCCGTTGTCGTGTACCGGACGGTGACCGACGGTCTGGCGTTCAACCGCGAACTGCTGCTGGTCTACATCTGCACCGGACTGCTCGCGGCCAGCATCGGTCAGGGCCGGCGGATGATCGCGGTGATCCGCGACTGGCTGCCGTTCGCGCTGGTACTCATCGCCTACGACCTGAGCAGGGGGGCGGCCACGCTGATCGGCCGGCCCACGCTGTGGCACTGGCAGGCCGACGCCGACCGTGCGATGTTCCACGGCGCGATGCCCACGGTATGGCTGCAGGAACGCCTCAAGATGCCTACTCCGCCGTGGTGGGAGGTGGTGATCAGCGCGGTCTACATGTCGTTCTTCATCCTGCCGTATGTGATCGCGGCCGTGCTGTGGCTGCGCGACCGGCAGGAATGGAAGGCGTTCGTTCGGCTGTTCGTCGGTCTGAACCTGATCGCGCTGCTGATCTACGCGCTGTTGCCCGCCGCCCCGCCGTGGGCAGCCGCGCGCTGCACGCCCGGTGACGTGACCGGCGGGCCGTCCGGGCCGCGCTGCATGTTCCGACCGGCCCGCGGTGTGCCCGACGGCGGACTGCTCGGCTCGATGCAGTTCTCCCAGGACGGCGCCAACGATTGGATCGAGCGCATCGTCGGCCGGGGGTGGGGCAAGCTGAACCTCCACTCGGCCACCGCGCTGCTGGACCAGGGGCAGGCCAGCGTGAATCTGGTGGCCGCGATCCCGTCGCTGCACGCCGGGATGTCGGCGGCGCTGGCCGCTTTCCTGTGGACCCGGGTGCAGCGGCGCTGGCGTCCTCTGCTGGTGGCTTATCCGCTTGTCATGGCGTTCACCCTGGTCTACAGCGCCGAGCACTACGTGGTCGACCTCCTGCTGGGGTGGGCGCTGGCCGCGGTGGTGATGATCGGGCTGCATCGCTACGACGCGTGGCGGCGCCGTCCGGCTGTTACAGATCTTGTGTGACCGTCGCAAAGATGTAACAGTGTGCGCATGGACACGCACGTCGTCACCAATCAGGTCCCGCCCCTGGCGGATTTCAACCCCGCCGCCTCACCCGTCCTCGCCGAAGCGCTGATCCGGGAGGGCGGGCAGTGGGGCATGGACGAGGTGCACGAGCTGGGCGCACTCGGTGGCTCCGCTGCGGCGCAGCGCTGGGGTGAGCTCGCCGACCGCAACCGGCCGGTGCTGCACACACACGATCGGGTGGGCCATCGCGTCGACGAGATCGAGTTCGACCCTGCGTACCACCAGCTGATGACCGTGGCGATCGGCCACGGACTGCACGCCGCCCCCTGGGCCGACGACCGGCCGGGCGCCCATGTCGTGCGCGCCGCCAAGACCTCGGTGTGGACCCCCGAACCCGGTCACATCTGCCCGATCTCGATGACCTATGCCGTCGTGCCCGCGCTGCGGCACAACCCCGAGCTGGCGGCGATCTACGAGCCGCTGCTCACCAGCCGCAGCTACGACCCCGAACTGAAGGTGCCGACCACCAAGGCCGGTATCACCGCCGGCATGTCGATGACCGAGAAGCAGGGCGGGTCCGACGTCCGCGCCGGCACCACCCAGGCCACCCCGAACGGCGACGGCACCTACTCCCTGCGCGGGCACAAGTGGTTCACCTCGGCGCCGATGTGCGACATCTTCCTCGTGCTCGCGCAGGCGCCTGCGGGGTTGAGCTGCTTCCTGCTGCCGCGCGTGCTCCCCGACGGCACCCGCAACCGGATGTTCCTGCAGCGGCTCAAGGACAAGCTGGGCAACCACGCCAACGCCTCCAGTGAGGTCGAGTACGACGGAGCGACGGCGTGGCTGGTCGGTGAGGAAGGCCGCGGCGTGCCGACCATCATCGAGATGGTGAACCTCACGCGGTTGGACTGCACGCTGGGCAGCGCCACGAGCATGCGCACCGGGCTGATGCGCGCCATCCATCACGCCCAGCACCGCTCGGCGTTCGGCGACTACCTGATCGATCAGCCGCTGATGCGCAACGTGCTGGCCGATCTCTCCGTGGAGGCCGAGGCGGCGACGATGCTGGCGATGCGGATGGCCGGTGCCACCGATCACGCGGTCCGCGGCGACGAGCGCGAGACACTGCTGCGCCGAATCGGTTTGGCCGCGGCCAAGTACTGGGTGTGCAAGCGGGCGACACCCCACGCCGCCGAGGCGATGGAGTGCCTGGGCGGCAACGGCTACGTCGAGGACTCCGGCATGCCGCGGCTTTACCGCGAAGCGCCGCTGATGGGCATCTGGGAGGGCTCGGGCAATGTCAGTGCGCTGGACACGTTGCGCGCCATGATGACTCGGCCCGAGTGTATCGACGTGCTGTTCGACGAACTGGGCGCGACGGCGGGGCACGACCCGCGGCTGGACAGCCACGTCGCCGCGCTGCGGCAGGCACTGGGCGATGTGGAGGACCCTGTGACGATCCAGTACCGGGCACGGCAGGTCGCCGAGAACATCGCGTTGGCCCTGCAGGGCGCGCTGCTGGTCCGACACGGCCACCCCGCGGTCGCCGAGGCTTTCCTGGCCACCCGGATGGGTGGCCAGTGGGGCGGCGCGTTCGGCACGATGCCCACTGGGCTCGATCTGTCGCCGATCCTCGAGCGGGCCATGGTCAAGGCATGACTTCCCAGCGAGAAGCGAAGCGGGATCGCGCATGACACATGCGATCAGGCCGGTGGACTTCGACGATTTGAAGACGATGACCTATGAGGTCACCGATCGCGTCGCCCGCATCACGTTCAACCGGCCCGAGAAGGGCAACGCGATCGTCGCCGACACCCCGCTGGAGTTGTCGGCGCTGGTCGAACGCGCCGATCTCGACCCGAACGTCCACGTCATCCTGGTCTCGGGCCGCGGACAAGGATTCTGTGCCGGCTTCGACCTGTCGGCCTATGCCGAGGGCTCGTCGTCGGCCGGCGGTGGCAATCCCTACCGCGACACCGTGCTGTCCGGCAAGACGCAGGCGATCAATCACCTTCCGGATCAGCCGTGGGACCCGATGATCGACTACCAGATGATGAGCCGGTTCGTCCGCGGGTTCGCCAGCCTGATGCACGCCGACAAGCCGACCGTGGTGAAGATCCACGGTTACTGCGTGGCCGGCGGAACCGACATCGCGCTGCACGCCGACCAGGTGATCGCCGCCGCGGACGCGAAGATCGGCTATCCGCCCACGCGGGTCTGGGGTGTGCCTGCGGCGGGCTTGTGGGCGCATCGCCTCGGTGACCAGCGCGCGAAAAGGCTTCTGCTGACAGGAGATTGCATTACCGGCGCCCAGGCCGCCGAGTGGGGCCTGGCAGTGGAGGCGCCCGCGCCCGAGGATCTCGACGAGCGCACCGAACGTCTTGTCGAGCGGATCGCCGCGATGCCGGTGAACCAGCTGATCATGGTGAAGCTCGCGATGAACAGCGCGCTGATCAACCAGGGTGTCGCCACCAGTGCGATGGTCTCCACGGTGTTCGACGGCATCGCGCGGCACACCCCTGAGGGACATGCCTTCGTGGCCCAGGCCCGCGAGCACGGATTCCGGGACGCGGTCCGCCGCCGCGACGAACCGTTCGGCGACCACGGGCGCGCGACGTCGGGGGTGTGAATGTTCCAGCCGGTGAGGCGGATGACGGCGCGCTCGGTGGTGCTGAGCGTGCTGCTGGGTGCGCATCCTGCCTGGGCGACCGCGAGTGAATTGCTGCGTTTGACAGCCGATTTCGACCTCAAGGAGCCGACGGTACGAGTGGCGTTGACCAGGATGGTCAGCGCGGGTGATCTGGTGCGTTCCCGTGACGGCTATCGGCTGTCCGACCGGTTGCTGGCCCGGCAGCGCCGGCAGGACGACGCGATCGACCCGCGCACCGTGTCCTGGGACGGTTCCTGGATCGGGGTGGCGGTGACCAGCGTCGGCAACGATGCCCGCACGCGATCTACGATGCGAACAGCGTTGCACGACAGCAGGTTCGGTGAACTCCGCGAGGGGTTGTGGTTGCGGCCGGCCAATCTGGACATCACGCTGCCGGATGACGTGCGCCCGCACACCCGGGTGCTGCGGGTGCACGACGACGATCCGGCAGGGCTCGCCGCGGCGCTGTGGGATCTTCCCGGCTGGGTGGCCTCCGGCGAGCACCTGCTCGCCGAGATGGCGGGGGCCCCAGACGTTCCCGGCCGCTTTGCCGCGGCCGCCGGTATCGTGCGGCACCTGCGCACCGACCCCGTGCTGCCTGCGGAACTGCTGCCGGCTGGCTGGCCCGGCGCGGCGCTGCGGTCGGTGTACCAGGACTTCGCCGCGGAACTGGCCGCACGGCGGCACGACGAGATCATGGAGGCGCGATGACAGGCACGGTGAGCGAACACGGAGTGCGGGTCGAGAAGAACGGCCCGGTCACCACAGTGATCATGAACCGTCCGCACGCCCGCAACGCGGTCAACGGGCCGACGGCGGCCGCTCTTTACGCCGCCTTCGACGAGTTCGACCGCGACGATGACGCGGCGGTGGCTGTGCTCTGCGGTGACAACGGAACCTTCTGTGCCGGAGCTGATCTCAAGGCCTTCGGCACCCCTGAGGCCAACGCGGTGCATCGCAGTGGTCCGGGACCGATGGGTCCGAGCCGGATGGTGTTGTCCAAGCCGGTGATCGCCGCGGTGAGCGGCCACGCGGTGGCCGGGGGACTGGAGCTGGCGCTGTGGTGCGATCTGCGGGTGGTCGAACAGGACGCGGTGATGGGCGTGTTCTGTCGGCGCTGGGGGGTGCCACTCATCGACGGAGGCACGGTGCGGCTGCCCCGACTGATCGGCCAGAGCCGGGCGATGGACCTGATCCTGACCGGGCGGGCGGTCGAGGCCGACGAGGCGCTGGCCATCGGGTTGGCCAACCGCGTGGTGCCTACCGGGCAGGCTCGTGCCGCGGCCGAGGAACTCGCCGCCGAACTCGCCCGCCTCCCGCAGCAGTGCATGCGCAGCGACCGGCTCTCGGCGCTGCACCAGTGGGGACTGTCGGAGGCCGACGCGATGGACGTCGAGTTCGGCAGCATGTCGCGGGTCGCCGCGGAATCTCTCGATGGCGCAGCGCGTTTCGCCGCCGGCGCGGGCAGGCACGGGGCCAGCGCGACCTGAGCCCGGCGTCAGCCCTTGCTGATGGTGTTGTTGCTGCCGGTGTCGTTGACCTTCGGATCACCGTCGCGGTAGGTGACCGTGTTGTTGATCCCCACCACCGACAACTCTTTGTCGACCTTGTCGAAGGTGATCTTGTTGTCGGCCCCGCCGATGTTCACGTTCGCGCAGGTGCCCGCGACCGTGAGGGTGTTGTTCGACCCTCCGACGTTGAGAGACTTTCCGTCGGCGCAATCCAGGTCGGCCGTCGTACCCAGTGAGCCGTAGTTGATCGTGTTGCCGATCTCCACCTGCGCGCCCGACGAACCCGCTGTCGCCGTGGGCTGATCGGTGTCAGAGCTGGTGGAGCCGCATGCCGAGAGACCGAGCGCGGCCGCGCACAGCGCCGCACCGCCGAGGAGAAGTCGATTCACGGCTAGGCGGGTACCCGATCCACGCGATTTGTCATCCCCAGTTCGCGGCCGCGATCCCACACCACCGGCGACCCGGTCTTGTAGAACACCGCCTGGTCGTATCCGTACACGGTGATGTCGTTGATGACGTTGTCGGCGACGATCGTGTTGCTCGATCCCTGCACGGTTACCGCCCAGCAGGTTCCGAGCGCGTTGATCTGATTCCCTGTGCCCACCACGATCAGCGTCGCGTTGTTGCAGTCGATGGTCCTGCTCACGCCCTGCCCGGTGATGTGGGTGTCACCGTTCTTGGCCTGCGCGTTCGGCGAGACCATCAGCATGGCGGACACCGTGAGGACGCCCGCGGCCAGCACTCGTGGTGAAGAGGTCACCCCCGCAGCGTACGACGTCGAGCGAGTCGCCACAGCGAGTTGCGCTGGGTACCGTGAGCTGCGATGCACCAGCCTGTCAGCCACCGTGTGATGGATGCCCTCGCCGTTGCTGTCGCCGGTGTCCTCGCGACGGCGACGGTGGGTGGTTGCGCGCACACGGTCGGTGGCACCGCGCAGCGCGAGGAGGGGTCGGTCCCCGACCCCGATCGGTCGTACGGATACGTCGACGACCGGTGCGGTCTGCTCGACGACAGCACGGTTCAGGCGACGCTCGGCGCCGACGACGTGATCCGGCCCTACAGCGGCGCGGTGTGCCAGTACATCCTGTCCCGGCCGCGGGCGGTCACGGTCGACGTGACGTTCTCGTGGTTCGACACCGGCTCCCTCGCGCGGGAGCGCGAGGTGGCCGCCGCACGCGGAGCCGTCGTGAAAGACACGGTGATCGAACGGCATCAGGCGTTCTCGGCCCGGCGCGACGTCACGGGGGCGGCGTGCTCGGCGACAGCCGCCGCGGGCACCGGGGTGCTGAGCTGGTGGGTGCAGTACCGCAACCAGAAGGCCGGGGACCCGTGTGTGGACGCAGTGAAGCTGCTGACGGCGACCCTGCGCTCGGACATGTGAGATGACGACCGCGCGCATGATCGCCGGGCTGGGCCTGGCGCTGAGCATCTCGACGGCCGCTTGCGGCGGGCCGGCCGGTCCCGCCGCGTCGTCCACAGACGCCGGCTCCGCCCGGGGGGCAGGCTTCCGCAGCGCCGACTGCAACGGCATCACCGACTCCGACGTCGCCGCGGCGGCCGGCTCGAACCTGTTCACCCGCGCCGTGGTCAGCGACACCGGATGCTTCTGGCAGGAGAACACGATGATCGGCGATGTCGGCGCCGGCATGGGCATCTCGACCTGGTGGTACCGCGGCAGTGACATGGACACCGAGCGGGAACTCGAGCAGCAGGCCGGCCGCACCCTGACCGAGATGTCGCTGGACGGCAACAAGGGCTTCAAGGCGTTCGACGACTCGGCGTGCAGCATCTACGTGGCCAAGGGGAGCGACGTCATCACCTGGTCCATCCAGACCCTGAACTCGGAGACCCTGCCCGATCTCTGCACCATCGTCGAGCAGCTTGCCCAGCTCAGCCAGGAGCGCGTGAACTAGAGTCTCTCGTCTACCCGGATGGACGGGCCGTGAAGGGGGAACGACGACATGGCTACTCGGCCGCCGCGTACGGCGAGGCTGAGCCGTGAAGCCATCGTCAACGCCGCACTGACCTTCCTCGACCGCGAAGGCTGGGACGCGTTGACCATCAACGCCCTGGCCAACCAGCTCGGCACCAAAGGGCCGTCGCTGTACAACCACGTGCACAGCCTCGACGATTTGCGTCGCTCCGTGCGGATGCGGGTGGTCGGCGACATCATCGAGATGCTCAACACCGTCGGGCAGGGGCGCACCCCCGACGACGCGGTGATGGTGATGGCCGGTGCCTACCGCAGCTATGCCCACCACCACCCGGGCCGCTATTCGGCGTTCACCCGGATGCCGCTGGGCGGCGACGACCCGGAGTTCACCGAAGCAACCCACGCCGCCGCGGCCCCGGTGATCGCCGTGCTGTCGACCTACGGGCTGACCGAGGAATCGGCGTTCTTCGCGGCGCTGGAGTTCTGGTCGGCGATGCACGGGTTCGTGCTTCTCGAGATGACCGGGGTGATGAGCGGCATCGACACGGACGCGGTGTTCAGCGATATGGTCATGCGTCTGGCCGCCGGCATGCGACACCGGTGACGTCACTTACGCAGGTCAGCGGGTTTTGTCGAGGTCGCGCGCCCTGGTATCGTGGATCGTCGTGCCTGGCAGACTAGGCGCCTGCGGCTGAATTCGAGCCGCAAGCACACCTGCGCGCCGGGCCACTTCGCATGTCTGGTGCCGCGGTGCTTGGAAAATACTCCGAGATCACGCGGTCGCCGCATGCGACACGCCCGGATGCGGGGTAGCCCGCGACACGAAACTTCAAAAGACGAAAGCAACACAGGAAGCCGGTACATGCCAACGATCAACCAGCTGGTCCGCAAGGGTCGCCACGACAAGGTCGCCAAGGTGAAGACCGCGGCGCTGAAGGGGAGCCCCCAGCGTCGCGGCGTGTGCACCCGCGTCTACACCACGACCCCCAAGAAGCCGAACTCCGCGCTGCGCAAGGTCGCCCGCGTCCGGCTCACCAGCTCGGTCGAGGTCACCGCGTACATCCCCGGTGAGGGCCACAACCTGCAGGAGCACTCGATGGTGCTGGTGCGTGGTGGTCGTGTGAAGGACCTCCCGGGTGTGCGTTACAAGATCATCCGTGGGTCGCTGGACACCCAGGGCGTCAAGAACCGCAAGCAGGCCCGCAGCCGTTACGGCGCGAAGAAGGAGAAGAGCTGATGCCGCGCAAGGGACCCGCGCCCAAGCGTCCGTTGGTCAACGATCCGGTCTACGGGTCGCAGCTGGTCACCCAGCTGGTCAACAAAGTCCTGCTGGACGGGAAGAAATCGCTGGCTGAACGCATTGTTTATGGTGCGCTCGAACAGGCTCGCGAGAAGACCGGCACTGATCCGGTGGTCACGCTCAAGCGGGCCATGGACAACGTCAAGCCCTCGCTCGAGGTGCGCAGCCGCCGTGTCGGTGGTGCCACCTACCAGGTTCCCGTGGAGGTCCGTCCGGACCGCTCGGTGACGCTGGCGCTGCGCTGGCTGGTCAGCTTCTCGAAGGCTCGCCGCGAGAAGACCATGATCGAGCGCCTGGCCAACGAGATCCTCGATGCCAGTAACGGCCTGGGTGCCGCGGTCAAGCGCCGCGAGGACACCCACAAGATGGCCGAGGCCAACCGCGCCTTCGCGCACTACCGCTGGTGATTTAGCACCCCCGGCAGTGGTGCCGAGGGTGGTGCAAGACGACAGCAACCAAGCAAGCGAAAGAGTGGGAACTTAGCCGTGGCACAGGACGTGCTGACCGACCTCACGAAGGTCCGCAACATCGGCATCATGGCGCACATCGATGCCGGCAAGACGACGACGACCGAGCGCATCCTCTTCTACACCGGCATCAGCTACAAGATCGGTGAGGTGCACGACGGTGCCGCCACGATGGACTGGATGGAACAGGAGCAGGAGCGGGGTATCACGATCACCTCGGCTGCCACGACCTGTTTCTGGAACGACAACCAGATCAACATCATCGACACCCCCGGCCACGTCGACTTCACCGTCGAGGTGGAGCGCTCGCTTCGCGTGCTCGACGGTGCCGTGGCCGTGTTCGACGGCAAAGAGGGCGTGGAGCCGCAGTCCGAGCAGGTGTGGCGCCAGGCCGACAAGTACGACGTGCCGCGCATCTGCTTCGTCAACAAGATGGACAAGCTGGGCGCCGACTTCTACTTCTCGGTGCAGACGATGAAGGACCGCCTCGGCGCCAACGTCGTCCCGATCCAGCTGCCGATCGGCTCCGAAGGTGACTTCGAGGGCGTCGTCGACCTGGTCGAGATGAAGGCCAAGGTCTGGCGTGGTGAGACCAAGCTCGGCGAGAAGTACGACGTCGTCGACATTCCCGCGGACCTTCAGGAGAAGGCCGAGGAATACCGCACCGCCATGATCGAGGCGATCGCCGAGACCGATGACGATCTCATGGAGAAGTATCTGGGCGGCGAAGAGCTGTCCATGGAGGAGATCAAAGGTGGCCTCCGAAAGCTGACCGTCACCAGCGCCGGCTACCCGGTGCTCTGTGGTTCGGCGTTCAAGAACAAGGGCGTGCAGCCCATGCTCGACGCCGTCATCGACTACCTGCCGACCCCGCTGGACGTCGCGGCAGCCGAGGGCCATGCACCGGGCAAGGAAGACGAGATCATCTCTCGTAAGCCGTCGGCCGACGAGCCGTTCTCGGGGCTGGCGTTCAAGGTCGCCACGCACCCGTTCTTCGGCAAGCTGACCTACGTGCGCGTCTACTCCGGCAAGGTGGATTCGGGTTCGCAGGTCGTCAACTCCACCAAGGGGAAGAAGGAGCGTCTGGGCAAGCTGTTCCAGATGCACTCCAACAAGGAGAACCCGGTCGAGACGGCGTCTGCCGGCCACATCTACGCCGTGATCGGGCTGAAGGACACCACCACCGGTGACACCCTGAGCGACCCGAACCATCAGATCGTCCTGGAGTCGATGACGTTCCCGGATCCGGTCATCGAGGTCGCCATCGAGCCCAAGACCAAGAGCGACCAGGAGAAGCTGGGTACCGCGATCCAGAAGCTCGCCGAAGAGGATCCGACCTTCAAGGTGCATCTGGACCAGGAGACGGGCCAGACCGTCATCGGCGGCATGGGCGAGCTCCACCTGGACATCCTGGTGGACCGGATGCGTCGTGAGTTCAAGGTCGAAGCCAATGTCGGCAAGCCGCAGGTGGCTTACAAAGAGACCATCAAGCGCGCAGTCGAAAAGGTCGAGTTCACCCACAAGAAGCAGACGGGTGGTTCCGGTCAGTTCGCGAAGGTGCTGGTCAGCATCGAGCCCTTCGTCGGCGAAGACGGCGCGACGTACGAGTTCGAGAGCAAGGTCACCGGCGGACGCATTCCTCGCGAATACATCCCCTCGGTGGACGCCGGTGCACAGGACGCCATGCAGTACGGCGTGCTCGCCGGATATCCGTTGGTCAACGTCAAGTTGACGCTGCTCGACGGCGCCTACCACGAGGTCGACTCGTCGGAAATGGCGTTCAAGGTTGCCGGTTCTCAGGTCATGAAGAAGGCCGCCGCACAGGCGCAGCCGGTCATCCTGGAGCCCGTGATGGCCGTCGAGGTGACGACACCCGAGGACTACATGGGTGAAGTGATCGGCGACCTGAACTCTCGCCGTGGTCAGATCCAGGCCATGGAGGAGCGAAGTGGTGCACGTGTCGTCAAGGCGCACGTGCCGCTGTCGGAGATGTTCGGCTACGTCGGAGACCTGCGGTCGAAGACTCAGGGCCGGGCGAACTACTCCATGGTGTTCGATTCGTACGCTGAAGTTCCGGCGGCCGTGTCGAAGGAGATCATCGCGAAGGCTACGGGCCAGTAATCGGAGTGAACGGCCCAGTAGGGTCGGCCCAGTAACCGGTAAGTTCGCAGACCACACAACTGAACACATCAACACACCTGCTTAAGTAAAAGCACCAACAAGTCCAGGAGGACACAGAAGTGGCGAAGGCGAAGTTCGAGCGGACGAAGCCGCACGTCAACATCGGGACCATCGGTCACGTTGACCACGGCAAGACCACGCTGACCGCAGCAATCACCAAGGTGCTGCACGACCAGTACCCCGATTTGAACGAGTCGCGCGCATTCGACCAGATCGACAATGCGCCCGAGGAGCGTCAGCGCGGTATCACCATCAACATCTCCCACGTGGAGTACCAGACCGAGAAGCGTCACTACGCGCACGTCGACGCCCCCGGCCACGCTGACTACATCAAGAACATGATCACCGGTGCCGCGCAGATGGACGGCGCCATCCTCGTGGTCGCCGCCACCGACGGCCCGATGCCCCAGACCCGCGAGCACGTACTGCTCGCCCGTCAGGTCGGCGTGCCCTACATCCTGGTCGCGCTGAACAAGTCCGACATGGTCGACGACGAGGAGCTCCTCGAGCTCGTCGAGATGGAGGTCCGCGAACTGCTGGCCGCCCAGGACTTCGACGAGGACGCCCCCGTGGTCCGCGTCTCGGCGCTCAAGGCGCTCGAGGGCGACGAGAAGTGGGTCAAGTCGGTCCAGGAGCTCATGGCTGCTGTCGACGAGTCGATCCCGGATCCGGTCCGCGAGACCGACAAGCCGTTCCTGATGCCCGTCGAGGACGTCTTCACCATCACCGGCCGCGGCACCGTGGTGACCGGTCGTGTGGAGCGCGGCGTGATCAACGTGAACGAGGAAGTCGAGATCGTCGGCATCCGCCCGGGCGTCACCAAGACCACCGTCACCGGTGTCGAGATGTTCCGCAAGCTGCTCGACCAGGGCCAGGCCGGTGACAACGTCGGTCTGCTGGTTCGTGGCATCAAGCGCGAGGACGTCGAGCGCGGCCAGGTCATCGTCAAGCCCGGCACCACCACCCCGCACACCGAGTTCGAGGGCAGCGTCTACATCCTGTCCAAGGACGAGGGTGGCCGCCACACGCCGTTCTTCAACAACTACCGTCCGCAGTTCTACTTCCGGACCACGGACGTGACCGGCGTTGTGACCCTCCCCGAGGGCACCGAGATGGTGATGCCCGGTGACAACACCGACATCTCCGTCAAGCTGATCCAGCCCGTCGCCATGGACGAGGGCCTGCGCTTCGCGATCCGCGAGGGCGGCCGTACCGTCGGCGCCGGCCGCGTGTCGAAGATCATCAAGTGATCTAGATACTCAGCCATACGGAAGTGGCGCTCACCCGATGCGGGTGGGCGCCACTTTTGTCTGTGCACCGTAACGCTTCGGCGCGCAGCGACGATGTATTTCACGGCGGCGGTCGAGGGGTCCGCCGCTTTCACTTTGTACAAAGGTTGGGATCTCTTGAGTATTCGCTCGCTCGCTGCAGCTGCAGCCGCTGCCCTCGTCGGTGGCGCAGCCATGATCGGTCTGTCCACCGGCTCAGCTGCCGCCCAGCCCGGATGCCCTGACGTGCACTGGATCGGGGCGGCCGGCTCGGGTGAGCGCACACCCGCCGACATCGTCGCCGACAACGGCATGGGCCGCGTGGTGAACACCTCCTATCGCGACTTCGCGCAGCTGGTGCAGCGCAGCGGTCGCACGATCACGGCCGAAGCCGTCAACTATCCCGCCGTCCCGGTGCCGCCCGACGGAGGCGCCATGGAGTGGCTGGGCTTCATGGGCAGTGTCGACACCGGTGCGGCGGCGCTGGGTGCGCAGTACGCCGCGTTCGTCGCGCAGTGCCCGACGACGCAGGTGGTGCTCGCCGGTTACTCGCAGGGTGCGATGGTGGTGCACCGTAACCTCGCTGCGCTGGAGACCAGCCCCAATCTCTCGGCCGCCCTGCTGGTCGCCGACGGCGATCGTCTGCCGGCCGATCCCACGCTGAACCTGGGCTCGGTCACGGCCGTTCCGGGGCGCGGCAAGGGTGTCGCGCAGGACTGGCCCATCCTGGCCCACACGCCTGCCCCGCTGACCCCGGCGATGGGTGCCCGCACGATCAGCGTCTGTGATCTCGGCGATGCGGTCTGCGACTACGACCCTGACGCCGAGGACGACATGAACCCGGCGGCGGTGGCCGTGCACACCAGCTATGCGCGGACCCCGTCGTCCGCCGACGAGTGGGTGGCCCCGCTGTTCCAGCTGGTCCAGCAGCGTCCTGTTCCGATTCCTGACGCCAATCCTGTGCAGGTCCCGCCCGGATCCTGAGTGCCCGGGTCATAATTTGACCCGTGTCGACCCTCTGGCGCTACATCAAGATCCAATTGTTCGTGCTGCTGTGCGGCATCGTCGGGCCGATCTTCCTGGTGATCTACTTCGCCAGCGGCCGCGATCCGATGATGAGTTGGATGTTCTGGGGTGGCCTGATCATCACCGCGATCGACATCCTCATCGCACTCGGGATCACCGGGTTCGGGGCCAAGGCCGCCGCGAAAACACAGGAGTTGGAGGCCAGCGGGGTGCTGGCCCTGGCGCAGGTCGTGGGGATTCACGAGACGAACACCCAGATCAACGACCAGCCCCTGGTGAAGTTGGACCTGCGGATCTCCGGGCCGGGCATCACACCGTTTTCCACGCAGGACAAAGTGGTGGCCTCGATGGGCCGTCAGCCGATGATCATGAGTCGCAAGCTGGTCGCACTGGTCGACCCGGTCACCAACGAGTACCAGATCGACTGGGAGCGCAGTTCCCTGATCAGCGGGCTGATGCCGGCGACCTTCTCGGTGGCCGAAGACAACAGGACATACGACCTGACCGGCCAGGTCGAGCCGTTGATGGAGATCCTGCAGGTGCTCAAGGCCAACGGGATCGGCATCAACAGCATGGTCGATCTGAGGTCGAATCCGGCTGCGCGGCAGCAGGTGCAGGCCATCGTGCGCCGCGCAGCCGCGCAGCAGCAGGCGCCGCCCCCCGTGCCGGTCGCGCCGTCCGCGCCGCCCATGACGCCCGCCCCGCCGACGGTCGCGCAGCGACTCCAGGAACTCGAGACGCTGCGTGCCACGGGCACCATCAGCGAAGCGGAGTACACCGCCAAGCGTCAGCAGATCATCGCCGAACTCTAGGGACTAGAACGCGTTCTAGTTCTGCTGTTAGCCTGAGCCGGTGACATCACTGGAAGGGCGCGTCGCGCTGATCACCGGGGCGGCGCGGGGGCAGGGCCGCGCGCATGCCGTCAGGTTGGCTGCCGAGGGCGCCGACATCATCGCGATCGACGTCTGCGCGGCGGTCACCGACACCGTCACCTATCCGATGCCCACCGCCGAGGATCTCGCCGAGACGGCCCGGCTGGTCGAAGAGGCCGGCCGCAAGGTGCTCACCCGGGAGGTCGACATCCGGGATCTCGCGGCCCAGCAGCAGCTCGTCGCCGACGGTGTCGAGCAGTTCGGCAGGCTCGACATCGTGGTCGCCAACGCGGGCATCTTGAGTTGGGGCCGGATCTGGGAGATGTCGGAAGAGCAGTGGGACACGGTCATCGACGTCAACCTCAACGGGACGTGGCGCACCATCAGGGCGGCCGTCCCGGCGATGATCGAGGCGGGCAACGGCGGATCGATCGTCATCGTCAGCTCGTCCGCGGGGACCAAGGCCACCCCGGGCAACGCCCACTACTCGGCGTCCAAGCACGGTCTGGTGGCGCTGACGAACGCGCTCGCGATCGAGGCCGGTGAGTTCGGCATCCGGGTGAACTCCATCCATCCGTACTCGATCGACACGCCGATGGTGCAGCCGGAGGCGATGATGGAGATCTTCGGCAAGTATCCCGCGTTCCTGCACAGCTTTTCGCCGATGCCGTATCAGCCAATGCACCACGCGGGCAAGAAGGGCCTCAAGGAGTTCATGACTCCCGAGGAGGTGTCCGACGTGGTCGCGTGGCTGGCCGGTGACGGTTCGGCGACCATCTCCGGCTCGCAGATCGCCGTCGACCGGGGCACGGCCAAGTACTAGGCCAGCACCTCGGCCAATTGCTGTACAGCCCAGGTGATCTCGTCGGCGCTGACGACGATCGGCGGGGCGAAGCGCAGGGTCGAACCGTGGGTGTCCTTGACCAGGACGCCGCGCCCGGCCAGTCGCAGGCTGATCTGCTTACCGGTCCCGTGCACCGGGTCGATGTCCACCCCGGCCCATAGTCCCTTGCCGCGCACGCTGAGCACGCCGCGGCCGAGCAGGTCACCCAGTCGGGCATGCAGGAGGCCGCCGAGGTCGGCTGCGCGACGCTGGAATTCGCCGGTCTCGAGGAGGTTCACGACGGTGTGGCCGATGGCCGCGGCCAACGGGTTACCGCCGAACGTCGACCCGTGTTCGCCCGGGTGCAGCACGGCGAGCACCTCACGGTCGGCGACCACGGCCGACAGCGGCACCACGCCGCCGCCGAGCGCCTTGCCCAGCAGATACATGTCCGGGACGACGTTCCAGTGGTCGCAGGCGAACGTCGCACCAGTGCGGGCCAGGCCGGCCTGGATCTCGTCGGCGATCATCAGCACCTCACGTTCGGTGCACAGGGCGCGCACCCGCGGCAGGTAGTCGTCGGGCGGCACGATGATGCCGGCCTCGCCCTGGATGGGTTCGAGCAGGACCGCCACGGTGTGGTCGTCGATCGCGGCGGCCAGCGCGTCGGCGTCACCGAAGGGCACCGCCCGGAACCCGGGGGTGTACGGGCCGAATCCGCGCCGGGCGGTCTCGTCGTCGGAGAAGCTGATGATCGTGGTCGTGCGACCGTGGAAGTTGTTGTGCGCCACGATGATGTTCGACTCGTTCGCGGGCACGCCCTTGATGTCGTGGCCCCATTTGCGGGCCACCTTGATGCCACTCTCCACGGCTTCGGCGCCGCTGTTCATCGGCAGCACCATGTCCTTGCGGGCCAGCGTGGCCAGCGCAGCACAGAACGGGGCGAGTGGCTCGGCGTGGAAGGCCCGGCTCACCAATGTCACTCGGTCCAGTTGCGCGTGGGCGGCGGCGATGATGTCGGGGTGCCGGTGGCCGAAGTTCACGGCAGAGTACGCGGCCAGGCAGTCCAAATAGCGTCTGCCCTCGACGTCGGTGATCCAGGCGCCCTCGGCGTGTGCGGCGACGACGGGGAGCGGCGCGTAATTGCGTGCGACGCAACGGCTGTCAAGAGCGACGGCATCCTCGGTGCGGGTGGGGGCGTGCATCGCGGTCATGAATGAACCTCCAGGGTGCAGCATTTCACCGAGCCGCCGCCCTTGAGCAACTCGGACAGATCGATGCCGACCGGCCGGAATCCGTGGTGACGCAGCTGCTCGGCGAAGCCGGCGGCGGCGGCGGGCATCACGACGTTGAGACCATCGGAGACGACGTTGAGGCCAAGGGCGTAGGCGTCGGCGCTGGCGACCTCGATGGCCTGGGGGTACAGCTGCCGCAGCGTGGCCTGTGAGTGCTCGGCGAACGCGGGCGGGTAGTAGGCGATGGTGGTGTCGTCGAGAACGGCCAGGGCGGTGTCGAGGTGGTAGAACCGCGGGTCGACGAGTTCCAGGCTGACCAGCGGCATGTCGAGATGGTCGGCGATCTCCCGGTGGGCGCGTCGGTCGGTGCGAAAGCCGTAGCCGGCCAGGATCGTCGAGCCGACGAGCAGCAGATCACCCTGCCCCTCGTTGGTGTGGCGGGTGTGGACGCATGAGAAGCCCTGGTCGAGAAGCCAGGCTTCGTGCGCCGGTGCCTCGCCGGCGCGTTCGGGGTGGGCGAAGCGCGCGACCGCCGCGCGACCGTTGACGATCATGGCGCCGTTGGCCGCGTAGACCATGTCGGGCAGACCGTGCAGTGGGCCGACTTCCTCGACGGTATGGCCGAGGTCGATGTAGGCCTGCCGCAGCGCTTCCCACTGCGCGAGCGCACGTGCGGTGTCGACGGGCGTGGACAGGTCCATCCATGGGTTGATGACGTAGTCGACGGCGAAATGAGTGGGACGGATCATCACGAAGCGACGCGGTCGAGCGGTGCGATCTACCGTCTTTACAGGGCGGGGAAGAGCGGTCGCGGCGATGTCCATCGTCATGCCTGCACGATATGGGGCGGGGTTCTGCGCAATCAATCTTCACCTGTTGCGTGTCTACCAGTGGTTTGTTGTGCCAAACTGCTGCGAGCAACGATTTGTTGCGCGAAGGAGGCGAAACGTGGCCGACCGGCTGGACGAGACCGACGAACTGATCCTCGCGGAGCTGGCAGACAACGCCCGGGCGACGTTCGCCGAGATCGGGCAGCGCGTGAATCTCTCGGCGCCCGCGGTCAAACGCCGCGTCGACCGGATGCTCGACACCGGGGTGATCCGCACCTTCACCACCGTCGTGGATCGCACCGCGCTCGGCTGGACCACCGAGGCGTACGTGCAGGTGTTCTGCCACGGCACGATCGCGCCGGATCAGCTCCGTGCTGCCTGGCAGGACATCCCCGAGGTGGTCAGTGCCGCCACCGTGACCGGTACGGCCGACGCGATGCTGCACGTGCTGGCCCGCGACATGCGCCACCTCGAAGAGGCGCTCGAACGCATCCGGTCGAGCGCCGACATCGAGCGCAGCGAGAGCATCGTGGTGTTGTCGAACATCATCGAGCGGGCCCGGAGCTGAGCACGCGGTGCGGGGTGGCGCTCGCCGGTCTGTCTTGATGAGGTAGAAAACCCAGATGAGCACTTCTGGTGTGGTGATCGTCGGGGGCGGTTTGGCGGCGGCGCGGACAGCTGAACAGCTGCGCCGCGCAGAGTATGCGGGGCCGGTGACCATCGTCAGCGACGAGGAGCACCTGCCGTACGACCGTCCGCCGCTGTCGAAGGAGGTGCTGCGGGCCGAGCTCGACGAGACGACATTGAAGCCGGCCGACTTCTACGCCGAGAAGGACATCACGCTCGTCCTCGGCAACGCTGCGCGCACAGTGGACACCGCGGCGCAGACGGTCACGCTGGCCGACGGTTCACAGCTCGGCTACGACGAGCTCGTGATCGCGACAGGTCTGGTACCCAAGCGGATTCGGTCGTTCCCTGAGCTGGCGGGCATTCACGTGCTGCGTAACGTCGACGAGAGTCTGGCGCTGCGTCAGGAGTCGGCCGATGCCCGGCACGCCGTGGTGATCGGTGCGGGTTTCATCGGCTGCGAGGTGGCGGCGAGCCTGCGCGCACGGGGTGTCGAGGTCGTGCTGGTCGAGCCGCAGCCGGCGCCGTTGGCGTCGGTGCTGGGCGAGCAGATCGGCGGCCTGGTGACGCGGTTGCACCAGGCCGAAGGGGTGGACGTGCGCTGCGGCGTCGGGGTGGACGCCGTGAGCGGGGATACGCGGGTGCGTTCGGTGACCCTGTCCGACGGTGAGCAGATCGACGCCGACCTCGTCGTGGTGGGCATCGGGTCGCATCCGGCCACCGACTGGCTCGACGGCAGCGGTATCGCGGTGGACAACGGCGTGGTGTGCGACCACGTCGGCCGCGCCAGCGCGCCGCATGTGTGGGCGATCGGCGACGTCGCCTCCTGGCGTGATGAAGCGAAAGGTCAAGTGCGCGTAGAGCATTGGAGCAACGTCGCTGATCAGGCGCGGGCGCTCGTGCCGGCGCTGCTGGGCCAGGACGCGCCGGCGGCGGTGTCGGTGCCGTATTTCTGGAGCGACCAGTACGACGTCAAGATCCAGGCCCTGGGTGAGCCGGAGGCCACCGACACCGTGCACCTGGTCGAGGACGACGGGCGCAAGTTTCTGGCCTACTACGAGCGCGACGGTGTCGTGGTCGGCGTGGTCGGTGGCGGCTTCCCCGGCAAGGTGATGAAGGTGCGGGCCAAGATCGCCGCGGGCGCACCGATCAGCGATCTGCTGGGCTGAGCTTCCTCCGCGGGGTTGTCCCCAATCCGGCATCCATCCACAGGCGCGAGTCAGGGGTGCTTCCGGCACGCCGGATCGTCGGCTCACGGCGGCATACTCGAAGCATGTTCGAACACATGTTCGCCGATGTCGCCGACGAGGCGTTGGTGGGCGCGATCGAACAGGCGGCGGTGGAGGAGGGGAAGGCGTGCGCGCGGCGGCTGGCCGCCATCGCCGAATTGACCCGGCGCAGTGTCGATGACGACGACGAGCGAGCACGCTGGGCTTTCGACCCGTGGGCCCTGACCGCCGCGCGAATCGGCGCTGCGCTCACCATCGGTCAGCGGCGTGCGTCGGCACAGATGCGCATTGCGATGGCGCTGCGGGACCGGCTGCCCCGGGTGGCGGCGCTGTTCTGCGAGGGCCGGATCAGCATCCGGGTGATCAGCGAACTGACGTGGCGTACCCATCTGGTCGACGACGATCGAGTGCTGGAGGAGATCGACGCGGCGCTCGCCGAGCGTGCGGTGTCCTGGGGAGCCCTCTCGGAGGAGAAGCTGACCGGGGCCGTCAACGCTCTGATCGACCGCTACGACCCCGGCGCGGTGCGGTTCACGAAAGACATTGAGCAGGAACGGGACTTCCGGGTCGGAGCCCATGACGACGGCGCGGAGACCACCTCGGCGTGGGGTCGGTTGATGGCTGCCGACGCTATCGCGGCCGAACGGCGCATCGTCGCGATGATCAACGGAGTGTGCGGCAACGATCCGCGCAGCGTCGGCGAGCGCCGCTCCGATGCCGCAGGCGCGCTGCTCAACGGCCGTGAGCACCTGCCGTGCCGCTGCGGATCGCCAGAATGTCCGAAGGCAGACGTTCCGGCACCCGTATCGCAGGTGGTGGTCCACGTGATCGCCGATCAGGCGGCGCTGGACGCGGCGACGAAGCCGGCGTCTGAAGGAGATGTTGCCGTCGAGTCCGACGAGCCGGCCCCGTTGACTGACACCGGAGTCGCGCTGCTGCCCGGTCTCAAGGTCATGCCGGCCACTGCCCTAGCCGACGCCATCGCCGGCGGCGCGAAGGTCACGCCTCTGGGGATGCCCGGGCCTGATCCGGAGCCGAACTACCGGCCCTCGGCCAAGCTGGCTCAGTTCGTCCGGCTGCGGGACATCTTCTGCCGATTCCCCGGGTGCGACGTGCCTGCCGATCGCTGCGACATCGACCATTGCGTGCCATGGCCATACGGGCCCACTCACGCGTCGAACCTCAACGCAAAGTGCCGGACTCACCATCTCATGAAGACCTTCTTCTTCGATTCCGATGGCTGGACCGAGGTGCAATCAGCTGACGGCACAGTGACGTTCACGGCACCCGACGGCCGCAGCTACACCACCAGACCGGGTAGCACGCTGTTCTTTCCGCGCTTCATTGCAGCCACCGCCGACCTGCCGCCGCCACCGCCAGTGCCGCCCGACGCCGCGGCGAAGAGAGTCACGGTTCCGCGGAGACGCCGCCTGCGTAGCGCGGAGATTGCCGCGCGGGTGAAAGCCGAACGCGCGCAAAACCGAGAGGTCCGCGCAGCGGCTGGCACCCCGCGCGATGGCGGCGGCGGTCACGCCCCGTTCTGAGCCTCCAGCCCGGCCAGCCCGCCGGCCAGCAGATCGAAGGCTCCGCCGAGCGCGGCGGCCAGGGACACCGACTCGTCGGCGAGCCACTGCCCGTACGCCGTCAGCGCCACCGCCAGCATCGTCCACGCCACCGTCTGCGGGATCAGGTCCTCGGGGGAGATCTCGAGGCGGCGCGCGACGTAGGCGGCGACCACGGCCCGCCAGCCGGCGTACATGGTCATCGAATATGCCTGCAGCGCCTCGGTTTCCAGGATCAACCGCATGCGCTGGCGGTGTCGGTCCGCATCGTCGAAGTCGTTGAAGGCCAACAGCGCGGTGCGCAGCGCCTCGTGAATCGGCGCTGTCGGATCGGTGGCCGCCAGCAACCCCTTCATCCGGCCCAGATGGGCGTCGAAGTCTCCCCACGGCAGCGCGTTCTTCGAGGGGTAGTAGCGGAACAGGGTCCGGCGGGCGATGCCCGCGGCCGTCGCGACGTCGTCGACGCTGACGTCGTCGAACCCGCGCTCAGTGAACAGGTCGATCGCGACCGCGCTGATGTGCTCCCAGCTGGTCGACCGACGGCGCCCGACACGTGCCTTGGCGGGTTGCATCGACGTCCCCCTTCCATTTAGGCACCCAGTGCCTTATTGTTGCGATCTGCGTCACAAATGTCGAGCCCCACCGAACAGAAAGGCAGTGCCATGGAGCCGAGTCAGCACACTGAGAACGACGAGCTCGTGACCGAGAGTCTGGTCGAAGAGGTGTCCATCGACGGGATGTGCGGGGTCTACTGATCATGACCGCGCCGACCTTCGATCCGGACCAGCGCTGGCGGCTGCATCCGCAGGTGGCCGTCCGGCCCGAGCCGTTCGGCGCGCTGCTCTACCACTTCGGGACCCGCAAGCTGTCGTTCCTGAAGAACCGGACGATCGTCGAGGTGATCAACTCGCTGTCTGATCACCCCGACGTTCGATCCGCTTGTCGCGCAGCAGGACTCGAAGACG
This sequence comes from Mycobacterium sp. IDUB_5, assembly GCF_055419565.1. NCBI lineage: Bacteria > Bacillati > Actinomycetota > Actinomycetes > Mycobacteriales > Mycobacteriaceae > Mycobacterium > Mycobacterium sp. IDUB_5. The sequence continues at coordinate 182,343 of NZ_JBVAXX010000003.1, forward strand.
ACCAACTGACGCCGTACCTACACGCGATGGGCGTGCTGGTCTCGTCGAACATGCTCATCACAGGAGAGGACCGATGACCGTCACCGCCCCCGTGCCCCGGCTCGTCGACCAGTTCGAACGCGGCCTCGACGCCCCGATCTGCCTGACGTGGGAACTCACCTACGCGTGCAACCTGTCCTGCGTGCACTGCCTGTCCTCGTCCGGCAAGCGCGATCCGCGCGAGCTGACGACCCAGCAGTGCAAGGACATCATCGACGAGCTCGAGCGCATGCAGGTCTTCTACGTCAACATCGGCGGCGGCGAGCCGACGGTGCGATCGGACTTCTGGGAGCTCGTCGACTACGCGACCGCTCACCACGTCGGGGTCAAGTTCTCCACCAACGGCGTGCGCATCACCGAGGAGGTCGCCGCCAAGCTCGCGGCCAGCGACTACGTCGACGTGCAGATCTCCCTCGACGGCGCCACCGCCGAGGTCAACGACGCGGTCCGCGGCCCGGGCAGCTTCGCGATGGCCACGCGCGCGCTGGAGAACCTGCGCGCCGCCGGCTTCTCCGATGCCAAGATCTCCGTCGTCGTCACCCGCCACAATGTCGATCAGCTCGACGAATTCAAGGCCCTCGCCGACAGCTACGGTGCCACCCTGCGCATCACCCGGCTGCGCCCCTCGGGCCGCGGCGCCGATGTCTGGGACGAACTGCACCCCACCGCCGCGCAGCAGGTCCAGCTCTACGACTGGCTCGTCGCCCGCGGCGAGCGCGTGCTCACCGGCGATTCGTTCTTCCACCTGTCAGGTCTCGGCGAGCCCGGCGCGCTGGCGGGGCTGAATCTGTGCGGCGCGGGGCGGGTGGTCTGCCTGATCGACCCGGTCGGTGACGTCTACGCCTGCCCGTTTGCGATCCACGACACCTTTCTGGCCGGAAACATCCTGACCGACAACGGTTTCCAGAGCGTGTGGCAGAACTCCGAACTCTTCCGTGAGCTTCGGGAGCCGCAGTCGGCCGGTGCGTGCGGCAGCTGCGGACACTACGACGCCTGCCGCGGTGGCTGCATGGCGGCGAAGTTCTTCACCGGCCTTCCGCTCGACGGTCCCGATCCCGAATGCGTGCAGGGTTTCGGCGAACCCGCCTTGGCCGCCGACCGGAACAAGCCCAAGCCCAGCGTCGACCACTCGCGCAGCGGCGGCCGCACCCCCAAGGGTCCGATTCCGCTGACCCTGCTCAGCGCCCCTCCGAAGAAGTTCTGCAACGAAAGTCCTGTGTAGTCCCATGGCCCGTGACACCTGGTTCGAAACCGTCGCCATCGCCCAACAGCGCGCCAAGAAGCGCCTGCCGAAATCGGCGTACTCGTCGCTGATCTCCGCCAGCGAGAAGGGGGTGACGGTCGGCGACAACGTCGAGTCGTTCTCCGAACTCGGCTTCGCGCCGCACGTCATCGGCGCCACCGAAAAGCGCGACATGGCGACAACGGTGATGGGCCAGGATGTTTCGCTGCCCGTCATCATCTCCCCGACGGGTGTGCAGGCAATCGATCCCGACGGTGAGGTGGCCGTGGCGCGTGCCGCCGCCGCCCGGGGCACCGCGATGGGCCTGTCGTCGTTCGCGAGCAAGCCCATGGAAGAGGTCACCGCGGTCAACGACAAGATCTTCTTCCAGATCTACTGGCTCGGCAGCCGCGACGAGATCCTCGCCCGCATGGAGCGGGCCCGCGCCGCCGGGGCCAAGGGCCTGATCTTGACCACCGATTGGAGTTTCGCGCACGGCCGCGACTGGGGCAGCCCGAAGATCCCGGAACGGATGGATCTGAAGACGATGATCCGGATGTCCCCGGAGGTCGTCACCAAGCCCCGCTGGTTCTACAGCTTCGCCAAACAGCTGCGCCCACCTGACCTGCGTGTTCCCAACCAGGGCCGGCCCGGCGAGCTCGGTCCGACGTTCTTCGAGGCCTACGGGCAGTGGATGGGCACCCCGCCCCCCACCTGGGAGGATGTGGCCTGGCTGCGCGAACAGTGGGGCGGCCCGTTCCTGCTCAAGGGCACCGTGCGCGTGGACGACGCCAAACGTGCTGTGGATGCTGGTGTTTCGGCGATCACGGTGTCCAATCACGGCGGCAACAACCTCGACGGCACCCCCGCGGCGATCCGCTGCCTCCCCGCGATCGCCGACGCCGTCGGCGACCAGGTCGAGGTTTTGCTGGACGGCGGTATCCGCCGGGGAAGCGACGTCGTCAAGGCGGTTGCTCTGGGCGCCCGTGCCGTCATGATCGGGCGCGCGTACCTGTGGGGCCTGGCGGCCAACGGGCAGGCCGGCGTGGAGAACGTCCTCGACATCATGCGCGGCGGTATCGACTCCGCCCTGATGGGCCTGGGGAAGTCGTCGATCCACGATCTGACCCGCGAGGACGTCCTGATTCCCGACGGCTTCACCCGCACGCTCGGGGTGTGACGGACGGGGCGCGAGGTGATGCCCTGACCACGTGGGGAAATCTCTTGCGACGCATGCGCCAACAACTGGCGCACGACAGGTGAATTCGGCCTACCATGCTCGCGTGGCTTCACCCCACGAGCTCGGGAACTCGACGTCGAGACAGCTGCAGAATGGCGCGTCCGCACTCATCGTTCCCGTCGGATCCACCGAGCAGCACGGTCCCCATCTGCCGCTGGACACCGATACTCGGATCGCCACCGCTGTGGCTGAGGCTCTCGTCAACCGGCTGATGGGGCAGTGGCTGGTTGCTCCCGCGATCGCCTACGGCGCCAGCGGTGAGCACGAGGGATTCGCCGGAACCATTTCCATTGGCACACCGGCAGTGACACAACTTCTGGTCGAATTCGCCCGTTCGGCGTGTCGTTGGGCCTCGCGGATCGTGTTCGTCAACGGCCACGGCGGCAATGTCGGCGCGCTGCGCGACGCGGTGTCGCTGCTGCGTTACGAGGGCCGCGACGTCGCCTGGTGTTCCTGCGTGGCTCCCGGCGGCGACGCACACGCCGGGCACACCGAAACGTCTGTATTGCTACATATTTCGCCCGGTGTGGTCCGAGAGGATCTGAGAGTTCCGGGTAATCAGGGGTCGCTGGCGGAGTTGATGCCGCAGATGCGCCGAGGGGGAGTGGCCGCCGTCAGTTCGCTGGGTATCCTCGGAGATCCGACGACGGCGACGGCGGCAGAAGGGGGCAGGATCTTTGCTGGGATGGTCGACACCGGGGTTGACCGGATCACTCGCTGGGCGCCTGACGGCCAGGGGATGTTGAGGTGACGGGACAGCGACTGCCCGATGGTTTCGCCGTTCAAGTCGACAGACGTGTGCGCGTCCTCGGGGAGGGGGCGGCGCTGCTCGGCGGCTCGCCGACGCGTCTGCTGCGGCTGGCGCCCGCCGCCCAGACGATGCTCAACGGCGGCCGGCTCGAGGTCCACGACGCGGTCAGTGCGCAGCTGGCCCGCACGCTGCTCGACGCGACCGTCGCTCACCCGCGGCCGCTGAGCGGACCGTCGCACCGCGACGTCACCGTGGTGATCCCCGTGCGGGACAATCCGTCCGGACTCGTCCGTCTCCTCGGCGCCGTACGTGGGCTAAAGGTGGTGGTCGTCGACGACGGCTCCACGATTCCGCTGCGCGAAAACGATTTTCGTGACGTCCACGGCGACGTCCGCCTGCTCCGGTTGGAGCGCAACCGCGGTCCCGCTGCGGCGCGTAACGCAGGACTCAAGGCGTGCGACACCGACTTCGTCGCGTTCCTGGACTCCGATGTCGTCCCGCGGCGGGGCTGGCTGGAGGCGTTGCTCGGGCATTTCTGCGATCCCGCGGTCGCTCTCGCCGCGCCGCGCATCGTCGCGCTGCAGCCCTCCGACAGCGTGGTCGCGCGCTACGAGGCGGTCCGGTCGTCGCTGGATCTCGGGCTGCGGGAGGCTCCGGTCGTACCGTTCGGCACCGTGTCCTACGTGCCCAGCGCCGCGATCATCTGCCGGCGCAGCGCACTGCTCGAGCTGGGTGGCTTCGACGAGACGTTGACCTCCGGCGAGGACGTCGATCTGTGCTGGCGGCTCAATGAAGCCGGTGCCCGGCTGCGCTACGAACCGATCGCGATGGTGGCCCACGACCACCGGGTCGAACTGCGAAAGTGGTTCGCACGCAAGTCTTTCTACGGTGGTTCAGCTGCGCCGCTGTCCATCCGTCACCCGGGCAAGACGGCACCGCTGGTGATCTCGGGTTGGACGCTGGTGGTCTGGCTGCTGGTCGCCCTGGGATCGCGGCTCGGTTATCTGGGTTCGGTCGCGGTGGCGGTGTTCACGGGCCGCCGGCTTGCCAGGTCGCTGGCGAGTGTGCGCACCGAACCGATGGAGGTCGCCGTCGTCGCCGCCCACGGGCTGTGGTCGGCTGCGCTGCAGTTGGCCTCGGCGATCTGTCGGCACTACTGGCCGGTGGCGCTGGTGGCCGCGGTGTGCTCGCGACGGTGCCGGCAGGTGGTCCTGGTGGCCGCCGTCCTCGACGGCGTGTTCGACTGGGCCACCCGCGGCCACAGCGGCGTCGACGACGACACCAAGCGCGTCGGCATCATCACCTTCCTGCTGCTGAAACGCCTCGACGACATCGCCTACGGCCTCGGCCTGTGGACCGGAGTGATCCGCGAACGCCACGCCGGGGCTCTCAAGCCGCAGATCAGAACCTGACGCCGCGTTGGCCGCCGCCGTGGATGATGTGCTGATCATCGGGGCCGGCAGCGCCGGTTCCGTTCTGGCGGAGCGACTCTCCGCCGACGAGCGCTGCACGGTCACCGTCGTCGAAGCCGGTCCGTCGCCGAGCGATCCGCGGGTACAGGAGCAGATCAGCGACGGTCTCCGCCTGCCCATCGGGGTGGCGAGTTCGGTGGTGCGGCGCTACACGGCTCGGTTGACCGAACACCCTCTTCGGCACGCAGAGATCATCCGCGGCGCCGTAGTCGGCGGCTCGGGCGCGGTCAACGGCGGATACTTCTGTCGTGCGCTGCCCTCCGACATCGACGGATGGGATGCGCCCGGCTGGGGCTGGGACGACGTCCTGCCCCATTTTCGTGCCATCGAGAACGACCTCGACTTCACCGGTCCGCTGCACGGCTCCAGCGGACCCATCAAGGTCCGGCGGATCGCCGAATTCGACGGCTGCACATCAGCGTTCGTGGCTGCGGCGCGGGACGCGGGGTTCTGCTGGATCGACGACCTCAACGGCTCGGCGCCGGGTCGGGCGATGACGGCTGGTGTCGGGGCCGTCCCGCTCAACATCGACGGCGGCACCCGGGTGGGACCGGGCGGCGCCTTCCTGGCGCCCGCTGCGGCCAGGCCCAACGTGACGGTGCTGACCGATACGCGGGCCAGGCGGATCCGCTGTGCCGATGGGCGTGCCGTGCACGTCGAGTGCGCAGGTCCCCACGGTCCCGTGACGCTGACCGCGGACCGGATCGTGCTCTGTGCCGGTGCGATCGCCACGGCACACCTGCTGCTGTTGTCCGGAATCGGTCCCGAGTCGCTGCTGACCGACGTCGGCGTGCCGATCGTGGCGAACCTGCCGGTGGGGGTGGACACCGTCGACCATCCCGAATGGGTCCTGCCGGTCACCTGGTCACCGACGCATGGTGTGCCGCCGCTCGAGGCGGTGCTCACCACCGATGACGGAGTCGAGATCCGGCCTTACACAGCAGGATTCGGCGCGATGACGACCGGACGCCGCGACGATCCCACGGACCGTCCGCACCTCGGTGTGACACTGATGCGCCCCCGCTCACGGGGGCGGCTCACGCTGGCCTCGGCCGACCCTGACGTCGACCCGGTGATCGAGCATCGGTACGACACCGCGCAGTCCGATGTCGACGTATTGCGTGAGGCCACCCGGCTGGCGCGCGAGATCGTCGGTGACACCGCGCATTCGGAGGCCTTCTGGTCGACGTCGCAACACCTGTGCGGCACTGCGAAGATCGGGGAGGTCGTCGATGCGCGGTGCCGGGTGTTGGGATTCGAGAATCTGTGGGTCGTCGACGGTTCGATACTTCCCCAGATTCCCAGCCGCGGACCGCACGCGACGATCGTGATGGTCGGCCACCGGGCCGCCGAGTTCGTCAGCTGAGCCGCACCAGCTCGTCGTCATCGTTTTCGATGGCGGCCTCCGGCCGCGCCACCGACGACGCTGTCGCCGCGGCGCAGGAATGCCCACTGCTGGCCGTCGCGACCCGGCGCCCAGAGCGCCATGAGGACCGCCCCGCCCACAACGGTGGCCGCCAGCACCGTCATGGCCAGCCCGCTCGCGTCGACGAACGCGCTCCGCGCCATGCGGGTGAGCGGCTCGCCGGCGGGTCCCATCTGCTGCGCGGCCGCCAGCGCTGCAGCCAGGGAGTCCGTGGCAGCGTCGCGGACCGGCGCCGGCAATGCGGCGACCGAGGGAGCGAGTGCGTTGCTGTACGCAGCGGCCAGCACGGAGCCCGCGGCAGCGATACCCACGGCGGCGCCGATCTCGCGGGTCGCGTCGTTGACCGCGGACGCCACGCCCTGTTTCTCGTCCGGGACGGCCTCCATGATCGCCGCCGTCGCCGGAGTCGCGACGAACCCCAGGCCGATAGAGCTCACGAGCATCGGACCGATCAGATCGACGTACACCGCGTCGGCCGACAGCGTGGCCATCCACAGCAGACCGGCGGACAGGAGAAGCAGACCGAAAGTCATCGAGACTCGCAGTCCGATCTTCGGCAGGAACAGGTGAATGGTGGTGCTGACGATCAACATGGGCACCGCGAGCGGCGCCAGCGCGAACGCGGTCTGGAGCGCCGAGTAGCCCATGACCAGCTGGATGAACTGCATGACGACGAAGAAGAACCCGAACATCGCGAAGAACAGCAGGGTGATGGCGGCCGCCCCGGCGCCGAAATCCGCCGCGGCGAACAACCGCACGTCGAGCAGGGGGTTGCTGGCGCGCAGCTGGGTCCAGGCGAACATGCCCGCCAGGCCGAGTCCGGCTGCGAGACAGACGAGTACGACGACATCGGTCCATCCCCGCGCCGGCGCCTCGACGATACCGAGGACGAACACCGCGATGGCCATGCCGCTGAGCAATGCCCCGATCCAGTCGATCGGGGTGGCGTGCTCGTCGCGGGAGGAGCTGACGGTGACCGTCGCCGCGATCATGATCACGCCGGCGCCGGCGAAGCCGTAGAAGATGGCGCCCCACGAGAAGAAGTGCAGCATCGTGCCCGCGCCGAGAAACCCGAAGATGGCAGACGATCCGACCGCACCGGCCCAGATGCCGACGGCCTTGCTGCGTTCGCCACGGGGAAAGGCCGACGTGAGCAACGACAGCGTCGCCGGCATGACCAGCGCGGCGCCGACGCCGGCCACGGCCCGCGCGACGATGAGCTGTCCCGGGTCGCTCCAGAGGATGGGCGCGGCGGAGGCCAGGGTGAAGATGACCAGGCCGACCAGCAGGGCGCCGCGCCGGCCGTAGCGATCGCCGAGCGCGCCCGCCGGTAGCAGCAGACAGGCCAGTGCCAGGGTGTAGCTGTCGACGATCCACGTCAGTTGCGTCTGGCTGGCCGAGGTTTCCACCGCGATGTCGGGCAGCGCCGCGTTGAGTGCGACCATCGACGCGACGACGAGCAGCACGTCGAGACTGGCGACGGTCAGCAGCCATCGGCGCCGCCACGGCGACAGTGTCGGGGGCCTTTCGAGAGTCGGGGTCGCGGTCACGCGTCGACCGTCTCGCGTGTCGACGTCCGCCCTCGCAATCGGCGCAGAACGGCCCACTGCCGGCCGTCGCGCCCGGGGGACCAGATCGCGATGAACGCCGCTCCGACCAGGAGCACCGCACCGAGTGCAACCAGCGCATCGTGTGAGGCCTCCATGAAGGCGGTCCGCGCGGCGTCGGTCAGCCCGGTGGCCGCCGGCCCGGTTCGCTCGGCGACGGCCATCGCGTTCGCCAGTGATTCGTTGGCGGCGTCACGGATTCGAGCGGGAAAGGCGTCCAGCGCGGGCGCCAGTGACGCGCGATAGGCCGCGGCGAGAATCGAGCCTGCCACGGCGATGCCGACAGCGGCGCCGATTTCACGGGTGGCGTCGTTGACCGCGGAGGCGACGCCCTGTTTCTCCGGGGGAGCGGCATTCATGATGGCCGAGGTCGTTGGCGCGGTGCACAATCCGATGCCCGACGCCATCAGCATCAGCGGTCCGACCATCGACATGTACGTGGAGTCCACGTGCAATCGACTCATCCACAGCATGCCCGCCGCCATCAGCATCAAGCCGCCGCTGACGGCGACGCGCAGGCCGACCCTCGGCAGGAACAGGTGCACGCTCGCGCTGAGGAGGAGCACGGGCACGGCGAGCGGCGACAGCGCGAATGCGGTCTGAATGGGTGTCATGCCCATCACGAGCTGCATGAACTGCATCTCGATGAAGAAAAATCCGAAATTGGCCAGGAACAGGAAGGTGATTCCGAGGGCACCGGTGGCGAAGTCGGGCCGGCCGAAGAGACGGACGTCGAGCAACGGGTGCTGCCGACGCAGCTGGGTGACGACGAACAGTGCGGCGATGCCGACGCCGAGCGCAAGACAGGCGATCACCAGCGTGTCGGTCCAGCCCCGCACCGGCGCCTCGACGACGCCGAGGACGAACACCGCGATCGCGGATCCGACGAGGCCGGCGCCGAGCCAGTCGATCGGTGTCGCCGTCTCGTCGCGCGACGATCCGATGGTGCACGTGCACACGAACATCAGGAGGGCCCAGCCCGCGAACGCGTAGAAGATCGACTGCCAGGAGTAGTGCTCGAGAAGCAGGCCGGTCCCGAGGAAACCGAAGATTGCGCTGGACCCGGCCACCCCCGCCCAGATGCCGATTGCCTTGTTACGACCCTCCGGAGGGAACGCCGAGGTCAGCAGAGACAGCGTTGCGGGCATGATCAGGGCGGCACCGACGCCGGCGACGGCGCGCGCGGAAATCAACGCGGTCGGGCTGCTCCACACGATGGGTGCGAGCGAGGCGAGTCCGAAGACGGCCAGGCCCACCAGCAGGGCACGTCGCCTGCCGTACCGGTCGCCGAGCGCTCCGGCCGGCAACAACAGGCAGGCAAGCGCGAGTGTGTAGCCGTCCACTATCCAGGTCAGCTGGCTCTGCGTCGCTGCCGTCTCGACGGCGATGTCGGGCAGCGCCGCATTGAGCGAGATCATGGCGCTGACGACGAGAAGGACGTCGATGCTGGCCACCGTCAGCAACCACCGCCGCCGCCGCTCGGATGTGTCGTGAGCCATGCGGTCCCTCCCGAGGGGTACGTTCGGTGCGAATGCCGTAGGGTCTTCGAGACCAACAGTATCGGAACGAGACCGACGGTCTTGTTCCCTTTCGCGAGGTGGTGGAAACCATGACGGCCGGCGGTGGCGATCCGAGACCGGCTCGCTCGCGCGCACGACTGCTGGAGGCCGCGACAACGCTTCTCCGCGCAGGCGGCCCGAGCGCGGTCACGATCGACGCCGTGACCCGGCACGCGAATGTCGCGCGCGCGACTCTCTACCGGCACTTCCCGAGCTCGAATGATCTTGTCGCAGCGGCATTCATGAGCCTCATCCCGCCGCCGCCGATGCCGCCGACGGACGGCACGCTGCGGGAGCGCCTGATCGCCGTCGTGGGGGAGTGGGCCGACGCCATCGCCGACGCCCCGACCCTGTTGACGGCCATGGCGTGGCTTTCGCTGGGGCCCGACATCGCCGAAGTGCCGACTGCCGGCGGCGTGGTGGGCACGCTGCGGGAGCGGATCGCCGAGCAGTACTCGGCGCCGTTCGACGCGATCTTCGAGGGCACCGACGCCGTGGAGCTTCTCGGACGCGTCGACAGGACGACCACGTTCGCGCTGCTGATCGGCCCGCTGGTGTTCGGACGGATCAGCACGTTGACCGAATTCGATTACCGCGCAACAGCTGTCGCGGCGGTGGACGGATTCCTCGCGGTCAGCGCACGGAGTACCGGATCGGCAGGTGCTTGAGTCCGCCGACGAACGTCGTCGCGGCCAGTTCGGGCTCGCCGGCCAGCTCGATCGACTCCAGTCGGGGCACCAGCTCGGTGAACAGGCTGTTCATCTCCATGCGGGCCAGCGCGGCGCCGAGGCAGAAGTGCACGCCGTAGCCGAAGGACACGTGCTTGTTGGGGTCGCGGGAGATGTCGAAGCGGAACGGTTCGTCGAACACCTCTTCGTCCCGGTTGCCCGACACATAGGCCAGGTACACCGATTCGCCCTTGGCGATCGGCACGCCACGCACCGTGGTGTCCTCCGCGGCGGTCCGCATGAACTCCTTGACCGGAGTGGTCCAGCGGATCATCTCCTCGATCGCGGTCGGCATCAGATCCATGTTGTCGCGCAGTCGGGCCAGTTCGCCGGGGTTCTCGATCAGCGCGAGCAGCCCGCCCGAGATGGCGTCCTTGGTGGTGTCGTGGCCCGCGCTGGCCACGATCACGTAGTACGACGCGGTGTCGATGTCCGAGAGGGGCTCGCCGTCGATGCGGCCGTTGGCGATCGCCGACGCCAGGTCGTCGGTCGGGGTCTCCCGGCGTGACGCGGTCAGCGCGGAGAAGTAGGTGAAGAAGTCGAGCAGCACGGCCATCTGCTCCTCGGGGCTCACGCCGCGCTTGTACTCGTCGTCGTCGCCGCCGAACATCTCCTGGGTCAGCGCATGCATGCGGCCGTAGTCCTCCTCGGGCAACCCGAGCAGCGACATGATCACGTACAGCGGGAACTGCACCGCGATGTCGGTGACGAAGTCGCACTCACCGCCGTTGTCACGCATCCGGTCGACGTACCGCTTGGCCAGCTCGTCGACCCTCACCTTGAGGTCCCGCATCGCCTTGGGTCGGAACCAGTCAGCGCCGATGGAGCGCACCTTGCGGTGGTGCGGATCGTCCATGTGGATCAGCGTGCGAAGCCCGACACCGGCTTCCATCTGCTGGGCCATGTAGTCGTCGGCGGCCGCCGTGGCCAGCAGGGGACGCGGCTCGGAGAGCCACAGATCGTTGGCGCGCTCGATCGCCATGATGTCGGCGTGCTTGGTGATCGCCCAGAACGGCCGGTACGGAGCGTTGTCGACCCACGCCACCGGCTCGTTGGCGCGCAGATGTTCCAGTGCCTCGTGCAGTCGGGCGTCGTCGGCATACGCCGTCGGGTCGGCCAGGACTTTTGCGGCATCGTCCATCGTGCGTGGGTGGCTCATTCGCATCTCCTCGAGGGGCTACTTGACGCCCGTCAATTTAGCATTTTATGTGACGGGCGCCACCCTCGACTCTGCCAGAGCGCCGAGGAGTTGGTTGAACGCCTCGGTCATCGACGGATGCGTGTAGATCTCGTCCCGCAACTGCGTTGCGGTGATGCGGTGGCGGATGGCCAGCGCGACGGTGTTGATGACCTCGTGCGAGTCATGACTGAGCAGTGCGGCACCCAGGATCTCGTCGGTGTCGGCGTCGACGACGGCCTTCATCATCCCTTCGGGCTGTCCGACGATCCGCGCACGCGGCACGGTGGCCATCGACGCCACCGGCAGTGCGGCGACTTTCACGCGGCGCCCGTCGGCGCGGGCGGCACGTTCGGTCAGGCCCACCCGCGCCAGCGGAGGCGTCATGAACAGCACGTAGGGGACCGCCACCCGATCGGCGGTGCTGCGACGGCCCGTCCCGGTGAGTTGGTCGAGCACCACGCGATAGTCGTCGAGGGAGACGTAGGTGAACTGGGGCCCGCCGTTGACGTCGCCGACGGCGAAGACGTGGGGCTGGTTCGTGCGCAGGTGCTCGTCGACGACGACCGATCCGTCGCTGCGGGTGTCGACCCCGGCCCTGTCCAACCGCAAGTCCGCGGTGACGGGCCTGCGGCCCAGCGCGACGAGGATGCGCTCACCCTGGGCCGTCGCCGATGTCCCGTCGACGTCGTAGCGCACGGTTGCGCCGTCGACGGCCGTGACGGTGGCCGACGTGACGATCCGGACGCCCGCGGCGGCCAGCAGCGCGGCGGCCATCGTCGCGACGTCGTCGTCCTCCTGGCCGAGGATGGACGAATGTCGTTCCAGGACAGTCACTTCCGCGCCGTACCGGGCGTACATCGCGGCGAACTCCAGGCCCACGTAACCGCCGCCGAGGACCACGAGCTGCCGCGGAAGCTCCTCGGTCGTGAGCAGGTCGGTGCTCGTGACCACGCGATCGTTGCCGTGTAGCCCGGGGATGTCCGGCAGTACCGGTTCTGATCCGGTGCCGATGACGATGTTCTCACCGGTCACCGTGACCTCTCCGTCCGCGGTCTGCACCGAGACGGTGTGGGCGTCGGTGAAGGAGGCGAATCCGGTGAGCACGTCGACGGTCGGCAGACTGTCGAGCATCGCGAAGTTCTTGGCGCGCAGATCGGCCGTCAGGTCGGTCGTCGCGCGCACCGCATGGGTGTAGATCCCGGGATCGGGCGGATCGCCCACCTCCGTCTGCTGAGCGTGCTCTGCTTGGTACACCAGCGATTTGGTGGGCACGCAGCCGATGTTGATGCACGTACCCCCGTACATCTTGTCCGACTGCTCGATCATGACGACGCGTCGACCGTGCGCGCCGAGCGCGGCCGCCAGGGTCTTGGCCGCCTTGCCGAAGCCGATGGTGACCAGGTCTGCCTGCAGGTGTCGTGCGGTCATGCGGTGATCCTCTCGTCGAGTTGTCGACCATCTTCACCATCTAGGCTCGCGGATGTGCGATGGACGCGGCTGCCGGCCTGCCTGACAGCCTTTCTGACGGCCGTGGTTCTGCTGGCCGGCTGCGTCCGCAGCGACGGACAGCCTGCCGCGGCACCGCAACCCACCGATCCCGCCGTCGTGCAGACCGCATCCGGCACCCTGCGCGGCGTCGTCGCGCCGGATCACCGCCTGTTCGCCGACGTGCCCTACGCCGCCCCACCCGTTGGGCCGTTGCGCTTCGCGGATCCGCAGCCGCCGGTTCCGTGGCAGGGGGTTCGCGACGCCACGGCCTTCGGTCCTCGGTGCATGCAGAGCCTCGACGGCGACATCGAGCTGGGCCGCCAGACCGCCGAGGACTGTCTGAGCCTCAACGTCTGGACCCCCGCGCAGCAGACGACGCAGCCGCGTGCGGTGATGGTGTGGATTCACGGCGGCGCGTTCGTCAACGGCAGTGGACGCATCTACGACGCACGCCGGCTCGCGGCACGTGGCGACATCGTCGTCGTCACGATCAACTACCGGCTCGGCGCTCTCGGCTTCCTGGCCCACCCCGCACTAGGCCCGCCCGGGCAGGTCGGCAACTACGGGCTGGCCGATCAGCAGGCAGCGCTGCGGTGGGTCCGCGACAACATCTCCGCCTTCGGCGGTGACCCCGACCGCGTGACCGTCGCGGGGGAGTCCGCCGGCGGAATGTCGGTGTGCGATCACCTCGTCGCGCCCGGCTCGCGGGGCCTGTTCTCCGCCGCCATCATCCAGAGCGGGCCGTGCCAGGCGCAGGCGACTCTTCCCGCCGGCCAGGACCGCTCGCTCGCCTACGCCGTCGAACGTGGCTGCGCCGATCCGGCCGCGGCCGCCCAGTGTCTGAGGTCGCTGCCCGCCGACAGGCTGCGGGAGCCGGTGTGGCTCTACGGCATCGGCGATGACCAGCTCAGCGGGCCGGTCACCGGCTCTGCGACGCTCCCCGTGGACCCCGCGCGGGCGATCGGCGGCACCGACGCGCAGCGGGTTCCGGTGCTGATCGGCACCACCCGCGACGAGTTCACCCTGTTCGTCGGCATGCAGTACCTCCGCGACGGGGTGCGCTACGGCCCGCAGGACTATCCGCGGCTGCTGGCCAGCGCGTTCGGACGAAACGCTCGCGCCGTCGAGGAGCGCTACCCGCTCTCGGCCTACCCGGACGTTCCGCTCGCCTATTCCGCAGCCGTCACCGACGGCGTCTTCTCCTGCCTCGGGGACCGGCTGGCTCGCGCGATCCGCGACGAGCCCGTCTACTTCTACGAGTTCAACGACCGGGCCGCCCCGGCGCCGGAACCACTGAAGACCCTGCCGTTCCCCGTCGGCGCGAGCCACTCCCTGGAACTGCGGTACCTGTTCGACGTGGGGTCTGCGCTGCCGCTCGATCCCGCACAGCAGAAGTTGGCCGACCAGATGATCGACTACTGGGCGTCCTTCGTGAAGACCCAGACGCCGGACACCGGCGGCCAGCCGCAGTGGGACGACTTCGGTGACGGCAACCGGGTGATGTCGCTGCAGCCCGACGGCAGCCGCATGACCGGCGACTTCCGCGCGGTCCATCAGTGCGACTTCTGGGACGGCATCTCCTAGCTCAGGCGGGCGTCACCCAGCAGGTGATGTCGGCGTGGACGACCTCGGTGCCGTTGTCGTCGACGACGCTCACCGGGATCACGAGCTCCGCCCCCTCGGTGATCTGGCTGAAGTCCGGCGGATCCAGTCGCGCCGTCGCGCGCAGTGACGTCGTGGCCTTGTGCAGGTAGGCGACGGTCATCGACTTCGGAATCCAGCGGTGCGTCGTCGGCACCGTCGCCTCCATCACCATCCCCATCGCGGCCTCCGCTGCGTTGCACGACGCGATCGCGTGCACCGTGCCGAGGTGGTTGTAGAGGAAGAACCACTTGGGGACCGACACCTCGGCCACGCCGGGCTCCATGCGCCGGACATGGGGGAGGATCGACGCGAAGTACGGCACTCTGGCCATCGCGGCCAGAGAAAAGACCCTCGATCCGCCGGGCACACGATCGAGCCGCTGCCATGCGCGATACGTCGGAGAACTCGTCATCACCGGAACCTTACTCGCCGGTAAGTTCGGTCTGACCAGGGATTTGGAGCACGCGCCGATCTGAGGCATACTGTTCGGGTTGCCTTGAGCCGGGTTCGCCTGGCCTCGGCATGCGACTGGCGCCCCTTGCGGGGCGCCTCCGGTCCCACCCGGTTCTACGGGCGACACACCCGACCGCGGGGACCGGTGAACCACAGACAGGTAAACAGCGGCGGCACAGCCAGGCCCTTTCGAGGGCCCGTTAGTAGTGAGGTAGGAGAAGCGTGGCGGGACAAAAGATCCGCATCAGGCTCAAGGCCTACGACCATGAGGCCATCGATGCCTCGGCGCGCAAGATCGTCGAGACGGTCACCCGGACGGGCGCAAGCGTGGTCGGCCCGGTGCCGCTGCCGACCGAGAAGAACGTGTATTGCGTCATTCGGTCCCCGCACAAGTACAAGGACTCGCGGGAGCACTTCGAGATGCGCACCCACAAGCGGTTGATCGACATCCTCGACCCCACGCCGAAGACGGTCGACGCGCTGATGCGTATCGACCTGCCGGCCAGCGTCGACGTCAACATCCAGTAAAGGAATTCCAGAGCAATGGCTAGAAAAGGCATTCTGGGCACCAAGCTGGGCATGACGCAGGTGTTCGACGAGAACAACAAGGTCGTGCCGGTGACGGTCGTCAAGGCCGGGCCCAACGTCGTGACGCGCATCCGTACCCCGGAGCGCGACGGCTACAGCGCCGTGCAGCTCGCCTACGGCGAGATCAGCCCCCGCAAGGTCACCAAGCCGGTGACCGGTCAGTTCGCCGCTGCGGGCGTCAACCCGCGCCGGCACCTCGCCGAGCTGCGGCTCGAGGACGAGGCAGCGGCCGCCGAGTACGAGGTGGGCCAGGAACTGACCGCCGAGATCTTCGTCGACGGCGCGTACGTCGACGTGACCGGCACCAGCAAGGGCAAGGGATTCGCGGGCACCATGAAGCGCCACGGCTTCAAGGGCCAGGGCGCCAGCCACGGCGCGCAGGCCGTGCACCGTCGGCCCGGCTCGATCGGTGGCTGCGCCACCCCGGGCCGTGTGTTCAAGGGCACGCGCATGTCGGGCCGCATGGGTAGCGACCGCGTGACCACGCAGAACCTGAAGGTGCACAAGGTGGACGCCGAGAACGGCGTGCTGCTGATCAAAGGTGCCGTCCCCGGGCGTAACGGTGGACTGGTCGTTGTCCGCAGCGCAATCAAGCGAGGCGAGAAGGCATGACACTCAAAATTGATGTTCAGACTCCGGCCGGCAAGAAGGACGGCTCGATCGAGCTGCCCGCAGAGCTGTTCGATGTCGAGCCCAACATCGCGCTGATGCACCAGGTGGTGACGGCGCAGCTCGCCGCCAAGCGCCAGGGCACCCACGCGACCAAGACGCGCGGACAGGTTTCCGGCGGCGGCAAGAAGCCGTACCGCCAGAAGGGCACCGGTCGCGCCCGCCAGGGTTCGACGCGCGCTCCGCAGTTCACCGGTGGCGGTGTCGTGCACGGTCCGCAGCCGCGCGACTACAGCCAGCGCACCCCGAAGAAGATGATCGCGGCTGCCCTGCGTAGCGCGCTCTCGGACCGGGCGCGCAACGACCGGATCCACGCGATCACCGAGATCGTCGAGGGCCAGGCGCCGTCGACCAAGAGCGCGAAGTCGTTCCTGGCGACGCTGACGGATCGCAAGCAGGTGCTCGTGGTCATCGGCCGCACCGACGAGACCAGTGCGCTGAGCGTGCGCAATCTGCCTGGCGTGCACGTGATCTCGCCGGATCAGCTGAACACCTATGACGTGCTCAAGGCCGACGACGTGGTCTTCAGCGTCGAGGCGCTCAACGCCTACATCGCAGGCGCGACGAAGAAGACTGAGGAGGTGTCGGCCTGATGGCTACCGTGACCGATCCCCGCGACATCATCCTGTCCCCGGTGATCTCGGAGAAGTCCTACGGGCTCATCGAGGACAACGTGTACACGTTCGTCGTGCACCCGGACTCGAACAAGACGCAGATCAAGATCGCCATCGAGAAGATCTTCAACGTCAAGGTCGCCTCGGTGAACACCGCCAACCGGCAGGGCAAGCGCAAGCGCACCCGCACCGGCTTCGGTAAGCGCAAGGACACCAAGCGCGCGATCGTGACGCTCGCCGCGGGCAGCAAGCCCATCGACCTGTTCGGAGCGCCGGCCTAGCCGGCAGGGAGAACTAGAGAATCATGGCAATTCGCAAGTACAAGCCGACGACCCCCGGTCGCCGCGGTTCGAGCGTCTCCGATTTCGCCGAGATCACGCGTGACCATCCGGAGAAGTCGCTGGTTCGTCCGCTGCACGGCAAGGGCGGTCGCAACGCACACGGCCGTATCACCACCCGCCACAAGGGCGGTGGCCACAAGCGTGCCTACCGCGTCATCGACTTCCGTCGCCACGACAAGGACGGCGTCAACGCCAAGGTCGCGCACATCGAGTACGACCCGAACCGCACCGCGAACATCGCGCTGCTGCACTACCTGGACGGCGAGAAGCGCTACATCATCGCGCCGCAGGGTCTGAAGCAGGGTGCGGTCATCGAGTCGGGCGCCAACGCCGACATCAAGCCCGGCAACAACCTGCCGCTGCGAAACATCCCCGCCGGCACCGTGATCCACGCTGTGGAGCTGCGGCCCGGCGGCGGCGCGAAGCTCGCCCGCTCAGCCGGTGTCAGCATCCAGCTGCTCGGCAAGGAGGGCACCTACGCCTCGCTGCGTATGCCCAGCGGTGAGATCCGCCGCGTCGACGTGCGCTGCCGCGCCACCGTCGGTGAGGTCGGCAATGCCGAGCAAGCCAACATCAACTGGGGCAAGGCCGGCCGTATGCGCTGGAAGGGCAAGCGCCCCACAGTCCGTGGTGTCGTGATGAACCCGGTCGACCACCCGCATGGCGGTGGCGAGGGCAAGACCTCCGGCGGCCGCCACCCGGTCAGCCCGTGGGGCAAGCCCGAGGGCCGCACCCGCAAGCCGAACAAGGCGAGCGACAAGCTCATCGTCCGTCGCCGGCGCACCGGCAAGAATAAGCGCTAGGGAGTAAAGCGATGCCACGCAGCCTCAAAAAGGGCCCGTTCGTCGACGACCATCTGCTCAAGAAGGTCGACGTGCAGAACGAGAAGAACACCAAGCAGGTCATCAAGACCTGGTCGCGCCGGTCCACCATCATCCCGGATTTCATCGGCCACACCTTCGCCGTCCACGACGGTCGCAAGCACGTGCCGGTGTTCGTCACCGAGTCGATGGTCGGGCACAAGCTGGGCGAATTCGCCCCCACCCGCACCTTCAAGGGTCACATCAAGGATGACCGGAAGGCCAAGAGGCGCTAATCATGACTACAGCCATCGAATATCCGTCCGCGTCGGCGAAGGCGCGCTTCGTGCGCGTCTCGGCCACCAAGGCCCGCCGCGTCATCGACCTGGTCCGCGGGAAGAGCGTCGAGGAAGCCCTCGACATCCTCCGCTGGGCGCCGCAGGCCGCCAGCGAGCCGGTCGCCAAGGTGATCGCGAGCGCTGCTGCCAACGCGCAGAACAACGACGGGCTGGACCCGACCACGCTGGTGGTCGCGGCCATCATGGCCGACGAGGGGCCGACGGCCAAGCGCATCCGGCCGCGCGCGCAGGGTCGTGCGTACCGGATTCGTAAGCGCACCAGCCACATCACCGTGATCGTGGAGAGCCGACCGGCCAAGAACGCAGGCAGGCAGGGTGCGTCTGCGTCCGCAGCACGCGCTCGCCGCGCGCAGGCCAGCAAGGCCGCCAGCAACAAGGGAGGCTCGGAGTAGTGGGTCAGAAGATCAATCCGCACGGTTTCCGTCTCGGCATCACGACCGAGTGGAAGTCGCGGTGGTTCGCCGACAAGCAGTACGCGGACTACATCAAGGAAGATGTGGCGATCCGCAAGCTGCTGGCCACGGGCCTGGAGCGCGCCGGTATCGCCGACGTCGAGATCGAGCGCACGCGTGACCGCGTTCGGGTGGACATCCACACCGCGCGCCCCGGCATCGTGATCGGTCGCCGCGGCACCGAGGCCGACCGCATCCGCGCCGACCTGGAGAAGCTCACCGGTAAGCAGGTCCAGCTGAACATCCTCGAGGTCAAGAACCCCGAGTCGGTGGCGCAGCTGGTGGCCCAGGGTGTTGCCGAACAGCTGAGCAACCGCGTGGCGTTCCGCCGTGCGATGCGCAAGGCGATCCAGTCGGCGATGCGTCAGCCCAACGTCAAGGGCATCCGGGTGCAGTGCTCGGGTCGCCTGGGTGGCGCCGAGATGAGCCGCTCGGAGTTCTACCGCGAAGGTCGAGTGCCGCTGCACACGCTGCGCGCCGACATCGACTATGGCCTCTACGAGGCCAAGACCACCTTCGGCCGGATCGGCGTGAAGGTGTGGATCTACAAGGGCGACATCGTCGGAGGCAAGCGCGAGCTGTCCGCCGCCGCACCCGCTGCGGACCGCCCGCGTCGCGAGCGTCCGTCGGGCACCCGGCCGCGCCGCAGCGGCGCATCGGGCACCACGGCGACGAGCACCGACGCCGGTCGGGCCGCCACCGAGAGCCCGGCAGAAGCACCCGCTGAGGTCACCGCTGCTGCGGGTGCATCCGCCCCGGAAAACACGGAGAGCTAGTCATGCTGATTCCCCGCAAGGTCAAGCACCGCAAGCAGCATCACCCGCGGCAGCGCGGCGTCGCCAGCGGCGGCACGACGGTCAGCTTCGGTGACTACGGCATCCAGGCACTGGAGCACGCCTACATCACCAACCGGCAGATCGAGTCCGCTCGTATCGCCATCAACCGGCACATCAAGCGTGGCGGCAAGGTGTGGATCAACATCTTCCCCGACCGCCCGCTGACCAAGAAGCCCGCCGAGACCCGCATGGGTTCCGGTAAGGGTTCGCCGGAGTGGTGGGTGGCCAACGTCAAGCCGGGCCGCGTGCTGTTCGAGCTGAGCTACCCCGACGAGGCGACCGCACGGGCCGCCCTGACCCGTGCCATCCACAAGCTGCCGATCAAGGCTCGCATCGTCACCAGAGAGGAGACCTTCTGATGGCAGTAGGAGTTTCGACGGGAGAGCTCCGTGAGCTCACCGACGACGAATTGACCGACAAGCTGCGCGAGTCGAAGGAAGAGCTGTTCAACCTGCGCTTCCAGATGGCGACCGGCCAGCTTGCCAACAACCGCCGGCTGCGTGTCGTCCGGCAGGAGATCGCACGGGTGTACACCGTGCTGCGCGAACGTGAGTTGGGTCTGGCCGCCGGACCCGGAGGTGAGGATTCCTAATGGCAGAAACGCAGCCAGACACCGTGAAGGGTGAGAAGAACACCCCTCGGACCGAGCAGCCGCGCGGCCGTCGCAAGACCGCCATCGGTTACGTCGTGTCGGACAAGATGCAGAAGACGATTGTCGTCGAGCTCGAGTCCCGCAAGTCGCACCCGTTGTACGGCAAGATCATTCGGACCACGACCAAGGTCAAGGCGCACGACGAGAACGGCGATGCCGGTGTCGGCGACCGCGTCTCGCTGATGGAGACCCGGCCGACGTCGGCGACGAAGCGCTGGCGGCTCGTCGAGGTCCTCGAAAAGGCCAAGTAACGCAAAGCGGCACAGCCTGTCAAAACCCCCGTACGCCACCAGGCGGCGGGGGTTTTGCCTGCTGGTGACCTTCGCTGGGTGTACTGTCCGGCGCTATGGCCTCGGAATTCAACGGCAAGATCGAACTCGACATCCGGGATTCCGAACCCGACTGGGCCCCGTACGCGGCCCCTGTCGCTCAGCCCGAGGCGCCCAACGTCCTCTACCTTGTCTGGGACGACACCGGCATCGCCACGTGGGACTGCTTCGGCGGGCTGGTCAACATGCCCGCGATGAGCCGCATCGCCGAACGGGGAGTGCGCCTGTCCCAATTTCACACCACCGCGCTGTGCAGCCCGACGCGCGCCTCGCTGCTGACCGGTCGCAACGCCACGACGGTGGGGATGGCCACCATCGAGGAGTTCACCGACGGCTTCCCCAACTGCAACGGCCGAATTCCGTTCGACACCGCGCTGCTTCCTGAGGTGCTCGCCGAGAACGGCTACAACACCTACTGCGTCGGCAAGTGGCACCTCACCCCGCTCGAGGAGTCCAATCTCGCCTCGACCAAACGTCATTGGCCGTTGGGCCGTGGGTTCGAACGGTTCTACGGGTTCATGGGCGGGGAGACCGACCAGTGGTATCCGGAGCTGGTCTACGACAACCATCCGGTCCCGCCGCCGGCGACGCCCGAAGAGGGCTACCACCTGTCGAAAGACCTGGCCGACAAAACGATCGAGTTCGTCAGGGACGCCAAGGTGATCGCCCCGGACAAGCCGTGGTTCACCTACCTCTGCCCGGGCGCCGGACATGCGCCGCACCACGTGTTCGCCGAGTGGGCCGACCGGTACGCCGGCGCGTTCGACATGGGCTACGAGCGTTACCGCGAGGTCGTGCTGGAGAACCAGAAGAGACTCGGAATCGTGCCGCCCGACACCGAACTCTCTCCGATGAACCCGTATTCGGATGTCACCGGCCCGGACGGCCAGGCGTGGCCCGCCCAGGACACCGTGCGGCCGTGGGATGACCTCACCGATGACGAGAAGCGGTTGTTCAGCCGGATGGCGGAGGTGTTCGCCGGGTTCCTGTCCTACACCGACGACCAGATCGGCCGCGTCCTCGACTATCTCGAGGAATCAGGCCAGCTCGACAACACGATCATCGTCGTGATCTCCGACAACGGCGCGAGCGGCGAAGGCGGACCCAACGGATCGGTCAACGAGGTCAAGTTCTTCAACGGCTACATCGACTCAGTCGAGGAGAGCCTCAAACACTTCGACGATCTGGGCGGCCCGCAGACCTACAACCATTACCCGATCGGCTGGGCGATGGCGTTCAACACCCCCTACAAGCTCTACAAGCGCTACGCCTCCCATGAGGGCGGGATCGCCGACACCGCGATTGTGTCCTGGCCCAAGGGAATTGCCGCGCACGGCGAGGTGAGGGACAACTACGTCAACGTCTCCGACGTCACGCCCACGATCTACGACCTGCTCGACATCACCCCGCCCGCGCTCGTGCGCGGGGTGCCACAGAAGCCGCTCGATGGCGTGAGTTTCAAAGTGGCTCTGGAGAATCCGCATGCCCCGACGGGCAAGGAGACACAGTTCTACACGATGCTCGGCACGCGTGGCGTCTGGCACAAGGGCTGGTTCGCCAACACGGTGCACGCCGCATCGCCTGCGGGCTGGTCGCACTTCGACGACGACCGCTGGGAGCTGTTCCACATCGAGGCCGACCGCAGCCAGTGTCACGATCTGGCCGCCGAACATCCCGAGAAGCTCTCGGAGATGGTCGATCTGTGGTTCGCCGAGGCGGCGAAATACAACGGGCTCCCGCTGTCCGATCTGAACATCCTCGAGACGATGTCGCGGTGGCGGCCCTACATCGCCGGTGAGCGCCAGTCCTACACCTACTATCCCGGGACCGCGGACGTCGGCATCGGCGCGGTGGTGGAACTGCGGGGACGGTCGTTCGCCGTGCTCGCGGAGGTCAGCGTCGACTCAGGCGGTGCCGACGGTGTGATCGTCAAACACGGCGGCGCACATGGTGGTTACGTGATGTACGTGCAGGACGACCGACTGCACTTCTGCTACAACTTCCTCGGCGAGCAGGAACAGACCCTGTCGTCGACGGAGCCGCTGACGCCCGGACAGCACACCTTCGGTGTCGCGTTCACGCTGACGGGAACGGCGCAAGGCTCCCACACTCCGATCGGCGACGCAGCGCTCTACATCGGTGATGCGCAGGTGGCCGAGTACCGCGAGATGCGCGTACACCCGGGCACGTTCGGTCTGGCCAGTGCCAGCCTGAGCGTCGGTGCGAACAGCGGTTCGCCCGTGTCGCGTGCGTTCGCCGCGCCGTTCCCGTTCACCGGCGGCGCCATCGCGCAGGTGAGAATCGACGTGTCCGGTGCGCCGTACACCGACCTCGAACGCGACTTCGCCCGAGCTTTCAACAAGGACTGATCGCCCCGACTGACCAGCGATTTGGTGCATTCGCCGAGCGCACCTAGTATGTAGGGGTTGCCTAGGGCAGACCTCGGTTATCTCGCGTGCGGGAAAACCCTGCGTGCTCTTTAGGTGACACAGACCGCGCACGTCAGGGTCGGTAATCCTGCGTGCATACGAAAACCCAGGTCGAGGAGATCGAGTGATTCAGCAGGAATCGCGGCTCAAGGTCGCCGACAACACGGGCGCCAAGGAGATCTTGTGCATCCGCGTTCTCGGTGGCTCGTCGCGGCGCTACGCCGGCATCGGTGATGTCATCGTGGCCACCGTCAAAGACGCCATCCCCGGCGGCAACGTCAAGCGCGGCGATGTCGTCAAGGCCGTCGTCGTGCGCACCGTCAAGGAGCGCCGCCGCGCCGACGGCAGCTACATCAAGTTCGACGAGAACGCCGCCGTCATCATCAAGGCCGACAACGACCCGCGCGGCACCCGCATCTTCGGGCCGGTCGGTCGCGAACTGCGCGAGAAGAAGTTCATGAAGATCGTTTCGCTCGCCCCGGAGGTGTTGTGATGAAGGTTCGCAAGGGCGACACGGTGCTCGTCATCTCGGGCAAGGACAAGGGCGCCAAGGGCAAGGTCCTCGTGGCCTACCCCGAGCGCAACAAGATCCTGGTCGAGGGCGTGAACCGGATCAAGAAGCACACCGCGCAGTCCGCCAACGAGCGGGGCGCCTCCTCCGGCGGCATCGTCACCCAGGAAGCCGCGATCGCGGTGTCCAACGTGATGCTGCTCGATTCCGACGGCAAGCCGACCCGCGTCGGCTACCGCATCGATGACGAGACCGGCAAGAAGGTCCGCATCGCCAAGACCAACGGCAAGGACATCTGAGCGAGATGACCACTGTAGAGAACGCAGAGAAGACCCTGCCCCGCCTGAAGCAGCGCTACCGCGAAGAGATCCGCGAGTCGCTGCAGAAGGAATTCGGCTACGCCAACGTGATGCAGATCCCGGGCGTGGTCAAGGTCGTCGTCAACATGGGTGTCGGTGACGCCGCCCGCGACGCGAAGCTGATCAACGGCGCGGTCAACGATCTCGCGCTGATCACCGGTCAGAAGCCTGAGATCCGCCGGGCCCGTAAGTCCATCGCCCAGTTCAAGCTGCGCGAAGGCATGCCCATCGGTGCCCGCGTCACGCTGCGCGGCGACCGCATGTGGGAGTTCCTGGATCGGCTCATCTCGATCTCGCTGCCGCGTATCCGCGACTTCCGCGGCCTCAGCGGCAAGCAGTTCGACGGCACCGGCAACTACACCTTCGGCCTGACCGAGCAGTCGGTGTTCCACGAGATCGACGTGGACAGCATCGACCGCCCGCGTGGCATGGACATCACCGTCGTCACCACGGCGACCAACGACGACGAAGGTCGGGCGCTGCTGCGGGCGCTGGGCTTCCCGTTCAAGGAGAACTGAGCAATGGCAAAGAAGGCTCTGGTCAACAAGGCCAACAAGAAGCCCAAGTTCAAGGTGCGGGGCTACACGCGCTGCAACCGTTGCGGTCGCCCGCACGCGGTGTTCCGCAAGTTCGGCCTGTGCCGTATCTGCCTTCGCGAGATGGCACACGCCGGCGAACTGCCCGGTGTCCAGAAGTCCAGCTGGTAATCCCAGACCCAACCAGAACATGTTGCGGCAGGCCCCGCTTGAGTCATTCAAGAGGGGAACCGCCGCGAGAAAGGTGAACCGGCTGTCATGACCATGACGGATCCGATCGCAGACTTCCTGACACGTCTGCGCAACGCCAATTCGGCGTACCACGATGAAGTGACCCTTCCGCACAGCAAGATCAAGGCGAACATCGCCGAGATCCTGAAGTCCGAGGGATACATCAGCGACTACCGCACCGAGGACGCCCGCGTGGGCAAGGCCCTCGTCGTGCAACTCAAGTACGGGCCCAGCCGGGAACGCAGCATCGCCGGCCTGCGCCGGGTGAGCAAGCCCGGTCTGCGCGTGTACGCCAAGTCCACCAACCTGCCGCGCGTGCTCGGCGGGCTGGGTGTGGCCATCATTTCCACGTCGTCCGGTCTGAGGACCGATCGCCAGGCCGCCCGTGAGGGCGTCGGCGGCGAAGTCCTCGCCTACGTGTGGTGAGGGAGGACTAGTCACATGTCTCGCATTGGAAAGCAGCCGGTCCCGGTTCCCGCCGGTGTCGACGTCACCATCAACGGACGCAACGTCGAGGTCAAGGGCCCCAAGGGCACGCTGACCCTGGACGTCGCGGAGCCGATCGAGGTGTCGCGCGACGACGAAGGCGCCATCGTGGTGACCCGGCCCAACGACGAGCGGCGCAACCGCTCTCTGCACGGACTGTCCCGCACGCTGATCGCCAACCTGGTGACCGGCGTGACGCAGGGCTACACCACCAAGATGGAGATCTTCGGCGTCGGTTACCGCGTGGTGGCCAAGGGCAGCGACCTCGAGTTCGCCCTGGGTTACAGCCACCCGGTGCTGATCAACGCCCCCGACGGCGTGACCTTCGCGGTCGAGACGCCCACGAAGTTCTCGATCTCGGGCATCGACAAGCAGGCCGTCGGCCAGGTCGCGGCCAACATCCGTCGTCTCCGTAAGAGCGATCCCTACAAGGGCAAGGGCATTCGCTACGAAGGCGAGCAGATCCGCCGCAAGGTCGGAAAGACAGGTAAGTAGTAGATGGCTACCAACACCAAAACCCCAGCAGCGACCGGGCACACCCCGGTCGGCAAGAACGTGTCCCAGGTTCGCCGTACGGCGCGCACGCGCCGGCATGCGCGGCTGCGCAAGAAGGTCGCCGGCACCGCCGAGCGGCCGCGCCTCGTGGTCAACCGCTCGTCGCGGCACATCCACGTGCAGCTGGTCGACGACGCCCAGGGCGTCACGCTGGCGGCGGCCTCCTCCATCGAGGCCGACGTGCGTGCGCTCGAGGGTGACAAGAAGGCCGCCAGCACGCGGGTGGGTCAGCTGATCGCCGAGCGCGCCAAGGCCGCCGGCATCGATCAGGTCGTGTTCGACCGCGGTGGCAACACCTACGGCGGACGTATCGCGGCACTGGCCGACGCGGCGCGCGAAGGCGGGTTGAAGTTCTGATGACGTACAACGAGAGGACTGCATGATGGCCGAGCAGGCTGGCGCCGGTTCGGCGCAGGACAATCGCGGCGGTGGCCGTGACGGTGGCCGGGGCCGCCGCGATGATCGCGGTGGCCGGGGCGGACGCGACGACCGCGAGAAGAGCCAGTACCTGGAGCGCGTCGTCGCGATCAACCGCGTCTCGAAGGTCGTCAAGGGTGGTCGCCGGTTCAGCTTCACCGCGCTGGTGATCGTCGGCGACGGCAAGGGCATGGTGGGTGTCGGCTACGGCAAGGCCAAAGAGGTGCCCGCCGCGATCGCCAAGGGTGTCGAGGAAGCACGCAAGAACTTCTTCCGCGTCCCGCTGATCGGCGGCACCGTGACCCATCCCGTGCAGGGTGAGGCCGCGGCCGGCGTCGTGATGCTGCGCCCGGCCAGCCCCGGTACCGGCGTCATCGCCGGTGGTGCGTGCCGCGCGGTGCTGGAATGCGCCGGCGTGCACGACGTGCTGGCCAAGTCGCTGGGCAGCGACAATGCGATCAACGTGGTGCACGCGACCGTCGCCGCGCTGAAGCTGTTGCAGCGCCCCGAAGAGGTTGCGGCTCGCCGCGGCCTCCCGATCGAAGATGTGGCACCCGCCGGCATGCTCCGGGCTCGTCGTGAGGCCGAGGCTGCAGCCGCAGGCGCCGCGCGTGAGGGAACGGCTTAGGAACATGGCAGAACTCAAGATCACCCAGGTGCGCAGCACCATCGGTTCCCGCTGGAAGCAGCGGGAAACCCTGCGGACCCTCGGGTTGCGCAAGATCCGCCAGTCCGTCGTGCGCGAGGACAACGCGCAGACACGCGGACTGATCAAGACCGTGCACCACCTCGTCACGGTGGAGGAGGTTTAACCCATGGCTCCGATCAAACTGCACGACCTGCGGCCGGCTCCCGGGGAGAAGACGCCGAAGACCCGCGTGGGTCGTGGTGAAGGCTCCAAGGGCAAGACCGCGGGCCGCGGCACCAAGGGCACCGGCGCTCGCAAGAACGTCCCGGTGGGCTTCGAGGGCGGCCAGATGCCGATCCACATGCGCCTGCCCAAGCTCAAGGGCTTCCGCAACCGCTTCCGTACCGAGTACGGCGTGGTCAACGTCGGCGACATCGCCAAGGCGTTCCCCGAGGGCGGCACCATCGGTGTCGACGAGCTGGTGGCCAAGGGCCTGGTCCGCAAGAACGTTCCGGTGAAGGTCCTCGGCGACGGCAAGCTGTCGGCCAAGGTCGACGTCACCGCTCACAAGTTCAGCGGCAGCGCCCGCGAGGCGATCACCGCCGCCGGCGGCAGCGCGACCGAACTGTAAGGCGATACACAGCCAAGGACCCCCGCTCCGGCGGGGGTTTTTGGTTGGTGGACGGTAACGTCGAGCCGTCCGGAGACGACAGAGTTGTCGACCGGGGAGACGTTTGACACGGGGACGAAGGAGCAGCTTGCAATGATCAACCGGCGCGCAGTTGCGGCGTTCGTCGCCGCCGGGATCGCCCTCGGTATGGCGGCACCCGCGCAGGCGCAGACCACCGACGAGGCGTTCACCGCCGCGGTGACCAAGCTGGGCATCCCGTTCGCGCCGAACACCGATCTGCCCGCGGTGGGCAAGCAGGTGTGCGAGCTACTGACCTCTTCCCTGGCCGCCAACAGCGTCAATCCGGTGCCCGCGGTGCGCGGGGTCGTCAGTCAACTGTCCAGCCGGGGCCTCGATCGCGGCCAGGCCGGGAGCCTGCTGAAATTGTCGGTGCAGGCGTACTGCCCGCAGCAAGCCCGCTTCGTCGGGCGCTGAGCGTCGCTCCGGGCGTCGGTACGCTCGGAGCCATGGTTTCTGTGCTTTCAGGTGTTCCCGGGTTCGACGACGTCCGCGAGTTGGTTCGTAAGGTCGACACCGCCCGCCATCAAGGAGTGCCCGACGGCGCCATCCTGGAGATCGACCTGCAGCAGGCGCCGGCGGAGACCGCCGGTTTCGACCCCATCGCGGCGGTCTCGGGCATTTTCGGCTCCAGTCGACCACTGCTTCTGCGCGAGACCGTCGCCGCGATCCACCGCGCCGCCGAGGATCCCCGCGTTTCCGGACTGATCGCGCGCGTCCAGATCGACGCCGCCCCACCGGGACCCGTGCAGGAGCTTCGTGCCGCGATCGCGGCGTTCACCGAGCACAAGCCGTCGCTGGCGTGGGCGGAGACCTACCCGGGCACGCTGTCGTACTACCTCGCATCGGCATTCGGCGAGGTGTGGATGCAGCCGTCGGGAACCGTCGGGCTGGTCGGTTTCGCGACCAGCGCACTGTTCCTCCGGGACGCACTCGACAAGCTCGGCGTCGAGGCGCAGTTCACCGCCCGCGGCGAATACAAGTCCGCGGCAAACCTCTTCACCCAGGACGGGTACACCGAGGCGCACCGCGAGGCCGACACTGCGTTGGTCAACAGCTTGCGCGCGCAGGTGTGGGAGGCCGTGGCCGCGTCGCGGGGCATCGAGGTCGGGGACCTGGACGGCCTGGCCGACCGGGCGCCGCTGCTGCGCGACGACGCCGTGACCGCGAAGCTGGTGGACCGCATCGGGTTCCGCGACGAGGCGTACACCCGCATCGCCGAGATGGCCGGTGCGCCGGCCGAGGACAGCGAGGCCGCGCCGCGGCTGTTCCTGTCCCGCTACGCACGCACCAACCGGCCCTCGATGCCGACCCCGCCGCTGCCGGGCCGGGGCCGGCGCGGGATCGCCGTGGTGACACTGGCCGGACCGATCGTCAGCGGCAAGGGGCGTCCGGTCTCGCCGCTGGGCGGCGCGAGCGCCGGCGGGGACACCATCGCCGCCGCGCTGCGACAGGCCGGCGCCGACGACGACGTCGCGGCGGTCGTGCTGCGCGTCGACAGCCCCGGGGGCTCGGTCACCGGGTCGGAGACCATCTGGCGCGAAGTGGTGCGCCTGCGCGAGAGCGGCAAACCGGTGGTGGCCTCGATGGGCGCGGTGGCCGCCTCGGGTGGTTACTACGTGTCGATGGCAGCCGACGCGATCGTCGCCAACGCCGCGACGATCACCGGCTCGATCGGCGTCGTCACCGGCAAGCTGGTGGCACGCGATCTGAAGGACCGGCTCGGCGTGGGTTCGGGCACGGTGCGCACCAACGCCAACGCCGACGCGTGGTCGGTCAACGCGCCGTTCACCGACGAGCAGAAGGCCCAGGTGGAAGCCGAGGCCGACCTGTTCTACACCGACTTCGTGCACCGCGTGGCCGACGGCCGCGGCATGACCCCGGAAGCGGTGGACGACGTGGCCCGCGGCCGGGTGTGGACGGGCGCCGACGCGCTCGAGCGTGGTCTCGTCGACGAGCTCGGCGGTCTGCGCACGGCGATCACCAGGGCCAAAGCCCTGGCAGGTATCGCCGAGGGCACCAAGGTCGACATTCTGCAGCTGCCCGGCTCGTCGCTGCGAGACATGTTGCGGCCCAAGGCATCATCGCAACCCGCAGCGGCGTCGCTGTCGGAACTGTTCAGCGTGGTGGCGGTGCGTTCGCTGACCGAGGTGGTCGAGCAGTCTCAGCGGTCGCTGACCGGCGTCAACGTGCTGTGGCTGGGGGCGTCACGGTACTGAGCCCGGCGTGCAATTCGGCACTGATGTAGATGATCTCGCCCAACGGGTCGACGGCGTCGCCATCTGGGGGCTGCGGCCTGCCGTAGCGAGTGAACAACTCTTCGCGCGCTGCCGCGGTGACGTGCCAGCCTGCCGACTGCAGGTAGTCGGGGACCGGGGTCCGCGGCCCGGTGTAGACCAGCGAGGGCATGTCGACGTCGAGACCGTGCTCGCGTAGCGGTGCCGTCGCAGTGCGTGCTTTCTCTTCGTCGAGGTCGACGATGCCGGGCACGTACTCGGTGGTGATCGTGCTGCCCGGTGCCGAGAGCGCGGTGATGCGATCGAACAGCTGATCCTGCGCCTGCGGCGGCAGATAGATCAGCAGACCTTCGGCCACCCATGCCGTGCGGGCGCCTGCATCGAAACCGTTGTCGCGCAAGACCTTCGGCCAATCCTCACGCAGGTCGACGGCGATCGCGCGCCTCTCCGTCGTGGGTTGGGCGCCGAGTGCGGCCAGTGTCGAGGACTTGAACGCGATCACCTCGGGTTGGTCGAGTTCGAACACGGTGGTCTCGTCGGGCCAGGCGAGCCGGTAGGCGCGGGCGTCGAGACCAGACGCCAGGATCACCACCTGGCGGATGCCGGCGGCCGTCGCCGCCAGGATGCAGTCGTCGAAAAAGCGGGTGCGGACCGCCATCCCGTCGATCATCGCCTCGGCCCGCGCCGGGGACAGCGCGCTCAGGGCTGCCGTGTCCAGCGTGCCGTCGACCATCGCGGTGAAGAAGTCGACGCCGACCGCGCGCACCAGGGGAGCGGCGAACGGGTCGTCGATGAGGGCCTCGGGCGCGGCGGTGGCCATCGCCCGTCCGGCGGCGACGAGTGTCGCCGTCGTCCCGACGCTGGAGGCGAGATCCCAGGAGTCTCCGTCGGTGCGGCTCACGCTTTCACCGCCGTGAGCGCCAGCGAGTTCTTCAACGTGTCGAGGAACTCTCCGCTGCCGAACGTCCGCCCGTAGGAGGCGAACACCTCGGGGCGCGACCGCGTGCTGACCTCCCACCCCAGTCCCGCAAGGTAGTCGGCCGGGGGAGTCCGCTCACCGGGGTAGAAGAGCTCTCCGAGATCGGGGATGTTGCCGTCCTTGTCGTGTGCTTTCCACTGCTCCCGCAGCGCGCGGGAACGTTCCCCGAGGGATGCGCCGGCGTCGGGGTGGTATTCGGTGGCCAGCCGGCTGCCGGGCGCCGACAGTTCGGTGATGGCGTCGAAGAGCCGGTCCTGCGCGTCCGGGGGCAGGTACACGAGCAGGCCTTCGGCGGTCCACGCAGTCGGTGCGGTCGGGTCGAAGCCGTGCTCGCGCAGCGCGGCGGGCCAGTCGTCGCGCAGGTCGACGGCCACCGCGCGCCGGTCCGCGGACGGACGGGCCCCGATCGCGGCCAGCGTGGCGTCCTTGAAATCCAGCACCTGCGGCTGGTCGATCTCGAACACGACGGTGCCGTCGGGCCAGTCCAGCCGGTAGGCGCGCGCATCCAGGCCGGAAGCCAGGATCACCGCCTGGCGCACTCCCGCGGCCGTCGCGCCGGCGAAGAAGTCGTCGAAGAACTTCGTGCGTACGGCCATCACGTCGGTCATCACCCGCGCGACCCCGGATTGGTCGCCGTCCTCCAACGACACTTCACCGTCGACGAGCTTGGTGAAGAAATCGACACCGACTGCCCGCACCAGCGGTGCGGCGAACGGGTCGTCGATCAGCGGATCGGGTTCCCGGCTGGCGACCGCGCGAGCGGCCGCGACCATGGTCGCGGTGGCGCCGACGCTCGACGCCAGATCCCACTGATCATTGTCGGTCCTCGCGCCGCTCGCCATGCGGGCTGCCCTACTTCTCGGCGCTGACGTAGGAGACGTCGCCGAAACCTTGGTCCGCGTCGATCGGGGCCAACCCGTACCGGCGGAGCAGGTCGTTGGCCGGCGTGCCCTGCGCAGTCCACCCGCGGCCGGTCAGGTACTCGGCGACATCGGCGCGCTCCCCGAAGAACACCAGATCGGAGAACTCGAGGTCGAAGCCGTGTTCGCGCCACTGGTCGGTAGAGGCCTGCATGCGCTCACGCGTCTCCTCCTGATCGGCCTGTTGTTGCGACGGCACCGCCTCGACCGCCACCCGGCTGCCCGGCGCGCTCAGCTCGCTGATCTGATCCAGCAGCCGGTCCTGCGCCTCGGGGGGCAGGTAACCCATCAGTCCCTCGGCGATCCACGCCGTGGGACGGCTTGCGTCGAAGCCCGCCTCGGCCAGCGCCCGCGGCCAGTCCTGACGCAGATCGATCGCGACGGCCCTCAGGTCGGCGGTGGGCTCCACGCCGAGACCGGCCAGCGTCTGCCGCTTGAACGCGATCACGTCGGGCTGGTCGATCTCGAAGACCACCATGTCGGCAGGCCAGTTCAGGCGGTACCCGCGGGCGTCGAGACCAGAGGCCAGGATGACGGCCTGGCGGACTCCGCCGGCCGCGGCCGCAGTGAAGAAGTCGTCGAAGAACTTGGTCCGGCCGGCCATCATGTCGGCGAAGTTGGTGACCCCGACAGGGTTCTCGCCGTCGACGTCGAGATCGTCTGCAGTCAGCTCGCCGGTGGCGAGTTTGGTGAAGAAGTCGACGCCCACGGCCCGCACCAGGGGCTCGGCGAACGGATCGTTGATCACGGGCTTGTCGGCTCGGCTGGCCACGGCCCGGGCGGCGGCGACCATCGTCGCAGTCGCTCCCACGCTGGATGCCAGATCCCAGGTGTCGTTGTCGGTGCGCGCCACGGCGGCCTCCTGTTGTTGTCGGGAACCAGGTCGTCCTGCGATGTCCGCAGAAATTAGCTAGTTCGGTTAACGAATATCTGTCGGCACTGTATTCCCTGAAACTGAGAGGTTCCGTCGAGTCTCGTGTCGTACAGCGAGGGGCCGTCAGATTCGGGGCAACCAAGATGCAACTGTTAGTCTCGTAGACTGTTCCAACGCGTGACCTGCGCAGGCCGTTTCGCCTGCCCGGGACCGTCGCGCACAAGACTTAACCGACGCTGGTCACGCCAGCCACATGAGCACGCCACGAACCACAGCTGGCCGTGCAGGAGGAAAGAGTGCTCTCGGCTTTCATCTCATCACTGCGGACAGCTGATCTGAGGCGAAAGATCCTGTTCACGCTGGGCGTCGTGATCCTCTATCGGGTGGGTGCCACGGTCCCGTCTCCCGGGGTGAACTACCCGAACGTGCAGCAGTGCATCGCGCAGGTCAGCGGCGGCGACTCCGCACAGATCTACTCCCTGATCAATCTGTTCTCCGGCGGCGCCCTGCTGCAGCTGTCGGTGTTCGCCGTCGGCGTCATGCCGTACATCACGGCGAGCATCATCGTGCAGCTGCTCGGTGTCGTGATCCCGCGCTTCGAACAGCTGCGCAAAGAAGGACAGGCCGGCCAGGCCAAACTCACGCAGTACACCCGCTACCTCGCGATCGCGCTGGCGATCCTGCAGTCCACCTCGATCGTCGCGCTGGCCGCCAACGGCGGGCTGCTGCAGGGCTGCACGCTCGACATCATCGTGGGCCAGAGCGAGGGCATGAACCTGTTCCGCCTGGTCATCATCGTGCTGGTGATGACGGCCGGTTCGGCACTGGTGATGTGGATGGGCGAGCTCGTCACCGAGCGTGGCGTCGGCAACGGCATGTCGCTGCTGATCTTCGCCGGTATCGCCGCCCGCATCCCCAGCGAGGGCAAGACCATCCTGGACAGCCGTGGCGGCATGGTGTTGACGCTGGTCGCCATCGCAGCGCTGATCATCATCGTCGGCGTCGTGTTCGTCGAGCAGGGCCAGCGCCGTATCCCGGTGCAGTACGCCAAGCGCATGGTCGGCCGCAAGATGTACGGCGGTACGTCGACCTACCTGCCGCTGAAGGTGAACCAGGCGGGCGTCATCCCGGTCATCTTCGCGTCGTCGCTGATCTACATCCCGCACCTGATCACGCAGCTGATCCAGAGCGCCAGCGACAACCCCGGTAACGGCTGGTGGCAGACGTTCGTCGCCGACTACCTGACCAATCCGGCGGACCCGGTCTACATCGCCCTGTACTTCGGCCTGATCGTGTTCTTCACCTACTTCTACGTCTCGGTCACGTTCAACCCCGACGAACGTGCCGACGAGATGAAGAAGTACGGCGGCTTCATCCCGGGCATCCGGCCGGGCAAGCCGACCGCGGACTACCTGCGGTTCGTGCTCTCCCGCATCACGCTGCCCGGCTCGATCTACCTGGGCGTCATCGCCGTGCTGCCGAACCTGTTCCTCGAGATCGGCAACACCGGGTCGGTACAGAACCTGCCGTTCGGCGGTACCGCCGTGCTGATCGCGATCGGCGTCGCCCTGGACACCATCAAGCAAATCGAAAGCCAGCTCATGCAGCGCAACTACGAGGGTTTTTTGAAGTGAGAGAGGGTTCCTAAGTTGAGAATCGTGTTGTTGGGACCGCCCGGCGCGGGCAAGGGAACCCAGGCCCAGAAGCTGGCCGACAAGCTCGGCGTGCCGCACGTCTCCACCGGCGACCTGTTCCGGTACAACATCAGCAACAACACCGAGCTCGGTGTGGAAGCCAAGAAGTACCTCGACGCCGGCGACCTCGTTCCGGCCTCGCTGACCAACGCGCTGGTCGACGACCGGCTCGACGACGAGGACGCCCAGGCCGGCTTCATCCTCGACGGCTACCCGCGCTCGGTGGAGCAGGCCGAGGCGCTGGACGAGATGCTCGCCAAGCGCAACCTCTCGCTCGACGCCGTCCTGGAGTTCAGGGTGCCCGAGGAAGAGCTGGTCTCGCGCCTGCAGGGTCGTGGCCGCGCCGATGACACCGAAGACGTGATCCGCAACCGTTTCAAGGTGTATCGGGACGAGACGGCCCCGCTGCTCGACCACTACAGCGACTCGTTGACCACCGTCGACGCGGTCGGCGACCTCGACGAGGTGTTCGCCCGCGCGCTGAAGGCGCTCGGCCACTAGACATGGTGTCCCTACCCGGGCTGCGCAGCCGCAAAGTCGTTCCCCAGCGGACCGCCGGGGAACTCGACGCGATGGCCGCTGCCGGCGCGCTGGTGGCGGCGGCACTGCGTGCGGTTCGCGAGGCGGCCGCACCCGGGGTGTCGACGCTGGACCTGGACCGTGTCGCCGAAGCGGTGATCCGCGACGGTGGCGGGGTCCCGTCCTTCCTCGGCTATCACGGGTTCCCGGCCACGATCTGCTCGTCGGTCAACGACCGCGTCGTGCACGGCATCCCGTCGGCGACGGAGACGCTGGCCGCCGGTGACCTGGTCTCGATCGACTGCGGCGCGATCCTCGACGGCTGGCACGGCGACTCCGCGTTCACCTTCGGTATCGGCGACCTCATCGAGGCCGACGCCAACCTCTCGGCTGCGACCCGCGAGTCGATGGAGGCCGGAATCGCCGCGATGGTGCCCGGGAACCGGCTCACGGACGTCTCCCATGCGATCGAAGCAGGTACCCGGGCCGCCGAGAAGCGCTACGACCGGCGCTTCGGCATCGTCGCCGGTTACGGCGGCCACGGCATCGGCCGCGAGATGCACATGGACCCGTTCCTGCCCAATGAGGGCGCTCCCGGGCGGGGGCCCCACCTGGCGCCTGGCTCGGTGCTAGCGATCGAACCGATGCTGACGCTGGGAACGACCGAGACGCGAACCCTCGCCGACGACTGGACTGTGGTCACCACAGACGGCTCCCGGGCCGCACACTGGGAGCACACCGTTGCGGTCACCGACGACGGGCCGAGAATTCTCACTCTCTGATTTTCTTCTCGGGGGTTGAACCGGGCCGGCGCCGACACCGTGTAGTACACGGAGGTTGGGAATGGACGATCCGGAGGCCGCCATGATGCGCGTGCTCTACGACGAACACGGTGCTGCGCTGTGGCGCTATGCGCTGCGACTGACCGGTGACCGGGCCCGGGCCGAGGACGTGGTCCAGGAGACGCTGCTGAAGGCGTGGCGACACCCCTCGGTCACCGCCGACGCTGAGCGCTCCGCGCGGGCCTGGCTGTTCACCGTGGCCCGCAACATGATCATCGACGAGCGGCGCAGCGCGCGGTTCCGCAACGAGGCGAACGAACCGGTGCCCGACGACGTCGCAGACCGCGCGTCGTCCGACGCGGTGGACACCGCACTGAACCGCATCCTGCTCGGCACCGCACTGGCCCAGCTGACCGACGAACATCGCGCCGTCGTCCGGCGTGCCTACTACCAGGGCTGGACGACCGCGCAGATCGCCGCCGACCTCGGTATCGCCGAAGGCACGGTGAAATCCCGGCTGCACTACGCCATGCGGGCCCTGAGATTGGGACTCCAGGAGATGGGAGTGACCCGATGACCATCAACGATCGCGACGACCGGTACGTGACCTGGGACGCCGCCTATGTGCTGGGCTCACTCAGCAGCGACGAGCGCCTCGAGTACGAGGCCCACCTCGCCCGCTGCGCCGAGTGCCGCGGCGCCGTGGCCGAACTGTCCGGCATGCCGGGCCTGCTCGGCCTGCTCACCGCCGACGACGTCGCAGCACTCGAAGAGGAGCAGCCGGATCCGCCGCTGCGACCCGAGGTGCTCGACTCCGTGCTGGCCAAGGTGCGGTGGCGCCGGCGCCGCAGCCGGTGGGTCACCTCGGCTGTCGTCGGATTGGCCGCCGCCGTGCTGGCGGTGGGCATCCTGCTGGTGGCCCGGCCCGCGATCGTCGGGCTCGACACCACCCCCGACACCCAGAACACCGCGCAGATGGTCGACATGGTCAAGATGGCTCCGACGCCGATCAACGCCAGCATCGCGCTGACCGACTTCGGCTGGGGCACCCGCATCGACATGTCGTGCTCCTACGGCGAGTGGGGTGACGGTTCCGCGCCGCCCAAGGATCTCGGCATGGTCGTCATCGCCCGCGACGGCACCCGGTCGCAGATCGCGACGTGGCTGGGGATTCCCGGCGCCACCGCGCTGCCGAGCGGGACGACGCCGATGCAGCGCGACGACATCGCCGCTGTGCAGATGGTGTCGATGAACGACGGAAAGGTGCTGCTGGAGAAGCAGCTGTGATGCGGTAAGAAGAGGCGTGCCCCGTGACCCGATCGCTGCCGCCCGCGCCAACTGGGAGGCCTCGGGGTGGGGCGAGGTGGCCGACGGCATGGTCGCGGTGACGTCGGTGATGCGTGCTCACCAGATCCTGCTGGCCCGGGTCGAGGCCGCGCTACGGCCCTACGACCTGAGCTTCTCGCGGTTCGAGCTACTGCGGCTGCTGGCGTTCAGCCGGACCGGGGCGCTGCCGATCACCAAGGCCTCCGACCGGCTGCAGGTGCACGTCACCAGCGTCACGCACGCGATCCGCCGCCTGGAGGCGGACGGTCTGGTGGAGCGCATCCCGCACCCCACCGACGGGCGCACGACGCTGGTGCGGCTCACCGATCTCGGCCGCTCCACGGTCGAGGACGCCACGGTCACGCTGAACACCGAGGTGTTCGCCGATCTCGGCATCACCGGTGAGCAGTCGCGGGCCCTGGCGTCGGCGATCGAGACGCTGCGCCGTGCCGCGGGAGACTTCTAACGGCTGGGGAGGGGGATCGTCGCCGTGACCGTGGTGCCCGCGCCGGGGCGGGACCGGATGTTGAGCCGGCCGCCGA
Organism: Mycobacterium sp. IDUB_5; assembly: GCF_055419565.1. NCBI lineage: Bacteria > Bacillati > Actinomycetota > Actinomycetes > Mycobacteriales > Mycobacteriaceae > Mycobacterium > Mycobacterium sp. IDUB_5. The sequence continues at coordinate 219,505 of NZ_JBVAXX010000003.1, forward strand.
CGATCTCGGCGCGTTCGGCCATCGACAGCAGACCGTAACCGCCCATCTCGTCGCTGCCGAGCGGGCGTTCCAGGGTGTCGAACCCGACGCCGTCGTCGGCGATCTCGAGCCGCGCCGTCTGGTCGTCGACGCCGAACGTCAGCCGCGCCACCGTCGCCCGCGCGTGTTTGACGACGTTCTGCAGGCACTCCTGGGCGATCCGGTACAGCGCGAGCTCGATGTGGTCGGGCAGCCGGGTGTCGGCGAGATCGGTGTTGATTTTGACGTCGACCCCGACCTGCGGGATGGATCGGGCCAGGCTGGCCAGCCCGCCGGACAGTCCCAGGTCGTCGAGCACCGGCGGACGCAGACCGCTGATCGCGGCGCGGGCCTCCTGCAGCGTGAGGTCCGCCAGCTCGCGGGCGCGGTCCAGCTGCTCGGTCAGCGCGTCGCGGTCGTCGGGGGAGCGCGCGGCCTGCGCGGCTGCGTCCAGCCGGTAGGACAGCGTCACCAGCCGCTGCGAGATGCCGTCGTGGATGTCGCCGGCCAGCCGGCGTCGCTCGATCTCCTGGGCCTCGATGACCTGCTCGACGAAGTTCTCGTGGGCGCGTTCGCGGGCCACCAGCTGGCGGTGCAACCGGGCCTGGTGCATGGCTCCGGCGATGAGCCGGCCGATCACCAGCAGCAGCTCGACGTCGCGGTCCCCGAAGTCACGCTCGGCCACGGTGTGCACGTTCAGCACGCCGACCAGCCCGCCGGGAGTGGACTCCATCGGCACCGACACCATCGAGGTGAAGTCGCGCCCGCGCAGCGACTCGAAAGGCAGGTAGCGGGGGTCGGACTCCTTGTCCCGCCGGATCACCACCGGTTCCAGATGGCTGGCCACCCAGCCCGAGATACCTTGTCCCAGCGGCAGTCTGATCTTGCCGACCTCTGCGTCGAACGGCGGGGTGGCGCCGGCCAGCGTCAACGACCGCTCGGTGTCGTCGAGGACGTGCACGAAGCAGACGTCGCTGTCGGTGGCCGCGGTGATCATCCGGGCTGCCGCGGCTGCCAGCGGTTCCACACCGGGCCCGCGCGACGCCGCCTGGATCAGTTCCCGCAGCAGCGCGAGCTCCCGGTCGGCGGTCAGGACCGGCCGGGCGCTCACTGGTAGATGCCTTCGCGCAGAGCGGTGGCGACCGCACCGGTGCGGTCGCTGACCCCGAGCTTGCGGTACAGCGAGCTCAGGTGGGTCTTGACGGTCTCGTCGCCGATCACCAGCTTGGCCGCGATGGCCCGGTTGGACAGGCCGTTGACCACCAGCGCCAGGATCTCGCTCTCGCGCTGGGTGAGGCCTTGGCGCGCGCCCGGCCAGAACTCGTCGCGTTGCAGGCGGGCAGCGGTGTCCACCGCGCGGGCCGCCATCACCGGATCGATCGCCGTCGCCCCCGTGTGGACGAACTCCAGTTGGCGCACCAGCTCCTCGCTGCTGATGCTCTTGAGCAGGTAGCCGGCCGCCCCGACGCGCAACGCCTGGAAGAGGTACTGCTCGTCGTCGTAGACCGAGAGCATCACCACACGCCTGCCCTGGTCGCACTCGCGCAGCCGCTGGCACAGATCCAGCCCGCTGGAACCCTGCATCCGCACGTCGCACAGCACGATGTCGGGGTCGAGGTCGGCGACCACGTCCATGGCCTTCTCCGCCCCGACCGCCTGCCCCACCACGATGACCCTGCTGGCGAACGCCGCGAGCATCGCCTTGAGGCCCTCGATCACCATCTCGTGGTCGTCGACCAGCACGATTCGCACCGGTTCGCTGTGCTCCGGCGGGCTGGGCATGGCCCTCACCTTAGAGGCGGAATCCCGGAATCCCCGCTCAATCCCCCTAATGGGGGAGGCGGCCGCAATGTGACCTGGGCCACCATTGCGGGCATGGAGACCTCACACCAGAAAGCATGGCGAGCCGGTCGGTTCTGGTGGGACTCGGCCGGTCCTGACAGCAGCTTGCCGCCGTCTCTGCAGGCGGTGGTCTTCGACCTCGACGCGATCGCCGACATCGAGTGCGCCGGGCATCGCCTCGCGTTCAACGCGGCGTTCGCCGAGCTCGGACTCGGCATCGTCTGGTCCGAGGCGCGCTACCGGCAGCTGCTGGCGCTCAGCGACGAACGCCGACGGGTGGCCGCCGAACTCCGCAAGCGCGGCGTCAGCTCCGAATGCGATGTGCTCGCCGAACTGCTGGTCGACGACATCTGCGCGCGCAAGAACCGGATACTCGCTACGACGATCCTCGACGCGGACATCACCGCGCGCGCCGGCCTGGTGGACCTCATCACCGAGGCCTACGCCGCCGGCATCAGCGTCGCCGTGGTCAGCTCCGGGGCTCACTCCTGGGTGGCGCCGCTGGTCCGCCAGCTCGTCGGAGATGGCGTGGTGGCCGCGATCGTCACCGCCGAGGACGCGCCCGGCGCGGACCTGTTCCGGGCGGCGCTGGCGGAGCTGGGTGTCTCGGCCCGATGTTGTCTGGCGTTCGCGGGGTCGCCGGCGAGCCTCAGGTCCGCGACGGGCACCGGGATGGCGACTATCCCCGTCAGCTCCGAGGGTGCGGGCGCCCTGCACCGGGTCGCCGAGTGCCGGCAAGCCCACGGCTCCTGGCGCGACACCCATCCCACGCCGACCGCCGCCTAGCGTCGCGGGGAGACGCCGGGATCTATCCTGGCGCGGATGAGCACGACCCGATCCCGTAACGCGTCGAAGACGCGCGCGGAGATCCTGGCCGCGGCCCGTGCGCGGTTCGGTTCCGAGGGATATCAGGCCACCACGATGCGCGCGGTGGCCGCCGACGTCGGCGTCGACCCGGCATTGATCAACCGGTACTTCGGCAGCAAGCAGGAGTTGTTCGCCGAGGCTGCCGATTTCACGCTCGATCTGCCCGATCTCACGGCCGTGGCACCCGACGAGATCGCCGATGTCCTATTGTCCCGGTTCTTCACGATCTGGGAGCACGACAGCACCTTCCTCGCGCTCCTGAGGGCGGCGATGACGAGTGAGTCCGCCGTCGACGCGATGCGGCGGGTGTTCGCCACGCAGGTCGGCCCGGCGCTGGCGGCGATCGCCCCCGACCATCCCGCCCAGCGGGCCGGCATGATGGGTGCGTTCGTCATCGGCTTGGCTACCACCCGCTACGTGATGGCCAACCCCGCGGTCGCGGACATGAGCCGCGACGAGCTGATTCGCTTCGCCCGCCCGGTGATTCGGCAGATCCTGCTGGGGCCTGTCTAGCCGCGCAGCAACTCGATCACAGCGCTGAAGTCCTTGTCGGCGTGGGCCTCGTTGAACTGTGCGTAGATCTCGGCGGCGTGGGTGCCCAGCGGCGCCTGCGACCCCGTCGACTCCACCGCCGCCATCGCCATACCGAGGTCCTTGTTCATCAGCGCGGTCGCGAACCCGGGCGTGAAGTCGTTGTTGGCCGGTGACGTCGGAACAGGCCCGGGCACAGGGCAATTCGTGTGCACCGCCCAGCAGTTTCCGGTCGCGCCGGTGATCACGTCGAACAGTGACTGCGCGGGCAGGCCGAGCTTCTCGGCGAGCACGAACGCCTCGCCGATCGCGATCTGCTGCACGGCGAGCACCATGTTGTTGCACAGTTTGGCGGCCTGGCCCGCGCCCGAGTCGCCGCAGTGGATGATCTTGCCCGCCATCGGTTCCAGCACCGGTCGGGCCCGCTCGACGGCCTCGACCTCACCGCCGAGCATGAACGCGAGCGTGCCCGCGGTCGCGCCCTTGATACCGCCCGAGACGGGTGCGTCGATCTGCGCGAGGCCGCGCTCGGTGGCCCTGGTGTGAAGAGCGCGGGCGTCGTCGACAGAGATCGTCGACGTGTCGATGAGCAGCGCTCCACTGGTCGCGGCGGGCAGCACCTCGTCGTAGACAGCTCTGACGATGTCGCCATTGGGCAGAGACGTGATCACCACCTCGGCTCCATTGACCGCTTCTGCGCCGCTGTGGAACACCGCCGCGCCCTTTTCCTCGGCGGCGTCACGCAGGCCGACCACCGGGTCGAAGCCGCGCACGGTGTGCCCGGCGGCCACCAGGTTCGCAGCCATCGGCCCGCCCATGTGACCCAGTCCCAGGAACGCGATCGTCGTCATGACAGCTCTCTCCTCACGAGGCGCGGGCCCGCGCGGCAGCTGCCCGCCCGACCACCACGCGCATAATTTCGTTGGTGCCTTCCAGGATGCGATGCACCCGCAGATCGCGGACGATCTTCTCCAAGCCGTACTCGCGCAGATAGCCGTACCCGCCGTGTAGTTGCAGCGCCTGGTCGGCGACGTCGAAGCAGGCGTCGGTGACGTACCGCTTGGCCATCGCGCACAGCTCCACCCGGTCGGGGTGGTCCTCGTCGAGCGCAGTTGCCGCTCGCCACAGCATCATTCGCGACGTCTCGAGCGCGGTCGCCATGTCGGCCAACGTGAACCGGATCGTGGGCTCGTCGATCAGCGCCCCGCCGAAGGCCTGCCGGTCGGTGAGATAGGCGGTCGCCTTGTCATACGCCGCCTGAGCGCCGCCCAGCGAGCAGGCCGCGATGTTGATGCGGCCGCCGTTGAGCCCCTTCATCGCGATGCCGAAGCCGGTGCCCTCCTCGCCGCCGAGCAGCGCGTCGGCGGGAACCCGAGCGCCGTCGAGGACGACCTGTCGGGTGGGTTGGGCGTTCCATCCCATCTTCTGTTCGTCGGCGCCGAAACTCAGCCCGGCGGTGTCCTTCTCGACGATGAACGCGGAGATGCCCTTCGGGCCATCGGCACCGGTGCGCGCCATCACGACGTAGACGTCGGACTCACCCGCGCCGGAGATGAACTGTTTGACGCCGTCGAGCACCCACCCGTCACCGTCGCGAACCGCCTTGGTGCGCAGGGCGCCTGCGTCGGAGCCCGCGCCCGGTTCGGTCAGGCAGTAGCTGGCGATCGCGTCCATCGAGGCCAGCCGTGGCACCCATGCCTTGCGCTGTTCATCGGTGCCGAAGGTGTCGATCATCCACGCGCACATGTTGTGGATCGACAGGAACGCGGCGACGGTCGGGTCGGCGGTCGCGAGCTGCTCGAAGATCCGTACGGCGTCGATGCGCCGCAACCCGCTGCCGCCGACGTCTTCATGGCAGTAGATCGCGGCCATGCCGAGATCGGCTGCCTCCCGCAGCACGTCGGTGGGGAAGTGGTGCGTCTCGTCCCACTCCAAAGCGTAGGGCGCCATGCGTTTTTCGGCGAACGCCGCAGCCGTCTCGGCGATCACGCGGTCGTCATCGCCGAGGCTGAAGAAGTCCACGTCGCTACTTCATGGTCGGGATGACGAATTCGGCGCCGTCTTTGATGCCCGAGGGCCAGCGCTCGGTGACGGTTTTGACCTTGGTGTAGAACTGGATCGAGGCGGGGCCGTGCTGGTTGAGGTCGCCGAAGCCGGAGCGCTTCCAGCCGCCGAAGGTGTGGTAGGCCACCGGAACCGGGATGGGCACGTTGACCCCGACCATGCCGACCTGCACGCGGGAGACGAAGTCGCGGGCGGCGTCGCCGTCGCGGGTGAAGATCGCCACGCCGTTGCCGTACTCGTGGGTGCTCGGAAGGCTCAGTGCCTCTTCGTAATCGTGGGCGCGCACGATGCACAGCACGGGGCCGAAGATCTCGTCGGTGTAGATGCTCATGTCGGTGGTGACGTGGTCGAACAGCGTGGGGCCGATGAAGTAGCCGCCTTCGAGGCTGTGGTCGTCGAAGGACAGTTCGTCGGTGGCGCGTTCGCGGCCGTCGACCACCAGGTCGGCGCCGGCCTCCACACCCGCGGCGATGTAGCTCTTCACCCGCTCGAGGGCGGCGGCGGTGACCAGCGGGCCGTAGTCGGCTTTCGGGTCGAGGCTGTGCCCGACGCGCAGCTGGTTGACTCTTTCCACGAGCCGGTTACGCAGCCGGTTCGCGGTCTCTTCGCCGACCGGGACGGCGACGCTGATCGCCATGCACCGCTCCCCGGCGCTGCCGTATCCGGCGCCGATGAGTGCGTCGACGGCCTGGTCGAGATCGGCGTCGGGCATCACGATCATGTGGTTCTTGGCGCCGCCGAAGCACTGGGAACGTTTCCCGGTGGCGGCGGCGGTGGAGTAGATGTACTGCGCGATGTCGGAGGACCCGACGAAGCCGACGGCGGCGATGTCGGGGTGGTGCAGGATCGCGTCGACGGCTTCCTTGTCGCCCTGGACGACCTGGAACACCCCGGCGGGCAGACCGGCCTCGAGGAACAGTTCGGCCAGCCGCACCGGGACTGAGGGGTCGCGCTCGGAGGGTTTGAGGATGAACGCGTTTCCGCATGCCAGGGCGGGACCGGCTTTCCACAGCGGGATCATCGCGGGGAAGTTGAACGGGGTGATGCCGGCGACGACGCCCAGGGGTTGGCGGATGGAGTAGACGTCGATGCCGCCGCCGGCGCCTTCGGTGAACTCACCTTTGAGTAGATGGGGGATGCCGATGGCGAACTCGATGACCTCGATGCCGCGCTGGATGTCGCCTTTGGAGTCCGCGACGGTCTTGCCGTGCTCGATGGACAGCAGTTCGGCGAGTTCGTCGGTGTGGGCGTTGACCAGCTCGATGAACTTCATCATCACCCGCGCTCGGCGTTGCGGGTTCCACGCCGCCCATTCCTTCTGCGCTTCGACTGCCGAGGCGACCGCGGTGTCGACATCAGCTGTGGAGGCGAGTAGCACCTGGGCTTGGACCTCGCCGGTGCTCGGGTTCATCACATCCGCGGTCCGTGTGGACGCGAGTTCGCTGCGCTTACCGTCGATGAAATGGGGGATACGCGTGATCATGAGGAGCCTTCCGCCTGGTCGATACTTGGATATCCTAGTAATGCTGGGCGGGGGTGACAAGGGTCCTGTTGTTGTCGGTGGTTCGAACTAGTGTTCGATATATGGATGTGGTTGCCGACGCGATAGGGGTGATGCGGGCTCAGTTGGCGATCCTGCGCGACGCCTCTGACGTGTTGTCGCATCGCGAGTTGGTGGCGTTGATGGCCGAGGTGACGACGCTGGTTCGCAGCGTGCCGGTCTTGGAGCATCACATCCTGGCGCGGTTTACGGCAGAGACGGAGCCGCGGCGGCTCGGGGAGGCGTCGTGGAAGAAGGTGCTGACCACTGCACTGCGAGTGTCGGAGACGGACGCGAAACGCCGCCTGGCCGAGGCGGCCGCGTTGGGTCCGCGGCAGGCCCTGACAGGGGAGGCGTTGCCACCGGTATGGGAGGCCACCGCTAGTGCGCAGGCTGCGGGCGCTCTGGATGCCGACCACGTCGCCGTCATCGCGAAATTCCACGAAAAGTTGCCGGTGTGGGTGGATGTCGACACCCGCGCCGCCGCCGACCGCCAGTTGGCGGAGTTGGGTGCGGGACTCACCCCGGAGGATCTGAAGAAGGCGGCGGATCGGTTGGCGGCGATGATCGACCAAGACGGCCCCGAACCCACCGACGCCGACCGCGCCCGCCGGCGCGGCATCCAGCTCGGTGCCCAGCAGGCCGACGGAATGAGCCGACTATCTGGGTGGCTCACCCCCGAAGCCCGCGCCCACTACGAAGCCATCCAAGCCAAACTGGCGGCGCCGGGGATGTGCAACCCCGACGACGAAACCCCCTGCGTCGAGGGCGAACCCGATGAGGAGCAAGCCCGCACTGACTCCAGGAGCGCGGCGCAGCGCAACCACGATGCATGGCTGGCGGTCGGACGGATGGCACTGTCCTCCGGAGACCTCGGTTCGCACAACGGGTTACCGGTCACCGTCATCGTCTCGACCACGCTGCAAGAACTGGAGAAGGGTGCGGGGGTGGCGGTCACCGGCGGCGGGTCGCTGTTGCCGATGGCCGATCTGATCCGCATGGCCTCCCACGCCCACCACTATTTGGCGGTGTTCGATCAGCACACCAACCAGCCGCTGTATCTGGGGCGTACCAAGAGATTGGCGAGTCCGGCGCAGCGGATCATGCTGCACTCCGCGGCCCGCGGCTGCACCCGACCCGGCTGCAGCGCGCCCGGCTACTGGACCCAGGTTCACCACGTCGAGGGCTGGAAAAGCGGCGGCGCCACCGACATCACCAACCTCACCTTGGCGTGTGGACCTGATAATCGAATGGTCGAGCAGACCGGCTGGACCACCCGCATCAACCAGCGGGGCCAGGTCGAATGGCTCCCCCCACCCGACCTCGACACCGGCCAACGACGCACGAACGGCTATCACCATCCCGAACGCCACCTCCTGCCCGAAGACGACCAGGGGCCTTAGCCGCGCTGGGTTTCGGCGAACGCCAGGCACTCCTCCCAGGTGGGAAGCAGGCCGCGATCACGCATGTCGCCAAGGCTCGGTGCCGCGCGGTCCCGGTCGGACAGGTTCAGCTCGGCCGCGGGAAGCCAGGCAGCCCAGTCGATGCCGATCTCCGGATCCAGCGGATCGATGGTGTGCTCGCGGGTGGGATCGTAGCCGGCCGAGCACAGGTAGGTGACGATCGAGTTGTCCTGCAGCGCAAGGAAAGCGTGGCCCAGCCCCTCGGACAGGTACACAGCCCGATGGGTTTCGTCGTCGAGCGTCACCGCATCCCAGGTGCCATAGGTCGGCGAACCGACCCTGATGTCGACGACGGCATCGACGACGGCGCCGCGCATGCAGGTCACGTACTTGGCCTGGCTCGGTGGCAACTGTGCGAAGTGCACGCCGCGCAGCACCCCGGCCGAAGACACCGAGCAGTTCGCCTGCCGCAGATCGAGCGAGTGCCCCGTCATCGCAGTGAAGGACGTGTCCGTGAACCACTCGAAGAACGCGCCCCTCGAGTCACCGTGCACGGTCGGCGTCAGCTCCCACGCGCCGGGAACCGCGAGCTCGCGAACCTTCATCCTTCGCGCACCAAATAGCGCGCTTCGACGGCGTCCTTCAGCGGCGCCCACCAGGATTCGTTGTCGCGGTACCACGCGATCGTCTCGCGCAGCCCCTCCTCGAAGTCGGTGTGCCGTGGCGCCCAATTCAGTTCGTCGCGCAGCGGTCCCGGATCGATGGCGTACCGGAGATCGTGTCCCGCACGGTCGACGACGTGGTCGAAATCGTCGGGGGAGCGGTCCATCAACAGCAGGATCGTGCGCAGCACCGTGAGGTTGTCACGCTCGCCGTTCGCCCCGATCAGATAGGTGCGGCCGATGTCCCCGTCGGTCAGGATGCGCCACACCGCGCTGTTGTGGTCCTCGACGTGAATCCAGTCCCGCACATTGGCCCCGGCGCCGTACAGTCGCGGCCGCCGCCCGGTGAGGATGTTGGTGATCTGGCGTGGAATGAACTTCTCCACGTGCTGGTACGGGCCGTAGTTGTTCGAGCAGTTCGACAGTGTCGCGGCCACGTTGTACGACCGCACCCAGGCGCGCACCAGCATGTCCGAGGCGGCCTTGGTCGACGAGTACGGGCTCGACGGGTTGTACGGCGTGTCCTCGGTGAACCGCACCGGATCACCCAACGGCAGGTCGCCGTACACCTCGTCGGTCGAGATGTGGTGCAGCCGAACATCATTGGCGCGCACCGCTTCGAGCACCGTGAAGGTCCCCAGCACGTTGGTGTGCACGAACGGCGTCGGATCGGCCAGCGCGTTGTCGACGTGGGTTTCGGCGGCGAAGTGCACCACCGCATCGGACTCGGCCACCAGCCGGCCGACCAGGTCGGCATCGGTGATGTCGCCCTCGACCAGGCGGATGTCGCCGGCCACCGGGTCGAGTGACTCGCGGCTGCCCGCGTAGGTGAAGGCGTCGAGCACGGTGACGCTCACGTCGTCGCGCTCACGCACGGTGGCGTGGACGAAGTTTGCGCCGATGAAGCCGGCTCCCCCGGTGACCAGCAATCGCATAGTTGCCGACTCTATCCGCCGTAATGGATCTTGACCTGCCGGCTGGTGTGCTTCCCTGATGCGCAGGACGAAGGAGGATCGCCATGCGGATACCAGCCCTGATCTGCGCCTGCGCGGCGGTGATGATCGGTTTCACCGGCTGCGGTTCGAAGGACACCTCGGACAACGTCGACCCGCCGCCAACACCGGCTCAGGCGTCAATACAGACATCAGCACAGGCAGCGCCCTCGTCGCCAGCCCCGACCATCGCCGAATACCTCAAGCAGAACAACATCACCCAGACGATGGTCACCCGCGGCGAGCCCGGCGTGCCCCAACTGAACCTGCCGATGCCGCCCGGGTGGGCGGACGTCGGCGCCGACACCCCCAAGGACGCCTACGGCGCGATCTACCTCGAAGCCGCCAAACAGGCGCCCAATCCGCCGGCGATCATCGCGCGGATGGCCCGCGTCAACGGCAGCGTCGACACGGCCAAGCTGCTCGAATACGCACCCAACGCCGTGACGCGGGCCCCCGGCTGGGACGGCCCCACCACCGGCCAGCCCAGCACCCTGGGCGGATTCGACGCCGTGCAGGTCGCGGGCACCGCCACCCTGAACGGGCAACCGACGTTCGTCGCCCGCAAAACCGTCGTGATCACCGCGCCGCAGGGCCTGTACCTGCTGGCCCTCGACGCGCAAGGACCGCTGGATCAGCAGCCCGCACTGATGGACGCGATGCGCATCATCGACGAGCAGACCACGATCAACGCCTAGCTCTGAGTGAGGCCCAGCGGGCGGGCCAACTCCTCCAGCGTCGACATCAGCTCGTCGCCGCCGCCGAGCACCTGGATCGCCACGTGGTCCGCACCGGCCTGCAGGTGCTCGTCGAGCCGCGCCGCGATCTGGTCCGGCGAGCCGTAGGCGACCACCGCGTCGATCAAGCGGTCGCTGCCCGGCCGTTCCAGGTCCTCGTCGGTGAATCCCAGCCGCTTCAAGTTCGTGACGTAGTTGGACAGCCCCAGGTAGAAGTCCACGGTCTGCCGGCCGACCTCGCGGGCGGTGGCCGCATCGTCGGTCAGGACGACCTTGTGCTCGGGCGCAATACACACCGTCGGACCGAGCAACTCGCGGGCCTGCCCGGTGTGCACCGGGGTGGTCAGATACGGGTGCGCGCCGGCGCTGCGCTGTGCGGACAACTTCAGCACCTTCGGTCCGAGCGCGGCGAGCAGGCGGCGGCTCGTGGGAACCTTCGCGGCGTCCAGCACGTCGAGATAGTCGACCAGCGCCTGATACGGCTTGGCGTACTGATCCTGGTGCTCGGGATGCCCGACACCCACGCCCAGCACGAACCGGCCGGGGAACGCCTTCTCGATGCGGTGGTACGACTCGGCCACCTCGTTCGCGTCGGCCGTCCAGATGTTGACGATGCCGGTCGCCACCTGCAGGGTCTCGGTCTTCTCCAGGATTGGCTCGACGAAGTCCAGAGCGGCAGCCGGTGAGGCGCCCACCCAGACGGTGCCGTAGCCGAGCTTCTCGATGTCGACCGCCTGCTCGGGGGTGACCGGTTGACCGGTCCACACCCCGTATCGACCCAGTGCGGGCTTCAGCGACGGGCCTTCGCTGTTGGTCATGAGTCCCCTTCAGTCGTGGTCAGCGCAATCCCAACGGGCCTGCCAGGTCGGTCAGCGCTGCCACCACCCTGTCGGGTGAGGCCAGCACCTGGACGGGCACGTGGTCGGCGCCGGCGTCGAGGTGTTCGTTCAGACGTGCGGCGATCTGGTCGGGGGTGCCGTAGGCGACCACGGCATCCACCAGTCGGTCACTACCCGGTTTGGCGACATCTTCATCGCCGAATCCGAGTCGCTTCCAGTTGTTGACGTAATTCGCCAGGTCGAGATAGATCGCCAACGCCTTGCGACCGACCTCCCGCGCGCGCTCGGCGTCCGTCGTCAGGACCACCTTGTGTTCTGGAGCCAGCAGAGCCTCGGGTCCGATCAGTTCCCGCGCGCGGGCGGTGTGCTCCGGCGTGGTCAGGTACGGGTGGGCACCCGCCGAGCGGGCAGCCGACAGCTGCAGCACCTTCGGCCCCAGCGCGGCGACAACACGGCGATCACGCGGCACGCCGTACTCGTCCAGCTTGTCCAGGTAGTCGGTCAGCGCGTCGATCGGCTTGCGGTACTCCTGGTGCGCCTCGGGGTGTCCGACGCCGATTCCGAGCACGAAGCGGTCCGGATGCGCGGCCTGGATGCGGTGGAAGGACTCGGCGACCGGGCCGGGCGCGGCCGTCCAGATGTTGACGATGCCGGTCGCGATCTGAAGCGAAGTGGTGGCGTCGAGCAGGGGCTCGACCCACTCGAGCTCGGCAGGTGGTGAGCCACCCACCCACACGGCGCCGTAGCCGAGCGCCTCGATCTCGGCTGCCTGGGCGGGGCTGACGCCGCGGCCGAACGATCCGAACCGGCCCAGCTGCGGCGTCATGCGGTGGTGGCGGTTTCGGCCGGCGCCGGTGCCTCCAGCGGCAGGCACACGATGAACCGCGTATCGCCGGGCTGCGATTGAACCGACAGGTTGCCGTGGTGCTTCTCGACAACGATCCGCCAGGCCAGGTCCAGTCCCAGACCGGTCCCTTCGCCGAACGGCTTGGTGGTGAAGAACGGGGTGAAGATCCGGTCGACGATGTCCTCGGGGATGCCGGGCCCGTCGTCGCAGATCTCCACGCGCACCATCGACTCGTTCTCGCGCATCGTCCGGATCGTCAGGTTGCCGTGGCCGTTCATGGCCTGGATCGCGTTGTCGATGATGTTCGTCCACACCTGGTTCAGATCGCCCGGATAGCACAGCAGCTCGGGCAGGGTCTTGTCCTTCTCCCAATGCAGCTCGACGGGCTTGTCTTTGCCGCCCAGCTTGTCGCCGAAGATCGTCTTGACCGTGCTGAACAGCAGCTCGTGGACGTTGGCGCTCTGGTACTCGGCCCGGTCCATCTGCGAGTACTGCTTGGCGCCGGCCAGCAGCGCGGAGATGCGCTTGCTCGCCTCGGCGATCTGGTTCATCAGCAACTCGGTGTCGATCGTGTACTTCAGCCAGCCGATCGCACCGGGCAACGTCGCCGAGCAGTCGACATCGTCGATGGTGGCCTCGACCCGCTCCAGCCAGTCGACGTCCAGACCGGCCTCCACGAACGTCGGGGCGTAATCCCAAGCGCTCGCGATGCCGTGCTCGTCGAGCCAGTCACCGATCTGGTCCTCGCGGTCGGAGGTCTCCAGCGCCGTCAGCTCCTGGGACTTCGACTTGGCCACCTGCTCAGCGACCTCGTCCTGGATGCTGACCAGCACCTTGAGCGCGGCCGGCGTGAATTTGCCGTCGGCGAGCATCGCCAGCTTGTGCCGCATCTTGCCGACGCCCTCACGTAGATCGGCGACCGCGCGCGCCGTCGCGCCCGCCGGATTGTTGAGCTGATGGGTCAGCCCCGCCGACAGCTGGCCCAGCGCCAGCAGCTTCTCCCGCTGCCCGAGGATCTGGCGCTGCCGCAAACCACCGACCATGTGCCCTTCGAGCAGATGCACGGCCATCGGGAATTCCTTCTGCATGAACTCCGCGAACGCGTTGGCGTCGAGCACGAAGAACTTCGACGGGCGGGTGACCCGCACCGACGCCTGGTAGACGTGCTCCTCGCCGGGGATGTAGGCCGACCACGCGCCGCAGTACACGCCGCGCTGCGAGGTCCGGTTGGTCTCGATGTCGACCCCACCCGAGCGTTTCGACATCACCAGTTCGCCCTCGATGAGGACGTAGAAGCAGGTCGCGGGGTCACCCTCGGCGTGGATCGGCCCAGGCTCGAAGGTGGCGATGTGGCCGTTGGCGCACAGCGTGGCGAGTTGCTCGTCGTTGAGCGCCTCGAACAGAAACAGGGTGCGCAACTCGTCGGGAAGGCACTTTTCGCCCATGTCAGGTTCCTCCTGGTGTCCCGATCGGCAGTGAAGTAATAAAACGCGTGTTGCCCGGAGTTGATTCCGCCCACAGGCTCCCGGAATGCCCGTCGACGATCCTGGCGGCGATGTCGAGGCTCAACCCCGTGCCTTCGCCGAACGGTTTGGTCGTGAAGAAGGGGTCGAAGATGCGGGCGAGCACGTCGTTGGACATGCCGGGGCCGGTGTCGCAGATCTCGACGCGGACGCGGTCGAGGTCGCGTTGTGTGCGCAGCGTCAGCGTGCCGGGGGAGACGCCGATCGCGTCGAGCGCGTTGTCGATCAGGTGCGTCCACACCTGATTCAGTTCGGCCGGGTAGCACGGCAGCGGGGGCAGGCTCGTGTCGAACTCCCGCACCACGGTGATGTGCGGGGCCAGCCGGTGCGCGCGCATCGCGAGGGTCGACTCCAGCAGCCCGTGCACATCGACGACGTCGGACGGCGCGCGGTCCAGTTGGGTGAACTGCTTGGCCTGGTCGACGAGCGTGGAGATCCGGGTGGTCGCATCGGTGATCTCGGTCAGCAGCAGCTCGGTCTCCGCGGTGCTGGCCAGCCAGCGGATCACCGGTGTCAATGAGTCCGGCGTGCCGCAGCACGGCGCCGCCGAGATGCGTTCCATCCAATCGATGTCCAGGCCGGCCTCGGCGAAGATCGCGGCATACGCCCACGCGTCGGGCACGAGGCGGCGTTCCAGCCAGTCGCCGAGCGCCTCCTCCAGATCGGCCTTCTGCACCGAGGTCAGGTCGTGCGGCTTGCCCGCGACCTCGGCGACCCGGTCCTGCAGCTCGACCAGCGATGCCATGGCCTCCGGTGGCAGGGAGCGCTCGGGCAGTTCGGCCCTGCGGTGCCGCATCCCCGCGATCTGGGTGCGCAACCCGCGCGCGGCGCGCACCGCGGCGGCGGCGGGGTTGTTCAGCTCGTGGGTCAGCCCGGCCGTCATCTGCACCAGCTGCACGAGCCGATCGTGCGGGCCGAGGATGCGGTGCTGGTGGTAACGACCGTGCGAATGACCGACCAGCAGATGGGTGGCCATCGGGAAATGCGACGTCAGGAAGGTGCCGAGGGTGGTGGCGTCGAGTTCGAAGAGCTGCGACGGTCGGGTCAGCGTCGCGGTGTTCTCGTAGGTGGTCTCCTCGTCGAGCAGGAACGCCGACCACGCGCCGCAGTACGAGCCGGGGGTGCAGGCCCGCCAGATGGGGATGTCGCGCGCACCGGATCGTTTCGACAGCGCGATCTCGCCGTCGAGCAGCACGTAGAAGAACTCGGCAGGGTCCCCCTCGCGGCACAGTTCACCGGCCGGGAACGTCGCGATCCGGCCGCCGGCGCACAGCGTCGCCAACTGCTCGTCGGTGAGGCCCTCGAAGATGAACAGATCCCGGAGTTCGCCGATGTCGCAGGAGGAGGAGGAGGCCATACCGTCTACGCCTCGTCGCCTACGTCTCGGCCAGGTAGCGGTGCACCAGCATGACCGCCATCGACCCTTCGCCGACGGCTGCGGCAACCCGCTTGGCCGACTCCGACCGGACGTCGCCGGCGACGAACACACCCGGCACGCTGGTTTCCAGATGGTGGGGCGGGCGATCCAGGGTCCAGCCGCTGATGTCGCGTAGGTCCGGTCCGGCCACGATGAACCCGTGGTCGTCGCGCACGACGACGCCGTCGAGCCAGTCGGTGCGGGGCTCGGCGCCGATGAAGATGAACATCCGGCCGCAGGCGAACTCCTCGCGCTCGCCGGTGTCGCGATGCTCGAGGCAGATCCCTTCCAGGTGCCCGTCGCCCTTGACCGCGTGCACGACGGTGTTCGGGATCTCCTTGATGTTGTCCTGCGCCCTGATCTGCTGGATCAGGTAGTGCGACATGGAGTCTTCGAGAGTGCGACGGCTGACGATGTTCACCGACTTCGCGGTCCGCGACAGGAACATCGCGGCCTGGCCGGCCGAGTTCGCGCCGCCGATGACGTACACCTCGTCGTCGTCGCACTCCGAGGCCACCGATGTCGTCGCGCCGTAGTACACCCCGGCCCCGGTCAACGTCTCGCATCCCTCGGCCGTCAGCTGTCGGTACTCCACACCCATCGCGAGGATCACCGCCCGGGTTCCGATGGCGCGGCCGTCGGACAGGTGCACGGTGCGGGCGTTGCCGTCCACCTCGAGGGAGACGACCTCGGCGGCGGTGATCAGTTCGGCGTCGAACTTCTCGGCCTGCCGGCGCGCGCGTTCGGCGAGTTGCGCGCCGGAGAGCCCGTCGGGAAAGCCGAGGTAGTTCTCGATGCGTGAGCTTTGTCCGGCCTGCCCGCCGGTGGCGGTGCGCTCGATGAGTACGGTCTTGAGGCCCTCGGACGCGCCGTAGACCGCCGCCGCCAGCCCTGCCGGGCCGCCGCCGATGACCACCAGGTCGTAGAAGTCGCCCGACGGGGTGGTGGTCAGCCCCAACGTCGCGGCCAGCTCGGCGTCGGTGGGGTCGACGAGGGTCTCGCCCTCCTCGGTGATCACGACGGGAAGCGTCAGCCCGTCCTGGCCCGCCGCCTCGAGCAGGGCGATGCCTTTGGGCTCGTCGGAACGGAACCAGGTGTAGAAGAGCCGGTTGCGGGCGAGGAACTCGCGCACCTGCGAGGACCGGGCATTCCACGGGTGACCGATGATCTTGGTGTGCGGGATGGCGCGCTCGCCGGTGGCACGCCACGCCTCGACCAGCGCGTCGATCACCGGGTAGAGCTTCTCCTCCGGCGGGTCCCACGGCTTGAGCAGGTAGTGGTCCAGGTCGACGACGTTGATCGCGTCGATCGCGGCGTGGGTGTCGGCGTAGGCGGTGAGCAGCACGCGGCGCGCCATCGGGAAGATATCCATCGCCGCTTCGAGGAACTCGATACCGCTCATCTGGGGCATGCGGTAATCGGCGACGAACACTGCGACGGTCTCGCCGCGCAACTTCAGTTCGTTCAGGGTTTCCAGCGCGTCGGGGCCGGACTCGGCCCGAACGATGCGGAACTTCTCGCCATAGTGGCGACGCAGGTCGCGAGCCACCGCGCGGGAGACCGCGGGATCGTCGTCGACTGTCAGAATCACGGGTTTACGGGGCGCAGCGGCCGGGCCTGTCATCGACTCCAATTATGCGCCCGGTGTCCAGCGGATAGTCCGCAGTCCGGTTGACCGGGGGCGCAGACTGAGCGGCATGACGACGGCCACCATGCGGGCGTGGCAGGTTCGCTCGCCGGGAGCGATGCCCACCCACCCGCTCGAGCTGGTCACCGCGCCGGTTCCGGAACCGGCCGTCGGTGACGTCCTCGTCGCCGTTGCGGCGTGCGGCGTGTGCCGCACCGATCTGCACGTCACCGAGGGCGATCTCGCCGTGCACAAGCCGCGCGTGACCCCGGGTCACGAGGTGGTCGGCGAGGTCGTCGCGCTCGGCCCGGACACCCTGAGCGACCTGCGGCCCGGCGACCGGGTGGGGGTGGCCTGGCTGCGGCACACGTGCGGACGTTGCCGTTTCTGCGTGCGTGGCCGGGAGAACCTGTGCCCGCAGTCCCGGTACACGGGTTGGGACGCCGACGGCGGATACGCCGACTACGTCACGGCCCCTGCGGATTTCGTGCACCGCCTGCCCGTCGGCTACAGCGACGAGGAGGTGGCGCCGCTGCTGTGTGCGGGCATCATCGGGTACCGCTCGCTGCTGCGCGCCGATCTGCCGCCCGGCGGCCGGCTCGGCATCTACGGGTTCGGGGGCAGTGCGCACATCACCGCTCAGGTGGCGGTGGCGCAGGGGGCCGAGGTCCATGTGATGACGCGGGGCGCCGACGCTCGCGAGCTGGCGCTGGCCCTCGGTGCGGCCTCGGTGCAGGGCGCCTCGGACCGTCCGCCGGTGCCCCTGGATGCGGCCATTCTCTTCGCGCCGGTGGGCGAGCTGGTGCTGCCTGCCCTGGAGGCGCTCGACCGCGGCGGAACGCTGGCGATCGCCGGCATCCATCTCAGCGACATCCCGTCGCTGAACTATCAGGCGCATCTGTTCCAGGAACGCCAGGTGCGCTCGGTCACCTCCAACACCCGGGCCGACGCCCGCGAGTTCCTGGCGTTCGCCGGGCAGCACCGCATCGAGGTGACGACCCCGCGCTACCGCCTGGATCAGGCCGACGCCGCCCTCGCCGACCTGAGCGCGGGCCGCATCGCAGGCGCGGCCGTCCTGCTCGTCTGAGCCCTCTGGGACGGGTTCACACCGTCAGTCCGACCGGGCCACGATCACCGGAACCCGGGCGGCCTGCACGACCGCGCTGCTGACCGAGCCCAGCAGCGCGCTCGCGACGGCGCCGTCGCGATGGCTGCCGACCACCAGCAGCTGCGCCGACTCCGCGCGTTCGACCAAGCGGCGCGCCGGCTGATCCGGCACCGTCGCGATGTCCACGCGCACGTCCGGGTAGCGCCGCCGCCACGCCGTCAACCAGTCGGCCACCTCGGCGTCCACGCCTGCGCGCATCTCCTCGAAGTCGAATCCGGGAAAGTCGAAGGCGCCGGGTGACCACCACGCGTGCACCGCGATCAGCGGCGCGCGGCGCCGTGCCGCCTCGGCGAACGCGACGTCGAGAGCCAGGCGGGAGGTGTTCGAACCGTCGACGCCGACCACGACGGGTCCCTGATCCCGTGTCGACGCGCCCTCGTGGATGACCGCGACCGGGCCGTGTGCGCGGTGCACCAACCCGGTGCTGACGCTGCCCAACACGGTGCGCGCCAGCGCGCCGCGTCCGCGCGACCCGACGACCACGAGGCGGGCGGTCCGTGACGCGTCGACCAGCGCCGCGGTGGGTGACGCCGACGCGTACTGGGTCCGGACGTCGACCGCCCCGCCGGTCAGCTCGCGCGCCGTCTGGGCGGCGTCGTCGAGCACCTGCCGCCCCAGTTCCCGCTGCCATTCGGGCACCCCGACCGGCGTTCGCGCCGCGGGCCATGTGCCGAGCGGAGGGGCCGCGGCGTGCAGCACCGTCATCGTGGTGCCGTGCAGCATCGCGTCGTGGGCAGCCCAGGCGAGCGCCTCCCGCGACGATGCCGACCCGTCGACGCCGACGACGACGGGGGACGCGTGCTGCTGGACCGAGGTGCTCATGCCCCAACTATTGCCGCGTGATGCTGCCTTCCGCCAGGGCCATCAGGCCATACTGAAGACATGGTCCGCGTCTTCCTGGTCGACGATCACGAGGTGGTGCGGCGCGGGTTGATCGACCTACTCAGCGCTGACGAAGAGCTCGAGGTCATCGGCGAGGCGGGCACGGTCGCCGAGGCGCTCGCCCGCATCCCGGCCCTTCAACCCGACGTGGCGGTACTCGATGTCCGGCTGCCCGACGGCAACGGCATCGAACTGTGCCGTGACCTGCTGTCCCGGCTGCCGAACCTGCGCTGCCTGATGCTGACGTCGTTCACGTCCGACGAGGCCATGCTGGACGCGATCCTGGCCGGCGCCAGCGGCTACGTCATCAAGGACATCAAGGGCATGGAGCTGGCCAAGGCCGTCAGAGAGGTGGGCGCGGGACGGTCGCTGCTCGACAATCGCGCGGCCGCCGCGCTGATGGCCAAGCTGCGCAGCGCCGCCGACCGCTCTGATCCGCTCGCGGGGCTCAGCGACCAGGAGAAGGTGCTGTTGGATCTGCTGGGGGAGGGCCTGACCAACAAGCAGATCGCGGCGCGGATGTTCCTCGCCGAGAAGACGGTGAAGAATTACGTGTCGCGACTGCTGGCGAAACTGGGTATGGAGCGGCGCACCCAGGCGGCGGCGTTCGTGTCGCGGCTCGACCGCCCGCGCCGGTCGGTCTTCGACTAATACGCTGCAGATTCGGCGATTTTGGGGCAGCCTGCCGAGCGGGTAGTATGGATCGACGGTGCGGTTTCGCGCCGACTTCTTGCGTGTCCTGTCGGGAATTCCCGAGCTCCGGCCCACGTTGCTAGTCGGACCTGAGCTGTACCAACCCAGGCCAGCACGCCCATACGAAACGAAAAGCAAGGATCGCTAACCAGTATGGCCAAGAAAGACGGTGCCATCGAGGTCGAA
Organism: Mycobacterium sp. IDUB_5; assembly: GCF_055419565.1. Lineage (NCBI taxonomy): Bacteria > Bacillati > Actinomycetota > Actinomycetes > Mycobacteriales > Mycobacteriaceae > Mycobacterium > Mycobacterium sp. IDUB_5. The sequence continues at coordinate 239,343 of NZ_JBVAXX010000003.1, forward strand.
GGCCGCGTTGTCGAACCTCTGCCCAATGCGATGTTCCGCATTGAGCTGGAGAACGGACACAAGGTCCTCGCCCACATCAGCGGCAAGATGCGGCAGCACTACATCCGCATCCTCCCTGAGGACCGCGTCGTGGTGGAGCTCTCTCCCTACGACCTGTCCCGTGGCCGCATCGTGTACCGCTACAAGTAACCGCAACCGACGAGAAGAAGGATCGACGACAGCCGTGAAGGTGAACCCGAGCGTCAAGCCGATCTGCGACAAGTGCAGGGTGATCCGCCGGCATGGGCGGGTCATGGTGATCTGCTCCGATCCCCGCCACAAGCAGCGGCAGGGCTGACCGCAAGGTCCAGCCCGCACCACAACTGAATGACGAACTCCCAGTACCACTGAGCGGATAGGCCGCTCGCACACGTCCGGCACGGAGGCCGGACCCCGGCAAGAGCCCGGGAACGGACTGGGACCAGACCTCCGCATAGAGAAGGAAACACCCCTGTGGCACGTCTCATGGGCGTCGATCTGCCGCGCGACAAGCGCATGGAGATCGCGCTGACCTACATCTACGGCATCGGCCGTACCCGCAGCCAGGAGATCCTGGAAGCGACCGGCATCAGCCGGGACCAGCGCACCAAGGACCTCACCGACGATCAGGTGAGCCAGCTGCGCGACTACATCGAGGGCAACCTCAAGGTGGAAGGTGATCTGCGCCGCGAGGTGCAGGCCGACATCCGCCGCAAGATCGAGATCGGCTGCTACCAGGGCCTGCGGCACCGTCGCGGCCTGCCGGTGCGCGGCCAGCGGACCAAGACCAACGCGCGCACCCGCAAGGGCCCGAAGCGCACCATCGCCGGCAAGAAGAAGGCCAGGTAACCCGAGATGGCACAAGCCAAGAAGGGCGCGCCCAAGAAGGGTGCCGCCAAGACCCGCCGCCGGGAGAAGAAGAACGTCCCGCACGGCGCCGCGCACATCAAGAGCACGTTCAACAACACGATCGTGTCGATCACCGATCCACAGGGCAACGTCATCGCGTGGGCCTCGTCGGGTCACGTGGGCTTCAAGGGATCGCGTAAGTCGACGCCGTTCGCGGCCCAGCTCGCCGCCGAGAACGCTGCCCGCAAGGCGCAGGAGCACGGCGTCAAGAAGGTCGACGTGTTCGTCAAGGGCCCGGGTTCGGGCCGCGAGACCGCCATCCGCTCGCTGCAGGCCGCCGGCCTCGAGGTGGGCGCGATTTCCGACGTCACCCCTCAGCCGCACAACGGTTGCCGTCCGCCCAAGCGGCGCCGGGTCTAGGGATAGGGAGAACTAGAACTCATGGCTCGTTACACCGGACCCGTCACCCGCAAGTCGCGCCGCCTCGGCGTCGACCTCGTCGGTGGAGATCAGTCGTTCGAGAAGCGCCCCTACCCGCCCGGCCAGCACGGCCGCGCGCGGATCAAGGAGAGCGAATACCGCACCCAGCTGCAGGAGAAGCAGAAGGCCCGCTTCACCTACGGCGTCATGGAGAAGCAGTTCCGCCGCTACTACGAGGAGGCCAACCGCCTCCCCGGCAAGACCGGTGACAACCTGCTGCGCATCCTCGAAAGCCGACTGGACAACGTCGTCTACCGGGCCGGCCTGGCCCGCACCCGCCGCATGGCGCGTCAGCTGGTCAGCCACGGCCACTTCACCGTCAACGGTGTGAAGGTCGATGTGCCCAGCTACCGGGTGTCGCAGTACGACATCATCGACGTCAAGGACAAGTCGATCAACACTTTGCCCTTCGAGGTGGCCCGGCAGACCGCCGGCGAGCGCCCGATCCCGGGCTGGCTGCAGGTCGTCGGCGAGCGTCAGCGCATCCTCGTGCACCAGCTGCCTGAGCGCGCGCAGATCGACGTCCCGCTCACCGAGCAGCTGATCGTCGAGCTCTACTCGAAGTAAGCGTTCACGGCCGAACCCGGCCGCGGATCACCTAACGGCATCAAATAGCGGTTGCCGAGAAGGAGAAAAGAAACACCATGCTGATTTCACAGCGCCCCACACTCAGCGAAGAGGTCATCGCCGAGAACCGGTCCCAGTTCGTCATCGAACCGCTGGAGCCCGGATTCGGTTACACCCTCGGCAACTCGCTGCGTCGCACACTGCTGTCGTCCATCCCGGGCGCGGCGGTCACCAGCATCCGCATCGACGGTGTGCTGCACGAGTTCACCACCGTCCCCGGGGTGAAGGAAGACGTCACCGACATCATCCTGAACCTCAAGGGCCTGGTCGTGTCCTCCGAAGAGGACGAGCCGGTCACCATGTACCTGCGCAAGCAGGGCCCGGGTGCGGTCACTGCCGGCGACATCGTGCCGCCGGCCGGGGTCACCGTGCACAACCCCGACATGCACATCGCGACGCTCAACGAGAAGGGCAAGCTCGAGGTCGAACTCGTCGTCGAGCGCGGTCGTGGCTACGTGCCTGCTGTGCAGAACAAGGCCTCGGGTGCCGAAATCGGCCGTATCCCGGTCGATTCCATCTACTCGCCGGTGCTGAAGGTCACCTACAAGGTGGAGGCCACTCGTGTCGAGCAGCGCACCGACTTCGACAAGCTGATCCTCGACGTCGAGACCAAGAGCTCGATCACCGCGCGTGACGCGCTCGCCTCGGCGGGCAAGACTCTGGTCGAATTGTTCGGTCTGGCACGGGAACTCAACGTCGAGGCCGAGGGCATCGAGATCGGACCGTCGCCGGCCGAGGCCGACCACATCGCCAGCTTCGCGCTGCCGATCGACGACCTGGACCTGACGGTGCGCTCGTACAACTGCCTCAAGCGTGAAGGCGTGCACACCGTCGGCGAGCTGGTCGCCCGCACGGAGTCCGATCTGCTGGACATCCGTAACTTCGGCCAGAAGTCCATCGACGAGGTGAAGATCAAGCTGCACCAGCTGGGTCTCTCGCTCAAGGACAGCCCGGCCACGTTCGATCCGTCCGAGGTGGCCGGTTACGACGTCGCGACCGGTACCTGGAACAGCGATGCCGGGTACGAATCGTCCTACGAGGCCGACGACAACACCGACTACGCAGAAACCGAACAGCTCTAACTCGAGAAGCCGTCCCGGCCCTACCTCATACGGGGGTCGGCCCCACATAGGAGACAGTCGCAATGCCCAAGCCCACCAAGGGACCCCGCCTCGGCGGTTCGTCGTCGCACCAGAAAGCGATCCTGGCCAACCTGGCCACCTCGCTCTTCGAGCACGGCCGCATCAAGACGACGGAGCCCAAGGCTCGGGCGTTGCGTCCGTACGCCGAGAAGCTCATCACCCACGCCAAGAAGGGCACGCTGCACAACCGGCGTGAGGTGATGAAGAAGATCCGTGACAAGGACGTCGTGCACGTTCTGTTCGCCGAGATCGGGCCGTTCTTCGCCGATCGTGCCGGTGGCTACACCCGCATCATCAAGGTCGAGAACCGCAAGGGCGACAACGCTCCCATGGCGGTCATCGAGCTGGTGCGGGAGAAGACGGTGACGTCCGAGGCCAACCGGGCTCGCCGTGCCGCGTCGGCGCAGAAGGTCGCAGCGGCGGCCGCTCCGCAGGCCGCTGTCGAGCCGGAAGAGGCCGAAGGCCCGAGCGCCGACGAGGTCGACGCCGTCACCGAGACGCCGATCGCCGACGAGTCCGACGTCGAGGCCGAGGCGAAGGCCGCCGAGTCCGCCGACGAGAAGGCCGACGGAGAAACTGACGACGCCAAGTAGCAGCAGTCCCATGAACGAGCCCGTCATCGATTCCGATGGCGGGCTCGTTCGTCTGCGGCTCGACATCGCCTATGACGGAACGGATTTCGCGGGGTGGGCGACGCAGGCCGGGCAGCGCACCGTGGCTGGCGTGATCGACGAGGCGCTGACGACGGTATTCCGCATTCCGGTGCAGACCCGCGCCGCGGGGCGCACCGACGCCGGCGTGCACGCCACCGGTCAGGTCGCGCACGTCGACATCCCCGCGCACGCCGTGTCATACGCCTATCCGCGGACCTCGCGCGCGGGTGAGCCCGAGTTCGCGCCGTTGGTGCGCCGGCTCGGCCGGCTGCTGCCACAGGATGTCCGGGTGCGCCAGATCGCCCGTGCCGCACCGGGATTCGACGCACGGTTCTCGGCGCTGCGGCGCCACTACGTCTATCGGTTGTCGACGGCGCCGTGGGGTGTGCTGCCCGCACAGGCGCGCTTCGTCACGGCGTGGCCTCGCGCCCTCGACGCCGACGCGATGTCCACCGCGGCGCGACACCTGGTGGGGCTGCGGAACTTCGCGGCATTCTGTCGGCACCGCGACGGCGCGACCACGATTCGGGACCTGCAGCGGCTCGACGTGGTGCGCGCGGGAGAAGACATCTGGATCCACGTCAGCGCCGACGCGTTCTGCTGGAACATGGTGCGGTCACTGGTCGGGGCGCTGCTCGCCGTCGGTGAGCACCGGCGCGACGCCGCCTGGTGTGCGGCCCTGCTGACCGAGACGCGGCGGTCGAGCGATTTCGCTGCGGCGCCGGCGCGCGGACTGACGCTCGTCGGTGTGGATTATCCTCCCGACGACGAACTCGCCGCCCGTACCCTGATCACTCGGGATGTCCGCACCGCGGACGAGGTGGGTTAGATCCGGCCCGAGACGAAGTCGGCAGCCTGGTTCACCATGCCGGCCTTGATGTAGGCCGGGGCGAGGTGGTCGGGCCAGTAGTCCTGCCAGTTGTTCGGGTCGGTCGGATTGCAGATCGGGTCGTCCCCGTGGCACAGCTCGATGATCTTGTCGCGCAGCGCCGGGTTGGTGAAGTTGGCGATCGGGCCGACCCACTGGCTGCCGTTGCCGAACAGCGTGATCGCGGCGATGTGAGAGTCCGCCCCGTCCGGCATCGGGTTCTTGAATCCGAAGGCGGCGATCGGTACGGCCACCACGACGTCAGTGACGGCAGCACCGAGCGAGTAGCCACCCAGCACCAGCCGGGTGTCGGGGCACGTACCCGTCATGTACGCGACGCGTCCACTCATGTCGTTGGCCCCGATGTCGACCTCGGTGTCGGCGGGGTACTTCACCGCGTAGAGGCGGATGTCCTTGCCGGTCTTGCTCCGCAGCGCCGAAGCCAGCGCGTTGCCGATCTGACCGGCACCGGGCGACTCGAGACGACCGCGGGCGAAGATCAGTTCGGTCTGCGGGCAGGACTCCGCCGACGCGGCGGGAGCCATCGGCCCCACCAAACCGGCGACCAGCGCGGCCACCACCCACGTAGCGGCACGGCGGAGCGAGACGGTCACCCTGCCGATGATAGGTCAGACTCGGGCTGCAGCGAACCCTGCGGCCTGGCCGATGAACGGCGATGACTCGTAATGGGTGTGCGCGAACGGATTTCGGCCGTCTGAGCAAATCGGATCACCGTCGGCGCACAGGTCGATCGCCTTACCGGTGAAGGAACCGGCCCCGGAGACCGGGTTGCCGAACTTCGCCGCCGGGTTGCCGAACACCGCGACGGCGTCGACGTTGCCCACCAGACCGCCGGCCAGCGGAGGGGCCGAGCCGATCTCGCCGATCTTGTTGCCCAGCGGCGGGACGCCGGCGAGCATGTCGACGACCGCGGCACCCTGCGAGTACCCGCCCAGCACGATCCTCGTGCTGGGGCACTGCGCTGCCAGCGTCGCGATCCGGCCGGCGGCGTCGGTGGCGCCCACCGCGGTGTTGAGGAAGTCGTAGCTTGCCGGGTAGTTGACGCCGTAGGTGCTGATCGAGCGTCCGCCGAGCTGAGTGCTCAGCGCATCGGTCAAGGCCTGCCCGACACGCCCGATGCCGGGCGGCTCGCTGGTGCCGCGGGCAAAGATCACCTCGACGTCCGAGCAGGGCTGGGCCGACGCGGTCGGGACGGTAGGCGCAAGAACGGAGCCGGCGACGGGTAGGGCCGCGGCGGCAACGGCCGCAGCGAGGCGGCGCAGTCGGTCAGATCGCACAATGCACCGTAACGTATAGCTGAGCTACAAAAGTCCCGCGACGAATCCGGCCGCCTGGTCGGTCATCCCGGACGATGCGTAGGTGCTGTGCGCGGGGATGTCATCGCCGCCCGAGCAGACCGGATCGTTGGGCGCGCACAGGTCGATGGACCGGCCGCCCCAGACGGGGCTCGAGGTCAGCGGCAGCCCGATCTTCGCCGAGGGATTACCGAACACGGCGATCGCCGCCACGTGGTCGGGAGCGTTGGGGGCCAACGGTGCGGTGAAGCCGGCGCCCGGCACGGGAACCGCGGCGATGACGTCGATCACGGCCGCGCCCTGGGAGTAGCCCCCCAGTACCAACCGGGTGTTGGGACAGTTGTCGATCATGTATTGGATGTGGCCACTGGCGTCGTTGGCGCCGGCCGCGACCTGGAGGAAGTCGAACGACGCCGGGTAGTTCACGGCGTACGATCCGACGGAGCGTCCGCCGACTCGTCCCTCGAGGGAGTTGACGAACGCGCCTCCGACGCGGCCGAGACCGGGCGGCTCGTCGGTGCCGCGCGCGAAGACCACTTCGATGTCGGGGCAGCCCTGGGCTGCCGCCGTGGGCGCGGTGAGGGCGGGTGTCGCGATCATTGCCGCCACCGTGAGAGCGGTGGCGGCAAGTCCAGCTACCCGGCGCGCATCAAGATCGATCATCATCTAGATGATGTTAGCTCACCTAGCGGAGCATCCGGCCAGGTCGCGGCATTCACGTCGGCGAGATCCCCGCGGTCGCCCTGACGGGCCAGTGCCAATCCGGCGAGGACGATCGCGCCGCCCACGGCCTGCATCGCGGTGACCGCCTCGCCGACCAAGATCCACGCAGCCAGGACGGCGAACATGACCTCGGACAAACCCACGAGCGACGCGAACCGCGGCTTCAGCCGGGCGATGCTGACGATCCCCAAGGTGTAGGCGATCGCGGTGGGGAAGAGGGCCAGCGCGACGACCGGCAACACCCAGGACGTGGTCATGCCGGCGACCACGGTGTCATTGGCGGTGAACGTCATCGGCATCACGCCGGTGACGCCGATCGCAGCGACCGCAGCGGCACCGACGAACAGGCCGGCCGTGGCCAGGGTGATCGGGTGCAGCGGCGTGCCGGCTGTGTTTGTGTCTGTGTCGGCACCCGACACCTTCTCCGACATCACGAAGTAGCAGGCCGCGCACACAGCGGCGGCGAGACCGAAGGCGACGCCGGCGAGGTCGAAGTCCACCGGGGAGAAGCCGTGCGGACCGACCAGCCCGAGCACCGCGGTGACGCCGGCGATCGCCAGCACCACGCCGGACAGCGTCAGCGCGCTGGGACGGCGGCGTGTGGTCGCCCACAGCCAGCCCACCACCAGGATCGGCGCGGTGTACTCGAGCAACAGCGCGACACCGACCGCGAGGTGGGCGACGGCGTTGTAGTAGAACAGCTGCGCACCGGCGATGGGGACGAGCCCGTAGGCCACGACTGTGCGCACGTGATGGCGTGCCTCGCGCAACCACCCGGGATGTGCAACGGTGGCGAACACGGCCATTGCCAGCGCGCCGCCGGCCAGCCGGGCGGTCACCGCGGCCGTCGGGCTCCACCCCGCGGTCATCAGGGCCTTGCCGAACGGACCTGAGCAACCGAAGGCGAATGCCGAGGCAACCGCAAAGAGGAGGCCGCTACGGAACCGCGAGCTCGGCGTCTGCACGGCCATGGGTGCACCTCCACAAGTCTGATCTGCGACGACATGAGTAAACTCAACTTTGGTCGTGACGCTACTGCCGGAAGGAGTCACGAGTCAAATGCTTTTCAGTCATGACACCGAGCTGACCCTGCGGGCAGCGGCGGTGCTGATCAACACCGATCGGGTCGACGGCGAGCAACTCGCCGAACTGCGCGCGCTCGACGAGTACCTGGACAGCTTCGGCTGGACCGGGCGCCGGGACCATGACGCCGCCGAGCTGGAATCGGTGCACCGGCTGCGTGCTCGGCTGGGCGGGATCTGGGAGATCGCCGACGACGAAGCCCGCGCGGTCGGGCAGGTGAACGCTCTGCTCGCCGACACGCGTGCGGCGCCGTGGCTGACTCGGCATCCGGAGATGCCCGAGTGGCACCTGCACCTGGCCTCCGTACACGATCCGCTGTGGCAGCGCATGGGCGCGGAATTCGCGATGGCGCTGGCGGATCTGATCCGCGCGGGCGACCTACGCCGACTCAAGGTCTGCGCGGCACCGGATTGTCAGGCCGTGCTGGTCGACCTCTCACGTAACCGCTCGGGCAAGTTCTGCGACACCGGCAACTGCGGCAATCGTCAACACGTCGCCGCATACCGGGAGCGGCGCTCCAACAAGTGATCTGACCCCCGCCGGCGCATCGTTACGCTGACCCACGGGGGTGTCATGCGTCAACCGACGACACGGCTGCAGGTCAGCGGCCACCGATTCCTGATGCGCCGCATGGCCCATGCGCTGGTCCGCGGAGATGTCAGGATGCTCGACGATCCGCTTCGCGCACAATCGCTTTCGCTCACCGTCGGTGCGGTGTTGGCGGCTGCCGGGGTCGCCGTGTGCGCTGTCATCGCGGTGTTCGGACCGGCGAGCGACATCGGGGACGCGTCGGTCGTGGTGGTCCGCGAGACCGGCGCACTCTATGTGCGGGTCGACGACACGCTGCACCCAGTGTTCAATCTGGCCTCGGCGCGGTTGATCACGGGCCGCTCCGAACCGCCGCGGGTGGTGTCGCAGACCGCGGTCGACTCGCACGCGCGCGGTGCGATGATGGGCATACCCGGAGCACCGCAACATCTTTCGGCGGCGCCGCCGCCGGATTCGGTGATGGTGTGCGACGAGGACGGTCGGACCACGGTGATCGTCGGAGCGTCCGCACCCGCCGGCGCAGCGCCCCAGCGGCCCGTGCTCGTCACGCCGCGCGGGGCCGGTCCCGCGCTGACATACCTGCTCTACGGCGCTGCGAAGGCCCGGGTCGACCTGCGCCACCCTGCCGTCGTCCGGGCGTTGCGCCTCGACGGTGTGACGCCGCGCCCGATCTCCGAGGCGGTGCTTGCCGCGCTGCCCGAGGCGCCCCCCGTCGTGGCCCCGCACATCCCGAACCGCGGGGCCCCGGGGCCTGGCCCGCTGCACGACCATCCGGTCGGAACGGTGATCGGCGTGTCCGGCAGCGATGCGCAGTTCGTGGTTCTCAGCGGAGGTCTGCAGCGGGTCAGCACGGTCACCGCGGACCTGATTCGCTACACCGACGGTCGGGTCGGCGCGACGGTGCCGGTGGTGGCGCCCGATGTCCTCGGCACTCTTGCGGTGGTGGACTCGCTACCGGTCACCACATACCCCGACCATGCGGGCGCGACACCCGCGCGGGTGGTGTGCGCGCGCTGGCGGCCGGAGCCCGACGCATCCGGTCCGCACAGTGCCGTCGTGATCGCTGACGCGACAACGGAGTCCGGTGTCGCGCTGGCTCAAGCCGATGATGCCGGCCCCGCCGTCGACAGGGTCTCGCTGTCCGGTGGCGGTGCCCTGCTGGTGCGTTCGGTGGCGCTGGGTGGCGACGTCGATCCGGGCGATGACACCGGGCCGCTGTTCCTGCTCGCCGACTCCGGTGCGTTGTTCGGTATCGAGAGCGACGACACTGCAACACGATTGGGATACACGCTGCCGGGCTCACCGATTCCCTGGGTCTTCCTGGCGGGCCTGCCGCGAGGACCCGACCTCAGCGTGCGGGCCGCGTCAGTCGCCCGCGACGTCCTCGTCGCCGGGCCGTGACCGGCGCAGCGCGGCGCCGGCGACGGCCACCGCGCCGACGAGCCCGCCGCACAGCAGCACCGCGCGTACCAGCGACACCGGCTCGTGCGGGCGCTCCTCGACCGGCATACCGGAGAGTGTCGTCTCCGCACGTGGTGCCGACGACGGCGGCGCCACGTCGCCGACCGCGGCCAGCACGTCGACCACACCGTGCCCGACCGTCGGGGACCAGCCACCCGCCGGATGCCGCGCCGTGTCTTCGATGCGCGCCATCACCTGACGTGCGGTGAGCTCAGGATGCCGGGACCGGACCAGAGCGGCGAGCCCCGAGACCAAGGGCGCCGCGAAGCTGGTGCCGGACAGAGGCGCTCCGCTCACCGTGGAATCAACGACACCGTCGGCCGCGGCTGCCAGGGACACGGCGTTCTCGCCGGGTGCGGCGACGTCGACCCACGGCCCGGCGAGGCTGAAGTCGGAGGCGGCTCCATCGGAGCCCGACGATCCGACGGTCAGCACGTAGTCGTCGTACCAGGCGGGGCTGGCGACCACGGTTGCGTCGCTGCCGTTGTGCCTGGGGCACTGGCCGGCGCCGCCCACGTTGCCCGCCGCGCTGACGACGACGGCGTTGGTGACGTCGACGGCGTAGGCCAGGGCCGCACCCAAGGCGCGGTCGTCGAGGTCGGCGTCGGCGGCCAGACAGGCCACCGAGGAGATGTTGATGACCGTGGCGCCCCGGTCCGCCGCGAGCCGGACCGCCGCGGCCAGGGTGTCGACGTCCCCTACGCCCGATCCAGCGGGTCCGCCCCCTCGGGGGTCGGTGACGTCGAACTTGTTGCTGGACTGCCGAATTGCCAACAGGGATGCATCGGGGGCCACGCCGGCGAAGCCGTCCGACGGGTCCTGGGTCGCTCCGATCAGTCCGGCGACGATCGTGCCGTGGCCGTCACAGTCCGCGGTCCCGTCTCCCGTGCTGACGAAGTCGCCACCCGGAATGAGGTGGGGAAGGCGGCGATGGCGGGCCACCCCGGTGTCGATGACCGCGACCGTCTGCCCGGCGCCACGGGTCAGCGGCCACACCAGCGGCACGTCCTCGAGGAGGTGGCCGCGTGACGTCGCCGCGCGCACGGCCACACAGTCGACCCGCTGTTCGGTGGGCCGCGGTGGTCGCGCGGACCCCGCGGCAGGGAGGCGGGTGTCGTCGATCGGCGGGGGAGAGACCGACGCGCCGGCCGGCGCGGACGGGGCGAGTCCCACGGTGAGCGCGGTGACTGCGAGAAGGCGACCGACGCGGCTCACGGCAAGTTCACTGCACGTGCCGCGTCGTAGACCCCGACGAGCCAGGCGCCCAGCGGCAGGACGGCGGCGATCGAGACATAGTCGATGGCACGGAGTACGTTGTGCACCAACGGGTTCCATGTTAGTCCCCGCAGGCGGATCAGGGCCGCACCGGCCAGCGCGACGCCGCAACACCACCACGGCGCCATGAGCGGGTGTGCGGTCACCGCGACGAACAGAGCGATTGCCAGCGCCGCGAGACCCGACCCGCCCAGTATCAGCCGCCGGACGGGATCGGAGTGGACACGGTGCCGCAGGATCAGCACGGCTCCAACGGCAATCGCGAACAGGATTGCCGCCAGCCGTGTTTCGTCGGTGTCGGCAGCGACGACCGCGACACCGGTGATCGCCGTCGCGGACCAGCCGGCCGCCAGGCCCGTGAGAAGTCGGTGCGCCGCCCGCGCCCGGCGGGGACCGACCGTGCGTCGTGCCGGCCCGATGCCGGACACCGCCACCACGAGTGAGGCGGCAGCCCCGAGGGCGGCGAGCGACACACACGCCAACAACGCGCCGACCGCCGCGGGGCCCATGGTCGCCAGCGCACCGATGGCCGAGGCCAGGAGGGTCGCGCCGCCTGCTGCGGCGCATGCGGTCATCGCAGGTGTCGCGCCGTCGTCGTTGCGGCTCATCGACATCGACAGGCACACCGCCATGGCCACGGCGGCCCCCGCCGCGAAGACCGAGACGACCGTCCAGGACGAGCCTGCTGCCGCCAGCGCTCCGGTGACTGCGGCGTGACCGACGGCCCCGATGCCCAGGGCTCCAGCCAGGGGTGCCGTGACCCATCCGGCGGTGGCGGCCACCGCGGCGCCCGCGGCGGTCGCCGCGCTCACCCACAGTGCCGAGTCCTGCCCGGTCGCCACGCCTGCCCAACCGAGCACCGCGGCCAGCGTCAGCGCCACGATGACTGCGACCGCGACGTCCCAACCGCCCGTGCGCGGAGCAGGCTCGCGGCCGACCGCGATGACCGCGTTGGTGGTCGCACCCACGCGGATTCGGGGAGGTGGCATCGGCTCGTCGGTCAGCACCATCAGATCACCGTCGTGAACCCCGTTGTCGCACAGGCTCTTCGTGGGATCGAACGGCAGTCCGACGGCCGGGCCGAGCATCCACCGGATGGGCACCGATGCGTGCATGTCGTCGCCCAGCACGGCATCCACCAGCGAGGGCAGGAGGACGGCGATCGGACACCCGGCCGGGAGCACGAGATCGGCGCTGCGTTGCTGCCGCGGCAGATGGACGGCCACCCGGCGCACCGTATCGGTCACGACAGCAACGTAACTCGGGCACGAGGGGTGCTTGCGCACCAATGTTTTCCGCCGACGGATGGAACCGCAGCGCGTGCTGGTGCGTCTGCTCCTACATGGAACCCTTGCGCCGGCCGGGCGGCCGCATCGCGCTCGACGCGCCGCCGCCGCTGCCCGAGGCGACACCGGTCAACCCGGTGGCGCGGTTGATGCCGGTCGCGATGGTCGCCGCCGTGGTGGGGATGAGTGCGCTGTACCTGCGGTCGGGTGCATCGGCCTCGCGCAGCCCGATGTTCCTGGTCCTGCCGGCGATGATGCTGGTCTCGCTGATCGGCATGCTGGCCCACGGCGGTCGCGGAGGCGCCCGAACCGCCGAGATCAACGCCCAACGTGCCAACTATCTACGCTATCTCGACACCGTCGATGCCGCCGTCCACACCGGTGCCATCACCCAGCACATGTGGCTGTATCGCCACCATCCCGACCCGGACGCGCTCTGGCCGCTCGTCGGCACACAGTCGATGTGGCAGCGCGGTGACACACATCCCGAATTGCTCTGTGCGAGGGTCGGAATCGGTGACGTGGACCCGATGACGGCGGTCGTGCTGCCCGAGCTCGCGTCCGACGACGACGCCGACCCGGTCACCGCCGCCGCGGTGCGCCGGCTCGCCGCCGCCGGGTCATCGGCCCACGAGATGCCTGTACTGGTGTCGTTGGACCAGTCGAGATCGATCACGATCACCGGCGAACCCGGCTCCTGCCGAGCGGTGGCGCGGGCGCTCGTGTGTCAGATCGCGGTCGCTCATGGGCCCGCCCTGCTCGGGATAGCGGTCGCCCCGAGCGACGGTCACGAATGGGATTGGCTTGCATGGCTTCCGCACACTCGGGCGGACCAGACGCCGCAGCACCGGGTGATCATCGCCGACGGCGCTGCGCCGCCGGTCGCCGACGGTGTGACCATTGTGCAGATCTGCGCCGCTCGGTCACCGGTGGTCGTGGCCGCCGACGGCGTGAACGTGACTGCCCGCTACGACGAGCTGTCGCTCCCAGAGGCGCTAGCCTGCGCGCGCCGGATCGCCCGCTGGACGCCGCAGCGTGCGTCGTCCCGGCGCGACGGCTGGCCGGCCTTGATGGGTATCGCCGATCCGGACGCCTTCGATCCGACCGTCCGGTGGCCGCAGCGCACCAGTGCGCCCCTGCGGGTGCCCGTCGGGGTGGGTGAGGACGGAGCCGTGGTCGAGCTCGACATCAAGGAGGCCGCGGCCGGCGGCATGGGTCCACACGGGCTCTGCGTCGGTGCGACGGGATCCGGCAAGTCGGAGTTCCTGCGCACCCTGGTGCTCGGCATGATCACCGCGCATTCCCCGGACGAACTGAACCTCATCCTCGTCGACTTCAAAGGCGGGGCGACGTTTGTCGGTCTCGACACCATCAACCACGTCTCGGCGGTGATCACGAACCTCGCCGACGAGGCGCCGCTGGTGGCGAGGATGCGCGACGCGCTCTCCGGTGAGATCACCCGCAGGCAGGAGCTGCTCAGAGCAACGGGAAACCTCGCGGACATCGCGGCGTACCGGCGAGCCCGCACTCGCGATCCGCGGTTGGCGCCGTTACCGTCCCTGTTCGTCGTCATCGACGAGTTCTCCGAACTGCTCAGCCAGCATCCCGATTTCGCCGACCTGTTCGTCGCGGTGGGCCGTCTGGGTCGCTCACTGGGCATGCACCTGTTGCTGGCCAGCCAACGCCTCGACGAGGGGCGGTTGCGGGGGCTCGAAGCCCATCTGTCCTACCGCGTCTGCCTGAAGACGTTCTCGGCGGCCGACTCTCGCGCCGTCCTCGGAGCGCCCGACGCCTACCACCTTCCCGCCCGCCCCGGGGCCGCCTTCCTCAAGACCGCGACCGGGCAGGTCACCCGCTTCCAGGCGGCGTACGTCTCGGGTCGCGTGCCGATCACCGCGCCTGCCTCCGAGGACACGCGCGTCGTCGTCGAACCTCTCACACAGCGGACTCCCGCGGAGCGGCCGGCTTCGAGGCCACTGCTTGAGACGATGGTCGCCCGACTCGAAGGGCATGGTCGCCAAGCGCACCGCGTGTGGCTGCCGCCGCTGCGACGCTCCCCGATCCTCGACGACCTGTTGAGCGGGTTCGAGCCGAGCCCTTTGCGCGTGCCGATCGGCCTGATCGACCGACCGTTCAAGCAGCGGTACGAGCCTCTCGTCGTCGACATGTCAGGTGCGGCAGGCAATGCCGCGATCGTCGGCGCGCCGCAATCGGGCAAGTCGACGACGCTGCGGACGTTGGTGGCCGCACTCGGCGCGCGCCATGACGCCGCCGCGGTGCAGTTCTACTGTCTGGACTTCGGCGGTGGTGCCCTGACTGCGCTGCGGGAGCTACCGCACGTCGGATGTGTAGCGGGCCGGCTGGAAGCCGACCTGTGCCGTCGCACCGTCGCCCACGTCGAGGCCGTCCTGCGCCGACGGGAAGAGACTTCTCGGAGCGACTCCGATCCGGACGTGTTCCTCGTCGTCGACGGATGGTCCACCGTCCGAGCCGAATTCGACGCTTTCGAGTCCGCGATCACCGCACTCGCAACGCGAGGTCTCTCCTACGGGGTACACGTGGTGCTGGCCGCGTCCCGGTGGGCCGACCTGCGTCCGGCGCTGAAAGACCAGATCGGCACACGCATCGAACTGAGGCTCGGGGAGCCTGCCGAATCGGAGATGGATCGGCGGCGCGCTCGTGAGCTGGGCACGGCCCCGGCTGGGCGCGGCCTGACCCGCGACGGTCACCAGATGGCGATCGCTTTGCCGGGAGCTGCGCAGATCCGCACCCACGCCGGCGGCCGGCGTGCCCCGCGGGTCGAATTACTGCCCACCACAGTGGATCACGAATCGATCAGCGTGGGGCCGCGGGAGCGCGATCACGTACTCGTCGGTCTGGGGGAGCGTGATCTCGGCGCCGTCAGTCTGAACGTCGCCGAGAATCCGCACCTGCTGATTCTGGGCGACGGTGAATCCGGCAAAACGGCGCTCCTGCGGACGTTGTGCATCGATCTGGTACGGACGCACGCGCCGGAGGACGTCTCGCTGGAGATCGTCGACTATCGGCGCACCCTGCTGGGCGTCGTCGAAACCGGCCATCTCGCAGGCTATTCGGCATCTCCTGTCGCGTTGGAGGCGCGGCTGAGCGCCTTGACTGCCCGGCTGACCGCCCGTATGCCCGACGAGCACGTCACCCAGCGGCAACTGCGTGCACGGTCGTGGTGGACCGGGCCCGACATCTACGTCGTCGTCGACGATTACGACCTGGTGGCCGGCGCCACCGGCAACCCGCTCACCCCGCTGGCCGATTTCCTGCCGCACGCCAAGGATCTCGGGCTACACGTCATCGTCGCGCGTCGATCCGGTGGAGCATCCCGGGCGATGTTCGATCCGGTGCTGACGCGCCTGCGGGACATGGGCTGCAGCGGCTTTCTGATGAGCGCCTCGCCGGAGGAAGGGATGCTGCTGGGCAGCACCCGTGCTGCGCCGCTGCCGGCCGGCCGTGGCGTGCTGTCGGTGCGCGGCCGCGCCGACGAACTGGTCCAGGTGGGATGGCACGATCCGCCGTGACACCCGTGGTCGTCGAGGTCGGCCCGGTGACGGTGCGGGGTCCGGGTAGCCCGCCCGCGGAATGGGCCGAAGCGGCCGTCGCGGCTGTGGGAGATCGGCTCGCCGTGGTGGAGGACCGCGTCGTCGACGTGTCAGACGTTCTGCGCGAGGTGCTCTGGGCGGCGGCGGGCGGGCCGACGCGTTCACTGGCCGTGGTGGTGCCGAGCTGGTGGCCGGTTCGCTGGACGGTGTCCGTGACCGACGCTGCGGGGGCAGTTGCCGACGACGTTCGGGTGTTCCGTCGCGGACCCCTGCTCAGCGCCGCCGGGTCGGCCTCGACCGTCGTGGAGCTCTCCGCCGACGTGGTCGCTATTGCGGAGCCCGGCCGGCCTCTCCGCGTGGTCGGCCGTGACGGTGACACCCTGCCGAGCTCTGCACTGGTCGACGTGCCACCGGGTGTCGCCAGCCCGACGTCGTCCACCGCGCGGCGCGTACAGCGCGAGGACGTCGAAGCCGCGGTGACGACGACGCTGACGGCGCGACCCCGGTTCCGCCGGCCCGCGATCGCTCTGGGCGCGGCCGTGATGGTCGCGTCCACCGTCCCCTGGGTGCTCCGCGACCCGGAGCCCGCGCAGTGGAGGGTGCTCACCGAAGGCCGGGCCGCGATCGATGTGCCCGCCGGCTGGGCGGCTGAACGCATCACCTCGGGGCCGGGCTCGGCCAGGGTGCGTGTCAGCGCGCCCGATGGGCTTTCGGCGCTGCACCTCACACAGTCCCTCGGGCCGGCGGGCCCCGACGACATCGCCGAATCCCTGCACCGCGCAATCGCATCCGCTCCTTCGGGGGTGTTCGTCGACTTCCGGCCCGACGGTGAGGTCGGCGACCGCGCCGCGGTGACCTACCGCGAGGTGCGTGACGGCAGCCAGACGTCGTGGGCGGTGGTCGGCGACGGGAATGTCCGTATCGCCGTGGGCTGTCAGAGCACGCCCGGCCACGCCGACCTGATCGCCGCGGCGTGTGCCCGCGCGGTGCGCAGCGCCCATGCGGTCGGTGGATAAGTCGACGGAACCGATCCGGTGGCCCATGCGTCCAAACATGTAGAACGCCAGGAGAAATGAACCACAAACCACATGGAAGGATCTACGATGCCGATCCCGTCAGGAGCCACTGGTGGAGCACTGGCCACCGACTTCGACCTCATGGCCGCGGTGGCGGGCAAGACCGAAGCCCGCAACGAGGAGATCCGCGCCATGCTGGCCTCGTTCATCGGCCAGATGAGCAGCGTGCCCGCCTCGGTGTGGGGCGGAGCCGCCGCGGCCCGGTTCCGGGACGTGGTCGACCGCTGGAATGCGGAGTCGCTGCGGTTGCACGCGGCGCTGCAGCGCATCGCCGAGACCATCCGCGACAACGAGCGCACCCTGCGCCAGGTCACCGACAGCCATGCCCAGGCCATCGGCTCGGCGTCAGCCCACCTGTAGGAGAACCGACATGGACCCGATGCTGTCCTACGATTTCGCCGCCATCGAGCACACGATCCGCCAGCAGATCCACGCGACCTCGTCCCGCTTCAACGCCGCGCTGGACGATCTGCGCACTCAGATCGCTCCGCTGCAACAGGTCTGGACCCGCGACGCCGCCGAGGCGTACCGGGTCGAGCAGACGCGGTGGGAGCAATCCGCGGCGGCGCTCAACGACATCCTGTTCCGTCTGGGTAATGCGGTGCGCGACGGCGCCGACGACGTCGCGGCGACCGACCGCAGTGCCGCCCACGCCTGGGGTGCGTAGGCGCCCCACCGAACGCTGTGCGACCCCCGGGAGGAGGGGAGCCGACCGGGGGTCGCACAGTGCCTCCCCGCCCGTGCTCGGTGGGATAGGGTGAGGGGCAGGTGTGATGGCGGACACAAAGGATCGCCCCGTGGCAACTGCGAAGACGACGAACGGGCGGGCTGGCTCCCGGCCGCTATCGGCGACGCTGAGTACCGTCCACGAGAAGTTCATCGCCGGCGAGGTCGACGCCAGTGACCTGAACTCGGCTGTGCGGCCGGTCGTCGCGCAGAGCTGGGAACGCAGTCGGGCAGTGGGCGTCGATCCCGACTTCCACGGTGCCCGGGCCGCCGAAGCCGTAACCGCGGTCGCGCGGCTGCGCGACACCCACCCGCTGGCGCCGGCGCTGCCGGTCATCCGTCGCCTGCTGGTCAACGATGCGGTCGACTCCGGCGTGGTGGTCGCCGTCAGTGCCGCCGACGGCACGTTGCTGTGGGTCGAGGGCGATCCCAATGCCTGCCGCCGCGCCGAGGCGATGAACTTCGTGCCCGGCGCCGACTGGAGCGAACAAGGCGCCGGCACCAACGCCCCCGGGACCGCCCTGGCCCTGGACAGGGAACTACAGATCCACGGCTCCGAGCACTTCTCCCGCATCGTCCAGCCGTGGAGTTGCACCGCCGCCCCCGTGCACGACCCGACCACCGGGGCGCTGCTCGGCGCGATCGACCTGACCGGTGACGCGCAGGTGGCGTCGTCGCAGACCCTGGCGCTGGTGCGGGCCACCGCCGTCGCCGTGGAGAACCATCTCGCGCTGCTGCGGGTCGCCGGGATCGGCCCCGAACCCGCGGCTCGCAAACCGCACCTCGTGGTCCTCGGCGGCGATCGGCCCCGCTGGGTGACCTCCGACGCGTACGGGCACCTGCAGGCCACCTACCTCACCGGCCGGCACGCGGACATCCTCGTGCTGCTGAGCAGGCATCCGGAGGGGCTGTCCGCGGACCATCTCGCGGTCCTGCTCGACGACAAGGACCTCGACGTCGTCACCGTCCGCGCGGAGATGTCGAGGTTGCGCAAGGTGATTGGCGCGGAGAACCTCGGCTCACGGCCCTACCGGCTACTCGCTCCGATCACCAGCGACATCGGCGAAGTGTTCGACGCGCTCGACGCCGGTGACGTCGACGCCGCACTAGACCGGTACTCCGGGCCGCTGCTGCGCCAGTCGGTCTCCCCGGCGGTGGCGCGTCTGCGCACCGCTCTGTCGACCACGCTGCGTGAGGCGGTGCTCGCGGAGAGTCGGCGCGGTCGGGCCGACCTCCTGCGGCGCTGGCTCGATCTGCCCGAAGGGCGCGACGACCGTGACGGTTGGCAGGCGCTTCGGGACTGCTCCGGGCTGAATGCGCTCGCGCGGGCCCAGGCGCGCGGCCATCTCGCCGGCATCGACTACGAACTCGGCTGACTCCGAGACGGTTGCAGATCTATGCAACCGTGCTGCAACGGTGGCGCGCGTAGGTTCAGTGACGCACACCACACGAGCAGGAGTACCACCATGACTGTGTATGCCCGACCGGGGACCGACGGCTCGCTGATGTCGTTCAAGCCCCGCTACGAGAATTTCATCGGCGGCCAATGGGTGCCGCCGAAAGCGGGTCGCTACTTCGAGAACCCCACGCCGGTCACCGGCCAGGCGTTCACCGAGGTGGCGCGCTCCGACGAGTCCGACATCGAGGCCGCCCTCGATGCCGCGCACGCCGCGGCGCCCGCCTGGGGTAAGACCTCGGCTGCCGAGCGTGCGGTGATCCTCAACAAGATCGCCGACCGTATCGAGGAGAACCTCGAGTCGATCGCACTGGCCGAGTCGTGGGACAACGGCAAGCCGATCCGCGAGACGCTCAACGCCGACATCCCGCTGGCCATCGACCACTTCCGTTACTTCGCCGGATGCATTCGCGCACAAGAAGGTTCGCTGTCGGAGGTCGACGACGACACCGTCGCCTACCACTTCCACGAGCCGCTCGGCGTCGTCGGCCAGATCATCCCCTGGAACTTCCCGATCCTGATGGCCGTCTGGAAGTTGGCCCCGGCACTGGCGGCAGGCAACGCGATCGTGCTCAAGCCCGCCGAGCAGACGCCCGCGTCGATCCTCTACCTGTTCGAGGTCATCGGCGACCTGCTGCCCGCCGGTGTCGTCAACATCGTCAACGGCTTCGGCGTCGAGGCAGGCAAGCCGCTGGCGTCGAGCAACCGCATTTCCAAGATCGCGTTCACCGGCGAGACCACCACCGGCCGGCTGATCATGCAGTACGCGTCGCAGAACCTGATCCCCGTCACGCTCGAGCTGGGCGGCAAGAGCCCGAACATCTTCTTCAACGATGTGATGGCCGAGGCGGACAACTACCAGGACAAGGCGCTCGAGGGCTTCACGATGTTCGCCCTCAACCAGGGCGAGGTGTGCACCTGCCCGTCGCGCTCGCTGATCCAGGCGGACATCTACGATGAATTCCTGGCACTCGCCGCGATTCGCACGAAGGCCGTTCGTCAGGGCGATCCGCTGGACACCGAGACGATGATCGGCGCGCAGGCGTCCAACGATCAGCTCGAGAAGATCCTGTCCTACATCGAGATCGGCAAGAGCGAGGGCGCGCAGCTGGTCACCGGTGGTGAGCGCGCGGAGCTCGGCGGCGACCTCAACGGCGGGTACTACGTGGCGCCGACGATCTTCACCGGCCACAACAAGATGCGGCTGTTCCAGGAGGAGATCTTCGGTCCCGTCGTCGCGGTGACCTCGTTCAGCGATTACGACGAGGCCATCAGCATCGCCAACGACACGCTGTACGGGCTGGGTGCCGGGGTGTGGAGCCGTGACGGCAACACCGCCTACCGCGCGGGCCGCGACATCAAGGCCGGCCGCGTCTGGACCAACTGCTACCACCAGTACCCGGCGCATGCCGCATTCGGCGGGTACAAGCAGTCCGGCATCGGTCGGGAGAACCACAAGATGATGCTCGACCACTACCAGCAGACCAAGAACCTGCTGGTCAGCTACAGCGACAAGGCCCTCGGCTTTTTCTGAGCCGCCCCTACCGCCAGAAGACCCCGGCGCGGAGCGATCCGTGTCGGGGTTTTTCCGGTCATCTTTTATGGTCGGATAACCGACCTTTAAAGCTCCCGAAACATACGACAGATAGAAGTAGTGATCATGCCCTCGAGTCCGCGTCAGAGCGTCGCAGAAAACCGACAGACCGACGAATACCTGGCACGGCGCCAGCTGAAACAGGGAAGTGCAGGCTGGCTGCTGCTCGCCGGGCTCGGCGTCAGCTACGTCGTTTCCGGGGATTACTCCGGCTGGAACTTCGGCCTCGGCCACGGCGGCTTCGGCGGGCTGGCGATCGCCGCGGTCATCATCGCCGCGATGTACCTGGCTCTGGTGCTCGGCATGGCCGAGCTGTCGTCGGCGCTGCCCGCAGCGGGCGGCGGCTACACCTTCGCCCGGCGCGCGCTCGGTCCGTGGGGCGGTTTCGCCACCGGCACCGCCATCCTCATCGAGTACTCGATCGCCCCCGCGGCCATCGCCACGTTCATCGGCGCCTACGTGGAATCGTTGGGGCTCTTTGGTATTCAGAACGGCTGGTGGGTGTATCTGGTCGCCTACGCGGTCTTCATCGGAATCCACCTGTCGGGCGTCGGCGAGGCGCTCAAGGTGATGTTCGTGATCACCGCCATCGCCCTGGTCGGACTGGTGGTGTTCGCCATCGCCGCGGTCGGTAGCTTCGACGCGGCGAATCTCACCGACATCGCACCGACCGACGCCGCCGGCGCGTCGTCGCTGCTGCCCTACGGTTACCTCGGCATCTGGGCGGCGATCCCGTTCGCGATCTGGTTCTTCCTGGCCGTCGAAGGCGTACCGCTGGCCGCGGAGGAGACGGCCAACCCAGAGCGCAACGTGCCGCGCGGCATCATCGCGGCGATGGGCGTGCTGCTGGTGACGTGCGTCGGGGTCCTCGTGCTGGCCACCGGCGCCGGCGGTGCGGCCGCGATGTCGGAGTCCGGCAACCCACTGGTCGAGGCGCTCGGAAGCACCACCGCTGCCACCGTTGTCAACTACATCGGGCTGGCCGGGTTGGTCGCCAGTTTCTTCTCGATCATCTACGCCTACTCCCGGCAGCTGTTCGCGCTGTCGCGGGCCGGCTACCTGCCGACCGTGCTGTCGGTGACGAACTCGCGCAAGGCGCCGACGCTGGCGTTGATCGTGCCCGGCCTGATCGGCTTCGCGTTGTCGCTGACGGGCAAGGGTGATCTGCTGCTCAACATGGCGGTGTTCGGGGCTGCGGTGAGCTACGTGCTGATGATGGTCAGCCACATCGTGCTGCGACGACGCGAGCCGACCATGCCGCGGCCCTACCGCACGCCGGGCGGCGTGGCGACCACCGGATTCGCGTTGGTCATCGCCGCGTTGGCGGTGATCGCGACGTTCCTGGTCGACACCATCGCCGCGCTGTGCTGCCTCGCGGTGTTCGCCGCGTTCCTGCTGTATTTCGCGTTCGTCAGCCGGCACCGGCTGGTGGCCAACTCGCCCGACGAAGAGTTCGCGATGCTCGCACAGGCGGAAGGGGGTCTGACGTGAAGTTCCACCAGCAGATCTCGGGAACGACTTACAGCTTCGACGGGCTGGTCGACCTGATGGCCAAGGCCACCCCGCTGCGGTCCGGTGATCAGCTCGCCGGGTGCGCCGCCGACAGCGACGCCGAACGCGCGGCGGCGGCCTGGGCGTTGGCCGACCTCCCGCTGGACACCTTTCTCACCGAGCTCGTGGTGCCCTACGAGAGTGACGAAGTCACTCGGCTGATCATCGACGGCCATGACCGCCAAGCGTTTTCGGCGATCTCCCACCTCACGGTGGGCGGGCTGAGGGACTGGCTGCTCGACGCGGCCGCGCGCGACGACGGCGCGGCAGGGATCGCGGCGATCGCGCCCGGGCTGACTCCCGAGATGGTCGCGGCGGTCAGCAAGATCATGCGCAACCAGGACCTGATCGCCGTCGCGGCCGCCACCGAGGTCCGCGCCGCGTTCCGCACCACCGTCGGCGTCCCCGGCACGCTGGCCACCCGGCTGCAGCCCAACCACCCGACCGACGACCCGCGAGGCATCGCCGCCGCCGTCCTGGACGGGCTGCTGCTGGGCTGTGGCGACGCCGTCATCGGCATCAACCCGGCGACCGATTCGCCGCACGCCACCGCCGACCTGCTGCACCTGCTGGACTCGATCCGCGCCCGCTACGACATCCCCGTGCAGTCCTGTGTGCTCTCCCACGTGACCACGACGATCGGGCTGATCGAGCAGGGCGTGCCCGTCGACCTGGTGTTCCAGTCCATCGCGGGCACCGAGGGAGCCAACAGCGCATTCGGCGTCGATCTCGCGGTGCTGCGCGAAGGCAACGAGGCGGCCCGCTCGCTCGGGCGCGGCACCGTCGGCAACAACGTCATGTACCTGGAGACGGGGCAGGGGTCCGCGCTGAGCTCGGGCACCCATCTCGGCACCGGCGGCCGGCCCGTCGATCAGCAGACCCTGGAGGTGCGGGCCTATGCGGTGGCGCGCGACCTGCAGCCGCTGCTCGTCAACACCGTGGTGGGCTTCATCGGGCCGGAGTATCTCTACGACGGCAAGCAGATCGTGCGCGCCGGGCTGGAGGACCACTTCTGCGGCAAGCTGCTCGGCCTGCCGATGGGTGTCGACGTCTGCTACACCAACCACGCCGAGGCCGACCAGAACGACATGGACACGCTGCTCACGCTGCTCGCCGCGGCCGGGGTGGCGTTCGTCATCACCGTGCCCGGCGCCGACGACGTGATGCTCGGCTACCAGAGCCTGTCGTTCCACGACGTGCTGGTGACCCGCCGCACCATGGGGTTGCGGCCTGCGCCGGAGTTCGAGGCGTGGCTGCGCACGGTCGGCATGATGGACGACGCCGGCCGGGTGATCCCGCTGGACGTGACGCGTTCGCCGCTGCGCGCGCTGGCGGCGTCATGAGTTCGCCCATGACATCGGATCAGGTTGCCGCCCAAGCATTCTGGAACGAGTTGCGGAGCACGACGCAGGCGCGGATCGGGTTGGGGCGTGCGGGGAACGCGTTGCCCAGCCGGGATGTCCTCGAGCTCGCCGCGGCGCATGCCGCGGCTCGCGATGCTGTGCACCACCCGCTCGATGTCGACACTGTCGTCGCCCAGGTGCGCGACGTCGGCATCGGCGAGCCCGCGGTGGTGTCCAGCCGCGCCACCTCCCGGGCGGAGTATCTACGCCGGCCCGACCTCGGCCGTCTGCCCGCAGACGTCGCGCACGTGCCCCGCACAGGTGCCGACATCGGTGTCGTCCTCGCCGACGGCCTGTCCCCGACGGCGCTGGGGCTGCACGGACCGAAGCTGCTGGCCGCGCTCGTCGCGCAGCTCGCGCCGCAGCACACACTGGCGCCGCCGGTCATCGCGACGCAGGCCCGGGTGGCGCTGGGCGATCACATCGCTGTGGCCGCCGGGGTCCGTACGGTGCTGGTCATCATCGGGGAGCGGCCCGGCCTGAGCGTGGTGGACAGTCTGGGGATCTACCTGACGCATCTGCCGCGGGTCGGTGGCACTGACGCGGACCGCAACTGCATCTCGAACATCCACCCGCCCGGCGGGTTGGGGTACGCCGAGGCCGCGCGCATCGCCGCCGGCCTCGTCCGCGGCGCGGTCGAACTCGGCCGCTCCGGCGTCGACCTGAAGGACACCTCGCGGGCCCTCGGCGCGCCCGACACCAGCGCCCTGACCTGATGGGAGACACCATGTTCCGCCGCATCGGCAGGATCGCCCTGTCCGCCGCAGCCACCGCGACGCTGGCCTTCACGGGATCCGTCGCCGAGATCCCGCAGGCCTCCGCGGCGCCGGCCTGCCGGATGCTGGCCGCCGACCCCGGCTGGTACGGCGACAACCGCGCGCGCATCGACGCGATGATGGCCGAGCTGGGCACGTGCGGCGGATCGGGCGACGTGGCGGCCGGGGCCCCGTTGGCGCTGTTCGACTGGGACAACACCGTCGTCAAGAACGACATCGGGGACGCCACCTTCTTCTGGATGGTGCGCAACGGCAAGCTGCGCGCCCCCGCGGACTGGGCCACCACCAGCCCGTACCTCACCCCGGCCGCCGTCGGGGCGTTGTCACGGGCGTGCGCGGCCGGGGTCCCCGGTCAGACGTTGCCCACCGACACGGACGTGGCGTGCGCCGACGAGCTGGTGTCGATCTACGGCGACGCGGAGACCACCACGAAAGAACCGGCCTTCGCCGGCTTCGACGCGCGCCGGATGGAACCCGCGTACGCGTGGGCCGCGCAGCTGCTGGCGGGGTGGCCGGAGCCGGTGCTCGTCGGGTTCGCCGAGCAGGCCCGGCAGGAGAACCTGGCCGCGCCCGAGGGCACCGAGCAGAAGGTGGGTAGCACCGAGCAGACGGGCTGGGTGCGCTACTACCCGCAGATGCGTGACCTCATCGGGGCGTTGCAGGCCAACGGTTTCGACGTGCGCATCATCTCGGCCTCAGCCGAGCCCGTGGTCCGGGTGTGGGCGGCCGATCTCGGCATCCCGGCCGACAAGGTGATGGGTGTGCGCACCGAGCGCGACGGCGATGTCGTCACCTCCCGGTTGGTGCCGTGTGGCGGATCGGTCTCCATCCCCTACATCGGCGGCAAGCGCTGCCGCGTCAACGAGCAGGTCTTCGGCATCACAGGCCCGGCCGCCTACGACGTTGCCGTCCCGCCGCACCGGGCCGCGTTCGGGGCGGGGGACTCCGACACCGACGTCAGCTTCCTCTCCGACGCGACCGCCCTGCGCCTGGCGATCAACCGCAACAAGACCGAGCTGATGTGCCGGGCCTACGACGACGCCGACAGTCGCTGGATCGTCAACCCGATGTTCATCGAGCCCGAGGGTCAGGCCGAGCCCTACGCCTGCGCCACCGAGGGCTACGTCGAACCCGGCGGCGGGGACGGGCCGCTGCATCGGGCAGACGGAAGTCTCGTCCCCGATCAGGTCGACCGGGTGTTCTGAGGTCGGACGGCGCTGGGGTGAGGGCCTAAGTCCCTGTCGTGCATCTCTTTCCCGCAGTGGGATGGAGTCATGACCGAGAACACGATGCGCGCCGCCGTTGTCCACCAGCTGGGTTCTCCGCTGACGATCGACGAACTCGACCTGCCCAAGCCCGACGACGGGCAGGCTCTGGTGAAGCTCGAGACATCCGGGGTCTGTCACACCGATCTGCATGCCGCACAGGGTGATTGGCCTGTGAAGCCGACGCCGCCGTTCGTTCCGGGCCATGAGGGGTACGGCACCGTGGTGGCGGTCGGCAACGGTGTGGACGACCTGAAGGTGGGGGACAAGGTCGGCAACGCGTGGCTGTGGTCGGCGTGCGGTCGCTGCGAGTACTGCCGCACCGGATGGGAGACGCTGTGCGAACACCAGCGCAACGGCGGCTACACAGTCGACGGCAGCTTCGGGTCCTACATGCTGGTCGACGCGGCGTACGCGGCGCGGATCCCCGACGGTGTCGACCCGGTGGAGGTGGCGCCGATCCTGTGTGCCGGCGTGACCGTCTACAAGGCGCTGAAGGTGACCGACACCAGGCCGGGGCAGTGGGTGGCGATCTCCGGGATCGGCGGGCTCGGACACGTCGCCGTGCAGTATGCGATCGCGATGGGGCTGCGGGTCGTCGCCATCGACGTCGACGACACCAAACTCGACCTGGCCACGCGGCTGGGCGCGGAGGTCGTCGTCAACGCCCGCACCGCCGATGTCGTCGCCGAGGTGCAGAAGGCCACCGGTGGCGCGCACGGCGTCCTGGTCACCGCGGTGCATCCGGAAGCGTTCGGTCAGGCGATCGGCCTGGCGCGCCGCGGGGGCACGATCGTGTTCGTCGGTCTGCCGCCCGGTGACTTTCCCGCGTCGATCTTCGACATCGTGCTCAAGGGGCTCACGATTCGGGGTTCCATCGTCGGAACGCGCCAGGACATGGTCGAGGCCATCGACTTCTTCGCCCGGGGTCTGATCCACCCGACCGTGCACACCGCGACGCTCGACGAGATCAACGACGTGTTCGCCCGCATGGAGCAGGGGCGCATCGACGGCCGGGTGGTCATCGACTACCGATGAGGGCGTTTTGACCTGCGGGGACACGCCCCGGTAGGCTGCCTCGTTGGCGTGCGCTGCGCTTGTCGTGTACCTCGGGTCTCCGTCGGTCGCCGAGGCAGGTGTGAGCGTGAATGCGAGAGCGTACGCCTGACCGGCACCCGGAACCCCCGGGATCCACCCGAGAGAGAAGCAGAGGTAGCGCTGTGTCTACGTACACGCCGAAGGCGGGTGACACCACACGTTCGTGGTACGTCATCGACGCCCAGGACGTGGTACTCGGCCGGCTCGCCGTCGAAGCAGCCAAGCTGCTGCGCGGCAAGCACAAGCCGACGTTCACGCCCAATGTCGACGGCGGTGACTTCGTCATCGTCATCAACGCCGACAAGGTCGCCATCAGCGGCGACAAACTGACCAAGAAGTTCGCCTACCGGCACTCGGGGTATCCCGGCGGCCTGCGCAAGCGCGCCATCGGCGAACTGCTGCTCAAGCACCCCACCCGGGTCGTGGAGAACGCGATCGTCGGCATGCTGCCGCACACCAAGCTCAGCCGTCAGGTGCAGAAGAAGCTGAAGGTGTACGCCGGCCCGAACCATCCGCACGCCGCGCAGCAGCCGATTCCGTTCGAGATCAAGCAGGTGGCCCAGTGACCGAACCCGAGTACACGACCGAGACCGTCGAGCCCGTGGAAGCCTCAGGCACCGAGACCTCCGTCGAGTCCGAGGCCGCTCCGCGCGAGCCCGTCGTCATCGACCGTCCGATCCAGACCGTCGGCCGCCGCAAGGAAGCGGTCGTCCGCGTCCGCCTGGTGCCCGGCACCGGCCAGTTCCACCTGGACGGCCGCACGCTGGAAAACTACTTCCCGAACAAGGTGCACCAGCAGCTCATCAAGGCGCCGCTGGTGACCGTCGACCGGGTGGAGCACTTCGACATCTACGCCCACCTCGATGGTGGAGGCCCCTCGGGCCAGGCCGGCGCGCTGCGTCTGGCCATCGCCCGGGCGCTCATCATCGTCCAGCCCGAGGATCGTCCCGCGCTCAAGAAGGCCGGCTTCCTCACGCGTGACCCGCGCGCCATCGAGCGCAAGAAGTACGGTCTGAAGAAGGCCCGCAAGGCGCCTCAGTACAGCAAGCGCTGATCAGTCCGCTCACAGACGCCCGGTTGCTCTTCGGAGCGGCCGGGCGTCTGTCTTTGTCCTGTGAGCGATACCCGGGCATTAGGGTGCTCGAAGACTCGTGTGAGAGGTTGTCACCATGGCTCGACTGTTCGGCACCGATGGAGTGCGCGGCGTCGCCAATCAGGATCTGACCGCCGAGCTGGCGCTGGCGCTGGGCGCGGCGGCGGCCCGTCGGTTGACCAGAACGGGCTCCTCCGGCCGGCGGCTGGCCGTGGTGGGCCGCGATCCCCGCGCCAGCGGCGAGATGCTCGAGGCGGCGGTGATCGCCGGCGTGACCAGCGAGGGTGTCGACGCGCTTCGCGTCGGCGTGCTGCCGACCCCCGCGGTCGCCTACCTGACCCGTGCCTATGACGCCGACTTCGGCGTGATGATCTCCGCCTCCCACAATCCGATGCCCGACAACGGCATCAAGATCTTCGGTCCCGGTGGTCACAAACTCGACGACGACGCCGAGGACCGCATCGAGGAACTGGTCCGTCAGGGTCCCGGCGACCGGCCCACCGGCGCCGGGGTCGGCCGCGTGCTCGACGCCGAGGATGCCCTCGAGCGCTACGTGGGGCATGTCGAGACGGCGGCGCGGACCCGACTCGACGGACTGACCGTGGTCGTCGACTGTGCGCACGGGGCGGCTTCGGTCGCCGCCCCGCTCGCCTACCGCGCCGCGGGCGCGAACGTGATCCCGATCCATGCCGACCCTGACGGGTTGAACATCAACGACGGCTGCGGCAGCACCCACATGGATTCGTTGCGCTCAGCCGTGGTGTCCTACGGCGCGGATCTGGGTCTGGCCCACGACGGTGACGCTGATCGTTGCCTGGCCGTCGACGCGCACGGGCGTGTCATCGACGGTGACGCGATCATGGTGGTACTGGCGCTGGCCATGCAGGAGTCGGCCGAGCTGACACGCAACACGCTGGTCGCGACGGTCATGAGCAACATGGGCCTGCACCTGGCGATGCGCGAGGCCGGCATCGAGGTGCGCACCACGGGGGTGGGGGACCGGTACGTTCTCGAGGAACTCCGCGCCGGGGCGTACGCCCTGGGCGGGGAGCAGTCCGGGCACGTCGTGCTTCCGGCGTTCGGGACCACAGGGGACGGCATCGTGACCGGGCTGCTGCTGATGGCCCGGATGGCGCAGACCGGCCGTACCCTGGCCGACCTCGCGGCGCCGATGCAGACGCTGCCGCAGGTGCTGATCAACGTGGCCGTGGCCGACAAGGCGACGGTCGCCGATGCGCCCTCGGTGCGCGACACGGTCGCCGAGGTCGAGGCCGAGCTCGGCGACACCGGTCGAATCCTCCTTCGTCCCTCGGGAACCGAGCAGGTGGTGCGGGTGATGGTGGAAGCCGCCGACGAAGACACCGCACGCCAGCTCGCGGCGAAGGTCGCGCAGTCGGTCAGCGCGGAGTCGTAACGGTCGTCGATCGGCGGGGAACCGTGGCGTCGCCCGGTGCGTCCAATGAAGTATGGGGAGTACAGGCGTCGACGTGGGTGCGCTGCGCGCCGTCGCGAGGGAGTACGAGCGAGCCGGTGAGATCATCGGTCGAGCTGTGCGAGAACATCTGTCTCACGTGACCTTCGGTGGGTCGACGGCCGGGCGGGCATATGTCGCCCACGGTGAGTCATTGCAGTCCGCGCTGCGCGACCTGACGAGCTCGGTGTCGTCGTGGTCCCGGGCGGCCGGTGAGATCGCGGCGGCCATGGAGGTCTCGGTCGAGAGGTACGTCGACGCCGACGAGCGCGCGGCCGGACGGGTGGGGTAGTGGCCGAGACGTTCGACGTGTCCGGCCGGTTGGCGCAGGGCCGACCCTCGGTCGAGGCGATGTCGGAGTACGTGTGGGCGTCCCACCAGGTGGGGTTCACCGACTCCGATCTGACGCTGCATCCAGCGCAGGTGCGTGACTGGTACGGCACCGAAGAGGGCATGGATCTCGTTGTCCTGCAACGCGATTATGCCTCTGTCGATGCGGCGGTGCGGGCGACGCGGGAGGCGCTGGCCATCCAGGATGATCAGGCCGGCGTGCTGGCGGGTGCCTGGCAGGGGTCGGGTGCGCAGGCGGCGCAGCAGTTCCTGCGCCGCCACGATGCGGCGTCAGCGGTGGTCGCCGACGCTCTGGCCACTGCCGCAGCGGCGTTGCGCCGCACGCTCGAGGAACTCTGGCGCGCGGTCGATTCCAAGGTCGAGACCACCATCGCTGTCGAATCCGACGTCGGTGCGGCACGCGAGCAGTGGCTGGCCGCCGCCACGACCGTCACCTCGGGCGTGGGGGATCGAGCAGCTGCGGCCGAGTTGGTCGACGCCGAGGTCAAGCCGTTCGTGCAGAACCGAATCGGGGCGGAATGGCTGACGGCCGTGCAAGGCGCGGGTGCCGCCGTCGCCGAGGCGTATCGCACCGCCACCGCCGAGATCAGCGCACGCCCGCTCGCTGAATTCGAGATCCCGGGTGCGCTCGGGCCGAGTGCGCCGGCGCCGTCGTTCTCAGCTGCAGCGCCCACCGCGCCCGCCGCGCCCGCGGCGCCCACCGCGCCCGCCGCGCCCGCACCGACGGCGCCGGCGGCCTGGACAGCGCCACCCGCAGCGCCCGCGCCACCAGCAGCGTCGGCGCCACCGGCATTCGCATCGCCGCCCGCCCCGGCGCCCGTTGCACCGGCCGCGGCGCCGCTGCCAGATATGGGTGGGGGCGGGGCAGCGATGCCGGCGGTGGGGCAGCGTTTTGCCGACGCGTTGAGCGGGCTGCTGGGCGGTAGCGCATCCGACCCTGCGATCAATCCCCTCGACGACCTCGAGCCACCCGAGCCGCCTGAACCCGACGACGAGGACCACGAACTCGAGGAGGAGGAGCCCGAGGACGACGAATCCGAGGAAGAGGAGCCCGCCGCAGAAGATCCGGCCCAAGGCGAGCCCGCCGCGGACGAGCCAGTCGCCGAACCGATCCCGGCGGAACCGGAGCCCGAGGCCGTCGCACCACCGGCGCCCACGCCACCGCCGCCACCTGCCGAACCGCTGGCCCCACCGCCGGTCGAGGAGCGCACGCCCTGCGAGATCGCCGCCGACGAGGTCCCGCAGGTCGGCCCGCCGCCTGTTACCGAGCCAGGTGGCGGCTGATCACCAGGCGCTGAATCTGGTTGGTGCCCTCGAAGATCTGCGTGATCTTCGCTTCGCGCATGAACCGCTCGACCCGATAGTCGCGTGTGTAGCCGGCACCGCCGAACACCTGCACGGCATCGGTGGTGACCTTCATCGCCGCGTCGGTGGCGGCCAGCTTGGCGACCGACGCCTGTCGCGAATAGGCCAGCCCGGCGTCGCGGCGTCGAGCCGCATCGATGTAGGTGGCTCGCGCGGAGTCGACCGCGGCGGCCATGTCGGCCAGCAGGAACGCGAGTCCCTGGTGGTCGATGATCTTGCGGCCGAACGTCGTTCGCTCCTGGCTGTAGCCGACCGCCGCATCGAGTGCCGCCTGCGCCAGCCCGACGGCTACGGCCGCGATGCCGAGTCGCCCGGCATCCAGTGCGCTGAACGCGATCTGCAGACCCTGGCCTTCGGCGCCGATCCGTCGCTGCGCATCGACGAACGCCCCGTCGTAGTAGGCCGCGGTGGTGGGTACTGCGTGCAGGCCCATCTTCTCCTCGGGTCGGCCGAAGGTCAGGCCGTCAAGGTCGCCAGGCACCAGGAAGCACGAAATCCCCTGCGAGCCTTCGCCGGTGCGGGCGAACAGCGTGTAGAAATCCGCGACGCCACCGTGGGTGATCCACGCCTTCTCGCCGGTGATGCGGTAGCCGCCGTCCGCAGCGGCTGCCCGACAGGTGAGCGCGGCGGCGTCCGAGCCCGCCTGCGGTTCGGAGAGGCTGTACGCGCCGATGAGCGAACCGCCGAGCATGTCAGGTAGCCACCGCGATCGCTGCTCGTCGGTGCCGAAGGTCATCAGAGGATGGCAGGACAGACCGTGCACGCTGACCGCGACAGCCACTGTCGCCCACCGCGCCGCGAGTTCTTCGAGCACCTGCAGGTAGACCTCGTAGGGCTGACCGCCGCCGCCCCACTCCTCGGGGTACGGCAGGCTCAGCAGCCCGGCTTCCCCGAGCGTCGCGAACACGCCGTCGGGGTAGGTCTCGTCCTTCTCGTGCTTGTCGACGACCGGGTCGAGCACCTTGTCGGCGATGGTCCGGGCGAGCTCGATGAGTTCGTGCGCCTCGTCGGTGGGCAGCAGGCGATCCACAGGCATACGTCGAACAGTACTACAGGACACTCTGCAGTACTATTGACCTGTGACCACGCCTGCATTCGCCACCCGGCGGCGCACCGAGCTCTTCGATGCGCTGGTCGGTCTGTTCTTGGCGGAGGGTTTCGCACATCTGACGCTCGATGAGATCGCGACGCGGCTGCGATGCTCCAAGTCCACGCTCTACACCCTGGCGGCGAGCAAGGAGCAGCTGGTCACGGCTGCCACCGTGCATTTCTTCCGCACGGCGACCGAATCGGTGGAACACCGTGTCGCCGCCGCGGACGGCGCTCGCGAGCGCGTGACCGCCTATCTGCAGGCGGTGGGCGAGGAACTGGATCCGGCGTCGGATCGGTTCATGGCCGATCTCGACGCGTTCGCCCCGGCGCGGGCCATCTACGAGCAGAACACCCGCATCGCGGCACAGCGGGTCCAGGAGCTGATCGCGGCCGGGGTGGCGGCCGGCGAGTTCCGCGACGTGCATGCCGCGTTCGCCGCCGAACTCGTCGCGACGATGATGGTGGGCATCCAGCAGCGGGCGGTGCGCGAGCGCACCGGGCTCGACGACGCGGCGGCCTACCGGGAGTTGGCGGCGATCCTCACCGGCGGGATCCAGGCGTGACTCAGATCGTGGTGACTCAGATCGTGGTGACGTAACCCCCGTCGATGCGGACGTCGGCGCCGGTGATGTTGGTGGCGCGATCACCGGCCAGGAACACGGTGAGGTCTGCCACCTCCTGCGGGGTGGTGAATCGTCCTGTGGCTGCGCCTGCGGCGACCGCGTCCACCACCTGATCGGCGGAACCGCCACTGGCGGAAGCGAATTGGGCGGCGACGCCGTCGTCGGCCAGCCACAGGTCGGTGGCGACCGGCCCGGGGCTGATGGTGTTGACGCGAATGCCCTTGGGCCCGAACTCTTTCGACAGGCTCTTCGCGTAGTTGGCCATCGCCGCCTTGGTGGCGCTGTAGTCGATGATGTTCCATTCGGGCAGCGTCGCGTTGACCGAGCCGATCATCACGATCGCGCCACCACCGCGCGCCAGCAGAAGGGGGATGGCTTCGCGCGTCGTGCGGACGGCCGACAGGAAGTTCAGCGACCAGGCGGCGGTCCAGTCGTCGTCGGTGACGGACTGCGAACCGGCGAATCGCGGGGTGACGGCCCCGGCGTTGTTGACCAGGATGTCGACACCCCCGCGTTCCGCGGCAGCGGCGACGAGGGTCTTCGGGCCGTCCGCGGTGGACAGATCCGCGGCGACGAACCTCGCCACGCCTGCCGCTTCGAGCGCTTCGAGTCCGGGACTGTTCGTGCGGGCACCTGCGACGACGAAGGCGCCGGCGCCGGTGAGTCCCTCGCTGATGGCGAGTCCGATGCCCTTGCTCGCTCCGGTGACGACGGCGATCTTGTCGGTCAGGTCGATGCGCATGCCGGGCACTCTGCCAGAGCGCGGTCAGTTGGCCAGGTCGAACGCCTTCAGAACTTTCGTCGGGGTGACGCGGACCAACAGTTCGCCCGGTACACCGTTGCGTCGGCCGAACTCCTCGGCGCGGTCGGCGCCCATGTACCGGCCACCGATTCGGGTCGCGAAGGCGCGCACCTCGTCGAGGTCCTCGCTGGTTGCGGCGGTGCCTTGCACCTGGACGAAAGAGAACGGGGGTCGATCGTCGTCGCAGCAGATCACCACGCGGGGGTCGCGCGCCAGAGCGCGGCCTTTGGCGGTGTCCTTGCCGGTGTTGAAGACGAGTTGCCCGTCGTCGACGACGAACCACACCGGCGCGACCAGCGGCCGGCCATCGGCAGCGACGTACCCCAGTTTCGCGGTACGGGTGCCGTCGGACAGGAACGCGATGACGTCGTCGGTGAGTTCGGTCATAGCAGCGACTGTAATTGCTCCACGAAGGCCACGGACTCGCGTCGATCACCGGAGAGCGGATGCACCAGCAGCGTGGTGACGCCGGCCTCGGCGAACGCCGCGATCCGCTCGGCCACGAAGCCGCGCGGCCCCACCAGCGACACCTTGCGCACCAGCTCGTCGGGCACCGCGTCGATCGCCTCGGCCTTCTTGCCGGCCAGGTACAGATCCTGGATGTGATCGGCTACCTCACCGAAGCCGTAGCGCGTCGCGAGGTTGTGATAGAAGTTCTTGCCGCGTGCGCCCATCCCGCCGATGTAGAGCGCCAATTGTGGCTTGGCCCAAGCCAATCGGTCCTCGATGTCGTCACCGATCGCCAGGCTGGCACTGACCATCACGTCGAGCGGACCCAGTTCCGGATCGCGCCGTGTCGCGCCGGCCCGCAGTGCCTCACCCCAGACGTCGTCGGCCTTCTCCGGATAGAAGAAGACCGGCTGCCAGCCTTCCGCGATCTCCGCGGTCAGCTCCACGTTCTTCGGACCAAGTGCTGCGATGGTGATCGGAATGCGTTCACGCACAGGCTGATTGATGATCTTCAGCGGTTTGCCCAACCCGGTGCCGCGGTCTGCCGGCAGGGGGATCTGGTAGTGCTTGCCCTCGTAGGTGAGGCGCTCGCGGCGCCACACCTGCCGGCAGATCTCGACGACCTCGCGGGTGCGTCCGAGCGGCGCGTCGAATGGCACGCCGTGGAATCCCTCGACCACCTGGGGGCCCGAGGTGCCCAGGCCGAGGCGGAACCTGCCGTCGGAGACGTAGTCCAGGCCGGCGGCTGTCATCGCCATCAGGGCCGGGGTACGGGTGTAGATCGGCACCACGCCGGTACCGAGCTCGATCCGCGACGTGCGCGCGGCGAGGAAACCCAGTTGGCTGATCGCGTCGTAGGAGTAGGCCTCGGGCACGAGCGCGATGCCGATACCGATCTTCTCGAGTTCGACGACCTCGTCGACCGCCTCGAGGAACCCACCCGCGTAGTTGAGAAAGATGCCCGTGCGCATGGCCTAGATACTCACATGCTCACGGCTTGAGGAGCGCAACCACCTTGTTCTCCAGATCCACTGGATCGTCGGAGAACGGGTCCATGATCTCGGTCTTCGGCAGCGCGCCCTCGGGATCGGCGAAGGCCTTGTACGGCCCCTTGTCCTTCTCGTTGGCCAACATGTGCAGGAGATAACCCGTCATCAGGGCCCGAACGATCCGCTGGGTGCCCTTGTCGGCGCCCGGCAACCCGACGGCGGTCGCGAGGCGTCTGCCCTCGACCAGCCCGCCGGCCTTCGTCTTCGACGTGGACCGCAGCGTCGCCGGCTTCCAGGCGCGGGCCAGCTCGACAGCATTGGAGCGCAGGGTCATCGGGTCGCCAGGATCGGCGAGGATCAGCCCAGCCACCTTCAGTCCCGCGGCGGGCTTCTCGGCGGGTGGGCTGCTGATCAGGGGATACGCGGCGACGACGGCCTTGAGCTTCGTCGGCATCCCCGCCGCGGCGAACACCGCGGCCGATGCGCCGAACCCGTGGCCGGCGACGCCGAGTTTGCCCGGATGCACGCTGATGTCGCCGCCCCCCAGCCGCACGCCGGCGATGATGTCCAGCGTGGTGCCGAGGTCGTAGGCCAGGCTGAGCACCGACGGCGCCAGCGACGTCTCGGTGTTGGGTGCGGCCGCGACGATGCCCCACGAAGCGAGGTGCTCCAGTGTTCCGCGGTAGCGATGGGCAGATGTGATCCAGTCGTGGCCGAACGCCACGCCGGGTAGGTTCGTGCCACTCGCCGGCGTGTAGACGATGCCGGGCAGACCGGCAAAGGCCAGGTCACCGCACAGAACCTTGTGCGGCCCGCGGCGGGTCAACGCGGTGAAGAGCTTCTTCGTGCTGGCCACCCGACGACCGTATCCCACCCGGCGGTCCGCGTCGTCTGCCGTACCCTGGATGGCTATGTGCGGAATCGTCGGCTACGTGGGGCAACGTCCCGCCTGCGGCATCGTCGTCGACGCGCTGCGCCGGATGGAGTACCGCGGGTACGACTCCGCTGGAGTGGCGTTGCTCGACGGACGCGGCGGGATGACCGTGCAGCGCAAGGCGGGCCGGCTCGCCAATCTGGAGGCCGCGCTCGACGAGCAGGGCAGCGACGATCTGGTCGGCTCGACGGGGCTGGGGCACACCCGCTGGGCCACGCACGGCCGGCCGACGGACCGCAACGCCCACCCGCACCTCGACGCCAGCGGCAAGGTCGCAGTCGTGCACAACGGCATCATCGAGAACTTCGCCGCGCTGCGCGCCGAGTTGGAGGCTGCCGGGGTCGAGTTCGCCAGCGACACCGACACCGAGGTGACGGTGCATCTGGTGGCGCGCGAGTACGAGTCGGGCTCCCAGGCCGGTGATTTCCCGGCGTCGGTGCTGGCCGTGCTGCGCCGGTTGGAGGGCCACTTCACGTTGGTGTTCGCCCACGCCGACGATCCGGGCACGATCGTGGCGGCCCGCCGGTCCACGCCGTTGGTGGTCGGGGTCGGCGACGGGGAGATGTTCGTCGGCTCCGATGTCGCGGCGTTCATCGAGCACACCCGCGATGCGGTCGAGCTGGGGCAGGACCAGGCCGTCGTGGTGACCGCGGACGGGTACCGGATCACCGACTTCGAGGGCCGCGACACCCAGGATTACCGGGCCTTCCACATCGACTGGGACACCTCGGCCGCCGAGAAGGGCGGCTACGACTACTTCATGCTCAAGGAGATCGCCGAGCAGCCCGCCGCGGTGTCGGACACGCTGCTGGGCCATTTCGCCGACAACCGCATCGTGCTCGACGAGCAGCGCCTCTCCGATCAGGAGCTGCGCGACGTCGACAAGGTGTTCGTCGTCGCCTGCGGCACCGCCTACCACTCCGGGCTGCTGGCGAAGTACGCGATCGAGCACTGGACCCGGCTACCCGTCGAGGTCGAGCTGGCCAGCGAGTTCCGCTACCGCGATCCGGTGCTCGACAGCCATACCCTCGTCGTGGCGATCTCGCAGTCCGGGGAGACCGCCGACACGCTCGAGGCCGTGCGCCACGCCAAGGACCAGAAGGCCAAGGTGCTCGCGGTGTGCAACACCAACGGCAGCCAGATCCCGCGTGAGTGCGACGCGGTGCTCTACACCCGCGCAGGCCCGGAGGTCGGCGTCGCCTCGACCAAGACGTTCCTGGCCCAGATCGCGGCCAACTACCTCGTGGGCCTCGCGCTGGCCCAGGCCCGCGGCACCAAGTATCCCGACGAGGTGGCCCGCGAGTACCGCGACCTCGAGGCCATGCCCGAACTGATCTCGCGGGTACTGGCCACCAGTGCCCCGGTCACGGCGCTGGCCACCCAGTTCGCGTCGGCGCAGACGGTGCTGTTCCTGGGCCGCCACGTCGGCTACCCGGTGGCGCTCGAGGGTGCGCTCAAACTCAAAGAGCTGGCCTACATGCACGCCGAGGGGTTCGCCGCCGGCGAGCTCAAGCACGGGCCGATCGCGCTGATCGAGGACGATCTGCCGGTCATCGTGGTGATGCCCTCGCCGAAGAACGCGGCCACGCTGCACGCCAAGCTGTTGTCCAACATCCGGGAGATCCAGGCCCGCGGCGCGATCACGATCGTCATCGCCGAGGAGGGCGACGACACCGTGGCGCCGTACGCCGACCATCTCATCGAGATCCCGGCCGTCTCCACGCTGATGCAACCGCTGCTGTCCACGATCCCGATGCAGCTGTTCTCCGCCGGAGTGGCCCAGGCTCGCGGCTACGACGTCGACAAGCCCCGCAACCTCGCCAAGTCGGTTACCGTCGAGTAACCTTCTGACCAGCACGATTGTGACTCTTCCGTCAATTTAAGGAAGAATTAAGGCCACTCTGTTAACGCTGCCCTCCCCGGGGCCGATAAACGAGTAACAGCCGTTCTGCAAGCAGCGGCCGCCGGTGCCACGCGCCCGGTGTACGACGGAATTCCCCGTCACTGCGGCCCACTGCCGCACGAAACACGGACACGCACGGTCGCCATGGCTGTGCCTGGTGTCTGTCCGACCCTCGGGGGCACATGATGAACGTGCACGAACAACACCGCGGCCGCTTCGTGGTCCGTCCGCAGCGCGACGGCGCGACGGTGGTGCTGCACGTCGAGGGTGATCTCGACGTACTGACCGCTCCCACGTTGGGCACGCATCTCGACGTGGCACTGGCCGGCGACCTGACGATGCTGGTCGTCGACATCACGAAGGTGGGCTTCTTGTCGTCGGCGGGCATCAGCATGCTGGTCGAGACCCACCGTCTCACCGATCGCGCCGGCATCTCGCTGCGCGTCGTCGCCGACGGGCCGGCGACTGCCCGGCCGCTGCGCATGATGAACATCGACGAGATCATCGACCTCTATCCGACGCTGCCCGACGCGCTGAGCGGCACGAAAGCTCAGTAGTAGCAGCCCTATTGGCGGATCGTCTGCTGATACAGCGCGAGCTTCCAGCCGTCGCCGGTGCGGTGGTACACCGAGGACATGGCGCCGACGAACGGTTGGTCAGCGCCGTCTCGCCAGCCCGTCCCCATGTACACCAGCGCCGCGGCGTCGGGCGCAATCGTGATCACCCGGACGTCGTCGATCGCGTAACGCGCCCACGGCGGTGACTGGCCCAGCGCCGAGACCACCGTCGCCCGATCCATCACCGCGCCGTTGGCCAGCACCATCAGCGCGTCCTCGGTCATCACGTCGCCGTAGAAGCGGTCGCCGGTGCCCTCGCAGAGTGACCGCCAGCCGCCATGTTCGAGTGCGAGCAACTGCTCGCGCACAGAGGAATCAGTCATGGCGGGCGGGTACCCACGTACCGTTGTTCCGATGTGGCACTACTACTCCGCCCAGCAGATCCGCGACGCCGAAGCGCCACTGCTCGAGGCGCTGCCCGACGGTGTGCTGATGCGCAGGGCCGCGTTCGGTCTGGCCACCGCGATCATCCGCCAGCTGGGCACGGTGTCGGGCAAGACCGTCTGCGCCGTGGTCGGTTCCGGGGACAACGGCGGTGACGCGCTGTGGGCCGCCACGTTCCTGCGCCGTCGTGGCGCGGGTGTCTCAGCGGTCCTGCTCGACCC
The DNA here is from genome assembly GCF_055419565.1 of Mycobacterium sp. IDUB_5. Lineage (NCBI taxonomy): Bacteria > Bacillati > Actinomycetota > Actinomycetes > Mycobacteriales > Mycobacteriaceae > Mycobacterium > Mycobacterium sp. IDUB_5. The sequence goes on from NZ_JBVAXX010000003.1 coordinate 278,485, forward strand.
CTCGCGGGTCCATGCTGCGGCACTGGCCGCGTTTCGCAAGGCGGGCGGTCGGATCGTCGAAAAAGTACCGGCGGCAACTGATCTCGTGATCGACGGAGTGGTGGGCATTGGAGCCACCGGTCCGCTGCGGCCGGCCGCCGCGGACGTGTTCGCCGGAACCGACGCGCCTGTGGTCGCCGTCGACGTCCCCAGCGGGGTCGACGTCGCGACCGGTGCGGCTGACGGGCCGCATGTCAGCGCGACGGTGACGGTGACGTTCGGTGGCCTCAAGCCCGTGCACGCGCTCGGACCGTGCGGCCGTGTCGAACTCGTCGACATCGGTCTCGACCTGCCGCCCAGCGACATCCGGGGATTCGAGGCCGCCGATGTCGCTGCCCGCTGGCCGGTGCCCGGCCGCAGCGACGATAAGTACACCCAGGGTGTGACCGGCGTGATGGCCGGCTCCGCGACGTATCCGGGCGCGGCGATCCTGTGCACCGGCGCTGCCGTTGCCGCACACTCCGGCATGGTGCGTTACGCGGGAACCGCTGCAGCCGAGGTGGTTTCGCATTGGCCCGAGGTGATCGCCACGAAGGATGTCCGACGCGCGGGGCGCGTGCAGGCATGGGTCGTCGGCCCGGGGCTGGGCACCGACTCCGACGGCGAGGCCGCGCTGGCCTTCGCGTTGGACACCGACCTGCCGGTCCTCGTCGACGCCGACGGCCTGACCATCCTTGCCGCCCATCCCGACCTGATCGACGGCCGAGACGCCCCGACAGTGTTGACCCCGCACGCCGGCGAGTTCGCCCGGCTGGCCGGCGGGCCGCCTGGGGAGGACCGCATCGCGGCCGCCCGCGGGCTCGCCGACCGGCTCGGCGCCACCGTCCTGCTCAAAGGCAACGTGACCGTTGTCGCGGAGCCGGGCGGCCCGGTGTACCTCAACGTGGCGGGTCAGGCGTGGGCTGCGACCGCCGGGTCGGGCGACGTGCTGTCCGGGGTCATCGGGGCGCTGCTCGCCGCCGGTCTGCCGCCCGCCGACGCCGCCGCGGCAGCGGCATTCGTGCACGCGCGCGCCGCCGACCTCGCGGCACACGATCCCGGACCGGCGCCGGCGCCGACGTCGGCCGCGCGCATCCTGGCGCATCTGCGAACGGCACTCGGCTCGATCCTCTAGAAAGGACCACATGCCCAACATGTCGCGCCACTCCTCGCTGACCCCCGCGTACTGCGGCCGCCTGTCCACCTCACCGATCCCGGCCCTACGCCTGCCCGACGAGTCGATGGAGCCCGACCAGACCTACCGCTTCATCCACGACGAGCTGATGCTCGACGGCAGCTCACGGCTCAACCTCGCCACGTTCGTCACCACGTGGATGGATCCCGAAGCCGGGCAGCTGATGTCGGAGACGTTCGACAAGAACATGATCGACAAGGACGAGTACCCGGTCACGGCCGCGATCGAGCAGCGCTGCGTGTGCATGGTGGCCGACCTGTTCCACGCCGAGAACCTGCGCGACGACGACCCGTCCAGCGCGATCGGTGTGTCGACGGTCGGCTCCAGCGAGGCGGTGATGCTCGCCGGCCTGGCGCTCAAGTGGCGGTGGCGGCAGAAGCTGGAGGCGGCAGGGCAGGACTGGAAGGGCCGCACACCGAATCTGGTGATGGGCTCCAACGTCCAGGTGGTGTGGGAGAAGTTCTGCCGCTACTTCGACGTCGAGGCGCGCTACCTTCCGATGGAGCACGGCCGCTACGTGATCACCCCGGAGCAGGTGCTCGACAACGTCGACGAGAACACGATCGGCGTCGTGGCGATCCTGGGCACCACGTTCACCGGCGAGCTAGAGCCCGTCGGCGACATCTGCGCCGCCCTGGACACACTCGCGTCCGACAAGGGACTCGACATCCCGGTGCACGTCGACGCGGCCAGCGGCGGCTTCGTGGTGCCGTTCGTGCACCCCGACCTGGTGTGGGACTTCCGGCTGCCGCGGGTGGTGTCGATCAACGTCAGCGGGCACAAGTACGGACTGACCTATCCCGGCATCGGGTTCGTGGTGTGGCGCAACGCCGACCACCTGCCCGAGGAACTCGTGTTCCGGGTCAACTACCTCGGCGGGGACATGCCGACGTTCACGCTGAACTTCTCCCGGCCCGGCAACCAGGTCGTCGGGCAGTACTACAACTTCCTGCGGCTGGGCCGCGACGGCTACACCACGGTGATGCACTGCCTGTCCGACACCGCGCAGTGGCTGGCGCGGGAGTTGGCGGGGATGGATGTCTTCGAGGTCATCTCTGACGGATCGGCGATCCCCGTCGTGGCGTTCACCCTGGTCGAAGGCACCAAATACACGGTGTTCGACGTGTCGGCGCTGCTGCGCAGCTACGGCTGGCAGGTACCGGCCTACACGATGCCCGACAACGCCACCGACGTCGCGGTGCTGCGCATCGTGGTGCGGGAGGGCTTCTCGGCGAACCTGGCCCGCGCGCTGCGCGACGACATTGTCGAGGTGCTCGGCAAGCTCGACAAGACCGGGGTGGGCGGGTTCTCGGACGAGGCGCACTTCGCCCACTGACCCGCGTCCGACGGCGGCCTGGGACAATCGGGGGCGGTGATCAACGCACTGAACACGACCCAGCACACGACCCAGCACGTGCCGACGGCGACTGTCGATCTCGACGCCATCGCGCACAACATCTCCGTGCTGCGCGAACGCGCAGGCACGGCCGCAGTCATGGCCGTCGTCAAGGCTGACGGCTACGGCCACGGCGCCACCGCCGTCGGGCGGGCGGCGCTGGCCGCGGGCGCAGCCCAGCTGGGCGTCGCGACCGTCGACGAGGCGCTGGCCCTGCGTCGCGACGGCATCACGGCGCCGGTGCTCGCCTGGCTGCACTCGCCCGGCATGGACTTCGCGCCGGCACTGTCGGCCGACGTCGAGGTCGCGGTCTCGTCGGTGCGGCAGGTCGAGGAGGTGCTGTCGGCGACCCGGCGGACCGGTCGCGCCGCGACCGTGACGATCAAGGCCGACACCGGGCTGAGCCGCAACGGTGTCGCGGCGGCCGACTATCCGGCCGTTGTCACCGCACTGCGCAATGCCGCCTCCGACGGCGCGGTGCGGGTACGCGGTCTGATGTCACACCTCGCCCACGGCGACAACCCCGGCCACCCGTTCAACAGCGTGCAGGCGCAGCGGCTCACCGACATGGCTTTGGCGGCGCGCGAGGCCGGGGTGCAGTTCGAGGTCGTGCACCTGAGCAACTCCCCGGCGGCGCTGACGCGGCCCGATCTGGCCTTCGACATGGTCCGGCCGGGCATCGCGGTCTACGGCCAGACACCGATCCCGGAGCGGGGCGACATGGGGCTGCGGCCGGCGATGACGCTGACGTGCCCGGTCGCCATGGTGCGCTCTGTACGCGCCGGTGACGGTGTCTCCTACGGCCACACGTGGATCGCCGAGGCCGATACGACGGTCGCGCTGATCCCCGCCGGATACGCCGACGGGGTGTTCCGCCTGCTGAGCAACAAGATCTCCGTGCAGATCAACGGCCGTCGCTACCCGAACGTGGGGCGCATCTGCATGGATCAGTTCGTGGTGGACCTGGGGCCGGGGCCGGTCGGCGTGACCGAGGGCGACGAGGCGATCCTGTTCGGTCCGGGCACCCAAGGTGAGCCGACGGCGCAAGACTGGGCGGACCTGCTGAGCACCATCAACTACGAGGTGGTCACCAGCCCGCGCGGCCGGATCACCCGGGCCTACCGGGGCGGTGCACGTTGAGCCCCCGTGCCGGGTGGCTGGCGGGAGCGGCGGGGATCGTCGCGGTCGGCTCGGCGGCGGGGGTCACCGCGGCGCGCTCGCTGCGCCGCCGGGTGACGGACGACGATCCGTACCGGGACGAGGATTTCGAACTGCTCGACGCCGACCGCAGCACGGTCGTCACCACCCCGGACGGGGTCCCGCTGGCGGTGCGTGAGGTCGGGCCGACAGATGCGCCACTGACGGTCGTGTTCGCGCACGGCTTCTGTCTTCGCATGGGCTCCTTCCACTTTCAGCGGGCCCGTCTGAGCGAGCAGTGGGGCGCGCAGGTGCGCATGGTGTTCTACGACCAGCGAGGCCACGGACAATCCGGCGAGGCGCCGCCGGACACCTACACGGTCGAACAGCTGGGCCAGGACCTCGAGAGCGTGCTGGCGGTCATGGCACCGCGCGGGCCTGTGGTGCTCGTCGGGCACTCGATGGGCGGGATGACGGTGCTCTCCCACGCCCGCCAGTACCCGCAGCGTTACCCGAGCCGTATCGTCGGCGCGGCGATCATCGCCTCCGCCGCCGAAGGGGTGTCACGATCGCCCCTCGGTGAGATCCTGAAAAACCCTGCGCTGGAGGCGGTTCAGTTTGCCGCCCGCTATGCACCCAAGACAGTGCACCGCTTCCGTGGCAGCGCACGGTCGGTCATCGGGCCGATCCTGCGGGCGGCGTCATACGGTGACGAGAAGATCAGCCCCAGCGTGGTGGCGTTCTCCGAGAGGATGATGCACGACACCGCGATCACCACGCTCGTCGAATTCCTGCACGCGCTGGAAGTGCACGACGAGACTGCGGGCCTGGAGACGCTGCGGAAGGTGCCGACGCTGATCGCGTGCGGAGACCGGGATCTGTTGACGCCTGCCGAGTCGTCGCGGGAGATGGCGGAGGCGCTGCCGAAGTCGGAATTGGTGATCGTCGGTGGCGCAGGACATCTGGTGCAGTTGGAGCAGCCCGAGATCATCGACGAGGCACTGGTGAGGTTGGTCGAGAGGTCGACACCGTCAAAGCTGGTGGCGATCACCCGTCGGGTACGCGATCGGGTGCGCAGCAATGGCTGACTCGGGGGTACAGCAACTGGCCAGCGCGCAGGACACGCTGGCGTTCGGTGCCGAACTGGGGCGTGGGCTGCGCGCAGGCGACCTGGTGGTGCTCTCTGGTCCGCTCGGTGCGGGAAAGACGGTGCTGGCCAAGGGAATCGCCGAGGGTATGGATGTCGAGGGTCCGGTGTTGTCGCCGACGTTCGTGCTGGCTCGGGTGCACCGGCCGCGTCGGCCGGGGGCGGCGGCAATGGTGCACGTCGATCTGTACCGGTTGCTGGACGAGAGCTCGGTGGATCTGCTCGCCGAACTCGATTCGCTGGACCTCGACACCGATCTCGACGACGCGGTCGTCGTCGTGGAATGGGGCGAAGGGGTGGCCGAGCGGTTGTCGGAGCGGCACCTCGACATTCGGCTCGAGCGGACCTCGGACAGTGACGAGCGCACTGCCATCTGGCAGTGGAGCACGCCATGAGCAGGCTGGTGCTGGCCGTCGACACAGCCACCCCCGCGGTGACGGCGGGAGTGGTGCGGCTCGGCGCCGGAATCGAGGTGCTCGCCGAACGTGTGACGGTCGACCCCCGCGCGCACGCAGAAACGTTGACGCCCAACATCGTCGGGGCACTGGCGGACGCCGCCGTCGAGGTGAGCGCACTGGATGCCGTGGTGGTCGGGTGCGGGCCGGGACCGTTCACGGGGTTGCGAGTGGGAATGGCGACCGCGGCGGCGTTCGGCCATGCGCTCGGCGTCGTCGTGCACGGAGTGTGCAGCCTGGATGCCATCGCCGCGGGAACGACGGGGGAGGTGCTCGTCGTCACGGATGCGCGCCGACGTGAGGTGTACTGGGCGCGCTATCGCGACGGGGTGCGGATGGACGGTCCCGCGGTCAACGCTGCGGCCGACGTGCCGGCCGACGCGGCTGCGGTGGCCGGTTCACCCGAGCATGCGGCGCTGTTCGAGCTCCCGAGGCTCGCACCGGTGTCGCCGTCGGTGGCGGGTCTGGTTGCGGCGGTGGCGGATTGGGACGCGGAGCCGGAGCCGCTGGTGCCGCTGTATCTGCGCAGACCCGATGCGAAACCGTCGGCGGTGAAGCGATGAACGTGCAGTACGCGACGCTGATGGCCGCGGACGCGGCGCGGTGCGCGGAACTCGAGGCGCAGGTGTTCGACGGGGACGATCCGTGGCCCGAACGCGCCTTTCTGGCCGAGATCGCGGCCAAGCACAACCATTACGTGGCGGCGCGGGCCGACGACAAGCTGGTGGGATATGCAGGCATCGCGCGGCTGGGGCGCTGCAAGCCGTTCGAGTACGAGGTGCACACCATCGCCGTCGATCCCACCTATCAGGGCCAGGGCATCGGCAGGGAGATGTTGCGCAGGCTGGTCGAGTACGCCGATGGAGGGGCGATCTTCCTGGAGGTGCGCACCGACAACGAAGCCGCGATCAAGCTCTACGAGAGCGAGGGATTCGCGAGGATCGGGCTGCGCAAGCGGTACTACCGCGTCAGCGGCGCCGACGCCTATTCGATGAAGCGGGAGCCGCGATGATCATCTTGGCGATCGAGAGTTCGTGTGACGAGACCGGTGTCGGTATCGCGCAATTGGACGACGACGGGACGGTGACGCTGCTGGCCGACGAGGTCGCCTCCAGCGTCGACGAGCACGCCCGCTTCGGTGGAGTGGTTCCCGAGATCGCGTCCCGGGCGCACCTGGAGGCGCTGGGGCCGACGATGCGACGCGCACTCGAGAGGGCCGGGCTCGATCGGCCGGACGTGGTGGCGGCGACGATCGGCCCGGGATTGGCGGGTGCGCTGCTGGTGGGAGTGGCCGCGGCCAAAGCGTATGCGGCGGCATGGCAGGTGCCGTTCTACGCCGTGAACCATCTCGGAGGGCATCTGGCCGCCGATGTCTTCGATCACGGGCCGCTGCCGGAGAGCATCGGCCTGCTGGTGTCCGGCGGGCACACGAATCTCCTGCACGTGCGGTCGCTCGGTGAGCCGATCGTGGAGCTGGGCTCGACGGTCGACGATGCGGCGGGGGAGGCCTACGACAAAGTGGCGCGACTGCTGGGCCTGGGATACCCGGGTGGCAGGGTGCTCGATGAACTGGCGCGCGAGGGTGATCCCGACGCGATCGTCTTTCCTCGCGGCATGACCGGCCCACGCGATGACCGGTATGCGTTCAGCTTCTCGGGCCTCAAGACCGCGGTCGCGCGCTACGTGGAGAGTCATCCGGAGGCCTCGCAGGCCGACATCGCGGCGGGCTTCCAGGAGGCGGTCGCGGACGTGCTGACGGCGAAGGCGGTGCGCGCGGCTGGCGAGCTGGGTGTGTCGACGCTGTTGATCGCCGGTGGCGTGGCAGCGAACTCGCGTCTGCGGGAGCTGGCCGAGGAGCGTTGCGCGGCGGCCGGTCTGACGCTGCGGGTGCCGCGGCCGCGGTTGTGCACGGACAACGGGGCGATGATCGCGTCGTTCGCGGCGCACCTGATTGCGGCCGGTGCCGAGCCGTCACCGCTTGGCGTCGCGAGCGATCCGGGCCTGCCGGTGGTACGGGGGCAGGTCGCATGAGCGGGTGGGCCGACTCGTCGGCCGTCACCGAATTGCTCTACCGCTATGCCGAATTGATCGACGCCGGTGACTTCGACGGTGTCGGTCAGTTGTTGGGTCGAGGCAACTTCATGGGTGTCGCGGGCAGTGAGGCGATCGCGGCTCTGTTCGCCGCCACGACCCGCCGCTTCCCCGATCACGGAAACACCCCGCGGACCCGCCATCTCGTTCTCAATCCGATCGTCGATGTCACCGGCGATACTGCGGCTGCCCGGTCCACCTTCTGTGTGGTGCAGCAGACGGATTCCGTCGCGCTGCAACCGATCGTCGTCGGTCGGTATGCGGACACCTTCGCCCGCGACCACGGCGGCTGGTACTTCACCGAGCGCACGGTCGACGTCGAGATGATCGGCGACGTGTCCGACCACCTGCTGATGGACCCCAGCCAACTCCGCTAGAACGGCGGCGGGTCGTCGCCGTGCGGGGTGAAGTCTGCATCCCAGTTGTGTTGCGGTGAAGCATGTTTGGTACGTCCGTGTATGCGTTCGCGTTGGTTGAGTTCGCGCTCTCTGCGGATGTAGGCGGCGCGGTTCTCGGTGCGGCTGCGGGCGCGGGTGGGCATCTTGAGGTGGCGGCCCGGGGCGGGTCGCTGCGAGGTGGCGGTGGGCGCGGGTGGTGGTCCGGTGCGGGTGTTCCAGGATGGGAACAGCAGCGCCGACAGAGGTGTGGTGGTGTAGGCGTGGCCGGTCGGGCTGGTCAGATGCAGCCGCCCGTCGGGGGTTTGGCGTTCGGTCCAGCCCTCCCAGAACGTTTTCACGAGATGATGTGCGCGGCAATAACATTTGGTGTTGGCCGGGTGGGTGGCCCCGATGGGGTAGGGGATGGTGTGGTCGATGTCCGCGTGGGTGGCGGGTCGGTCGCAGCCGGGGAAGCGACAGGTCAGATCCCGCGAACGCACGAACCGGTCCAGGGCCGCTGAGGGTCGGTAGCCCTCGGTGGCTCCGCAGTCGGGATCGGTGACGCGCAGGGTGGCGCCGTGGGCGATCAGTTCGGCCAGCAGCGGCGCGGGCACGATGCCGCCGCCGGGGCCGACGATCAGCGCTGCGCGGCGGCGGCCCACCGGTTTGGGTTGGGTCGGCTCCGGAGCGTCTGAGGGCCCAGCGGTGGTCGCTTTCTCGGCGAGTTCGGCCGATCCAGTGGAGTTTGCCGGATTGAGGTCTTCGCTCGCGCACGGAGTGGGCTGGGTGGATGGGGGCGGTTCGACGGATTCCTCGAGATCGTCGGCAACGTCCGGTTCGTTGATTGCGCGCGGGGCCGAGTCTCTTGCGGCCCGCGGCGTATAGGCGGGCTGGGGTGCTTCGCCGTGCAGCGCAGGGTCGGGCTCGGCATCGAGGGCGGCCTGGTCGGCGATCACCGTAACCGTGATGCTGGATGCGCGGCCGTCGTCGATCTGCGCGGCCGCACAGTCGGGGCGGCCGCAGCGGCAGGCCAACACCATCGACCCCGCGGCGATCGCACCGAGCGAGTCCGCGCGCTTTTGATCCAGGGTCCGGGGGTCGAACTCGCACACCGCGGCGATCATCATCGCCAACCGCGTTGCCAGCAGCGCGGCGTCCGAGGCGGCCAGCTGCCCGTACACGCTGGTGATGCCGGCCGCGTCGTGGCGATCGCCGATGGTGAACGAGCGATCCCGAGACCGGTCGCGCACCCGCCGGACCGCATCGGGGTCGTAGGTCTCGATCCACACATCGATGGCGGCCTCGAGCTTCTTCTGCGACAACACGCCCCACCCCGTGGCTGCGTCGACGAAGTGTCCGTCGAGCCGCGCCAAAGTAGCCGGGTCGAGGACCAGCGCGGTGCGGGACACGATCGTGGTGACCACATCCATCGTCACCTGCCCGTCGGCCAACAGTGCTCCCAGGCGGGGGAGACGGTCGCGCAGTGTCAGCGCCAGGTCCATCTGCACCGATGCCCGCCCGGGGCTGATGGTCAACGCGGCACCGATCTCGGCGGCGGTGGCGTCCCAGTCCGAGCACACCCACCGCTCCCGCTCGGGGCGGCGCCGCCGACGCCACAACTCGGCGATCGCGGCGAGCTTGATCGCCTCAGCGCGCGCAGCGGCGGCCGTGGAACTGGTCATCACATCGACCAGATCCGCCTCACCCACCCGAGTCAGTTCGAACACATGTACTAATTTACCGACGGGCGGCCCGGTCGGGCGCGGCAAAATCCCAGCCTGTGGATAACGAGCAGGCTGTGGATGAACCCGCTGCCGTTCGCTCGGGGCGCACACACGAGCCCCAACCTTGAGCACCTAGCACTCGCATGTATAGAGTGCTAGGTGGCAGTCGGTTCAGCCCTGTGTCGGCACCCGCGACGACGGCGCGAGGGCGGTCACTGACCGCCGTGTACGCACACCCACATCAATATCTCCAGTGAAGGGGCTCCAATCGTGGCAGTCAACATCAAGCCACTCGAGGACAAGATCCTCGTACAGGCCAACGAGGCCGAGACCACGACCGCTTCCGGTCTGGTCATCCCCGACACCGCCAAGGAAAAGCCGCAGGAAGGCACCGTCGTCGCAGTAGGCCCCGGCCGCTGGGATGAGGACGGCGAGAAGCGGATTCCTCTGGACGTGTCTGAGGGCGACGTGGTCATCTACAGCAAGTACGGCGGCACCGAGATCAAGTACAACGGCGAGGAGTACCTGATCCTCTCGGCCCGCGACGTGCTGGCTGTCGTCTCCAAGTAAGCGAATCGTGTTCCGCCCCGGACGTTCCCGCATCGACGGGTGATGTCCGGGGCGGTGCGCGTTACACCCGTCCTAGGGAAAGACATTCATGAGTAAGCAAATTGAGTTCAACGAAACCGCGCGTCGCGCCATGGAAGCAGGCGTCGACAAGCTCGCCGACGCGGTCAAGGTGACGCTGGGTCCCCGCGGTCGCCACGTGGTGCTCGCCAAAGCCTGGGGTGGACCGACCGTCACCAACGACGGCGTGACCATCGCCCGAGAGATCGATCTCGAGGATCCGTTCGAGAACCTCGGGGCACAGCTGGTCAAGTCGGTGGCCACCAAGACCAATGACGTCGCCGGCGACGGCACCACCACCGCCACCGTTCTGGCTCAGGCGCTCGTCAAGGCCGGCCTGCGCAACGTGGCGGCAGGCGCCAACCCGATCGCCCTCGGTTCGGGCATCAGCAAGGCCGCCGACGCCGTGTCCGAGGCGCTGCTGGCTGCGGCCACCCCGGTCGCCGACAAGAAGGCCATCGCACAGGTCGCCACCGTGTCCTCGCGTGACGAGCTCGTCGGTGAGTTGGTCGGCGAGGCCATGACCAAGGTGGGCACCGACGGCGTCGTCACCGTCGAGGAGTCCTCGACGATGAACACCGAGCTGGAGATCACCGAAGGTGTCGGCTTCGACAAGGGCTTCGTCTCGGCCTACTTCGTCACCGACTTCGATTCCCAGGAAGCAGTTCTCGAGGACGCGCTGGTGCTGCTGCACCGAGAGAAGATCAGTTCGCTTCCCGACCTGCTGCCGCTGCTGGAGAAGGTCGCCGAGGCCGGCAAGCCGCTGCTCATCGTCGCCGAAGACGTTGAGGGCGAAGCTCTCTCGACGCTGGTGGTCAATGCGATCCGCAAGACGCTGAAGGCTGTCGCCGTCAAGGCGCCGTTCTTCGGTGACCGTCGCAAGGCCTTCCTCGACGACCTCGCGGTCGTCACCGGCGGACAGGTCGTCAACCCCGACGTCGGCCTGATCCTTCGCGACGTCGGCCTCGAGGTGCTCGGTACCGCGCGCCGCGTCGTCGTCGACAAGGACAGCACGGTGATCGTCGACGGCGGTGGCACCCAGGACGCGATCGACGGCCGCAAGTCGCAATTGCGTGCGGAGATCGAGGCATCCGATTCCGACTGGGATCGGGAGAAGCTCGAGGAGCGGCTGGCCAAGCTCTCCGGCGGTGTTGCGGTCATCAAGGTCGGCGCAGCCACCGAGACCGACCTCAAGAAGCGCAAGGAAGCCGTCGAGGACGCCGTGGCCGCAGCCAAGGCTGCCGTCGAAGAGGGTGTCGTCGTCGGTGGCGGCGCGGCGCTGGTCCAAGCCCGCGGTGCACTCGACACGCTGCGCGCGGAGCTCTCCGGAGACGAGGCGCTCGGCGTCGGCGTGTTCGCCGCCGCGCTGTCTTCGCCGCTGTACTGGATCGCCACCAACGCCGGACTCGACGGTTCGGTCGTCGTCAACAAAGTCTCGGAACTGCCTGCGGGACAGGGCTTCAACGCCGCAACGCTGGAGTACGGGGATCTGATCGCCGACGGCGTCGTCGATCCGGTCAAGGTGACCCGGTCCGCAGTCGTCAACGCGGCATCGGTGGCACGCATGGTGCTCAGCACCGAGACCGCGGTCGTCGACAAGCCGGCCGAGCAGCAGGATGACGGTCATGGCCACAGCCATGGACATGGCCATCACCACCACTAGGAGTTGAGTGCGAAACACCCCCGGTCCCCGCGGACCGGGGGTGTTTTCGTCCACCGCTGAATGCTCGGGATCTAGTCTCCGGGCATGGACCGCATCTGGCAGTGGGCGTGGGACCGGTTCGGGGCGAGGCATCGCTGGGCGGGGCTGGCCGTCGTCGTGCCGGTGGGACTGCCGATCTACCTCTTCTTTTCGTTTCTCATCGTCGGTCTCGAAGGATCCCGCCACTACGTCGAGGCGGTCGTCATCACACTCGCCGTCCTGCTGGGGATCAATGCGTATGCGGGGCTCGCTGACCGCAAGCGTTACCGCCCTGTCGAACAATGGGCGGGCGGTCACGACGTCGATCGGGCAATGGCGCTGGAGGCAACCTACAGCTTCGCCCGTAGCGCGGCTCTGCGTGCCGTGTGGTTGGGTGCGGTCGGTTTCGCCGTGATGTCGGTGATCGTCGGCGTATTCGTTGGGGCGGACGGATCACACCTCGTGCAGTACGGATTGCTCGGCGCCGCCGTCGGAACCGCCACCTACCTCATCAGTGTGCACAGCATGTTGGAGGCAACGACTCGGCCCGCGCGCCTTGCGATCGCGGGTGATACGAACATCGGCGACTCCCTACCGCGATCTCGCCCGACGATCGCCGCGTGGTCGAGCATGACGGTCCTGGGCACTGCCTTCATCTTTTCCGTCGAGGGCGCGATGTTGGCAGCTGCGATCGTCGGGGCCAGCCCACAGCCGCTCGTGTTTCTCGGGATCGGCGGTGCGATGACCGTCGGGTTCGGAATCCCGATGGTCGTCGGCGTGGGGTTCTCACCGTCGATGCGGCCCATTCGGGATCTCGCGGAGGGAACCGAACGCGTCACCGCCGGCGACTACGGCAAACGGGTGCCGGTGGTTCAAGACGACGATCTCGGGGTGCTGGCAGCGTCATTCAACCGCATGCAGGCGGGATTGGCTGAGCGGCAACGACTTCAGGCAGCATTCGGCGCTTACGTCGACCCCGCTCTCGCCGCGCGATTGCTCGAGCAGGGTGACGACGTGTTCACCGGCGAACGTCGCGAGGTGACGGTGATGTTCGTCGACATCCGTGACTTCACCCCGTTCGCCGAGAGGAACACCGCCGAGGACGCCGTCGCCCGCCTCAACGCACTCTTCGAGATCGTGGTGCCGGCCGTTGTCGACGCTGGTGGTCACGTCAACAAATTCCTCGGTGACGGCGCGATGGCGGTCTTCGGCGCTCCCAACGATCTTGCGGACCATGCCGATGCCGCAGTGCACGCCGCGGTGCAGATCCATCGGCTCGTCGCCCGGCAATTCGGCGGCGAGTTGCGGATAGGAACGGGCATCAACACAGGTCCCGTGATCGCCGGCACGATCGGTGGTGGTCATCATCTCGAGTTCACCCTGATCGGCGATACGACGAATGTCGCTGCCCGCGTCGAACAGCTCACCAAGATCACGGGCGACCCCATCCTTCTGACCCAGCGGACCGTCGACGCGCTGGCTTCCCGTCCGCCCGTCCTGATCGATCGCGGGTTCCACGCCTTGAAGGGCAAGTCGGCTCCCACAGCGGTCTTTGGTCTGGACCCGACGGACAGCGGTTAGCAGCGGCGCTCGTTGAGTTAGCAACAAGTGACAAGTCCGAGCCGTCGGTCGATACTTTTCTCAATCAGGGATGGCAACCCAGGGGGCGGTCGTGGCGCGTGTCGGCGAGACGATCAATCATCCGCTCAGTGGTGAGAGCATGACATTCCTCGAAACTGCTGAAACCACCGGCGGTGCCTTCCTGAAGGCGAGGTTCGAGATGGCTCCCCGAGGATTTCTGCCGAGACCACACACCCATCCCGGGGGACCCGAGGAATTCCAGGTGATGCAGGGTCGGGTGCAGATTGAGGTGGCCGGTAAACGCCGAATCGCCGAGACCGGTGAGACGATCGTGGTGCCTCGGGGCGTCGGGCATGTCTGGGGCAATCCTTTCGACGAGCCCGCGACCGTCGTCGTCACGTTGAGCCCTGCCTTCGACATGGAGACATTCTTCGAGACGTGGTTCGGTCTTGCCCGGGACGGCAAGGTCAACCCGAAGACGCAAATGCCGAAATTCCTGCAGCTGATGTCGATAGCCCACGCCTACCGTGATGGCATCGGTACCCCGGGATTTGCCGGACACGTGGCGAGCAGGCTCGCCGCAGTACTCGCTCCGGTTGCGCACGCGCGCGGTTATCTGCCGCGTTACCCGCAGTACAGCGACGACGCGGGCTGACGAGATCGACGTCACGAGGTCGAGATCGGAACCCGATCGTCGCGAACGTCCCCGTGCGCGAACGCACTCCACTGCGCGCGCATCCGCACCGCCAACTCGTCGTCGACCCCGCTCGCGCCCAACATCGGTGCGTCCGACCATGTTTCGCGCGAACCCAGCAGCAGCGGAACCTCGATACAGTGGCATGCGCCGAACGGGCCCGGGGTCCAGTCGACGCGGTAGGTGTGAGCCCGCCCGCCGGCCGCGCGCCAGGATGCGGCGAGCGCGATCGCGGGGGCCCCGAACATCTGCCGCGTGATCACGCGTCCCACCGCCGATGACGCCGCGCCTCCGACTGCTGCCAGCCGGCGCAACCGCGCGCCGCGCGGGTCGAGCATGACGAACGGCAGCGCGTCGTCGCGGGTGTACCCGACGAGAATCTCGACGCGCGACGCCGCGGACGTCATCGCCGCACCCATCGGCGCCTGTCCCACCGTCGGGGCGAACGGCATCTTGCCGATCATGCCGAACGGCGCAGCGGCAGTCAGTGCGGCCACCTGCGCCTCCAGCAGCAGCCCGATGTCCGCAGTGTCCGGTGCCACGCCCGACAGCCGTGCCACTGCCGCCTCCCGCATGGCCGAGACCATCGCGGTGCGGTCCACGCCGTGTACGCCCAGCGGTGCGCTCTGCAGAATCGCCCGGGAGAAAAAGGTCTGGGTCTCCGGGCACATCATCAACGCCAGCGCCGAATAGCCGCCCGCGGACTGGCCGAACACCGTGACTCGTCGAGGGTCACCGCCGAACGCGGCGATGTTGTCCTGCACCCACCGCAGCGCGGCGATCTGGTCCTGCAGCCCGAGGTTCTCGCAGCCCGCGTCGGCGAGGTTGAGGAAGCCCAGAATGCCGAGCCGGTAGCTCACCCGAACGACGATCACCCGGCCTTCGCGCACCAGCGCGTCGGGATCGTACTTGGCGGCTTCACCGCTCCCCGACACGTAAGCGCCGCCGTGGAACCACACCATCACCGGCAGGTCGGTCGCGTCTGCCGGGGCGGTCACGCTCAGCACCTGGCACTGCTCGCTCGTTTCGAGTTCGTCGCCCACGGGCCCGGTGAGGAAACCCAGCCGCGACGGCAGTTGAGGGCAGGCAGGGCCACGCGCGGTCGCGTCGACGACGTCGGGTGACGCGACAACGGGGAACGGCGGCGCGAAACGATCGGCCGTCGCATACCGCACCCCGCGGGCCTGGATCAGCCCGTCGACCTCACTGACCAGCAGTCGGCCACCCGTCGAGGAGATCTCACGCGTGGCCACGGTCCAACCCTAGGGTGATGTGCCCACACTCACCCTGCCAGGCCCTGGTCATCGAGCCTGCCATGAGTAAAATGGATTTTGCTCATGACCGAGACGGATGAGCGAATCCACAGAACCAGGAGGGCACAGCCGTGGGCGCGCAGTCACGCCAGCGGGGGCTATTGAGCCGGATCGTGCGGGAGACCGACCCGCCGACCGGCGCCATGCCGCGGCTTCCGGCATCGACGGCCGACATCGACGACGCCTACTACGCGCGCGTCGGTGACGTGCTCGACCTGGCCGGAAACATCGGCGCCATCCTGATGGCGTCGGGCACACCTGCCACCGCCACGATGGATCAGGTCACCGCGATCACGTCGGCCTACGGCGTCGAACGCTGTGAGGTCGACGTCATCAACACCACGATCCACATCGCCGCGTATCGCGGACCGTCGTCACCGGTCAGCACCCTGCACATCGTGCAGTCGCGCTCCATCGACTTCAGCAGGCTGGCGGCTGTGGACCGGCTGATCACCAAGATCCGTGCCGGTGAGATCTCGCCGAGCGACGCTCGCGCCGAACTCGACCAGATCATCATCGCCCCGCACCCGTATCGCCGGTGGATCGCCACCCTGGCCTGGGGTGCGCTGGCGTTCGCCACCGCAGGCACGCTCGGCGCGAGCTGGCTGGCCTGCGTGGTCAGCGCGTTGAGCACCATGACCATCGACCGCGTGAACCGCCGCCTCAATCGGCACGGCCTTCCCTTCTTCTTCCAGTACGCGGTCGGCGGTGCGATCGCTGCCGCGCCGCCGATCATCCTGTACTGGCTCAGCCCCAGACTGGGTCTGCACTTCGAGCCCAGCGTGGCCATCGCGGCCGGCCTGGTCGTGCTGCTCGCGGGACTGTCCCTGGTGGGGTCGGTCGGCGACGTCATCAGCGGTGCGCCGGTCACGGCTGCCGGACGCTTCTTCGAGCTGGTGATGATGACGGGAGCGACGATCGCCGGCGTGGCTCTGGTGCTGCACCTGGCCAACCGTTTCGGCGCGCCGTTCGTGGCCATCGACGCCCACTCGCCCCCTGCCATCGCCGAGTTCCCTGCCCGCGTCGCGTTCGGCGCCGCGAGCGCGGCGGCCTATGCACTGGCCTGCTACGCCGAACGCTCGGCGGCTATCGCGGCCGCCTTCGGTGGGGCGGCGGGCACCATCGCGTTCCTGCTCGCGCAGGGCGCGGGCCTGGGCACTGTGGTGGCGTCGTTCGTGGCGGCGGTGCCGATCGGACTGGTCGGCCGGCTCATGGAGCGCCGCAACCTGGCCCCGCCCATGGTCGTGTCGATCGCGGGCATCGTGCCGCTGCTGCCGGGTCTGTCCCTGCTGCACGGCATCTACGCGATCCTCAACGATCAGAGTGCCGTGGGCTTCGCGTCGGTGCTGGGCGCCTTCGCGATCGGCACGGCGCTGGCCGCGGGCGTGACGCTCGGGGAGTGGAGTTCGTGGAAGGTCCGCAGGCGGCGCCTGCAGGCGCGGCGCACGAACCGAAACCTCAAGCTGGCGGGACGCTCGCCGCTGAGCTCTGCGGATTAGGTGGCTTCCAGCCGGGCTCGCACGGCGGCCATCCGCTGCTGAAGGTCGGCCTCGGAGATGACCCCGCGCGCCAGCAGCGAGTGGGTGAGTGCGACGAGCTGGTTCTCGGGGTACGGCAGATCGGAGTAGGTGGTCGCCACGAGGGCGTCCTCCTCGTCGCGGCGCTCCTTGAACGTCGGCACGCCTCCGTCACAGGCGGCGCGGTCCAGCGCGTCGCACAACCCGTCCAGGCTGGTCTTCCACGGCGGCACCGGGTTGTCGACGCCGTACTTCGCGGCCATGCGCGGCCAGATCTGATCGCGATCGATCATGCCGCGCAACGCTGAGCTGTCCACCGTCACTCCGCGATCGGGTGCAGCGCGGGCCGGGTGTCGGTGACGACGTTGGTGGTCACCCCTGGCTTGGGCAGCGCGACGCCGATCAGGCAGTCGCGGGTGACGATCTCGGCCAACTGGTCTTCGGTCCAGCCCTCGGTGCCGGCGGGCCGCATCGGCATCACCATGAAGCGGTGCTTCTGGTTGGAGTCCTGCACCCGGACCTCGACGTCGTCGGGCAGATACAGCCCGAACTCGGCGAGGACCTGACGGGGCCAACGCACCAGCCGACGGCGGTAGTTGGGCGTGCGGTACCACTCGGGCGAGTTCCCGAGGATCGGTCGGGGATAGCACGAACACAACGCGCACACGATGACGTGGTGCACACCGGGGGTGTCGACCAGGATCTCGAAAGCGGTGAAATCGCTGGGTGTTCCGAATCCGGTCGGTTCCATCCAGTCGACGCCGACCTCCTTGCTGGCGGCCATCGGTTCGGTCTGCGCGAGCTGTGCGAAGTCCGGATCCAGCCATGCCCGGGCCACCAGCCGTGCGGCGGGCGTCGGGCCGATCTGCTCGGCGAACTCGGTGAACCGCCGGTGGTCCTCCGCGGTGAAGATCCCCTTCTCGATGCACAGTTCGCGCAGTGCGATCTCCAACACCTCGAAATCGGTGATCTCGTCGACCATGGGCTTGACGGTGCGTTCGTGGTCGTGGTCGTGGTCGTGGTCGTGAGACACAGTCGGATTCCCCTCTCGGACAGCGCAATTCAGCGTGGCGCAAGCCAGCGCTCGGGTAGCTCGGTACGCAGTGTGTCCGCGGCGGTGCCGGTGTAGCCGTCCCAGAGCTCGCTCTGGGTGAACTCGACGACGTAGAACCACTCCGGGCGCGCGTCGGGCCGGTCCCAGGTCTCGTCCTCGGCCGCCGGGCTCTCGTAGGCCACGGTGGCGATGCGCCCCGCCGCGCCGCGCACGTATTCGGGGGTGCGGGTGTAGAAGATCACCGGGAGGTCGCGTACGACCACCTCATCGCCGACGGAGAAGCGCGGGGGACCGGCCTGTCCGGCGTAGACCTGAGGGTCACCTTTGCCGACGGCGTGCCGGTGGTGAGCGTTGCGGGCGACGTCGGCACCGTCACCGTGCGATCTCGGCTGCGCCTCCGGGGCGCGGCCCGCCAGTCCGCCGGCGTAGCGCTGCGCCACCTCAGCCATGCGCTCGCTGAGCTCGCCGAGGCTGACGTGGTGCTTCTCGACGAGCACCCGGGCCACGGCGAGCAGCCATCTGCCGTAGTACGGCAGCCCCAGATACTCGGCGCGGCCCACGTCGACGTTGCCGATCCGGCGACGCTCTTCGGAGAGCCAGATGCCGCGCGCGGCGAGCACCTCGCACATGACGTAGGTGAGCTCTTCCCACTGTTCGTACTGTTTGTTCTCGTACTTCATGGGAGCGTCGGGCTCACCGCCGACATCGTGAACAGGCTTGAGATAGGCCTTGATTCGCGCGGAATCGAGTAGGTCGGGCGGGGGAGCGTCGGGCAACTCGGGAAAAGCGGATTTCAGGCGCGCCACCAGCTCGAGTTGTGTGGCGCGCTCAGCGGCGGTACTCATCCCTGTGACCCCCGGGGGTGGCAGCTAGGCCTTGCGGTCCGAGCCTAACCTCGGCTCCGGCCGTCCCGGGGGGTTTCGGGACGATCAGGCGGAGCGGCGAATTCCGCGCTTGAGCAGGAGTTCGCGCTCGGACTCGCTCAGGCCGCCCCAGATGCCGTAGGGCTCACCCACAGCGAGCGCATGTGAGCGGCACTGGGTGATCACGGGGCAGCTGCGGCACATCTCCTTGGCACGCATCTCACGCTGTGCGCGGGCACGACCACGCTCGCCGTCGGGATGGAAGAACATCGAGGAGTCGACTCCCCGGCAAAGCCCCTGCATCTGCCAATCCCAGATGTCGGCGTTCGGACCGGGAAGCTGCTGCGGCTGTGGCATTGCGAAACCCCTCTCGGCACATCCCATTTGTCGAAACCTCAATGGATGCGTCAGTCGTGGAATAGATCCGAGCCAAGTCGCCGATGACCACTCGTGCACACAACGTAGAAGGGCTCCGGAATTTCCGTCAATAGCCTCCCCTGTGCGAAAGCGCATACGGCCCAGGCGAGATTTAACACCGCGTTCATCGGTGCGACTCGTTCGCAACGACGGAGGTGATAAACGCTTGCGGTTCACCGCGCCGTTCGGCGTCATTTGACCCGGTCAGTTAATGTCGCGCTGACAGAACAGAACTCGACACCCGTCGATCAGTTTTCATGTTCGTAACACGGCGAGCATGAACTGTTAACTGACGGGCAGAACAGATTGGCCGTTGTTGATAGCGTCGGCTCTCGACATGGTCTTCGATCCAGACGTGGCAGCGTTCGGTAGCAACCCCGGCGCGTGGCCGCTGGCAGCTGCGAACACTCCCCACGGGCTGTGGCTGCGTGCCGTCGCCGCCGGTGGCCAGGGTCGCTACGCCGCGGCCGAAGCGGATCTCGATGAGCTGCTGCGCCGCGCCGAACGCGGGCCGCTCGCCTCTCTGGCGCTGAGTATCCGCGGCTCGTTCCGGCGCCAGCTCGGCTGGCACGAGCGCGCCCGCTCCCACGACGGTGCCGCATGGAGGCTGTCCAACGGCGCCGGCGACGCGGGCGCTGACGCGCTGATCGGGCTGGCCGCCGATGCGTTGGGCGTCGGACGGTTCGCGGCCTCACAGCGGGCGCTGGGCCGCGCCGCCGACCTCGTATCGGCAACGCCGTCGGCCCGGCTCCCGATCCGCCTGGCGTGGGTCTCTGCGGAGCTGGCGATGGCCCGGGGCGACGCCTCCGCCCTCGGCCACGCGGAGCGGGCCGTCGAGCTGGCCGAGCACACACCGTCGGTGCGACACCGGGTCAAGTCGCTACTTGTGCGGGCCGCGGCGCACTGCGCGTCCGGCGACCTCGATGCCGCCCGTGAGGACGGCGATCGCGTCCTCGCGCAGACCGCCGAGCACGGCCTCGTCCCGTTGCGCTGGGCAGCCGCTTCGCTGCTCGAGGGCATCGGGAGTGTGAACAGTTCCGAGCGCGAGGTCACGGACATTCGTCGGAGTTGCGCCGAAACCGTGATCAGACGGGGCGGCGTGTGGCGCTCGCGCTAACGGGGCTGCGCCCCCAGTGGTCGTTATTGTTTAGCTGAGCCACACAACTGACACCTCCGATTCGGTGTCCCTGACGTAACGCTGGAGAGCCTGCTCACGATGACAATTTCGGGAGAACGTCTCGATGCTGTCGTGGCAGAAGCCATCGCCGGCAACCGGGATGCACTCCGGGAGGTGCTGGAGATCATCCGCCCCCTCGTCGTCCGCTATTGCCGGGCGCGAGTGGGAACCGCGGAACGAAGCGGTCTCTCAGCTGATGACGTTGCTCAGGAGGTGTGCTTGGCTGCCATCACCGCGCTGCCGCGGTACAAGGATCAGGGACGACCGTTCCTGGCCTTTGTGTACGGCATTGCAGCGCACAAGGTTGCCGACGCACATCGGGCCGCCGGACGTAACAAGGCAGACCCGATGGAGGTGGTGCCGGAACGCTTCTCCGGCGAGGCCGGTCCCGAGCAGATGGCCATCGACTCCGAGGCGTCGGCCAGGATGAACGCCCTCCTGCAGATCCTTCCCGAGAAGCAGCGCGAGATCCTGATCCTTCGGGTCGTCGTCGGCATGAGCGCCGAAGAGACCGCCGAGGCGGTCGGCAGCACAGCGGGTGCGGTCCGGGTGGCCCAGCACCGCGCGCTGTCTCGCTTGAAGACGGAGATCATGGCGACGGGACGTGACCATGCCTGACTTCGGACGCTGGAACAACAGCGGGGGAGATCCGTCGCTGAACGAGATCAACCGCACCGATCAGTTCCTCGACGCGCTGGCCGGGCAGCAGCCCGTCTACTCCACCGACCGCGGCGACGCGGAATTGGCGCAGTTGTTGGCCGGCTGGCGCGACGACGTACGCGAGACGCCGATGAACGACGTGCTGACGCTGCAGGACGCCGCCTCGGCCCTCGATCGCGTGAGTTCGCCGGGGCGGCGGCGCCGGGTGTCGCTGGCCGTGGTCGGCTCGGCGGCGGCTGCAGTGCTGTGCCTGGGTGGGTTCGGCGCGGTGGTCGCAGGCTCCGGCCCGGGTGATGCGCTGTACGGCTTGCGTACTGTGCTCTTCGGCGAGCAGGCGCAGACCCGCGACGACGCAGTCGCCCTGGCCGCGCAGACCGAGATGCAGCAGGTCCAGAAGCTGATCGAGCAGGGTGACTGGCAGGGCGCCCAGGCCAAGCTCGAGGCGGTCACCACGACCGTCGCGACTGTCGGCGACGACCAGCGCAAGGCTGAGCTGGTGTCCCAGTGGCAGGAGCTGACCGTCAAGGTCGAGGCTCAGAATCCCGCCGCGACAGTGGCGCCGGGTGCACCGCTGCCCACGTTCCCGGTGGTGAGCATCGACCCGAGCGCTGTTCTTCCGACCTCACCGTCGGACACGACGTCTGTGACAGGGTCTTCGGAGACGACATCGGTGACCACGTCGGTGACGCCGTCCTCTCCAGCCGAGACCACCACCTCGGGCGAAGCCACGTCGAGCGAGGCCCCGTCGTCGACCGCGGTGACGACGCCGTCGTCGGCAGCATCCTCGTCGGTCGCTGCGACACCGTCGAGCACTGCGGTTCCGACGTCGACCACGCAGCAGCCGGCTCCGTCGTCGACCACGTCGCGCACGACTGCCGCCCCGACGAGCTCGTCCCCGGCGTCGACGTCGGCGGCGGCCGTCCCGCCGACCACGACGACCTCGGTGGTGGTGCAACAGTCGACGACGACCGCGGCACCGCGGGTGACGACAACGGCAGCACCGACGGCGGTAGCGCCTCCGGCGAATACATCCGCGCCGATCGTCGCGATTCCGCCGAGCGCGGTGGAGCCCGTCGTGCCCGCAGTTCCTGCGTTACCGACCACGACGATCCTGCCGGTGGTCCCGGAGGCGCCCCGCTGACGGGCGAGGAATTCAGCCCTCAGCGATAGCCGTCGGACTCCGAGGCCGCTTCGTTCAGCGACGCATCGGCGTACCCGCGGCAGTAGTCCCACGTGACATACGAATCCGGCTCGGGATCGTAGGCCGGCTCGTGCGGCCGTACGGTGCCGTCGACCAAGAGCTGCAGCAGGTTGGCGCGCAGCATGTCCCAGTCGTGGTAGTGGTCTTGCTGGCACTCGTCACAGCAGACGACCAACCCGCGAATTCCCTTGTGCGCCAACAGCGCTTCATAAACAGCCAGGTCGGCCAGGTCGGCCTCCACGGCGGTGCGTTCCTGCGGATCCAGCGGCTGCCCCGGCTCCAGTGCATCGAGTGCTGCCGACGGGTCGCTCGGGTCGTCGGCGAACGGGTCAGGCGGCAATCCTGGTGGCAGGTGGTCTCGCACGCCACAAGAGTACGCAGCCCTGCGGGTATCGCGCCAGCACTCGCGCGGCACGTCATGGCGAACACAAATGACGTGCTTGATGCCGATAAGATGGGCTTTCAGGTCGCGTTCGTCTCCGGATCGAAGGGCCTGTCCCGTGTCTGGTTACTGGAGGCTCCCATGTCGATCGCCGAGAGCAGCATTCCCCTGGCCGTGCCGGTGCCCACCGGCGGCGATGATCCGACCAAGGTGGCCATGCTCGGCCTCACATTCGACGACGTCCTGCTGCTGCCCGCCGCCTCCGATGTGATTCCCGCCACAGCGGATACATCCAGCCAACTGACCCGCAAGATCCGGCTGAAGGTGCCGCTGGTCAGCTCGGCGATGGACACCGTGACGGAGTCGCGGATGGCGATCGCGATGGCCCGCGCCGGCGGCATGGGGGTGCTGCACCGCAATCTGCCCGCGGCCGAGCAGGCCTCCGCAGTGGAAACCGTCAAGCGGTCCGAGGCCGGCATGGTGACCGACCCCGTGACCTGCTCGCCGGACAACACGCTCGCCGAGGTCGACGCGATGTGCGCGCGGTTCCGCATCTCGGGTCTGCCCGTGGTCGACAACGCGGGCCAGCTCGTTGGCATCATCACCAACCGCGACATGCGCTTCGAGCTCGACCAGTCCAAGGCCGTTCGTGAGGTCATGACCAAGGCCCCGCTGATCACCGCGCAGGAAGGTGTCTCGGCCGAAGCCGCACTGGGCTTGTTGCGCCGCAACAAGATCGAGAAGCTGCCGATCGTCGACGGGAACGGCAAACTCACCGGTCTCATCACGGTGAAGGACTTCGTCAAGACCGAGCAGTTCCCGCTGGCCACCAAGGACAGCGACGGGCGGCTGCTGGTCGGCGCGGCGGTCGGCGTCGGCGACGACGCGTGGTCGCGCGCGATGACGCTGGCCGACGCCGGCGTGGACGTGCTGATCGTCGACACCGCGCACGCCCACAACCGCGGTGTTCTCGACATGGTGCACCGGCTCAAGGTCACCATCGGCGACCGCGTGGAGATCGTCGGCGGCAACGTCGCCACGCGTGCGGCGGCCGCGGCGCTGGTCGAAGCGGGTGCCGACGCGGTCAAGGTCGGCGTCGGACCGGGCTCGATCTGCACCACCCGCGTGGTCGCCGGGGTCGGCGCTCCGCAGATCACGGCAATTCTGGAAGCCGTCGCCGCCTGTGCGCCGCACGGTGTGCCCGTGATCGCCGACGGCGGGCTGCAGTACTCCGGTGACATCGCCAAGGCGCTGGCTGCGGGTGCGTCGACGGCCATGCTCGGCTCGCTGCTGGCCGGCACCGCCGAATCGCCCGGTGACCTGATCTTCGTCAACGGCAAGCAGTTCAAGAGTTACCGCGGCATGGGCTCGCTGGGAGCGATGCAGGGTCGCGGCGCGGGCGGCAATCTGCGCGGCTCCTTCTCCAAGGACCGCTACTTCCAGGACGACGTGCTGTCGGAGGACAAGCTGGTGCCCGAGGGCATCGAGGGCCGGGTGCCGTTCCGCGGACCGCTCTCGCAGGTCATCCACCAGCTCGTCGGCGGGCTGCGTGCGGCCATGGGGTACACCGGCTCGGCCACCATCGAGGCACTGCAGCAGGCGCAGTTCGTGCAGATCACCGCGGCTGGTCTCAAAGAGAGCCATCCCCACGACATCACGATGACGGTGGAAGCCCCCAACTACACCACCCGTTAGGGTCGTCGCGGGATCTACAGGGGAGTGGACAACATGCGAGACATGGTCGAGATCGGCATGGGCCGAACCGCGCGCCGTACCTACGAGCTCGGCGACATCAACATCGTGCCGTCACGGCGCACCCGATCGTCCAAGGACGTCTCGACCTCCTGGCAGCTCGATGCCTACCGGTTCGAGATCCCGGTGCTCGCCCACCCGACCGATGCTCTGGTGTCTCCGGAGTTCGCCATCGAACTCGGCCGCCTCGGCGGGCTGGGCATCCTCAACGGCGAGGGCCTGATCGGCCGTCACGCCGATGTCGAGGCGCGCATCGCCGAGGTCATCGAGGCGGCCTCCAAGGAACCCGATCCGTCGGTGTCGGTTCGGCTGCTGCAGCAATTGCACTCTGCACCAATCGATCTCGATCTGCTCGGAGCCGCGGTGGCGCGGATTCGGGAAGCCGGGGTCACCACCGCGGTGCGCGTGTCGCCGCAGAACGCGCAGGCGCTGACGCCGACGCTGGTGGCTGCCGGAATCGACCTCCTGGTCATCCAGGGCACCATCATCTCCGCGGAGAGAGTCGCTTCCGACGGGGAACCGCTGAACCTGAAGACGTTCATCTCCGAGCTCGACGTGCCGGTGGTCGCCGGCGGCGTGCTCGACCATCGCACCGCGCTGCATCTGATGCGGACGGGGGCGGCCGGCGTGATCGTCGGGTACGGCTCCACGGTCGGGGTGACGACGTCCGACGAGGTGCTCGGCATCAGCGTGCCGATGGCCACCGCGATCGCCGACGCCGCCGCCGCGCGGCGCGAGTATCTCGACGAGACGGGCGGCCGGTATGTGCATGTCCTCGCCGACGGCGACATCCACACCTCCGGTGAGTTGGCGAAGGCGATCGCCTGCGGCGCCGATGCCGTCGTGCTCGGCACCCCGCTCGCATCGGCGGCCGAGGCGCTCGGCGGTGGCTGGTTCTGGCCGGCCGCGGCCGCGCACCCGTCGCTGCCGCGCGGCGCCCTGCTGCAGGTGGCGACCGAGGAGCGTCCGTCGCTCGAGCAGGTGCTCGGTGGTCCGTCGGACGATCCGTTCGGCTCACTGAACCTGGTCGGAGGTCTGCGACGGTCGATGGCCAAGGCCGGGTACTGCGATCTCAAGGAGTTCCAGAAGGTCGGGTTGACCGTCGGTAACTGAGTCATGAGCGCCCGCCGAAGGAGAGCTTTACAAATTAGGGCAACCTGTCTAGAAACTACCGGTCAGTAAGTTCATAATGGACGCCATGGAACCTGACTACGACGTCGTGATCATCGGTTCGGGGTTCGGCGGCAGCGTCAGCGCGCTGCGACTCACCGAAAAGGGCTATCGGGTCCTGGTACTCGAGGCGGGCAAGCGCTACGAGGACCCTGACTTCGCCAAGACGTCGTGGAACCTGCGCCGGTTCCTGTGGGCGCCGAGGTTCGGCATGTTCGGCATCCAGCGCATCCACTTGCTGAACAACGTCATGATCCTGGCGGGTGCCGGCGTCGGTGGCGGCTCACTGAACTATGCCAACACGTTGTACGTGCCGCGTGAGCCGTTCTTCAACGATCCGCAATGGCGCGAGATCACCGACTGGCGTTCCGAGCTGTTGCCGCACTACGACCAGGCGCAGCGGATGCTGGGCGTCGTCACGAACCCGACCGTCACCGACGCCGACCGCATCATGCAGGAGGTCGCCGAGGACATGGGCTGCCGCGACACCTGGGTGCCTACGCCGGTGGGCGTCTTCTTCGGCCCCGACGGCGAGAAGGCCCCCGGCCAGCTCCTTCCCGATCCCTACTTCGGTGGCGCCGGCCCGGCGCGCACCGGCTGCATCGAGTGCGGATCGTGCATGACCGGCTGCCGCTTCGGCGCCAAGAACACGCTGGTGAAGAACTACCTCGCACTCGCAGAGCGGGCGGGCGCGCGCATCGAGCCGATGACCACGGTGACCGACTTCAGCGAGCGCCCCGACGGTACCTGGCAGGTCCGTACGGTCCGTACGGGGAGCTGGGTGCGTCGCACTCGCCGCACCTTCACCGCCAACCACGTCATCGTCGCCGCAGGCACGTACGGCACGCAGCGGCTGCTGTTCAAGATGCGCGACACCGGCCGGCTGCCGAAGCTCTCCCGCCGCCTCGGCGAGCTCACACGCACCAACTCCGAGTCGATCGTCGGGGCCGGGCGCTTGCAGGTGGCCGACGATTTGAACCTCACCCACGGCGTGGCGATCACCTCGTCGATCCACCCCACCTCCGACACCCACGTCGAACCCTGCCGGTACGGCAAGGGCTCCAATGCCATGGGGCTGCTGCAGACGCTGATGACCGACGGCTCCGGGCCGGAGGGCACTGATGTGCCGCGCTGGAAGCAGTTGGTGCGCACCGCTCGCGAGGATCCGAAGGGCACGCTGCGCCTGCTCAATCCTCGCCGGTGGAGCGAGCGCACGATGATCGCGCTCGTCATGCAGAACCTGGACAACTCGATCACCACGTTCACCAAGCGGACCCGCTTCGGTTTCCACCGCTACCTGAGCAAGCAGGGCCACGGCGAACCGAACCCGTCGTGGATTCCGGTCGGCAACGAGGTGACCCGCCGCATCGCCAAGAAGA
Source organism: Mycobacterium sp. IDUB_5 (assembly GCF_055419565.1). Lineage (NCBI taxonomy): Bacteria > Bacillati > Actinomycetota > Actinomycetes > Mycobacteriales > Mycobacteriaceae > Mycobacterium > Mycobacterium sp. IDUB_5. Next base: position 305,493 of record NZ_JBVAXX010000003.1, read on the forward strand.
TCGACGGCGTCGCAGGCGGAACCTGGGGCGAGCTGTTCAACATCCCGCTCACCGCGCACTTCCTCGGCGGGGCGGTCATCGGCAACAGTCCCGAGCACGGAGTCATCGACCCCTACCATCGGGTGTGGAACTACCCCACGCTCTCGGTGGTCGACGGGTCGGCCATCTCGGCGAATCTCGGTGTCAATCCCTCGCTTTCGATCACCGCGCAGGCCGAGCGCGCCGCCTCGCTGTGGCCGAACAAGGGCGAGAAAGATCAGCGGCCCGCGCAGGGTGAGCCCTACCGTCAGCTGGATCCGATCGAGCCCTCCCACCCGGTGGTGCCCGCGGGCGCACCCGCCGCTCTGGACTGGGGGGTGTCGGCCGAGACGGTCAACCGGCGCGATCCCACCACAGCGGAAGCGCAGGGCGCCTGACGTCGGAGGCTCCCCACTAGACTGTGCGGGTGAATTCCGCTGCTCCCCGCCCGGTACTGGTGGTCGATTTCGGTGCCCAGTACGCCCAGCTGATCGCACGCCGGGTGCGCGAGGCGCGGGTGTTCTCAGAAGTCATCCCGCACACCGCGACCGTCGACGAGATCAAGGCCCGCAACCCGCGCGCGGTCGTGCTGTCCGGCGGCCCGGCCAGCGTGTACTCCGAGGGCGCGCCTCAACTCGACCCCGCGCTGTTCGACCTCGACATCCCGGTGTTCGGCATCTGTTACGGGTTCCAGGCGATGGCCCAGGCGCTCGGAGGCACCGTCGCGCACACCGGGACCAGTGAATTCGGCCGCACCGAGCTGAATGTGGTCGGCGGAGAACTGCATTCGGACCTGCCGGCCAGGCAGCCGGTCTGGATGAGCCACGGTGACGCGGTCACCGAGGCCCCGGCCGGGTTCGACGTGGTGGCCACCAGTTCCGGTGCACCGGTGGCGGCTTTCGAGAACCGGGCGCGCGGACTGGCGGGTGTGCAGTACCACCCGGAGGTCATGCACAGCCCGCACGGGCAGCAAGTCCTCAGCCGCTTCCTCCACGAGTTCGCCGGCATCGACGCGACGTGGACGCCGGCCAACATCGCCGACGCCCTCGTCGAGCAGGTGCGCACCCAGATCGGAGACGGGCGCGCGATCTGCGGGCTGTCCGGCGGCGTGGATTCCGCGGTCGCCGCGGCACTGGTCCAGCGCGCCATCGGTGACCGGCTGACGTGCGTGTTCGTCGACCACGGTCTGCTGCGCGCCGGGGAGCGCGCCCAGGTGCAGCGGGACTTCGTCGCCGCCACCGGTGCGAATCTCGTCACCGTCGACGTGGCCGACCGCTTCCTCGAGGCGCTGTCGGGGGTCACGAACCCGGAAGGCAAGCGCAAGATCATCGGGCGCGAGTTCATCCGGGCGTTCGAAGGTGCAGTGCGGGATGCGTTGGGAGCGGCCGAAGGTGATGTCGAGTTCCTGGTCCAGGGCACGCTGTACCCCGACGTCGTGGAATCGGGCGGCGGCACCGGCACCGCGAACATCAAGAGCCACCACAACGTCGGCGGCCTTCCCGGTGATCTGAAGTTCACACTCGTCGAACCACTGCGGCTGCTGTTCAAGGACGAGGTCCGAGCAGTCGGCCGCGAACTCGGGCTGCCCGAGGAGATCGTTGCGCGCCAACCCTTTCCGGGGCCAGGGCTGGGCATCCGGATCGTCGGCGAGGTCACCGCGGACCGGCTCGACACGCTGCGTCGCGCCGATGCCATCGCCCGCGAGGAGCTGACCTCGGCAGGCCTGGATCACCAGATCTGGCAATGCCCGGTGGTGTTGCTGGCCGACGTGCGGTCGGTGGGCGTCCAGGGCGACGGCCGCACCTACGGGCACCCGATCGTGCTGCGGCCGGTGTCGAGCGAGGACGCGATGACCGCGGATTGGACCCGCGTGCCCTACGAGGTGCTGGAGCGGATTTCGACGCGCATCACCAATGAGGTGCGCGAAGTGAACCGTGTTGTGATGGACATCACAAGCAAGCCGCCGGGGACGATTGAATGGGAGTGACGTCACTTTTGACGCAAATAAGGTAAGAATTCCGTCATGATCAAGCAGACGCGCGGGGGCGCGATCGTTGCTGTATTCGTCGTTTCGCTCATATCCGTGTTCGGGATGTCCATCCCGGCGCAGGCGCAGCCCGAGGGCGCGCACATCACCGGCATCGAGAAGATCAACGACCGCTGGGACAAGGTCTCGGTGTTCTCCCCATCGATGAACAAGGTCGTCGTCAATGACGTGTTCAAGTCGGCCAAGACGGGGGCGCCCACCTTCTATCTGCTGCCCGGTATCGACGGCGGCGACGACCTCGACGGGCCGCGCGCTCCTGGCACCAAGAGCTGGTTCGGGATGACCGACATCCAGGGCTTTTTCGCGGACAAGAACGTCAACGTGGTGTCCCCGCTGGGTGGTCCGTTCAGCTGGTACACCGACTGGGTCGCCGACCCGAGCAAGCAGTACCAGACCTACATGACCAAAGAGCTGCCGCCGCTGATCAACGCCCAGTACAAAGCCAACGGTAAGAACGCGGTCGGCGGCCTGTCCAGCACCGGCGGCACCGCGGTCGACTACGCCATCCAGGTCCCGGGCCTGTACAAGGCCGTCGGCTCGTACAGCGGCTTCCTGACTCCGGCTGACAACGCCCAGCAGGTCGCGCTGACATTGGGCAGCGGCGGAGCCAACGCGGATGCCATGTGGGGTCCGCAGGGTGGACCGCTGTGGGTGGCCCACGATCCGTCCAAGAACGTCACCAAGCTGGCCGGCACCGCGGTCTATGTCGGCGCGTCAGGCTCGGGCAACGTCGGTTCGGTCGACCGGCTGCCAGAAGGCTTCGGCCCGAACATCACCGGCGGATTCATCGAGCGGATCGTCGCCGACAGCACGCGGGTCTTCGCCGACGCGGCCAACGCCGCGGGCATCCCCGTGACCTACGTCGTGCGGCCCGACGGCTCCCACACCTGGGGTCTGTTCGAGTCGGAGATGCAGGAGTCCTGGAACACGACGATCGGCCCGGCACTCGGCGCCTGATCAACTGCCGGGCGCGCTCTTCTCGATCAGATCGGCGAGCATCGTCGCGACCGTGGTCTCGACTGCCGACTCGATCGAAAAGCCCAGTGTCGCACTGACAGCGCTCACCGCCTGGGTGCGGAACCGTACCAGGGTGGTGATGAGTTCGGCGACCGTGACGTCATCGGGCATCGCGGCGCCCGGGTTGATCTTGTCGACGACCTCGTCGAGACCGGCCTGCACCAGGATCGCGCTGATCTGATCGAGCAGCGGTCTCACCTGCTCGTGGATGTCGATGAGTCTGTCGTATGTCACGCCGTAGCGGTGGATCTCGGTGAAGGCCTCGACCAGCGTCGGCCGCACCACCGTGGCCTGCTCGCCGTCGACACGGATGATGTCGAGGGCGACCATGCGATCGAACGCCGCGTCGTCGCCGATGGTGTCGCGGGCTTCGGACAGCCCCATGCGCCGAGGTTTCTCGGTGGCCCAGCTGCCCGCGATCGCCGACTCCAACCCGAGCATGTCCCCGACGTCCTTGCCCTGCTCCCAGGCAGAGAGCATCTCGTTGACGTGGGTGAGGTTGTAGCCGCGGTCGAGCAGCGACGTGATCAGCCGCAGCCTGGTGAGGTGGGTGTCGTTGAACAGCGCGATGCGGCCGACCCTCAGTGGCGGGTGCAGCAGACCGCGGTCCCGGTAGACGCGGACGTTGCGGGTCGTCGTGCCGCCCAGTCGCGCCAGTTCGTCGATGCGGTACTCACCGGATTCAGCGACACCGTGCGGCTGCACAGCAGCGTCGAACAGTTGGGACACCGCGGCTTCGACGACGTCCCGCGAACCGCGACGGATCCGCCGCAGAATCGTCGGAATCGGTCCGCCGGACTTCGGCTGGGACATCACATTCAGGCAGTGGAGGACACGGCGCGTGCCCGCGCGCCGTGTGCCACCGCGGCATAGTCGTCGAACCGGAATTGGCGCATCTGTCGAAGATACTGTGTCGCCAGTCCGGGATACATCGACGCGTTGAAGCCGTCGGCGGTCAGATACCAGCTGCGGCAACCCGACATCCACGTCGTCGCGGCCAGCCGCTGCTGGATTCCGGCGTTGTACCGGCGCTGCACATCGGCGCGGACGTCGAGGTACAGCAGATTCTCCGCAAGGATCGTCGTGATGCCCGCCACCGCGTAGTCGATCTGCCCTTCGATGTAGACCAGCAGCGAGTTGTGACCAGGCCCGGAGTTGGGGCCGGTCATCAGGAACAGGTTCGGATAGCCGTGCACGCTGGCGCTCTTGTGTGCCTCGGCGTGTTCCGCCCAGTCCTGCTGCAGCGAGCGGCCTCCCAGCCCGGTGACGGGGAACGGCGGACCGGACAGGTGCACGTCGTAACCGGTGGCGAACACGATCGCGTCGAGATGGTGCTCGATCCCGTCGGCGGTGCGGATACCGGCGGGGCTCAACGTGGCGATCGGCCAGTCGATGAGTTTGCAGTTCTCCCGTTGCAGAGCGGTGTAGTAGTCGTTGGAGATCAGCATCCGTTTGCACCCCGGGGTGAAGTCGGGGGTGAGCTGGCGGCGCAGCCACGCATCCTTGACGCGCAGACGCAGATGAGCCCGGCCCAACGCCGACACCAGCCCGGTCAGCGGGGTGTTCCACACCAGAGCGGCCGCACAGGCCTCGTGCCCCCAGAACAACGCCTGACGGGTGAGCTCCTGTGCCGCAGGAACTTTGGCGAACAGCTGCTGGACTGCGTCAGGGATGCCGACGTCGGGCCGGGGAAGCACCCAGCCTGGGGTGCGCTGGAACACCTTGACGAACGCTGCGTCCTTGACCAGTTCGGGAACGATCTGCACGGCGCTGGCGCCGGTGCCAATCACACCGATCCTCTTGCCGGTGACGTCGAAATCGTGATCCCACGAAGCGCTGTGGATCGTGGTGCCCGTGTACGTATCGATTCCCCGGATGTCGGGAAGGCGATGATCGGCCAGCGGTCCGGAGGCCAGCACGACCGTGCGGGCGCGGATCTTCCTGCGCCCGTTGACCGTTGCCGTCCACACTCCGGTGTCCCCGGCGAAGCTCAGGCCGGTGACCTCGGTGCCGAATCGGATCAGCCGGCGCAGTCCGTGGTGCTCGGTGAGATCCTCGATGTGTTTCCGGATCTCGCCGCCGGAGGGGTACATGCGCGACCACGCCGGATTACGGGCGAACGAGAACGAATACAGCATCGTCGGGATGTCGCAGGCCACTCCGGGATAGGTGTTGTCCCGCCAGGTCCCGCCGACGTCGTCGGCACGTTCGACGATCACGACGTCCTCGACGCCTGCCTGCCGGAGCTTGATGGCCGCCCCCAGACCGGTGAATCCGGCCCCGACGATCAGTGTGTCGTGTACGCGCGTCTCGGCCATGGATCAGGCCGCCGGTTCGTGGGTGAGCTCTTTGAACCAGGACGGGATGGGTCGCAGCAGCATCTTGGGGTAGTAGTCGGACGCCCACACCATGGGGTTGGCGAGCCAGTGGTAGGGGTTGCGCGGATTGATGACGGCGCGGCCGTGGTACTTGAGCAGCTGATACGTCGGTACCCGCCAGGTCTTCTCGCCGCGCTCACCCAGCGTCTGGAAGCGCTTCATGGCGTTGTAGAGCTTCTCGGGCTGCAGGCCCATGTCGATGATGTTGTTGCGCATCCGGTTGAGCAGCGGGACGTACAGCATCATGCCCATGATCAGGCCGGGGGAGGCGACGTTGCCGACGAACTGCACGAGCAGATGGCGCAGATCGCCATGGCCGATCATGTCGAGCACTGCGAAATCGACGGCGATGTGCCGGGATTCGTCGTTGTTGATCTTCTCGAACACCTGGTGGCAGACCGGATCCTGCACCTCTTCGAGCAGGAACTTCAGGAGCGCACCGTCGAGGGCCACCTCGAGCATCGGGATGACGGTGCCCAGGATCGACAGCGACATGTCGTCGGAGTACGCGTCGAGCCACTCGATGGCCAGCCGGATGTTGACGTTCGGTTCCGGCATCTCAAACTCCGGTTCTCCCGTCGCTTCGCTCGCCCTGGCATCGAGCATGCCCCACCGCTTCATCAGCGCCAGCTCGGCGTTGGCGTGCCGCTGCTCCTCGGCGTGGAAGTACCGGTAGATCTCGGCGATGGTCGGGGTGGGGGCTTTCTTGGCCAACGCGGCGAACCCGCGGGCTCCGACGTTCTCGATCCAGCAGAGGTCGGCCATGAAGGCCTTGAGCTTCGGCCGCATCTCGTCGGTGATCGTCTCGGCGCCCGGTGCGTCCCAGTCGATGTCGGCCAGTGCCCACTGCCGGTCCTTGATCTTGGCCAGCATGGCGTCCATGTCCATCGTGGCTTGTGCCATCGGTGTCTCCTCTCAGGTGGTGACGCGGGTGATCAGGCCGGCGGCGCGGGTGTACACCGTCGGGGTGAAGCGCTTGATGCCCCAGCCGATCCGGGCTTCAGGCTGCGGCATGCAGTACAGGCCACCGCAGTCGAGGGTGTCCAGACACATGCGCGCGACGCGGTCGGGGGAGAAGCCGATCCAGCGCATCAGGTTGTCGGCGAGATGGGTGGAGCGGTCGGAGATCCGGCCAGAGCTGACGATATTGGTCTTGACGAAGGTGGGACACAGCGCCGTCACGGTGACACCGGTGCCGGCGAGTTCGGCAGACAGCGCTCCGACAGTGACAGCGTGCCCGCCTTGCTGACGTTGTAAGCCGCCATCCCGGGCGCCGCACCGAAAGCGGCTGCGGAGGCGACGTTCACGATGCCGGCGGGACGGCTGGCGTCGCGCAGGATCGGGGCGAACACGTGGCAGCCGTGGATCGGACCCCATAGGTTGACACCGAGCACCCACCTCCAGTCGGCGAGATCGATCTCCCCGATCGGAGCACCACCGGAACCCACACCGGCGTTGTTGATGACGATCGTGGGGGCGTCACCGAAGAACGTGTGCGCTGCCTCGGCGAGCCGGTACACGTCGTCGACGTCGGTGACGTCGCATCGAACTGCCGAGGCCTCGGTTCCGTTGCTGCGCAATGTGTCCGCAGTGGCCGTGGCGGCGTCGAGGTCGATGTCGCTGCACAGGACCCGGCCGCCGCGGCGGGCCAGCTCGACGGCGAATGCGGCGCCGATACCGCTGCCCGCGCCGGTGATGACCGCATCGGCGCGGTGGGTGCGTTTGGTGCCGAATATGCCCATCTAGCCGGCCTGCTCGACGGTGGCCGACTCGGTGGTGAGGACGTCGGCGACGAAGCCGGCCACATCACGCATCGCGGGCACCGCTTCGGGGGTGAGCCGCGGAAGAGCTTGGAATACGTGGACCTGGTCAGGCCAGATCTGGAGGTGTGCCTCACCGCCGGCGGCCCGCAGGCCATCGGCGAGGGCGATCGCGTCGGCGGTGAGCATTTCGGCTCCGCCGACCTGAATCAACGTCGGGGGCAGCGTGCGTCCTCCGGCGATGTCGAGTGCCAGCCGGGGGTGCGTGGATTCGATTCCACGGCAATATAACTCGACCAGTCGTGCGGCGTGCCTCGAGCGCATGGCGGGGTCGGGGCGGGTGTTTTCCCGCGAGCGGGCGAGTGCGAACGTGAGATCCAGCAGCGGGGACATCAACACCATGCCCGCGGGATGACGGACGTCGGGCTGCAACAGCAGGTCGACGCTGAGATGGCCGCCGGCCGAATCGCCGGCGATCACAGTGCGTTCGGGGTCGATGCCGCAGGAATCGATCAGCCATTCCCAGCCTCGGCGGACGTCGTCTGCGGCGGTGGGGAATCGATGCCGCGGCGCCAACCGGTAGTCGATGCTGAAGACGCCGATGCCGGTGCGGCGGGACAACCAGGACACCAACCGCCGGTGGGTGCGGGTCGAGCAGAGCGCGAAACCGCTGCCGTGGACGTAGTAGATCGCCCGGGTGGTGTCACGGGGAACGCCTCGGCCCCACACCCATTCGCCGACCACGCGCCCGCCGTCGGGGGTGCGGACGTCGACGGGTTCTGTCCGGGTCCCGGTCAGTGAGGGTCCGAGGGTGTCCATCAGCCCGGCGATGATCTGGCGGGAGGTCCACAGTCCCCACGGCTGATCGGGCGGAAGGACGAGGCCCAGCTGGCGAAGGGTCAGGCCGGCGAGTGCGGCGGCGCCACGGGAGCGGGGGGATCCGCGGTGGGTTCCGCTGTGGGTGAGTTCGGCGGTGACGTCTCCGGGGGGCACGGATGGATACAACAACCAATGCTGACATTTGTCAATGACACTATTGCTCGATGGCAGGGTTGATTGGTTGACGATGTCGGTGGGCGGGTGTTTACTGGCGGAGTCGAACAAACATTCGAACACAGGGTGAGGCGGATGATATGCACGGTGCAGTTGTGACAGGGGTGAAGGCGGTGAATCGGTCCCCTGTCACCCGTGCTGAGCAGCTGGAACAGCTCCGCAAGCAGATGGCGTCGGTGTCGGGAAAAGTGGGGCCCAGTCGCCGGCCCGAACCCGTGACGGCGGCCCCGACGGAGGCCTCGCAGCCCACGGATTATTTGCTGGAGCTGTCCGATCTGGGCTCGCTGCCACGAGGAACCGTGGCGGTGGTGTCAGGGGCGCGGTCGCTGGAGTTGAAGATCATCGCCGCCGTGACTGCCGAGGGTGGCCATGTCGCGATCATCGGCCAGCCGGACGTGGGTCTGCTCGCGGCGGTGGAGATGGGGGCGGATCTGAGCCGGATCGCCGTGATCCCGGAGCCGGGGGCGGACCCGGTCGAGGTGGCCGCGGTCCTGATGGACGGGATGGATCTGGTGGTTCTCGGCCTGGGCGGTCGGTCGGTGCCGCCGTCCCGGGCCAGGGCGGTGGTGGCTCGTGCGCGCCAGCGGGGGTGCACGCTGCTCGTCACCGATGGCACCTGGGAGGGTGCTTCCGCTCGGTTGGAGGCCGCGGTCAGCGGTTTCGACTTCGCCGGTCCGGGGGGTGAGGCGCCTGTCCCGGGCTGCGGGCGGATCAGTCGGGTCCGCCTGGCGATGCGAGCCCGGGGTCGGCTGGCCGGACCTGGGGCGCTCACCCATGTGGTGAACGGTTAGGTGGCCGCCTCCAGATCATCGGGCAGGGTGCTGGCGCTCTGGTGCATGGACTGGCCAGCGGTCGCCGCCGCGGCGGCGGCTGGTCTCCCGCCCACCGTGCCGGTCGCGGTCACGCTCGCCAACCGGGTGGTGGCGTGCTCGGCCGCCGCCCGCGCCGCGGGGGTGCGGCGCGGGATACGGCGACGGGAATCCCAGGCGCGGTGCCCGGACCTGCATGTCGTCACCGCCGACCCGGCGCGTGACGCTCGGCATTTCGAACGGGTGACCGCGGCGGTCGATGATCTCGTGCCCCGGGCGGAGGTGTTGCGGCCTGGTCTGCTGGCGCTGTCGGTGCGCGGGGCCGCCCGGTACTTCGGCTCGGAGCAGGTGACGGCCGAACAGCTGGTCGACACGGTGGCCGCGGTAGGCGCCGAGTGCCAGGTCGGCATCGCCGACCAGTTGCCCACCGCCGTCTTCGCCGCCAGAGCGGGCCGGATCGTCGATCCGGGAACGGATGCGGAGTTCCTGTCGGGGTTGTCCGTCAAGGCGCTGGCCTCCGAACCCAGCCTGGCCTCCGGGACGCGCGCCGAGCTGGTGGACCTGTTGTGGCGCATGGGTATTCGGACTGTCGGACAGTTTGCCGAGGTGTCCCGCAGTGATGTGGCCTCGAGGTTCGGGGCTGATGCGGTGGTCGCCCATCAGCTGGCGCGCGGCGAGCCCGGCCGGGGCCCTTCGGGGCGCGACCCCGATCAGGAACTCGACGTCGAGATGGCCTGCGATCCGCCCATCGAGCGGGTGGACGCGGCCGCCTTCGCCGGGCGGGCGCTCGCGGGGCGGCTGCACCGCAGCCTCGAGGCTGCGGGGGTGGGCTGCACCCGGCTGGCCATCCATGCGGTGACCGCCACCGGTAGCGAACTCGAACGCGTCTGGCGGTGCGCCGAGCCTCTCACCGAGGAGGCCACCGCCGACCGGGTGCGGTGGCAGCTCGACGGATGGCTGAACCGCCGGCGGGCAGATGAGCGCCCGGGTGCGCCGATCACGATGCTGCGACTGCGGCCGGTGGAGGTGGTCTCGGCCGAGGCGCTGCAGCTTCCGCTGTGGGGTGGAATCGGAGAGGAGGACCGGCTCCGTGCGCGGCGGGCGCTGGTGCGGGTCCAGGGGTTGCTCGGTCCCGACGCGGTGAAGGTTCCGATCCTCAGTGGCGGACGAGGCCCCGCCGAACGGATCACCCTGACCCCACTCGGCGACGAACTCGTCCCCCGCGCCGATCCCCGACAGCCGTGGCCGGGGCAGCTTCCCGAGCCGTCACCGTCGGTGCTGCTCGACGATCCGGTGGACGTGCTCGACGAGCAGGGCAACCCGGTGCGGGTCACCGCGCGGGGATTGTTCTCCACCGATCCGGCCCGGCTCACCGCGCCCGGCCGGTCCGGTCGGCTGTCCTGGTGGACCGGACCGTGGCCCGTCGACGAACGGTGGTGGGACACCGCGGGAGCAGGACCTGGGCGCACCGCGCGCGCCCAGGTCCTGCTCGATGGCGGGGACCGGCAGGAGGCGCTGCTTCTCTGCTATCGGCAGCGACGGTGGTACCTCGAAGGGAGATATGAATAACGCCACATCGATTGCGCACAACTCAATTGCGTCCTATGGTTCAAGTCGGAACGCCGGTTCACGATCGAAAGGACGACGCATGAAGACGCTCTACACCGCAGAGGCTCTCGCCACCGGGGAGGGCCGCGACGGCCACGGCCGGTCCTCCGACGGCCGGCTCGACTTCGATCTGGCCATCCCGAAGGAGATGGGCGGTAGCGGCAACGGCACCAACCCCGAGCAGCTCTTCGCCGTCGGCTACGCAGCGTGCTTCCACTCGGCGCTGCGCCTCGTCGGCCGACAGGACAAGGTCGACGTCTCGGATTCGGCTGTGGGCGCGCGGGTGTCGATCGGTCAACTCGACAACGGCGGATTCGGCCTGGCCGTGGAACTCGAGGTCACCCTGCCCAACGTCGACGCCGAGACCGCCCGCCAGGTGACCGAGAAGGCCCATCAGGTGTGCCCGTACTCCAACGCCACTCGCGGCAACATCGACGTGAAGCTCACCGTCACCGACGACTGAGCGCGCGGGCGAACGCGCCCACCCGGTCGATGAAGTGATCGAAGAACGCCGCCGGGTCGACCTCGACGCCGATGAGAGCGTTGGGTCCTCGACCCCAATGGCCGCTCCAGTCGGCGATCGTCATTCCGCGCGTCAGCGTCCCGGTGAGTTCGACGTCGACGGGGGCGGGGCGGTAGGTGACCAGGTCGGGATCGAGTGCCACTGCCGCGGCCAGTGGGTCGTGGAGGTGGGCCAGGTAGCCCTCGCCCTGATCGTGATGGAACTCGAAGTAGAACCGCATGGCGTCTTCGAGTACCCGGATCACGGGGTTGTCGGCCGTCGAGGTCGTGCCGCGCGGATCGTGCGCCGACATCGGCGGTGACGGTGCGCCGGCGGCCTCGGCGAGCCGGCTCAACAATTCCGGGGTCATCGCGATGTTCTCGGTGACGTTGAGTCCCAACACGATCGGTAGGTGTTCCGCACCGCGACAGGCTGCGAACACCTCAGCCGCTGACTCCGGGTCCACGCTCGTGTTCCATTCCGCCACGGGAGTGGTGTTCCCGCGGTAGTCGAACGAGCCCCCCATGATCACCAGCCGGCGCAGCAGTCGCGGCAGCTCGGGTTCGGCGCGTATCGCCAACGCGAGATTGGTCAACGGGCCGGTGGCCAATCCGATCAGCTCGCCCGGATGTGCGTGCGCGGTGCGCACCCAGGCCTGTGCGGCGTCGTGGTCGGTGACGCTTGCCGTGGCCTTCGGAAGCGAGGCATACCCCAGCCCCTGCGGCCCGTGCGTGTCTTCGGCGGTACGCAGCGGAATCACCAACGGCGTCTCCGCGCCCCTGGACACCGGGACCCCCGTCACACCGCACAGTTCGAGCAGGCCGAGATTGTTCTCGCACACCTGCTGCACACCGACGTTGCCCGCGGTCGACGCGATGCCCACCACCTCGGCCTGCGGACTGCCGAACAGGTACACCAACGCCATCGCGTCGTCGACCCCGGTGTCGACGTCGCAGAACACCGGCAGTCGCGGCTCGTTCACCAGTGCACGCCGGGCACCAGCCGCACCGCCTGCTTGACCGGCCGCGGCACCCGCACCGCCGGTACGGTGCGCCGCGGGCGCCGGGACGCGCGGACCGGGGTCGGTCGCTGCTCGGTGACACCGCGGGCCGCCGGCGAATCGGGATATCCCAGATACAGCTGGTGCAGGACTCGCCGCGACAACCGAGGGGTGAAGTAGTGGCCGATGTCCGACAGTGTGCCGACGGGGGTGTCGATGCGCGGCGGCTTGTCGACCAACCCGCGGATGACCATGGCGGCCGCGTGTTCGGCGGTGATCGGAGGCATCGGGTTGAGCCTACGCGACGGTGCGATCATCGGTGTGGACACCAGCGGCATGTGGATGTTGGTGAACGTGATGTGGTCCGAAAGAGTCTCGGTGCCAACGACTTCGGAGAAGGCATCGAGCGCGGCCTTGCTGGGGATGTAGGCGCTGTACTTCGGGCTGCTCGCCTGGACCCCGGCGCTGGAGACGTTCACGACGTGACCGAACTGCCGCTCACGCCAATGGGGGAGCAGGGCGAGCACCATCCGCACCGGCCCGAAGTAGTTGACCGCCATCACCCGCTCGTAGTCGTGCAACCGGTCCGTCGACGCGATCACCGACCGCCGGATCGACCGCCCGGCATTGTTCACCAGATAGTCGACATGCCCGAACTTCTCGAGAATGGCGGCGACGGTCTGCTCGACGTCTGCTGAGTCGGTGACGTCGCAGCGGAACGCGTGGGCCGCTCCGCCGGCGGCGCGGATCTCGGCGATCACCTCGTCGAGCGCGTCGGCGTTGCGCGCCAACGCGAACACGGTGGCTCCCCGGGCGGCCACCGCGATCGCCGAGGCTCGTCCGATTCCGCTCGAGGCGCCGGTGATGACGACATGGCGTCCGACCAACGGGTCGTCGCGCCGCACTCGGTTCGGATCCAGATGCTCTGCCCAGTAGCGCCAGAGCTGAGGCGCGTAGTCGGCGAACTCGGGCACGGTGATTCCGGTGCCGCGCAACGCGTCCTCGGTGTGAGTGCGCGTGAACGTCGGTTCCAACTCGACCACGTCCAGGACCTCCGCGGGCAGACCGAACTGGGTCGCGGCCATGTCTCGTAACACCTTTGCGCGACCGCGGGCGTGCAGGAACGGGCCTGCCACGCTTCGCGGCAGCGACCCCACCAGTGTGGGCAGGCCGGCCGCGGGCGCGACCCCCCGGTAGATGCCGCGCAGCCCGGTCGTCGTCGGAGCGGTGAGGTGGAACGTCTGCCCGTCACGGCCGTCGACATGGCTGAGCGCCGTGATCGCGTCCACCACGTAGTCGACGGGCACGAGGTTGGTCCGACCCGCGGCGGGCAGCATCATCGGGGTGAAGCGGGGTAGCGCGGCCAGGGCGGCCAGGATCGGGAAGAAGTAGTAGGGCCCGTCGACCTTGTCCATCTCACCGGTGCGCGAATCGCCCACCACGACCGCGGGACGATAGATGCGGTAACGCAGCCCCGAAGCGGACCGGACCAGCAGTTCGGCCTCGAACTTGGTCTGGTGATAGGGCGTCGGCAGGTGCTGCCCGACATCGAGGTCGGCCTCGGTGAACTCGCCGCGGAACGTCCCGGCGACAGCGATCGAGGAGACATGGTGCAGCGTCGCGTCGAGGCGGCGCGCCAGCCCGATGACCGACCGGGTGCCCTCCACGTTGGCGGCCCGCTGCTGGTCCTCGGGGGCGGTGAGGTCGTACAGCGCGGCGCAGTGCATGACGTGGTCGACCTGCCCGAGTGTGGTGAGCTGTTGGTCGTCGAGGCCCAGCGCGGGTGCTGTCAGGTCGCCCACCAGCGGTGACACGCGCTCGTCCCAGCCTGCGGCCAATGCGGAGAAGCTGTTCAGCGACTGTCGGCGCACCAGCACGTGCACTGCCTCGGTGCCCGGGCGGACCAGCAGCCGGTCCACGAGATGACGCCCCAAGAACCCGGTACCGCCGGTAACGACATAGCGCATGCGGGACATGCTCGCCTGCGGGTGGGGAAACGTCAACACCCCGTGCGCGGTAGCACAGACGAAACATTGGCCGCCTACTGTTCTGGCATGTCGTCGCGTCGACGGTCGGCCCTGCTCGACAAGCTCGTCGTCGACCAGCCCGGCCGCCCCCAGCACGCGATCCTCGACGAGCTGCGCCGGGTCATCCTCTACTGCGCGGTGCCGCCCGGCAGTCCCATTCCGCTGGCCGAGGTCGCAGACCTGTTCGGTGTCAGTCAGATCCCGGTGCGCGAAGCGCTCAAGACGTTGATCGGCGAGGGACTGGTGTCGCACCGCAGCAACGCCGGATACGCGGTCGCGCAGCTCACCCGCCAGGAGCTGCGCGAAATGTACATCGTGCGAGAGACTTTGGAGTCGGCGTCGCTGGCGGCCGCCATCGCCAACGCCACCGACGCCGACCGCGCCGCCATCACGGCCGCCAACGACGTGCTGCACGACGCACTGCGCGCCGACGATCCGGCGGCCTACCACCGGCAGAGCCGCGAATTCCATCTCGCGCTCGCCCGGCCGTCGCGAATGTACCGCCTGCTCCACATGCTCGAATCCGCCTGGAACGTCACCGAACCCGTGCAGTCGATGGTGCACGTGCGCGCCGCGGACCGTGCCGACCTCCACGCCGACCACTGCCAGATGGTGAGCGCCTTCCTCGCAGGCGACGTGGAAGAACTACTCACCGCATCCGAGACGCACTCTCAGCGACTGAATGCGCTCATCGCGACGCTCCCGGTGGACACCGGCCTGCTCGCGGTGGATATATCTTCCCCGCAATAACGGAGTGTTTTCGCTGAAACACTGGCGCAATACGCCCTGGTTACCGTCCGCGCATGACCGAGATCGACACTCCGCAGACCGCCAAGCGTCTTCCGCCCAGCGCGGTCGTCGGCGCAGGTGACATCGTCGAAGCATCCGGTCACCCCGTCGGGGGTGGCGTCATCAAGCCCGGCTACGACCCGCGGCTGACAAACGAGGACCTGGCGCCGCTGGGTAAGCAGACGTGGACGTCGTACAACATCTTCGCGTTCTGGATGTCCGACGTGCACAGCGTCGGCGGATACGTCACCGCCGGCAGCCTGTTCGCGCTCGGGCTGGCCAGCTGGCAGGTGCTCGTCGCGCTGCTGATCGGCATCGTGATCGTCTACGTGTTCTGCAACCTCGTGGCCAAGCCGAGCCAGGCCACCGGTGTCCCGTACCCGGTGATCTGCCGCAGTGTGTTCGGCGTGCTCGGCGCCAACATCCCGGCGATCATCCGCGGTCTCATCGCGGTGGCCTGGTACGGCATCCAGACCTATCTGGCCTCTGCTGCGTTGGATGTCGTTCTGCTCAAGCTCTTTCCCGGTCTCGCCCCGTACGCCGACGTCGACACGCACGGCTTCCTCGGGTTGCCGCTGCTGGGGTGGGGCAGCTTCATCGTCCTCTGGATTCTGCAGGCGTGCGTGTTCTGGCGGGGCATGGAGGCCATCCGCCGGTTCATCGACTTCTGCGGTCCGGCCGTGTATGTCGTGATGTTCATCCTGTGCGGTTACCTGATCTACAAGGCGGGCTGGGGAGCGATCGACCTCAACCTCGGTGACGTCAAGTACACGGGCCTGGATTCGGTGCCGGTCATGCTAGGCGCGATCGCCCTTGTCGTCTCCTACTTCTCGGGGCCGATGCTCAACTTCGGTGACTTCTCCCGCTACGGCAAGTCTTTCGACGCGGTCAAGCGCGGTAACTTCCTCGGGCTGCCGGTGAACTTCCTGCTGTTCTCGCTGCTGGTTGTCGTGACCGCGTCGCTGACCGTGCCAGTGTTCGGGGAACTGATCACCGACCCCGTCGCCACCGTCGCCCGGATCGACTCGACGTTCGCGATCGTTTTGGGCGCGTTGACATTCACCATCGCGACGATCGGCATCAACATCGTCGCCAACTTCATCTCCCCGGCCTTCGACTTCTCCAACGTCAGCCCGCAGCGGATCAGCTGGCGTGCCGGCGGCATGATCGCCGCGGTGGGATCGGTCCTGATCACCCCGTGGAATCTGTACAACAATCCCGAGGTCATCCACTACACGCTCGAGACGCTCGGTGCGTTCATCGGCCCGCTGTTCGGTGTGCTCATCGCCCACTACTACCTGGTGCACAAGCAAGTTGTGGTGATCGACGATATGTTCACCCTCGACGAGAGCGGAAAGTACTGGTACACCAAGGGATACAATCCTGCTGCGGTCATCGCGACCGTCGTGGCCGCCGTGGTGGCCGTGGTTCCCGTCCTGCTGGGCGGCTCGGTGGCCGGCATGTACACCGCCGCGCAGTACAGCTGGTTCATCGGGTGTGGAATCGGCTTCGGGCTCTACTACCTGTTGGCCACCCGGACCGCCAAGTTCGCCGTCGAACCGATCGCGTGACGCTGATCTGGGTGATCAACCCGAACACGACCGAGGCGATGACCGATGCGATCGCGCGCAATGCCCGCGCGGTCGTCGCCCCCGGGACCACGGTCGTCGGCATCACCCCGCTCTCGGGACCGCCGTCCATCGAGTCGCATTACGACGAGGCGATGAGCGTGCCGGGGCTGTTGGCCGCGATCAAGCGGGGCGAAGACGAGGGCGTCGACGGTTACGTGATCGCCTGCTTCGGTGATCCCGGACTCGAGGCGGCCAGGGAGGTCGCCGACGGGCCCGTGATCGGCATCGCCGAGGCCGCCATGCACACCGCGAGCCACCTGGGCCGGGGCTTCAGCGTCGTGACCACGCTGGCGCGCACCATGGGTCGGGCCACCGATCTCGCCGAACACTATGGCATGCAACGATTCTGTCGAGGCATCCATGCCTGCGCGCTGCCGGTGCTCGACCTCGACAGCAATCCCGACGCGGTGAAGATCGTCACCGAGGCGTGTCGGCGGGCGGTGGAGGACGACGACTCCGATGTCGTCGTGCTCGGCTGCGCAGGCATGGCCGACATGTGCGCGCCGATCTCCGCCGAACTCGGCGTGCCGGTGGTCGACGGTGTCACCGCGGCGACGTTGACCGTGCAATCGCTGATCGCGATGGGGCTGCGCACCTCGACGCGCGGCGAGTTCGCGCCGCCGCCGGACAAGGTCTACCGCACGGGCGGGTGAACCCGCCGCCAGTGTTCGGCGATCTCGATGCGCCGAGCCAACCACACCTTGTCGTGGGACAGCACGTGATCGAGGAACCGCTCCACGGATCGGCTGCGCGCCGGCCTGCCTGCGAGCCGGCAATGCAGCCCCACCGAGAGCATCTTGGGCCGGCCGGCGAGCCCCTCGGTATAAAGCACGTCGAACGCGTCCCGCAGGTGCGCGAAGAACTCCTCACCGTTGGAAAACCCTGCGGGAGAGGCAAATCGCATGTCATTGGTGTCCAGGGTGTAGGGCACCACCAGGTGGTCTGCGCCGTGCACCCGCACCCAGTAGGGCAGGTCGTCGGCGTAGGAGTCGGAGTCGTAGACGAACCCGCCGTGCTCGACGACGAGTTCGCGGGTGTGGGGCGAGTCGCGCCCGGTGTACCACCCCAGCGGCGCTGCCCCGGTCAGCTCACGCAGGAGCTGCACGGCCTCGGCCATGTGCCTGCGCTCGACGTCGGTGGGAATCCGTTGATAGGACAGCCATCTCAGGCCGTGGCAGGCGATCTCGTGGCCCAGCTCGGTGAACGCCGCGACGGCGTCCGGGTTGCGCTGCATGGCGCGTGCGACCGCGAAGACCGTCAACGGGACTCCGCGGCGCGAGAACACGTCGAGCAGCCGCCACAGCCCCGCGCGGGAACCGTACTCGTAGAGCGACTCCATGCTCATGTGCCGGTCGGGGAACGCCTCGGCGGGCGTCATCTCCGACAGGAAGGTCTCCGAGGCCGCATCGCCGTCGAGCACCGAGTTCTCTGAGCCCTCTTCGTAATTGAGGACGAACTGGACGGCGATCGCCGCGCCGCCGGGCCACTGCGGGTCGGGCGGGGTGCGGCCGTAGCCGACCATGTCCCGCGGGTAGGTCATGCTAGGCGGCCGAACAGGCGTAGACGCGCCATCCCGCCGTCGGGGTAGATGTCGAGGCGAGCCTCGGTCACCACGGCGTCCGACTCGACGGCGAAGCGGTGCCGCGCATCGGGAAGAAGCTCTGTGCGGGGCAGCAATTCGACCCAGGTGCCGTCGGCGGTGAGCCCCGTCAGGCGGGCCGCGCCGGGGCTGTTGCCGACGAAGTAGCTGGTGTCCACCTCGGCCATGCCGATCACGCCGGGGCCGGCCAACCGCAGGTGCACCCAGTCGTTGCCGTCGTCGCGCCGCCGCGCTGTCTCCCACCCGTCGCCCATCACCGAGGCGACCCCGGGAAAGATCAGGTTCTGCGGCGAACTGTAGAACCGATTCGAACAGTTGAGCACCAGCCCGCCGTTCTCCAGCGCCGCGAGGTCGAGGCCGGGCACGTCGGCGTACCGGGGGTCCGGGCGGCCCTCCCCGTGCACGCGGAAGCGCGCCACCCCGCCGTCGGGATAGATGCTCAACCGGGCGTGCGTCCACCGCTTCGACGAGGACACCTCGAAGGTGTTGCGGGTGTCGCCGTACACCTTGGCGCGCTCCACGATCGTCGTCCAGTCGGTGGCGGCCGCCAACGTCTCCGCGGTCGGGTAGCCGTCGATCTCGACGGCCTCGACCGAGACCTCCGGCGGGTAGTTGCCGGTGAAAAACGCCGTGTCGACCACGACGCCGCGGATCACCCCGGGCACCCCGAGACGAACGATCGCCTCGTCATGGCCGGGCTCGCGCCGGCGTCGGGTCT
The DNA here is from genome assembly GCF_055419565.1 of Mycobacterium sp. IDUB_5. NCBI lineage: Bacteria > Bacillati > Actinomycetota > Actinomycetes > Mycobacteriales > Mycobacteriaceae > Mycobacterium > Mycobacterium sp. IDUB_5. The sequence goes on from NZ_JBVAXX010000003.1 coordinate 324,450, forward strand.
CCCAGCCGTCGTAGATCTGCCCCTTGTGCCCGAACGTGGCGGGGCGATAGGAGGCAGGGCCCGGGTTGATCAAGTTCTCCTTCTCGGCGAACGTGTCATCGTTGGCCCAGACCACTGCGCCACCGAGAGTGCGCAGAGCGAGGTCGGGCAACCACGTGAAGTCCGGTTCTGCGTCGGCCATCGGATCATCGTCACAGAAGACGCGTCCGGTGGCGCGTCGAGGGCAGGCCGGAAGGCTTGCCAAGCCGTACCGCCATGGCATAGGGAATGATTCATGCCCATCGATCCGAACGCCGTTGGCGTCACCACCCCGCCTCAGACCTTCCGCTGGAAGGACCGCGACACGCTGCTCTACGCGCTCGGCGTCGGAGCGGGCACCGCGGACCTGGCGTTCACCACCGAGAACAGCCACGACATCGCCCAACAGGTGCTCCCCACCTACGCGGTGATCGCGTGCTCGCCGTTCGCCGCGGCCGGGGCCATCGGATCATTCGACTTCTCCAAGCTGCTGCACGGCTCGCAGAGCGTCCGCCTGTTCGCACCGCTGCCTGCCGCCGGCGAGCTCAGCGTCGTCAACGAGGTCGCCGACATCCAGGACAAAGGTGAGGGCAAGAACGCCATCGTCATGCTCAAGGCAACCGGCAGTGATCCGGCCACCGGCGCCGCGGTCGCCGAGACGTTGACCACGCTGGTGATCCGCGGTGCGGGCGGCTTCGGCGGTCAGCCAGGAACGCGGCCCGCCGCGGAGGAGATTCCCACTCGCGACCCCGACGCGACGGTCGCTCTGCCCACCCGGGAAGACCAGGCGCTGCTGTACCGGCTCTCCGGCGACCGCAACCCCCTCCACAGCGATCCGTGGTTTGCTGGATTGGCAGGTTTCCCGAAACCGATCCTGCACGGACTGTGCACCTACGGCGTTGCCGGACGCGCGCTCGTCGCGGAGCTCGGGGCGGGGGATGCCACCCGCGTCACGGCGATCTCGGCCCGCTTCACCTCTCCGGTGTTCCCGGGCGAAACGCTGACGACGTCGATCTGGCGGTCGGGACCCGGGCGCGCGGTCTTCCGGACCGAGGCGGCCGGCCCGGACGGATCCAACGCGAGGCTCGTTCTCGAGGACGGCGAGGCGGAGTTCGTCGACTGACGCGGTCTCGGCACCCCGTCGCATTCATTAGGGTGGGCAAGTATTTGCTGCGCTGGTAATCTTCGCCTGTGGGTGGGGGGTGTGACCGGAGCCGCAGAACAACTCGACGAGGGTGGGCGCATGCTTGACCGTTTGCGAGGTTCGCGGCTCGGCGCAGTCGGTGCTGCGCTGTGGGGTTCTGACCACTTCTACTGGTTTACTGCGATCCTCGCGGCCCGGGGTATGCAGACCGCCACCTGCCGGCTGGTCGCCCTGTGTATCGCCTGTCTCGGCGTGCTGCCACTCGGGCTGCTCGCCAGCCCCGCAGGCCCCCAGACGCCGGCGGGGCGTATCGCCACCGTGGTCATCGCGGTCTTCTGCTTCGCCCTGTCGACGCTGTGGCTGCGGGCGCACTGGCCGTCACGGGCGCAGTCGCTGCTCTGCGTGCTGGTCGCCTCGGTGGCCATCGGGGTATCGGTCCTGATCCAGACAAACCCCGTGGTCGGTCTGACCGGGGCGGCCAACTACGCGGTGCTGACGGCGTTCGTGGTCAGCTTCCACACGCCGCGCCTGCTGGCGGTGGTCTGGTCGATGGGGGCGGTGACGCTCGGTGTGCTGATCATCGGTGTCGCGGTCGGCGACCCCGCGCTGGCCATATGTGCGGCCGGAATCATCGTGTTGCTCAACGTGTTCGTCGCGTTCGCGTGCCGGGCGATGCTCGCGCTGATCCAACCCGAGACCCACCACGGCGACATCGAGCAACTGACCGGGCTGTTGCACCGCGATGCGTTCTATCACGCGGTCGCGACACTGCTCGCCTCGCGCAGCCGCAGCGACGACAGATACCTGGTCGTGGTCGCGGTGAACATCGACAGCTTCTCGCTGCTGCTGGGTTTGAGCGGGGCCAGCGGCGGCAACCGTGCCCGCGTCTCGGTCGGGCAGGCCCTGCGCGAGACCGTGCGGCACAACGCGATCGTCGCGCATGTCTCCGACCACGACTTCCTGATCGCCGACACGTTCACCACCGCCGACGCCTCGCCATTGGTCGAGCGGATTCGCGGTGCGATCTCCGCGACACCGCAGCGGCTCACCGCCAGCATCGGGGTGGTGTGCACGCCGCTGCCGCCGTTGGCCGCCGAGCCGCCCGACGACGTGCTCGACAAGCTGATCGCCATAGCCAACCAGGCGATCGAGCAAGCCCGCATGGCAGGCGGCAACCAGGTTCGCTACGTGTTGCGGCCGACTCTGGACGAAGACCCCGACGGTGACGACGAGCCGCAGCCCGGCAACGGCAGGATCGCCTGACGCATCGAACGGATGTTCGATAGACTGCCCGGGTGGGATGGCACAACGGTCCGCCGGGTTGGGGCGAGATGGAGCGCGTCCTCAACAGCAAGCCGCGCCGTGCCGGCTGGCCCATCGACGCGCAGGTCGGAGACGGGGGCGACAGCCCGGCCTGGTCGCGTAAACGGGGGGAGTACCAGCCGCCGGAAGCGCATGCCGGTGCGCGTTCGTCCATGCCGTACGCCGAACTGCACACGCATTCCGCCTACAGCTTCCTCGACGGTGCGAGCACGCCCGAGGAACTCGTCGAGGAGGCGGCTCGGCTGGGTCTGCGGGCCATCGCGCTGACCGACCACGACGGCCTGTACGGGGTGGTCCGGTTCGCTGAGGCGGCCAGGGAGCTCGACATGGCAACCGTGTTCGGTGCCGAACTGTCCCTCGGAGGGGGCAGTCGCACCGACGATCCCGACCCGCCGGGGCCGCACCTGCTGGTGCTGGCACGAGGGCCGGAGGGGTACCGACGGCTGTCCCGTCAGCTGGCCGCGGCCCACCTGGCCGGCGGGGAGAAGGGCGTGCTGCGCTATGACTACGACGCGCTGACCGAGGCCGCAGGTGGGCACTGGCAGATCCTCACCGGATGCCGAAAAGGTCATGTGCGCCAAGCGCTGTCCTCCGGCGGTCCGGAGGCCGCGGCGGCCGCGCTCGCCGATCTGGTCGACCGGTTCGGCCGCGACCGGGTCACCGTCGAGCTCACCCACCACGGACATCCCCACGACGACGAACGCAACGCCGCGTTGGCGGCGCTGGCGCCGCGGTTCGGGGTGGGTGTCGTGGCCACCACCGGCGCACATTTCGCCGAGCCGGGCCGGGGCAGGCTCGCCATGGCGATGGGGGCGATCCGGGCCAGGCACTCGATGGACGAGGCCGCGGGATACCTTGCCCCGCTCGGAGGCGCCCATCTGCGCTCGGGGGAGGAGATGGCCCGGGTGTTCGCCCACTGCCCCGAGGTTGTCAGTGCCGCAGCCGAACTCGGTGAGCAGTGCGCGTTCGGCCTGGCGCTCATCGCGCCGCAGCTGCCGCCCTTCGACGTGCCTGCCGGCCACACCGAGAACAGCTGGCTGCGGCACCTGGTGATGCAGGGGGCGCGCGAGCGTTACGGCCCACCCGATCGGTCACCGCGTGCCTATGCCCAGATCGAGCACGAACTGCGGATCATCGAACAGTTGAATTTTCCAGGGTATTTCCTTGTGGTACATGACATCACGCGGTTCTGCCGGGACAACGACATCCTGTCCCAGGGCCGGGGGTCAGCGGCCAACTCGGCGGTCTGCTACGCGTTGAAGGTCACCAACGTCGATCCGGTGGCCAATGACCTTCTGTTCGAACGGTTCCTCTCGCCTGCCCGCGACGGTCCACCGGACATCGACATCGACATCGAATCCGATCTGCGCGAAGAGGCCATCCAGTACGTCTACCAGCGCTACGGCCGGGAGTACGCCGCACAGGTCGCCAACGTGATCACCTACCGCGGGCGCAGTGCCGTCCGCGACATGGCGCGCGCGCTCGGTTTCTCGCAAGGTCAGCAGGATGCGTGGAGCAAGCAGCTCAGTCAGTGGGGCAACCTGGCAGACGTCACCCACGTGGAGGGCATCCCCGAGCAGGTCATCGATCTGGCGCAGCAGATCTCGAATCTACCGCGGCACATGGGAATTCACTCCGGGGGCATGGTGATTTGCGACCGTCCCATCGCCGACGTGTGTCCGGTGGAGTGGGCCCGCATGGAGAACCGCAGCGTCCTGCAGTGGGACAAGGACGACTGTGCGGCCATCGGTCTGGTGAAGTTCGACATGCTGGGGTTGGGCATGCTCTCGGCACTGCACTACTGCATCGACCTGGTCGCCGAGCACAAAGGCATCGTCGTGGATCTGGCCGCGCTGGATCTGTCCGAGGCCGCGGTGTACGAGATGCTGCAGCGCGCCGACTCGGTCGGGGTGTTCCAGGTGGAATCGCGCGCGCAGATGGCCACGCTGCCCCGGCTGAAGCCGCGGATGTTCTACGACCTGGTGGTCGAGGTCGCGTTGATCCGGCCCGGCCCGATCCAGGGCGGCTCGGTGCACCCCTACATCAAGCGGCGCAACGGTGAGGAAGAGGTCACCTACGACCATCCGTCGATGGAGTCGGCGCTGCGAAAGACGTTGGGGGTGCCCCTGTTCCAGGAGCAACTCATGCAGCTGGCCGTGGACTGTGCGGGCTTCTCGGCTGCCGAGGCTGATCAGTTGCGTCGCGCCATGGGCTCTAAACGTTCGACCGAGAAGATGCGGCGGCTGCGGGGCCGGTTCTTCGACGGGATGGCCGAGGTGCACGGCATCACCGGGGACGTGGCGCAGCGGATCTACGAGAAACTTGAGGCGTTCGCGAATTTCGGTTTCCCCGAGAGCCATTCGTTGAGTTTTGCCTCGCTGGTGTTCTACTCGTCGTGGTTCAAGCTGCATCACCCGGCGGCGTTCTGCGCCGCGCTGCTGCGTGCGCAGCCGATGGGTTTCTACTCGCCGCAGTCACTGGTGGCCGACGCCCGTCGTCATGGCGTGGTGGTGCACGGCCCGGATGTCAACGCCAGTCTCGCCCACGCCACGCTGGAGAACGCGGGGACCGAGGTGCGGCTCGGGCTCGGCAGTGTCCGGCACATCGGTGACGACCTCGCGCAGCGGCTGGTCGACGAGCGGGACAGCGGCCCGTTCGCCTCGCTGCTCGACCTGACGGGGCGGGTGCAGCTGAGCGTGCCGCAGACCGAGGCGCTGGCCACCGCCGGTGCCCTGGGCTGCTTCGGCATCACCCGGCGGGAGGGGTTGTGGGCGGCCGGGGCGGCCGCCGCTGAGCGTCCCGACCGGTTGCCCGGGGTGGGATCGTCGTCCCACGTCCCGTCGCTGCCGGGGATGACGGAGCTGGAGCTGACCGCCGCCGACGTCTGGGCGACGGGGGTGTCGCCCGACCGGTATCCGACCGAGTTCCTGCGGGAGGACCTCGAGGCGATGGGAGTCGTGCCGGCCGATCAGCTGCTGTCGGTGCCCGACGGCACCCGCGTCCTGGTCGCCGGTGCGGTGACTCACCGGCAGCGGCCCGCGACGGCGCAGGGGGTGACGTTCGTCAACCTCGAGGACGAGACCGGCATGGTCAACGTGCTGTGCATGCCCGCGGTATGGGCTAGGCACCGCAGGGTGGCGCAGACCGCAGCGGCGCTGGTGGTGCGTGGCATCGTGCAGAACGCCACCGGGGCGGTGACCGTGGTGGCCGACCGGATCGGTCCGCTGAGTCTGCGGGTGCGGTCGACGTCCCGCGATTTCCGCTGAATGTACCCTCGGCACAATGACACTCAACCTTTCGGCCGACGACGTTCTGACCACGACCCGCTCGGTGCGCAAGCGCCTCGATTTCGACAAGCCCGTGCCCCGCGACGTGCTGATGGAATGCCTCGACATCGCGCTGCAGGCGCCGACCGGCAGCAACAGCCAGGGCTGGCAGTGGGTCTTCGTCACCGATCCCGACAAGAAGCTCGCGCTGGCCGAGATCTACCGCACCAACGCCACGCCGTACCTGAACGCCGAGAAGCCCACCTACGGCGACGAGCGTGACGAGCGGGCGCCGAAGGTGATGGACTCCGCGAGCTACCTCAACGAGAACCTCGAGAAGGCCCCGGTCATGTTGATCCCGTGCCTGGAAGGCAAGCCCAAAGACACCGTGTCGGGCGCCAGTGCGGGCTATTGGGGATCGCTGCTGCCTGCGGTGTGGAGCTTCATGCTGGCGCTGCGCTCGCGGGGGCTCGGCTCGGCCTGGACCACGCTGCATCTGCTCGGTGACGGCGAGCGTCAGGCCGCCGAACTGCTGGGCATCCCGTTCGACTCCTACAGCCAGGCCGGGCTCTTCCCGATTGCCTACACGAAGGGCACCGACTTCAAGAAGGCCAAGCGGCTGCCCGCCGAGCGGCTCACCCACTGGGATACGTGGTGACTCAGGCCCGATGAGTCAGATGCTGCCTGCGAAGTCGTGCTGACGCCACGCTTCGTACACGGCGACGGCGGCGGCGTTCGACAGGTTCAGTGACCGCCGTCCGTCCAGCATCGGGATGCGCACCCGGGCGGTGACGTGCGGGTCGGCCAGGGTCTCGGCATCCAGACCCGTCGGCTCCGGCCCGAACAGCAGTACGTCACCGGGTTGGTAGGCGATGTCGGCGAATGGCACGTTGGCATGTGCGGTGAACGCGAACACCCTTGCCGGCATCACCGCCGACCACGCCGATTCCAGATCGGCGTGCACCGTCACCGACGCCAGGTCGTGATAATCGAGCCCGGCGCGACGCAGCTTGGGCTCGGACAGATCGAAGCCCAGCGGCTCGACCAGGTGCAGTTCACACCCGGTGCCGGCCACCATGCGAATCGCGTTGCCCGTGTTGGGCGCGATACGCGGCGAATAGAACATCACCCGGAACACCCTTGGCAGGGTAAACGGGTGTCAGTCCAGGCAGGTCTCGTAGCTCGCGATCGAGATCAGGCCTTCGAGAGTGTCGATGTCGACCATCTCGCTGCTCATCGCTCGCATCAGGGGTGAGTCGCCGATTTCGGACGCATCGGCGAGCAGTGCCATCTCCACGCCATTGTGGGTCATTGCTACTCCTCCAGTAGGTCACCTTCGATTGTGCCCGCAGATCGGCGCTGCTTCACCCTCTGACACGCAACGGGTCAGAAACGAAATCGCAACGCCCACAACGCACTCGGCGCCGTCTCCTTTGCTGTTTCTGCACCCGTGCGTCTAACTCTGGCGACCCGATGACCGGGCTGGCATACTCAGCGCATTCGCCAGGCGCTTCACGCCCCCCGACGAGGGCGCCATCAGCAGGAAGCCTCATGACCCACGCTCGATCCCCGATCAAGCGGCCGCCTCGGTGGGCGCTGTCCAACTGGCCTGTCCGCGTCAAGGTCCTGGCCATCGTGGTCGTGCCGCTGCTGTTGGCCGGCATATTCGGTGGATTGCGCATTCACGCCGCAAACTCGGCCGCACAGAATCTGCGGGTCGCGGCCGCTCGCGCGGACATGGTGCCCGCGGTGGGGCGGTACCTGGCTTCCGTGGAAGCGGTGCTGGTGAGCGCCACGGACGGCGGCGACGTGCCCGCCACCGTCACCGCGTTCGAGTCGCAAGCCGCTGATCTGCAGCGCGAGCTGGCCGGAACCGACGTCGACGACGCAGTCCGCCTGGCTACCAACACCTTGCTCGACTTCGGGCGGGATCTCGTCGCGAAGTCCACCTCGGGGGGCAACGATCTGCGTTCCCGGGTGATGACGTACGCGCCGCTGTTGATCACCGCCGAGACCGCGATCACCGGTCTGGTGGCCGGAGACGACGAGTCGGTACGACAAGCGGGCGAGGCGCTCGCCCGCGCGATCGGTGCACGCGGCCAGATGACGATGCAGCAGATGCTCGTCGACCGCGGCGCAGATTTGCCTGAGCCCGAATTGCGCTCGTCGATGATCACGCTGGCCGGAACCGAACCTTCGACGGTGGCCGCGATGGGCGCCTACCTCGGCGGCTCCACCGACGCGGCGGCGTCGCTGCGATCGGAAATGGTCAAGCGGATGTCGCTGCTGTCGGACCCCGGCGTGGCCCTTGCGGGCAACCCCGATCTGCTGGCGTCGCAGCGCATCACCCGCGGCATCGCCGACGGCATCATCACCGACACGTCCCGCACCATCCCCGCGACAGTCACGGATCAGGCCGCCGCCGCCCGTACCGCTGGCCTGCGCGATGCCGCGATCGTCGGCGCGGCGATCCTGATTGCGCTGCTGCTGGTCACCCTGGTGGCGCGCAGCCTGGTGCGGCCGCTGCGAACTCTGCGCGACAGCGCGTTGCGGGTGGCGCACGAGGATCTGGCACGAGAGGTCGAGCAGGCGCGCACCGACGGGAAGACGCCGACCATCGCGCCGCTCGCGGCGCCGACGTCAGAAGAGATCGGCCAGGTCTCGCACGCCGTCGACGAACTGCACGAGCAGGCGGTTCTCCTCGCGGCCGAGCAGGCGCGGCTGCAGATGCAGGTGACCGACATGTTCGAGACGTTGTCCCGTCGCAACCGGACGCTGGTGGATCAGCAACTCGCCGTCATCGATGAGTTGGAGAACGACGAAGAGGACGCCGACCGGCTGCAGAGCCTGTTCCGCCTCGATCACCTCGCGGCTCGGATGCGCCGCAACGGGGCCAATCTGATGGTGCTGGCCGGTGCCCGCATCCCGCGCGAGAACGCCGAGCCCGTCCCCGTCGTCGCCGTGGTGCACGCCGCAGCGTCCGAGGTCGAGGATTATCAGCGGGTCGACGCCGACGGGCTGCCCGACAGCGCGGTGGCCGGCGCGATGGCCGGTGACCTCGTGCATCTACTGGCCGAACTCCTCGACAACGCGCTGCGGTATTCGCCGCCGAGCGCTCCCGTGCGTGTCTCTGCGGTACACACCGGAAACGGTGGCCTCGTGCTCGAGGTCGCCGACGCGGGCCTGGGCATGAGTGAATCCGATCTGCGGGTTGCCAACACCCGATTGCAGTCGGGTGGCGAGGTGAACCCCTACACCGCCCGCCACATGGGGTTGTTCGTGGCGGGCCGCCTCGCCCGCCAGCACGGCCTGGTGGTGCGGTTGCGCAGCACCGTCGCCGGACGCCCGTCGTCGGGGACCACCGCCGGGGTGTACGTACCGGCCGAACTGCTGGCAGCACCCCCGCCCGCGCCGGCACCCCCGCCGGCACCCGCTCCGATGCCGGCACCCCCGCCAGCGCCGGCACCCGCTCCGATGCCTGCACCCGCACCGACACCGGCGCCCGCCCCCGTCGCTGTGGCTCCACCCCAGAACGGCCACACCCGCGCGCGGCACGCCAGGGACGACTCCGACGACGACGCGATCTATCAGACGATGCTCTCCGAATGGCTCGTCGACCCGCACGAGCTGTCCCACAGCACCGACCTGAACTGGCAGACCGTCTGGGACCACGGCTGGTCCGCCGCGGCCGCTGCCCAGGCCGCCCCGGTGCAGGAGCGCACCGCCGAGGGGCTGCCCATCCGACGTCCCGGCGCCCGGCTGGTTCCCGGCGCGGCCCCGCAGACCGACGCCGGGGACGGCGGCCGCGCGGTCCGCGATCCCGACGCGGTCCGCGCCGGCATCGCCAACCATTTCGGCGGGGTCGCCGCCGGGCGTCGGCATGCCCGCGACGAACGAGAGGACACAGGTGACTGAGACGCTCGACCGGCTGGTGGCACGGTTCGCCCGGGAGACGCCGGGGGTGTCGCACGCGATCCTCGTCTCGGCCGACGGCCTGCTGACCGCGGCCAGCGAGCACATGCCGACCGAGCGGGCCGACCAGATGGCTGCCGTCGCCTCGGGGCTGGCCAGCCTGTCGGCCGGCGCCGCACAGCTGTTCGACGGTGGATACGTGCTGCAGTCGGTCGTCGAGATGGAGAACGGCTATCTGCTTCTGATGCGGGTGGGTGACGGCTCCAACCTCGCCGCGCTGGCCGCGCGAGGCGCCGACATCGGCCAGATCGGCTACGAGATGGCGATCCTCGTCGAGCGCGTGGGCGCCGCGGTCGCCTCGCCGCGCCGGGACCCGTTGCGCTCGTGACCGGCCGATGACAGAGGACCCGGGGCCCCGCCTCGTGCGCCCGTACACGCTGACCGCGGGCCGCACCGACGCGCGGGTCGATCTGCCGTGGGAAGCCCCGGTGGGGCCTGCGACGCCGCCGCCCCCGTGGGACTGGCCGAGCGCCGACGTGCGGGCACAGATCATGTCGGTGTGCGCCGGTCGGCCGTCGGTCGCCGAGATCGCCGCGCATCTGCGTCTCCCTCTCGGCGTGGCGCGGGTCGTCGTGGGTGATCTGGTGGTGCAGGGTTATGTCACCGTGCACGACACCCTGTCGACGACGGCGACGGTCGACGAGCGACGGGATCTGATCGGAAGGACGCTGCGTGGGCTCCGAGCACTCTAGGTCTGCGCACTCCAGGGCCGCCTCGACGAAGATCGTCGTGTCCGGCGGGTTCGGTGCTGGCAAGACCACCTTCGTCGGCGCGGTGTCGGAGATCGTGCCGTTGCGCACCGAGGCGCTGCTGACCGACGCCTCACTGGGGGTCGACGAACTCGCCGGACTACCCGACAAGACCACGACGACGGTTGCGATGGATTTCGGTCGCATCAGCCTCAGCGAGGACCTGGTGCTCTATCTGTTCGGCACCCCCGGACAGCGCCGGTTCTGGTTCATGTGGGACGACCTGATCCGCGGTGCGATCGGGGCGATCATCCTGGTCGACGTCCGCAGGCTGGACGACAGTTTCGCCGCGGTCGACTTCTTCGAAGCCCGCGACCTGCCGTTCCTGGTGGCGGTCAACGAATTCGACGGGGCGCCGCGCCATCCGTTGTCCGCGGTGCGGACCGCGCTGGCGCTGCCCGATCACGTGCCGCTGATCACCGTGGACGCCCGCAGTCGGGAATCGACGAAGGCGGCGCTGATCGCGGTGACCGAGTACGCGCTGAGCCGGTTGGCGCCTGCCGGCTGACCGCGATGGACGACACGACCGACCACGAATTCGCCGACGAGGACTTCCGCGACGACGATCTCAGCCGGTGGCGCACCGAGCGGGTCGTCTTCGACGGCTGCGACTTCTCCGGAGTCGACCTGTCGGAGTCCGAGCACGTCGGCTCCGCGTTCCGGAACTGCACCTTTCGGCGTACCTCACTGTGGCACAGCACTTTTCGGCATTGCAGCTTTCTCGGATCCACATTCGTCGAATGCCGGATCCGGCCCGTGACGCTGGTCGAATGCGACTTCACACTCGCGGTGCTCGGCGGAGCCGACCTCCGCACGGTCGATTTGTCGGACTGCCGCCTCCGTGAGGCGAGTCTCGTCGGAGCCGATCTCCGCAAGGCAGTGCTGGCCCGCACCGACCTGACGGGGGCGAGGGTGCAGGGCACGCGCCTGGACGACGCAGACCTGCGAGGAGCGCGCGCCGATCCGACATTCTGGACGACGGCCACGCTACGCGGCGCCAAGATCGACATCGAACAGGCACTCGCCTTCGCTGCCGCCCACGGTCTGGACATCCACGGCGGCTGATCAGCTCTCGGTACTGACCGCGCGCGTGACCAGATCGGCGATCGTGCGGCAATAGTCGGGGTCTACTGACGCGCTGGTGTACAGCGCACAGGTCTGCAACGGTGAGACGAGCAACTGCAGCACGGTGATGGGTCGGACCTCGGTGCGGAACTCGCCGCGGACGGTCGCGCGCTCGACGATGGTTTCCATCATCGCGAGGTGCCGGCTCCAGAGCAGCCGCCGGGTCTCGTCGTCGACAGTGTGCGACTTGCTGTCGATGACGAGCATCCGGACGATGCGGCGGCCGACGGAATCGTTGAGATAGACACCCACCGATTCCGCGAGCTCACACAGGTCTCCCGCGAGGCTGCCGGTGTCCGGCGTGCCGATCCGAAGGGAGGTGGAGCTCAACAGCGCGTCGACCATCAGATCCTGGGAGCTCTGCCACGACTGGCGGATCAGGTCGGGATCGAGGTCGCATCGGTGCGCGACACCTTCGATGCTGAACCGGTCCACGCCCCACTGCTGCAGCTCCATCAACGCCGCATCCAGTGCCACGGCGCGGTTCTCCGCATCGCTGTCACCCACGTGTACGTCCCCCCTGTCGACCCCGCCCCACTCTATTGCGTTCGCAAGGGCCCTCCGCGCAGAGGTTTTGTCGTCACGCGGTGTCTGATTGA